>JAJFUF010000008.1 GCA_021372495.1 Lysobacteraceae bacterium
GAGGGGCCCCGTCAGGCCGCCCTCCTGGCGGCCCCCGAGGCTCGGGCGTGGTGGGCCAGTCCGGAGCAATTGCGCACGTGTCGCCCGGCCGCGCAGACAACATGCCGCGCAGCCTTTGGGTCGGGGATTGCGAATCCCCGCGCGCACCCCCACCATCGCGCCCCGATTGCCATCCCCGCATGAGCCGATGACCCGCACCCTCGAACAGTGGCTGGACCACCAGCAGCGCGTGCACGCGCGCGGCGTGGACCTGGGGTTGGAGCGCGTGCGCGCGGTGTGGGAACGGATGGGCGCGCCGCGGCTGGCGCCGGTGGCGATCACCGTCGGCGGCACCAACGGCAAGGGCTCGACGGTCGCCTTCCTCGAAGCGATGCTGGCCGCGGCCGGCAAGCGCGTCGGCGCCTACACCTCGCCGCACCTGCTGCGCTACAACGAGCGCGTGCGCATCGACGGCGCCGATGCCGACGATGCGGCGCTGGTCGCCGCGTTCGAGCGCATCGAGGCCGCGCGCGGCGAGATCCCGCTGACCTACTTCGAGTACGGCACGCTGGCGGCGCTGGACCTGTTCGCGCGCGCGGCGCTGGACGTCGCGCTGCTGGAGGTCGGGCTGGGCGGCCGGCTCGACGCGGTCAACATCGTCGACGCCGACGCCGCGATCGTCACCACCATCGGCCTCGACCACATGGACTGGCTGGGCGCCGACCGCGACAGCATCGGCCGCGAGAAGGCCGGCATTTTCCGCGCCGGTCGGCCGGCGGTGATCGGCGAGGCCGACCCGCCGCACGGCCTGCTGGAGGCGGCGGCGCGGTGCGGCGCGCGCGTCTTGCGCGCGGGGCGGGATTTCGACGCGCGGCTGCATGCCGGCGGCTGGCGCTGGACCGGCTGGCGCGAGGATGCCGGCGGCGACGCGGCGGGGTGGCCGCCGCATGCGGACCTGCCCGCGCCCGTGCTGCAGGCGCCCAGCCAGATCGCCAACGCCGCGGCGGCGATCTCCGCACTGTATGCGCTGCGCGACCGCCTCGGCTGGGACACGCGCGCGCTGGCGCAGGGCGTGGCGGCGGCGCGCGTGCGCGGCCGCCTGGAGCATCTCGGCGGCGACCCCGAGCTGGTCGTGGACGTCGCCCACAATCCGCAGGCGGCCACGGAACTGGCTGCCTGGCTGGACGCGCATCCGCCGCGCGGGCGGGTGCTGGCGGCGTACGGCGCGCTGTCCGACAAGGACGTCGCCGGCGTCGCCGCCGCGCTGGGCGCGCGCATCGCGCACTGGCACCTCGGCGGGCTGGAGGCGGAAACCCCACGTGGCCTGCCGGCACCGGCGCTGGCCGAACGGTTCGCCGCGGGGCTGCCCGCCGCGTCGTTCAGCCTGCACGCGGACATGGCCGGCGCGCTGGCCGCGGCGCGCGCGCAGGCGCAGCCCGGCGACCGCATCCTCGCCTTCGGCTCGTTCTACGTCGCCGCCGCGGCGCTGCGGTCGGCCGAGGCGGCGGCGGCGCGGCCCCGCGCGCGCGTATAATTCCGCGTCGATCGCAGCGAGGCCACCCGATGGAGCCTGCCCTGAAACAGCGCCTGCTGGGCGCCGCCGTGTTGATCGCGCTGGCGATCATCTTCGTGCCGATGTTCTTCTCCGGCGAGCCGCCGAAGAGCGCGAACCAGGACGCCACGGTCAGCCTGGACATCCCGCCGGCGCCCGATCGCGAGCTGCAGAGCCGCACGCTCGGCGTCGCGCCGGAGGCCGTGCCGGCGCCCGCGGCCAGCGCGCCCGCCGCGGCCGTGCCGGCCGCCGGTGCGCCCACCGCCGGCGCCGACAAGGTGACCACGCTCGATCTGCCCAGCCGCAAGCCGGCCGACGTGCATCCCGAGAACGACGCCGCGCCGGCGCCCGCCGCGGAGCCCGCGCCGCCGCCGAACCCGATGGTGGTCACGGCACCCCGTGCGGAAACACCCAGGCCCGCGCCCGCCGCCAAGGCGCCGCAGCCCGCGTCGGTCGCGCCGGGCGCCGCCGCCGAGGGCCGCTATGCAGTGAACCTCGGCGTCTACGGCGACCGCGCCAACGTCGAGGCGCTGCTGGCCAGCGCGCGCAAGCTCGGCCTGCCGGCGCACAGCGAGGCTGCCGTGGTGAACGGCAAGGCCGCCACCCGCGTCAGCCTCGGCCCGTTCGCCGGCCGCGCCGCGGCCGAGGCCGCGCGCCTCAAGTTCAAGAGCGCCGAACCGAAGGTGCCGGCGACGCTGGTCGCTTCCGCCGTCGGACAGACGGCAGATGCGCCGGCCACGGCGCTGCCGGCGAACCGCGCCGGCGCCTGGGCGGTCCAGCTCGGCGCGTTCGCCACCCAGGAGGAGGCGCTGAAGCTGCGCGACCGCCTGCGCACGGCCGGCTTCGATGCTTTCGTCGACGACGTCGCTTCGGGCGGCGGCAAGCTGTGGCGCGTGCGGGCCGGACCGCAGGCGCAGCGCAGCGGCGCGGAGACGCTGCGCGACCAGATCGCGGCCAGGGCCGGCCTCAAGGGCATCGTCGTCACCCAGCCGTGACGGAGGCGGCCGAGACGCGCGCATGAACTTCGCGGACTACATCATCCTCGGCGTGCTCGCCCTGTCGGTGCTGTTCGGGCTGTGGCGCGGGCTGATCGGCGAGGTGCTGGCGCTGGCGATCTGGGCGGCGGCAGCGGCGGTCGCGTGGCTGTTCGGGCCGCGCCTCGCGCAGATGTTCGCGGCCCACGTCGAGGTGCCGTCGGTGCGCCTGCTGCTGGGCTACGGGCTGTGCTTCATCGTCGTGCTGCTGGCCGGCGCGCTGCTCGGCTTCCTGGTGCGCAAGCTGGTCGAGGGCAGCGGCCTGTCCGGCAGCGACCGCCTGTTCGGCATGCTGTTCGGTCTGGCGCGCGGCCTGGTGCTGGTGACGCTGGCCGTGCTGCTGCTCGGTTTCACGCCGTTCCCGCGCGATCCGTGGTGGCGGCAGTCGCGACTGCTGCCGAGCTTCGAGCAGGCCGCCGCGTGGCTGTCGGTGCGGCTGCCGGCGGACGTGAACAAATACCTGCAATACGGCGCACGGGGCTTGCCCGCGCCGCATCGCCCCCCATCTCAGCTGCAGGCGCCGCAGGGCCCGGCGGCGGCGCAGCAGACCTGAAGGCACCCAAACCATGTGCGGAATCATCGGCATCGTCGGCGGCAACGCGGTAGCGCCGGCGCTTTACGACGCGCTCACCGTGCTGCAGCACCGCGGCCAGGACGCCGCCGGCATCGCCACCGTCGACGGCGCGCGGCTGCGCCTGCACAAGGGCAATGGCCTGGTGCGCGACGTGTTCCGCCAGGAGAACATGGTTAAGCTGCGCGGCCACATCGGCATCGGCCACTGCCGCTATCCGACCGCCGGCTCCGAGCAGGTCGACGAGGCGCAGCCGTTCTACGTGAACTCGCCGTACGGCATCGCCTTCGCGCACAACGGCAACCTGATCAACACCGAACAGTTGCGCCGCGAGGTGTTCGAGGACGACCGCCGCCACACCAACACCGACTCCGACTCCGAGATCCTGCTGAACATCCTGGCGCACGAGCTGCAGATCCAGGAGCGCATGGCGCTGACGCCCGACCATATCTTCAAGGCGGTCGCCGGCGTGCACGCGCGCGCCCGCGGCGGCTACGCCTGCATCGCGCTGGTGCTGGGCTACGGGCTGCTGGCGTTCCGCGATCCGCACGGCATCCGCCCGCTGGTGCTGGGCGAGCGCGTCACCCCGGAAGGCCGCGAGTACGCGGTGGCGTCGGAGTCGGTCGCGCTCGACATCCTCGGCTTCACCCGCCTGCGCGACATCGCGCCCGGCGAGGCGGTGTTCGTGACCCAGAACGGCCAGATGCACGCGCGCCGCTGCGCCGAGGGCGCGGTGCACGCGCCGTGCATCTTCGAGTACGTCTACCTGGCGCGTCCGGACTCGATGATCGAGGACGTGTCGGTGTACAAGGCGCGCCTGCGCATGGGCGAGAAGCTCGCCGCCAAGATCCGCCAGCTGCGGCCGGAACACGGCATCGACGCGGTGATCCCGATTCCCGACACCGCGCGCACCGCCGCCAGCGCGCTCGCGCAGGAGCTCGGCGTGCCGATGCGCGAAGGCTTCGTCAAGAACCGCTACATCGGCCGCACCTTCATCATGCCGGGGCAGGGCGAGCGCCGGAAGTCGGTGCGCCGCAAGCTCAACGCGATCGGCCTGGAATTCCGCAACAAGACCGTGCTGCTGGTCGACGACTCGATCGTGCGCGGCACCACCTCGCGGCAGATCATCCAGATGGCGCGCGAGGCCGGCGCCAAGCAGGTCTACTTCGCCTCGGCCGCGCCGCCGGTGCGCTACCCCAACGTCTACGGCATCGACATGCCCGCCGCAGGCGAGCTGGTCGCGCACGGCCGCAGCGAGGAGGAAGTGCAGACGGAGATCGGCGCCGACTGGCTGGTCTACCAGGATCTCGACGACCTGGTCGCCGCGGTCGCCGAGGGCAACGAGAAGCTGAAGCGCTTCGATACCTCGTGCTTCTCCGGCGAGTACGTCACCGGCGTCGAGGACGGCTACCTCGACCAGCTCGAATTCCTGCGCTCGGACGACGCGAAGACGAAGCGGCGCAGCGCCTGAGGTCGCCTGCACGCAGGCTCCTGCGAGGTTCCGGGGCACTGTTACGCGTGTCTCCCTCTCCCGCCACCGGCGGGAGAGGGTTGGGCTGAGGTTGGCGGCGCCGTGAGGCGCCTCGCTTGCGAGACGACGCGTCGGGTCGCCAGCACACAAGCTCCTATCCGGTGAATGAGCGATGGCCGATACGACCGACCTCTTCGACGCTGCCCGGCGTTGCCTCGATTGCCGCGATCCCGCCGAAAAGGCCGCGCTGACGCGCGAGGCGGCCGCGGCGTTCGCGGACGGAGCGCTGCAGATTGCCGACGACGCCCCGCCGCCGCGGCCGATCGGCGCGCCGGGGCGGCCGCAACAGCCGCGGCTGGTCGAGCCGCGGCTGTTGCCGCGGCGCGGGCTCGGCACGGCCGATGGGCGCGCCGCGCTGGTGCACGCGGTGGCGCACATCGAATTCAACGCGATCAATCTGGCCTGGGACGCGGCGTACCGGTTCCGCGGCATGCCCGCGGACTACTACCGCGACTGGGTCGCGGTCGCCGCCGACGAGGCGCGGCACTACACGCTGCTGGCGGCGCGCCTGGCCGAACTGGGCTACGCCTACGGCGATTTCGACGCGCACGACGGCCTGTGGGAGATGGCGGAGAAGACCGCGCACGCCTGCCTCGCGCGCATGGCGCTGGTGCCGCGCGTGCTGGAGGCGCGCGGGCTGGACGTGACGCCGGGCATGATCGCGCGGCTGCGCGCGGCGGGCGACGAGGCCACCGTCGCCATCCTCGAAGTGATCCTGCGCGAGGAAGTGGCACACGTCGCCGCCGGCACGCGCTGGTTCCGCTGGTGCTGCGCGCGCGAGGAACTGGAGCCGCGGGCGACGTTCGAGCGGCTGCTGGGCGAGCACATGCGCCGGGGCTTGAAGGGACCGTTCAACCTCGACGCGCGCCGCGAAGCCGGCTTCAGCGAGGACGAGCTGCGCGCCCTGGCCTGAACGGGCGGGCGTTCGCGCGCGCCGCGTTTGCGCTTGAATCCCGGCCGCTGCGACCGTAGCTTGGTCCCATGCGTGCGGCCGCGATTTCGCGGCCGCCGCCGCGGGCCCCTGACGATGCCGCTCGAATCCTTCCATCCTGCCGTCGCGGCGTGGTTCCGCAGCGCCTTCGGCGCCGCGACGCCCGCGCAGGAGCGCGCCTGGCCGGCGATCCAGTCCGGCCGCCACGCGCTGATCGCCGCGCCGACCGGCTCCGGCAAGACCCTCGCCGCCTTCCTCGCCGCGGTCGACGCGCTGGTGCGCGAAGGTCTTGCGGGCGGCCTGCCGGACGCGACGGCGGTGGTGTACGTGTCGCCGCTGAAGGCGCTGTCGAACGACATCCACCTCAATCTCGAAGTGCCGCTGTCCGGCATCCGCGCCGAGCTGGAGCGCCTCGGCCTGCCCGACGTCGACATCCGCACCGCCGTGCGCACCGGCGACACGCCGGCGGCGGAGCGCACGCTGATGCGCAAGCGGCCGCCGCACGTCCTGGTGACCACGCCGGAATCGCTGTACGTGCTGCTCGGTTCGGATTCCGGACGGCGCATGCTGGCCGGCACGCGCACGGTGATCGTCGACGAGATCCACGCGATCGCCGCCAGCAAGCGCGGCAGCCACCTCGCGCTGAGCCTGGAGCGCCTGCAGGCGCTGTGCCCGCGGCCGCTGGTGCGCATCGGCCTGTCGGCGACGCAGAAGCCGGTCGAGGACATGGCGCGCCTGCTGGTCGGCACGCGCATCGACGGCCGCGACGCGCAGGGCTGCGAGATCGTCGACATCGGCTACACGCGCCGGCGCGATCTCGCCATCGAGGTGCCGCCGGTGCCGCTGGAAGCGGTGATGTCGAACGACGCCTGGGCGCTGGTCTACACGCGCCTCGCCGAGCTGGTCGAGGCGCATCGCACCACGCTGGTGTTCGTCAACACGCGGCGCATGGCCGAGCGCGCCGCGCGCCATCTCGGCGAACGCCTGGGCAACGAGGCGGTGGCGGCGCACCACGGCAGCCTCGCCCGCGAGCAGCGCCTCGATGCCGAGCGCCGGCTCAAGCGCGGCGAGCTGCGCGTGCTGGTCGCCACCGCGTCGCTCGAACTCGGCATCGACGTCGGCGACGTCGACCTGGTGTGCCAGATCGGCTCGCCGCACGGCATCGCCGCGTTCCTGCAGCGCGTCGGCCGCTCCGGGCATTCGGTCGGCGGTACGCCGAAGGGGCGGCTGTTCCCGCAGTCGCGCGACGATCTGGTCGAGTGCGCCGCGCTGCTCGACTGCGTGCGCCGCGGCGAGCTGGACGCGCTGCGCGTCCCGCTGTGTCCACTCGACGTGCTGGCCCAGCAGATCGTCGCCGAGGTCGCCTGCCGCGAGTGGGAGGAGGACGCGCTGTACGCCGCGTTCTGCCGCGCCTGGCCCTACGCCGCGCTGACGCGCGAGGCGTTCGACGAGGTAGTGCGCATGCTGGCCGAGGGCTTCAGCACCCGCCGCGGCGCACGTGCCGCCTACCTGCATCGCGATGCGGTACACGGCCGCCTGCGCGGCCGGCGCGGCGCGCGGCTGACCGCGCTCACCTCGGGCGGCACCATTCCCGACACCGCCGACTACGCGGTGCTGCTGGAGCCGCAGGCGCAGGTGATCGGCAGCGTCAACGAGGACTTCGCCGTCGAGAGCTCCGCCGGCGACATCTTCCAGCTAGGCAACGCCTCCTACCGCATCCAGCGCATCGAGCCGGGGCGGTTGCGCGTCGAGGACGCGCGCGGCATGCCGCCGAGCATTCCGTTCTGGCTGGGCGAGGCGCCGGGGCGCAGCGACGAGTTGTCGGCGGGCGTCGCGCGCCTGCGCGAAGAGGTCGAGCGACGGCTCGCCGGCGCGAACGCCGGGGAAGAGGAAGGCCTCCCTCTCCGGGAGAGCGCGGAAGCCGCCGATGAACCCCGCTCACCTCGGGAGAGGGGCAGGGGTGAGCGCCCGGTGTCACCAGAAGGCCCCGCTCCGGCCGAACCCTTGCCCCCAACCCCGCTCGCGATGGGAGAGGGGAGCGGTGCGAGTGCCGTCGCCTGGCTGGTCGACGAGGTGGGCATTGCGCCCGCCGCGGCGCGCCAGCTCGTCGAGTACCTCGCGCGCGCCCGCGCCGCGCTCGGCGCGCTGCCGACGCAGCGCGTGCTGGCGATGGAGCGCTTCTTCGACGAATCCGGCGGCACCCAACTGGTGATCCACGCGCCGCTCGGCAGCCGCATCAACAAGGCGTGGGGGCTGGCACTGCGCAAGCGCTTCTGCCGCAAGTTCAACTTCGAGCTGCAGGCCGCCGCCACCGAGGACGCGATCGTGCTGTCGCTGTCCACCAGCCACAGCTTCCCGCTGATCGACGTCGCCAGGTATCTGCATTCGTCCAGCGTGCGCGACGTGCTGGTGCAGGCGCTGCTGGGCGCGCCGCTGTTCCCGGTGCGCTGGCGCTGGGCGGCGACCACCGCGCTGGCGCTGCCGCGCTTCATCGGCGGCAGCAAGGTGGCGCCGCAATTGCAGCGCATGAAGAGCGAGGACCTGCTGGCCACGGTGTTCCCCGACCAGGTCGCCTGCGCGGAGAACATCGTCGGCGAGCGCGAGGTGCCCGATCATCCGCTGGTGCGCCAGACGCTGGACGACTGCCTGCACGAGGCGATGGACCTCGGCGGCCTGATCCGCCTGCTGCGCGCGCTGGAATCCGGCGCGGTGTGCGTGATCGCGCGCGACCTGCCCGAGCCTTCGCCGCTGGCGGCGGAAGTGCTGGGCGCGCGCCCGTACGCCTTCCTCGACGACGCGCCGCTGGAGGAGCGCCGCACCCAGGCCGTGCTCAGCCGGCGCTGGAGCGACCCGGAAAGCGCCGCCGACCTCGGCCGCCTCGATCCGCCGGCGATCGAGGCGGTGCGCGCGGAGGCCTGGCCGGAGGCGCGCGACGCCGACGAACTGCACGAGGCGCTGATGGGCGTCGCCTTCCTCACCGTCGAGGAAACCGCGCGCGACGCGGCATGGCCGACGCTGCTGCAGGCGCTCGCCGCCGACGGCCGCGCGACGCGGCTGGCGCTGCCGCGCGAATCCGGCGCGGCGCTGTGGGTCGCGACCGAGCGCGTGCCGATGCTGCGGGCGGCGCACGCGGACGCGCGGCCGCAGCCGGAGGTGCGCGTGCCGGACGAGTTCGCGCAGGCGGCGTGGACGCGCGAGGACGCACTGGTCGAGATCGTGCGCGCGCGCCTGACCGCACTGGGCCCGACCACGGCCGCCGCGATCGCCGCCTCGCTGCAGGTCGCGGCAGGCGACGTCAATGCCGCGCTGCTGCGGCTCGAATCGGAAGGCTACGCGATGCGCGGGCGCTTCACGCCCGAGGCGGCCGAGGACGAGTGGTGCGAACGCCACCTGCTGGCGCGCATCCACCGCTACACCGTGCACCGGCTGCGCCGCGAGATCGAGCCGGTCGAGGCGCGCGACTTCATGCGCTTCCTGTTCGAGTGGCAGCACGCCAGCCCGCGCACGCAGGTGGCCGGGCCGGAGGCGCTGGCCGGCGTCGTCGCCCAGCTCGAAGGCTACGAAGCCGCGGCGGCCGCGTGGGAAGCCGAACTGCTGCCCGCGCGCATCCCCGACTACAGCATCGCCTGGCTGGACGATCTGTGCCGCTCGGGCCGCCTCGCCTGGACGCGGTTGAAGGGGCGCGCGGCCGCGGCGGCGGGGCGCGCCGCCGGTCCGGTGCGCGGCACGCCGATCGTGCTGCTGCCGCGCCGCGCGTTGGCGCTGTGGACGTCGCTGGCCACGCCGGCGCCGGCGCACCCATCCTCGCGCGCGCAGGCGGTGCTGCAGCATCTCGATGCCCGCGGCGCCTCGTTCTTCGACGAGATCGCCGATGCCACGCGCCTGCTGCAGACGGAACTGGAGGACGCGCTGGGCGAACTGGTCGCACGCGGGCTGGCGCACGCGGACAGCTTCGCCGGCCTGCGCGCGCTGCTGGTGCCGGCCTCGAAGCGGCCGTCGGCGCACGGCCGCCGCGGCCGCCGCGTACCGCTGTTCGGCATCGCCGACGCGGGGCGCTGGGCGCCGATCCGCGCGGCGGAATCCGCCGCGCCCGCGCACGACGGTTTCGACGCCGACACGCTGGAGCACGTCGCGCGCACGCTGCTGCGCCGCTACGGCGTGGTGTTCTGGCGCCTGCTCGAGCGCGAGGCGGACTGGCTGCCGCCGTGGCGCGAGCTGCTGCGCATGTATCGCCGGCTGGAAGCGCGCGGCGAGATTCGCGGCGGCCGCTTCGTCGCCGGCTTCGTCGGCGAGCAGTTCGCGCTGCCGGAGGCGGTCGGCCTGCTGCGGCAAACCCGCGCGCGGCCGGGCGCGAGTGAACTGGCGTGCGTGTCGGCCTGCGATCCGCTCAACCTGGTCGGCATCCTCACGCCGGGTGCGCGCGTGCCCGCGGTGGCCGGCGCGCGCGTGCTCTACCGCGACGGCGTGCCGGCGGCGGCGCTCAGCGGCGGCCAGGTGGTGTTGCTGGACGAGACGCTGGCGCCGGAGCAGCGGCGCGCCGCGCGCCGCGCATTGCTGCGCGAGCCCGGAGCCATGCCTCCCCTCGAAACCACGTAGCGTGAGCGGAGCGCACGTGGCCCTTCGCAGCGGACGCGCCCGCCGCGGCCGTGCGCGGAGCGCACGCTACCAGCGGCCTGTGCGGCTCAGCGCAGCGGCAGCCCGCGCAGGTCGACGCCGCCGGCGTCCACGCGCAGTACGGAACCCTGTTCGTACCAGTCGCCCAGCACGACGCGTTGCGCAGGCGCGCCGTCGAGCGCGAAGTCGTGCACGGCGGGGCGGTGCGTGTGGCCGTGGATCATGCGGCGCACGCCGGCGGCGCGCAGCGCCGCGGCCACCGCCTCGGCGTTGACGTCCATGATCGCGTAGTCGGCGCTGCGCGTGTGCGCGCGGCTGGCGGCGCGCGCCTGCTCGGCGAACGCCTTGCGTGTGGCCAGCGGTTGCGCAAGGAATCGCCGCTGCCACTGCGGATCGCGCACCTGGCGGCGGAACGCCTGGTAGGCCGCATCGTCGGTGCACAGCGTGTCGCCGTGCAGCAGCAGGGTCGGCGTGCCGCAGAGGTCGACCACGCTGCCGTCGGCGAGCAGGTCCATGCCGGCGCGGCACGCGTAGTCCTCGCCAAGCAGGAAGTCGCGGTTGCCGGCGATGAAGCGCACCGGCACGCCGGCTTCGCGCACACCGCGCAGCGCGGCGGCGACGCGCGCCGGCAGCTCGGCGTCGTCGTCGTCGCCGACCCAGGCCTCGAACAGGTCGCCGAGGATGTACAGCGCGTCGGCCGCTCGCGCCTCGTCGGCGAGGAAGCGTTCGAACAGCGCGGTGATCTGCGGGCGCGCGTCGTCGAGATGCAGGTCGGAGATGAACAGCGTCGCCACGCGCTCAGCGCTTCTTTCCGGCGGCGGGTTTGGCCTCGGGCGCGGGCGCCGCGGACGCCTGCGCCAGCAGCTCGGCCTTCTCGATCACCACCAGCGGGCGCGGCACGTCGCCGGCGAACGGACCCTGCGGCGCGGTCGGCAGGTCCTGGATCTTGTCGACCACCTCCATGCCGGCGACCACCTTGCCGAACACGGCGAAGCCCCAGGTCAGGCCGCTCTGGTTGCTGACGTAGTCGAGGCGCGGGTTGTCCACCACGTTGACGAAGAACTGCGCGGTGGCCGAATTCGCGTCCGCGCCGCGCGCCGCGGCGATGGTGCCGCGCAGGTTGCTGAGGCCGTTGTCGGCCTCGCTGGCGATCGGCGCGCGCGTGCGCTTCTGCGTCAGGTCGCGGGTGAAGATGCCGCCCTGGATCAGGTAGCCCTTGATCACGCGATGGAAGGTGGTGCCGTCGTAGAAGCCGTCCCGCACGTACTGCAGGAAGTTGGCGACGGTCTTCGGCGCGCGGTCCGGGAACAGCTCGACGGTGACGTCGCCCATGCTGGTGCGCAGCAGCACGCGCGGGTGCTCCGGCGACGAGGCCTCGATCGTCGGCTTGGTCGCGGGCGGCGTCGGTGCCGGTGCCGCCGGCTTGCCGGTCTGCGCGAAGACGGTCGCGGGAACGGTAAGGGCAAGGGCGAGGATCAGGCGTTCGAGCATGGGGCGTACCTGCGGAGGCATCCCCGCATGATACGCAGGAGGGACTGAATCGCACATCCTCGGAGGCCGCTTCGTCGGCAAGCGGCCGGGAACGACGAACCTTTTGCCCGCCTGCGCCCTCTCTGACAGGAGTCAAGAACCGGCGCGCGTTCCGCGGCAAGGTTGGCGGGCGAACACGACCGGGTGCTTCGGTTGCGAGCGGCCGGGTGGCGCGGCGGCAGTCGTCATGGCCGTGCGGCCAGCCCGCGCGTGGCCGGGTTGCCCGATCCGGACACAAGCGACCGCGCGTCGATGCCCATGCCTGCGACCACCCCACTTCCCGGCGGACTCAGCAGTGCGGAAGCACGGCGCAGGGCGGCTGCCTTCGGTGCAAACGCGGTGGAAGAGGCGCCGCCGCCACGGTGGCGGTTCCTGCTCGCGCGGTTCTGGGCACCGGTGCCGTGGATGCTCGAGGTGGCGATCGTGCTGCAGATCGCGCTCGGCGAATACGTCGAGGCGACGGTGATCGGCGCGCTGCTTCTTTTCAATGCCGCGCTCGGCTGGATCCAGCAGGGGCGGGCGGATGCGGCGTTGACACTGCTGAAGCAGCGGCTCGCGCCGACCGCGCTGGTACTTCGCGACGGCGCCTGGGCGCGACGCCCCGCCGCGGAACTCGTTCCCGGCGACGTGGTGCGCCTGCCGCTCGGCGCGCTGGTTCCCGCCGATGTCCGCATCGTGTCGGGGACGGTGTCGGTCGACCAGTCGGCGTTGACGGGCGAGTCCATGCCCGTCGATGCGGAGAGCGGCGGCGCTGTCTACGGCGGATCGCTGGTGCGCCGCGGGGAGGCCGTGGCGGAAGTGACGGCGATCGGCGCTAATACCTACTTCGGCCGCGCGCTCGAGCTGGTGCGCATCGCCCATGCCGCCAGCACCGAACAGGCCGCGGTGTTCGCCGCGACGCGCAACCTGGCCGTCGTCAACGGCGCAATCGCGACGCTCGGTATCGCCTACGCCTACCTGATCGCGATGCCCGCCGGCAGTCTGATCGGTTTCGCGCTGACGGCGCTGCTCGGCACGGTCCCGGTGGCGCTGCCGGCGACGTTCACGCTCTCCGCCGCCCTCGCGGCGCGCGCGCTCGCGCAGCGCGGGGTGCTGCTGACGCGGCTGTCGGCGGCCCACGAGGCCGCCGCGATGGACATCCTGTGTGCCGACAAGACGGGCACGTTGACGCAGAACGCCATGGCCGTGGTCGATGTTCGCGCCATGGCGGGCGTCGCTCGCGAGCGGCTGTTGGCGCTGGCGGTGCTTGCCAGCTCCGAGGCGGATCAGGATCCGATCGATGCCGCGATCCATCGCGCGGCGCAAGGCGTCGCGAGCACGTCCGGCGCGCGCCTGCAGCGCTTCATTCCGTTCGATCCGGCCACCAAGGTGGCGGAGGCACTCGTCACCGACGCGAACGGCAGCGAGCTGCGGATCGTCAAAGGCGCGTTCGACGCCATCGCCACGAGGGCATCGGTGCCGCCGGAAAGCCGGAGCATGGTCGACGCGCTCGCCGCAGACGGACATCGCGTGATTGCGGTGGCGGCCGGACCGCCGGCGGCGATGCGCCTCGCCGGGCTGATCGCGATCAGCGACCCGCCGCGCGAGGACGCCGCGCAGCGGCTCGATGAGCTTCGCGCCCTCGGCGTGCGCACGATCATGGTGACCGGCGACTCGCCGGCGACCGCGGCGGCGATCGCGCACAAGATCGGCATCGCCGGCGAGGTGCGCCGCGCCGCAGATACACCCGATCCGATTGGCGACGACACGGTCGGGGTGCTCGCCCGCGTGCTGCCGGAGCAGAAATATCGACTGGTGCGGGCGCTGCAGGCGCGCGGGCACGTGGTCGGCATGTGCGGCGACGGCACCAATGACGCGCCGGCGCTGCGGCAGGCGCAGATCGGCATCGCCGTCGCCTCGGCGACGGATGCGGCGAAGGCGGCGGCCGGCATGGTGCTCACCGAGCACGGATTGGCCGGCATCGTCGACGCCGTGCGCACCGGCCGCGCCGGTTTCCGGCGGCTGCTGACCTACGTGCTGGCGATGCTGGTGAAGAAGATCGAAATCGTGCTGCTGCTGGCGGCCGGCCTGCTGCTGACGAAGCACGCGCTGCTCACGCCGGCGCTGATGGTCCTGCTGTCGGTCGTGAACGACCTGTCGAGCATGTCGCTGACCGTGGACCGCGCCGGCGACGTGCCGGCACCGGCGGTCTGGCGCATGCGCGGCATTACCGGTGCTGCCATGGCCTTCGGTGCCTGCAAGCTGGCGTTCTCGATGGCAGTCATCGCCTTCGGCAAAGGTGCGCTCGATCTCGGGGCAGGGGCGCTGCAGACGCTCGCCTTCGCAGCCGTTGCGTTCGGCAACCAGGCTTTGGTGTATGTCCTGCGCGAGCGGCGGCACCTTTGGGCGTCGCTGCCGAGCCCGTGGGTGCTCGCGGCCACGGCCGCGGATACCGCCCTGGTCGTGGCGGTCGCCGTGCGCGGCGTCCTGACCGCGCCGCTGGGCGGTGCCGCCCTGCTGGCGCTGGCGGCCGCGTCCGTCGGCTTCGCCCTGGTACTGGATCAACTGAAAGGCCCGATTCTCAGAACTTTCGGCATTCCCTGAGCGCGTCTTGCGCGATGCCGTGAACGATGCGCGGCGGGCTAGGGCGAGGCGATCTCCAGCGCCGCGCCGAGGTCGGCGAAATGGCCGCGCTCCTGCTCGAGGTCGGCGACGGTCAGCGGATGCTGCTCGAGCCAGGCGGCGGGCAGGGCGATGCGCAGCTTGCGCGCGCTGGCGCGGGCGGCGAGGGCGGGCAGCGGCTCGGCGCGGCGGGCGCGGCGCAGCAGCACGGCCAGGCGCAGCAGGGTGGCGATGCGCCGGGCGGGCAGGCGGTAGCGCGCGGGCAGGCCGGCGAGCAGTTCGAGCTCGGGCTTGCGGCGGTGGCATTCGACGATCGCCGCCAGCATCTGCTGGTCCTGGCGGCTGAAGCCGGCGAGGTCGGAGTTGCGCAGGATGTAGCCGGCGTGGCGGTGGTGCTGGCTGTGCGCGATGGCAAGGCCGATCTCGTGGATGCGCGCGGCCCAGGACAGCCATTCGCGCGCTTCCTCGTCCAGTTCCCAAGCCGGCGCCACCGCATCGAACAGCGCCAGCGCGGTCGCTTCGACGCGCTCGGCGTGCGTGCGGTCGACGCCGTAGCGCCGCGCCAGCGACTCGACGGTCGCCGCGCGCGGGTCGCTGCCGGCGGCGCGGCCGAGCATGTCCCACAGCAGGCCTTCGCGCATCGCGCTCTCGCACACCTGCAGCACGTCGATGGCCAGCGCGTCGAACGCGGCTTCGAGGATGGCAATGCCGCCGGCGATCACCGGCACGCGCTCCTCGGCCAGGCCCGGCAGGCGGATGCGGTCGACGTGCCCGGCGGCGAGCACGGCCTCGCGCAGCACCGCCAGCGCCGGGCGGGTGATGCCGCGCTCGGACAGCTCCAGCGCCTGCACCGCGGTGCCGATCGCCTTGGCGGTGCCGGACGAGCCGTAGGCCTCGCGCCAGCCGGCGCTGCGGTAGTCGGCGGCGAACTGCTGCAGCAGCACGCCGATTTCGCGCTGCGCGTGCTGCCAGCGCTTGCGGCTGAGCTTGCCGCCGGGGAAGAAGCGCAGCGTCGAGGCGACGCAGCCGATCTGCACGCTCTCGGTGTGCAGCGGTTCGAGCTGGCGGCCGATGATGAACTCGGTGCTGCCGCCGCCGATGTCGATCGCCAGCCGCTGGTGGCGCGAGGCCGGCAGCCCGCGCGCCACGCCCTGCCAGATCAGGCGCGCCTCCTCGCGGCCGGAGACGACCTCGATGGGATGGCCGAGCGCGGTTTCGGCGGGCACCAGGAACGCCTGCGGCGCGCGCAACTGGCGCACGGTGTTGGTGGCGACCGCGCGCACGTGGTGCAGCGGCAGGCCGGCGATGCGCTGGCCGAAGCGCGCCAGCGAGGCCAGCGCGCGCGCGCGGTGCTCGGCGTCCAGCGTGCCGTCGGCGCGCAGGCCGGCGGCGAGGCGCACGCTGTCGCGCAGGCGGTCGATCACGCGCGGCTCGCCGTGCTGGTAGCGCGCGACCACCAGGTGGAAGCTGTTCGAGCCGATGTCGATGGCGGCCAGCAGCTCGCCGTCCTGCAGGCCCGCCGCGGCGGCGGCGTTCGCGGGTTCGGCGTCCTGCGCCGGCACGATGTCGTTGCTGCGGCTCATGCGCGTCGTCGCCTCAGCCGGTCAGCTTCGCCAGCAGCGCCTGCTGCGCGGAATGCGGCATCGCCTCGCCCGGCTCGACGCGCGCGTAGCGGCCGTCCGCGCCCAGCGTCCACGCCTGCGTGTTGTCGGCGAGGTAGTTGGCCAGCGCCTCGTCGTAGACGCGCCCGGCCAGCTCGGGATCGAGGATCGGGAAGCACACCTCGATGCGGCGCAACAGGTTGCGCTCCATCCAGTCGGCGCTGGCGCAGTACAGCTCGGGCTCGCCGGCGTTGGCGAACCAGTACACGCGGCTGTGTTCGAGGAAGCGGCCGACCAGCGAGCGCACGCGGATGCGCTCGGAGACGCCCGGCAGCCCCGGACGCAGCGTGCACGCGCCGCGCACGATCAGGTCGATCTCGACGCCGGCGCCGGAAGCGCGGTACAGCGCCTCGACCACGCTGGCCTCGTTGAGCGCGTTGATCCTGGCGATGATGCGCGCCGGCTTGCCCTCCAGCGCGTGGCGGGTTTCGCGCTCGATCTTCGCCATCAGCTCGCGGTGCAGCGTGAACGGCGACTGCAGCAGGCGCTTGAGCTTGATCACCGGGCCCAGCCCGGACAGTTGCTGGAATACCTTGTGCACGTCCTCGCCGATCTCCGGATGCGCGGTGATCAGGGCGAGGTCGGTATACAGGCGCGCAGTGGTCTGGTTGTAGTTGCCGGTGCTGAGGTGCGCGTAGCGGCGCAGCCGGCCGCCCTCGCGGCGCACCACCAGCAGCATCTTGGCGTGGGTCTTGTAGCCGACCACGCCGTACACCACCTGCACGCCGGCTTCCTGCAGGCGGTTGGCGAGGTGGATGTTGGCGGCTTCGTCGAAGCGCGCGCGCAGTTCGACCACCACGGTGACGTCCTTGCCCGCGCGCGCGGCTTCGACCAGGTAGCCGACCAGCGGCGAATCCTGGTCGACCCGGTACAGGGTCTGCTTGATCGCCAGCACGTTCGGGTCCTGGCTGGCCTGGCGCAGCAGCTCGACCACCGCGCCGAACGATTCGTAGGGATGGTGCAGCAGGATGTCGCGCTGCGCGACCGCGTCGAACACGCTGGCGCCCTCCACCGCCAGCGCCGGCGGCATGCGCGGGATCAGCTTGGGGAACTTCAGGTCGGGACGGTCGAGCTGGTCGTAGATCGCGATCACGCGATTGATGTTGACCGGCCCGGCGCAGCGGTAGATGTCCTGCTCGTCCAGCTCGAAGTTCGCCATCAGCATGTCGGCGATCGGCTTCGGGCAGTTCTCGGCGATCTCCAGCCGCACCGGCCGCGCATAGCCGCGTCCGATCAATTCCTCGCTGAGCGCGCTGGCGAGGTTCTCGACTTCCTCCTCCTCGACCACCAGCTCGCTGTTGCGGGTGACGCGGAACTGGTAGGCGCCCTTGACGCGGAAGCCCGGGAACATCTCGTCGGCGAAGTGGTTGAGCAGGCCGGACAGGAACACGAAATCGCAGCCGGGCTCGGCGACCTCGGCCGGCAGCCGGATGATGCGCGGCAGCGAGCGCGGCGCGCGCACCAGCGCGATGTGGCCTTCGCGGCCGAACGCGTCGCGGCCTTCCAGCACCACCGCGATGTTCAGGCTCTTGTTGAGGATGCGCGGGAACGGATGCGCCGGGTCGAGGCCGAGCGGCGACAGCACCGGCAGGATCTCGTTCTGGAAATAGCCCTGCAGCCAGCGCTTCTGCTTGACCGTCCACTTGTCGCGGGTGAGGAAGCGGATGCCCTCGGCGGCCAGCGCCGGCTGCAGCGCGTCGCGCCACAGCGCGTACTGGGCCTGCACCAGTTCCAGCGTGCGTTCGCGGATGCGCGCCAGGATTTCGGAAGGCGGCAGGCCATCCGCGCCGGGGCGGGCGTCGCCGAACGCGACGTGCTGCTTGAGGATCGCCACGCGCACCTCGAAGTACTCGTCGAGGTTGGTGGTCGAGATGCACAGGTAGCGCACGCGTTCCAGCAGCGGCGTGGCGGGATCGCGGGCCTGCGCCAGCACGCGGAAGTTGAACTCCAGCGCGGCCAGTTCGCGGTTCAGGTACAGCTCGGGAGTGCTGAGGTCGGGCGCCTGGGTCATGTCCGTTGTTCCACGGGTCCGGGCAGCATGGCCGCGCCTGCCGCAGGGCGCAAGCCGGGGCGGGATCAGTCCTCGTCGGCGCCGGGTTCGAGCACGCGCGCGGCGCCGAACGCGCAGGCGAAGGTCGAGCCCTTGCCGATCTCGCTGGCGATTTCGAGGCGCGCATCGTGCAGCGCCAGCACGTGCTTGACGATCGACAGGCCGAGGCCGGTGCCGCCGGTTTCGCGCGAGCGGCTGGAGGAGACGCGGTAGAAGCGCTCGGTCAGGCGCGGGATGTGCTGCGCGGGGATGCCGTAGCCGCTGTCGCTGACCGCGAACGTCGCGCCGTCCGGCGTGCGCGACCAGCGGATCGCGATGCGCCCGCCGGCCGGCGTGTAGCGCACCGCGTTGCTGACCAGGTTGGAGAACGCGCTGTGCAGGTCCCTGGGCGAGCCGAGCAGGTCGGCATCGTTCGCGCTTTCCAGGCTTATCTGGTGGCGGCCCTGGCTGAGCGCTTCGGCTTCCTTGCGCAGCGTCGCCAGCAGCGGCGCCATCGCCACGTGTTCCTCGGGCAGGCGCTCCCGGGTTTCCAGCCGCGACAGCGTCAGCAGGTCCTCGACGATCTGGCCCATGCGCTTGGACTGCGTGCGCATCTCGGCCAGCACCGGCGCCAGCGCCGGCACGTCCTCCGGTTCGAGCAGCTCGAGGTAGCCGTGGATAACGGTCAGCGGCGTGCGCAGTTCGTGCGAGACGTTGGCGACGAAATCGCGGCGGATCTGTTCGAGGCGGGTCAGCGCGCTGATGTCGCGCACCATCAGCAGGCACTCGCCGCCGGCCAGCGGGATGCGCGCGAGGCTGACCTGCGCGGCGGGGTCGCCGGGCGCAGGCACCTCGTTCAGCGGCAGCTCGCGATGCTGCCGCAGCCACGCGCCGACCGGCCCGGCGCCGAGCCGCTCGGCGAGGTCGATGCCGCGGTCGCGCGGATGGACCAGCCCGAGCAGGCGCTCGGCGGCGTGGTTGAACCAGCGCACGCGGCCGTCGCGGTCGAGCAGCACGACGCCGTCGGGCAGGGCGCCCGCGGCGTTGCGCAGCGCGCGCATCTGCGCGGCCAGGCGGCGCGCGCGCGACAGCCGCGTGCGCTCGCTCTGCTGCTCGGCCACGACGCGCGCGTTCGCGGTCATGCGCGCAGCTTCCTCGCGGGCAAGCCGCCGCAGCGTCCACGCCAGCGCAGCGAGCGCGGCCAGCGCCAGCGCGGCGGCGGGGTGGCCGTATGCCCGGCCGGCGCCCCACGCCGCCGCCATCGTCGCAGCGAGCGCGAGGGCGAGCGCGGTCGTGCGGCGGGCGGGCATGCGCGGTTCAGGGGCTTGCCGAGAAACGGTATCCGGCGCCGCGCACGGTCTGCACCAGGCCGTCGAGCCGGTACGGTTCCAGCGTCTTGCGCAGGCGGCGGATGTGCACGTCGATGGTGCGCTCCTCGACGTACACGCTGCCGCCCCAGACGTGGTCGAGGAGCTGGGCGCGGGTGTACACGCGCTCGGGGTGGGTCGCGAAGAAGTAGAGCAGGCGGTACTCGGTGGGGCCGATCGCCACCGCTTCGTCGCCGGCGAACACGCGGTGCGCGGGGCCGTCGATCTTCAGGCCGCCGACCTCGACCACGCCGGTGCCGTCGTCGCCATGGCTGCGCCGCAGCACCGCCTTGATGCGCGCCAGCAGCTCGCGCGTCGAGAACGGCTTGACCACGTAGTCGTCGACGCCCGCCTCCAGCCCGCTGACGCGATCGGTTTCCTCGCCGCGCGCGGTCAGCATGATGATCGGCACCTCGCGGGTGAGCTCTTCCCTGCGCAGGCGCCGCGCCAGCTCCAGGCCGCTGGTGCCGGGCAGCATCCAGTCAAGCAGGATCAGGTCGGGCACCTTCTCGGCGATCGCGTGCTGGGCCTCGCGCGCGTCGGCGGCGTGCGCCGGCTCCATGCCCGCCTTGCGCAGCGCGAAGGCGACCATGTCGCGGATCGAGGCCTCGTCTTCGACGATCAGGATGCGCTTCTGCACGCGTCCACCTTGGTTCCCTGTGACGCCTTTATTGCAGCGGCTCAATATTACGCCGCGATGACACGCCGCGGCGGCGCGCCGCTCAGCCGCCGCCGAAGGTCAGTTGGCCCTGGTCGTCGGTGCGGGTGCCGCGGCGGCGCAGCTCGAGCACGATCGGGGTCAGGTCGGCGATGCGCGCGTCGACGCGCGCGCGGGTGTAGTAGTCGAGGTCGGGCTTGGCGGCCAGCCGCTTGAGCTGCGCCAGCGCGTCTTCCGGCCGTCCGGACAGGTAGGTGGCGTCGGCGTAGGCCTCGGCGGCGCGGTCGAGGTCGCCGGCCACGTCGCAGGCGCGGCCGTAAGTCGAGTAGAGATTCGGATCCTCGGAAGCGTCGAGCAGCGGCTTGAGCAGCGCGGCGGCCTTGCGCGCGGGTTCCGGCTTGGCGTTGTCGAGCAGGGCGCGCGCATAGGGCAGGGCGATCGCCGGGTTGTCCGGCGAGTCGGCGGCCAGGTCGGCGTACTGGGCCAGCGCGGCGTCGCGGCGGCCGGCGTTGGAGGCGGCGTCGGCCATCGCCAGGCGCAGCGGCAGGTTGTCCGGGTCTTTCCGCAGCAGCGGCGCCAGCGTTTCCGCGGCCTGGGCGGCGCGTCCGCTGCGGGTCAGCGCCAGCGCGTAGCCGTAGCGGTTGGCGACGCTGTCGAAGCCGGGCGTGTGGTCGAGGTTCTGCGCGTAGTAGACGGCGAGGCTGCGCGCGTCGTCGGAAGCGAGCACGCGCACGCGCTCGCGCATCAGCGCGTAGAAACTTGCGCCGGCCGCCGCCGGCCTGGCGGCGGCGCGCGTGTGCGGGGCGAGCAGGCTGCCGCGATCATGGACGTAGGGCAGCGGAATCAGCTGGTCCTCCCAGCGCGTGTCGCCGGCGGCGAGCCGCGGCGCGTCGCCGCGCGCCTGTTCCTCGATCACGTGCGCGCGCGCCTTGGCGTCGCTGATGCGCGAAGTCGTCACCGGGTGCGTGCGCAGCAGTTCGGGCACGTCGCCCTCGCCGCCGCCGGGGCGCAGCGCGGCCAGCATGCGGCCGAAGAAATCGGCCATCGCTTCGGGGTCGAAGCCGGCGCGGGCGAGGGTCTGGATGCCGACGCGGTCGGCCTCGGCCTCGTCGGCGCGGGTGAAATTGATCTGCTGCTGCAGCAGCAGCCCCTGGCCGGCGGCGAGGATGCCGATCGGCGCGTCGCCGCTGGTATGCGCGCTGGCCAGGATCGCGCCGAGGATCGCCAGCGCCATCAGCGGCGTGGCCTTGCGCGAGGCCTCGAACGCGCGCGCCAGGTGGTTCTGGCTGATGTGGCCGATCTCGTGGGCGATCACGCCGGCCAGCTCGCTTTCGTTGGCGGTGATGGTGATCAGGCCGGCGTTGACGCCGATGTAGCCGCCCGGCGCGGCGAACGCGTTGATCTCGTTGTCCTTGACCACGAAGAAGGTGAACTTCTGCTTGGGGTCGGCGCTGGCCGCGACCAGCCGGTAGCCCAGCGCGTTCACGTAGGCGTCGAGCAGCGGGTCGTCCACCACCAGCCCCAGTGCGCGCATCTGGTGCAGCATGCTGGAGCCGTAGGCGTCGGCTTCCTGCGGCGACAGCAGGGTGCCGGCGGAGCTGCCCATGTCCGGCAGGCGCACGTTGTCCTGCGCGCCGGCGGCGAAGCTGAGCGCGGCGGCGAGGAGGGCGGGAAGCCAGGTGCGAGGGGGCATCGGACGGCGCAGGGGAAACGTGCGGTTTCGACCACCATAACGCAGCGCGGGTTCCCCGGCCACCGCGCGCGACGGCGCGGTTTAGCCGCGGTTGCGCCGGCACCTCTTGGCTCCGGCCGCGGCCGCCCCCATCATGCGTTGCGCGCCCCGCCGCGCCCGCGGCGGGGCCTCCTCGGAGTTCCCATGCCTACCATCGAGATGTACACCACGGCCGTGTGCCCGTATTGCGTGGCGGCCAAGAACCTGCTGAAGGCGCGCGGCCTGGCCTGGCAGGAAATCCGCGTCGACACCGATCCGGCGCGGCGCGAGGAAATGCTGGCGCGC
Source organism: Lysobacteraceae bacterium (assembly GCA_021372495.1). Lineage (GTDB taxonomy): Bacteria > Pseudomonadota > Gammaproteobacteria > Xanthomonadales > Rhodanobacteraceae > Mizugakiibacter. Next base: position 22,076 of record JAJFUF010000008.1, read on the forward strand.
GCCGTCGGCCAGCGCACCGTGCCGCAGATCTTCGTCAATGGCCACCACGTCGGCGGCTATACCGACCTGGTCGCCGCCGAGCGCAGCGGCCGGCTGGCCGAACTGCTCACGGAGAGCGCGTGATGAACGACCGCGTCGGGCAGTTCACCGAGTTCCGCAAGCGCATGAACGAACGCATCCTGGAGCACGACAACCAGACCGTGCGCCGCTTCTTCGCGCTCGACACGCAGGCCTACAAGGACGGCGCGCTCGACGTGAAGACCAAGGAGATGCTCGGCCTGGTCGCGTCGCTGGTGCTGCGCTGCGACGACTGCATCAGCTACCACGTCGCGCAGTGCAAGGAAGCGGGGCTCGACCGCGACGAGTTCTTCGAGGTGTTCCAGATCGGGCTGGTGGTCGGCGGCTCGATCGTGATCCCGCACCTGCGCCGCGCGGTGGACTTCCTCGATCGGCTGGAAGGCGGGGTCGAGGCCGGCGCCGGTGGCTGATGGCGGCCGCGCCGCCGGTCGCTGCGACGCCGTGCCGCACGTCGCGGGCGCGGCCTGCGACCAAAGTCCGGCCGCGCCTGCGGCGCCGCGCCTTGTCCGACGGGGCGCCGGCGGGCGATAATTCCGCGTCTGTACGGGCGCATATCGGCTCGCCCGCGGCCTGACAGGAGCGGAACCTCCCATGAGCAAGCACATCGCCGTGATCCGGGGCGACGGCATCGGCCCCGAGATCATGAACGCCACCCTGCGCGTGCTGGACGCGCTCGACTGCGGCCTGACCTACGAGTTCGTCGAAGCCGGCATGGCGGCGCTGGAGAAACAGGGCGAGCTGCTGCCGCAGGCGACGCTGGACGCGATCGCGCGCCACCGCGTCGCGCTGAAGGGTCCGCTGACCACGCCGATCGGCGGCGGCTTCAGCTCGCTCAACGTCGAGCTGCGCAAGCGTTTCGACCTGTACGCCAACGTGCGCCCGGCGATCACCTTCCCCGGCACCAAGGCGCGCTACGAGAACATCGACATCATCACCGTGCGCGAGAACACCGAGGGCGCGTACCTGACCGAAGGTCAGAGCATGTCCGAGGACGGCGAGACCGCGCAGTCGCTGATCCGCGTCACCCGCCGCAGCTCCGAGCGCATCGTGCGCTACGCCTTCGAGATGGCCCGCCGCAAGGGGCGCAGGAAGGTCAGCGTGGTGCACAAGGCCAACATCATGAAGACCACCTCGGGGCTGTTCCTGAAGGTGGCGCGCGAGGTGGCCCGGGACTATCCCGAGATCGAGTGCAACGAGCTGATCGTCGACAACACCTGCATGCAACTGGTGATGAACCCGCACCAGTTCGACGTGATCGTCACCACCAACCTGTTCGGCGACATCATCTCCGACCTGTGCGCCGGCCTGGTCGGCGGGCTCGGCCTGGCGCCGGGCGCCAACATCGGCACCGAGGCGGCGATCTTCGAGGCGGTGCACGGCTCGGCGCCGGACATCGCCGGCAAGGGCGTCGCCAACCCCTGCGCGCTGCTGCTGGCCGCGGCCGACATGCTCGACCATCTCGACCTGGTCGGGCAGGGACACATCGTGCGCCGGGCGATCCGCGACACGCTGGAAGCGCGCGACCGCGTCACCCCCGACCTCGGCGGCAAGGGCAGCACCGACAGCTTCGCCGACGCGCTGGTCGAGCGCGTGCACGCGGCGCACAAAAGCGCGGCCTGAGCCCGCACCGCGGATTGCGCGCGAACGCCGCGGCCGGCGACGGTCGCGGCGTTTTCGTTGGCGGCGCGCGGCCTCAGTGGCGCAGCACGCAGACCGCGCCGCCGCCCGGCCGATAGCCGGCTGCGAGCGCCTTGTGCACGTAGTCGGCGGCGCGGCGCACCGCGTTGCGCGGTGCGGTGCCCTTGGCCAGTTCGGCGGCGATCGCCGAGGCCAGCGTGCAGCCGGTGCCGTGGCCTTCCGCCTTGAGCCGCGGATGCACGATCTCGAGCACGCCGCGCGCGTCGTAGTAGCGGTCGATCACCGTAGCTCCGCGCGCGTGGCCGCCCTTCAGCAGCACCGAGCGCGCGCCCATCGCCAGCAGCGCCTGCGCGGCGGCGTCGGCGTCGCCGCGTGTGCGGACGGCGATGCCGGTCAGCGCCTCGGCCTCCGGCAGGTTGGGCGTCAGCACGTCGGCCAGCGGGATCAGCTCGCCGACCAGCGCGTCCAGCGCGGCGGGATCGAGCAGGCGCGCACCGCTGGTGGCGAGCATCACCGGGTCGATCACCGCCCACGGCGGGCGCCGGCGGCGCAGCTCGCGCGCGACCAGGCGCACGATCGCCGCGCTGGCCAGCATGCCGGTCTTCACCGCCGCCACCGGGAAGTCGGCGAACACCGCCTCGATCTGGCTGGCGATGTGCGCCAGCGGCACCGCGTGCACGGCGCTGACGCCGCGCGTGTTCTGCGAGGTGATCGCGGTGATCGCGCAGGTGCCGTGCACGCCGCGTGCGTGCATCGCCTTCAGGTCGGCCTGGATGCCGGCGCCGCCGCCGGAGTCGGAGCCGGCGATGGCGAGGCATACCGCGGGACTCGGGGCCCGGGGCCCGGAACCCGGCTTGACGCGCGTGCGTGGCTCGACCTGCGGCTTCATGTTCGGTACGAGAAGAAATGCTCGCGATCGCGCTTTACGACGGAGAGTTCCGCGCCCCTGCCCTGGTCGCGTAGGGTGGGCTTCAGCCCACCATCGCGGTCCGCTCGCGTACGCGTTCGGTGGGCGGAAGCCCCCCCGACGCCCGCTCTACGGAATTGGACTTTTGCGAGTCTCGAGTCCCGCAACTACAGCGCCTCCGAGGCGAAGTCGGCGAGGCGCGAGCGTTCGCCGCGGCGCAGCGTGATGTGCGCGGCGTGCTGCCAGCGCTTGAAGCGGTCCACCGCGTAGGTCAGGCCGGAGGTGGTCTCGGTGAGGTAGGGCGTGTCGATCTGCTCGACGTTGCCGAGGCAGACGATCTTGGTGCCCGGACCGGCGCGCGTGACCAGCGTCTTCATCTGCTTGGGCGTCAGGTTCTGCGCCTCGTCGAGGATCAGGTAGCGGCCGAGGAAGGTGCGGCCGCGCATGAAGTTCATCGAGCGGATCTTGATGCGCGAGGCGAGCAGGTCGTTGGTGGCGGCGCGGCCCCAGGCGCCGCCTTCCTCGGGGTTGGCCAGCACTTCGAGGTTGTCGGTGAGCGCGCCCATCCACGGCGTCATCTTCTCCTCCTCGGTGCCGGGCAGGAAGCCGATGTCCTCGCCGACCGAGACCGTGGCGCGGGTCATGATGATCTCGCGGTAGCGCTGCTGGTCCATGGTCTGCGCCAGGCCGGCGGCCAGCGTCAGCAGCGTCTTGCCGGTGCCGGCGGTGCCGAGCAGGGTGACGAAGTCGACGTCGGGATCCATCAGCACGTTCAGCGCGAAGTTCTGCTCGCGGTTGCGCGCGGCGATGCCCCACACGGTGTGCGCGCTGCCGGCGTAGTCGTCCATCAGCACCATGCGCGCCTTGTCCTCCTGCACGTCCAGCACGCGCAGCTCCACGCTGTTCTCGCCGGGCAGGTACAGGCACTGGTGCGGATGCCAGTCGTCGTCCTTGCCGGGCTTCAGCTCATAGTAGGTGTGGCCGCGCTCGGACCAGGAGCGCAGCTCGGGGTGGCGGTCCCAGAAGTCCTCGGGCAGCGCCGCGTGGCCGGTGTACAGCAGCGAGAAATCGTCCAGCGCGCGGTCGTTCTCGTAGTCCTCGGCGTCGATGCCGTAGATGGTCGCCTTGATGCGCAGGTTGATGTCCTTCGACACCAGTGCGATCGCGGCCTGCGGTTGCTGCTCGCGCAGCTCCAGCACCGCGTCGATGATCTGGTTGTCGGCCTTGCCGTAACCGTTGCCGGCGCGCGCCTGGAAATACAGCCGGCCTTCGGCGCCGCCGTGACGCAGGCGGATGCCCTCGGGCGAGGCCAGCGGCAGGCCTTCCTTGATGCCGTGGCCGTTGCCGCGCTCGATCAGCTCGTTGAGGAAGCGGCTGACCTGGCGCGCATTGCGCGCGGTTTCCGAACCGCCCTTCTTCTTTTCGTCGAGTTCCTCCAGCACGGTCATCGGGATGAGGACGTCGTGTTCCTCGAAGCGGAACAGCGAGGTCGGGTCGTGCAGCAGCACGTTGGTGTCGAGGACGTAGATGCGCTTGCCGCGAGTCATGCGGGCGGGACCTCGTGCGGGTGGAAAAGCCGAAGCGGCGCCGCCGGCTCGCGACGGGCGTCGCGTCCGGGGCAGCATGGTCGGGTGCAGTCGCTCACTTGCGCGGGATGGCGTCCAGTACGGCCTGCGCGTGCCCGGGCACTTTGACGCCGCGCCACTCGCAGGCCAGCCTGCCGTCGGGGTCGATCAGGAACGTGCTGCGCACCACGCCCAGGTGGCGCTTGCCGTACAGCACCTTCTCGTGGATCACGTCGAAGGCCTTGCACCAGGCCTCGTCGGCGTCGGAAACCAGCGGAAACGGCAGGGCATGCTTGCGGGCGAAGCCGTCGTGCGACTTCGCCGAATCGCGCGAGACGCCGATCACTTCGGCCCTGCGCTTCCTGAACTCCGCATAGAGATCGCGGAAGTCCTGCGCCTCGCGCGTGCAGCCGGGCGTGTTGTCCTTGGGATAGAAGTACAGCGCCACCCAGCGACCGGCGAGATCCGCCAGCGCCAGCGTGCCGCCGTCGCTGGTGGCGCCCTTGAGCATGGGGGCGGGTTGGCCGATCGCGGGCATCGTCAGTACTTCATCGGGTCCATGATCGCGTCGAGGTTGAGCCCGTCGCAGAGTTCGAGGAAGTCGTCGCGCAGCGCGGCGATGTGGGTGTCGGACGGGATGCCGATGGTGATCTGCGCGGAAAACATGTCGGCGCCGGTCTGCATCGCGCGGTAGCGCATCGAGGCGAGCTGCTCCACGCTGATCTCGTGGTGCGAGAAGAATTCGATGATCTCGACCAGCACGCCGGCCTTGTCGCCGGCGACCACCTCGACCACGTAGGGCAGCAGGTGGCTCTGTGCGCTGCGCGGGCTGGTGCGGTAGTGGGTGATCTGCAGCTCGTCGTCGCGGGCGAGCTTGCCGAGGTTGGTTTCGAGCTTGGCGATGCCGTCCCAGGACCCCTGCGCCAGCAGCATCACCGAGACGTCGGCGCCGACCGTGGACACGCGCGCGTCGACCAGGTTGCAGCCGCAGTCGGCGATGCGCTTGACCAGCGTCAGCAGCGGCGAGCGCGCGGCGGGCGACAGCGTCTGGATCAGCAGGTGGTTCTCGGGGCCGGGACGCGAGGTGGGGCGATTCAAGGCGATGCGACCTGCGTTTGTGGCGATCCCTGGCCGGGCGCGGCGCGCCCGCGCAGTCAGCTTACTTGCCCGTGCCCGGAACCCGCAAGTAACATCGACGCATTCACCACGCCGGGATCAGCCTTGAACATCCGCGGTAGCATCTGTGCGCTGGCCACGCCGTTTCGGCCGGACGGCGCGCTCGATCTCGACGCCTATGCGCGCCTGCTCGACTACCAGATCGAGGGCGGCACCGAGGCGCTGGTCGTGGCCGGATCGACCGGCGAAGCGCACGGCCTCGACCACGACGAATACGAGCGCCTGCTCGCGTTCGCCGTGCGTCGCGTCGACCGGCGCGTAGCGGTCGTCGCCGGCACCGGCGAGGCGAGCACGCGCAAGACCGTCGCGCTGACGCGCCGCGCGCGCGAACTGGGTGCCGACGCCGCGCTGGTGGTCACGCCTTACTACGTGCGCCCGACCCAGGAAGGCCTGCGTCGCCACTACCTCGAAGTCGCCGACCAGGGTGGCCTGCCGGTGATCGTCTACAACGTGCCCGCGCGCACCGGCTGCGACCTGCTGCCGGAGACGCTGGCCGCGCTGCGCGACCATCCCGCGATCGTCGCGGTCAAGGAGGCGCGCGCCGACGCCGAGCGCATCCGCGATGTCGCCGCGCTGGCGCGTTCCGATTTCGCGTTCCTGTCCGGCGACGACGGCACCGCCGCGGCGGCGCTCGCGGCCGGCGCGGCGGGCGTGGTCTCGGTCGTCAACAACCTGGTGCCGCGCGCGTTCCGCGCGTTGTGCGACGCCGCTCGCGGCGGCGATCGCGCCGCGCTCGCACGTCGCGCGGCGGAACTCGCGCCGCTGATCGAAGCACTCAACTGCGCGCCCAACCCAATTCCGGTCAAGGCCGGCCTGGCCGAACTCGGCCTGTGCGGCGCCGGTCTGCGGCTGCCGCTGATCGAACTTGCGCCCGGCCCGGCGCGCGCGCGACTGCGCGAGGCGCTGGGCCGTCTCGTCCCGCTGGCAACCGCCGCATGATTTCGCAACGGAAACCCCTCTCGATGAAGAAACTGCTCGTCGCCGCCGCCTTCGCCGCGCTGCTGCTGTCCGGCTGCAGCCTGTTCCACCACAAGAACAGCGCGTGGGAGCGCGCGGTCGAGGAGCGCCCGCTGGAGGTGCCGCCCGACCTCGACACGCCACCGACCAGCGCGCAGCTGGTGGTGCCGCCGGCCGGCGATGCCGCCGCGGCCGCGCCGGCCGCCGCCGGTGCGCCGCCGAGCGCCGGCGTGGGCGACAGCTTGAGCGTGACCGACGACGTGGAGAGCGCTTATCGCCGCGTCGGCCTTGCGCTGGAACGCGCCGGCGTCGGCACGGTCGTCGCGCGCGATGCCGCCGCGCACAGCTACCAGGTCGCGGTGCAGACCACCGTCGTCCACGAGAAGCAGGGGGGATTCTTCCATCGCCTGTTCTCGCGCAAGAAGACCGAGACGGTCACCGGCAACGTCAGCGTGACGGTCGGCGCCGAAGGCAGCGGCAGCAAGGTGCAGCTCGAAGGCGACCGCGCCGCCGTGCAGCAGCTGCTGACGGCGCTGAAGGCGCGGCTGGGCTGAGCGATCGGACGGGAGCGGCCGTGGCCGCGACTCCAGGCAGGCGGTTCGGGGCTGCAGCCCCGGCCGCATTCAGCGCTGCAGCAGCGGCAGCTTGTCCGGCTTGCCGTCCCAGTCCTTGGCGTCGGCGGGCGCGTCCTTGCGTTCGGTGATCACCGGCCAGGCCTTGGCCAGTTCGGCGTTCAGCGCGACGAACTGCTCCTGGCCGGCCGGCACGTCGTCTTCGGGGAAGATCGCGTTGGCCGGGCATTCCGGCTCGCACAGGGTGCAGTCGATGCACTCGTCCGGATCGATCGCGAGGAAGTTCGGGCCTTCGTGGAACGCGTCGACGGGGCAGACCTCGACGCAGTCGGTGTACTTGCACTTGATGCAGTTGTCGACGACGACGAAGGTCATGTGCGCTGCGCTGGCCTGGGGATGACGATGCGCCGCGTGCCGGAAAGTGGCGCTCCCTACGAGACTCGAACTCGTGTTCCCGCCTTGAGAGGGCGGTGTCCTAGACCGCTAGACGAAGGGAGCGCGGTGCGGCGAAGGCGCGCTAGTATAGCGGAATCGAAATGCCGGGCAACGCCCCGGCGGCCCGCCATCAAGGGAACGAGGCCTTGAGTTCAGAGTCCAGGACGAATGCGCCGATCGCGCTCCGCGTGATTCCGCGCGACCAGCACACCCTCTCACGCAAGGACATCAGCCAGGGCGCGCTGCGCGTGCTGTACCGCCTGCACGAGGCCGGCCATCGCGCCTGCCTGGTCGGCGGCGCGGTGCGCGACCTGCTGGTCGGCGGACACCCCAAGGATTTCGACGTCGCCACCGACGCCACGCCGGAACAGGTCAAGAAGCTGTTTCGCAACTGCCGGCTGATCGGCCGCCGCTTCCGCCTGGCGCACGTGATCTTCGGGCCGGAAATCGTCGAGGTCGCCACCTTCCGCGGCACCGGCGACGGCGAGGAAAACGGCGACCGCCACATCGTCGACGGCCGCATCCTCCGCGACAACGTCTGGGGCACGATCGAGGAGGACGCGCTGCGCCGCGACTTCCGCGTCAACGCGCTGTACTACGACATCGGCGACTTCAGCGTGCTCGACTACGTCGGCGGCATCGACGACCTGCACGACCGCGTGCTGCGCCTGATCGGCGACCCGGAGCAGCGCTACCGCGAGGATCCGGTGCGCATGCTGCGCGCGGTACGGTTGGCGGCCAAGCTGGAGTTCCGCATCCACCCGAGCGCGGTCGCGCCGTTCGCCGCGCTGGGCGACCTGCTGGGCGAGGCGCCGCCGGCGCGCCTGTTCGACGAGTCGCTGAAGATGTTCCTCGCCGGCTACGGACTGCAGAGCTTCCGCGAGCTGGAACGCTACGGCCTGCTGCAGCACCTGTTCCCGGTGGCCGCGCGCGTGCTGGCGCGCGACGCCGACCATGCGGTGCGCCGCCTGATCGAGGCCGGGCTCGCCAACACCGATGCGCGCGTGCGCGAAGGCAAGCCGGTGACACCGGCGTTCCTGTTCGCGGTGCTGCTGTGGGGCGAAGTGCGCGATGCGGCCGAGGCCGAGGTCGCCGCCGGCGTCGAGCCGACGCTGGCCTGGCAGCGCGCCGCGCATCGCGTGGTCGCCGAGCAGTCCACGCGGGTGGCGATCCCGCGCCGCTTCGCGCAGGTGATGGAGGAAATCTGGGCGCTGCAACCGCGCTTCACGCAATTCGCCAGGAAGCGCGTGTTTCGCCTGCTGACGCATCCGCGCTTCCGCGCCGCCTACGATTTCCTGCTGCTGCGCGCCGCCGAATCCGACTACCAGCGCCAGGTCGGCGACTGGTGGACCTGGGCGCAGGGCGCGACCCACGAGCAGGTCGCGCAATCGCTGGCGCAGGTGCAGCAGGCGGAGCCGTCCGTCGAGCCGGCCGCGACCCTGTCCGAAGCCGCGCCGGCGGCGGTGGCGAAGAAGCGCCGGCGGCGCCGGCGGCGCAGCCCCTCCGCGGCGGGCGGCGCCGCCGCGGACTGACGCGTGACGCCGGCCTACGTCGCGCTCGGCAGCAACCTCGGCGACCCGCGCGCACAGGTGCTGCGCGGCCTCGGTGCGCTGGCCGGACTGCCGCAAACCCGCCTGCTGCGGCGCTCGCCGCTGTACCTGACGCCGCCGTGGGGCATCGCCGAGCAGCCAGCGTTCGTCAACGCCGTGGCCGCGCTGGAGACGGAGCTGTCGCCGCAGGCGCTGCTGCAGGCGCTGCTGGGGATCGAGCGGGCGTGCGGCCGCGACCGCAGCGGACCGCGCTGGGGGCCGCGCACGCTCGACCTCGACCTGCTGCTGTACGGCGACCGGGTGCTGCGCGAGGATGACCTGACCCTGCCGCATCCGCGCCTCGCCGAGCGCGCCTTCGTGCTGCGCCCGCTTGCGGACCTGGCACCCAGCCTCCATGTGCCGGGGCAGGGCCGCGTCGATGCGCTGCTGGCGCGCGTCGACGCCAGCGGCTGCGTGCCGCTGGCCGACGCTTGAGCGGCGCCGAGCGCGCCGCCGATAATCCGCTGTTCGTCCCACCCTCGCCAGGAGCCGCCGTGTACGCGCAACCCAGCAAGGCCCCCGAGCGCAAGCCGACGACCGTGCCCGGCCTGCGCGCGATGAAAGCGCGCGGCGAGCGCATCGTCATGCTGACCTGCTACGACGCCAGCATGGCGGCGCAACTGGAGGCTGCCGGCGTCGACGTCGCGCTGGTCGGCGACTCGCTCGGCATGGTCGTGCAGGGCCACGCCAGCACGCTGCCGGTGACGCTGGACCAGATGATCTACCACACCGCGGCGTCGGCGCGCGGGCTGCGCGCGACGCTGCTGATCGCCGACATGCCGTTCATGAGCTACCGCGATCCGGCCACCGCGCTGGCCTCGGCCGGACGGCTGGTGGCCGAGGGCGGCGCGGCGATGGTCAAGCTCGAAGGCGCCGGCTGGGTGTGCGAGGCGATCGCCGCGATCGCCGCGCACGACGTGCCGGTGTGCGCGCATCTCGGGCTGACGCCGCAGTCGGTGCACAAGCTGGGCGGCTATCGCCTGCAGGGCAAGCAGCAGGACGCCGCCGAAAAGCTCGTCGCCGACGCGCACGCGGTGGCCGCCGCGGGCGCCGAGCTGCTGGTGCTGGAATACGTGCCGGCGCCGCTGGCGGCGCGCATCAGCAGCGAGCTGGCGATCCCGACCGTCGGCATCGGCGCCGGTCCCGGCTGCGACGGCCAGGTGCTGGTCAGCTACGACCTGCTCGGCCTGACGCCGGGCAAGCGGCCGCGCTTCAGCAAGGATTTCCTCGCCGGGCGCGATTCGGTGCAGGCGGCCATCGCCGCCTATGCCGACGACGTGCGCGCCGGGCGCTTCCCCGGTCCCGAGCACAGCTTCGAGTCCTGATGCAGACCGTCACCGACGCCGCCGCGCTGCGCGCCGCGGTCCGCGCCTGGCGCAGCCAGGGCCACGCCATCGGCTTCGTGCCGACCATGGGCAACCTGCACGCCGGCCACCACTCGCTGCTGCGCATCGCGCGCAGCCGTGCCGAGCGCGTGGTGGCCAGCGTGTTCGTCAATCCCACCCAGTTCGGGCCGAACGAGGATTACGCGCGCTATCCGCGCACGCTGGCGCAGGACCAGGCCGGCCTGGCCGCGCACGGCTGCGACCTGCTGTTCGCGCCCGACGTCGCGACGATGTACCCGTCCGGCCCCGAGCGCACGGTGACGGTCAGCGTGCCCGGCGTGACCGCGACGCTCGAGGGCGCGCATCGTCCCGGCCATTTCGACGGCGTCGCCACCGTGGTGACCAAGCTGCTCAACCTGGTGCAGCCGGACGTCGCCGTGTTCGGCCAGAAGGACTGGCAGCAGCTGCTGGTGGTGAAGACGCTGGTGCGCGACCTCGCGCTGCCGGTGCAGATCGTGCCGGGGCCGACCGTGCGCGAGGCGGACGGCCTCGCGCTCAGCTCGCGCAACCAGTACCTCTCGGCCGACGAGCGCGCGCGTGCGCCGGCGATCCACGCCACGCTCGAATGGATGCGCGCGCAACTGCGGGCCGGCCATCCGCGCGAGGTGGTCGAGGCGGCCGCGCGCGGGCGCCTGGAACAGGCCGGCTTCGCGCCGGACTACGCCGTGGTCCGGCGTGCCGAGGACCTGGCCGAACCCGCCGCCGGCGAGGATTCCGGCCTGATCGCGCTGATCGCCGCCCGGCTCGGCGCCACCCGTCTGATCGACAACCTGCCGTTCGACGGGCTCTGACTTGTTGCGCTGCGGCAAACTTCGCGCCATCCCGTATAATCGCGTTTCGCCGGCGCCCGTCCCCCGGCGCTTGCCGAGGTAGCGTCACATGCAGCTCAACATGCTCAGGGCCAAAATCCACCGCGCCACCGTCACCCAGGCCGAACTGCACTACGAGGGTTCGATCGCCATCGACGGGCGCCTGCTGGACGTCTCCGGCATCCGCGAGTACGAGCAGGTCCACGTCTTCAACGTCAACAGCGGCCACCGCTTCATCACCTACGCGATCCGCGCCGAGGAGGGCTCCGGCTCGATCACGGTGAACGGCGCTGCCGCGCACCGCGCGCAGCCGGGCGACCTGGTGATCATCTGCGCCTACGCGCGGCTGGACGAGGCCGAGCTGGCGCAGTTCAAGCCGACCCTGGTCTACGTCGACCGCGACAACCGGCTGACCCACACCAATCACTCCATCCCCAAGCAGGCGGCCTGAACGCCGCAGGCGGCCGCGGCTGAAACCGCCGCGGCCGTTCGCTACCATCGCGGCTTTCCGTCCCCGATACCGGAAGCCATGGCCGCGGATCGAAGCATCGCCGAGCAGTTCGCCGCACACGCGGCGCGCCTGCGCTCCACCCACCTGCGCACGTTGCTGCGCGACGACGCGCGCGCCCCGCGCCTGCGCCACCGCCTCGGGCCGCTGCTGCTCGACCTGACCCGGCAGAAGCTCGACGTCGCCGCGCTGGACGCACTCGGCGCGCTCGCCGAGGCGCGCGGCTGGCAGGCGGCGCGCGACGCGATGTTCCGCGGCGATCCGATCAACGCCTCCGAGCGGCGCGCGGTGCTGCACACCGCGCTGCGCGCGGGCGGCGCGCATCTGCCCTCGCCGGCGCCGGCGGCGCTGCGCGCCGAGGTCGCGGCGACGCTGGAGCGCATGGCGCACATCGCCGACGCGATCGAGGCCGGCGAGAGCGCGGCGCTGGGCCTGCCGGAAACGATCACCGACGTGGTCCACGTCGGCATCGGCGGCTCCGACCTCGGCCCGCGCCTGGTGGTCGAGGCGCTGGCGCCGTTCCACACCGGCCGCGTGCGCTGCCACTTCCTGCCCAACGTCGACGGCGACGCCACCAGCGCGCTGATGCGCCGGCTGGATCCGCGGCGCACCCTGGTGCTGCTGGTCTCGAAGAGCTTCGGCACGCAGGAAACCCTGCTCAACGGCCGCGCGCTGCGCGCATGGCTGGTCGCCGCGCACGACGGCGACGCGGACGCCGCCGCACGCCACTTCATCGCGGTCAGCGCCAACGTCGAGGCGGCGGCCGCGTTCGGCGTGCCGCGCAACCACGTGCTGCCGATGTGGGACTGGGTCGGCGGCCGCTACTCGCTGTGGTCGGCGGTCGGGCTGGTGATCGCGCTGGCGGTCGGCATGCCGCGTTTCCGCGAGCTGCTGGACGGCGCCGCGCGCATGGACGACCACTTCCGCGAGGCGCCGTGGCGGGAGAACCTGCCGGTGCTGCTCGCGCTGGCCGGCGTCTGGAACCGCAACGCGCTCGGCTATCCGAGCCTCGCGGTGATCCCGTACGCCGACCGCCTGCGCGAGCTGCCCGCGCACCTGCAGCAGGTCGAGATGGAGAGCCTCGGCAAGCGCGTCCGCGCCGACGGCGGGCCGCTGGCCGATGCCAGCGTGCCGGTGCTGTGGGGCGGCGTCGGCAGCAACGTGCAGCACGCGTTCTTCCAGGCGCTGCACCAGGGCACCGACGTGGTGCCGGTGGACTTCGTCGGCGTGGTACGTCCCGACCACGCGCTCGCCGGCAACCACGACGCGCTGCTCGCCAACTTGCTGGCGCAGGCCGCGGCGCTGGCGCTGGGCAAGACGCACGAGGAGGCGTTGGCGGAGGCGCCGGCCGGCGACGCCGTCGCGCGCGAAGCGCTGGCCGCGCAGCGCACCTTTCCCGGCGACCGCCCCAGCTCGGTGATCCTGCTGGACGCGCTGACCCCGCACAGCCTCGGCATGCTGCTGGCGCTGTACGAGCACAAGGTGTTCGTGCAGGGCCGCCTGTGGGGCGTCAACGCGTTCGACCAGTGGGGCGTCGAGCTGGGCAAGACCATCGCCAGGGCGATCCTGCCGGCGCTGGACGGCGACGCCGAGGACAGCGCCGCGTTCGATCCCTCCACGCGCGCGCTGATCGAGGCGATCCAAGCGCGTCGCGAAGCGCGCTGAGCGCGGCACGTGGGATGCGGCGGGCGCGGCGAACCGCATCGCCGGCGCGCGATGCGCGCTCCGCGGCATGCGATTCGGCTTCGCCTCGCCGCATCCTACGGCTTCGCCGCATCCTGCGAAGCGTCGTGCGCCTTGCGCGCCTGCTGTTCCAGCGCCCAGGCGACGTGCTCGCGCACCAGCGCCGACGGATGATCGGCGCGCGCGCGCAGCGCGGCGACGACGTCCTCGGCGTACGGCGCGTTGCCCAGCGCCACGGCGACGTTGCGCAGCCAGCCCTCGTAGCCGGCGCGGCGGATCGCCATGCCTTCGGTGCGGGCGAGGAATTCCGCCTCGCTCCAGGCGAACAGCTCGACCAGCTTGCTGCCGCCCAGCGCGTGGCGCGGCGCGAAGTCGGGTTCCGCGGTGACCTTCGCGTACTTGTTCCAGGGGCACACCAACTGGCAGTCGTCGCAGCCGAAGATGCGGTTGCCCATCAGCGGACGCAGCTCGAGCGGGATCGCGTCGCGCTGCTCGATGGTGAGATAGGAGATGCAGCGCCTGGCGTCGAGCTTGTACGGCGCGATGATCGCCTGCGTGGGGCAGACGTCGATGCAGCGCGTGCAACTGCCGCAGTGCGCCGAGGGTGGCGCGTCGGGCGGCAGCGGCAGGTCGGTGTACAGCTCGCCGAGGAAGAAGTACGAGCCGGCGTCGCGGTTCAGCAGCAGGGTGTGCTTGCCGGTCCAGCCGAGCCCGGCGTTGCGCGCCAGCGCTTTCTCCAGCACCGGCGCCGAATCGGTGAAGGCGCGGTAGCCGAACGGGCCGGTGACCTCGGCGATGCGGTCGGCCAGCTTCTGCAGGCGGCCGCGGATCAGCTTGTGGTAGTCGCGGCCGAGCGCGTAGCGCGAGACGTAGCCGAGCGTCGGATCGCGCAGCGTCGTCCACGCGTCGCGGATATCGGGCGGCGCGTAGTCCATGCGCACCGAGATCACCCGCAGCGTGCCGGGTTGCAGCTCGGCCGGACGGCTGCGCTTGACGCCGTGGCGCGCCATGTAGTCCATGGTGCCGTGCAGGCCGGCCTCCAGCCATTCGAGCAGGTGCGCCTCGTCGGCGCCCAGTTCCACGTCGGCGATGCCGACCTGCTGGAAGCCGAGTTCGGCGCCCCAGCGGCGGATATCGGCGGCGAGCGCGGCGTAATCGATGCCGGCGGGCGGCGGCGAGGGGGCGGTGGCGGACATGCCGCCATTCTAGGCGAGCGTGCCGCGACGGTTGCGGTCGCGGCGCTCCGTATAATCCCGGCATGGCCGCCATTCCCGCCCCATTCGCGCTGTACACCGCCGCACAGGCGCGCGCGCTCGATCGCGCCGCCGCCGAGCGCTACGGCGTCGACAGCTACGACCTGATGCAGCGCGCGGCCTGGACCGCGTTCGCCGCGCTGCGCCGGCGCTGGCCGGAAGCCTCCCGCATCGGCGTGCTGTGCGGCCCGGGCAACAACGGCGGCGACGGATTCCTGCTGGCGAAGCTGGCGCTCGAGGCGGGCCTGGCGGCGCACGTGCTGGCGCCGGACGACGCGGGACGCGGCGACGCGGCGCGCGCGCGCGCCGCCTTCGCCGAGGCGGGCGGGCGCATCGAATCGTGGCGCGCGGCGCTGCCGGCGGCGGATGTCTGCGTGGATGCGCTGTACGGCACCGGGCTCAACCGCGCGCCGCAGGGCGAGGCCGCGGCGCTGATCGAGGCGCTGAACGGCTGCGGCGCGCCGGTGCTGGCGCTGGACCTTCCTTCCGGCCTCGATGCCGACAGCGGCTGCGCGCCCGGCGCGGCGGTGCGCGCCGCGGCGACGGTCAGCTTCGTCGCCTGGAAGCGCGGCCTGTTCACCGCGCAGGGTCCGGATCATTGCGGCGCGCTGGAGCTGTCGACGCTCGACCTGCCGGAAGCGCTGTACGCCGCGCACGCGCCGGACGCGCGGCTGCTGGCCGCGGAAGCGCTGCCGCCGCGCGCACGCGGCGGCCACAAGGGCGACTACGGTCGCGTGCTGGTGGTCGGTGGCGACCACGGCATGGGCGGCGCGGCGCGCCTCGCCGGCGAGGCGGCGCTGCGCGTCGGCGCGGGACTGGTCGAGATCGCCACGCGCGCCGAGCACGTCGCGCCGATCCTGGCCGCGCGGCCCGAACTGATGCCGCGCGCGGTGGACGGTCCGCAGGCGCTCGCCGCGTCCTGCGAGCGCGCCGACGTGATCGCGCTCGGCCCGGGCCTCGGGCAGGGCGCCTGGGGCCATGCGCTGTGGCTGACCGCGCTGCTCGACGCGCAGCGCCCGCTGGTGCTGGACGCCGACGCGCTGAACCTGCTCGTGCGCGAACCGCGCGCGCTGCGCGGGCCCGCGGTGCTGACCCCGCATCCGGGCGAGGCCGCGCGCCTGCTCGGCTGCGACGTCGCCGCCGTGCAGCGCGACCGCTACGCCGCCGTGCGCGCGCTGGCGCAGCGCTACGCCGCGGTGACGGCGCTGAAGGGCGCAGGCACGCTGATCGCCGCGCCGTCCGGCGAGGTCGCGGTGTGCCGCTGGGGCAATCCGGGCATGGCTTCGGGCGGCATGGGCGATGTGCTGACCGGCGTGATCGCCGGCCTGATGGCGCAGGGCCTCGCGCCGTGGGAGGCCGCCTGCCTCGGCGTCGGCCTGCACGCGCGCGCGGGCGACCTGGCCGCCGCGCAGGGCGAGCGCGGGCTGCTGGCGTCGGACCTGTTCCCGCCGCTGCGCGTGCTGGTCAATGGCCAGCCGCATGAGTGAGGCCGCCGTGCTCGAGGTCGATCTGCCCGACGAGGCGGCGACCGCCGCGCTGGCGCACCGGCTGGCGCCGGCGCTGCGCGCGGGCGGCGTGGTCTACCTGCACGGCGAACTGGGCGCCGGCAAGACGAGCTTCGCGCGCGCCCTGCTGCGCGCGCTCGGCGCGAACGAACGCATCAAGAGTCCGACCTACAGCCTGATCGAGAGCTATCGCTTCGGCGGCATCGTCGCGCACCACCTCGACCTGTATCGCATCGCCGATCCGGGCGAACTGGAATTCCTCGGCCTGGATGCGTTGGCGGAACCGTCCGGCCTGGTGCTGGTGGAGTGGCCCGAGCGCGGCGCCGGCGCGCTGCCGCCGCCGGATTGGCGGCTCGATCTGGCACATGCCGGGACGGGGCGGCGCGCGCGGTTATCGGCGCTTTCGGCGCCGGCCCGGGAGGCCCTGAGAAACCTGCAGCCCCCACGAACGAACCGGGCGTAAGCAGGCGCTTGCCGCCGGTTTCTGAGCGGGCTCTCACAAACAGATTGCAGCCCACGGATTGCAAAGGGAAAACCTCTTGCAAAGCCGTGGCGGTTGCAGTTCAATCCGCGACCATGCGGGGAGTGTTTTCCAGGATCGGTATCCGGCTGCTGGCCGCCTGTGCGGCGGGCAGCCTCGCGCACGCGGCGGCGGCGGCCGACGTGCAGGCCCTGCGCGTGTGGTCCGGCCCGGAATACACGCGCGTGGTGTTCGACCTGTCCGGCCCGCTCGACTACAAGCTGTTCCAGCTGGCCAGCCCCGATCGCGTCGTGCTCGACCTCGACGGCAGCCGCTTCGCCGACGCCTTCAAGGCGCCGGCGGCCAAGGGCCTGATCAAGAGCGTGCGCGCCGGCAAGCGCGGCAACGACGGCGCGCGCGTGGTGTTCGACCTCAACGAATCCGCGCGCCCCAAGAGCTTCCTGCTGAAGCCGACCGACGAATACGGCTACCGCCTGGTGCTCGACCTGTACGGCGCCGCCAAGGCGATGCCGGCGGTGGCCAAGCGCATCGACGACGCGCTGCCCGGCAAACCGCGCAAGGTGGTGGTGGCGATCGACGCCGGCCACGGCGGCGACGACCCCGGCGCCAAGGGCGCCAGCGGCACCTACGAGAAGAACGTCACCCTGGCGGTCGCGCGCGAACTCGCCGGGCTGATCGACCGCCAGCCCGGCATGAAGGCGGTGCTGACCCGCGACGGCGACTACTTCATCCCGCTGAAGCGCCGCTACCAGATCGCGCGCGAGAACAAGGCCGACCTGTTCGTCTCGATCCACGCCGATGCGTTCTCCTCCAGCGACGCACGCGGCTCGTCGGTGTGGGTGCTGTCGCCGCGCGGCGCCGGCAGCGAGGCTTCGCGCTGGCTGGCCGATCGCGAAAACCGCGCCGACCTGGTCGGCGGCGTGTCGCTGGACGACAAGGACGACACCCTCGCTTCCGTACTGCTGGACCTGTCGCAGGGCTACACGATGGAGGCCAGCAACGCCGTCGCCAACGACGTGCTGAAGGCGCTGGCGAAGCTCGGCCCGACCCATCGCGGCTACGTCGAACGCGCCAACTTCGTCGTGCTGCGTTCGCCCGACGTGCCTTCGGTGCTGGTCGAGACCGCGTTCATCACCAACCCGGTCGAAGAGAAGAAGCTGAAGAGCCCGGAACACCGCGAGCAGCTCGCGCAGGCGATCCTGCAGGGCGTGCGCAATTACTTCCAGTCGACGCCGCCGCCAGGCACGCTGTTCGCGTACAACGCCGGCCGCGAACCGCCGGCGCCCGCACCGCAGCAGGTCGCTTCGCGCCGCGCCGGCACCAGCACCAGCGGCAACGGTGGCGCCAACGGCGACGACGCGGACAGCGCGCAGGCGCTGCATCGCGTGCTGCGCGGCGAGACGCTGTCCGGCATCGCCCAGGAGTACGGCGTCAGCCTCGACGAGCTGCGCAGCGCCAACCGCCTCGATGGCGACGTCGGCCTGCGCGCCGGTGCGGTGCTGGTGATCCCGGCGTCCTGACGCCCGGCGCGGTTCGTCGGTATGCTTGGGGGCCTCGCGCGCAGGCCCGCCATGCCGAACATCCGTCCGCTGCCCCCCGAACTCGTCAACCAGATCGCCGCCGGCGAGGTGATCGAGCGCCCGGCTTCGGTGGTCAAGGAACTGGTCGAGAACAGCCTCGACGCCGGCGCGACGCGCATCGAGATCGACATCGAGGAGGGCGGCGCGCGCCTGATCCGCGTGCGCGACGACGGCAGCGGCATCGCCGCCGACCAACTCGCGCTGGCGGTCGCCGCGCACGCCACCAGCAAGATCGCCAGCTTCGCCGACCTCGAACGCGTCGCCACGCTCGGCTTCCGCGGCGAGGCGCTGCCGTCGATCGCCTCGGTGTCGCGCTTCGCGCTCACCTCGCGCCCGCGCGAGCAGGGCGCCGCGTTCCGGCTGGAAGTGGACGGCGGCCGCGCGCAGGCGCCGCGCCCGGCGCCGCATCCGCCAGGCAGCAGCGTCGAGGTGCGCGACCTGTTCTACAACGTGCCGGCGCGGCGCAAGTTCATGCGCGCCGAGCGCACCGAGTTCGGCCACATCGACGAACTGGTGAAGTCGCTGGCGCTGGCGCGCACGCACATCGAGTTCCGGCTCGGCCACAACGGCAAGCCGCTGCGCCTGTTCAAGCCGGCGCGCGACGAGGCCGCCGCGCTGGCGCGCGTCGCCGAGGTGCTCGGCCCGGACTTCCCCGCGCAGAGCCTGCGCGTCGAGCACCGTGCCGCCGGGCTGGCGCTGGGCGGCTGGGTCGGCCTGCCGACCGCGGCGCGCGCGCAGCCGGACCAGCAGTACTTCTACGTCAACGGCCGCCAGGTGCGCGACCGCGTGGTCGCGCACGCGGTGCGCCAGGCTTACGCCGACGTGCTGTTCCATGGCCGCCATCCGGCCTACGTGCTGTTCCTCGAACTCGATCCCGAAGGCGTCGACGTCAACGTGCATCCGGCCAAGCACGAGGTGCGCTTCCGCGAGGCGCGGCTGGTGCACGATTTCCTGTTCCGCACCCTGCACGAGGCGATTGCCGAAACGCGCGCCGGCGCGACCGCGCCGCAGCTCGCGGTGGCGCCGCCCGCAGCGGCGGCCGCGGCGTCGCAGGCGCCGCGCGCCGGTGCCTGGCGCGGCCAGGCGCCGCTGCGCCTCGGCGTGCGCGAAGCGGCGGGCGATCCCTACGCCGCGCTGCTCGGCACCGCGGGAACCGCGCTTGCGTCGGCGCCTGCGGCTGCCGCACCGCCGCAGCCGCAAGACGGCGAAACGCCGCCGCTCGGCTTCGCGCTGGCGCAACTCGCCGGCATCTACGTCCTCGCCGAGAACGCGGACGGGCTGGTGCTGGTCGACATGCACGCCGCGCACGAGCGCGTGACTTACGAGAAATTGAAGGCGGCGCAGGCCTGCGACGGCATCCGCTCGCAACTGCTGCTGGTGCCGCTGGCGCTGGCGGTCAGCGAACGCGAGGCGGCCGCGGCCGAGGAGCACGCCGGAACGCTGGCCGCGCTGGGCCTGGAGCTGGACCGCAGCGGCCCGCAGCAGGTCACGCTGCGGCGCGTGCCGGCGCTGCTGGACGGCGCCGATGCCGCGCAGCTCGCGCGCGACGTGCTCGCCGACCTCGTCGCGCAGGGCAGTTCGCGCAGGCTCGAGGAACTGCAGAACGAGCTGCTCTCGACGATGGCCTGCCACGGCTCGGTGCGCGCGCACCGGCGCCTGACCCTGCCGGAAATGAACGCGCTGCTGCGCGAGATGGAGGCCACCGAGCGCTCCGGCCAGTGCAATCACGGCCGCCCGACCTGGACCCAGCTCAGCGTGGCCGAGCTCGATCGCCTGTTCATGCGCGGACGCTGACGTCCGCGCCGTCGCCCAATCACGGGAGTTCCCGATGTTACGGACCAGCCTGTTCCTCGTCGCCGCCATGGCCGGGGTCGCCCACGTGTCGGCCGAACCTTCCCCCGACTACGCCAAGCAGATCGACCAGTGGCGCGCGCAACGCCTCGCGCGCCTGACCGCGCCGGACGGCTGGCTCAGCCTGGTCGGCCTGCACTGGCTGAAGCCCGGCGCCAGCACGGTCGGCAGCGCCGCCGACAGCGACGTGGTGCTGAACGCGGGCCCGGCGCATCTGGGCACGCTGACGTGGAGCGCGGACGGCAAGGTGCGCATCGCGCTGGCCGACGGCAGCGGCGCGCTGATCGACGGCAAGCCGGCCGCATCCGCGGAACTGCTCGACGACAGCCACGACGCGCCGACGCGCGTGTCGTTCGGCAGCGCGGGCTTCTACCTGATCGATCGCGCCGGCCGCAAGGGCCTGCGCGTGAAGGATCCGGACGCGGCGACGCGCGCGCATTTCCTCGGCCTCGACGCCTTCCCCATCGACCCGTCCTGGCGCATCGAGGCGAAGTGGATTCCGTTCGAGCCGGCGCATGAGCTGGAGATTCCCACCGTGATCGGCACCGTCGAAAACTATCCGGTGCCCGGCAAGGCGGTGTTCGAGCGCGACGGCCACACCTACGAAATCCTGCCGGTGATCGAGGTGCCGGGCGACCAGGAGCTGTTCGTGATCTTCGCCGACCGCACCAGCGGCAAGGAAACCTACGGCGCCGCGCGCTTCCTGTACGCGCCGATGCCGAAGGACGGCAAGCTCGTGCTCGACTTCAACAAGGCCTACAACCCGCCGTGCGCCTTCACGCCGTACGCGACCTGTCCGCTGGCGCCACCGGAGAACCGGCTGGACCTGCGCGTCACCGCCGGCGAAAAGAAATATCGCGGCGCCGAACACTGAGGGTGTCGCCGTGCGCGTCCTGCTGCTGTCGGATACGCACGGCGCGCTGGACGCGCGTATCGCCGCGCTGGCTGCGGACTGCGCGCTGGCGGCGCATGCCGGCGATGTCGGTGCGGCTTCGGTGCTGGACGCGCTCGCCGAGCGCTGCCCGCGCGTGATCGCCGTACGCGGCAACAACGACGTGGCGGCGAAGTGGCTGGGCCCCGCGGCCGCGCTGCACGGGCTCGACGCGGAGGCGCGCATCGAGCTGCCCGGCGGCGTGCTGGCGGTGGTGCACGGCGATGCGCTCGCCGCGCGCGATCGGCATGCGCGGTTGCGGCGCGTCTACGCCGGCGCCCGCGCCGTGCTGTACGGACACAGCCATCGCCTGTGCGTGGACGACGCCATCGCGCCGTGGGTGCTGAATGCCGGCGCCGCCGGGCGCGCACGCACCCACGGCGGGCCGAGCTGCCTGCTGCTGCACGCCGGCGTGCGGACCTGGCGCGTCGAGGCCGTGCGCTTTCCACCGGCGTAGGACGGATCGGCGGCGGTGCCGATCCCGCGCAGTCGCGCGTTCAGCGTCCGCCGAAATCGGGCTTGCGCCGCTCGAGGAAGGCGCGCGTGCCTTCGCGCATGTCCTCGGTCGAGAAGCACAGCGCGAACGCCTGCGTCTCGTAGGCGAGGCCCTGCTCCAGCGCGCATTCGCCGCCCTGGATCACCGCATCGAGGATGCCGGCCAGCGCATGCGGCGCGGCGGCGGCGAGCTGGTCGGCCAGCGCGTCGACCGTCGCGTCGAGCTGGTCCGGCGCGACCACGCGGCCGACGATGCCGAGCTGGTGAGCGTGCTGCGCGTCGATCTGCGCGCCGCCGAGGCACAGCTCCAGCGCGGCGCCGCGGCCGGCCAGGCGCAGCAGGCGCTGCGTGCCGCCGAAGCCGGGGATCAGGCCGAGGTTGATCTCCGGCTGGCCGAACTTCGCCTTCTCGCTGGCGACGCGCAGGTGGCAGGCCATCGCCAGCTCCATGCCGCCGCCCAGCGCGTAGCCCTGCACGCGCGCGATCACCGGCTTGCCGAGGCGCTCGATCGCCAGCATCAGCTGCTGGCCCGCCTGCGAGAACGCCTGCGCCTGCAGC
The DNA here is from genome assembly GCA_021372495.1 of Lysobacteraceae bacterium. GTDB lineage: Bacteria > Pseudomonadota > Gammaproteobacteria > Xanthomonadales > Rhodanobacteraceae > Mizugakiibacter. Next base: position 44,032 of record JAJFUF010000008.1, read on the forward strand.
GGCGCGAGCGCGCTCATCTCGGCGATGTCTGCGCCGGCCACGAACGCCTTGTCGCCGGCGCCGGTCAGCACCACCACGCGCACGGCGTCGTCGTGGCGCGCCTGCGCGAAGGCGATGGACAGCTCGTTCAGCGTCTCCCGGTTCAGCGCGTTGAGCTTGTCCGGCCGGTTGACGGCGATGGTGCGCACCGCGCCGCGGTCCGCGAGGAGGAGGTTGCGATAGGCCATGGCGAGGTTCCCTTTGCGTCAAACCGGCGATGGTAGCGCAGGCCGGGAACCTTCCGCCGCGGCCACGATCTCAGCGCAGCGGCCCCCTGTCCGACCGGCCCCGGCAGCGCCGCGGCGGGGGCGGCCTCCGTATGGAGGCGCCCGCGCGCGTCCGTTATGATCGAAATTTCGGCGCGCCGGCCGGCGCGCGGCTTGGGAGAAAGGCATGAGGCTCACCCGGATACTGGCAACCATCGCCCTGCTCGCGGCGGCCGGCGTCGCGCTGGCGCAAGGCGCGCAGACCGCGCCGGCGCCTCACGTGGCGATCGACAAGGACAAGCTTTCCTACGCGGTCGGCTACCAGATCGGCGCCAACTTCGTCGGCGACAAGATCGACGTCGACATGAACACCGTCGTGCGCGGCCTGCAGGATGCCTACGCCAAGCGTCAGCCGACGGTGCCGATGGCCGACATGCAGCAGCAGCTCGGCGCGATGCAGCGGAAGCTGTACACCGAAGCCAAGGCCGCGTTCGACAAGCTGGCCGCGGAGAACAAGCAGGCCAGCGCCAGGTTCCTCGCCGAGAACCGCACCAAGAAGGGCATCGTCACGCTGCCCTCCGGCCTGCAGTACCAGGTGATCGAGGAGGGGCAGGGCAGCAAGCACCCGACCGCGAACAGCGACGTCACCGTGCACTACCGCGGCTCGCTGCCGAGCGGGCTGGAGTTCGAGAGCACCTTCGCGCGCGGCGAGCCGGTGACGTTCAAGGTCAACCAGATGGTGCGCGGCTGGCAGGAAGTGCTGCCGATGATGAAGGCCGGCGACTACTGGCGCGTGTTCCTGCCGGCCGAGCTGGCCTACGGCGAGCGCGGCCAGCCGCCGCGCATCGGCCCCAACCAGGCGCTGGTGTTCGAGATCAAGCTGCTCGACGTCAAGCCCTGACGAACCCCTGCGCGGATTCCCGAATCCGCGCTTCGGAACACGGACCCATGCCTCCGGACCCCCATCCCCCGCTGCGCGAGGGATGGACCCTCGACTCCAGGGGCGGGAAGCCGGTACGGCGCGCCGCAGAGGCGTTGTGGCGCAGGGCGGCTCAAGCGCACAGCCGCCGGGCGTGGTTCGGGGGCTCCGCCCTGCGCTGCCCGCGCGGCGGGCAGCGTCAGCCGGGACCGACCACGCGCACTTCCTCCAGCGCGCGCTCCATGTCGAGCTTGATGCGGTTGATCAACCGCGTCGCCGGTTCCGCGGCGGATTCGTCGTTGCCTCCGCCGGACAGCGCGGCCTGGCCCTGGGCGATGATCGCCGCCTCGTCGTCGGGCACGAACTGGGCGAGGTAGACGTAGCCGCGCATCAGGCCTTCGCGCAGCTCGGGCTGGTCGGCCGGCAGTTGTTCCAGCAGCAGCCGGATCGCGTCGCGGATGCGCGCCTTCGGGTGCGGCAGCAGCGATTCGGGCAGGCCGTAGACGTCCGGATGCACGCGCGCCAGCACCTTGCCGTAGTCGCTGACCAGCCGTGTCGCGAGTGCGAACATGAGGACGTCCCCGGCCGCGCCGCGGCCTTTGGGCTAATCTAGCAACCTTGTTCCGGTTTCCCAACTTGCGAGCGTCATGTCCGCCGAAGCCAACGCGCATCCCCCGCTCACGCCGTGCGTCGGCGTTTGCCGGCTGGATGCGGACGGCCTGTGCGTCGGCTGTCGCCGCAGCGGCGACGAGATCGCGCGCTGGAGCCGGCTGGACGATGCCGAGCGCCTGCGCGTGATGCGCGAAGTGCTGCCGCTGCGGCGGATGCCGCGATGAACGCGCCGCTGCTGCAGGCGCTGCATCCGCTCGACGCGCCGCCGGCGCCGCCCGGCTGGAACCACGCCGAGCTGGCCGACCTGATCGGCGCCGCGTCGTGCACGCCGGCGGCCGTGCTGGTGCCGGTGCTGGGCGGCGCCGAGCCGGCGCTGCTGTTCACGCGTCGCACCGAGCAGTTGCGCCATCACGCGGGCCAGGTCGCTTTTCCCGGCGGCCGCATCGAGGCCGCGGACGCCGACGCGGTCGCCGCGGCGCTGCGCGAGAGCGAGGAGGAGATCGGGCTGGCGCGCAGCGCGGTGCGCCCGCTCGGCTACCTCGACTGCTTCGAGACGATCAGCGGCTTCTGCGTGACGCCGGTGGTCGCCGCGGTCGCGGCGGGCACGCCGCTGCGGCTGCAGCCTGGCGAAGTGGCCGAGGTGTTCGAGGTGCCGCTCGGCTTCTTCCTCGACCGCGCCAACCTGCACACCCGGCAGATCGACTTCCGCGGCCGGCCGCGCGAAGTGTTCGAGTTCCGCCACGGCGGGCACACCATCTGGGGTGCGACCGCGGGCATCCTGGTCAACCTGCTGCGCAGGATGGGACAGCTATGACGACGTACGCGACGCTGATCACCGCCCCCGAGCTGGCCGCGCTGCCGCCCGCCGGCGTGCTGGTCGTCGATTGCCGCTTCGACCTCGCCGACCCGATGGCCGCCGAGCGCCTGCACGCCGAAGGCCATCTGCCCGGTGCGGTCTACGCGCATCTCGATCGCGACCTTTCCGACCTGTCGAAGCGGGGGCAGGGCCGCCACCCGCTGCCCGATGCGGCGGCGTTCTCCGCGCTGCTGGCGCGCTGGGGCTGGACGCCGGCGCTGCAGGTGGTGGCCTACGACGCCGCTGGCGGCGCGCTGGCGGCGGCGCGGCTGTGGTGGATGCTGCGCCTCGCCGGCGCGTCGCGCGTCGCCGTGCTGGATGGCGGCATCCAGGCCTGGACCGCCGCCGGCCTGCCGCTGGAATCCGGCGTGCCGGCGCGTGCGCCGACACGCGTCGAGGCGCGCTACGACGAAGCGCGGCTCGCCGGCTTCGACGTCGCCGCGCGCGCCAAGGACGATCCCGCGATGCTGCTGCTGGACGCGCGCGCCGCGCCGCGCTACCGCGGCGAGGTCGAGCCGATCGACCCGGTCGGCGGCCACGTGCCCGGCGCGCGCAACCGGCCGTTCGCCGACAACCTCGACGACGGCGGCCGTTTCAAGCGCGCGCAGACGTTGCGCCAGGAGTTCGCCGCGCTGCTCGGCGCGCGCCGGCCGGCCGACGTCGTGCACATGTGCGGCTCGGGCGTCACCGCCTGCCACAACCTGCTGGCGATGGAACACGCCGGCCTCGCCGGCTCGCGCCTGTTCGCGCCATCGTGGAGCGGCTGGGTCGGCGATCCGACGCGGCCCGTCGCCCAGGGCGACGCGTAGGGCGGGCCTCGACCCGCCTCGGCGGGCTTCCAATGCGGACATCGAGACGCGGGTAGCGTGCGCTCCGTGCGCGGAGCGCACGCTACGTGGCGTCGGCTCGGCGCCGTGATCGACGGCGATGCGCAAGGCGGATTTCGAGCCGCTGCCGTTTGTGCTCCGGTCGCCGACGCGACGATGGGAAACGGCGGGTCGGGAGCCGCCTACGATTTCTTTTCCTTGAGCTTCGCCACCAGCGCGTGCAGCACCGCCTGCGCTTCCGGCGCGAACCAGCCGTCGAGGAATTCGTGCACGGGCAGCGCGGCCGGGTCGGCGAAGATCGCGGCGAGGTCGGCGCGCGCCATCGCCCGCGTTTCCAGCATCGCCTTGCGCGGCAGCGCCAGCAGCTCGCGCAGCCAGGTCAGCGCGTGCGCGACCACGTGGTCGACGTCGGCCAGCTCGTCGACGAAGCCGACGGCGCGCGCCTGTTCGGCGTCCAGCATCGCGCCGGCCACCAGCAGGCGCTCGGCGCGGTGCGAGCCGAGCAGGCGGCGCAGCGCGGCCTGGATGCAGCCGGGCACGGTCAGTCCGACCTGCACCTCGTTCAGGCCGATCTTGAACGGGCCGTGCGCCATCACGCGCCAGTCGCACATCAGCGCCAGCACGGCGCCGCCGGCCGGGCTGTGGCCGGTGACGGCGGCGGCGGCGGGGATCGGCGAGCGCGCCAGCGCCGCGCACAGGCCGAAGAAGTCGCGCCAGAACGGCTCGAAGCGCGCGCGGTCGAGCGCGAGCAGCTCCGGCACGTCGAGGCCGGCCGAGAACATGCCGGGCGATCCCGACAGCAGCAGCGCGGTGGCGCCTTCGCCGGGCGCGTCCTCGACGGCCGTGCGCAGCGCGCGCACCAGCGCGGGGTTCAGTGCGTTGACCGGCGGGCGCGCCAGGCGCAGTTCGCGGATGCCGTCCTCGTGGTCGATCGTCTGCAGCATGGGGGTCACTCCGTTTCCTGCCCGGCGGTCCAGGTGTAGCGCAGCGCGTAGTCGAGCGTGGCGCTGCCGTGCGCGGGCACCGGCACGGCGAATTCGAGCAGGTCCGGCGTCTGCCGGGAGGGTTTCAACGAGGACGAGGCCAGCGTCCACGCGCGCCAGCGCGAGGGGCGCTCGCGCACGGTGACGGTGCGCGCGGCGTCGCCGGCATTGCTGAGCGTGATGCGGAACGCCTCGTCCATGCGGCGCGCGGCGCGGTCGACGTGGAATGCGGTGCGTTCGCGCGCGCCGCGCAGGTCGAAGGCGGTGCCCAGCACCGCGTCCACCGGCCTGCTTTTCGGCGTGTCGGCGATGCGCGCCTCGCCGAGCAGTTCGGCATGGCCGTCGCGATCGACGGCCAGCACGCGCAGGTAGCCGGCGGGCAGGCTGTCGAAGGCGGTGAAGCGCAGCGTGCTGGCGACCTGGCCCTCGACGTGCGTCGGCCCCATCATCGGCTGCAGTTGCGGCACCGGCGGGGACCATGCGCCGGGCGCCGGATCGAAGATCCAGGCGCGCTGGCAGTCCAGCGTGCGTGCGGCATACAGCGGTACCTGGCTGACGCTGGCGTCGGGCAGGTCGACGCGCTGCGGCAGCGTGTAGCTGCGGTAGTCGCCCAGCGCGGCCTGCTGCGGCGTGTAGGCGTCGGCTTCGGCGGCGGGCGCCGCCATCGCCTTCATCAGCACCGGGCGCGGGCCCGAGCTCTTGGCGAAGTTCGGTTCGCCGGCGACCAGCTTGAGCGCGGCGCCGCGGTAGTCGCGGCCGCTGCGGTTGGCGATGCTGGCGCGCGCATCGAAGGCGATGCGGCACGCAGCGCCGTCCTGCAGCGTCGCGGTGTAGGCGGCGCGCCAGCCGAGGCCGCCGGCGGGATAGGTGAGCACGGCGTCGGCCGCGCCCTTGCGCGCGCTGTCCACGGTCAGCGCCAGCGTGGCGCCGCGTGCGCCGGCGTCGGCGCCGGTCAGCGCCACCGCGGCGTAGTCGCGCAGCACCATGACGCGGCCGTCCGTCGTGCGCACGCTGAGGCTGTCGCCGGCGTCGAGCAGTTCGCCTTCCGCGAGCGGCTTGCCGTCGGTGCCCAGCACGCTGACCGTGCGGCCGACCTGGCGCGCCAGCAGCGCGTTGCCTTCGCCGCGTGGCAGCAGCAGGCGCTGCATCAGCACGCGCACGCCGGCGCCGGCGTCGAGATCGACGGCCTCGGGGTCGAGCGTGGTCGGCAGGCCGGCGAGCGCCAGCGTCTGCACGCCGCCGGCGAGTTGCAGCGTGCGGCGCTCGTGCACCAGCGCGTAGCCGTCCTCGGCGGCGCTGCCGCTGCCGGCGTACAGCGCGGGGCTGTCGCTGCGGTAAAGGGTGAGGGCGGGGCCGTCGGCGGCGAGCGCGGGCGCGGCGACGAGAGCGGCGATCGATACGGCGAGCTGGGCGCAGTGCATGGTCGCGACAACCTCCTGTCGGGAACGCCGGCTATCATAGCCGCGCGAGGTGAATGCCCATGAACATTGCTCTGCTGCGCGGCCTTGCGGCCGCCTTGCTGATGATTGCCGCTGCGACCGCACAGGCGGCCGGTCGCCTGACGGTCGAAGACGCGTGGATCCGCGCGGCGCCGCCGGGCGCGATGATGCTGGCCGGCTACATGGTGCTCGGCAACACCGGCGATGCGCCGGTGGTGGTGACCGCAGCGGACAGCGACGCCTTCGGCGACGTGTCGATGCACCGCACGATCGAGGAAAACGGCGTCGCGCGCATGCGCCCGCTCGAGCGCGTCGCGGTGGCGCCGGGCGCGCGCGTCGCGTTCGCGCCCGGCGGCATGCACCTGATGCTGATGCAGCCGAAGCGCGCGCTGCGGCCCGGCGACAAGGTCGCGATCCGCCTCGTGCAGGCCGACGGCACGGCGATGCAGGTCGAGTTCACGACACGTTAGTCGCCTGCGCGCGGGCCCCTAGGGGGGCGTTTGTCGCGGTCGCCTGCACGCAGGCTCGTAGCAGGCGCGCGCGTTGCAGGAGCCTGCGTGCAGGCGACCCGGCGCCGACGCGCCGACGCGCACGCCCATTTATCCGCACGCCGTGCGGATCGCCGCCGGCAGTGGCACCGGCTTGCCGGTTTCCGGATCGACCCAGACCATCACCACGCGGCCGTCGCTGTACAGCCGCGCCGGGTCGGCGGCGTCGAGGATGCGGTGGGCGAGGGTGAGCGAGCTGTTGCCGAGGCGCTCGCAGGCGAGTTCGACCACGATCTGCGCCGGCCATTCGATCGGCCGGCGGTAGTTGACCTCGCAGGCGGCCTGCAGCGGCATCGCGTGCGCGTCGAACCACGGGCCGGGCACCTGCCGCAGCCACTGCAGCCGCGCTTCCTCGAGGTAGGTGAGGAAGGTCGAGTTGTTGACGTGGTTGAAGGCGTCGAGGTCGCGCCAGCGCACGGCGATCGGCGCGGCGATCAGCGGCTTCGGCGCGACGGCGGCCGGCATGGCGGGAACGGCTTCGGCGGAGCGCTTGCGGCGCGGCGTGGTCATGCGCGTTTCTTCTTTTTCTGCGGCTGCGCCGGCGCCGGCGCCGCGTCGAGCGTGCGGGCGAGGAAGCGACCGGTGTAGGAGTGCGGCGCGGCGGCGATGTCCTCCGGCGTGCCGGCGGCGATGATGCGGCCGCCGCCGGCGCCGCCTTCGGGGCCGAGATCGACGATCCAATCGGCGGTCTTGATCACGTCGAGGTTGTGCTCGATCACCACCACCGTGTTGCCGTGGTCGACCAGGCGGTGCAGCACGCGCAGCAGTTGCTCGATGTCGTGGAAGTGCAGGCCGGTGGTCGGCTCGTCGAGGATGTACAGCGTGCTGCCGGTGTCGCGCCGCGACAGTTCCTTGGACAGCTTGACGCGCTGCGCCTCGCCGCCGGACAGCGTGGTCGCGCTCTGGCCGAGCTTGATGTAGCCGAGGCCGACGTCGATCAGCGTCTCCAGCTTGCGCGCCAGCACCGGCACGTTCTCGAACAGCTTCAGCGCGTCCTCGACGGTCATGTCGAGCACGTCGGCGACGGTGTGGCCCTTGTAGAGGATTTCCAGCGTTTCGCGGTTGTAGCGCTTGCCGTGGCAGACGTCGCACGGCACGTAGACGTCGGGCAGGAAGTGCATCTCGACCTTGATCAGGCCGTCGCCCTCGCAGGCCTCGCAGCGGCCGCCGCGCACGTTGAAGCTGAAGCGGCCGGACTGGTAGCCGCGCGCGCGTGCCTCCGGCACCTGCGCGAACAGCTCGCGCAGCGGCGTGAACAGGCCGGTGTAGGTGGCCGGATTGGAGCGCGGCGTGCGCCCGATCGGCGACTGGTCGATGTCGACCACCTTGTCGAACAGGTCGAGGTGCTCGATCGCCTCGAACGGCGCCGGCCGCTCGCTGGCGCCGTTCAGTTCGGCGGCGGCGTGGCGGAACAGGGTGTCGTTGACCAGCGTGGACTTGCCGGAACCGGAGACGCCGGTGACGCAGGTGAACAACCCGGCCGGGATCTCCAGATCGACGTTTTGCAGGTTGTTGCCGGAAGCGCCCAGGAGCTTCAGCACGCGCTCGGGGTCGGGTGCGCGGCGCAGCTTCGGCACTGCGATGCGGCGGCGGCCGGCGAGGTAGTCGCCGGTCAGCGAGCGCGGCGCGGCGACGATCTCGGCGACGCCGCCCTGCGCGATCACCTCGCCGCCGTGCACGCCGGCGCCGGGGCCGATATCGACCACGTGGTCGGCGGCGCGGATCGCGTCCTCGTCGTGCTCGACCACGATCACGGTGTTGCCGAGGTCGCGCAGGCGCACCAGCGTGCCGAGCAGGCGCTCGTTGTCGCGCTGGTGCAGGCCGATGGAAGGCTCGTCCAGCACGTACATCACGCCGACCAGGCCGGCGCCGATCTGGCTGGCGAGGCGGATGCGCTGCGCCTCGCCGCCGGACAGCGAATCCGCCTGGCGGTCGAGGGTGAGGTAGTCGAGGCCGACGTCGACCAGGAAGCGCAGCCGCTCGCGGATCTCCTTGACGATCTTCGCGGCGATCTCGCCGCGCCAGCCGCTGAGCTTCAGCGCCTCGAAGAAGCCGAGCGCGCGGTCGATCGACAGCGCGGTCAGCTGCGGCAGCGTGTGGTCGGCGACGAACACGTGGCGCGCGGAGCGGTTGAGGCGCTGGCCGCCGCAGTCGGGGCAGGGCCGGTCGGCGATGTACTTGGACAGTTCCTCGCGCACCGCCGCCGATTCGGTTTCGCGGTAGCGGCGCTCCAGGTTGGGCAGGATGCCCTCGAAGCGGTGCTCGCGGGTGACCTTGCCGCCGCGCTCGGTGAGATAGCGGAACGCGATCACCTCGTCGCCGGAACCGTGCAGCACGGCCTGCTGCACCTTCGCCGGCAGCGACTGCCAGGGCGCATCGACGTCGAAGCCGTAGTGCTTCGCCAGCGACAGGATCAACTGGAAGAAGTGCGCGTTGCGGCGGTCCCAGCCGCGCACCGCGCCGCCGGCCAGCGACAGCTCGGGATGGCCGACCACGCGCCCGGCATCGAACACCTGGGTCACGCCGAGGCCGTCGCAGGACGGGCAGGCGCCGACCGGCGAGTTGAACGAGAACAGCCGCGGCTCCAGCTCCGGCAGCGAGTAGTCGCAGACCGGGCAGGAGTAGCGCGAGGAGTAGAGCTGCTCGGGCGCCTTGGCGTCGTCCATGTCGGCGACGATCGCCAGGCCCTCGCCCAGCCGCAGGCAGGTTTCGAAGGATTCGGCCAGGCGCTGCTTCAGGTCCGCGCGCGGGCGGAAGCGGTCGATCACCGCCTCGATGGTGTGCTTCTGGCGCAGGGTCAGCGCCGGCACGGCGTCGAGGTCGTACACCGTGCCGTCGACGCGCGCGCGCACGTAACCCTGGGCACGCAGCTGCTCGAACACCTGCACGTGCTCGCCCTTGCGCTCGCGCACCACCGGCGCCAGCAGCATCCAGCGCCTGTCCGCGTCCAGCGCCAGCGCGGCATCGACCATCTGGCTGACCGTCTGCGCCTCCAGCGGGGTGCCGTGGTCGGGACAGCGCGGCGTGCCGACGCGCGCGAACAGCAGGCGCAGGTAGTCGTAGACCTCGGTGATGGTGCCGACCGTCGAGCGCGGGTTGTGCGAGGTCGACTTCTGCTCGATCGAGATCGCCGGCGACAGGCCCTCGATGTGGTCGACGTCCGGCTTCTCCATCATCGACAGGAACTGCCGCGCGTAGGCCGACAGCGACTCGACGTAGCGGCGCTGGCCCTCGGCGTAGATGGTGTCGAAGGCGAGCGAGGACTTGCCCGAGCCGGACAGGCCGGTGATCACGATCAGGCGGTCGCGGGGCAGGTCGAGGTCGACGTTCTTGAGGTTGTGCGTGCGCGCGCCGCGGATGCGGATGGTGTCCATGACGGCGGGAGATGGGGGCGGGTCCGCTACTATAACAACCGTCCGATCTCGGCCCCGGAGACGGTCGCCGACCGTAGGGCGGAATCCGCGCAGCGGCTTCCGCCGGGGCCGGCAGCGGGCGCGAACGGCGGAAGCGCCGCTGCGCGGCGATTCCGCCCTACGGTTGGCTTGGGGGACGCCGCCGGCCCGGTTTGACCCGCGGCCGGCCGGCCCGCTATACTCGCGCGTTCGCAACACCCAGAAGAACTACAGAAGGGTCATCCGCCATGTACGCAGTCATCAAGACCGGCGGCAAGCAGTACCGCGTCATGCAGGGCGAAGTCCTGCGCGTGGAGCTGCTGCCCGCCGAAGTGGACAGCACCGTCCAGTTCGACCAGGTTCTCATGGTCGGCGAGGGCGAGTCGGTCAAGGTCGGCACGCCGCTGGTCGCGGGCGCCACGGTGAGCGCCAAGGTGCGCGCCCACGGCCGCGCGGACAAGGTCCGCATCGTCAAGTTCCGCCGCCGCAAGCACCATCGCAAGCAGATGGGCCACCGGCAGCACTACACCGAAGTCGAGATCACGGGCATCAGCGCCTGAGCGCGGACCGGAGGTAAATAGCCATGGCACACAAGAAAGCTGGCGGCTCCACGCGTAACGGCCGCGATTCCAACCCGAAGTACCTGGGCGTCAAGCTCTACGGCGGCCAGAAGGTCGAGGCGGGCAACATCATCGTGCGCCAGCGCGGCACCCAGTTCCATCCGGGCGTCGGCGTCGGCTGCGGCCGCGACTACACGCTGTTCGCGCTGGTCGACGGCACGGTGGAGTTCACCACCAAGGGCCCGCAGAGCCGCCGCACCGTGAACGTGAAAGCGGGCTGACCCCGTCTGCCACGTTTGCGACAGAGCCCCGCCACGCGCGGGGCTCTTTGTTTGGGCAGGGTCGGTTCGCACAGCCCTCTCCGGTGTCATGCCGGCACAGGCCGGAATCCAGTTGAAATGCCGCGCGGCGCGCGCAAGGCCTGTTTCGTGTGCTTCGCACGACGTGCTCACCGGATTGCGGCTTGCGCCGGCATGACCAGAGATTGTTACGCTTTCCCCGAGTCCCGAGTCCCGAGTCCCGAGTCCCGAGTCCCGAGTCCCGACCTTATCCTGCCGCCCATGAAATTCGTCGACGAAGCCAACATCAGGGTCTGCGCCGGCGACGGCGGCAACGGTTGCGTCAGTTTCCGGCGCGAGAAGTTCATTCCATTCGGCGGCCCCGACGGTGGTGACGGCGGCGCCGGCGGCACCGTCTGGCTGGAGGCCGACGAGAACCTCAACACCCTGGTCGATTTCCGTCATCAGCGCGTGTTCCGCGCCCAGCGCGGGCAGGACGGCATGGGCCGGCAGATGTCCGGCAAGGGCGGCGAGGACTGCGTGATCCGCGTGCCGGTCGGCACGGTGGTGATGAGCGTCGATACCGACGAGACGATCGGCGACCTGACCGCGCACGGCCAGCGCCTGCGGGTGGCGCAGGGCGGCCAGGGCGGGCGCGGCAACATCCACTTCAAGAGCTCGGTCAACCGCGCGCCGCGCCGGGCCACGCCGGGCACGTCCGGCGAGATTCGCGAGCTGAAGCTGGAGCTGAAGCTGCTGGCCGACGTCGGCCTGCTCGGCTTCCCCAACGCCGGCAAGTCCACCTTCATCCGCGCGGTTTCGGCGGCGACGCCGCGCGTCGCCGACTATCCGTTCACCACCCTGCACCCCAACCTCGGCGTGGTGCGCGTCGAGAGCGACAAGAGCTTCGTGATCGCCGACATCCCCGGCCTGATCGAGGGCGCCGCCGACGGCGCGGGGCTGGGCGTGCAGTTTCTCAAGCATGTCTCGCGCACGCGCCTGCTGCTGCACCTGGTGGACATGGCGCCGCTGGACGGCGGCGACCCGGTCGAGCAGGTGCGTGCGATCGAGCACGAGCTGGCCAAGTTCGATCCGGCACTGCTGACGCGCCCGCGCTGGCTGGTGCTGAACAAGGCCGACCTGCTGGCGCCCGAGGAGCGTGCCGCCGCGGCGCGCGCGATCGTCGCGCGGCTCGGCTGGACCGCGCCGTGGTTCGTGGTTTCCGCGATCGCGCACGAGGGCACCTGGGACGTGTGCCTGCGCGTGCAGAGCTTCTTCGATGCGCTCAAGGCCGAGGCGGCCGAGGCGGTCGCGGCGAACGGCGACGTTCGCCTGCGCGGCGAGGGCGCGTCGGGCCCGGACGCATGACGCCGACGGCGGACGCAGCGACAGCGGCGGCGGGAGCGGCTTCGGCCGCGCCTGCCGCCGTCCCGTTCGCGGCTGCAGCCGCTCCCGCCGAACGGCCCGCACCGGGAGGTCGCGTGGCAGGCTGCGGCAGGCGAGGCGCGCCGCGCCGCCCGAGGCCTTTGCGCGATGCGGTTCGCCGCCGCGCACGGGCAACAAAAAAGCCGGCTTGCGCCGGCCTTTTCGCGTTCGCGGCGGACCCGGCCTCAGCCGAGGGCGCGGATGTGCGCGCTCAGGCGGCTCTTGTGGCGCGACGCCTTGTTCTTGTGGATCAGGCCGCGGCTGGAGTAGCGGTCCAGCACCGGCTCGGCGGCTTTGTAGGCGGCCTCGGCGGCGACCTTGTCCTTCGCCTCCAGGGCCTTCACGACCTTCTTGATCGCCGAGCGCAGCATCGAACGCTGGCTGGCATTGCGCATGCGGCGCACTTCCGCCTGCTTCGCGCGCTTCTTCGCGGACTTGATGTTAGCCAAGGGAAAACTCCAAACGCCGGTGTTGGAAAAAGGCGCTAAGTATGCGGAAATGCGGTTGTGCAGTCAATGTCTTGGCCGGGCCCCGGGACCCGGGACTCGGGACCCGGGGCCCGGCAAGATGAAAGCGCCCAGCATGCTGCGCTCGATGCTGTCGTTCAGCGCGATGACCTTCCTCTCGCGCATCCTCGGCCTGCTGCGCGACATGGCGATCAACGCCGCCTTCGGCGCCAACGCGGTGACCGACGCGTTCTGGGTGGCGTTCCGCATCCCCAACTTCATGCGCCGGCTGTTCGCGGAAGGCTCGTTCTCCACCGCCTTCGTGCCGGTGTTCACCGAGGTCAAGGAAACCCGGAGCCACGCCGACCTGAAGGCGCTGATGGCGCGCACCGCCGGCACGCTGGGCGGCGTGCTGCTGGTGGTGACCGCGCTGGGCGTGATGTTCGCGCCGCAGATCACCGTGCTGTTCTCGCCGGGCGCGCTGAACGAGCCGGAGAAGTTCGCGCTGACCACCGACCTGTTGCGGCTGACCTTCCCGTTCCTGCTGTTCGTCTCGCTGACCGCGCTGGCCGGCGGCGCGTTGAACAGCTTCCACCGCTTCGCGCTGCCGGCGCTGACGCCGGTGATCCTCAACCTGTGCATGATCGCCGGCGCGCTGTGGCTGTCGCGGCGGCTGCACACGCCGATCATGGCGATGGGCTGGGCGATCCTGGCGGCCGGCATCCTGCAGCTGGTGTTCCAGTTCCCGGCGCTGCGCCAGCTCGATCTGCTGACCCTGCCGCGCTGGGGCTGGGATCATCCGGACGTGCGCCGCATCCTGCGCCTGATGGTGCCGACCCTGTTCGGCTCGTCGGTGGCGCAGGTCAACCTGCTGCTGGACACGGTGATCGCCTCGTTGCTGGTCGCCGGCTCGCAGAGCTGGCTGTCGCAGACCGACCGTTTCCTCGAGCTGCCGCTGGGCGTGTTCGGCGTGGCGCTCGGCACGGTGATCCTGCCGTCGTTGTCGCGCCACCACGTCGCCACCGACCGCGAAGGTTTTTCCAGGGCGCTGGACTGGGGATTGCGCATCACCCTGCTGATCGCGGTGCCGGCGATGCTGGCGCTGCTGCTGCTGGCCGAGCCGCTGGTCGCCACGCTGTTCCAGCACGGCCGCTACACCGCGTTCGACACGCACATGGCGACGCTGTCGATTTCCGCGCTCAGCTTCGGCCTGCCGGCGTTCGCGCTGGTCAAGGTGGTGCTGCCGGCGTTCTACGCGCGCCAGGACACGAGGACGCCGGTGCGCGCGGCGGTGGCCTCGCTGGTCGCCAACATGGTGCTCAACGTGGCGTTCATCGCGCTGCTGTTCGAGCTGTGGGCGCCGCCGGCGCTGAAGCAGGGCGGCTGGCTGGACGGCATCGGCCGGGTGCCCGGCCTGCACATGGCGCTGGGCATGGCCAGCGCGCTGGCGAGCTACCTCAATCTCGGCCTGCTGTGGCGCTGGCTGAAGCGCGAGGGCGTGTATCGCCGACAGCCCGGCTGGGCACGGCATCTGGCGCGGTTGGCGCTGGCCTGCGCGGCGATGGTCGCGGCGCTGCTGCTGGGACGCTGGATCTGGCCGGACTGGACCGGTGTGCCGTCATGGGCGCGCGTGTGGCGCCTGGCCGTGCTGGTCGCCGGCGGCGGGTTCGTCTACGTGGCGGCGCTGTTCGCCGCCGGCTTCCGCCTGCGCGACCTGCGCGCGCACTGATGCACGCCTCCGCGCGGCGTGCGCCGGCCATGATGCACCGCAGCGCAGCCGTTATACTCGCGGCATGGTGAAGGTTTTCCGGGATGTCGCGGGGCCGTGCCTGGCCCCGGGCGGCAGCGTCGTTGCCGTGGGCGCGTTCGACGGGCTGCATCGCGGCCATCGCGCGCTGCTCGGGCGCGTGCGCGAGCGCGCGGCCGAACGTCGGCTGCTGCCGATCGCGGTCAGCTTCGAGCCGCTGCCGCGGCAGTTCTTCGCGCGCGGCGAGCCGCTGCCGCGCCTCGCCTCGCTGCGCGAGAAGCTGGCCGGCTTCGCCGAGGCCGGCATCGAGCGCGTGCTGCTGCTGCGCTTCGACGCGAAGCTGGCGGCGATGCCGGCGGAGACGTTCGTGCGCGAGGTGCTGGCCGCGCGGCTCGGCGCGCGTGAGATCTGGGTGGGCGAGGATTTCCGCTTCGGCCACAAGCGCGGCGGCGACCTCGGCCTGCTGCGGCGCATGGGCGGCGAGCTCGGCTTCGCGGCGCACGCGCTGGCGCCGGTGCTGGCCGACGGCGAGCGCGTGTCCGCCTCGCGCATCCGCGCGCTGCTGGCGGCGGGCGAGTTCGCGCACGCCGCGCGCCTGCTGGGGCATCCGTTCGCGATCGGCGGGCGGGTAGTGCGCGGCGAGCGGCTCGGCCGCAAGCTCGGCTATCCCACCGCCAACGTCCGCCTCGGCCGACGCGTCGCGCCGGTCGGCGGCATCTTCGCGGTGCGCGTGCGCGGCGCCGGCGAGGCGGGGTGGCCGGGCGTCGCCAGCCTCGGCGTGCGGCCGACCGTCGACGGCCGCGAACCGCTGCTGGAAGCACACCTGTTCGATTTCGACGACGACCTGTACGGTCGCCGCATCGAGGTGGAGTTCGTCGCCAAGCTGCGCGACGAGGAAAAGTTCCCCGACCTGGACGCGCTCAAGCGCCAGATGGATCGCGACGCCGCCGAGGCGCGCCGCCTGCTGGGCGTCGCGCACGCGGCCGCCGGAGCCCGAACGTGAGTCACGACTACAAGAACACCATCAACCTGCCCGCCACCGACTTCCCGATGCGCGGCGACCTGCCCAAGCGCGAGCCGGGCTGGCTGGCCGAATGGGAAAAGATCGGGCGCTATGCGCAGATCCAGCAGCGCAGCGCGGGCCGCGACAAGGCGTTCGTGCTGCACGACGGCCCGCCCTACGCCAACGGCGCGATCCACATCGGCCAC
Organism: Lysobacteraceae bacterium; assembly: GCA_021372495.1. Lineage (GTDB taxonomy): Bacteria > Pseudomonadota > Gammaproteobacteria > Xanthomonadales > Rhodanobacteraceae > Mizugakiibacter. The sequence goes on from JAJFUF010000008.1 coordinate 59,518, forward strand.
GCGGTCAACAAGATCCTCAAGGACACGGTGGTGCGCTCCAAGCTGCTGTCCGGCTGCCGCGCGCCGTACGTGCCCGGCTGGGACTGCCACGGCCTGCCGATCGAGATCGCCGTCGAGAAGCAGGTCGGCAAGGTCGGCCAGAAGCTGGACGCCGCCGCGTTCCGGCAGAAGTGCCGCGAATACGCCGCGCAGCAGATCGACCTGCAGCGCGCCGATTTCAAGCGCCTCGGCGTGCTCGGCGACTGGGAGCACCCGTACCGCACCATGGACTTCGCCTACGAGGCGAACATGCTGCGCGCGCTGGCGAAGATCGTCGCCAACGGCCACGTCACGCGCGGCTTCAAGCCGGTGTACTGGTGCTTCGACTGCGGCTCGGCGCTGGCCGAGGCCGAGATCGAATACCAGGACAAGGGCTCGACCGCGATCGACGTCGCCTACGATGCGATCGACCCGCGCGCGCTGGCGGCCGAGTTCGGCGTGACGATCGGCGACGACGACATCGTCGCCGTGCCGATCTGGACGACCACGCCGTGGTCGCTGCCGGGCAGCGTCGCCGTCGCCATCGGCGCCGAGCTGGAGTACCAGCTCGTCGAGGGACCGGCGCGCGCCGGCCGGCGCGTGTTCCTGGTGATCGCCGCGCCGCTGGTCGAGGCGGCGGTCGAGCGCTACCGCGGCTTCGCGCAGGGCGCCGAGTCGACGCCGTTCGTCACCGGCCACCACGCCGTGCGCGGCGCCGTGCTGGAAGGCCTGCGCCTGCGCCATCCGTTCTATGCGCGCGAGATCCCGCTGCTGCTGGGCGAGCACGTCTCCGCCGAGGACGGCACCGGCGCCGTGCACACCGCGCCCAGCCACGGCCAGGAGGACTTCGCGGTCGTGCGCAAGTACGGCCTCGAGGTGATCAACCCGGTCGGCGGCAACGGCACCTACGTGCCGGGTACCGAGCTGTTCGCCGGCCAGCACGTGTGGAAGGCCAACGACGCCATCGTCGAGCTGCTGCGCGAGCGCGGCGTGCTGCTCGCGGTCGAGAAGATCACGCACAGCTATCCGCACTGCTGGCGGCACAAGACGCCGGTCGTCTTCCGCGCCACCGCGCAGTGGTTCATCGGCATGGAGCAGGCGGGCTTGCGCGCGACCGCGCTGGAGGCGATCAAGCACGTGCACTGGGTGCCGGCGTGGGGCGAGGAGCGCATTGCCGGCATGGTCGAGGGCCGCCCGGACTGGTGCATCTCGCGCCAGCGCACCTGGGGCGTGCCGATCGCGCTGTTCGTCGACCGCGCCAGCGGCGAGCCGCATCCGCGCACCGTCGAGCTGATGGAGCAGGTGGCGCAGCGCGTCGAGCAGGGCGGCATCGACGCCTGGTACGCGCTCGACGCGCGCGAGCTGCTGGGCGACGAGGCCGAGTGCTACGAGAAGGTCGGCGACGTGCTCGACGTCTGGTTCGATTCCGGCGTCACCCACGCCTGCGTGATCGGCGCGCGCCCGGAGCTGCAGGCCGGCGGCGCCGCCGAATACAAGGTGATGTACCTGGAAGGCTCCGACCAGCATCGCGGCTGGTTCCAATCCTCGCTGCTGACGTCGGCGGCGATGTTCGGCCGCGCGCCGTACGACCACGTGCTGACCCACGGCTTCACCGTGGATGCGCAGGGCCGCAAGATGTCAAAGTCGGTCGGCAACGTGGTCGCCCCGCAGAAGGTGATGGATACGCTCGGCGCCGACATCCTGCGCCTGTGGGTGGCGTCCACCGACTATCGCAACGAGATGTCGGTGTCCGACGAGATCCTCAAGCGCGTCGCCGACGGCTACCGGCGCATCCGCAACACCGCGCGCTTCCTGCTCGGCAACCTCGATGGCTTCGATCCGGCGCGCCACCTGCTGCCGGTGGAGCAGTGCCTGCTGCTGGACCAATGGGCGGTGCAGCAGGCGCACGACGTGCAGCAGGCCGTGCTGGCCGCCTACGAGCGCTACGACTTCCCCGAGATCGTGCAGCGCGTGCAGAACTTCTGCACCAACGAGCTGGGCGCGCTCTACCTCGACATCACCAAGGATCGCCTCTACACCATGCCGACCGACAGCCGCGGCCGGCGCAGCGCGCAGAGCGCGATGTACCGCATCCTCGAGGCGATGGTGCGCTGGCTGGCGCCGATCCTCGCCTTCACCAGCGAGGAAATCTGGCGGCACATGCCGGGCACGCGCGGCGAATCGGTGCTGTTCGAGACCTGGTACGACGGCCTCGCCGCGACGCAGGCGACGCCGGAGCGCCGCCGCTACTGGGCCGACCTGCTGGCGCTGCGCGAAGGCGCGTCGAAGGCGCTGGAGGACATGCGCAAAGCGGGTGCCTTGGGCGCCTCGCTGGAGGCGGAAGTGACGGTGTACGCCGACGCCGCGCTGCGCGCGCGCTATGCGGAAGTCGGCGACGAGCTGCGTTTCTTCTTCATCACCTCGGCGCTGAGCCTGGCCGACGCGGCGGCGAAACCCGCCGACGCCGCGCGCGTGGCGCTGCAGGACGGCGAGGCGTGGATCGCGGCGTCGACGAGCGCCGCGCCGAAGTGCGTGCGCTGCTGGCACCATCGCGCCGACGTGGGCACGCACGCGGACCATCCCGAGCTGTGCGGCCGCTGCGTCGAGAACGTCGCCGGCAGCGGCGAAGCGCGGTGCTGGTTCTGAACCCCGGACTCCTCCCCCCGCTTGCAGGGAGGGTTCGGGAGGGAGTAAGCGCGGAGCCGCCGCAAGCAGCCGGCCGCGCGCGCAAGGCGGATCTGCTGCTGGCGCGGCTTGATCCGCCCCGCGGCCCGAGCCTTGAATCTCCGCTCCCGGTGGGAGAGGGGAGCGATGCATGAGATGGAGTGGATGATGGCCGTCAGACCCAACGCGCTGCCCTGGCTGTGGCTGTCCGCCGCGGTGATCGCGCTCGACCAGTTGACCAAGTGGCTGGCGCTGGCCGCGCTGCAGCCGTACATGCCGCACGCGGTGATCCCGGGCCTGCTGAACTGGACGCTGGCGTTCAATACCGGCGCCGCATTCAGCTTCCTCGCCGAGGCCGACGGCTGGCAGCGCTGGTTCTTCGCGGCGCTGGCGGTGATCGTCAGCGCGGTGCTGGCGGCGTGGCTCGCGCGCACCGCGCGGCGCGACTGGCGCAGCGCGCTGCCGCTGGCGCTGGTCGTCGGCGGCGCGCTGGGCAACCTGATCGACCGTCTGCGGCTCGGCCACGTGGTCGATTTCATCCAGGTCTACTGGCAGCAGTGGGCGTGGCCGGCGTTCAACCTGGCCGATTCGGCGATCAGCGTCGGCGCGGTGCTGCTGATCGCGTTCGGGCTGTTCGGTGGGAAAGCGGCGCCGGCTGGGCGATAATGCCCCGTCGCCGGATCCGGGGCATGGCGCCCCTGTAGGAGCGACCGTGGTCGCGACCGCTCTTGCAGGTCTGCGCCCTGGCTCGCGACCACGGCCGCTCCTGCACGTGCATGATCCGGTCGCTCGCGTTCCTTGAGGCGCCGATGGAAGTCCTGCTCGCCAATCCCCGCGGTTTCTGCGCCGGCGTCGACCGCGCCATCGCCATCGTCGAGCGCGCGCTCGAGTCCTACGGCGCGCCGATCTACGTGCGCCACGAGGTGGTGCACAACCGCTACGTGGTCGACGGCCTGCGCGCGCGCGGCGCGGTGTTCGTCGACGAGCTGCGCGAGGTGCCGGACGGCGCCACTGTGATCTTCAGCGCCCACGGCGTCTCGCAGGCCGTGCGCGAGGAAGCGTCGCAGCGCGGCCTCAAGGTGTTCGACGCGACCTGTCCGCTGGTCACCAAGGTACACATGGAAGTGGCGCGCCTCGGCCGAGCCGGCCGCGACGTGGTGCTGATCGGCCACGCCCGCCATCCGGAAGTCGAGGGCACGATGGGGCAGTGGGATCCCGCCTATCCCGGCGCGATCCACCTGATCGAGAACCTGGCCGATGTCGCCCGGCTCGCGCCGAAGCGCGCGGACACGCTCGCCTACGTCACCCAGACCACGCTGTCGGTGGACGACACCAAGGCGATCATCGCCGCGCTGCGCGCGCGCTTTCCCGGCATCGAGGGGCCGCGCAAGGACGACATCTGCTACGCCACGCAGAACCGCCAGAACGCCGTGCGCCAGCTCGCCAGCCAGGTCGGCCTGGTGCTGGTGGTCGGCTCGCGCAACAGCTCCAACTCCAACCGCCTGCGCGAGCTGGCCGAGAAGCAGGGCGTGCCGGCCCAACTGATCGACGGCCCCGACTGCATCCGCCGCGAATGGCTGGAGGGAGTGACCAGCGTCGGCCTGACCGCCGGCGCGTCGGCGCCCGAGCAGTTGGTCAAGGACGTGCTGGCGCGGCTGCGCGAGTGGGGCGCCACCAGCGTGCGCGAGCTGTACGGCGAGCTGGAGGACGTCACCTTCGCGCTGCCGAAGGAACTGCGTCTGGTCGGCTGAACGGCTTGCGCGGCGTTGGGCCGACCTCTAGAATTTCGGGTTCACCGCCGGAATAGCTCAGTTGGTAGAGCGGCGCATTCGTAATGCGTAGGTCGTAGGTTCGAATCCTATTTCCGGCACCAGTCTTCGCGCCTCATCTCCCGCCACGGGCGAGGCGCTCCGCGAGGCCCGGCCCTGCCGGGCCTCGCGCGTTTCCGGGCCGCGTGAACCGCGTCACATGGCGCGGCGGGGCGCATGCCGCTCGTCGGGCAAATCGCGCCGGTGGTCCGCCCGCCGGTGGTCATGGACGCGGCCTTGGCTATCCTGCCTGCGGGGAAAGCCATCTGGGGAACCCGTCGATGACGCACCACGGTTCAGCGCGTGCCGCGCGGGGCGTGTCCCTGCTCGAGGTCATGGTCGCGATCGTCGTGTTCAGCCTCGGCCTGCTCGGGCTGGCGCTGATGCAGATCAAGGGCGCGCAGTTCGGCAAGGAAGCGGGCTCGCGCACCCACGCGATCCTGCAGGCGCGCAGCATCGCCGACGCGATGCGCGCCAATCCGTCCGCGGTCAGCCTCGGCTCCTACACCACCTACGCCGCGGCGCCGCCGACCGCGCTGGTCAGTTGCGCCAGCAACTGCACGTCGGATCAGGTGGCGAGCAACGACGTATACGTGTGGCTGCAACGGCTCAAGGCCGAGGCGGCCGGATCGTCCGGCACGATCGCGGGGCCTTCCAGCGTCACCGGCGCCTACACGGTTACGGTGACGTGGTCCGGGCAGGGCGCGGCCGGCACCAGCACCAGCGATAGCTACAGCTTCGACTACCTGCCGTGAGGTGCGCCGCCGTGATCCGTCACTCCCGCCCCGGCCGTGCCGCGTGCGCCCCGCGCCAGACCGGCTTCTCGCTGATCGAGCTGATGGTCGCGATGGTGCTCGGCCTGATCGTGGTGGCCGGCCTGATCAACGTGCTGCTGGCCAACCGCAAGGCCTTCCACCTGCAGGAAAGCGGCAACTACACGCAGCAGAATCTGCGCTTCGCCAGCGACCGCATCGGCTGGTCGCTGCGCGAGGCCGGCTTCTGGGGCGGCAACCGGGTCGGCATCGTGACGTTCACCAGCCAGGCGAACAACGCCACCCTGAGCAGCCGCAGCGGCTGCGATTCGGGCTGGGTACGCGACCTGACCAACGAGATCTACGGTTACGCCGGCGGCAGCGCGTTCCCGTTGTCCGGCTGCGTCGCCGCCGGCAACTACGTCAAAGGTTCCGACGTGCTGGTGGTGCGCTACGTCGGCCCCGACGGCATCGACCCCGCTGCGGCCTCGACGGTCGCGGCCCTGCCCAGCCCGGTGCTGCTGGTGTCCGCCATCGGCCAGCAGGCAGCCCTGTTCAAGCGCGGCGAAACCGTGCCGACGACGCCGCCGGCCGCCGCCATCGGCCGCTACGTCTATCCCTATCACGTCGAGCTGTACTACCTGCAGCCATGCAGCGACGCGGGCGCCGACGGCATCTGCGGCACCAGCGACGACGGCGATGCGGCCGAGCGGGTGCCGACGCTGATGCGACTGCGCCTGGACAGCACCGGCCTGATCGCTGAACCGGTGGTCGAGGGCGTCGAGCAGATGAAGGCCGAGTACGGCGTGATCGACGCGGCGAACCCCAACCAGATCGTGCCGGTGCGCTATCTCTCCGCGGCGGCGGTGACCGCCGGCAACCTGTGGCCGCAGGTGATCGCGGTCAAGCTGGGCCTGGTCGCGGTGGGACAGACGCCGGACCAGGGCGTCGGCTATTCGGGCACGTTCTCGCTGACCCCGGATCTTGCCGCCACCGACGCGAACGCCTGCACCTACGTGGTCACGCCGACCTCGGTCGACGCCAGCAAGTGCCCGGGCTTCACCCCGTACAGCCGCGGCAGCTTCACCGCCGGCAAGTTCGTGCGCAACGCCATCGTGCAGACCGTGCAGATCCGCAACCGCATCAGGAACAAGTCATGAGCCGCAACCTGAGCACTGCGCGCCGCCAGCGCGGCGTCGCCCTGTTCGTCGGACTGGTGTTCCTGGTCGTGCTGTCCGTGGTCGCGGTGATCGCGATGCAGGGCACGCTGCTGGAAATGCGCATGGTCAACAACGTGGCCAGCCGCGAGCGCGCGTTCGAGACGTCCGAGTCCATGCGCACCGCGCTGACCACCTCCGGCTCGACCTCGCTGTTCGAGGAGCACATCTTCAACCGCGGCTGGCCGGCGTCGTGGAGCGGCGAGATTCCGGACGACAACTTCGATTTCGACCCGTCCAAGGCGCCCTGGAACGCGTTCCAGCGTGGCCTGACCAAGGACACCAACGGCCATCCGGAGCTGCTCTACTCCAGCCTGCAATCCGGCGAGAGCCTGTACGCCCCGAATACCTGGAAGACCGACGTGCTGCTGTGCCTGCCCGTCAGCGGCACCAGTTGCACCGGCATACCGACCGCCGCGCTGGCCGTGGTGCCCGACGGCACGGTGCTGGGCGAGGGCAGCGGCGGCGCGCAGGCGGCCGGCTATCGCGGCATCGGCAGCGGCGCGGCCGGCGGTGGCGCGTCGAAGTATTTCGAAGTGATGAGCGTCGCCACCGCGCCCGGCAACGGCCGCGCGGTCACCATCAGCCAGTACCGCATCGCGGTGCGCAACTGACCCCGGCAGGAGCTTCGCCATGTTGATCCGGACCATTACCCTCAAGGGCTTCGTCGCCGGCCTGGCGGCCGCGCTGGTCGCGCTGCCGATGCTGGCGGCGATGCCGGCGTCCGCCGCGCAGATCTCCGACAAGACCATGGGCGACTTCACCGCCTATCCGGTGATCAACACCAGCGCCGTGCCGCCGCTGACGATGTTCGTGATGTCGCGCGACGAGCAGCTCTACATCAAGGCCTACACCGACTACACCGACCTCGACGGCGACGGCATCGTCGATACCACCTACAACAACAACTTCAGCTATTCGGGCTATTTCGATCCCGACCTTTGCTACACCTACGACACGACGATCAGCGTCAACAGCCATGGCGGCGTGTTCACCGCATCGGGCGCCGCGACCAGCCACCAGTGCAGCGGCCAGTGGAGCGGCAACTTCCTGAACTGGGTGGCGATGAGCCGCGTCGACGTGCTGCGCTACGTGCTGTACGGCGGCTATCGCGTCGTCGACACCACCAGCCAGACGGTGCTGGAACGCTCGTTCATCCCCAGCGACCTGCACGCCTGGGTCAAGGTGTACAACGCGTCGGACGTCAACAAGTACACGCCGTACAGCACCTATCCGATCTCGATGTGCAACGTCTCCATCGCCGACGGCACGACGACGCTCTCCAACAACAGTCCTCCGCTGCTGCGCGTCGCCAAGGGGGCGTTCAGCGAATGGGGCTCGACCGCGCGCGAGCAGTGCCTGTGGCGGGAGGCGATCCAGGCGAAATTCGGTACGCAGGGCGATATCAATCCGGGCGACTACGCCTCCAGCAGCAACGACAAGCTCGACGAGCTGAACGTGCGCGTGCAGGTCTGCAACGCCAGCGGCACGCAGGAATCGTTCTGCCAGGCCTACACCGACAGCTCGAGCGTCACGCACTACAAGCCGATCGGCCTGCTGCAGAAGTACGGCGAGAAGCAGCAGATGCGCTTCGGCCTGATCACCGGCAGCTACTCGGCGCCGCGCACCGGCGGCATCCTGCGTCGCAACATCAACTTCATCGCCGACAACGGCGGCGATACCAGTTGCAGCAACAGCAAGAACGAGATCAACCTGCAGACCGGCCAGTTCTGCAACCAGAGTTCCGGCAACGAAGGCATCGTCAATACGCTGAACCGCTTCCACATCGTCGGTTGGGACGCCAACAGCGATAACTACGGCGACTGCGGCACCTACGGCATCCTGCAGCGCAACGTCTCGGGCGCCAACGGCCACCTGCTCGACCCCGACGGATCGGGCGGCACCACGGCCTATCGCTGCAAGGACTCCGGCAATCCGCTGGCGGAGATGTACGCCGAAGCGCTGCGCTACATCATCGGCAACGGCGCCACGCCGACCAGCAGCTACAACCCCAGCGAATCGACGCTCAGCGACCTTTCCAACCGGCCGGCGACCGTGCCCTCGATGACCGGCCTGCCCAACGCGACCTGGGCCGACCCTTACAAGACCGCCACCAGCCCCGAAGGCGCGCCGTACTGCGCCAATTGCAACATCATCGTGCTCAGCACGGGCCTGAACTCGTTCGACTCCGACGGCATCGGCTCGGTGCCCAACCTCAAGCTGCAGGCCGACGCGGCGACCACGCTGGTCGGCAACAACGAAAACCTCAACACCAAGACCAGCACCGGCGCGCCGCAACAGTGGCTGCTGGGCCGCGTCGCTGCGCTGGACAGCACCACCTACCAGGACACCTGCCTGCCGCAGACCGTCACCGACCTGGCGCTGGCGCACGGCATCTGCCCGGACATCCCTTCGCTGGAAGGCGGCTACCAGTTGGCCGGCCTCGCTTACGAGGCCTGGACCAACGACATCCGTTCCGACCTCACCGGCACGCAGAAGGTGCAGACCTACGCCATCGCGCTGGCGGAGACGCTGCCGACGTTCCAGATCCCGGTGTCCACCGGCGGCGGCAACTACGACCTGATCACGATCACCCCGGCCTGCCAGGCCAACAACAACGGCAGCGCCTTGCTGAACAGCGCCACCGGCTGGCGCAGTTGCTACCTCGGCAACCTGGTGATCGGCCAGAAGACGTCCACCACGCTCACGCAGGCCCAGTGGCTGAAGATCGCCGCCAACCAGAATCCCGGCACGGTCACCACTTGCACCAGCAACTGCCGGGTGTTCGGCCTGCCGACCACGTCCGACGCACACGGCCCGACCTCGGGCAGCTTCGAGATCGTCTGGGAAGACTCGCAGTGGGGCAACGACCACGACCAGGACGTGACCGAGTTGCTCAGCTTCTGTCGCGGCGCCGCCTGCAGCTATGACGGCAACAACGACAAGGTGCCCGACATCTGCGAGGGCACGCCGTCCAACGCCTGCAATGCCAGCAACATCCAGGACAGCCAGATCCTGGTGCGCACGGAATCGCTGGTCGCGTACGCAGGCAATGCGCTGCAGATCGGCTATACCGCGGCGGGCGCGTTCAATGCCGGCAACGGCCAGGCCGCCAGCGGCGCCAAGTTCACCGTGCTGCGCCCGGGCAACACCAACGGCAGCCTGCTGTTCGGCAGCTACGGCGGCGCGCGCAGTTGGTCGCCGCCGTCGGTGGAGAAGTACACCACCGGCCCGGCCGAGCAGCGTCCGCTGGACAACCCGCTGTTCTTCGCGGCCAAGTACGGCGGCTTCAACGACCAGGACGGCAACAACCTGCCGACCTACGGCAATCCCGCCGAGTGGGACGTGACCAACAACTTCACCGGGCAGAAGGGTGCCGACGGCATCCCGGACAACTACTTCCTGGTGCGCAACCCGGCGCAGTTGTATTCGCGCCTGTCGCAGGTGTTCGATTCGATCCTCAAGCGCGCCGGCTCCGGTACGGCGGCAGCGGTGGTGTCGAACAGCGCGCGCGGCATCGGCCTGACCTACCAGGCGCTGTACCTGCCCGAGCGCAAGGACTCGGCGGGCGGAGTCGCCAGTTGGATCGGCTCGCTGAACGGCCTGTGGACGGACACCTACGGTTACCTGCGCGAGGACGGCAACGCCAACGCGATACTCGACGACTACGATACCGACCCGGTGATCGCGTTCTTCTACGACATCAACGACCGGCGCACCAAGTTCAAGCGCTTCACGCTGAGCACCGCCGAAAAGCAGGACCCGACCAAGTTCGATCCGGAAACCTCGACCAGCTATGAAGTGTGCGACCTTGATGACGCACAGCCGAATTGTTCTGGTGGGCCACTCCGCACGGTCTGGAGCGCGCAGAAGCAGCTATGGAGCAACAGCAGCACGTTCGCCGGCCAGCGCGCCTACGCGGGACAGATCACCGATGCCGGGCCCAGCCGCTACGTCTTCACCTGGGTCGACGCCAACCATAACGGCGTGGTCGACAGCGGCGAGCAGCGCCAGTTCATCTGGAGCGGCAGCAGCTCCAGCAGCGACGGTTTCTGGGGCGGCGTGACGACCTCGAAGGTCAAGGGCGTGACGACGACGGCCTACGTCGGTAACTTCGAGTTCCTGAACTCGGACGACCCCGGCGACGGCACTTCGACCAATCCCGGCGAGGCGCAGAACATCCTCAAGTGGATCCGCGGCTTCGAAGTGACCGGCATGCGTCCGCGCACCATCGACTATGACAACAACGGCACGCTGCGCACGATGCGCCTCGGCGACATCGTGGACTCCACCCCGGTGGTGGTGAGCGCGCCGTCCGAGGCCTACGACCTGCTGTACGGCGACGACACTTACGGCGCGTTCCGCAACGTGTACCGCAACCGTCGCCAGGTGGTGTACGTCGGCGCCAACGACGGCATGCTGCATGCCTTCAACGGCGGCTTCTTCAACTCCAAACAGCAGGCAATCGGCACCCTGCCGCCGACGGACGCTTCGGGCAACTACGTGCCGGTGCAGCCGTCCAAGGCCACCCCGACCGCGCAGCCGCTCGGCAGCGAGCTGTGGGCCTACGTGCCGGGCAACCTGCTGCCGCACCTGCGCTGGCTGACCCGCAGCGACTACACCCACGTGTTCTACGTCGACGGCAATCCCGTGGTGACCGACGCGCGCGTGTTCGACACCGGCTCGTGCACGCCCGCGCAGGATCCCTGCATCGACAGCGCCGGCCACGTCGACGGCTGGGGCACGTTGATGATCGTGCCGTTCCGGCTGGGCGGCGGCCCGATCAAGCTGCCGACCTCGAGCGCCGCCGACGGCAACAGCAATTGCGACCCGACCGCGCCGGTATACGACTCGACGCACTGCACCAGCCAGCAGTCGTACTCGGCGTTCGCGGTGCTCGACATCACCAATCCCGAAGCGGTGCCTACCGTGCTGGCCGAGATCGTGACCCAGACCTACGCCTCGTCGGTGCCGGCGATCGCCGTGGTGCACGACAAGATCAACCAGGGCAGCATCATCACCGGCGGCACCTCCGGCACCAGCACCGGCAAGTTCTTCCTGTTCATCGGCAGTGGCGCCACCGACAACGGCGGCCTCGGCAGCCAGGGCGGGCGTGCGGCGTCGAACCAGGCGATGAAGGTGTCGGTATACGACCTCGCCACGATGGTCGGCTCGACCCATTCGGTCACGCCGCTGCGCACCTTCGACTTCACCAACGTCGGCGGCAGCAGCCTCGGCGCCAACAGCTTCGCCGGCGACCTGTTGGCTTCCGACTACGACCTCAACTATGCGGCCGAGTCGATGTACTTCGGCAGCGTGCGCGACGTGCGTCCGGCGGGCAGCACCGACAGCAACGAGTTCTCCGGCTCGCTGTACAAGATCGGCATCAACGAGGACACCGACCCGGCCAACTGGACCGCGGACCTGGTCTACAACGCCGATCGCCCGATTACGGCGCATCCGACCATCGGCCGCAACGACCGCGGCGCGCCGATGGTGTTCTTCGGCAGTGGCCGCATCTTCACCAAGTACGACATGGCGACCAAGGGCCAGCAGAAGATCGTCGGCCTGATCGACACCTCGCTGCTGCCGACCACCGACCAGCAATACAAGGCGCTGCCGCTCGCCACCAGCGATCTGGTCGACGTCACCGGCCTCAACGTCAACACGAGCGGCACGCTCAGCGGCAGCGGCGCGCCCAGCGGCGTGACCACCTTCAGCCAACTGCTGAACAGCTTCGACACTGCCGGACAGCTCGGCTGGTACATGAACCTCGCCGCGCCTTCCGCGACGCCGTCAACGGATCCGGACGGCACCCCCGTCGGCGCGGCCGAGCGCGTCATCGCCAACCAGGCGCTGATCGGCGGCGTGCTGCTGACCACCAGCTACGTGCCGGGCACGGACACCTGCACGGACGTGGGCACCGGTTTCCTGTATGGTCAAAACTACAAGACCGGCACCGCCGACCCGTCGCTGCAGTTCTTCGGCACCAACGCGGACGGCACGGTCAAGCGCGCGATCAGCCTCGGCTCCGGCCTGCCGGCGGCGCCCAGCCTGCATATCGGCGAGGGCACCGGCGCGCGCGAGGTGACTGCCTGCGTGCAGACCTCGACCGGTGCGATCATCTGCAAGAAGATCCTGACGCTGCTGTCGGTGCACCCGGGCGAGGTGTCCTGGCGCGAGCCGACGGGCAAATAAGGGGGAAGCATGCGAGCCACACGAGGTTTCTCGCTGATCGAGCTGATGGTGGTGGTGGCGATCATCGCCATCCTCGGCGCGATCGCGATCCCGTCGTACCGGCAGTACGCGCTGCGTGCGCACCGTGCCGACGCCAAGCGCGTGCTGATGGACGCCGCGCAGCGCCAGGAGCGGTTCTTCTATTCGAGCAATCGTTACACGGCCAATGCGGCGTCGATCGGCCTGTCCGCCAGCTCGGCCGGCAGCTACTACACGTTCGGCATCGTCAGCGCCAGCACCACCGCCTATTCGCTGCGCGCCGTACCGGTCGGCAGCCAGGCGCAGGACACGCAGTGCGCCACGCTGGGCATCGACAACACCGGCAAGCGCACCGCCAGCGGGACCGCGGCGGCCACGCCGGACGACTGCTGGGGCAAGTGACGTGCGCGCCCGCCGGCTGCTTCCGCTTGCGCTGCTGGCCTTCGCCGCCGTCACCGCGGGCGGCGACTATTACAAGTGGACCGACGCCAACGGCACGGTGCACTACGCGCAGCAGCCTCCGCCCGGGCAGCGCAGCCAGCGCGTCAGCGTCGATGCCGGCAGCGGCATCACGCCGCCTCCGGAGGCGGCGCAGCCGGCCGCCGACGCCGCGCCGGGCGGCGGCAGCGCGCTGGACAAGGCCGATGCGCAGTACACCGAGCGCGCCTGCGCGGCCGCCCGCGCGAACCTGCGACTGCTGGAAAGCGGCAAGGGCATGGTGATCAGCGGCGACGTCGACAGCGGCACCAAGCTCGGCGCCGAGCAGCGCGCCAAGGCGATCACCGACGCGCGCGCCCAGGCCGCCGCGACCTGCGGCAAGCCATGAGGACGAGCGAAATGCGGACGACGCGACACTCCGGTTTCAGCGTGATCGAACTGATGGTGACGGTCGTCGTGATGGCGATCCTGGCCGGCATCGCCCTGCCGAATTTCCGCGACTTCATGCACCGCAACGCGGTGACCACGGCGACCAACCATCTGCTCGCCGACATCCAGTACGCGCGCGGCGAGGCCGTCGCGCAGCATATGCAGGTGACCGTCTGCGCCAGCACCAACGGCATCGCCTGCGCCAGCTCGGCGCCGTTCGAGGGGGGCTGGGTGGTCGTGTGCAACGCGCCGGCCGCCGCGGCGACCACCGCCGGCACGGCGCTCTCGCTGGGCCCGACCTGCCCGGCCGCGAACACCCTGATGCGCGTGGGCCAGCCCACTGCCGGGATGACGATGCGCGGATCGAGCGCGCTGACGTTCCAGTCGACCGGCAGCCTCCCGGACGGCAGCGCCGTCGCCACCGTGCGCGTGTGCGCGAAGAGCAGCGATTCCGACAGCCTCGGCACCAACACGACCAAGGTGCCGGGCAGCCTGCTCAGGGTCGACCCCTCGGGACGGCCCTATGCATCGGCGATGACCGCGACCGACACCTGCAACTGACCGGCTGGCGCTGCGCGCACGAAAAAGGCCGGGATGCGACATCCCGGCCTTTTTAGTTGACGAACTGGTGGGCGGTACAGGGTTCGAACCTGTGACCCCTGCCGTGTGAAAGCAGTGCTCTACCGCTGAGCTAACCGCCCGAAAGAGCGCGAAATTCTAGGGGCTGCGGGCCGGCACGGTCAAGCCCCGCGCGAGGGCCGGCGTTCGATGCCGCGCGCGGGTGCGGCGCGGGAGTTCAGCGGCGGGTTGCTAGAATCCGCGCCCCGATTCCATGCATGCGGACCCGCCCGATGGACCTGATCCAGCACGAGCTTGCGCAGTTGCTCGCCGCCTTGCGCGCTTTCGAACTCACGCCCTGGAAGGCGATCGGCTTCCTGGGTTCGCTGATGTTCACCAGCCGCTGGTTCGTCCAGCTGTACTACACGCGCAAGCACAAGCGCGTGGTGATGCCGCTGGCGTTCTGGTGGCTTTCGGTGTCCGGCAGCGCGCTGCTGCTCGCCTACTTCGTGTTCGGCAAGAACGACTCGGTCGGCATCCTGTCGAATTTCTTCCCGGCGTTCGTGTCGGTCTACAACCTCGCCGTGCACCTTCGCCACCACCGCCCGATGGTGGTCCGCCCGGGCGGTTCCGAGGAAAGCTGAGGCCGCGCCGCGTTCATTCCGGATCGTAGTCCAGCCACGAGGCCAGCCAGTGCTCGGCCTCGGCGAGCTTCCAGCCCTTGCGCCGCGCGTAGTCCTCGATCTGCTCCTTGCCGAGGCGGCCGACCACGAAATACTGGCTGTTCGGATGGGAGATGTACCAGCCCGACACGGCCGCCGCCGGATACATCGCACAACCTTCGGTCAGCTCGATGCCGGCGTTGCGGGTGGCGTCGAGCAGGCGGAACAGGGTGCGCTTCTCGGTGTGCTCGGGGCAGGCCGGGTAGCCGGGCGCGGGGCGGATACCACGATATTTTTCCGCGATCAGCTCGTCGTTGCCGAGTGCTTCGTCGGGCGCGTAGCCCCAGAATTCCTTGCGCACGCGCTGGTGTATGCGTTCGGCGAAGGCTTCGGCGAGGCGGTCGGCCAGCGCCTTGAGCAGGATCGCCGAATAGTCGTCGTGCTCGCGCTGGAAGCGTTCCAGGTGCGGCTCGATGCCGATGCCGGCGGTGACGGCGAAGCCGCCGAACCAGTCCGCGACGCCGCTGTCCCTCGGCGCGACGAAGTCGGCCAGGCAGAAGTCCGGGCGCTCGACCGGCTTCTCCACCTGCTGGCGCAGGAAGTGCACGGTGGCGAGCCGCTCGCCGCGCGCCGCGTCGGCGTAGACCTCGACGTCGTCGCCCACGCTGTTGGCGGGCCACAGGCCGATCACCGCGCGCGCGGTCAGCCACTTCTCGCCGACGATGCGCGCGAGCAGCGCCTGCGCGTCGCTGTACAGCTCGCGCGCCTGCGCGCCGACCACGGCGTCGTCGAGGATCGCCGGGAAATGGCCGGCCAGCTCCCAGGCGTGGAAGAACGGCGTCCAGTCGATGCACGCGGCGAGTTCGGCGAGGCCGTAGTCGTCGAACGTGGTGATGCCCGGCTTGCGCGGCGCCGGCGGCGCGTAGGCGCGCCAGTCGCAGGCGTAGCGCTGTGCGCGTGCCCGCTCCAGCGAGACCAGCCGCTTGCCGGAGCCGCGGTTGCGGTGGCGCTCGCGCACTTCGGCGTAGTCGGCGCGGATGCCGGCGACGAACGCGTCGATCTGCTCCTTGCTGACCAGCGTCTGCGCCACGCCGACCGCGCGCGAGGCGTCCTTCACCCACACCGTCGGCGCCTTGTAGTGCGGCTCGATCTTCAGCGCGGTGTGCGCGCGCGAGGTAGTGGCGCCGCCGATCAGCAGCGGCACCTGGAAGCCCTGACGCTGCATCTCGCGGGCGACGTGGCCCATTTCCTCCAGCGAGGGCGTGATCAGGCCGGACAGGCCGATCATGTCGGCGTTCTCCGCCTTCGCCGTATCCAGGATCTTCTGCGCCGGCACCATCACGCCGAGGTCGATCACCTCGAAGTTGTTGCAGCGGAGCACCACGCCGACGATGTTCTTGCCGATGTCGTGCACGTCGCCCTTGACCGTGGCCACCACGATCTTGCCGTTCGACTTCATCGCTTCGCCGGTGCGCGCCTTCTCGGCCTCGATGAACGGGATCAGGTGCGCTACCGCCTTCTTCATCACCCGCGCCGACTTCACCACCTGCGGCAGGAACATCTTGCCGGCGCCGAACAGGTCGCCGACGATGTTCATGCCGTCCATCAGCGGGCCTTCGATCACGCCGAGCGGGCGGGCGGTTTGCAGGCGCGCCTCCTCGGTATCCTCGACCACGTACTGGTCGATGCCGTGCACCAGCGCGTGGCTGAGCCGTTCGCGCACCGGCAACTGGCGCCATGCCGCCGATTCGGCGGCAGCTTCGCCCTTTTTCGCCTTGTAGCGCTCGGCGATCTCCAGCAGGCGCTCGGTGCCGTCTTCGCGGCGGTTCAGCACCACGTCCTCGACCGCCTCGCGCAGTTCCGCGGGCAGCTCGTCGTAGATCGCCAGCGCGCCGGCGTTGACGATGCCCATGTCCATGCCGGCGCGGATCGCGTGGTACAGGAACACCGAGTGGATCGCCTCGCGCACGGTGTTGTTGCCGCGGAACGAGAACGAGACGTTGGAGACGCCGCCGGAGACGTGCGCCAGCGGGAATTCGCGCCTGATCCGCCGCGCCGCCTCGATGAACGACACCGCGTAGCCGTTGTGCTCCTCGATGCCGGTGGCGATGGCGAAGATGTTGGGGTCGAAGACGATGTCCTCGGGCGCCAGGCCGACCGTTTCGGTCAGCAGCTCGTAGGAGCGCCGGCAGATCGCCGCCTTGCGCTCGACCGTGTCGGCCTGGCCCTGCTCGTCGAAGGCCATCACCACCACCGCGGCGCCGTAGCGGCGCAGCAGGCGCGCCTGCTCGAGGAACGGCGCTTCGCCTTCCTTCAGCGAGATCGAATTGACCACGGGCTTGCCCTGCACGCACTTCAGGCCGGCCTCGATCACGCTCCATTTCGAGGAGTCGATCATCACCGGCACGCGCGCGATGTCCGGCTCGCCGGCGATCAGGTTCAGGAAGCGCACCATCGCCTTTTCGGCGTCGAGCAGGCCCTCGTCCATGTTGATGTCGATGATCTGCGCGCCGTTGGCGACCTGCTGGCGCGCCACCGCCAGCGCCTCGTCGTAGCGGTCTTCTTTGATCAGTTTCTTGAACTGCGCCGAGCCGGTGACGTTGGTGCGCTCGCCGACGTTGACGAAGTTGATCTGCGGCGTGATCACGAACGGTTCCAGGCCGGCCAGCCGGCAGTACGGCTCGATGGCGGGGATCGCGCGCGGCGGCAGCGCGGCCACCGCCTGCGCGATCGCGGCGATGTGCGCAGGGGTGGTGCCGCAGCAGCCGCCGACGATGTTGACCAGGCCGGACGCGGCGAACTCGCCCAGCGTCGCCGCCATCGCCGCGGGCGTCTCGTCGTACTCGCCGAACGCGTTGGGCAGGCCGGCGTTCGGATGCGTGCTGACGTGCGTGTCGGCGACCTGCGCCAGCGCGTCGACGTACTGGCGCAGCTCGGCGGCGCCGAGCGCGCAGTTCAGCCCCACCGACAGCGGGCGCGCGTGACGCACCGAATACCAGAACGCTTCGGCGGTCTGTCCGGACAGCGTGCGCCCGGAGCGGTCGGTGATGGTGCCGGAGATCATCACCGGCAGGCGCCCGCCCAGTTCCTCGAACAGCATGTCGAGCGCGAACAGCGCGGCCTTGGCGTTCAGCGTGTCGAAGATAGTCTCGACCATCAGCGCGTCGGCGCCGCCCTCGACCAGCGCGCGCGCGGCCTCGACGTAGGCGACGACCAGCTCGTCGAAGCCGACGTTGCGGAAATCCGGACGGTTGACGTCGGGGCTGATCGATGCGGTGCGGTTGGTCGGGCCGAGCACGCCGACGACGAAGCGCGGACGCCCGGGCGTGCGCGCGCTCATCGCGTCGCAGGCCTCGCGCGCCAGGCGCGCGCCCTCGCGGTTCAGCTCGGGCACCAGGTGCTCCAGCTTGTAGTCGGACTGGCTGATGCGCGTCGAATTGAAGGTGTTGGTTTCGACCAGGTCGGCGCCGGCCTCGAGATAGGCGTCGTGCACGGCGCGGATGATGTCGGGCCGGGTCAGCGTCAGCAGGTCGTTGTTGCCCTTCTGGTCGCAGCCGCAGCCGGGACCGTGCGCGTGCGCGGTGGCGCTGTCGCAGCCCTCGGCGAAACGCTCGCCGCGGTAGCCCGCCTCGTCCAGCCGGTGCGCCTGCAGCATGGTGCCCATCGCGCCGTCCAGCACGAGGATGCGGCGGGCGAGGGCGTCGAGCAGGCGTTCGCTGCGCTCGGGGCGCAGCCAGGGCAGGGCGGGGCCGTTCACGTGTTTCTCCGGGTCCATGGTCGATGCGTTGCTGGGAGTCGCGGGGTGTTGTCGAAGTCAGCCGGTCGCCTGGCCGGGCTTGCGCGCCAGCAGCGACAGCACCTCGAAATGCGGCGGCCGGCGCTCGCGCGAGACGCGCGCGCAGCTCAGCACCTCGAGGCCGGCGCGGCGCGCGTAGCCGGTGAGGTCCTCGCGGCGGAAGCCGAGGTTGCGATGGTCGAACGGCGCCACCGCGGCCTTGTGCGCGTGCCGCGCCAGCGTCGCCGCCAGCAGGCGGCCGCCGGGCTTCAGCACGCGCGCGGCCTCGGCAAGGGCCTGCGCGGGGCGGTCGCTGTAGGTCAGCGCGTGCATCATCAGCACCAGGTCGAAGCGGCGCGCGCCGAGGTCGAGCGCGTGCATGTCGCCCTGGCGCACCTCGACGTTGCGCAGCGCCTTCAGGCGTTCGCGCGCGGCCTCGACCACGCGCTCGCCGGAGTCCACGCAAACGATCGCGTGCGCGTGCGGCGCCAGCAGCTCGGCGAGCACGCCGTCGCCGGAA
This sequence comes from Lysobacteraceae bacterium, assembly GCA_021372495.1. Taxonomy (GTDB): domain Bacteria; phylum Pseudomonadota; class Gammaproteobacteria; order Xanthomonadales; family Rhodanobacteraceae; genus Mizugakiibacter. The sequence goes on from JAJFUF010000008.1 coordinate 78,575, forward strand.
GCGACGTCGAGCACGTCGCCGGTTTCCAGCAGTTGCAGCAGCGTACGCGCCAGCGTTTCCCAGGTGCGGCCGGGCGAATAGTGGCGCTCCATGTCGCCGGCGACGGTGTCCGCCCAGCCCGACGCGCCGGCGCGTCGCGCCAGCACCCCGGGCAGGCGGGCGGCGTCGTCGGCCAGCAGGGCGTCGTCGACGCTGGCCTCCAGCGCGCGCAGCAGGTTCTCCTCGCGCGTGTCGAGATCGCCGTTGAAGCGGTAGTAGGCGGACACGCCGGCGCGGCGGTCGCGCACCAGCCCGGCTTCCTTCAGCTTGGCCAGGTGGGTGGACACGCGCGGCTGGGCGAGGCGCAACACCTCGGCCAGTTCGGCGACGGTCAGCTCCTCGCGCTGCAGCAGGGCCAGCAGGCGCACGCGGGTGGAATCGGAGAGCAGGCGCAGCAGGGACGACACCGCAGCCAGGTCCATTATTCCATCCTTCCATCGCGATAAAGGGATAAATAAGCCTAGGGCCGCGCGCGGACAGCGTCAAGGCGTGCGCGCTATGCTGGCGGCTTTGCCGACGACGCGGACCCCGATGCGAGGCCTGACGCTTGCGCTGATCCTGCTGCTGCTGATGCCCGCGATGCGCGCGTCGGCTGCGCCGACGGTCGGCCCCGACGATTTCCTGCGCGCGCGCGTGCAGCGGCCGGATGGCCTGCCGTACCGTCTGTACGTGCCGCCGTTCGCGCGGCCGGGCGCGCGCCTGCCGCTGATCGTGTTCCTGCACGGCGCCGGCCAGAACGGCGACGACAACGATGCGCAGATCGCCCACGGCGCCAACGGCGCGCTGCAACTGCTCGACGCGGCGGTGCGACGGCGCATCCCGGTGCTGTTCGCCGCGCCGCAGAATCCCGTCGATTACTGGAAGCCGGCCGACGTGATGGCGGTGATCGCCGACATCGAGGCGCGCTGGCCGGTGGATCGCCGCCGCGTCTACCTCACCGGCCTGTCGTCCGGCGGCACCGGCGTGTGGGACCTGCTGAAGGCGTATCCCGACCGCTTCGCCGCCGCGGTGCCGATGTCGGGCATGACCGAACGGGCCGGACTGGCGTCGATCGTGCGGGTGCCCGAATGGGTGTTCCACGCCGCCGACGACAACGACACCGACGTGGAGACCGGCTACGGCGGCGCAATGGTCGGCTCGCGTGCGGTGGTGCGCGCGCTGCGCGCGGCCGGCGGCCACCCGCGCTATACCGAGTACGCGCACGGTCCGCGGCCGGCCACCCACGTAATCTGGCCGCGCGCCTACGCCACGCCCGGTCTGCTCGACTGGATGCTGCGCCAGCGCCTGCCCGCGGACGCGGCGGCGCCGGGCGAAAGCCGCTAGAATAAGCCGGTTCAAACGCGCGTTCGACGCGTTGGCGGACACCCCAAGGCAACGATCGCCGCATGCAGCGCGGCGCAGGAGTCACGCATGGATTTCCGTTTCACTGAAGACCAGCTCTCGATCCAGTCCGTCGCCCGCGATTTCGCGCAGAAGCGCATCGCGCCGGTGGCCGCCGAGTTCGACAAGTCGGGCGAGTTCCCGCTGGACAACATCCGCGAGATGGGCCAGCTCGGCCTGATGGGCATCGAGGTGCCGACCGAGTACGGCGGCGCCGGCATGGACTCGATCGCCTACGTGCTGGCGATGGTCGAGATCGCCGCGGCCGACGCCGCGCATTCGACCATCATGTCGGTCAACAATTCGCTGTTCTGCAACGGCATCCTCAAGCACGGCAGCGAGGCGCAGAAGCAGAAGTACGTGCGTGCGATCGCCTCCGGCGAGGCGATCGGCGCCTACGCGCTGACCGAGCCGCAGTCCGGCTCCGACGCTTCCTCGATGCACACGCGCGCGGTCAAGAGTGCCGACGGCAGCCACTACGTGATCAACGGCAAGAAGAGCTGGATCACCTCCGGCCCGGTGGCGCGCTACGCGGTGCTGTTCGCGATCACCAAGCCGGGCGTCGGCGCCAAGGGCGTCAGCGCCTTCATCATCGACACCGAGCAGGAAGGCTTCCACCGCGGCAAGACCGAGCCCAAGCTCGGCATTCGCGCCTCGGCCACCTGCGAGATCGAGTTCACCGACTACAAGTGCCCGGCCGGGAACCTGCTCGGCGCCGAGGGCGAAGGCTTCAAGATCGCGATGGGCGTGCTCGACGCCGGCCGCATCGGCATCGCCTCGCAGGCGGTCGGCATCGCCCGCGCGGCGTATGAAGCCGCGTTGGCGTGGTCGCGCGAGCGCAAGGCGTTCGGCCAGGCGATCGGCAGCTTCCAGATGACCCAGGCCAAGATCGCCGACATGAAGTGCCGGCTCGATGCCGCCACGCTGCTCACCCTGCGCGCCGCGTTCGCCAAGGGCGAAACCGAGAAGAACGGCGGCCGCTTCGGCACCGAGGCTTCGGTGGCCAAGCTGTTCGCCTCGGAGACGGCGATGTTCGTCGCCCACCAGGCGCTGCAGATCCATGGCGGCATGGGCTACTCGAAGGAAATGCCGCTGGAACGCTACTTCCGCGACGCCAAGATCACCGAGATCTACGAAGGCACCAGCGAGATCCAGCGCATGGTGATTGCGCGCAACGAGACGGGGCTGCGCTAGTCGACCAGTTCCCGTCGCGCTTGCGAGGGCGGAAAACGGGCTGCGCCGAATCGCGCGCGATGAAGACGGCTTTCCCCTCTCCTCGGCGGGGAGAGGGCAGGGTGAGGGGGAAGCGCGCAGCGCGCGCTTTGCTGGCAACGAAGGGCGGCCGTCCTGCGGACGGCTCCCCCTCACCCCGATCCTCTCCCCGCTGGGGAGAGGGAGGCGAGCGACGCACGGCTCGCCTCGCGGGGATTCACGGGACGTACCGCATCTACCTCCGTGCGTCGGTCGTTCGGAACCGCCGCGCCGCTCAGTCGAACGGCCGGATCACGTCCTCGCCGGTGTCCTCGGTGCCGTCGGAGCGGTCGCCGAGCATGCGCCGCACCACCACGTAGAACACCGGCACCAGCAGCACGCCGAGCAGGGTCGCGCCGAGCATGCCGCCCATCACGCCGGTGCCGATGGCGTGGCGGCTGTTGGCGCCGGCGCCGGTGGACACCGCCAGCGGCAGCACGCCGAGGATAAAGGCGATCGAGGTCATCAGGATCGGGCGGAAGCGCAGTCGGCAGGCCTGCAGCGTGGCGGCGATCGCGCCCATGCCGCGGCGCTGCGCGGCGACCGCGAATTCGATGATCAGGATGGCGTTCTTCGCCGACAGGCCGATGATCGCGATCAGGCCGACCTTGAAGTAGATGTCGTTGGGCAATCCGCGCAGCGTGGTCAGCACCAGCGCGCCGAACACGCCGAGCGGCACCACCAGCATCACCGCGAACGGGATCGACCAGCTCTCGTACAGCGCGGCCAGGCACAGGAACACCACGATCAGCGACAGCGAGAACACGATCGGCGCCTGCGCGCCGGACAGGATCTCCTGGTAGGACTGGCCCGACCACTCGAAGCCGAAGCCCTGCGGCAGGTCGTTGGCGACGATCCGCGCCATCGCCCGCATGGCGTCGCCGGAACTCCTGCCCGGCGGCGGGCTGCCGGTGATCGAAACCGCGCCGTAGCCGTTGTAGCGATCCAGGCTGGGCGAGCCCACCGTCCACTTGGCGTCGATCACCGACGACAGCGGCACCATCCCGCCGCGCGCGTTCTTCGTGTAGTAGTGCTGCAGGTCCTCCGGGCGCATGCGGAACGGCGCATCGGCCTGGATCACCACGCGCAGCACACGGCCCTGGTAGAAGAAGTCGTTGGCGTAGACCGGCGCCAGCATCAACTGCAGCGCGTTGTAGACGTCGCCGATCGACACCCCCATCGACTGCGCCTGCACGCGGTCGAGGTGCAACTGCAACTGCGGCGCGTCCTCCAGGCCGTTCTGGCGGACGTTCTGCAGGTCGGGGTCCCTGGCGGCCTTCGCCAGCAGCAGGTCGCGCGCCGCGATCAATTTGGCGTGGCCCTGGCCGGCGCGGTCCTCGAGGCGGAAGTCGAAACCGCCGAACTGGCCGAGGCCGCGGATCGTCGGCAGGTTGGAAAAGAAGATGCGCGCTTCCGGCACCTTCGCCAGCTCGGCGTTGGCCCAGTCGATGAATTGGAGCGCGTTGACGTCGCGCTCGCCCCAGTCCTTCAGGCGGATGAAGCCGAGGCCGACGTTGTCGCCCTGGCCGATGAAGCTGAAGCCGGCCACCGTCAGCACGCGGTCGACCGCCGGGTTGCGCTTCAGGATGCGCGTCATCTCGGCCTCGACCGCCACGGTGCGGTCCATGGTGGCGCCGGGCGGGAGCTGCACCAGCGCGAGCACGTAGCCCTGGTCCTCGTCGGGCAGGAAGCTGCTGGGCAGCCGCCAGAACAGCAGCACGGCGGCGGCGATGACCAGCAGATAGCCGAACACCCAGCGCGGCGCGTGGTGCAACGCCTTGCCGACGCGGTCGAGGTAGCCGCCGCTGATGCGCGCGAACAGGCGGTTGAACCACGCCAGCCCCTTCGGTTCGTGGTGCACCGGCTTCAGCAGGCTGGCGCACAGCGCCGGGGTGAAGGTCAGCGCCATCAGCGCCGACAGGCCCATCGAGATCGCGATGGTCAGCGCGAACTGGCGGTAGATCGCGCCGACGCTGCCGCTCAGCAGCGAGGAAGGGACGAACACCGCGGCCAGCACGATGGTGATGGCGACGATCGCGCCGATGATCTGGTCCATCGCCTTGCGCGTCGCTTCCTTCGGCGGCAGGCCTTCCTCGCGCATGATGCGCTCGACGTTCTCCACCACCACGATCGCGTCGTCGACGACCAGGCCGATCGCCAGCACCAGGCCGAACAGGCTGAGCACGTTGATCGAGAAGCCGGCGAGCCACATGCCGGCGAACGCGCCGGTCAGCGCCACCGGCACCACAAGGGTGGGGATCAGGGTGGCGCGGACGTTCTGCAGGAACAGCCACATCACCAGCACCACCAGCACGATCGCCTCGAGCAGCGTCTTCGCCACTTCCTCGATCGACGTGCGCACGAAGGTCGAGCTGTCGTAGGGGATGAACCAGTTGACGCCGGGCGGGAAGTTGCGCGCCAGCTCGTTCATGCGGTTGCTGACTGCGTCGGCCACCTGCAGCGCGTTGGCGCCCGGCAGCAGCTGGATGCCGAACGCGGCGATCGGCTGGCCGTCCACGCGCGAGTCGTGGGTGTAGGCGTAGGCGCCCAGCTCGACGCGGGCGACGTCGCCGAGACGCACCACGCTGCCGTCGGCGTTGGCGCGCAGGATGATGTCGCGGAACTGCTGCGGATCGGTGAAGCGGCTCTCGGCGGTCACCGCGGCGGTGAGCGCCTGGCCGCCGCTGCCCGGCTGCGCGCCGATCGCGCCGGCGGCGACCTGCACGTTCTGCGCGCGCACCGCGTCGAGCGCGTCGGTCGCGGTCAGGTCGTAGCCCTGCAGCTTCTCCGGGTTCAGCCAGATCCGCATCGCGAACTCGGAGCCGAACTGGTTGGCGCTGCCGACGCCGGGCACGCGCTGGATCTGGTCGAGTACCTGCGAGGCGACCAGGTTGTTCAGCGCGTAGCTGTCGTACTGCCCTCCGGACGCGCGCAAAGCGACCACTTCGAGGAAGCCCGCGCTGGCCTTCTGCACGCGCACGCCCTGCTGCTGCACTTCCTGCGGCAGGCGCGGCATCGCGCGGTCGACCTGGTTCTGCACCTGCACCGCGGCGATGTCGAGGTCGGTGCCGTTCTGGAACGTCACCGTGATCTGCGCCTGGCCGCTCTGGCTGGAGGTCGAGCTGAAGTAGAGCAGGCCGTCCAGGCCGGTCAACTGCTGCTCGATCACCGAGGTGACCGACTGCTCGATGACCTGCGCGCTGGCGCCCGGATAGCCGGCGGAAACGTTGATGCTTGGCGGCGCGATCGAGGGATACGCCTCGACCGGCATGTTGAAGATGGCGATCGTGCCGGCGAGGGTGATCAGCAGCGCGATCACCCAAGCGAACACCGGTCGGTCGATGAAGAAGCGGGCCATGTGCGCGGCCTCAGTGCGTGCCGGCCGCCGCGGCCGGCAGCGGCGCGTAGGGCACGGCGCGCGCGGCGTCGCCCGGGTGCACGTGCTGCAGGCCGGAGACGATCACCTGCTCGCCCTCGGCGAGGCCGCGCGTGACCACCCAGTTGCCGCCACGCATGTCGCCGAGGTCGACCGGCCTGCGCGCGACCTTGCCGTCGCCGCCGACCACCAGCACGTAGGCGCCGTCGGCGTCGCGCTGCACCGCCGCCTGCGGTATCGGGAACGCGTGCGCGTGGCGGCCCTGGGCCAGGCGCACCTTGACGAACATGCCCGGCAGCAGGGTGCGCTCGGGGTTGGGCAGGGTGCCGCGCAGCGACAGCGCGCCGGTGCCCGGATCCACCGCGAGGTCGGTGAAGCCGAGGGTGCCCGCGTGCGGATACACGCTGCCGTCCGGCAGCACCACCTGCACCTCGACCTGGCTTTTGCCGGCCGGCTTCAGCAGGCCCTGCGCCTGCTGTTTGCGCAGCGCCTGCAGTTCCGCGAACGATTGGCCGAAGTTGACGTAGATCGGGTCGATCTGCTGGACCACGGTCAGTTCGGTCGGGCCGTCCTGGCCGACCAGCGCGCCCTCGGTGACCATCTGCTGCCCGGCGCGGCCGGTGATCGGTGCGGTGACGGTGGCGTAGCCGAGGTTGAGCTGCGCGCTGGCGACGTTGGCCTCGGCCTGCTTGACCGCGGCGGCGGTGCTGCGCGCGTTCGCTTGCGCGTTGTCGAGGTCCTGCTGCGAAGCCCAACCCTTGGCCGCGAGCGGGCCGAGGCGCTTGACCGTTTCCTCCGCGTTCTGCGCATTCGCGCGGGCTTCGGCCAGCGCGGCTTCCTGCGCGTGCAGCGCGGCCTGCAGCGGCGCCGGGTCGATGCGGAACAGCACCTGGCCCTGGGCGACGTCGGTGCCTTCGGTGTACTCGCGCTTGAGCAGGATGCCGGCGACGCGCGCGCGCACGTCGGCGGTGCGGTAGGCCGTCAGGCGGCCGACGAAGTCGCGCACCAGCGGCACGTCCTCGGCGTGCGCGCGCACCACGCCCACCTCGGTCGGCGGTGGCGCGGCCTGCTTCGAATTGCCGCAGGCGGCGAGCAGCAGCGCGGCGGCGGTCCCCACGATCAGGGCGCGCAGGGGAAACGACGGCATGGGAACTCCCTGTCTGTGGCGTTGGCGGTCCGGCGCGCGCGCGCGCCCGCGCGGCTGGCGCGAGCCACGGCAGGTGCGGCAAGCGCGGTGCGGCAAGCCGGAACGGCGTTGCGCACCCCCGGCTCGTCCGGACTTGCGGTATACCGACAAGTTTAATATCCACGGCGTTGCGGCTCCAATCCTACCAATGGCCTAGACGCGGGGCTTTGCCGGATCGTCACGCCCCGCGCGACGGCGGCCGGCGTTGTGGATTCGTTCCGCTCGCCGGAGCTATGCTTCCGCGGATTTCCCGCGACTCGACTCGAATCCATCCCCCCCAAATCATTCGGCCCACACATACCGCCCATCATGAATGCCCAGCGTTCTGCAGACGGCGCAGCCTTCGCCGCCACGGTTGTACGCGAATTCGGTCCCACGGTTACGGGTACTCGCCTCGAGCAGGCGCGGACGCTGGCTTCGGCCCTGTTCGCGCGCATCGCCGCAGGCGATACGGCCCTGCATGATGCGCCCGCGTGGGCCATGCTGGCGGCGGACCTGCTGGAGTTCGTGCGCGTGCGCGCCGCGGGCAGCGCGAGCGTCAGGGTGTTCAATCCCGAGTCCGGCAGGAACGGCTGGGAATGCCCGCGCACCGTCGTGCAGGTGATCACCGACGACATGCCGTTCCTGGTGGATTCGGCCGGCATGGCGCTGAGCGCCGCCGGGTTGCAGATCCACGCCGTGCTGCATCCGGTGCTGCCGGTCGCGCGCGACGGCGCCGGCGCGCTGCAGGCGCTGGGCGAACGCGCGCCGGGCGGCGCCGCCGAGTCGATCATGCACTTCGAGATCGACCGCGTCGCCGACGCCGCCGAACTGGCGCGCCTGGCCGACGCCGTGCGCGCCGCGCTCGACGACGTGCGCGCCGCGGTCGGCGGCTGGCCGGCCATGCGCGAGCGCATGCTGGCGATCGCCGCCGAGCTGCCGCAGCGCCACAACCCGCTAGACGCGCAGGGCGTCGCCGAGGCGCAGGAGTTCCTGCGCTGGGTGGCCGACGACCACTTCACCTTCCTCGGCTACCGCGAGTACGAGATCGCCGCGGTCGGCGGCGACGAGGTGCTGAAGGCGGTCGAAGGCTCCGGCCTCGGCATCCTGCGCGGGCGCGAGCGCTCGCTGGCGCCGCGCTCGCTGCGCACCCTGGTGGCGACCACGCTGCCGCAGTCGGGCTCGATGGACGCGATCATCCTGACCAAGACCAGCGCGCGCGCGACCGTGCACCGTCCTGGCTATATGGACTACATCAGCGTGCTGCGTTTCGACGCCAAGGGCCGGCCGGTCGCCGAGCAGCGCTTCCTCGGCCTGTTCACCTCCAGCGCCTACATGCGCCGCCCGCAGGACGTGCCGCTGGTGCGGCAGAAGTTCGAGGCGGTGATGAACCGCTCCGGGCTGAAGCGCGACTCGCACTCCGGCAAGGCGCTGCGCCACATCCTCGAGACGCTGCCGCGCGACGAGCTGTTCCAGGCCGGCGAGGACGAACTGTACGCGATCGCCACCGGCATCCTCGACCTGCGCGAGCGCGCACGCACCCGCCTGTTCGCGCGCCGCGACAAGTACGGCCGCTTCGTCTCGTGCCTGGTGTTCGTGCCGCGCGAGCGCTTCAGCACCGGCGTGCGCGAGCGCATCGAGGCGACGCTGAAGCAGGTGCTGCACGGCGAGCGCCTGGATTCCTCGATGCTGCTGGGCGAATCGCCGCTGGCGCGCCTGCACCTGGTAATCCGGCCGCGCCCGGGCGACCACGTCGAGTTCGACGCCGACGAGATCGAGTCGCGGCTGGCGCAGATCGTGCGCGACTGGCACGACGAGCTGCGCGAGACGCTGGTGCAGCGCCTCGGCGAGCAGCGCGGCCTCGATCTGGCCGCCCGCTACGGCCGCGCGCTGCCGCCCGGCTACATCGAGGAGGTCACCCCGGCGATCGCCGCCGGCGACGTCGAGCTGGCCGCTTCGCTGGAAGGCCCCGACGCGATCCGCCAGTCGCTGTACCGCTCGCCGAACCGCCCCGAGGAGCTGCATTTCAAGGTGTTCCGCTCGGGCGCCGACATCGCGCTGTCGGAAGTGCTGCCGCTGCTCGAGAACCTCGGCATGCGCGTGCTGACCGAGGACCTGCACGAGCTCGACGTGCAGGGCACGCGGCTGTTCATCCAGGACATCGCGGTGCAGCCGGCGCAGGCGATGACGTTCGACGTCGCCGAGGTGCGCGCGACGTTCGAGGACGCCTTCGAGCGCGTCTGGCGCGGCGAGGCGGAGAACGACGCGTTCAACCGCCTGATCCTCGGCGCGCGCCTGTCGTGGCGCCAGGTCGCGCTGCTGCGCGGCTTCTGCAAGTACCTGCTGCAGGTCGGCGTGCCGTTCTCGCAGAGCTACGTGGAAGAGACGCTCAACCGCTACCCGCTGATCGCCGGGCTGCTGGTCGAACTGTTCGAGGCGAAATTCGATCCGCAGCGCGAGGGCGCGGCCGCGCTGGGCGAGGCGCGCCGCCGCTTCGAGCACGAGCTGACCGCGCTGCTGCCGGAGGCGACCGCCAAGGCGCACCCGGACTTCGTCGCCCGCCTGGTCGCCGTTCGCGGCGAACCGCGCGCGGCGCAGGTCGAGGCGCTGGTCGAGGCGATCAAGACGCTGCTCGACAACGTCGCCAGCCTGGACGAGGACCGCATCCTGCGCAGCTTCGTCGGCGTGATCCGCGCCAGCCTGCGCACCAACTACTACCAGACCCGCGACGGCAAGCCGAAGGACTGCATCAGCGTCAAGTTCGACTGCGCGCAGGTGCCGGACCTGCCGAAGCCGCGGCCGTACCGCGAGATCTTCGTGTACAGCCCGCGCGTCGAGGGCGTGCACCTGCGCTTCGGCCCGGTCGCGCGCGGCGGCCTGCGCTGGTCCGACCGCCGCGAGGATTTCCGCACGGAGGTGCTGGGCCTGGTCAAGGCGCAGATGGTGAAGAACACCGTGATCGTGCCGGTCGGCTCGAAGGGCGGCTTCTTCGTCAAGCGCCCGCCGATCGGCGGCGACCGCGACGCGGTGCTGGCCGAGGGCATCGCCTGCTACCGCATCTTCGTCAGCGGCCTGCTCGACATCACCGACAACCTGGTCGACGGCAAGGTCGCGCATCCGGAAGCGGTGGTGCGCCACGACGGCGACGATCCGTACCTGGTGGTCGCCGCCGACAAGGGCACGGCAAAGTTCTCCGACATCGCCAACGCGATCTCCGCCGAGTACGGCTACTGGCTGGGCGACGCGTTCGCGTCCGGCGGCTCCAACGGCTACGACCACAAGGGCATGGGCATCACCGCCAAGGGCGGCTGGGAGTCGGTCAAGCGCCACTTCCGCGCGCTCGGCCGCGATTGCCAGAACGAGGACTTCACCTGCGTCGGCATCGGCGACATGTCCGGCGACGTGTTCGGCAACGGCATGCTGCTGTCGCGCCGCACGCGCCTGCTGGCCGCGTTCGACCACCGTCACATCTTCCTCGATCCGGATCCGGACGCGGCGAAATCGTTCGCCGAGCGCGAGCGCCTGTTCAAGCTGCCGCGCTCGTCGTGGGACGATTACGACAAGGCGCTGATCTCGAAGGGCGGCGGCGTGTACGCGCGCACGCTGAAGTCGATCCCGGTTTCGCCCGAGGTGCGCGCCGTGCTCGGCCTCGCCGAGGGCGTCGCGCAGATGTCGCCGGCCGAGCTGATGTCGGCCGTGCTGAAGGCGCCGGTCGACCTGCTGTGGAACGGCGGCATCGGCACCTACGTCAAGGCGTCCAGCGAGAGCAACGCCGACGCCGGCGACCGCGGCAACAACGCGATCCGCATCAACGGCGGCGAGCTGCGCTGCAAGATCGTGGGCGAGGGCGGCAACCTCGGCTTCACCCAGAAGGGCCGCATCGAGGCCGCGCAGGGCGGCGTGCTGCTGAACACCGACTTCATCGACAACTCCGCCGGCGTCGACACCTCCGACCACGAGGTGAACATCAAGATCCTGCTGAACGACGCCGTGCAGCGCGGCGAGCTGGCTCTGGATGCGCGCAACAAGCAGCTCGCGGCGATGACCGACGAAGTCGAGCGCCTGGTGCTGTGGGACAACTACCGGCAGAACCAGGCGATCAGCCTGATGGAGCGCATGTCGGTGGCGCGCCTGGGCTCGATGGCGCACTTCATCCGCACGCTGGAAGCCGAGGGCCTGCTCGACCGCCAGGTCGAGTCGCTGCCCGCGGATGCCGAGCTGGCCGAGCGCAAGGCGCGCGGCCTCGGCCTGACCCGGCCGGAGCTGGCGATCCTGCTGTCCTACGACAAGATCAAGCTGTTCCAGCAGTTGCTCGACTCCGACGTGCCGGAGGATCCGTACCTGTCCAAGGAACTGGTGCGCTACTTCCCGAAGCCACTGCACGCGCCGTACGCCGCGCACATGCAGCGCCACCGGCTGAAGCGCGAGATCATCGCCACTGCGGTGACCAACTCGACGATCAACCGCATGGGCGCCACCTTCATGCTGCGCATGCAGGAGGACACCGGGCAGGGGCCGGCGGCGATCGCCAAGGCCTACACCGCGGCGCGCGAGATCCTCGACGCGCGCACGCTGTGGGGCGCGGTCGAGGCGCTCGACGGCAAGGTGGCCGATGCCGCGCAGGTCGACGCGATGCTGAAGGTCTGGCACCTCCTGCGCCACCTGACGCGCTGGCTGCTGAATCGCCCGGGCGGCAGCCTGGACATCGCCGGCAACGTCGAACGCTACGCGCCGGGCGTCGCCGAGCTGCGCCGTGCGCTGCCCGCCGCGCTGACCGCGGCCGGCCAGGCGGCATTCGCGGCCGACGCCGCCACGTGGACCGAGCGCGGCCTGCCCGAGGCGCTGGCGCACGAGCTGGCGGTGATCCCGGTGCTGGGCGCCGCGCTCGACGTGGTCGAGGTGGCGCGCGACAGCGGCAAGCCGGTGGCGAAGGTCGCGGCGGTGTTCTTCGAGCTGGGCGAGGCGCTGGAGCTGGACTGGCTGCGCGACCAGATCGAGACGCTGCCGGTCGAAAGCCGCTGGCACGCGCAGGCTCGCGGCTCGCTGCGCGACGAGCTGAACGCGCAGCACCGCACGCTGGCGGTGCAGGTGCTGGCCGGCGCCGGCAAGGGCAAGACCGACGGCGCGGTGGCGGCGTGGTTGGGCCGTGACGACGCGGCGCTGAAGTTCACGCTGGGCATGCTCGCCGAGATCCGCAGCCAGAGCGTCGACTACCCGATCGCCTCGGTCGCGCTGCGCCGCCTGGCCCAGCTCGCGCACGCGGGCGCGGCGTAAGCGGTCGGCCGGAGTTCCGCGCCGCGGCGGCAGCGCCGTGGCGCGGGGATTCCGCCCCGTGCGCCAGCGTCGGCATCGACGCCTCGTTCCGGCGCGCGGCCCCGTCTTCCTCGCCCGTTCCGGATGGGGTGGGCCTGGGGTCGCCTGCACGCAGGCTCCTGCGGCGTCGTGCGGCGCCGATGGTGAGCTACCATGCGTGGCAACGCCTGCCGCAGGGGAGCCGCATGTCGCAACGCATCGCCTTCGTCGCCAATCCGACCGTGGAGGCGCAGGGTGCGTGCGCCGAACTGGTCCGCCGCTACGGCGATGCACCGATCGAGCGGGCCGACGTGGTCGTGGCGCTGGGCGGCGACGGCTTCATGCTGCGCACGCTGCACCAGCCGTTCGCGCGTGGCGTGCCGGTATACGGCATGAAGCTCGGCCGCGTCGGCTTCCTGATGAACCAGTATCGCGCCGAGGACCTGCGCGAACGCCTGGCCGCGGCGCAGCCCGCCACGCTGCACCCGCTGGCGATGCACGCGACCGATACGGCCGGCACGACGCACGCCGCGCTGGCCTTCAACGAGGTGTCGCTGCTGCGCCAGACCAACCAGGCCGCGCACCTCGAGGTGGCGCTGAACGGCGCGGTCAAGCTCGCGGAACTGGTCTGCGACGGCATCCTGGTGTCGACGCCGGCCGGCTCCACCGCCTACAACCTGTCCGCGCACGGCCCAATCCTGCCGCTGGACGCCAACGTGCTGGCGCTGACGCCGATCAGCCCGTTCCGCCCGCGCCGCTGGCGCGGCGCGATCCTGCCCGCCGCGACCGCGGTGCGCATCCGCGTGTGCGACCCGCACGCGCGCCCGGTCAGCGCCACCGCCGACTTCCTCGAAGTGCGCGACGTCGCCGAAGTCGAGATCGCCGAAGCGCGCGAGCATCCCGTCACCCTGCTGTTCGATCCGGACCACAGGCTGGAGCAGCGCATCCTGGATGAGCAGTTTGTGCTTTGAGGCGGGGAGTAGGGAGTAGGGCGAGCCGAGCAACGGTGTTTGCTCCACTCCCCACTCCCTTCCCCCACCCATTAGACTTGCCGTATGGCCACGCCGAACGTCCATGCCCCCGAGTCCGTACGGGACGATCGCCTGGTCGTGGCGATTTCCTCGCGGGCGCTGTTCGACCTGGGCGACAGCCACGCGCTGTTCGAGCGGGAAGGGCTGGACGCCTACCGGCGCTACCAGATCGAGCACGAGAACGACGTGCTGGCCCCGGGCGTGGCGTTTCCGCTGACGCGCAAGCTGCTGGCCCTGAACAGCCGCTCGCCGGCGGCGCCGCGCGTCGAGGTGATCCTGCTGTCGCGCAATTCCGGCGATACCGGCCTGCGCATCTTCAACTCGATCAAGCACCACGGCCTCGACATCGTGCGCGCGGCGTTCACCAGCGGCGCGCCGACCTCGGAATACGTGCAGCCGTTCGGTGCCGACCTGTTCCTGTCCGCCAACGCCGACGACGTCGCGCGCGCGCTCGCCGCCGGCGTGGCGGCGGCGACCATCCTGCCGTCGCATCCGGCGGCCGGTACTTCCGAGCAGTTGCGCATCGCCTTCGACGGCGACGCGGTGCTGTTCGGCGACGAGTCCGAGCGGGTTTCGCACGAGCAGGGCCTGGAGGCGTTCCACCGCATCGAAACCGAGCGCGCCGGCGAGCCGCTGGCGGGCGGGCCGTTCCGCGGCTTCCTCGCTGCGCTGTATCGCCTGCAGGCGGCGTTCCCGGCGGAGGACGCGCCGATCCGCACCGCGCTGGTCACGGCGCGTTCGGCGCCGGCGCACGAGCGGGTGATCCGCACCCTGCGCCTGTGGGGCGTGCGCATCGACGAGGCGCTGTTCCTCGGCGGGCGCGACAAGGGCCCTTTCCTGAAGGCGTTCGGCGCCGATATCTTCTTCGACGACCTGCGTGCCAACGTCGAATCGGCCAGCCTGCACGTCGCCGCGGGGCACGTCCCGCACGGCGTGCGCAACGCCGGCTGAGGCCGCAGCCCCGCGTCGTGACCCGCGGCGCCCGCACCGGTAGAATGGCCGCTTTGCCACCTTCCGCCGGGAATCCGCAATGGCCGCCAGCCTGAACCCCCTCGACCTCTACGACGTGCGTGCGCTGCTCACCGACGAGGAGCGCATGGTGCAGGACACGGTGGGGCGTTTCGTCGACGAGAAGGTGCTGCCGATCATCGGCGACTGCTTCGACCAGGCGCGCTTCCCGAAGGAGCTGATTCCCGAGATCGCCGCGCTCGGTCTGCTCGGCGCGACGATCCCCGAGAAGTACGGCTGCGCCGGCATGAGCGGCGTCAGCTACGGCCTGATCTGCCAGGAACTGGAGCGCGGCGACTCCGGCCTGCGCAGTTTCGCCTCGGTGCAGTCCTCGCTGTGCATGTACCCGATCTACGCCTACGGCACGGAAGAGCAGAAGATGCGCTATCTGCCGAAGATGGCGGCGGGCGAGGTGATCGGCTGCTTCGGCCTGACCGAGCCGCACGGCGGCTCCGATCCGGCCAACATGAAGACGAACGCGAAGAAGGACGGCGGCGACTGGGTGATCAACGGCGCCAAGATGTGGATCACCAACGGCAACCTCGCGCACATCGCCATCGTCTGGGCGCAGACGGACGACGGCATCCAGGGCTTCATCGTGCCGACCGACACCAAGGGCTTCACCGCGCAGGAAGTGCACAAGAAGATGAGCCTGCGCGCCTCGGTGACCTCGGCGCTGTTCTTCGACAACGTGCGCGTGCCGGAGGCCAACCGCCTGCCGAACGTGAGGGGCCTGAAGGGCCCGCTCGGCTGCCTCACCCAGGCGCGCTACGGCATCACCTGGGGCCCGATCGGCGCCGCCCAGGCCTGCCTGAAGGAAGTGCTCGACTATACCCGCGAGCGTATCCTGTTCGGCCGCCCGCTGGCCGCCAACCAGGCGATCCAGTTGAAGCTCGCGGACATGGCCCGCCGCATCACCGCCGCGCAGTTGATCTCGCTGCAGCTCGGCCGGCTGAAGGACAAGGGCGCCATGCAGCCGACCCAGGTGTCGCTGGCCAAGTGGAACAACGTGCGCATGGCGCTGGACATCGCCCGCGAGTGCCGCGACATCCTCGGCGGCGCCGGCATCACCACCGAGCACGGCGCGATCCGCCACGCACTGAACCTCGAGTCGGTGATCACCTACGAGGGCACCGAGACGGTGCACCAGTTGGTCGTCGGCCGTGAACTTACCGGCATCAACGCGTTCTGAATCCGGAACGGCAGGAGATCGAGATGACCCGTACGTTGTTCGCATGCCTCGCCGCCGCCGCGCTGCTGGCGGCCGGCACCGCCTCCGCCGCGCTGAAGCCGGATTCGCTGCGGCTGGCGCTCGATTCGCTGCTGGTGGCGACCACCAAGCAGGCCGTCGCCAACGCCATCCTTGCCAATCCCTACAAGCCGCCCGAGCGCAACCGCGACGTCAACATGGGGCCGCCGTACACGCTCACCACCGAGGAAATCCAGGCCGTGTTCGTCGGTCACGGTGGCGTGATCACGATCAAGTTCACCGCAGCCGTCGGCATGGACAGCGCCTTCGTGCGCTTCCTGCCCAAAGTGGTCAAAGGCACCACAGGCGAGCCGACCGTGCAATACGACTGCGTCAGCCCGAATGTCCCCGAGATCGCCACGGCGTATCCCGGCTGCGTCTACGACCCGGCATCGATGAAGTTGCCCGTGGCCAAACCGGGCGACAAGAAGTAACCGCACGGCCGGAGCGGCGAAGATGCTGACCGTCCACGGCATGCGCGCCTCCGGCAACTGCTACAAGGTGCAGTTGCTGCTGGAGCAGCTCGGCCGCGCGTACCGCTGGGTCGAGGTCGACAGCGCCGCCGGCGCGACGCGCACGCCGGCCTTCCTCGCCATGAACCCCAACGGCAAGGTGCCGCTGCTGGAAGCCGCGCCCGGCCGCTACCTGCCGGAATCGAACGCGATCCTGTGCTACCTCGCCGAGGGCACGCCGCTGTTGCCGGCCGATCCCTGGCAGCGCGCGCAGGCGCTGGCGTGGATGTTCTTCGAGCAGTACAGCCACGAGCCGTATCTCGCCGTGGCACGCTTCATCTGCCGCTGGCTGCCCGACGGCCACCCGCGTCGCGCCGAGCTGCCGCGACTGCACGAGCGTGGCGCGCAGGCGCTGGCGGTGATGGAGCGGCACCTGCAGTCGCACCCGTGGTTCGGCGGCGCGGTCTACGGGGTGGCCGACATCGCGCTGTTCGCCTACACCCACTGCGCCGGCGACGGCGACTTCGACCTTGCGCCGTATCCCGCGATCGCCGCCTGGCTGGCGCGCGTGCGCGCGCAGCCCGGCTTCGTGTCGATGAGCGCCTGAGCGCAACCCGCGGCGGCCGCGCTTGACGTACGACAAGGCCGGGCGTCACGCGATCGCGGATGCTGCAGGCGCATGCCGAACCCGAGCCAACCGATCCCGCTGACCCTGCGCCTGCGGCGCCGCCTGCTCGACGTCGTCGACGACGCGCTGGTCGACCTGCTGGCGTTGCGCCAGCGCGTGGTGCGCGACATCGGCGCCAGCAAGCGCGCCTATGGCCTCGCGCCGCGCGACGACGCCCGCGAGCGCGCGGTGCTCGAGCGCGCGCGCGGCCGCGCGCAGCGCCGCGGCCTCGCCGCGCAGCACGGCGAACGGCTGCTGCGCACGGCGGTCGACTGCGCGGTCGAGCTGCAGCGGCAGCCTGACCTGGATCAGGGCGGCGCCGGGTCCGGCGCCGCTATCGTCCGCCTTCCCGACGCCGGAGACCAAGCCATGCGACTGCTGCGCCTGCTGCCGCCGCCGGAGCGACTGGCCGTGCCGCTGCGCGCGGTGCCCTATGCCTGGCACGCGCGCCTGCTCGAAGCCGCGGTGAACCACGTGCTGGCCGCGCCGCAGCGCGCCGGCAAGCTCGCCTTCATGCGCGGGCGTCGGCTCGCCATCGAAGTGATCGATCTCGACCTGCGCTGGGTGCTCGAAGGCGACGACGTGCGCCTGCACGCCTGCGCGCCGGGCGCCGAGGCCGAAGCGGCGGTGCGCGGCAGGGCCATCGAGTTCATGCTGCTGGCCAGCCGGCTGGAAGACCCGGATACGCTGTTCTTCCAGCGCCGCCTCGCCGTGATCGGCGATACCGAACTCGGCTTGACCGCGCGCAACCTGCTCGACCAGTTGCCGTGGGAGAGCCTGCCGCTGGCGCTGCGCATCCTGCTCAACCGCGGCGCGCGCTTCGCCGTCGCCGCGCGCGACGCGCATCGCGCCGGCAAGGCGGCCTGAACGCTTCGGGGCGCGGCGCTCGGTGCGGTGCGCCTCGCCACGCTCCCGACCTTCCCTCCGCAAGCAGGGGGGATGCGTCGGATCGCTGCCTCCCCCGCGCAGCGGAGGAGGGTCGGGGAGGGGCGCCCTATAGCGTGGCCATCCCCGCGCCGCCGTGCCAGTAGCCGTTGCAGTCGCCGACGCGCTCGGCGGGGGCGATGCCGCTGTCGATCGCCGCGCGGAAGCGGCGCACCGCGTCCGCGGTGCCTTCCGACTGCGGGTACATGCGCAGCAGGTCGACGCCGGCGGCGATCAGCTCGGGCAGCTCGGGGGCAAGGTCGCAGACCTTGGCGCTCTGCACCTGCACGCCGTTGATGTTGAGGAACGGCTCGCCCTCGCGCGTGGTCAGCGGCATGCCGTCGGGGTGGTTGATGCAGCGGAAGCCGCAGTCGTCCTTCGGCACGTTGTAGGCGCGCGCGGTGAAGCAGCGCGCGGAGTACGACAGCGGCAGCCGGCCCCAGCCGATCACCTCGACCTCGGGCATGGCGATGTCCTCGGCCGCGGCATGGCCGCGCATCTCGTGCAGCAGCTCGCGGCCCTGCTCGACGCCCAGCACCCAGCGACGCATGCCCGAGCGCGTCATCGTCGCCAGCGCGCGCTGGTTGTAGACGTTCACGCCTGGCCCGACCACGAACGGCAGGCCGCGCTCGCGCAGCAACTGCACGGCCGACATGTCGTTGGCCTCGACCATGAACTCGCCGTTCTCGACGATGCGCTTGGCGCTGGAGAGCTCCGATTCCGCCTCGATCAGCGTCAGCGTCGACAGCACCACCTGCTTGCCGGCGGCGGCGAGCTCGCGCGCCAGCTCCAGCCAGTCGGCGCCGCGCAATTCCCTGCGCTTGCTGCACACGGTTTCGCCGAGGTAGATCGTGTCCAGCGGCAGTTCCGCCATCTCGGCGTAGAACTCGAGCACGCGCAGGCGCGGCCAGAAATACTGGATGGGGCCAAGGGTCAGGCGCATGCGAACCTCATTGCCAGGGACGGTGGTAGGGGCCGAGCGTGGTCTGCGTGCCTTCGGCGACGCGCGACAGGTCGTTCTGCCATGCGCTCTCGACGCGGAAGCTCCCGCGCATCTTCATCACCCGGTCGATCGCCTTGCGCCACACGCCGGTGACGGTGGCGACGTAGGCCGGGCTGCGCTGGCGCCCCTCGACCTTCAGCGCGGCGATGCCGCTGGAAGCGAGGCGCGGCAGCAGGTCGAGCGTGTTCAGGCTGGTCGGTTCCTCCAGCGCGTGGAATACCTGGCCGTTGACGTAGTAGCGGCCCTTGCACACCACCGGATAGCCGGCCGGCTCGCTGTCGGCGAACTTGTCGATCAGCACGTCGTTGAGGCGCGCGGTGCGCCCGTCCGGCTCCTCGCCCCAGCGCACGCTGCCGGCCGGCGAGCACACGCCGTGGCGGTTCGGCGACACGCCGGTGGTGTAGCTGGAGAGATGGCAGCGCCCTTCGACCATGATGCACAGGCTGCCGAAGGCGAAGGTTTCCAGCGGCACCGGCGTTTTTTCCGCAAGGCGCTCGACCTGCTGGATCGCCAGCACGCGCGGCAGCACCGCGCGGGCGATGCCGTATTCCTCGAAGTAGAACTGCAGCGCCGCGCGCGTGGTCGCCGAGCCCTGCACGGACAGATGGCGCGGCATGCGCGGATAGCGCTTGGTCGCGTATTCCAGCACCGCCATCTCGGCGACGATCAGCGCGTCCGCGCCGAGGTCGGCGGCGCGATCCACCGCTTCCTCCCAGCGCGGCAGGCCGTCCGGCGTCGGATAGGTGTTCAGCGCGACGTAGACCTTGCGTCCGCGCGCGTGCGCATAGGCGACGCCGGCGTGCAGGTCGGGATCGTCGAAGTTGAGTCCGGGGAACGCGCGCGCGTTCGTTTCGTCGCGAAAGCCGACGTAGACCGCGTCGGCGCCGTGGTCGATGGCGGCCTGCAGCGAAGGCAGGCTGCCGGCGGGGCAGATCAGCTGCATCGTGGACTCCCTGCGCGCACCGGGCGGTGCCCGGGCAGCGTAGTGACGCGCATCCGCGGCCTCATTGACGTGCGTCAACGGGTCCGAACACCTCGCGCATCAGCGTGTCGACGCGGCGTTCCACCGCCGCGTCCGTGCGGATCGGCCGGCCCCACGCGCGCTCGGTTTCGCCCGGCCACTTGTTCGTTGCGTCGATGCCGAGCTTGCCGCCGAGATTCGCCTGCGGGCTGGCGAAGTCGAGATAGTCGACCGGCGTGCGCTCGACCAGCAGGCAGTCGCGCGCCGGATCGACGCGCGTCGACACCGCCCACAGCACCTCGTCCCAGTTGCGCACGTCGACGTCGTCGTCGGTGACGATCACGAACTTGGTGTAGGTGAACTGGCGCAGGTACGACCACACCGCGAACATCACGCGCCGCGCGTGGCCGGGGTAGCGCTTGCGGATGCTGACCACGGCGACGCGGTAGGAGCACGCCGCCGGCGGCAGATGAAAATCGACGATCTCGGGAAAGATGCGGCGCAGGATCGGCACGAACAGCTCGTTCAGCGCCATCGCCAGCATCGACGGCTCGTCATGCGGCGAGCGGCCCATCCAGCTGCCCTGGTAGATCGCATCGCCGCGGCGGCTCACACGGTCGATGGTGAAGACCGGGAAGTGGTCCTGCGCGTTGTAGTAGCCGGTGTGGTCGCCGAACGGCCCTTCCAGCGCGGTGTCGCCGGGATGGATGTGGCCTTCCAGCACGATCTCGGCGGAGGCGGGCAGGTCGAGCCCGGTCAGCGCCGAGCGCACGACGTGGCCGCGCGCACCGCGCAGCAGGCCGGCGAATTCGTGTTCCGACAGCGTATCCGGCACCGGCGCCACCGCGGCCAGCGTGGTGGCGGGGTCGGCGCCGATCGCGACCGAGAGCGGAAACGGGTCGTTGGGACGGCGGTCGCGCCATTCGGCGTAGTCCTGCGCGCCGCCGCGGTGCGCCAGCCAGCGCATGATCACGCGGTTCGGGCCGAGTACCTGCATGCGGTAGATGCCGATGTTCTGGCGGTCGAGGCGCTCGCTGCGGGTGATCACCAGGCCCAGCGTGATCAGCGGGCCGGCGTCCTCCGGCCAGCAGGTCTGGATCGGCAGCTCGGCAAGATCCACGTCGGCGCCTTCGCGCACGTGCTCCTGGAACGCGGCCGAGCCGACCTGGCGCGGCGCGACGTGCGCGAGCTGCGCGTACGCCGGCAGCGCCCCCAGCGCCTCGCGCAGGCTGCCCGGCCAGCGCGGCTCCTTCAGCGCCGCCAGCAGCTCGCCCAGCTCGCGCAGCGAGGCCAGCGGGCGCCCGCCGACCGCCATCTCGATGCGCTCCACGCTGCCGAACAGGTTGCCGAGGAAGGGCAGCCGGCTGCCGCCGGCGCGCTCGAACAACAGGGCCGGGCCGCCGCGCATCTGCACGCGCTGGCAGAACGCGGTCAGCTCGTGGCGGGTATCGACCGGCACGGCCACGCGCTTCAACTGGCCGCGGCTTTCGAGGGCTTGCAGGAAATCGCGCAGGTCGTGGTAGCTCAAGGCGTCGCTCCCGTGGGCGGCCCAACGTAGTGGGCGCACGGCGCCGCTGCCCTGTCCGAGATCAAGCGCGCGCCGGGATGCGCGGTGGGGCGGGTGGTATCCTTGGGGACTTTGCCCCCCCCCCCCCTGCCGCAGACCGTACCGCCGAGCGCCATGGCCGCCACTTCCCATCCGATCCCCGCCCGCCACAAGGGCTTCAACCGCGCCGAGATCGTCGACCAGAATTTCGCCGAGTTCGTGCGCGACTGGCGCGGCGAAGCGCGCCGCGCGCCCGCCGCCGACGCGCCGGTGCTGCCCGGCAGTGCCTGCACGGCGCGCGACTTCCTCGAACTGCTCGAGTCGCAACTGATCAGCCGCCACCTCGACCTGATGGCGCGCGTGCTGCGCGTGCAGAACAAGGTGTTCTACACGATCGGCTCCAGCGGCCACGAGGGCAACGCGATGGTGGCGCGCCTGACCCGCCACACCGATCCGGCGTTCCTGCACTACCGCTCCGGCGGCTTCATGGCCGAGCGCTTCCGCAAGCTGCCGGGCATGGACCCGGTGATGGATTCCGCGCTGTCGTTCGCGGCCAGCAAGGAAGACCCGGCCTCGGGCGGCCGCCACAAGGTGTGGGGCTCGAAGCCGCTGTGGGTGCTGCCGCAGACCTCGACCATCGCCTCGCACCTGCCCAAGGCGTTCGGTACCGCGGTGGCGATCGAGCAGGCGCGGCGCATCGGCCACGCGCTGCCGGTCCCCGCCGACAGCATCGCGATCTGCTCGTTCGGCGACGCCTCCAGCAACCACGCCACCGCGCAGACCAGCTTCAACGCCGCCGCCTGGACCGCCTACCAGAAGGTGCCGGCGCCGGTGCTGTTCGTGTGCGAGGACAACGGCATCGGCATCTCGGTGAAGACGCCGGCCGACTGGGTGTCGGCCAATTTCCAGGGCCGCCGCGACCTCGACTACTTCTACGCCGACGGCCTCGACCTCGCCGCCGGCTACGCCGACGTGGCGCGCGCGGTCGAGCACTGCCGCACGACGCGCCGGCCGACCTTCCTGCACCTGCGCACCACGCGCGTGATGGGCCACGCCGGCACCGACTTCGAGATCGAGTGGCGCTCGATCGAGGAACTGGTGGCGGTCGAGGCGACCGACCCGCTGCTGCGTTCGGCGGCGATCGCGCTGGAGTCCGGCCTGTTCACCCGCGAATCGCTGCTGGAGCACTACGAGGCGATCCGCAAGCGCTGCTTCGCCGCCGCCGAGGAAGCCGACCGCCGGCCCAGGCTGGAGCGCCTCGACGAGGTGATCGCGCCGCTGGCGCCGTACACGCCGGACGCGGTGGCCGCCGAGGCCGCGCGCGCCGACTATGCGGAGAAGCGCCTGGCCGTGTTCGGCGGCGAGGGCAAGCTGCCGGAGAAGCAGCCGCCGCGGCATCTCGCCATCCAGATCAACCAGGCCCTGCACGACCTGTTCTGCAAGTATCCCGAGGCGCTGCTGTTCGGCGAGGACGTGGCGCAGAAGGGCGGCGTGTACACGGTGACCAAGGGCCTGCACAAGGCGTTCAAGGGCACGCGCGTGTTCAACACGCTGCTGGACGAGACGATCATCCTCGGCCTGGCGCAGGGCTACGCCAACATGGGCATGCTGCCGATGCCCGAGATCCAGTACCTCGCGTACTTCCACAACGCCTGCGACCAGATCCGCGGCGAGGCCTGCTCGCTGCAGTTCTTCTCGAACAACCAGTATCGCAACCCGATGGTGATGCGCATCGCCAGCCTCGGCTACCAGCGCGGCTTCGGCGGGCACTTCCACAACGACAACTCGATCGCCGCGCTGCGCGACATCCCGGGCCTGGTGGTCGGTTGCCCCTCGCGCGGCGACGACGCGGCGACGATGCTGCGCACGCTGATGGCGCTGGCCAAGGTCGACGGCCGCGTGTGCGCGTTCCTCGAGCCGATCGCGCTGTACATGGCCAAGGACCTGTACGAGCCCGGCGACGGCGCCTGGCAGTTCGCCTATCCGTCGCCGGAGCAGGCGATGCCGCTGGGCGAGGGCCGCGTGTACGAGGCCAAGGCGAAGGATCTCGTCGTGTTCACCTTCGGCAACGGCGTGCCGATGAGCCTGCGCGCCGCGCGCGAGATCGAGCGCAAGCTCGGCTGGAAGGTGCGCGTGGTCGACCTGCGCTGGTTGGTGCCGCTGAACGACGCCTTCATCGCCGAGCAGGCGAAGACCGCCAAGCGCATCCTGGTGGTCGACGAGGGCCGCCGCAGCGCCGGCGTGGGCGAGGGCGTCATCACCGCGATCGTCGAGGCCGGCCTCGGCAAGACGCCGCTGAAGCGCGTGGTCGGCGCCGACACCTACACGCCGCTGGCCGGCGCCGCGTTCCTGGTGCTGCCGGGCGAGGCCGATATCGTCGCCGCCGCCGAGGCGCTGGCCTGAGCCCGGCCGCCGCGGCCGGGCGGGGCGTATTCTGCTAGCGGCGGCGTCGCGCCGCCGCCCGACCGGAAGGTTCCGACGCCGCGGCTGTCCCGGGAATCGCGTCATGCAAATTCGCGCCGACGAACTCGCGTCTGCCGTCGCCGCTCCGCGGCGCAGCGGTACCGTCTTCCCGATCCTGGGAGCGATCAGCTTCTCGCACCTGCTCAACGACATGATCCAGTCGTTGATCCTGGCGATCTATCCGCTGCTGAAGGACGGCTTCGCGCTCAGCTTCGCGCAGGTCGGCCTGATCACGCTGACCTTCCAGCTTACCGCCTCGCTGCTGCAGCCGGTGGTCGGGCTGTACACCGACCGCCGGCCGATGCCGTATTCGCTGCCGGTCGGCATGGGCTTCACGCTGACCGGCCTGCTGCTGCTGGCGACGGTGGGCACGTTCCCGATGCTGCTGGTCGCCGCGGCGCTGATCGGCAGCGGCTCGTCGGTGTTCCATCCGGAATCCTCGCGCGTGGCGCGGCTCGCCTCCGGCGGCCGCCACGGCCTGGCGCAGTCGGTGTTCCAGGTCGGCGGCAACCTAGGCTCTTCGCTGGGTCCGCTGCTGGCGGCGTGGATCGTGGTGCCGCGCGGCCGCGGCAGCGTCGCCTGGTTCGCCCTGGCCGCGCTGCTGGCGATCGTGGTGCTGCTGCAGGTCGGCGGCTGGTACCGCGACCACATGGCCGAACGCGCCAAGCGTCCGCGCGTCGCCGAGCATGCGCATCCGACGCTGCCGCGGCGCGTGGTCGCGCAGTCGCTGGCGGTGCTGTTCGCGCTGGTGTTCTCGAAGTACTTCTACCTTGCCAGCATCAGCAGCTACTTCACCTTCTACCTGATCCACAAGTTCGGCCTGTCGGTGCAGGACGCGCAGTTGCACCTGTTCGTGTTCCTGGCCGCGGTGGCGGCGGGCACGCTGATCGGCGGCCCGGTCGGCGACCGCATCGGCCGCAAGTACGTGATCTGGGGCTCGATCCTCGGCGTCGCGCCGTTCACGCTGATGCTGCCGCACGCCGGCCTGGCGATGACCGGCGTGCTGACGGTGATCATCGGCGTGATCCTGGCGTCGGCGTTCTCGGCGATCCTGGTCTACGCGCAGGAGCTGATCCCCGGCCGCGTCGGCGCGATCTCCGGCCTGTTCTTCGGACTCGCCTTCGGCATGGGCGGCATCGGCGCCGCGGTGCTGGGCCAGCTCGCCGACCACCACGGCATCGAGTTCGTCTACCGCCTGTGCGCGTTCCTGCCGTTGCTCGGCATCCTCACGGTGTTCCTGCCGAGCCTGGAGCGCCCGCGCCGCGCGGCGTGAGCGGCGACGCGGGGCCGTCGTAGTAGGCGCGCACGCGGCGGTCCATCACGCGGCGCCACAGCGGCGGCAGCAGCGCGAGCAGGAACATCGCCGCGTAGCCGGCGGGCAGTTGCGGACTTTCGTCGTGGTGGCGCAGCACCTGATAGCGGCGCCGTGCATGCGCATGGTGGTCCGAGTGGCGTTGCAGATGGAACAGCAGCCAGTTGGTCAGGCGCGCGCTGGAGTTCCAGGAATGGCGATGGTCGACGCGCTCGTAACGGCCGGGCGCGGTCTCGCGACGGCGCAGCCCGTAGTGCTCGACGTAATTGATCACCTCCAGACTGGCGGCGGCGACCAGCCCGCTGGCCAGGAAGAACAGCGCGCCGGCGACGCCAAACCCGAGGGCGTAGGCGGCGAGCATGGCCAGCCACAGCGCGTTCCAGCGCAGCAGCTCGTTGTGCGGCGAGACGACGGCCTGGCCGCGCGCACGCAGCCGCGCGGCCTCCAGCCGCCAGGCGGCGACGGCATTGCGCAGCAGGGCGCGCGGCAGGAAGGCATACAACGAGCGTCCCAGCGGTGCCGAGGAAGCATCCGCCGGCGTCGCCACATGCACGTGGTGGCCGCGCACGTGTTCGATCTTGAAGCCCACGTAGCCGACGCTGGCGAGCAGCACGCCGCCGAGGAACGGTTCGAGGCGTCCGGGCTTGTGGATCAGCTCGTGCGCCACGTTGATCGCGAGGATGCCGCCGAGCACGCCGCACGACAGCAGCCAGCCGAGCCGTCCCGCCGGCCCGGCGGCCATGCCGCGTAACGCGCCGCGCACCACGCCTGCAGCGCCAGCCAGGCCGGCACGCACAGCCAGGTCAGCCAGCGGAAAACGCGCGCCTCCTCGCGAGCGTGGGCCTCGGCCGGCGACGGGTTGTGCCGGTCCTGCCCGATCAGCGCGTCGGCCAGCGGCACCAGCCCGAACACGACCACCATCGGCAGCCAGGCGGCGAGGCCGGGCGCGAGCCCGGCGTCCGCCAGACCCGCGGCTGCCGGCGGCAGCAGGACGAGGACGAACACGGCGAGGTAACCGAGGTCGCGCGCTTGCATGGCGGCCAATGTAAGCCCGTCGCCGCCCGCCGCGCCACGCGGGTCAGACGATCACCGGCTCCGGTTCGAGGGTCACGCCGAAGCGCGCGCGCACGCCTTCGCGCACGCGCTCGGCCAGCGCCCACAGTTCGGCGCCGCTGGCGCGGCCGTGGTTGACCAGCACCAGGGCGTGCCGGTTGGAAATGCCCGCATCACCCTCACGCAAACCCTTGAAACCGCAGGCTTCGATCATCCACGCGGCGGACAGTTTGGCGGCGCCGTCGGCGGTCGGCCATAGCGGCAAGGCGGGGTGCTCGCGCTTCAGCGCTTCGGCCTGGACCGCGGGCACGCGCGGGTTCTTGAAGAAGCTGCCGGCGTTGGCGATGACCGCCGGGTCGGGCAGCTTGCGCGTGCGCAGGTGCACCACCGCCTCGGCGACGTGGTAGGGCGCGGGCTTGTCCACGCCCATCGCCGCCAGTTCCTCGCGCACGCCGGCGTAATCCAGCTTCAGCGCGTGCGCATGCGGCAGGTCGAACTCGACGGCGACCACCACCCAGCGCTGCGGCTCGCGCTTGAACACGGAGTCGCGGTAGGCGAACGCGCAGGCGGCGCGGTCGAGGCGCACGGTAGCGCCGGTGCGGCGATCGAACGCCTCCACCGCGTGCACGAATTCGCCGGCCTCGACGCCATAGGCGCCGATGTTCTGGATCGGCGCGGCGCCGACCGTGCCGGGAATCAGGATCAGGTTCTCCAGCCCGGCGAAACCTTGGCCCAGCGACCAGCGCACGAAGTCGTCCCAGCGCTCGCCGGCGGCGACGCGCACGCGCGCGACGCCGTCGCGTTCTTCCAGCACCTCGACGCCGTGGGTGACGAGTTGCACGACGGTGCCGGGATAGTCGCGGGTGAACAGCACGTTGGAGCCTTCGCCCAGCACCAGCACGCGGCCGTCGCGCAGTGCCGGCTGCGCGAACAGGCCGGGCAGGACGGTGGCGTCGTGCACTTCGGCCAGCAGCGCCGCGCGCGCGGCGACGCGCAGCGTGTTGCGGCTGGCCAGCGGCGCGTCCTCGGTCAGCGCGTAGCCGCCCATGTCGACGCGCTCAGGCCGCATCGGCGTGCGTCCGCAGGGTGCGGATCGCCTCCACGCATTCGCCGATCAGTTCCGGGCCGCGGAACACCAGGCCGGTGTAGCACTGCACCAGCGCGGCGCCGGCGCGGATCTTGGCCGCGGCATCGTCGCCGCCGAGGATGCCGCCGACGCCGACCAGCGGGATGCGGTCGCCGAGGCGCTCGGCCATGCCGCGCAGCACGGCGGTGGACCTGGCGAACACCGGGCGTCCGGACAGGCCGCCGCCTTCCTGCGCCAGCGGATGGCCGGCGATGGCGTCGCGGTCGATGGTGGTGTTGGTGCAGATCAGCCCGTCGACGCCGACCTGCAGCAGCGCCTCGGCGATGCCGTCCTGCTCGGCTTCGGTGAGGTCCGGCGCGATCTTCAGCAGCATCGGCCGGTAGCGGCCGTGCTGCACGGTCAGCCGCTCCTGCGCGTCGCGCAGCGTGCCGATCAGGCGTTTCAGCGCCTCCTCGCCCTGCAGGTCGCGCAGCCCCTGCGTGTTCGGCGAGGAGATGTTGACGGTAACGTAGCTGGCGCGGGCGTACACGCGTTCGAGGCAGGCGAGGTAGTCGTCGGCGGCGCGCGCGTTCGGCGTGTCCTTGTTCTTGCCGATGTTGATGCCGAGCACGCCGTCGTAGCGGGCGCGCTCGACGTTGCGCACCAGCGCGTCGACGCCGTCGTTGTTGAAGCCCATGCGGTTGATCACCGCCTGGTGTTCCGGCAGGCGGAACATGCGCGGCTTCGGGTTGCCGGGCTGCGGCCGCGGCGTGACCGTGCCGACCTCGACGAAGCCGAAGCCCAGCGCGGCCAGCGCGTCGACATGCGCGCCGTTCTTGTCCAGGCCGGCGGCGAGGCCGACCGGGTTGGCGAATTCCAGCCCGAATGCGCGCGTCGGCAGCGGCGCCGGGCGCGTCGCCAGCAGCGCGTTCAGGCCGGTGCGGTAGGCGGATTCGATGCCGATCAGGCCGAGATCGTGCGCGCGCTCGGCGTCGAGGCAGAACAGCAGTGGGCGGGCGAGTGCGTACAAGGAGCGGTCAACCGTGGAAGAAATGCGCGAACCAGACCAGGCCGCCGAAGAACAGGAAAGCGCTGACGACGGCGAGGATCGCCGCGGCGAGATGCAGCCAGCCGAGCACCAGCCCGGCGACCGCCATGCCGTCGCCCTCCAGCTCGCCGCGGCTCCGGCGGATCTCGCTGCGCGCCATGTGCCCGCAGACCACCGCGATCAGCGCGCCGATCACCGGCAGCGCGAACCAGCACAGCAGGCCGAACACCAGGCTGACCACGGCGAGGGTGCTGGTGCGGCGGGCGGGCAGTGGCGTGCTCATGGCGATGGTCTCCCCGGAACCATTGGATGGTCGTCATTCCCGCGCAAGCGGGAAGCCATTGTGCCGTCCGTTGCGGCTTTCCGCTTGCATGAGGAAGCCGCCGGACGACAGGTCGCCTGCACGCAGGCTCCTGCCACGGGCGCTGTCCGGATTCCGGAGGCGCGCCGGATGACACACGTCGCGTAGGGTGGGCTTCAGCCCACCGTATCGACATCATGCCGCGCATGCGGTGGGCCAAGGCCCACCTACGCGATCGTGCCTTTCCGGATCCAGAATCCCGTCAGAAATCGAACTTGATGCCCTGCGCCAGCGGCAGCGCGTCCGACCAGTTGATGGTGTTGGTCTGGCGGCGCATGTACGCCTTCCACGCGTCGGAACCCGACTCGCGGCCGCCGCCGGTTTCCTTCTCGCCGCCGAAGGCGCCGCCGATCTCGGCGCCGGAGGTGCCGATGTTGACGTTGGCGATGCCGCAGTCGGAGCCGGCCGCCGACAGGAAGCGCTCGGAGGCCTTCACGTTCTGCGTGAAGATCGCCGAGGACAATCCCTGCGGCACGGCGTTCTGCATCTCGACCGCCTCGTCCAGCGTCTTGAACGGCAGCACGTACAGAATCGGCGCGAAGGTCTCGGTCTGCACCACCTCGTCGGAATTCTTCAGGCCGGTGACGATGGTCGGCAGCACGAAGTTGCCCGGACGGTCGCTCAGCGCCTTGCCGCCGGTGACGACGGTGCCGCCCGCCGCCTTGGCCCTCTCGACCGCGGCGAGGTAGCGCTGCACGGCGCCCTTGTCGGTCAGCGGACCCATCAGCGTCTTCGGATCGGTGGGATCGCCGATCTTCGTCTCGACCTGCTTGTAGGCGGCGGCCAGCTTCTCGACCACCGCGCCGACGATCGACTCGTGCACGATCAGGCGACGCGTGCTGGTGCAGCGCTGGCCGGCGGTGCCGACCGCGCCGAACACGATCGCCGGGATCGCCAGTTTCAGGTCGGCGCTCTCGTCGAGGATGATCGCGTTGTTGCCGCCCAGCTCCAGCAGCGAGCGGCCCATGCGCTGCGCCACGCGCACGCCGACCTGGCGGCCGACCGCGGTGGAGCCGGTGAAGCTGATCAGCGGGATGCGGTGGTCGTCGACGAACTTCGCCGCCAGCTCGGTGCCGGCGTCGTTGAACAGGAAGAACAGGTCGGGGAAGCCGCCGGCGCGCAGCGCCTCGTTGCAGATCTTCATGGTGGCGACCGCCGACAGCGGCACCTTCGGCGACGGCTTCCAGATGCAGATGTCGCCGCAGATCGCGGCGAGGAAGCTGTTCCACGCCCACACCGCGACCGGGAAGTTGAACGCGGAGATGATGCCGACCAGGCCGAGCGGGTGCCACTGCTCGTACATGCGGTGGCCGGGGCGCTCGGAGTGCATGCTGTAGCCGTACAGCATGCGGCTCTGGCCGACGGCGAAGTCGGCGATGTCGATCATCTCCTGCACTTCGCCGTCGCCTTCCGGCTTGATCTTGCCCATCTCCAGCGCGACCAGCGAGCCGAGCGCGTCCTTGTGCCGGCGCAGCGCCTCGCCGCACAGGCGCACCGCCTCGCCGCGCTTCGGCGCCGGCGTCGCGCGCCAGGCCTTGAACGCCTCCTGCGCGCGCCGGACGATCGTCTCGTAGTCGGCCGCCGAGCTCGCGTACACCTTGGCGATCACCGCGTCGGTGGCCGGGTTGACCGGCGCGAGCACGCCGGCGTCGGTGGTCTTCGACCACTCGCCGTTGCCGAGGTAGGTGCCGGAGTTGGTCTCGGCGAGGCCGAGCGCCTTGAGGATCTGCTGCGACATGGGAGCTCCTGCGGGAAACGGGCGGACGCGAGGCGCCGCGTAAAGCCGCAAGTTTAGCAGAGGCGCGGAAGCGGCTCGCTGCACGTGGCCCGCCGGGCGGGGACGCGCATGGCGGCGTCCGCCGCGAGCCCGACGCGGGAAAACGTGGCGACCCCGACAGGATTTGAACCTGTGACCTCGCCCTTAGGAGGGGCGCGCTCTATCCAGCTGAGCTACGGGGCCGGCCCGACTATTGTGCGTGGACGTTGCCGCAAAGCCAATCCGTGCCGGTTGTTGACCTCGCTCAATAACCGCCGCGCCGCGCCGTCTAGCCTCGATGCGGTGTCCGCAGCAGCAGGCCTTGCCGCCGCAGATGCGGAAATCCGACGGTCGCGTTTCCTGACGCGGCCGAACATTCGACCCGGAGGTTGTCATGACGCAGTTGGCTCGCTGGAATCCATTCAAAACCCTGTCCCGCATCGATCCGTCGATGGACTTCGAGGACATGTTCCGCAACGTCGGCATGCGCCCGTTCTGGCGCGAGATGGAGCCCACGCCCGACATGCGCATGGACGTGATCGAGGAGGACAAGTCCTACCGCGTCAACGCCGAGATCCCCGGCGTGAAGAAGGAAGACATCGAGGTGTCGGTGGAAGGCAATCGCGTGACCATCAGCGCCGAGGTCAAGCGCGAGACCGAGAAGAAGGGTGAGTCCGAGGTCTGCCAGGAACGCTACTACGGCAAGGTGCTGCGCGGTTTCGCGCTGCCGGCCGAAGTGGACAGCACCAAGGTCGAGGCGCACTACGACAACGGCGTGCTGTCGCTGACGCTGCCCAAGAAGGGCAACGGTCACGGCCGCAGGATCGCGGTCAGCTGAGCGCAACCGACACGCAGGGATTGCGCGCCGCGTCGCCGCCGTAGCGGTGGCGCGAGCGCGCGGCGCGCAGACAGTCCGGGGCGCACGCGCCGCCGGTCGTGACGGGCGCGCAGGCGGTGGACGGGTGCGGCGGAACGCGTGGGGAGCGGTTCCCTCTCAGGGGGCCGCAGGCGAGCAGGGCAGGTGCAGGGTGGCGACGAAGCCGCCGCCATGGGCATTGCGCAGATCGAGCCGGCCACCGTGCAGCTCGGCGGCGCGCATCGCGATGCTGAGGCCAAGCCCGGTGCCCGCGTTGCTGCGCGCGCGGTCGCCGCGCAGGAAAGGACGGCCGAGCTGACCGAGCAGTTCCGGCGGCACGCCGGGGCCGTGGTCGGACACGCTCACGAGGATGCCGTGCGCATCACTGTCCAGCGCGACCCGGAACGGCGCCGCGCCGTGGCGTTCGGCGTTGTCCATCAGGTTGCCGATCGCGCGGCGCAGCAGGCTGGGCCGTACCTGGGCGGGAAGTTGCGCAGGGCCGTCGAACTGCCAGTCGTCGGGCTGCCCGCGCAGGGCCAGCAGCTGGCCGGCCAGGGTGGCGATATCGACCTCGCGCGTCGCCTCGTCGCGGCCGTCGCGCACGAAGGCGAGGCACTGCTCGAGCGCGCCGTCGAGCTGTTCCAGGTCGGCGACCATCGCCGCGCGCCGCTGCGGATCGCCGGCGTCGCCCAGCTCCAGCGCCAGGCGCAGCCGCGCCAGCGGCGTGCGCAAGTCGTGCGAGATGCCGGCCAGCATCAGCTCGCGCTCGCGCGCGACGCCGCGCAGGCGTGCGCCGGCCTGGCCGATGGCGTCGGCGAGGCGACGCACCTCGCGCGGACTGCCGGTGAGGGTGTCGTGCACCGGCGCGCCGGCGAGCAGCGCTTCCGCGCGGACGGCCAACCGCTCCAGTGGCCGCGTCAGCAGACGCGCGGCGAGCGCCGCCGCCGCCAGCGCCATCAGGCCGGCGATCAGCGCGGTCAGCAGCATCGACTGGATCACCGCACGGCGGTAGCTGGCCGCGCGCAGCACGATCCAGCGCCGCGGATCGTGCGCGCTGCGCACCCAGACCTGCGATTCGGGCGTCTGCGTCACGGCCACCCGCGCGGGATCGCCCAGCAGGCGGCCGACGGTGCGTCCGACTTCCAGCAGCGCGGGCGCGACGCGGATCGTCGGCGCGGGCGGTTGCTGCGTCGAGAAGCGCGCGCCGGCGCGTTCCAGTTCGGCCAGGGTGGCCGCCGAGCCCGCGTTGCGGCGCGCGTCCACGTCGTCGGCGGCGAGCGCGGCGACCACGATCAGGCGGCCGTAGGTCTCGCCGACCATGTGCAGCCTGGCGCGCGTGGACAGCAGGCCGGACAGGCCCAGCGCCAGCAGCAGCGCCAGCGCCACCAGCGCCAGCACCAGCGCGAACGTGCTCGGGCCGCGTTTCACGGCGGGTTCCTCGCGGACACGGATCCGTCGGGCACGAACACGTAGCCTTCGCCCCACACCGTCTGCAGCCAGCGCGGTTGGCGCGGGTCGTCCTCGAGGTAGCGGCGCAGGCGCGACACCATCACGTCGACGCTGCGGTCGAATGCTTCGTGGTCGCGTCCCCGCGCCAGCGCAATCAGGCGCTCGCGGCTGAGCGTCTCGAACGGATGTGCGGCCAGCGCCGCCAGCACCGCGAATTCGCCGCTGGTCAGCCTGATCGGCGTCTCGCCGTCCAGCAATTGCCGTGTAGCCGGGTCGAAGCGGAATCGGCCGAAGCGCACCGTCGCCAGCGCGGCCTGCGGCGCGCCCGCCGGCGCGCGCGGACGCCGGCGCAGCACGGCGCGGATGCGCGCCACCAGCTCGCGCGGACTGCACGGCTTGGGCAGGTAATCGTCGGCGCCGATCTCCAGACCGACGATGCGGTCTACCTCGTCGCCTTTGGCGGTGAGCATGATCACCGGCGTCTCGACGCCCTCGGCGCGCAATGTGCGGCACAGTTCCAGGCCGTCGGCGTCGGGCAGCATCAGGTCCAGCACGATCAGGTCGACGTGGTGCTCCGCCAGCGCGCGCCGCATCGCCGCCGCATGCGCCGCGCCGCGCACGTGGAAGCCCTGCTGGCCGAGGTAGCGCTCGAGCAGGTCGCGCAGGCGCAGGTCGTCGTCGACGACGAGGATGTGGGCGGTTTCCATGGGCGCGGACTATGTCGTGTGCCCGGAACGCCGGCAAGCGCGGCGTGGCAGGGTATGTAAGCGGATGTTTCCGGACTGCCTTGCGGAAACAGGCGCTGACATCCTGCGCTCGTCCGGAAACACCTCGGCGGCGGCATTGGGGAACGATGGCGGCGCGTCGCGGACCGGGCGGTTCGCCGGCGCACCCATCACCCGTCGAGGAACCCGCCATGTCGAATTCGCCGATGATCCGCCTTGTCCCGCTCGCCGTCGTCTGCGCAGCCGCGCTGGCGATGGCGCAACCGTCCGCCGCCGGCGCGTGGCACGCCGCGGGTGCGCGGCGCACCGCCGGCGGCGGCGCACAAACCGGGCACGCCATCGCGGCGCGCGGTGCGGCGGGCAAACGCGGCATCCACGTCGGCGGTACCCGCTTCAACGGCGACGGCAGCGTGACCCACGTCAGCGGCGGCGCCTACGTTGGGCCCGGCGGCACGGCGCGCGCCGGCCGCGTCACCACGCGCGAGGCCGACGGCACCATCGTCCACCAGGGCGGCCACACGGTCGCCGGTGCCGACGGCGGCAGCGACAGCGGCCGCAACAGCTACACGCGCAACGCGGACGGATCCTCCCAGCCCAGCTACCAGAACAGCGGCCACACCGCAGCGGGCGGCAGCTTCTCCAGCAGCGGCAGCACATCGCGCAGCGCCGACGGCCAGCGCAGCAGCAGCCGCCAGACCACGGCCAGCGGCGCGAAGGGCAGCTACGCCGGCAGCACCACCGCGGCCGATGGCACCATCACGCACGACAGCACTGTCACCGGCGCCAGCGGCGACACCTATCAGGGCGAGACCAGCTACACCAAAGGCCAGGGCCTCACCCACAGCGGCTCGTGCAAGGATGCGCAGGGCAACCCGATCCAGTGCTGAGCGCCGACCGACATGCGCGATGATGCGAACGGAGGAATCAGGATGACGAAACCGACGATGCTGCTGGCCTGTGTGCTTGCCATGGCCGCGGCCCTGCCGTACCAGACCGCCGCCGCCGGTCCGCTGCGCGATCTGCTGCAGCAGCGGCGCGCGCAGGCGGGCGACCGCGACGGGCCGGCGACGCTGCCGCCCGGCATCCGCGTCGTGCGCGACGTGCCGTACGGCCCCGATCCGCGGCAGCGCATGGATGTCTATGCGCCCGCCCACGCGCAGGACGCGCCGGTGATCTTCATGGTGCACGGCGGCGGCTGGGCGCGTGGCGACAAAGCCATGCGCAGGGTGATCGAGAACAAGGTCGCGCGCTGGGTGCCGCGCGGCTTCGTGCTGATCTCGATCGACTACCGCATGCTGCCGGACACGGCGCCGCTGCAGCAGGCCGACGACGTCGGACGCGCGCTGGCGACGGCGCAGCGGCAGGCGGCATCGTGGGGCGGCGACGGCGCGCGCTTCATCCTGATGGGCCATTCCGCCGGCGCGCACCTGGTGTCGCTGCTCGAGGCCGCGCCGTCGATCGCGACGGCGCAGGGGGCTGCGCCGTGGCTGGGCGTCGTGTCGCTGGACAGCGCGGCCTACGACGTGGCCGCGGTCATGCGGGCGCGGCACATGCGCCTGTTCGACGATGCCTTCGGCAGCAACCCGGACACCTGGGCCGCGGCTTCGCCCGACGTGCGGCTCGACGCCGCGGGCGCGCCGTTCCTTGCCGTGTGCTCCAGCCGTCGCGACAACGCTTGCCCGCAGGCGCAGGGCTTCGTCGCCAAGGCCAGGTCGCTGGGCACGCGCGCGCAGGTGATCGAGGAAGACCTCTCGCACCGCGAGATCAACGAGACGCTGGGAACGGCTTCCGCCTACACCGCGCAGGTCGAGGCGTTCATGCGCAGCCTCGACCCGGCGGTGGCGCGCCTGCTCGACGGTCCCTCGACGGCGACTGCGCCCGGCCGCTGAACGAGGTGGCGCATAAACGAAAACGGCGCGTCACGCTGCGAGCGTCGACGCGCCGTCTTCGTCTGGATGGAAGTGGTGGAGCGGAGGAGGATCGAACTCCCGACCTTCGCATTGCGAACGCGACGCTCTCCCAGCTGAGCTACCGCCCCACGCGAGCCGCGAATATTAGCAGCAGCGCGCGCGCGTCGCCAAGCCCCGTCAGGCCACCTCGAGCACGCGCGCGGCGGGACCGGCGATCGGCGAGATCCAGGCGTCGCTGGCCAGGCCGGCGGCGGCGAAGGCGGCGCGCATCGCCGCGGCTCCGGCGTGCGCTGCGCTCGCGTCGGCGAACCACGCGAACATGCTCGGGCCGGCACCGGACAGGCTGCAGCCCAGCGCGCCGGCGTCGCGCGCCGCCCGCTGCACGGTGGCGAAGCCGGGCACCAGGTCGGCGCGCCGCGGTTCGGCCAGCGCGTCGGCCAGGCCGGCGCGGACCAGCGCGGCGTCGCCGCGCTGGCAGCCGGCCAGCACCAGGGCGAGGTTGGCGGTCTGCTCGACCACGGTCGCCAGCGCGAACGGTTCGCGCAGGCGCTCGCGCGCGACGCGGGTCAGCACGTGCGCGTGCGGGTGCACCAGCACGCAGCGCCACGCGGGCGGCACTTCGATCGGAACCAGCCTGCCGCGCGCGGCCAGCACCAGGCCGCCGAGCAGCAGCGGGCCGACGTTGTCGCCGTTGCGGCCGCCGCTGGCGACCGATTCGCCGCTCAGCGCGTGCTCGAACAGCGCCTCGGCCGGCAGCGGCGCCGGCAGCAGCGCGTTCGCCGCGACCACCGCCGCGACCGCGCTGGCGGCCGAGCCGGCCATGCCGGAAGCGAGCGGGATGCCCTTGCCGATCGACACGGCGTAGCCGTGCTCGATGCCGCACGCGCTGCGCAGCGCCTGCAGCGCGGCGACCGCGGTGTTGCGCGAGTCGCGCGGCAGGTCGTCGACGGTGCCGTGCACGTTCTCGACG
Organism: Lysobacteraceae bacterium; assembly: GCA_021372495.1. Lineage (GTDB taxonomy): Bacteria > Pseudomonadota > Gammaproteobacteria > Xanthomonadales > Rhodanobacteraceae > Mizugakiibacter. The sequence continues at coordinate 114,888 of JAJFUF010000008.1, forward strand.
CGGACTTCGGGCGCGTCGATGCGGCGCACGCGCACGCTGTCGCCGGGGCCCTCGATGCTGTGGCCGAGGATGTCGAAGCCAACCGCGACGTTGCCGACGCAGGCGGGCGCGAACGCGGTGGCGACGGTCGCCATCTCAGTCCGGCAGCAGCCGCGCCAGACGCGCTTCCAGCGCCTCGCGGCGCCAGCCTTCGAGCAGCTCCGGCCAGGTGCGGGTGACGACGTATTCCTCCAGCGCGCGGCGCGGGCAGAGCAGGCCGCCGGGCAGGTCGAGTTCGACGGCGAGCGCGTCGGTGGCCTGCTTCATCGCCGCCAGCGCGCGCTTGGCTTCGCCCTCGGGCGCGCCCGGGATCGCGGCGGTGGCCTCGATCTCGGCGACGTCGAGCGGGCGCCGCAGCGTGTCGAGCAGGTCGGCGCGCTGTGCCGAGCGCAGTGCGCGCTGGCCCTTGGTGCGCTCGTGCAGCTCGCCCAGCGAACGCGGCGGCTGCTGGCTGAGCGACAGCGCCTGCGCGTCTTCCAGCAGCCACGGGCGCGGCGCATCCTGCGTGCGCGCGGTCGACTCGCGCCAGCGCAGCACGCGGCGCAGCAGCGCCTGCTGCTCGCGCGGCCAGTCGGCGGCGCTGCGGAACGCGCGCTGCGGCTGCGCGTCGCCTTCGCGTGCGCGGCCGCGCTCGACCAGGCGGGCGCAGTCCTCGGCGTGCCAGGCGAGGCGCCCGCGCGCGGCCAGCCGCTCGCGCAGCTCGGCGTGCAGCGCATCGAGATGGTGTACGTCCTGGGCGGCGTATTCGCGCTGCGAGGCGGTGAGCGGGCGCTGCAGCCAGTCCGAGCGGGTCTCGCCCTTGGGCAGTTCGACGCCGGTCACGGCCGCGACCAGCTTCTGGTAGCTGAGCCCGAAGCCCATGCCGGCCATCGCCGCAGCGATCTGCGTGTCGAACAGCCGGATCGGATCGGCGGGCAGCAGCGCGGCCAGCGCTTCGAGATCCTCGCTGGCGCTGTGCATCACGCACGTCGTGCCCGGGTCCGCCAGCCGCGTGCGCAACGCCGCGCCCGGCGCGAAGGCGAGCGGATCGACCAGCGCCGCGTGGCCGTCGGCGGCGAGCTGCAGCAGCGCGAGCTGGGGATAGAAAGTGCTGCGGCGCATGAACTCGGTGTCGAGACCGAGCGGTGCGCCGGCCGGCAGGGCGTCGATGAATGCGGCGAGGGTCGCATCGTCGGCGATCCATGCCGCCTGCGCGGGGTGTCCGGTAATGTGCTGCATGCGCCTCCTGGGGCCCGTTGCCCAACCGCGTGGCATTGCCTATGGTGAACGCCCCACGATAGCAGCGCCACCGCCCGGACCCAACCATGCCCAGCACCGAAACCGTCCGCCGCCAGCACGCCCTCGGGGGCGCGGCGGGCGTGGCGCTGCTCGGCTTCGCGCTGCTGTATCGCTTCTACCCGGACCTGCTGCACGTGCGCCCCGGCGCGCCGCCGCAGGAGCGCGACCGCATCGCGGACAATGCGGCCGCGCCGATGGGCTTCGAGCAGCGTCCGGCCGGCACGCCGTCGCAGGCGCCCGAGCGCGACGCCGGGCCGCCGATCTCGCTGGCGCCCGCGGTGGTGATCGAACGGCGCCACGCGGCGGCGGCAGTCGCCGGCGGCGAGGCGGCGTCCACGCCCGAGATCGACAAGCTGCTCGATCGCGCGCGCAAGGCCTATCAGGGTGGCCGCCTGGTCGGGCCGGGCGCGGACACCGCGCTGTCGCTGTACGCGGCAGTGCTCGGGCTGGCGCCGGACAACCGCCGCGCCAAGGCCGGCCTCGCCGAGCTACGCGCGCGCCTCTTGGCGGAAAGCGAGCAGGCGCTGGCCGCCGGCGACGACGACGCGGCCGGCGATGTGCTCGCCGCGCTGAAGCAGGTACCGGATTCCGACGCCGACGCGGCGCGCCTCGACCAGCGCATCAAGGCGCAACAGCAGGTGCGCCCGCTGCTGGTGCAGGCGGCCGACCTGCTCAAACAGGGCAAGGCGACGACACCGGCCGGCGCCAGCGCGCTCGACCTGTACCGCAAGGCGCTGGCTGCCGATCCGCAGAACGCGGTCGCGCACCAGGGGCTGGAGCAGATCCAGCGCGGTGCGCTCGACCAGGCGCTGGCCGCGGTCGCGCAGGACGATTTCGCCGGGGTCGACGCGGCGCTGGCCCAGGCGGCGGCGATCCTGCCCGGGTCGCAGGCGCTGCAGGACACGCGCGGCCGCGTCGAGGGCATCCGCCGGCAGCGCGCCGAGAGCGTGCTGGCGCAGGCACGCTCGGCGCTCGACGCCGGCAATCCCGCGCTGGCGCAGCAGTTGGCGCGGCAGGCGTTGGCCATCAGCCCGGACGTGCCCGGCGTGGACGAGTTCAACGTGCGCCTGCGCAACGCGCGGCTGTACGCCAGCTATCGCCCCGGCCAGGTGTTCGCCGACCGCTTCCTCGACACCGCTGGGCAGGGGCCGTCGATGGTGGTGGTGCCGACCGGCAGCTTCCTGATGGGTTCGCCCGACGGCGAGCCCGGCCACCGCGCCAGCGAGGGGCCGCAGCACCAGGTCGACATCGCCAACGGTTTCGCGCTGGCGCGCAGCGAGGTGACGGTCGGCCAGTTCCGCGAATTCGTGCGCGCCACCGGCTACGTCACCAGCGCCGAGCGCCTCGGTGGATCCAGCGTGTACGACGAGGCCAGCGGCAGCATGCGCGATTCGCGCCGCGCGACCTGGCAGGACGACTACACCGGCGCGCGCGCGCGAGACGGCGACCCGGTGGTGAACGTGTCCTGGAACGACGCCGACGCCTACGCGCGCTGGTTGTCGCAGCGCACCGGCAAACGCTACCGCCTGCCCAGCGAGGCCGAGTTCGAATACGCGCTGCGCGCCGGCAGCGTGACGCGCTACTGGTGGGGCGATGGCGCGCCGCGCAAGCCGGTCGAGAACGTCACTGGCGCCGGCGACCGCTCGCCCAGCCACCGGCTGTGGAGCAACGCCTTTCCAGGCTACCGCGACGGCTACTGGGGCCCGGCGCCGGTGATGAGCTTCGCGCCCAACCCGTTCGGCCTGTACGACATGGGCGGCAACGTGTCGGAGTGGGTGGACGACTGCTGGCACGACAACTACACGCGCGCCGCCCGCGACGGCAGCGCCTGGATCAACCCCGGCTGCGAGCGTCGCGTGGTGCGTGGCGGTTCCTGGGGCAGCGACCCGGACCAGGTGCGCTCGGCGTTCCGCCTGCCCGCGCCCGCGGACACGCGCAGTGGCCGGCTCGGCTTTCGCGTCGCGCGGGATCTGTGAGCGGCGTCGGCAGGCTGGGCCGGCAGGCCCGGCACAGGGCGGCAGGGAGCCCGGCTCATCGGCCCGGCCTGCGGAATCATGGCGGCAGGACACGGGCGACATTGCTGCGGGCCGTGCACGCGCCGGCCGGCCTCCTGTCGGGTGCGTCGCCCCTGACGCGCCGGCGCGTACGCGGATGACTCTGCGCCCACGCCGCCGCGTCGTCTGTCGGCGGCGGCCGCGTGCGGACGTAGGACGATGCCTACGGCGCCGCGCCGCGCCCGCCCGGCCGCTGCGGTCGAAGTGATGTCTCGCGCCCCGGCCGGAGTGCGAACCTGCGGTGTGCCCGCGGCGCTCTGCCGGCCTGCGCCTGCAGCGATGTCGCGCACCATCGACGGCGATTCAAGATCCGGCGTCGTCCGCCGCTAGCGTGGCGAACCTGCCAGGCACGGAGCGTGCGGCGGGCTGCGCGACGCTCGCCTGCCGACTCTCCGGCCGGTTCGCCCGGGCGCGTCGGGCGTCCGCGGCAGGACGCCGGCCGGGTTCCGGGCGCGGTAGCCGATTCCAGCCCTTGCGTGAGGCGCGACCAGGTTGCACGCATCCACGGTATCTCCACCAGCCATGCGCGATCGGCGAATTCGCCAGCGGGGCGCGGGCCGTGCCTCGGCGTCGCATCGAACGGGCTGATATCGCGGTCGGCACGCCGCTGCCTTGGGACGTCTACGAGGCCAAGGGGGTGCTTCTGCTGCGCCAGGGGGCCGTCGTCGCCACCGAACGGCAGCTCGAAAAGCTGATCGCGTTCGGGCTGTTCATCGACGCCGACGTGACCCGCGCGCACGACGAAAGCGCGCAGGCGCCGCCCGAACGCTCGCCGCTGGCGCTGATCCTCGAAGCGCGCCGGCAACTGGAGGCCGCCTGCGTCCTGCGGTCGCCGGGCGACGAGCTACCCGCGCAGGTCTGGCGCATTGCGGGCCTGCTGCGCGAGGCATGCAGCGTCAATCCGGATGTCGCGCTGGCGGCCATCATGCTGCAGCGCGACGCCCCCTATTCGGTCCGCCACGCCGTAGACAGCGCGACCGCCTGCCACGTGGTCGGCGCCGCGCTCGGGATGTCGGCGGTCGATGCCGTCGCGGCGACGTCCGCCGCGTTGACCATGAATCTGAGCATGATGGCCCTGCGGGACGCGCTGCAGTACCAGCAGGCGCCCCTCAGCGACGATCAGCGCCGCAGCGTCCACGAGCATCCGCAGCGCAGCGCGCAGATGCTGATCGCCTGCGGGGTCGAGGACGCCGGCTGGATCGAGGCCGTGAGGCATCACCACGAAGTGATCGACGGCAGCGGCTATCCCGCGCGGAAACGCGGTGCCGACATCCCGTATCTGGCGCAGATCGTCGCGTTGGCCGACGTCTATTGCGCGCGCGTCTCCGGCCGCGCCTACCGCCCCGCGCTCGATTCCAGGATTGCGCTGCGGCGGATATTCCTCGACGAGGGCGTGCCGGTCGATCGCGAGCTCGCCGGCCAGTTCATCAGGGTGCTCGGCGTGTATCCGCCGGGCGCGGTGGTTCGGCTCAACAACGGCGACATTGCCGTGGTGATCCAGCGCGGGGAGAGCGGTACGACGCCGCGCGTCGGTTCGGTCATCGGCCCCGGCGGGTTGCGCATGGTCACCCCGATCCGGCGCGATACCAGCGAACCGGCTTACGCCATACGCGATTCGCTGCCCCGGGACGCGCTCGGCGAATCCGTCAACATGCGGGCGCTGTGGGGCAAGGACGCGGCGCTCGATTAGCTGCCGGGCGTCCCGGCAACGTTCCCGTGAGGGCGGGCGGCCGGGCTTGGGAGGGAGAGTGGTGCGGCAGCTCGAATCGAACGAGCGACCTGCCGTTTACAAGGCGGCTGCTCTACCAACTGAGCTATGCCGGCGCATGAAAGTCTGCACAAATCCCGCACCGAAAACCTAGAGGATCTCCAAGGTTTTTCTCTAAGTGCTTGGTGCCGAAGGTGGGACTCGAACCCACACTCTGTCGCCAGAAACGGATTTTGAGATTGTTCTTGAGGAATAGCATGGGGCTACGCTGGAACCCGCTAAGCCTTGCTGGGCTTGGTTTTCCAAAGAGTTAGTCCCGTCTAACCTTACGCCTTGACCAGACCGATTGCGGCACACTTTCCGATGCCGTGGCTCCTGGCTGGTTCCTGCGTTCGATCTCGAACTAGGAGGCGTCATGGCCAAGATCAAGCTCACCAAATCCGCCGTCGATGCGGCCGAAATCACCAGCAAAGACTACGAGCTGCGGGACACCATTGTCCCTGGATTCCTCTGCAAAGTCACCGCCCACGGCCGCAAGGTCTTCATGCTCCAGTACCGCACGAACTGGGGCGAGCGCCGCAAGCCGAAAATCGGCCAATTCGGCGAGCTGACCGTCGAGCAGGCCCGCTCGATCGCGCAGGACTGGCTGGCCGACGTGCGCAAGGGCAGCGACCCTAGTGCCGCCAAGCTGGCCGCGCGCATGGCCCCCACGGTCAAGGAGTTGTGTGAGCAGTTCATCGAGGAATACTCGAAGCCGCGCAACAAGCCCCGAACGGTCGATACCTACCAGGGCTACATCGACCGTCACATCATCCCGACGTTGGGCAAGATGAAGGTGCCCGACCTGACGCGCGCGGACATTACGGCGCTGATGCGGGACAAGGCGCATATCGCCGTCACGGCCAACCGGATTCTGGCTTGCCTCCGCAAGATGCTCAACATGGCCGAGGTGTGGGGCTACCGGCCGGACGGCTCAAACCCGTGCCGCCACGTCCCCAAGTACCGGGAAGATGGCGAGACGCGCTACATCGTCAACGACGAGCTGGCGCGCCTCTATGCCTATCTCGACCGGGCGGATGCCGAAGGGCTGGAACACCCGACCCTGACGTTGGCGATCCGCCTGCAATTCGAGTTTTCGGCACGCATGATAGAGATCCGCACGCTTGAATGGGCTTGGGTCGATTTCGAGAATCGCCGCGTCGTCTGGCCAGACAGCAAGACCGGCGACATTTCCAAGCCGATGAGCGAAGCAGCCTACCAACTGTTGTCCAATGCCCCGCGCATCAACGATTCGCCTTACGTGTGCCCGGCCATCTTCGACAGCGAGGAACCGCTGCCTGAAAGCACCTATTACAACTCCTGGCGGCGCATCTTGGAACGGGCCAAGGTGCCGCATGTCGGCACGCACGGCATTCGTCATCGCGCAGCCACTGACATCGCCAATTCCGGCGTTCCCATCAAGGTAGGCATGGCGCTAACCGCGCACAAGACCGTCACGCAGTTCATGACGTATGTGCATACCGAGGATGACCCGGTGCGGGCGGCTGCTGAGAGGGTCGCCAACCTGCGGCGAGACGCTATCGACAGCCGGGCGTCGGCTACGCCGACTGTGCAGCCGCCGGCCGCTTACCCCGTCGCGGAAGGCGAGAAGACCCGCACCAGTCAGGGCAACTATCGACCCTATCGCCACCGAAAAAGCCCGAAGCGCGCAGTGCCGCCTGGCACAAAGCGCGCGGCGCCAGAAGCGCCGGCGGCGATCGGCTCCTGAACGTGGTGCCTGAATTGGCGTATCAGCGATACGACAATTCAGGGCTTGCCATTCATACCCGAACGGATATAATTTCATGGTACAGAAACGCAAGCTTCTCTATTGGGAAGGCTCGTCGAAAAAGGACTTCAAGGAGTTCCCGGTCGACGTGCAGAAGGACATGGGTGTGGCGCTGTTTGTCGTCCAGCTGGGCGGCACGCCGGATTCGGCCAAGCTTTGGAAAGGGCTGGGTTCCGGGGTGTACGAACTGGTGGAAGACCACCGGGGCGACACCTTCCGCGCGGTCTATACCGTGCGGCTTGGCGACGCGGTGCATGTGCTGCATGCGTTCCAGAAGAAATCCAAGTCCGGCATCGCCACGCCGCAGCCGGACGTGGAACTGATCGAGAAGCGGCTGAAAGCAGTGCTCGCCCGCTATGGGGCGGGCGGGAGAACGTGATGGCTCGCAAAAACAATCCACAAGGCACCGACAACGTGCTGCTGGATCTCGGTTTCAACGACGCGGAAGAACTGTCGGCGAAGGCGGCGCTTGCACTCAAGCTCAACGAGCTGATTGACCGGCGTGGTCTGAGTCAGAACGAGACGGCGGCGATCACTGGTATGACCCAGCCCAAGGTGTCGCAGGTACGCCGCTACAAGCTCCAGAATATTTCGTTGGAACGGTTGATGCAGGCGCTGGTGTCGCTGGACCAGCGTGTCGAAATCATTGTGCAGCCGGCACGGCGCACCCATGCGCCCGGTATTTCCGTTGCCGCTTGACCATGTCGCGCGTTGCCGGTACGCCGCACTCGGGCCAGGTTTCGCTCGGACGCTGCACCGTGACGCAAGAGTGCTGAACATCAAGCATGGATGAGGCCGTCGTCGTCTTCTCGCGGAAAGGGTTGTTTCAGACCCGAATCACTGCGCGCGATGTGCGTAGTCGGGAACACGCGCGCAAGCTATGGCCTCTGGTGTCTCCTGATGCGTTGAAGCAGATGGTGACGTGGGTTAGTCCCACTTTTGAGAACGGGAAGCTACGCCGTCGTTCCCACTTCCGGCAGCTTCCCGCCGATCACGCGTACAACCTAAGAGCACACTTCGACGACGAAGAAGGTCGTCGGCAGCGCACCGTGCAAGAAAGCTCCGAACACCGGCGCGCCAAGGAATTGGTCGCCGCAGAGCTTGCGCGGCGCATGGATGCCGGGCTTGCGATGCCTTGGTCATTCAAGGACGTGGATGCGTCGGATTACCCGTTGGAAGGCAACTTGCTGCTCGGCGCTGACAGCGTGGCGACCGAACATCCGCTGGAAACTCCTTTCGGCAGTCGGTTCCGGCTTGACGTCGCTGTGCTCGGCCCACCTGTCCAGACGGAACCAATGGTTCTCGGCGGCGTGGAAATCGAACTTGGGCACGCTTTCGATGGGCGCAAGGCGCTGATCGGCAAGTCGCTCGGCTTTCCGCTCATCTCCATCGACATCACCGAGATGACGCTGGCCGAACTTACGCCGGAGTGGGCGCAGCAGGTATTGACTGCGACCACGCGGAGCCACGAGCAAGGACGCCGGCAGACATATATCTACCTCCACGATCTACTGTACCCCCTTTACGCGCAACTTCCGGCGTTTCTCGACAGCGAACAACGTCACCAGTTCCTGGTGTTTGCGGACGATGCCACCTTGCACAAGCTTGTGCACTGGATGAACGTGCTGGCCGACAAGCTGGAATACCCGAAGAACGCGGTCGCCGTGGCGTTGGTCAACGGGAAAAACGAGCAATCGCGCAAGATGCTGGAGCGCGCGGGACAGGTCGTTGGACCAGACTGGAAGGACTTCAACGACCAGCGATGCCTGCGTCTTACGCTTCCACGCCCCAAAGGCCCGGCAGACCTTCAGGCCCATCGTTTCCACATGACGATGGCGCGCGTGCTGCTATCGCACACGGATGCGCTCGTTGGATACAAGTATTGCAACGGTGTGGACAACAACCATCCGGAAGATGACGTCTGGATCGCGCATCGCTGGATTGCGGAGTTGAGCAAGCACACAGAGCATCGCGTGTTGCCAAAGCGGTTAGCCGAGCCGATCAACAGGTTGATCGCGGTGGTTTCGGACTTACATCGTAGCCACACTGCGGCCCCTCAAGAAGTGCGACCCTCCGATGCCTGACATCATCCTGCGGGCAGACACCTGGGCGGAGTTAAAGGCCAGGTTGGCCGAGTTGGATATCGAGGTTCCCGCGCGCTCGGAAGGGCGCAAACCTTGCCATGTAGAGCGGTACGGCATCGCACACTTGCTGGCGACGCTGCCGGCGGAACGGCTTTCGTTTCCATTGACGCTTACCCACCGGGACAAACCGGATTTCTTGTTGGCCATGCCCGATGGCGACGACGTCGGGATCGAACATACGGAAGCTGTGCCCGAGAACGTTGCTCGTGCGCAGTTCCTGCGAGGGAAGGGTTTGGGGCCGGATGTTTACTTCATCCCGCACGTTACGCCGGGTGAACCACGGAAGACAGCCGCGGAACTTAAGCGCGAGATCGAGGCGGATGCGCCCGGTGGCGCTTGGGTCGGCGATTCGCCGGAGCGCGAATGGGCGGCAGCAATAGCCCACTACGTCAAGGAGAAGTTGCCCAAGGCGACCGCCGATGGGTTTGTTCGATACCGGACCAACTGGCTGCTCGTTTACGACAACTGGCCGTTGCCGGCCGTCAGCTATGCCAAGGCGGCAACGTACCTGGCGCCGCTCCTGATGGAGATGGGCGCCTTTTTGGTATTCGATGCGATCTTTGTCCATGACGACTCGCATATGTGCGAGTTTCGTGATGCCCCGGTTAGCCAGACACTGTGGCCACTGCAGACGCCGAAGTAGAAGCCAAGCCTTGCCGGGCCGAGTTTCAAACTGTTGCGTCGACGCTGATAGGGCCGCAGGCCATCCTCTGACACTCTTAGGTTCAACTGCCGGCCCTCACGCCAGTCCTGCGACGCCCGCCGCCTGAAATCCCCGAGCGAGCAGCGCCGGTCGCAATTCCTCCAGCGCATTGGCCGGTATGCCGAGCCACAAGAGGTTGCGAGCACGGGTTACTGCGACATAGCCGATGCGACCAACCTCGGTATCCACGCCGGTCAATAGCGCGTTGGCATGGTCACGGTTCGCCAGGTACAGCACTGCATCGAGGCTTTCGCCTTTTGCCTGATGCACCGTATCCACGCGGACTCGCACCACGTCGTTGTTGGCCGCCAAATCGACCGCAGCGATCAGCGGCGTATTGGGCAAACCTCTGCGCGCGAGCTTATTACCCAGGTTGTTCGCGCCCGCCAGTCCGTGCTCTTGCTCGATCGTCGCCAACAGTGCCCGTGCCCTTTCCAGTAGCTGCGGATGCCACTGCGTGTCCCCGATCAATGTAACGGCGGGCAGCCCCAAATCCGGGTCGCGGGTGAACGTCCATACGAGCCGGCGCAGTAACCGATCATCCGGGTAGCGCGCAGGCTGCGTGATCCGTGCGACGAGTCCATGCGGCGGATTGGCCAGCAAGCCGACGATACAGGCAGCCACCAGTTTGAACGCGCCGAGATAGTCATGATGCCGATCCCGCAGGATCGCGGCCTGTGCCAGAGCCTTGACGGTTCCCTGGCCCGGTGCACCTTCATTGCCGGCGAGCCGGTCGGCCATGTCACGACCTCGACAGAGCACCGCCGAGCGTTCGATATTCAGGCCGGCGCCCAACACCGCAGCCTGGAACGCGGCGATGAGGTTCTCGCGTTCGGCATTGCGGTAGGGCACGAAGTATGTGCCATGCGTCGTCTCGGGTGCACCCCGATCAGCGGTGTCGGTACGCGCCGAGAGCCCATTGGCAAGAGCCAGTATTGCCGGTACGGAGCGGTAGTTCCTGGTCAGGCCGAGACTGTTGACGCCTTGCCGTTCTCCGTACTGCGTCAGGAAAATCCCGTTCGCACCGGCGAACTCGTAGATGCCTTGGTTCGGGTCGCCGATCAGCGAGACCTGGCAGCCAGCGTTGATAAACTGCTCGATGATGGCCTGGTGCACCGTGCCGATGTCCTGCGCCTCGTCGATCAGGATATGAGGGTAGCGGCGGATCAGCACGCGCAGGATGTTGGGCTGGTCGTCCAGCACGCGGTAACACCAGTAGCGCCCGAGGTTGTGAGTGTAGGCACCCACCCGCCCGAGACGGTGGACGAGACCCGTCGCATACGCGGTGTCCAGCCTTTGCGTCCTGTCGTTGTCCGCATAGCAGAAGTAGACACTACCGCGGTCGAAGCCGACCTGCATCTTCGTGATATCGCGCGGGTACGTGCCGGTCCGGAACTTGAAGCCGTTGAGGAATGCTTCTCCGCCTGTCACCAGGAACACGGCCTGCTGCGCACCCATCGTCCGATAGGCATGTGGATGCAGGACATTGCGGGTGATGAACCCGTCCAATGTATCGATCTCGACGCGATCATGAGTAAATCCGCCGGACGTGTTCTGCGCCAGGTTTTGGTACTCGCGCCTGAACGTGTCCACCGCGACATTGGAGAACGAGAGGAGAGCGACGCGGCCACGGTGTTCACCGAGATGCTGACGCATCTGCGCAAGCCGGCGCACGGCGGTGAACGTCTTACCGCTGCCGGCGCAGGCGATCACGGACATCGGCGCGAGCGGCGCGCCAATGATCTGCAGCTGCTCGTCGGATACCTGAGTCATGGAGCGGCCTGTTGAACCTGGCAGGCATGGGCGATCGCCTTGCTTATGTAGTCCGGTACCACGCAGGCGGCGCCATCGACAAACACCTGTGCCAAGGCTTGGCCGAAGCGGCCTTTCTGCACGTTATTCTGCGGGCGCTCGAACATGCCGCTGAACAGAGCGCGCGCCTTTGCCGCGTCGCCTTCAGCAGCGTCGACCGCCGCCGAGACCGCTTTGCCGATCTTTGGGTGAAGCTCCGAGAGAGCGGCCAGCATCGCAGTTCGGTTGTCGGCATGTAGCGCCAGGTCGTACTCCAGCGTCTTGAGTCCGTGGAAGACTTTGACGAAGGTGTCTTCACGTTCCTTCATCTTGGCAGTGTTGTCCGACACGTTCACCGCGTCGCCAAGCGCCGGATAGAGAGCTTGCGCCTCCCCGCCGCCTTCCGGTTCAGCAGTCGGGTCAGCGTCGGTGATGACTGCCACCGGGATCTTCAATGCCTTTTCGCCGAACAGCGGGAGGAACGAATCGAAGTTCAGACCTTCGACGCTGATCAGGCTGACGCCATGCACGCGTAGCTTGTGACCGCACTTCTCCGCCAGCACGCTTACCAGCATCAACTCGGCGGCACCTTCGACGAAGATGACGCGCCGGGCGAAGAACAGTTCGGCACGGGTCACGTCGAGATAGCGTTCCAATTTCTCGCGCTTTCCCTTGTCGAAGGTGATCGTGCGTGGAAAGAACGTCTCCACGGAATTCCCCGTGTCGACCAGGCAGACCAGACTGTCGAGGTCGGCGATGCTGGCGAAGTTTGGGGAATGGCTGGTGACGAACAACTGGACGGGCTTCTCGCCCTTAACCGCCTTGATCATCTCCAGATAGCTGAGCAGCACGGCTTGGAGCTGCGGATGCAGGTGCGCTTCCGGTTCCTCGACGATCAAGCTGCGGTATCTCGCGTCAGGATTCTTGGCCAGCTCGCTGAGCACCACGGCCATGAAGATTAAGTTGTTGAAGCCGAGTCCGTTCTGCTCGATCTCGAACGTATCCACCAGCAGCGATAAGCGCGAAGCCAGCCGCTGGAAATCGCTGCCGCTCAAGCCGAGGTCGAGCACCTGGGCAAGCTGCGGGCCGAGCATGCTGTCGTGGCGACCCTTGATCGCCGTATGCGTGTTGACGACCGGCTCATGCTTCTTCAGTTCTTCGTCGAGCTTCTTCAGCGCGTCGTTGATGCCTTCGCGTCCCGCGTCGTCGGCGAGGAGCTGGAATAGGCGTGACAACTGACTGCTGCGGCTGGGCTTGAGTCCCTGCGAGGCATCCCGCAGCGGCGGCAGATAGACACCGCGTAAGTTCTCCATCATGTCGGTGGTCAGGCCAAGGTCCTCGTGGTCGCCACACCAGCGTTTGGCACGCAGTCGGCCGGTCTTGTCGGCTTCCGAGTAACGGATGGAGATATGGGCCTCAAGCCTGCCGGCGTCGCCGGGTTTCAGTGCTGCGAGGAAGTCGGCTTCATCGTCCACATCCAGGTCGCGAAAGATGTATCGGAATTCGATATCACCTGCTGGAGCCCCACCTTTGGGGCGGTGCATGTCTTCGCTATCCAGTCGAGGGTAGGGTTCGTCGTATCCCGCCAGCAGAGCACGCAGCGCGTCGATGACGGCGGTCTTGCCGACGTTGTTGGCCCCGACCAGAACGTTCAATCCGGGCTGGAAGCTCAAATCGACTGTCTGCAGCTTTCTGAAATTCGATATTTTCAATTGCGCTAGATACACCGACGATCTCCATGTTGGCTACGTCCCTGAATGAGCGGGCGTCGTCTCTACGGCCAATCCTCGGGAACCAGTGCAGGCGGTTTGGTCCAGGGCTCTTCTACCAAAGCAGCCTGGAACCACTGCTCCCGGAGGTTCGCGTGCTCGGTGACGATCAACTGGAAGCTGGGGGCGTCCTCCTGCGTGAACTTCAGTAACAGCTCGAACAGTCGGCGTACCGCATCAAGGTCGGCGTCGGCCTCGGTGTTCTGCACCGAGCCATCAGCGTTCTTATAGACCTGCTCGGACGGGAAGTAGACCTGGGTTGGCTGGTCGATCAGCAGGAAGCGCGGGATCGGGCGGTTGTTCTGCGCTGCGAACAGATGCAAGGCGAGTAGTGCCGAGAGGTGGTAGGCCAAGTGATTTTCACCGCCACCGGTCCGGCCCATAGGAACCGGACGCTCGGGTCGATCGAAGACGATCGTCAGCTGCGGCAGGTTGAGCCGCGCAGGATAGGGGCCAAACTCGGCGTTGAACTTCTGGATGTACCGCGACACCTGTGCCGATATGTTGTTGAGGATCGAGGTCAGGCGTTCGTTGCTGTCGTCGGCACCGATCTGTTCCTCCAGCTGCTTCACTTTGTTGCTGAGGCGGCGATTCTCCGCTTCCAGCTTGGCGAGATCCTCGTTCGGGAGGAGCGTTTCCAAGAACAGGCTGATCCGGCCGACCACACGCGCAGCTGCGTTGTTGCGGGTGCCCATCTGGGCGATGACCTCGTTGGCCGAGATCGCCGCGGACAGCTCCGCTTCCTTCTGCTTGATGGTGCCCGCGATCTCGTCTGCCTTGCCGGTCAGTTCGGCCAGGTAAGCTTCAAGTTTCGGGCGCTGGCCGGTGGCGATGCGCAATTCCTTATCGAGCGACGCCAACTCGTTGAGCAGGACGGTGGCGACCGGGGATTCCAGCGCCAAGTTCCGTTCGCTGAACGGCCATTGCCATTCGCCGCTGTCGGGATTTTTCGGCAGCGCCTTGATCGAGGCCAGACGATCTATCTGTTCGGCAGCCTCGCTTTCGTAGCCACCCGCCCGTTTGGCAAACTGGCGCGCCGCGTCGATCCTGGTCTGGGTGTCGCGGCGATCCTGTCGCAGCTGGCCCAATTCTTCTTCCAGAAGCGAAACCCGGCTGCCGTCGTCGTCAGGCACCGTTTCGGGCTTCCACATCAGCGTCGACCTCAAAGTGTCGACGACGCCGTCGGCATTCGGGCTCCCGTCTGTGTTGCCGATGACACCGACCGCCCTGGCTTCCGAGTAGAGGCCGATGGCCTGCTCGTGCGATGTATCGACGGTATCGCGCGCCTGTTCCAGCTTCTTGTTGCTGATCCTCAGATCCCGCTGAGCCGTGCGTAGCCTGGATTCCAGTTCATATCGGTCGTGGGAGGAGACGCCGAGCAGAATCGGCAGCGTGTCGCGGATTGCCTGCGGCTGGAACTGCTCGTTCTGGCGGTAGAAGAGCTGGTCCTTGTTGGCAACTAGTCCCTGCTTCTGGAACAGGTAGTAGAGCGTGTGTTTGACGTTCGCATCGTAGCTGTCGCGACTGTGTTCGAGCGCGACATCGGTACGGTTCTCGGGAATGCCGAGTAGGCGCGACAGCAGTTCGACGATGCTGTCGTCGTCGGTGTTGACCGCCAAGTCTTTGAATTCGGGAGCCTGCAACTGGGCGCCCCTTCGCAGCATTGCCGTGCTGCAACTGGCGCCGCCGCCGGGCGGGGTTGGCTTGGCGACCAGTACTTGCTCCTTTTCAAACTGGTAGATCACGGCGAACCAGGCCACCTTGTCGCGGATGACGCCTTCGGGGACGTTGAACGTGGAGCGTCCCATGCAGTATTCGATGATGTCGGAGAGCGCGGACTTGCCGGTGGAGGAACGACCGGTGATGACGTTGAGCCCGTCCACCTTGAACCTGAGATCACGGCGCTGGCCGTCGTGGCTGTAGATGTGGATGGAACAGATCTTCATGGGCGAATTCCGAAAGTCGTGTAAATGGTCGCCCGGTCGGCGATGCGCGCGAACTCCCTTCCGACGATACGAGCCACTTTCTGGCACGTGATGGTCTCATCGGTCCCCTTGACGGCTGTGCGTACCTTCTTGGGCACGGTCTGGATGCGACCATCGTTCGCGACGGCGATGCAGCCCCTTTCCATCAGTAGGCCGAATCCCTCGAAGGCGTAGGGCAGCATCTGCGTGACCCGGTTGGCGAAGCCCACCATGACCTGCTGGTTCCTCTCCGTGGTCTTGAGAAGGTAACTGCGTGGACTGCCGGCGATCACCTCGCGCGAATCCTTGTGCAGGCACAGCGGCAGTACCAGCAGCGACAGCGAGAAGGGCATGCCGCGGGCATCTTCTTCCTCGTAGCCATGCAGGGCGCGGAACAGGACCAAGCCGCAGAAGGCTGGGTTGAACAGGTTCCGAATCTCAAACGGGCGCTGGTCCCATCGCTTCATGGGGCCACCCCCAGCACCTTGCCGAGGCGGTCGAGAAACCTGGGATGCCAGTAGACCCTAGGTTCCGGTGTGGCATCCGCCAGGATGTGGAAGCTGCCGCGAAGGACATAGGGTTCCGTGACTCGCGCGCGGATGCGCAGGGATTCGATCTTCCCGGTTTCGAACTCCGCCCAGTTATAGAGGGTCGCGCCGGCATCGCGAAGCGCATCCTCGGCGCTATCGTCCTTCAGCTTTTCGAAGACGACATCCTTATAGCGGCTCCACTCGTCGACGAGACGATCCTCATATTCCTCGACTTCTCCAGACACCAGCAGGTTCTCGCGTGCCCAAGCCGATCGTTGCTCGAACGAGCGGTAGTAGTCGAGGATTGCGCTCCTGATCCGGTTGGCGGAAATGCCGGTCTCGCGCAATTGCGCCACGAACAAGCGCGGATCGTTCTCAGTGTCGATCTCGTCGGTGGGCACCTTTCCACGGAAGGTAATGGGGAGGTTGTCCGCCTTGTATTCCTCGGCGAAGTTGGACAGCTTGTCTGAGACTTCGTAACCGAAGATTCCTTCTGTCCTGGCACCACTCAGCTGCTTGATCACGGCGTCAGTCCACCAGCCTTCCAGCCGTTCGAAAACAAACTCGCGGTGCTCGCGACGGATGCTTCGCATGTGCTTGTCCTTGATGGTGGCTGGGATGTCACCGATGCGCGGGCTGCCGTCGAGGATCAGAATGCGTTCGAGAAAATCCTGCTTCTCGGTATCACTTAGTTCGTTGAACGCCGTGGTGATCGGCGCGATGAGTTGCGACGTCGACTTGGCGAGCGTGGCATCGGCCAACTCGGCCAGCGTGGCCGCATCGCCGGAGGCGATGGGCTGGTTGGGGAGGAGGCGAGCCAGGAACGAGCCGGCCGATACCGTGCCTGTGGTGAACAAGAAAAACCGCAGGTTCGATGCGATGCGACCATCACGGTTGTACCGCGCGAGCCAGATGTTGACGGACTTCCAGAAGTCGGTCGACAGGTCGGTCAGCCTGTCGCCGACCGCCTTGTGCTTGAGTGAGGCCAGAGACTTGCCACCGCCTCCGTCGATGAAATCGAGGTCGTCATCCTTTTCTAGGAAGACGGCGGTGTCCTCAGGTAATTGCAAGAGATGCAGCAGTGCGAGGCGTGCCTGGTAGATGTATCCCAGCCCCTGCTCGCCGGCTGAAAACCTGTCGGTGGATGCCTCGGCCATGCCCAAGTCCCTATGTCCGCTTCTTGTGGCGGATCCGGCGGCATAGCAGGGGATGGCGCTGTTTTCGTTGCGCCATGGCGTACTTTACTTCGACTCCCCTGTGACTACGGCCGCAGACCCGGTCCCAACGCCTGCCAGTCGTCAGCCATGGTAGCAAATTGGCCAAGTTGGCTTCAGATATGGATTTTTTTCGGCAATTCTGGTGCCACCGCCTTCGACCGCAGCCGGCATAGGAGGACGAGAGGCAAAGTCACCCCGACGGGTGCCAGGTCGGGTTTGATTGAAATACGGCCGGTTTTCAATGGCTACCCCCTGTTTGGGCTTCTAGCAAATAGGATCGGTAGGCGTACTCGATCAGGTCGCGGACCAGTTCGAGCAAGCCGCTCCACGGCAGGCCATCGAATGGGTCGCCATGCGCGAGCGAGTTACGAATCTCGGCGAGCATCGGTTGCGAGACATTCCCCGTGCTTGATCCGTTACATGTCGCCCGGCCACGACACAACATGGGGATGACCGAGCCGCCGTAGCGCCGCGTGAAGGGCAGCTGCGCATCCGTAAGGCCATCGCCGTCTACCAGGTATTCAAGCAAGTCGTGCAACATCGGCGTCTGCCTGCGCTTTCGCTTGTTGCCTGCCTGGGCGGGTCGTTGGCGGAAGAAACCGCCATACCGATCTGTCAACGTCAGTTCGAGCGCGGTAAGTGCGACCAGTTCGCCGGCTTTCACTAGATCCGCGTCTATCCACGCTAACGCGTAGAGTCGCTGGGCACGGCGGAACTTGTCGCCAACAATGCGCGGTATGGCAGGGTGCAGTCCACGTTCTGCAATGAATGTCTGCCATTCCTGGAAGCGATGGAAGGCGAGCAGAGCGGCCGGATTCCCAGGCCGAGGCCATGGCATGACAAAAGGGACTTCGTCGCGGTCGATGTTGAAGGATGCGATGTCGACAGCTGCTGTATCCATAGTTGTTTTATCCAACTGGAAGACGGTTGCTGCGATAGCGTCCCGGCATGCCGCCGTCGGGCTCGCGGGCTGCGCGCCGCACCTCGTACCGAGTCGCGGCCACCCGGCTTTGATCCCTGACGCCTTCGGCCCTCGCGGGCCTGCGCGCTCCGCTTGCCGATGTTGTGGTGTGTGGGTGGGCGGCTTGCTGTTTCCCTTCACCGTATCACGGCGGTCTCGCCGTCAAGGGCTGCGCGTGCCTCGCACGCTGGCGTCCTCGCGGCCGGCTTCGTCCCCTGACAGCTGCGCTGCGCCGTGCTGGCGCCGGTGCCGGGCAATGCCGCCCGAGCAACCGGAGCACGATCATGTCGCACATTTCCTCTCCTGCCGAATCCTCGCTGCTGGTGCGCGATGCGCGTGGCCGCTATCACAGCGCGACGGCCAACCAGATCCTGGCGGCGGCACGCCAGGTCGTCGACCAGAAGATGCAGCGCGGTGCCGATTTCAGTTCACCGGCCGACGTGAGGACGTATTTGCGCGCCAAGCTGGCCGGGCTCGACCACGAAGTGTTCGCAGTGCTGTTCCTCGACAATCGCCATCGCCTGATTGAATACGTCGAGATGTTTCGCGGTACCCTCAACGGTGCGTCGGTGCATCCGCGCGAAGTCGTCAAGGAAGCGCTGCGGCTCAATGCGGCGGCGGTGATCTTGGCGCACCCGCATCCGAGCGGAAACCCCGAACTCAGCCAAGCGGACAGAATGATCACGCGCCAGTTGCGGGAGGCGCTGGCGCTGATCGAGGTACGCACGCTGGATCATTTCATCATTGCCGGCAACAGCACGGTGTCGT
Source organism: Lysobacteraceae bacterium (assembly GCA_021372495.1). GTDB lineage: Bacteria > Pseudomonadota > Gammaproteobacteria > Xanthomonadales > Rhodanobacteraceae > Mizugakiibacter. The sequence goes on from JAJFUF010000008.1 coordinate 133,642, forward strand.
TCGCCGAGCGCGGTCTGCTTTAAGCCAAGGGGGCTTCGGCCCCCTTTTTGCTGCGCCATGCAAATCGATCCTCACACGGATCATGGTGCCACCTGGAGGGCGGCCGCATTCGTGTTTGTGCTGCGTTCCGCGATGACGGATCCCTGTTGTTGCACGCTGGAAACGCGCTCATCGTGCCCGACGTTGAGGGCCGGACCCATAGTTTCCGGCTGGTTGGCTTGGTCAACCGCGTATTCCAGCAGCGCGACCACTTGGCTGGCCCGTTCGCGCTGCCCAATCACCACGACGCTCACCAGATAGAAACAACCGGCGAGAATCAAAGGTGCCCAGAGGAAGGGATTGCTGCCGCTTGCCTTGAGTAGGGCCGCCGCGGCGACGGCGACCGCCATCAGTGCGGGGAACAGTCCGATCTTGCGGATGTCGCCGACAAGCATGGCTACCCGACCGTCCGAAACTCCGTAGTGATGGCGGTACTGGACAAGCCCATACGTCAACGTCGGCTTGTCGAAGTCTCCGAGCTGGAGCAGAAAGTCGAGATCCTGGGAAAGGTCCTTTTTGAGCGGCCTGAGAACCGCGGCGAAACGCTCGCGGCGATGCCGCCAGAGCATGCTCGCGAGACTTATGATGATGGTGATCATATACAGCGCTGCCAAAAGCATGCCGACAAGGTAGATGACCTTGATGGGCTCGGGTACGCCGTGGAGAGGTTTATTCGATGCGAGCCGGTACCAAACGGCGGTGATGGCCAGACCAATCATGGCGGTGATGAAGGCGAGCATCAGCGTTTTCTCGATGCGCTCCGTCCATCGCGTGCTTGTGGATACGACATCCTTTCTGACGCAGAGCGTCATCTCTTGCAGAAGCCGGTACAGCGCATCGAGCTTTTCCTGTTGGGGCATGGCCGTCGTCTCCCTTGGCTGATTGAGCTTCAATTGAGCGTCGCCGGCCGACAATCATGGCCGGTCGCGCTGTCGTCCTGCGCATCGAGCCTTGCTGCGCAAGTCTCGCCCCTTCGGGCTTCCATCCTCGCTCCGCCCGGCTGACGCCTTCGGTACGGCTCCGAGATCGGGGCCAGCGCACTCCGCTTGCCTGTCCGAGCCTTCCTGGGAGGTGGCTGGGCGGTCTTGCTGTTCCCTTCACCGTATCACGGCGTTCTCGCCGTCAAGGGCTGCGCGCCGATGGCGCTGGCGTCCTAGCGGTCGGCTTCGCCCCCTGACGGCTTGCGCTGCGCCGTGCTGGCGACGGTTCCGGGCAATTCCGCCCGTGCAACCGGAGATCGTCATGAACGACAAATCGCACGTTTCCCTCGAACAACACGTTTGCCTTGTCTGCGGCGTTCGCTTCGAGACTGGCACCATCCTGCTGGATCGCCGTCTGCGCGCGAGCATGGAGCACTACACGGCCACCGGCTGGGGCCTGTGCGCCGAACACCAGAAGTTGTTTGACGATGGTTTTGTCGCGCTAATCGAGTGTGATCCGCAACGCAGCGGATCGCCGGCGGGCGGTGCAAAACTGAAGCCCGAACAGGCATATCGCACGGACCGCGTGGCGCACCTGAGATGCGACGTGTTCGTTCGCGTGTTCAACATGCCGATCGCGACTGACCTGCCGTGCGTATTCGTCGAACCCGGCGTGATCGAGCGGCTTCAGTCGATGATGGCGCGGCCGGCGAACTGATCGCGCTTGGGCGCCCTCCGGTGCGTCGCCTTGCAGGGCGACGCACCGCTTTTCTTTCTGCGGAGCCGATACCGTCGCGCCTTCGGCGCTACGCGCCGTCAGGTTGGCATACTGGGAGCATCCACCGCCGGCACTGCATCGATGCCACTGACTGCTATTGAACACATCCACACCGCGGCCAGGACGGCCAGCGGCGCATCGCTGGACCGTCCGGTCTATCTGGACAGGGACCTCGGGCTTTATGGACTCGTTGACTTTGAAGCCAAGCAAACCGTTTATGTGGACGTGCCGGTGGCCCGCATCGTCGCGTTGGGCCGTCGGGATTTCTGGTCGCCGGGCGATACCTGGCGAACGATCACGTATCGCATCCATGGCGACGGCTGGTCGAGCGACGTCTTCGACTATTTCGAGTCGCCGACCAAAGAAGCGTATTTCCCGGCACCGAGCAGCCTCTACCAGTTGAGGCTGTCGATCTTCGGTGGGGTGGCCGAATGCGCGAACGGCAACCATCGCTTGGTCGCGGCGCGGGCATGGTTGACGGACAAATACGGTGATGAGGCGGTGCTCAGGGGCGTCCGGGTCCGCGTCTATCCGATCCATCGATGTGCGGTCGATTTCTTGACGCGAGCACGATGCGAAGGCACCGACGTGTTGACGACCACACTCGATCATCACGAAAGAAAGTATTGCCGGGTGAATGGAAAGCCTATCCAGCTTCTGCTGAAAACGGCGAATCATCCCTACGCAATCTATGCTTGGGTCAACGAGCAACTAGTTCCTCTGGAAGACGAGCGGACCTTCCTTCAGTGTCACTTTCCAAAGCAGTTTCCGCCGGTCATGGATCGCTACGACTGGCGCACGATTCCATTGGCGATCCTTGAGGAATTGCTCGACGACGCCTGGTTGGCCCGGCAACTGGCGACGGCGGAAACCTGGGAGGATTGAGCCAGGGGTCCGGATGCTCCGGAGGCGAGCCCGCCAAAGAGGATGGCGTTACTTAGTCGCCTTCCGGGGCGGCTTCTTCGTCACCTGCTTCCGGGCGGCCTTGCTCGCGGGTGACTTCTTCGGGGTGGAGGGCGTGATCAGCAGCGATTCCTCGGTCACGCCGGATCGCTTCAGCGCCTGCTGGAACCACATCGGCCGCTTGCCGTAACCGGTCCAAGTCTGGGAAGGGTCGGCCGGATTGCGGTATTTGGGTACCCCCGCGCCACGACGCTTGCCACGTTTGCCGCCCCGTCCCGCGTAGATGTCGGAGAGCTGCAAGCCTTCGCTCTTGAGAAGCGCGTCGATCTTGGCCTTGACGCTCTGGATATGCGCCGCGCGGGCAGATTCCATGCGCGACTGCGCCTGGTCGATCAGCGCCTGCAGTTCTTTCGGCGATAGTCCATCGAGTTTGACAGCCATGGCAGATCCTCTGAGTGAATGACGTGCGGCCCGTAGACTAACAGTTAACGCCTGCGGCCTCACCGGCCAGGCGCTCGGGTTGGCGAGGTTCAAGCCGAAAGACAAGACTTTGCGCGTTGCTACGATGAGCTAGCCGTTTTGAATCTGCCACTTCTTGAACCAACGATTTGCCGACCTCAACGAAATTCGCATCATATAGGCGACAGCCAATGGAGTTGCCTTGGCGTCAAAGAGTTGAAATGCGCAGGTCCGGCCCGCCTTGGTCAAGGAACCATTCTCTCGGATGTTGCGAGGGTGATAGGGCTGTGCCATCGCCCTCACGGATTCGGGCACGGACCTAATGGCGCGGTTCGTTTCCGTGATTGCTTTGTTGGCCCGTTCAATACCCTTGTTGATCTTCTTCTTCAGCCGCTCGATCTCGGCCCAATAAGTCTTCTCGGCAGCCTCGAACTCCAGACTACTCATGCTCACTGCCATGACGAACTTGCCTGCCATTCCCTCCATGACCTTGAGACGGAGTGTCTTCGCCCGCTTTGCTGCCGTGTAGTCATAGGCAGGGATGGGCTCATAGGTCGTGGGGTCAAGACGAGTCCGATTTGAATAGGCCCCCACATCCACAGTCAGCTCGTGGATTTGGTGCCCAATAAGATTGCGGTAATTGATCAGATCAAACAGTTCGTCGCTCTCGGCTTGATTGATGATCCCCTCGGAAACCAGCGCTGCACGCGCTAGATCCATCTGTTTGCCCTCCTTGGTTTTAGTCTCCCCGTTAGTTAGCCGGATCGAGCCAAGCAGCTTGTCGGTGAACCGAATGGAATGCACGATGAATTGACGCAAGTCCTCCACGTAGAAGAGGACTGTAACCATTTCAAAGGCCCGAACCTTGAGAATGTCTGCCTCCAAGGTGGTGGGGGCGCTCCCGTGCGGTCGATGCTCTTTCATCATCGGGTTGCTTGTGATTGTACGTTCTGTTCTGCAGCCGTCGCCGGCGGTCGGAATGAATAATAAGCGAGTGGAAGTTCTGCGCCTCCGCTGCGCGGATCGCGCTGCTCCAGGTTCGCCACCCGCTCATCCCTGACGGGACTGGCATTCGCCAGCCTTCCATATCGCTGACGCCTTCGGCCCGGTTCGGGGATCCGGGCCTGCGCGCTTCGCTTGCGTGGCTTGGCGCCGACGCAGTGGCTGTTGCCCGTCGATCCGCCTTTCCTGACTTCATCACCTTGTCCGCGACTGTAGCCCGCGGCCGTGTGCCGTCAAGGCGCGCAGGGCCGTGTCCTCGGCTGCACCTGCGGGCCGCACCAACCCTGCGCTTGCCTCCTTGACGGCCCCCGTCCGCGCGCTCCTGACCGTCGCGGGCGATGAACTCAGGAAAGACGGTGGCAACGAGACCGGCCCAGGTCTCCGCGCCGACCCCACCGGAAGTCCAAAGCGGGCTCCGAATCTAGGAATCCGGTGGGGATTGAACAGCAACCCCTGTCAGGAGAACGACCATGCAACTTGCCTCCCGCTTCGCTTCCCATTCGCCGGTGCTGCGTTCGGACTATCCGTTGACCGACGACCAAATCCGCACCGTAGCTCCGTCCATCTTCGCGGACGCCCCGCACGAAAGTCGCTCCGAGCGCTACAGCTACATCCCCACCGCCACCGTGCTGCAGGAACTACGCGGGGAAGGCTTCGAGCCGTTCATGGTGTGCCAGACCCGCGTGCGCCACGACGACCGCCGCGAGTACACCAAGCACATGATCCGGCTGCGCCACGCCAGCCAGATCAATGGCCGCGAAGCCAACGAAATCATCCTGCTGAACTCGCACGACGGCACGAGCAGCTATCAGATGCTCGCCGGCATGTTCCGGTTCGTGTGCCAGAACGGGCTGGTATGCGGCGACACCGTGGCGGACGTGCGCGTACCGCACAAGGGCGACGTGGCCGGACACGTCATCGAAGGCGCTTACGACGTCTTGCATGGCTTCGAGCGTGCGCAGGCATCCCGCGACGCCATGCAGGCCATCACGCTGGACGCCGGGGAATCGGAAGTGTTCGCCCGCGCCGCGCTGGCGCTGAAGTACGACGACCCCGGCAAGCCCGCGCCCATCACCGAAACGCAGTTGCTCGCGCCGCGCCGTCACGACGACAGCCGCCACGACCTGTGGAGCGTGTTCAACCGCACGCAGGAAAATCTCATCAAGGGCGGGTTGTCCGCACGCGCTGCAAGCGGTCGCCGCCAGACCACTCGCCCTGTGCAGGGCATCGACCAAGACCTGCGCCTGAATCGCGCCCTGTGGCTGCTGGCCGATGGCCTGCGCCAGTTGAAAGCCTGAACCCCACAGCGGCAGGGGCGGGCAGCAGCCCTTACCGCTTCCCGTGCTGCTGCATCCCTCAACCGATTGGAGTGTTCACCATGAATGCTGTTACCAAAGCCGAAGCCCATGTCATCGAAGCCGCCGCGCCGCTGGAAGTGGCCGACCCCACCAAGAACCTGATCCTGGTGCCACTGTCGCGGCTGCTACCGCGCCGCTCCAAGCGCAACGCGCGCACGACGCCGCGCCAGTCCATCCCGGAATTGGCTGCGAGCATTGCCCGCGTTGGCCTGCTGCAAAATCTCGTTGTCATCCTCGCCGCCGATGGCGAGAACTACGAAGTCGTGGCTGGAGATCGTCGCCGAACGTCCATGAAGCTGTTGGCGAAGCAGAAGCGCATCAGTGCCGACCACGAAGTGCCGTGCCTGCTGGTGCCCGATGCCTCGGCGCGCACCGTCAGCCTGGCCGAGAACTTGCTGCGGGAGCAGATGCACCCCGCCGACCAGTTCGAGGCGTTCGCTGCACTGGTGAAGGAAGGCCGCCCCATCGAGGACATTGCCGCCGACTTCGGCGTGTCCCCGCTGGTGGTGCAGCGCCGCCTGAAGCTCGCCAATGTCTCGCCGCGCCTTCTGGCCGACTACCGCGCCGGTGATGTGACGCTGGAGCAGTTGATGGCTTTGACCATCACCGACGATCACGCTGCGCAGGAAGCCGCGTTCTACGCTGCACCGGAGTGGCAACGCGGCGCGTCCGCGCTGCGCGAGCGCCTGACCGGGCGCGAAATCAGCGCCAGTCATGCGCTGGTGCGTTTCGTCGGGCTGGACGCCTACACCGAGGCGGGCGGCGGCATCCGCCGCGACCTGTTCGCTGAAGGCGATGCAGGAACCTACCTGACCGACGCTGCGCTGCTGGAAACGCTGGTGCGCGGCAAGCTCGACATGCAGGCCGAGGAAGTGCGTGCCGAAGGTTGGGCATGGGTGGAAGCCGTGCCGCAGATGCGCCACGCCGACCGGCAGACGTTCCAGAACGCGCCGCGCCAGCGCCGCGAGCCGACTGCGCGCGAAGCTCGTCGCATCGCTTCGTTGCAAGGCCGTCTCGACAAGATCGACACGACGCTGGAAGAAGCCTACGACGCCGAGGACGAGGACAAGGTGGCAACGCTGGAAGAACGCCGTGACCAACTGGTTGGGGAACTGCAAGCCATCGAGGACGCCTTGCAGGACTACGCGCCGGATGTGCGTGCCGTGGCCGGTGCCATCGTTACCATCGACCGCGAAGGCGAAACCGTGATCCATCGCGGACTGCTGCGCGAGCCCGAGGCCAAGGCGCTGCGCACGCTGCACCGGCTGCGGCAGGGTTTCGCGGAAGGCGGAGCGACGAACGAGGACGAAGGCGATACCGACGAAGCACCGAAGGCCGCGAACGTCTCCGACCGGCTGGCGCAGCGGTTGAGCGCCCACCGCACGGCGGCGCTGCAAATCGAAGTCGCGCAGCACCCGCACGTCGCGCTGGCCGCGCTGGCGCATGGCATGGTGCAGACTGTCTTGCAGCCCGGCACCTATGGCAACGGCCTGCCGCTTGGCGTGCGCCTGACCGTGAAGGGCCGGCTGGAAAGCCTTGCCCCGGACGTGTCGGAATCGCCTGCCGCTGTGGCGCTGTGCACGGCGCAGAAAGTCGCGCGCGACGGATTGCCACGGGACAGCGCCGAACTGTTCGCGGCGCTGCTGGCGAAGTCGCAAGATGAGCTGGTACGGCTGCTGGCCGTGTGCGTCGCGGCCACCGTGGACGTGGTGACGCCGCGCACCACGCAGCACCAGCCCGGCGTGGAACTGGCGCAGGCCGTGGGGATGGATATGGCCGCATGGTGGAAGCCGACCGCCGGGGGTTATTTCCGGCACGTATCGAAGGTCGCGATTCTGGAAGCCGTCGGGCGGTACGCCCCGGCGCACGTCACCCGCCTGTCGAAGCTCAAGAAGGGCGACATGGCCAGCGAAGCCGAACGGCTGGCCGAGGGCACCGGCTGGATGCCTGCGATGTTCCAGACCGGGCACCACACGGAGCCGGAAGGTGGACCGGAGGCGGCGAGCGATGACGATGCGCCGGAGGATGCCACCAACGAGGCGGAGGCTCACGCGCTGGCCGCGTGACTCCGCGGCATGGCCCGGCGCACTGCGCCGGGGCTTTCCCCCGAACCGGGTGCGGTAAGTTTGCCGCGCCCGGTTTCACGACAAAATCGTCCCGTCGCCGCCTTCGGCCAGGCGGCGACGGGGGAAGTCCGGGGCATTCTCCAACGCCTTGCTTCCCGGCCATCGGACGCTATGATGTTCGTGTCAGCCGCGTCGCGCTGAACCTTCTGCCGGGTTAAACGACGCTCTCTACCGCTTCATCCATGACGTTGACCGTGCCCATTCCTTCGGTCGATGCGTAATCGGCAGACATCGGCCATGCACAGAGGAATTCGGCATGTCTGCATCTACCTACTTTGTTTCCGAAGCCGCCGTCCGCAACCTCAAGGAGCGGGCAGAGCGTCGCGTTAACGGCGTCCGTTCCGCGCACATGAGCGAGGTTGTGGCCGCCGCGCTCGGCTTCAGAACCCATGCGGCGCTACGCGCCGCACTCGCCGGTCGCGCTACTGCCGAGGCCAGCAAACCGAACAATGCGCGTGCGGTGCAGCGGCTGCGGCAACTGGGCTACAACCCGCCCGACGACCTGCATCTGCTGCCGGAGCTGGATCGTTCCTACTCGCCGTTCAAGACCTTTCCGCTGCGCAAGCAGCGCGGGGTGCGCTGGACGGGGTGGCGCAACCTGATGGTGGCGGCGATCAACGCCGGCCTGGAGCAGCATCTGTTCGGATTGTCGCCGGGTGAGGACTGGTGGTCCGGTGCCGATCCGAAGAACAACGGCGGCAGGCGCGGCCTGTATCGCTTCACCTTCGACGGCGATCTGTCGGCAACCGCCGCCGTTACCGCGATCAGCGGCGATGAGCTGTCGATCCATGTGCTGCTCGACCCGCGCAACGGAGAGATCGAGGCGGATCGTTGCGGCGGTATCGAGGATGGTGCGGCGTCCGCGCATGGCTGGCTGGAGCGCCGGCTCGGCGCGTGGATACAGGACGGCGGCGAGGGTTTTTCGTGCAAGCGTGCCGTGCAGGCACGGGTGGCCGCGGTGGCGATCGAGCCGCACGGCTATGCCGACCAGGGCAGCTTCATCCTGTAGGGCGTTCGCTTCGGCGTAGCTGGTTAGGGAGGCGGGAACAGGGCGTGGCGGCGCTTGCGCGCCGCCGGGCTCTCGGGCTGCGCCCCGTGCCGGCTGCGCCGTCACGGCCATCCGGCTTCGATCCCTCATGCCTTCGCGCCTGACGGCGCTGCGCGCTCCGCTTGCCGGGTTCGCGCGCCCCCCGCCATGGGCGGGGCCCGTGGGGCTACGCCCCAGCTTGCTGCAGCAGGTTGTGCCGGAGCGTGCCGTCCTCGACGCTGGTGGCTCGCCGCCTGGCCGTCACGAAGGACGGTTCACCGACACGCCGCCCGGCCTTGCCTATGGAACTTCCACGCCACGCCTCAAGCACGTCGCTGCACGTTGCGCCAGGGGGCGTTCTCGCCTGTCGCTGGGGTGTTGACCTTGCCCTCGTCAGGGCACGAGCCGGTGCAGCCGTCGTGCGGAATGTCGAGTCGGCCCTGTCTCCTTTCGGTGGCGGACGGCCCCTGCGTCCTTGTCTCGTTGTGAATCCTGGCGAGGGCGCGGCTGCGCCTTGGGCTTCATGGCCGCAACCCTCCAGCGAAAACAATTTCCCCGCCGCTGCGCGGCTTCCTCGCGCAGCAAATTCTTTTCGCTTCCGGGTGCTCCACGGTGTTGCGCCCGCTGCGCGGTGCGGCCGGCCCATCCCCCGCCGGCCGGTTCACAACAAGGACGCGATGGGCGCGACCTTGTTCAACCCGAAAGGAGAAAACATCATGGCTAACATCGGCACCTTCACCGCAGAGAAAGACGGCTTCACCGGCACGCTCCGCACCCTGACGCTCAACGTCAAGGTCAAGCTGGTTCCCAACGATAAGGGCGATAGCGAGAACGCCCCCGACTTCCGCGTACAGGCGGCCGGCCACGACATCGGCGCGGCGTGGAAGAAAGTCAGCAAGGCCGAACGGCCCTACGTGTCCGTGACCCTCGACGATCCTTCGTTCCCGGCAACGGTCTATGCCCGCCTGATCGAAAGCGAGGGCGGCACGCACGACCTGATCTGGTCGCGCAGCAAGCCGCAGCAGGCGGACTAACCACCACCACGGCGCCCGGCCCCTTGCGGCGGGGCGCCGTGGTGCCGGAGGCAGCACGGCAAAAGCTACGCGCCGGACGCCGCGAGCTGGCTTTCCGTCGCGCTCATCAGTGCAGCCGTGCTGCACTCCAGCGCGCTGGCGATCTTGAAGATGATCGCCAGCGTGGGCATGTGCTCGCCGCGCTCGATCTTTCCCAAATGGGAACGCTCGATCCCGGCCTGGTTCGCCAGCAACTCCTGGGCGATGCCGCGCTCCGTCCGCAATGCGCGCACCGCCGCGCCGAATGCCCGGGCCAGTTCGGCATCGAAGGTGGTGGCGCCGGCCGGTCGGCCGGGTTGGACGGGGCGCTTCTGCATGGACAGAAGCGTCCGGTCGAGGGACAATCAAAACCACGTTATCTTTAACTCATTGGTGGCGATTTAGCCTGTTGTCCTGTCACTGAAATCAGCTTTGACGGATTTCGACAGAACCGGAGAGCCGCTTCCGTGTCTTTCCTGATATGCGCCATTGCGCATCGACGTTTCCGTGCATGTACGGATTCGATGGCTTTCGCCTTCGTGCTTCCGCACGAAAGCACACATCCGCTTCGACGCTTCCGCGCCTTGGCGGCAAAGCGTATCCATGCATTGTTGGTTTCGTGGGATTCCTGGCCATGACCCAGCCGCTCGTTACCGACGAACAACGCGCGCAACTGCTCGCCGTCGGCGAGGCACGCGCTGCTGGCCAGACCGTCGACCCGATGCCGGTGGTACGACTGTTCACGCCGGACGCGCACGCGACCTGGCTGCTGGCCGCGCTTGATCCCACCGACGGCAATACAGCCTGGGGATTGATCGATCTTGGCATCGGGATGCCCGCACTAGGCGTGGTGAAACTGTCAGATTTGGCCGCTATCGTCGGGCCGCTCGGGCGGCCCATCCTGCGCGACCTGTACTTCCACGCAGCACGGCCGCTATCCGGGTATGTGCGGGTGGCACAGCTCGACGGCTCGATCCCGGACTGATCGCGCCTCGCTTCCTTTCTTTCTTGGTCTGGTTCGATACCCGGATTGTCTGAAACGCCACTCTTGCGTGGCGAGAGGGGGCTGCCTGACCGAAAAAGTCACGATGCGGGACGCGGCTTGCGGCAGGGTGTTACGTGCTGCGTGCGATTCGCGCACGCACAGCCGTCACGATTTGGACTGCACGTGCAAGATGCCGGAGCCTATCGGACTGGACACCGATGGTTACTTTACCCCAGGCCTGATGACGCCTTGAAGTGATACCGTCGTCCCTGCACAGCGACGACCGTGGCGATGTTCCTGCTCAATGAGGGAAGCGTGCACCATGGTCGATCGAAGCGCCGAGCCTTGGTATCCCATTGCTGCGTATCTCTACGTGCTGCACCTCGACGGCCCTGCGCTGGCATGGGAGTACCTGCGCAGGAACCCCGACTATCGGCGCGAATGGTTGCGCCATCATCGCCGATCCGATGCGGCGCACGCCTGGGGCCTGCACCTGCTCGAAGACCCGGCAAGGGATGCGCGCGATGCGCATCCCGTCTGGTTCCCCGACCACGACAGCGTGCTCCAGCTCTATCCGGACGTCGATCCGCCGCCGGGTGCCGTTGTCTTCGCCTTCTGGCGCATTCCCGGCCACAAATGCCTTCTCCACGACGGTAAGCGCCTCTTGCTGCTGGCGCGCTGGCCCGGCAGCTGCCTGCGGCTAGCGTTGGCGCCGGGCCTTGCGGACGGCATGGCCTACGTCCATGTCCTCCGCGCCAGCGCCTCGGTCGGCACGCTCCAGCGCTTGTTGACGGCCTGGCTGGAACAGCGGGCTGCCACTGGTAGCGCCGCGCCTTCGGTATTGGCGCGCAGCCGTCCCACGCCTGCCGCGCTGCTGGAACTACACACCTTGCAGGCGCTCGATGCGACCTTGGCGGGCGCGTCCTTGCGCGAAACGGGGGCGGGACTTTTTGGTGTCGATACGGTCGCCGAAAGCTGGTACGCAGACGGCGGCCTGCGTTCGCGCGTGCGTCGCCTGGTACGCCGGGGCCGGACGCTGATGCACGGCGGCTACCGCCGCCTCGCACAACTCGAATGACTTGGAGAGGGTCGTTTTGCCTGCGCTGCAAAACGACCCTCTGCGCAACCCGCCGCTTTTCCGAGACTGCCTCCATCCGGCAGCACTGTCGCCGCCGGTGCTCCCAATCGATGGAGGCTTCCCACATGCGACCCGCTCCTGTGCGGCCCTATGCCGCCCATACCGTTGCCCCGCAACCCGCTGCAACTGCCCAACCACCGCGCTACCTGACCAACGACGAAGCCGCCGACCACCTGCGGCTGTCGCCGCGCACGATGGAGAAGCGACGCGTGATCGGCGACGGACCGCGCTTTCGCAAGTTCGGCCGGCGCGTCATGTACGCCGTCGCGGATCTTGATGCCTGGGCCGATGCGCGCAGCTTCGAGGCCACGTCTGACCCCGAGTACGCCGAGCGTCACTCGGCCGGCAGCCGTGCACGCTGACCGGCAGTGCGTGGGCGGCCCTCGCCATGTCCCGCCCGGCACGCGAACAGCTCACGCTGTTCCGCGCGTTGCCGGGCGACATGGCCCCGCGCGACAGCCAGGACCTGATGGCGTTTCCGTTCTTCTCGTTGGCGAAGTCGCGGCGCACCACGCCGATCGACTTCCATTCCGGTGGTGTGACCGTGCGCGTGGAGGGCACGCAGGAACACGGCATCGCCACGATCTGGGACGCCGACATCCTGATCTGGGCCGCGAGCCAGATCGTGGAAGCCCGCGACGACGGCATCCCGACCTCGCGGCTGATGCGGGCCACGCCTTACGAGATCTTGCGCTTCATCGGGCGCGGCACATCGTTGCGCGACTATCAGCGCTTCAAGGCCGCACTGGATCGCCTGCAATCGACCACGGTGGCAACCTCAATCCGCGAGACGACCAAACGGCGTCTGCATCGCTTCTCGTGGATCAACGAGTGGAAGGAGCGGGCCGATGTGCACGGTACGTCACTGGGCATCGAGCTGATCCTGCCGGATTGGTTCTATGCCGGCGTACTCGATGCCACCTTGGTGCTGACCATCGACCCGGCGTACTTCCGGCTCACCGGCGGCATCGAACGCTGGCTGTATCGCCTCGTGCGCAAACACGGGGGACGCCAGGCCGGCGGCTGGCAGTTCGACTTCGCGTACTTGTATCGCAAGTCCGGCAGCATGGCCCGGTTTTACGACTTCGCCGTCGACCTGCGTGCGCTGGTGGCGAAACAATCCTTGCCCGGCTATGTGCTCGGCATCGAATGGATGCCCAACCGCAAAGCGGAGCTGCTGACCTTCCGGCCCGTGCCGTACACGGCACGGGGATAACTCGGGGACAAGCGGTGAATGGACTCGTGCTATCAGGCAACCGAAGTATCATGCTATCGGGCAACACGTCCTCGTGCTATCAGGCAACAAAGTCGGCCGCAAACCCAATCAGCGCGCGGCCTTGCGCGGCCTCTAACTTATCTAACCCAAGAACACTAACGGGTAATAGAGCCACGCCGTGGCAGTGGACAGCTGCTGAAACGCAAAAGCAACGGCCACACCCACGACCCGAACCACCGCGTTTCCCAGGTCGATCAATAGACCGTTTTCCGTCAGGGAGAACCGTCCGATGATCGTCGCCTTGCTCAACCAGAAAGGTGGCGTCGGCAAGACTACGCTCGCCACGCACATTGCCGGCGAACTGGCACTGCGCGGTCAGCAGGTCATCCTGATCGACGCCGATCCGCAAGGCTCGGCGCTGGACTGGACCCAGCGACGCAGCCAGCAGGGTCTGCCACGGTTGTTCAGCGCCGTGGGCCTCGCACGCGAGACGCTGCACCAGGAAGCGCCGGAGCTGGCACGCCGCAGCGATTATGTCGTGATCGACGGGCCGCCGCGCATCGCCGCGCTGGCGCGCTCGGCACTGCTGGCAGCGGACCGTGTGCTGGTGCCGGTGCAACCGAGTCCCTACGATCTGTGGGCGAGTGCCGAGATGGTGGCGTTGATCCGCGAGGCGCAGGTATTCCGGCCACAGCTCGCCGCCGCCTTCGTCATCAACCGGCGCGTCAGCACCACCGTCATCGGCCGCGAGGCACGCGGTGCGCTCGCCGAACAACCGCTGCCATCGCTGCGATCGGAAATCCATCAGCGCATCGTCTTTGCCGACAGCGTGGCGGCCGGTCAACTTGCACGTGAACTGGTACCCAACAGCGCTGCCGCATGCGAGATCACGGCACTGACCGACGAGCTGCTGCGGTGGCCGTCATGAGTCATGCACGTAGCAAGCGCACCGCCATCGGCGCACGTCCACCGATGAATCCGCACGCCGAGGCGTGGATTCGCCAGGGCGACGGCGCCGACCTTCAGAAAGGCGACCTCTACACCGCGCGCCTGACGCTCGACATCACGCCCGCGCTGCGTGCGCGCATCAAGGTCTCGGCCTTCACGCAAGGCGTGACGGTGGCCGAGCTGCTACGCGTGCAGCTGGAGCGCGAGTTCCCGGAGAACACCCCATGAATGCTTCTTCTTATGTGGCAGCGGTCGCGCCACCGCCATTCGCGGCGCTCATCGATCACGAGCTATTGACTCGGGTCTCGCTCGCTTACGTCGCGCATCGTTTCAACCTCTATCTGCGCTTCGGTGAACCGGCGTATCACGTGCAACGTGATCGGTGGCGGCGCGTAGCGGCGTTCTGGCCGGCGTCGATCTTCTGCCGCATCCGCTGGGAGGCCAACGACTACGGCACGGTACGCTGGCAGCTCATGGTGATGCAGGCATGCACGTCGATGGATGCCGCGCAGCGCATCCCTGGTGTGTGGCCGGGCGCATGCCTGCTGCTGCACGCCGAAGGTGAACGCATGGTTCGCCTCGTGCTGCCGCTCATCGACGCCATCGAGTCCTTGGGCATCGCGCCGGTCGACGTATCGCCAGCGTACTGGCGCATGCTGGGCAACCGGCTCATCGCGCGTGGGCCATTGCCGATTTACACCGCCGAGCGGCACGCCGCCTGGCTGGCGGGGAGGGCGCTGTCATGACGGCCATTCCCACCACCGACACGGCGCCGCACCCTTATTCGCGCCGGCGTACTCTCCTCATCGTGGCGACACTGGCCGCCGGCGGCCTAGCTGCGCTGGCTTGGGCGTCCTTTGCGTCGCCGCTGTCGCGCCTGGTGTACAACCCGTCCGACAGCGTGGCGGTCGGCTGGTATCGCATCGATCCGCTCGCACGCCATGCTGGATCGCTGTCACCTGCGATGCACGTCGGCAGCATCGTGCTGGTTCCGTTGCCGGCCGCCGCCGCCGCGCTGGCTGCGCGGCGCGGTTACCTGCCATTGCGCATCCCTCTGCTCAAATCGATCGCTGCCGTCGCGCCGCAGCAGGTGTGCATCACCGAAGGCATTGTGCGCATCGACGGTGTGCCGATGGCCGCCGTGTTGCGCACCGATAGGCTGGGCCGACCGCTGCATGCCTGGCCACACTGCCGGCGTCTTCGCGTTGGCGAACTGTTCCTGCTCAGTACGACCAACCCGGCGTCGTTCGACAGCCGGTATTTTGGACCGGTGCGCGCCGACACCGTGCTTGGCGTGGCGCATCCGGTGTGGCTGAAAGCACGCCCACGATGACCGCCGGTTCGCTGCGCATCATCGTGTCATCCGGCGTGCCGTTCCGGTATTCCACGCCGTGTCGTCGTGTCAGCCGTGCAGCCACATTCGCGCCGCACGTTGCGCGACATTCTCTGTGGTTTTCATCCGTGCAGACGGCTTGCCCTGAGCGCGCCATGCCGCTGGCATGGCAGGCGCTCGCCGGCTGGCAGGCTGCGCATCGCGCAGCGCCGCCGGGGCATCGCATCCCCGTGCCGTCAGGTCGGGGAGAGATGCAGGGCAAGATTGAAGGGTACGGCACCACGGTGCGCACAAGGCGTGTCTGCACATGGGGGTGGTGCGGCACGCGCCGGTACGCGGCACCGTGCCGCGAGTTGGAGCAAGGTCAGGCCGGCTCAGGAGATATCGCGTGCCTTCCATCCGCTGATGCGATGGCCTTGGATGGAGCTTCCCGATGAGCCGACGCGACCGTTCGGACGGCGACGACCGTTTCCGTATCCGCCCGGGCGCGCCGAAGCACCGCGGAGACGCTTTCATCAACCAGGTGTTGCGCCAGACGAGCAAGGCCGCCAATGCCACCGGTGGCCGGAGCGGCAAGACGCCTGGCGCGCGGTTGGGGCGCGGCCATGTGGCGGCACGCTTCACCGGGCAGTCGCTGTCCGCCAACTCGCGGCGCGCCGCCGTCAAGGTGCGGTTGGTATATCTGAAGCAGGTCGGAGCACGCTCGACCGTCACGCACCTGCGCTACATCGAGCGCGAGGGCGTGGGCCGCGACGGCGAGCCGGGCAGGGCATACGGCGCGGCGACCGACGAAGCCGACCTCACCGCGTTCGAGGAACGCGGACACGGCGACCGGCACCAGTTCCGTCTCATCGTCTCGCCGGAGGACGGCGCCGAGCTGGGCGATCTGCGCACGTACACCCGGCACTTGATGAATCGCTTGGAGGCGGACCTCGGCACGCGGCTGGACTGGGTGGCAGTCGATCATTGGAACACCGACAACCCGCATACGCACGTCGTCCTGCGCGGCAAGAACGACACCGGCCGCGACCTCATCATCGCGCAGGCATACCTCACCCGCGGCCTGCGCGAGCGCGCTGCCGAACTCGCTACCGAATGGCTGGGGCCGCGCACCGAACAGGAGATCCAACGCACGCTCGCACGGGAAATCGAGCAGGAACGCTGGACCAGCCTGGACCGCACCTTGCAGCGCGAAGCCGTCGATGGGCAGGTGCATGTCGAACGCCTCAACGAGGCTCGGCTGCACCGCCAGCGCGAGCTGTTGATTGGCCGCCTGCAAAGTTTGCAGCGCATGGGGCTGGCGAGCCAACCGCAAGCCGGCGCGTGGGTGATCCACGTCGAGGCCGAGTCGACTCTGCGGGCGATGGGCGAGCGCGGCGACATCATTCGCACCATGCAGCGGGCGATGGGCGGCACGCAGCGCGAACTGGTCGTGTTCCAGCCGGGCGAGGATGGCCGCGCCATCATCGGCCGCATCGCTGCAAAGGGGTTGGCCGACGAGCTGTACGACAAGGGTTATCTCATCGTGGATGGCACGGACGGCAAAGCGCACTATGTGACGCTGTCGCCACGAACGGACCTGAAGCAATACCCGACCGGCAGCATCGTCGAGGCCAAGGGCGCCGCCGGCGCACGCGCCTCGGACAAGACCATCGTCGCGCTGGCCGTCGATGGTCTCTACCGCACCGACCGGCATTTGGCGGTCGCCCAAGGCCAGGTTAGGCCCGACCGCGATCCGCACGAAGTAGTGGCCGCGCACGTGCGCCGGCTCGAAGCCCTGCGCCGCGCCGGCATCGTGGAGCGTGTGGCCGAGGGGCTATGGAAGGTGCCGGACGATCTGCCCGAACAGGGCCGCCACTACGATAGCCAGCGTCTGGGCGGTGGCGTCGCGATCGAACTGAAGTCACACCTGCCCATCGAGCGACAGACCCGCGTGATCGGTGCCACCTGGCTGGACCAGCAGTTGATTGGAAGTGGCAAGGGGTTGGGCGACATGGGCTTTGGTGGAGAGGTGAAGGAGACGCTGCGCCAACGCACCGACTTTCTGGTGGAACAGGGGTTGGCTGAACGGCGCGGGCAGCGAGTGATTCTGGCGCGTAACCTACTGGCGACGCTGCGCAGCAGAGAGTTGGCGAAGGCCACGCGTGACATCGCTGCCGAAACTGGCCTGGAGCATCGGTCGGTGACCGATGGGCAGCGTGTGGCCGGTATCTACCGGCGCAGCGTGCTGCTGGCCAGCGGCCGATACGCCATGTTGGACGACGGCATGGGATTCAGCCTGGTTCCGTGGAAGCCGGTCATCGAGCAGTGGATGGGGCAGCAGATTGCAGTAACGGTGCGCGGCTCGAGTGTGAGTTGGGAGATTGGTCGAATGCGAGGCCCTACGGTTGGATAGCCTCATCGTTGGAAACTTGGCCATCAGCCATCAGCCAGCAGCCAATGGGCAATATGTGAGCAGCATCTATCGGCCGATCCCGTAACGACCAGGTTTCGCAGCTTCGCGCCATATTGCTCACGCGAATCGATGCCGCCGAACCTTTAGATGCGAGAACTCATTGTGGCGTTGAGGCTATTTGAAGGTGTAACCAAGTCGCCTGCAGCAAGGGTATTAGCCGGAATTTCAACTACCGTACACATAAGTGGGCATAGGATCGATACAGTTGCGTATGGCAACTCGCGTTGGAGACGGTCACATGACTATTTCTCGCAAATCACTATATTCCATGCTTGGTTTAGTGGCGTTTGCACTGGCTGGCAGCGGTGTCACCGTTGCCCAGAGCAGCATGCCGAAGACGGAAGCGAACAGTATGCAGAAGATGGATGCCATGCATCCGGGCATGAAAGGCATGCAGCACAAGATGATGGGCATGCACATGATGCCGGCGACGGTGACGGCAGTGAATGCAAGCACGGGCGTGGTCGACGTGACCACCGAAGGGATGGCCTTGAAGGTGCATTTTCCGCCATCCACGATGGCCAACCTGAAGGCCGGCGACAAGATCACCTTGCACATGGGCTTCAGCAAGCCGTGAGGCATCTATACCCAACTCCAGAGTTGAGGGTGTCGGGTCGCGCGGGTAAGCTCGCCTCATGACCTTCTCGCTGCGTCAACTCGCTCGTTCACGTCGCCTCCGGGCGATGGGCGCGCTGGCGTGGCTGATGCTGGTCATCAACTCATTGGCCGCTGCGCCGATGGGCATGACGGGAAGCCCTCATTCGCATGCCATGCACGCGACGGTTGCGGCGGTCAGTGAACACTGTCACCACCACACGGCCAGCGAAGGGTCGACATCCTGTTGCGACGGCCATGCAGGTTGTTGTGGTGGTTCAGTGGGCCATGCCTGCAACTGTGCAGCCATGTGCGGCAGCACGTTGCCACCCGGACCAGCTAACGTTGTGGCCCCGGCGACGATCACCGCCAATTACGCTACGCCGCTGCCCAGCAGCGCGCCATCGGTAAATACTGCCCCTCCGTTGCGACCACCGGCGGTCTGACTCTCCCTCATTTTCGATGAGCTTTGCTTGCGATCGTCGTGTGGATGATCGCAAGCAATCGGCTGTGATCGATATCGCATGGTCGGTATCGCTTGCCCTGGAGAGACCCATGAAAATGCTTCCCCCGCCCCCGGCGGATTTGTCACGTCGGCGCTTCGTTCAAGGCGTGGCCATCGGCGGTGCCGTAGTTGGTTTCGGCCTGCTTCGTCCACCAAACGTCTGGGCATTGACCAGCCCCGGCCGCCCCACCGTGCTGAGCGGCACCGACTTTTCGCTCGACATCGCCGAAACGCCGGTCAACTACACCGGCGCGCCGCGCATGGCCACCACCGTCAACGGTGGCATCCCCGGTCCGATCCTGCGCTGGAAGGAAGGCACCACCGTCACCCTACGCGTGACCAACCGCTTGCGTGTACCGACATCGATCCACTGGCACGGCATCATTCTGCCGTTCCAGATGGATGGCGTGCCTGGCATTTCCTTTGATGGCATCGCGCCGGGCGAGACCTTCGTCTACCGTTTTGAAGTGCGCCAAACGGGCACCTACTGGTACCACTCGCACTCGCGTTTCCAGGAGCAGAACGCGCTGTACGGTCCGCTGGTGATCGAGCCGGCTGGCCCCGAGCGCTACCCGACCGATCGCGATTATGTCGTCATGCTCAACGACTGGACCGACGAGGACCCGGAGCACATCTACGCCAAGCTCAAGAAGCAGAGCGACTACTTCAACTTTGCCCAGCCCACCGTGCCCGACTTCTTCCGCGACGTGCGCGAGAAGGGGCTGAGCCAGGCGTTGGCGATGCGCAAGATGTGGAATGAGATGCGCATGAATCCCACCGATCTGGGGGACGTCTCCGGCTATACCTATACCTACCTGATGAACGGCGCGGCGCCGGCGGGCAACTGGACTGGCATCTTCAAACCCGGCGAAAAGGTGCGCCTGCGTTTCATCAACGGTTCGGCTTCCACCATTTTCGACGTGCGCATTCCCGGCCTGAAGATGACGGTGATCTCGGCCGATGGCCAGGACATTGCTCCGGTGTCGGTCGACGAGTTCCGCATTTCAGTGGCTGAAACCTACGACGTGATCGTGGAGCCGCAGGACACGCGTGCCTATACGCTGTTCGCGCAGTCGATCGACCGCACGGGCTACGCACGCGGGACGCTGGCGCCACGCGAGGGCATGCAGGCCGACGTACCAGCGATGGACCCGCGCGTGTGGCTGAGCATGGAGGACATGATGGGTGCCATGCCGATGGGCCCCATGGGCCACGGCGGCGGGCATACGGCGGATGCCATGCCCGGCATGGACGTGGGCGGCATGCACGGGATGGCCATGCCAGGCATGGGCAATCTCACGCCCGGCGGTCAACCCATGGTCCGCCACGCGCGCACCGAGTACGGCCCCGGCGTCGACATGCATGTCGACATGCCGCGGACCAACCTCGACGATCCGGGTATAGGCCTGCGCGACAACGGTCGGCGCGTATTGACCTACGCCGACCTGCACACCATCGGTGGCCCGATCGATGCGCGTGAACCGAGTCGTGAAATCGAGCTGCACCTGACCGGCAATATGGAGCGTTTCATCTGGTCGTTCGACGGCGTGAAGTTCTCCGACGCCAAGCCGGTGCATTTCAACAGCGGCGAGCGGCTGCGCATCGTGCTGGTCAACGACACGATGATGAACCATCCGATCCACCTGCACGGCATGTGGAGCGAGCTGGAAAACCCTGAAGGTCAGTTCCAGGTGCGCAAGCACACCATCAATGTGCAACCGGCCCAGCGCATCACCTATGCCGTGTCGGCCGACAACCCTGGCCGCTGGGCCTACCACTGCCATCTGCTGTACCACATGGAGGCGGGCATGTTCCGCGAGGTGGTGGTGTCATGAAAACACATCGTCATATCTTAATCGCTCCGCGCCACACGGCGCTGCTGGTCGCGCTGCTGCTGGCCTTGCCATGGGTGGTGTCGGCACAAAGTGTTCCGGCTCCGTCGAGCAGTACGTCCTCCATGGACATGAGCACGATGCCGGGCATGGATCACGGCAGCATGCCTGGGATGACCATGCCGGCCAGCGCGAGCAGCATTCCGAAGCCGGCCGCGCAAGCGACAGCCAAGAAAGTGAAGAAGCACGCACCCGCCAAATCGTCCACCCCGTCGCATGACATGGGGAACATGGAAGGCATGGACCACGGCGCGATGCACGGCATGGATCACCGTTCCATGCCGGGGATGGATCATGGCTCGATGCCGGGCTCGGCGGCGTCTGCCGCGTCAGCGGCGTCCTCCGACACCATATCGGGGATGGATCACTCGTCCATGTCTGGCATGAGCCAACAAGCCATGAAGGGGATGGGTCACGGCACGATGCCCACCGATACGCAGAAGGCAGGCCACGGTGGCATGGCGGGCGTGGGTTCGATGTCCGGCATGACGATGGGTCCGATGCAGGGCGGCAATGCACCACCTGATGCGCGCAGTCCGGATTATTCCGACGGCATAGGCTACGGCCCCATGAAAGGCATGGACATGGCCGACAACGCGCCGCTGGGCATGCTGCTGTTCGATCAGCTGGAAGCGTTCCATGGCAAGAACGGCAACGGACAGACTTGGGAAGCGCAAGGCTGGTACGGCAACGACATCAACAAGCTATGGTTCCGCACCGAAGGCGAACGCAGCCGCGGCAAGCTGGAGGACGGCGACGTCGAAGCGTTCTGGAATCGCAACGTCGCCACCTTCTGGAGCACCCAGCTCGGGGTACGCCACGAACTGGGCGAAGGTCCCGGTCGCAACTGGGCAGCGTTCGGCATCCAGGGCCTGGCGCCGTACTGGTTCGAGCTGGAAGCCACAGGCTATGTGGGCTCGTCCGGCCGCACGGCCGCCCGCTTGCGCGCCGAATACGAACTTCTGTTCACGCAGCGGCTGATCCTGCAGCCGGAATTCGAGGTCAACGCGTACGGCAAGTCCGATCCGGCCCGACGCATCGGCAGCGGTGTATCCGATGCCCAGTTGGGGCTGCGTTTGCGCTACGAAATCCGTCGGCAGTTCGCGCCCTATATCGGCGTGGTCTGGACACGCCGTTTCGGCGCCACGGCCGACTTTGCCCGTGACGATCATCAACCCATCTTCGACCGGCAGTGGGTGGCCGGCGTCCGACTCTGGTTCTAAGGGGAATCCTCATGAAACAACATATCAAGCATCACAGCATCACCGTCGTCGCCGTGCTCGCCATCCTGGCGGCCGGTGCCGGCGTGTTTGTCTACTCGGGCCTCTACAACATCGGTGCCGACGACCACCACACCAAACCGGTCTTTGCGGTCTTGCAGACCCTGCGCGAGCGCTCCATCCATGTCCGTTCAGAAGACCTCGCGGTGCCTGACCTCAACGATCCGCAGCTGATCCTTAAGGGGGCCGGCCAATACGCGGCCATGTGCACTGAATGCCATCTCAAGCCTGGCATGAAGGACTCGGAAATCCGGCCGGGCCTGTATCCGCAA
The DNA here is from genome assembly GCA_021372495.1 of Lysobacteraceae bacterium. Taxonomy (GTDB): domain Bacteria; phylum Pseudomonadota; class Gammaproteobacteria; order Xanthomonadales; family Rhodanobacteraceae; genus Mizugakiibacter. The sequence goes on from JAJFUF010000008.1 coordinate 155,924, forward strand.
CCACCGAACCTGTCGCAGACGCGGGTCGACCCGAGGGATGCGTTCTGGATCATCAAGCACGGCATCAAGATGAGCGCAATGCCGGCATGGGGCGGCAGCCACGACGACCCGACCATCTGGAGCATGGTCGCGTTCCTGCAAAAACTGCCCGACATGACGCCCGCGCAGTACAAGGACATGGTGGCCAAAGCTCCCGCAGATCACGACATGGATATGGGTGAAGACGGTGGCCACAGCCACAGCCATGGTGCCGCCGACGAAGACGCCTATGGGGCTTCTGCCATGAAGGGCATGGACATGTCCCGCGACGCCGGTCACAGCCACGGTGCCAACCCTGAGGAGGGTCATGTTCACGCACAAGCCGGAGCGAGTGCCGCCGCTGACGCCTCATTGTCCTTGGAGGGTATGAAGCCGAAGGCGGTACCGGCGGCCGAAGCCGTGGCGCAGGCGTTCCATACGGCCTTGCAGCACGGCGACCGGGCGGCGGTGCTTGCGTTGCTGGCACCCAACGCCGCGATCAGCGAAGGTGGTCACACCCAGACGCGCGATGACTACGCCAACGGCCATCTGGGCGAGGACATCGCTTTCTTGAAGGACGCCCAGATCACCCCGGTCTCCTTAGGTTCGATGCCGATGGGCGACACCGCGATGGTCGGTAGCGAAAGCGACATCCAGGCCATGGTCAAGGGCAAGCCGACCACGCTGCGCAGCCGCGAACTGCTTAACCTCGAACAGGACGGCAAGGACTGGAAGATCGTCTCCGTCCAGTGGCAAACCACGCCGGTATCAGGAGAATGACGATGAAATGGTGGCTTTCCCGCATGAGCATCAGCATGTTGTTTGCGGCGCTGTTCGCGCCGGCGGCGATGGCCGCGAACGCGTTCGACGTGTACAGCGACCCGTCCTGCGGCTGCTGCGGCGCGTGGGTCGGCTACATACGCGCGCAGGGCTACACCGTCACCGTGCATCAGGATCAGCCGATGGCGGCGGTGAAGGCGCGGCTCGGCGTGCCGCCCGGCGCCATGTCCTGCCACACCGCGCTGGTCGACGGCTACGTGATCGAAGGACACGTGCCGGTGGAGGACATCCGCCGCCTGCTCGCCGAGCGGCCGGACGCCCGAGGCCTCGCGGCGCCGGGCATGCCGATGGGCTCGCCCGGCATGGAAATGGGCGCACCGGAGCGCTACGAGGTGATGTTGATCGGCCGGGATGGATCATCCCGCGTCTTTGCCGCCCATGGACCCGAGGCCTGATCGCTGCCGGCCGGCTTGCAACGGAATCGCGGAACTTGAATAGGCGCGCTCACGGAAGCGCCTGGGGAAAATTCCGTTCATGCGGTACTACCGAGGAAACCCATCATGAGTCATCACCTGACTGAAGCTGTCAAAGCCTGCATCACCGCGTGCGACCACTGCGCCGTCGAGTGCGGCAACTGTTTTACGCACATGGTCGGCAAGGAAAGCTCGAATGACTGCCCCGCCTGTTGCATCGAATGCGCCGCCATGTGCCGGATGTGTGCCGATGCCATGGCGCGCAACAGTCCGTTCCAGAAAGAGATCTGCGCGCTGTGCGCGAAGATTTGCGACTGGTGCGCGGAGCAATGTGCAGCGCACGACATGGAACACTGCAAGCGATGTGCTGACGCCTGTCGGCGCTGTGCGGAAGCCTGCCGCAGCATGGGCGGCTGATCCTCCGTGGCCGGCTCGCCCACAGGCGGGCCGGCCACAACCACCCCTACCGTCGCCGCTGGCTACCCCGGCGCCGAGTTTCGGGCACCACCACAGGTTCTTCCGGAGACTGCAAGAATGACTGCCAACGAACACCATGCTGGCATCGGCGCCAACCCGAACGCGGGCGCACTCGATCCGGTATGCGGCATGCAGGTCGATCCGGCCCGCACTGCACATCACGTCGAGCATGAAGGGGTAACGCAGCATTTCTGCTCGGCGCGTTGTCTGCAACGCTTCGTCGCCGATCCAGCCAGATATTTGGCCCAGCGATCTGACGACACCGGCGCGCAGCCGGCGGGGACGATGTACACCTGTCCGATGCATCCGCAGGTGCGCCAGGAAGGTCCCGGCACTTGCCCGATCTGCGGCATGGCACTGGAGCCGGAAATGCCGAGCCTGGACGATGAGGACAATCCCGAACTGCGTGATTTCAGCCGCCGCTTCTGGTGGACCTTGCCGGCGACGCTGGTGGTGCTCGTGCTGGCCATGTTCGGCCACTACTTTCCCCAGTTGCCGGTGGACACCCGGACCTGGATCGAGCTGGTACTGACCATCCCGGTAGTGCTGTGGGCCGGCTGGCCCTTTTTTGTTCGTTGCGTGCAGTCGGTCCGCAACCTGAGTCCCAACATGTGGACCCTGATCGGCATCGGTGTCGGCGCGGCGTTCGGCTACAGCGTCGTCGCCACCGTTGCCCCCGATCTGTTCCCGGCGTCGTTCCATGAACATGGCCGCGTGGGTGTCTATTTCGAAGCCGCCGCGGTGATCGTCTCGCTGACCTTGCTCGGCCAACTGCTTGAGCTGCGCGCCCGCTCGAAGACATCGACCGCCCTGAAAGCCCTGCTGGGGCTGGCGCCAAAGACCGCACGTCGCCTGCGCGACGATGGCGGCGAGGAGGACGTCGAGCTCAGCCATGTCCACGTCGGCGACCGCCTGCGCGTGCGCCCCGGTGAAAAGGTGCCAGTGGATGGCGAGGTGGTCGAGGGACGTTCTCATGTCGATGAGTCGATGCTGACCGGGGAGCCTGTCCCGGTCGAAAAGACCATCGGCTCCAGCGTGATTGGCGCAACCCTCAATGGTACCGGCAGCCTCGTGATGCGGGCGGAGAAAGTCGGTTCGGCGACGGTGCTGTCGCAGATCGTGCAACTGGTCGCGCAGGCGCAACGCTCACGCGCACCAATGCAGCGCATGGCCGACAAGGTGGCTTTCTGGTTCGTGCTCGCGGTCCTCGCGATCGCCGTCGTGACCTTCTTCGTGTGGGGATTGTTTGGCCCGGAGCCGTCATGGACGTTCGCGGTTCTCAATGCGATCTCGGTACTGATCATCGCTTGCCCCTGCGCGTTGGGGCTGGCCACGCCAATGTCGATCATGGTGGCGACCGGTCGGGCGGCCGGGGAAGGCGTGCTGTTCCGCGATGCCGAGGCGATCGAGAACCTCCGCAAGATCGACATCCTGATCGTGGACAAGACCGGGACGCTGACCGAAGGCCGTCCGGCATTCCACACCGCATTGGCGGCTGAAGGATTCACCGAGCGTGAGGTGCTGCGTTTGGCGGCCAGTCTCGACCAGGGCAGCGAGCACCCGTTGGCCGACGCGATCGTCGCGGAAGCCCGTCATCGTGGCCTGGCGCTGGAAACGCCGGAGAGCTTCGAGTCCGCCACGGGCATCGGGGTACGCGGCAAGGTGGGAGGCTCCGCCTTGGCGATCGGCAACACCGCGTTGATGCACGAGGTCGGGGTCGATCCATCCGTTCTTTCGATTCCAGCGGAGGAGCTCCGTCGAGCCGGCGCCAGCGTGATGTATCTGGCCGTCGATGGCGCCCTGGCCGGCCTGCTCGCAGTGGCCGACCCGATCAAGGCCACCACCGCGGGCGCCATCGCATCACTGCACGCCGCTGGCCTGAAAATCGTGATGGCCACCGGCGACGGCGTCACCACGGCCCATGCGGTCGCGCGCACGCTGGGCATCGACGAAGTCCATGGCGAGGTCCGCCCGAAGGACAAGATCGACCTCGTGCGGCAACTGCAAGCCAATGGGCACCGGGTAGCGATGGCTGGCGACGGAATCAATGATGCGCCCGCGCTGGCTGGTGCCGACGTCGGCATCGCGATGGGCACGGGCACCGACGTCGCGATGTCGAGCGCGCAGGTGACGCTGGTCAAGGGCGACTTGCGGGGCATTGTGCGGGCACGGTCGATTTCCAACGGCACCGTCGCCAACATGAAGCAGAACCTGGGCTTTGCTTTTCTCTACAACGCATTGGGGGTACCCATCGCCGCAGGCGTGCTTTACCCCCTGACGGGCCTGTTGCTCAGCCCGATGATCGCCGCTTTGGCAATGAGCTTGAGCTCCGTGTCGGTGGTCGCCAATGCGTTGCGGCTGGGCCGTAAGCGGCATGGCTGAGATGAGCAACGTCGGCGAATGGGGCGTGCCCAGCGCGATGCCTTCGCCGGCAAAGGCGGGAGTACGTCTATCGTGACGCGATCCGGGCTTCCGAGTGAGCTAGTAAGAACAGCGGGGGCGGCTCGGCCGACAACCCGTAGTTGATTCAAGTCAACGCAATGCTTGGTATTTTGGAGATATAGTGTCGCCCATGGCTCGCCCTTTCCGCATGCGTCGCACCACACGTCGCCGCCTGTTCTGGCTGGTGACGCTGCTGATGCTTTGGCAGCAGACGGCACTGGCTGCTTATGTTTGCCCGACTGTGTTCGAAGCGGCGACGGCGACCGCGTTGGTGAATTCGATGCCGGGCATGGACGACGGCTGTGCGCAGAATCGGGATACCCCCGCCAGTCCGCTGTGCCAGAAGCATTGCATGCCCGAGCACGCCACGCAGGTTGAGGCCCACACGGCGTCGGTGCCACTGAACCCAATGCCCGCGATGCCCCCGATGCTGATATCGGTCACGGCCGTTACTCCGCCATCGAATCGCGCGCTCCAACGTGTCGGGCATTTGCGCGCGCCACCACCTCCGCCCATATTGTTGTTCTGCTCACTCCTGATTTGATCTGACGCGCCGCGGTACCTACCGACGGGCGCCCTGCTGCATGGCACGGCGCGAATCGCAGATCGACGGAGTGTTCATCCATGTTGTCCTTTCACTTTGTCCGGCGCCTGATGGCGTCGGTTTTGGCCGCGCTTCTGTTGGGAGCTTTGGCAACGACGGCCGGTGCCATCGAGCCATCACTGACGCTTGAAACGGCCGTTCGGCAAGGCTTGGCGCGAGCGCCACAACTTGAAGCGCGTACAGCCGATATGGCGGCGGCCCGTGAGGAAGGCGCGCGTGCCGGGCAGTTGCCAGATCTCACCCTGACGTTTGGGCTCTCCAGTTTTCCCGTCACCAGCCCCGGGGCGTTCAGCCTGCGCTCGGACGGGATGACGATGCGCACCGTCGGCGTGATGCAAGCCATTCCGTCACGGGCCGCACGCCGTGCCGAGCGCACCTTGGCCAATGCGCAGATCGATGCGGCGCAGGCCGATCGCGTGGCCACCGCACAGACCGTGCAGGAGCGCATCGCCGATGCCTGGATCGATGTCTGGGCAACGCAAAAACAACGCACCCTGCTGGCCGAACTGCGTGACGAGAGTGATTTGGCGGTTCAGATCGCACAAGCACGTCTGCGTGGCGGCGAAGGCAGCGCCACTGACGCGCTGGCCACCCGTGCCGAAGCCGCTACGCTCGATAATCGCCTGGAAGCAAACAACGCGGATCTCGCCGCTGCCCAGGCGGGCTTGCAGCGATGGCTGGGTCAGGGCGTTCCTGATCTTGCCGAAGCGCCGGACTTCGGTCAGTTGCCGGTCACAGCGACTCGTCTTGAACGGGACATCGACCGCCAGGCGCCGATGCAGGCATGGCAGGCGCGCGAACAGGTCGCGCAGGCCGCGCTGGATCAGGCACGTGCCGCCAAACACCCGGATTGGAACGTGTCGGTGGATTATGGCCGGCGCGCGCCGTATCTCTCGGACATGGTGACCGTGCAGGTGGGCGTAAGCCTGCCGCTGTTCACCCGCAACCGGCAGGATCGCGGTATCAGCGCCAAGCGTGCGCAGTTGGATGCGGTGCAAGCCGATCACGCCGATGCACGTCGCGCGCAGCGCGAAGCGGTAGCGCGTGCGCTGGCGAGTTGGCAGGGCTGGAATCGACAGATCCAGCGCTACAAGGAGACCTTGCTACCCCTCGACCGTGACCGCGCGAAAGCCGCGCTCGCCGGTTATCGCGGCGGCGGCTCGCTACAACCGTGGCTCGATGCCCGGCGCGACGAAATCGAACTGCGCCTCACCTATGCCGATGCGCTGGCTGCACGGGCACGGCTATGGGCCTCGCTGGCATACCTGCTGCCGACTTCGGAGACGACGCCATGAAGCGCGCACTGATGATCCTTGCTGGCCTCGTGCTAGCCGCATTTTTGCTAGTGGCCGGGTATGTCGGCGGCCGTCGTCATCCGCAGGCGACGCCGGCCGATGGACTGGCCTTGCCTGCCTCCGATGCCGGTGGCAAAAAAGTCCTCTATTGGTACGACCCCATGGTGCCCGCACAGCATTTCGCCAAGCCGGGGCTTTCACCGATGGGCATGCAAATGGTGCCCAAATATGCCGATGAAGGCGCCGCGAAGGATGTCATCCGGATCGATCCAGCGACGGTGCAGAACCTGGGCGTGCGTACCGCACCGGTCGAGCGGCGCGTATTGGCGTCGGCGATCCGGGTCCCGGGCACCATCAGCTGGGATCTGCGGCAGGCAGTGACGGTCAGCGCACGGGTCGATGCAGTCATCACGAAACTGGACGTGCGTGCGCCATACACAACCGTTGCTGCCGGTGCGCCTTTGGCCGAACTGCTGGCGCCGCAATGGAGCAGCGCCCTGGCGGAATACGGCGCGCTCCAGCGAGCGCAGTCGGCCGATGCGAAAGGCCTGCGCGCCGCCGCACTGCAACGCCTGAAGGTATTGGGTTTGACTGCGGCAGAGATCCAGGGCGTGCGTCATGGTTCAGGCGCCGCGATCACCCTGCGTGCACCGCAGGCGGGCGTCGTCACGACGCTGGACGTGCGTGAAGGGCAACGGGTCAATGTCGGGCAGACATTGATGACGATCAATGGATTGTCCACCGTGTGGGTCGAGGCCGCGTTGCCGCAGGCAGTGGCGGGTGTCGTGCGTGCGGGCACGCCGGTTGCGGTGCGCGTCGATGCACTACCCGGCCAAAGGTTCCACGGCACCGTGGAAACGCTGCTGCCGGATATCGACAGCGCCACCCGTACACAGCGCGCGCGCATCGTGATCGATAATCCCGATGGTGCTTTGAGCCCGGGCATGTTCGCCACCGTGCAGCTCAGTCCCGCACCCGGCGAAGCCGTGCCCGTGGTGCCGGACGACGCACTGATCGCCACCGGAAGCCAGGCGCGGGTAGTTGTTGCTGAGGGGGATGGCCATTTCCGTGCTGTACCGGTGCGCATCGGGCGTGCGGCCGGAGGCTATACGGAAATTCTCGACGGCCTCACGGGCGGTGAAAAGGTCGTGGTCTCCGGCCAGTTCCTGATCGATTCGGAAGCGAGCCTGTCCGGTGCGTTGGAACGCCTGAATGACACCACCGCCGAACCGGTACCGGCCGCCAGTACACCGATGCCGGGCATGCCGATGGGAGGCAAACCATGATCGCCGCTCTGATTCGCGCGGCGATAGCACATCGGGTGTTCGTGCTGTTGGCTGCACTGGCCTTGGCCCTGATGGGCATGTTCTCGATGACGCGCACGCCGGTCGACGCGCTGCCCGATTTGTCCGATACCCAGGTGATCATCCGCACCAGCTACCCGGGCCAATCGCCGCAGGTGGTCGAGGACCAGGTCACCTATCCGCTGGCTACCACCATGCTGTCGGTGCCTGGCGCGACGACGGTGCGCGCCTTTTCGTTCTTCGGCGACTCGTATGTCGATGTGCTGTTCGATGACAGCACCGATTTGTATTGGGCGCGCTCGCGTGTCCTGGAGTACCTGAGCCAGGCCCGTGATCGCCTGCCGGCAGGTGTCACGCCTGCCCTCGGTCCCGATGCGACGGGACTTGGCTGGATCTACGAATACGCGCTGGTGGATCGTACCGGTCAGCACGATCTTGGCCAGCTGCGTGCGCTGCAGGATTGGTTCCTGCGCTATCAGCTCAAGACGGTGCCGAACGTCGCCGAGGTCGCCACCCTGGGCGGGATGGAACGGGCCTGGCAAATCGTGCCCGATCCGCAAGCGCTGGCCGCCCGCGGCATCACCGTGGCGCAACTGGTGGATGCGGTGCGCGCCGCCAACGGTGCCAATGGCGGTTCAGTGATCGAACAAGGCGAAGCGGAACTGATGGTGCGTAGCGAAGGCTACCTGAAGAGCCGCACGGACTTCGAAAACGTGCCGATCACCACCAACGCCAGCGGTGTGCCGGTGCTGCTGCGGGACGTGGCGACCGTGCGGCGAGGTCCGACCTTCCGCCGCGGGCTCGCCGAACTGGACGGCCAAGGCGAAGTGGTCGGCGGCATCATCGTGATGCGCACGGGCAAGAACGCGAAGGCCACCATTGCCGCCGTGAAAGCGCGGCTGACCGAACTGCAGCGCAGCCTGCCGGCTGGCGTCGAGATCGTGCCCACCTACGACCGCTCGCGACTGATCGACGCCGCGGTGAGCAATCTGTGGAGCAAGTTGTTCGAAGAATTCCTGGTGGTGACGCTGGTCTGCGTATTGTTTCTGTGGCACCTGCGCTCGGCGCTGGTGGCCGTGATCACACTGCCGCTTGGCGTGCTGGTTGCCTTCATTGCCCTGCATCTGCAAGGCGTCACGGCGAACCTGATGTCGCTCGGCGGCATCGCGATCGCGATCGGTGCGATGGTCGATGCGGCGATCGTGATGATCGAGAACACCCACAAGCATCTGGAACATTGGCGTAACGCGAACGACGGACGTGAACCGCAAGGTGCACAGCGCTGGTCGCTGATCGCCGATGCTGCCGGCGAGGTGGGGCCTGCGCTGTTTGTGAGCCTGTTGATCATCGCGCTGTCGTTCGTGCCGGTGTTTGCGCTGCAGGGGCAGGAAGGCAAGCTGTTCAAGCCGCTGGCCTTCACCAAGACCTACGCGATGGCGGCAGCGGCCGGGCTGGCGGTGACCCTGGTACCGGTGCTGATGGGTTATCTGATCCGCGGACGCGTCCGTGCGGAGCGCGACAATCCACTCAACCGGGGTTTGATCCATGGCTATCGGCCCCTCCTCGAAGCCGTGTTGCGCTATCCGAAAGCGACCTTGGTGCTGGCCGGTGTGCTGCTGCTCACCGCGATCATTCCGATGACCAGGCTCGGCAGCGAGTTCATGCCCGCGATGGACGAAGGCACGTTGTTGTACATGCCCACCGCACTGCCCGGACTGTCCGCCGGCAAGGCCTCGCAGTTGCTGCAGTTGACCGATCGCATGATCAAGACCGTACCCGAGGTCGATCACGTGTTCGGCAAAGCGGGGCGCGCCGACACCGCCACCGATCCAGCGCCGCTGGAGATGTTCGAGACCACGATCACCTTCAAGCCGAAGGACCAGTGGCGGCCCGGCATGACGATGGACAAGATCAAGGCGGAGCTGGACAAGGCCGTGCATGTGCCGGGTCTGACGAACCTGTTCGTGCCGCCGATCCGCAACCGGATCGACATGCTTTCCACTGGTATCAAGAGTCCGATCGGCATCAAGGTGCTGGGGACCGACCTGGCCACGCTGCAGACCGTGGCCGATCGGATCGAAACGGTGGCGAAGACGGTGCCCGGTGTCAGCTCGGCGATTGCCGAGCGCCCGACCAGTGGCCGCTACGTGGACGTGCATGTCCGCCGCGACGATGCGGCACGCTACGGGCTGACCCAGGAGCACGTGCAGCAGCTGATCGCGACCGTGGTTGGTGGCGATCCGGTCGGTCAGACCGTCGAAGGGCGCGAGCGCTATCCCATCGTCGTGCGCTATCCACGTGCCGAGCGTGACTCGGTCGAGGCCTTGCGCCAATTGCCGGTCGTCACCGCCAACGGCGCCCAGCTCACGCTGGGTCAGGTGGCTGACATCGCCGTGGTGGCGGGCCCGTCCATGCTGAAAAGCGAGGCCGGCCAGTTGGCCACGTATGTCTACGTCGACACGGCCGGCAGCGATTTGGGCACGGTGGTGGCCAGCCTGCAACGCACCGTGGCGCAGCAAGTCAAATTGCCGCCGGGTACGACCGTGGCGTGGTCCGGTCAGTTCGAATACCTCGCCAGTGCCATGGAAAGACTCAAGGTGGTAGTGCCGATCGCGCTGGTGATCATTTTCCTGTTGATCTATGCCGTGTTCCGCCGCGTGAGCGAAGCGCTGCTGATCATGGCCAGCGTGCCGCTGGCACTGGTCGGCGGCCTGTGGTTGATCTGGCTGCTTGGGCATGCCGTGTCGGTGGCCACAATCATCGGCTTCATTGCGTTGGCGGGCGTGGCCGCCGAATTCGGCGTGGTGATGCTGCTTTACCTGCACCATGCCTGGGAGCACCAACTTGCGCTCGATCCCCACGCCGGCCCAGAAGCACTGGACGAAGCGATCCGCGAAGGTGCCGTGCAGCGCGTGCGCCCGAAGGCGATGACCGTCGCGGTGATCCTCGCCGGCCTGTTTCCGATTCTGCTCGGCCATGGCGCCGGCTCGGAGGTGATGCAGCGCATAGCCGCCCCGATGATCGGCGGCATGGTCACGGCACCCTTGCTTTCCATGCTCGTCATACCCGCGGCGTACCGCCTGCTGGTTCGTCATCGCCTGCACAAAGTCAGCAAGGCAAACGCCACACTTCACCCCAACCCACAAGGAAACTGACTCATGAAAAAGCCATGCATCACCCTCGCGATCACCGCTGCGCTTATCACCGCTCCGGTGTTTGCCCACCCTCAGCAGATGGATCCCAACATGCCGGGCATGGCTGGGATGCACGAAGCCGCACCCGCCGACGTGCAGGGCGTGGGCGTGGTCAAGGCGGTCGACGCCACCAAGGGCACCCTCACGCTGCAGCATGAGGCGATTGCCGCCATCGGATGGCCGGCCATGACGATGCCGTTCAAGGTGGCTTCGCCGGAGCTACTGACGCACGTGAAGGTGGGCGATGAGGTGCAATTCACCTTCCACCAGGCCAGTGCGGGCAGCACGGTGACGGCGATCCGTCCGGCACGTTGACAGGCCACGTCGCCGGCTAGCCCCCATTGTCGAGGGCCAGCCGGCGGTCGTGAAAGCAGTACCGCCACGCACGTTATGCGTGCGCGTGGCGGTGTTGTTGCGGTCGTCATTTTGGAGAACGACCATGAAATCGTTTGCTGCTTGTCTCAGCCTCCCGCTGCTGCTCGCGGACCTCGCCATCGGCCGCGTCGCGTACGCGACCGATGCTTACACCGATGGCTGGATTGGCCATGTGGATGGCCAGCGTTTGGATGTCTGTTATCGAGTCACGCCGCTGCCGGCGGTTGGTGCGCGACTGGAGGTCATGCGGACATCCTTCGTGGTTCCCAACAAAGGGCAGCCCCGCCAGCAGTTCGCGGTGGCGGGGCATGCCACGGTAACGTCGATCGTCGACGCGCATTGCGTGCGTGCCGAGCTGACCCAAGGCACGGCGCAGCGGACAGATCACACGCGGCGCGCGCACTGAACGGATGCGACGACAGGCCGCCAAGGCATGCTCCGCGACGGCCCATGGCGAAGTGGCCAAGGCATGGCTGCAACATTCAGCCGATGCGCTTCACTGACGTCATGCCCGTCGCCCCCTCCTGCCGTCATTTCAGCAGGCATGCAACGAGGCGATCAGCGGGCAGAACACGCTGCGTTGACGCGCACCGCACTGTTCGACGAGCGCAGCGAGGGCCGTCTCCATACGTGTGAGGTCGGTCAGTCGGCCGCGCACATCGGCCAGCCGCAGCGCGGCCAGACCGGCCGCTTCCGTGCAATGGGTGCCGTCCTCCAGTCGCAGCAGCTGCGCCACCTCATCGAGGCTGAACCCCAACCGCTGCGCGGATTTCACGAACTTTACCCGCGCGACCTCCGCGTTTCCGTAGCGGCGCATGCCGCCCGGCGGACGGACGGGCTCCGCCAACAGGCGCTTGCGCTGGTAAAAGCGGATCGTTTCGACATTGACCCCGGCTGCCTTGGCGAAGGCGCCGATGGAAAACGTATCCCGCGAGGAAGACATGGGCTTGACTCCGTACTTGACTACGGGAATACCTTAGACCATCGGTATTCCACGCGAAAGGAGAACCCCATGTCTCTGCTTACTCGGCTGGCCGACAAGGCCGGACTGATCGGCAGTGTCGTCTCGGCAGCGGCCTGCGTGAATTGCTTTCCCGCCTTGGCCAGTCTCGGTGCGGTGATCGGACTGAGTGCGCTAAGCCCATATGAAGGCCTGTTTGTCCGCATTTTGCTGCCAGCGTTCGCTGCCATCGCGCTGCTTGCTAACGCGTTGGGCTGGCTCAGTCACCGGCAGTGGCCGCGTGCCGCGCTCGATATGCTCGGCCCGCTGCTGGTGCTGGTGGCGGTATTCGTGATGCGGGCCAGTGGCCATCGCACCGGATGGCTGCTCTATCCGGGCCTGCTGCTGATGGTGGCGGTGTCGGTCCGTGATCTGCTGGCGCCAGCACCCAGCGCGTCCTGCCGCACGGCCAGCGATACGGTGGATGCCCGCTGAATCGACACGATTGGTAAGGGCTAGCGAAGGCCCCGTCAACACTCCACTCTCATTTTTCCGGCGAAACGCATGACGACCGAACTCATCCTGCAGAGCACGCTGACCTGTCCGCATTGCGGCCACCAAGCCACCGAGACCATGCCGACCGAGGCCTGCCAGTTCTTCTACGACTGTGAGGGGTGCGGCGAGTTGCTCCGGCCCAAGGCGGGGGACTGCTGCGTGTTCTGCTCGTACGGCAGCGTGCCGTGTCCGCCGATCCAGCAACAGAAGTCGTGTTGGGGGTAGACCATCCTTCATAGGAATCAAACAGTGCCGGTAGGGGCTGTCTGAATTCATCACGACCGGCGCCCAAGTGAAATTGTCTAACAACACGGCTGTCGTATAGGATCGACGGATGCCCCGTTCTGCGCCCTCATTACTGACTCGCCTGCGTCGCCACCGCGGTCTGTGGGTTCTGGCCGTGGCTGTACTGCTGATCAAGCTGGTCAGCGGTTCGATCTGCGTGGCCGATGGACCGGGGGCACGATTCGCTTCGGCGACCGCTGCTGCCCCGACCACTCTGTTGGCGGATACCGCCGTCAGTACTGTATCGACTGACGATGCGAACCCCTGTCTTCTGGGTGAAGGGCGCAGTTGCCATTGTGCCTGCGCGCATTCGGTGACGCTGCCGGCGAGTACGCCGCTCCCCCTCGCCAAGATGGACGCGCGCTTTGCTCCGCTCTCCATCCACTCCGGCTTCACACCAGCAGCGACCGGTTCGCTGCTGCGCCCTCCTATCGCCTGAAAAACCGCTTCGTTGCGCGATGAAACCGCCTGTGCGGTGCGTCGCTCCGTGACTGTTTTCAGGAGATGGCTTCATGTCTGTTTTACGTTCGGTGCCGATCAGCGCCGTGTGCCTGCTGTACGCGGCGATGCTCCATGCCGCGCCCGCATCCGATCCTTCCCCACCGATAAGTGCCTCATCACGATCCCTGGCGTCCTCCCCGCTGCAGGCAGCGATACAGCGCGTCTGGCAAGTCAGCCCCGAGGTGCAAGCCTCACGGGCGGATCGCGATGCGGCTCGCGCACGTGCGCGTGCTGCCGCCCAGCCGCTGTACAACCCATCGATCACGCTCGACGCAGAGAACGCCGACGTCAATCGCCGCACGGCCGGAATCAGTCTGCCGCTGGATCTGTCCGGCAAGCGTCGCGCCCGGGCGAGTCAAGGCGACGCGCAACTGCGTGCTGCCGAGGCGACCTACGATGTGCGACGTCGCGACGTGGCCGCCCGTTGGTTGAAGGCGTGGTCGACGGCCGCCCTCGCGACCCAACAAAGCGCCTTGGGTGAGCGTCGCCTCGCGTTAATGAAACGCTTCGACGACCTGGCCGCACAGCGGCTCAAGGTGGGTGACATCAGCAGTCCGGAGCGCGATCTGGCCGGCTTGGCGCTCGGCGAGGCTCAGGTACAACAAGCCACGCTCGCGGCCAACGAAGCGGCGGCCCGTGCCGCGTTGCAGGCCGTCAGCGGCGATCAGCTAACCACCTTGCCACCGTTGCCCGATAGCCTGTCGCCGGCGGCGGACAGCATGACGCCGATACCCGTCGATGAGCTGCCCGAATTGCGCCAGGCCCGCGGCCGGCAAGCGAGTGCCGAGGCGGGTGTACAGGTCGCCCGCCGTGCGCGCATTCCCGATCCCACGCTCAGCCTGACCGGCGGTCAGGTGCGCAGTGGACCCCGCACCGACCAGGTGATCGGGGTGAGCGTGTCCATTCCCTTGCCGGTGCTCAATACCGGACGTGCCGAAGTGGATGCCGCCCTGGCGGAAGCCGATGCGGCCGCGGCCGATGTGCGTTCGCGCCAGTTTGTGTTGCGCGCCGGACTGCAAGAAACCCAGGCCCGTTACACGGCTCTGCGCGGCGCGGCCGAAGCGTTTCGTGGCGGTCGCGCCGCCGCGTTCGAGGATCGCACCGCGCTGCTGGAAAAGCTCTGGCGGGCCGGTGAAATCAGTACCTCCGATTACCTCGTCCAGCTCAAGCAAAGCCTGGACACCGCGCTGTCCGGACTGGCGCTGGAAAGCCAGGCCTGGCAGGCCTGGTTCGACTACCTCACTGCCGCCGGCCGTCTGACCGACTGGGTCGATGGCCGCATCCAGGATGCTTCCCCATGAACAAGACTTTCCTCTACCGCAGCGTGCTCCGCCTCGCTCTGCTGGCTGCCCTCAGCGGTACCGCTTGGGCGCAGGACGCCACGCCCGCCAACCCGCTCGCACTCGATGCCAGTGCCATCAAGGAAGCTGGCATCGTGGTCGACAAGGCTGCGGTCCGCACCTTGACCGATGAATTGAAGGCGCCCGGCGAAGTGAAGGCCGATGCCTATTCCACCGTGCTGGTCTCCCCGCGGGTGGAATCCCAAGTGCTCACCCGCAAGGCCAAGCTCGGCGACGTCGTTAAGGCTGGCGAGCCCCTAGTCGTGCTCTCCAGCGTGGAAGTAGCCGCCACGCAAGGGACACTGATCGTCGCCGAACAGGACTGGCAGCGCATTGCCGCGCTGGGTCCCCAGGCGGTGTCCGCGCGACGCTACAACGAAGCGAAGGTGCAGCGCGACCAGGCGCGCGCCAAGCTGCGCGCCTACGGCCTGTCCGAGGGCCAGGTCCGTGGCTTGTTGAAGGCCGGTTCGGCCCAGGCCGATGGCAGCTATGACCTGTTGGCGCCCGCCAATGGTCGCGTCACGACCGATGATTTCTTGGTCGGCGAACGAGTCGAACCGGGACGCACGCTGTTCACCCTGGTCAAAGAAGACTCGGTGTGGGTCGAGGCGCAGATGGCCCCGGCGGACGCCGAGAAGGTCAAGCCGAACGACGCGGTGCGTGTGCTGGCGCACGACACCTCGCTGCCCGGCACCGTGATTCAGCGCTCGCACCAGACCAACGAACGCACCCGCACGGTGCCGGTGCGCATCGAAGTGGATAACCGCAAGGATCTGCTGCATCCGGGCGAACTGGTCGAGGCCCGCATCGCCGTCGGTGGCACACGGCAGGCGCTCGCCGTGCCGGCCGAGGCCATCGTGCTGCTACAGAACCAATCCACCGTGTTCGTGGCCAAGGGCAAGGGCCAGTTCGAGCCGGCGCCGGTCGTCACCGGTGACACCCGCGACGGCTGGACGGTGGTGACTGAGGGCCTCAAGCCCGGCATGCCGTATGTGCGCAAGGGCGCATTCGCCCTGAAGGCGCGCTTGTTGCGCTCGCAGCTGGGAGAAGAATGATGCTGGAACGATTGGTCGAATTCTCTCTGCGTTACAAGGTGCTGGTGCTGATCGCCTTCGTGGTGATCGGCTTCCTGGGTTTCCAAGCGGTGCGCCAGCTGCCCATCGACGCGTTCCCCGACGTCACGCCGGTGCAGGTGAATGTCTATACCGAAGCCTCGGGCCTGGCCGCCGAGGACGTCGAACAACTGTTGACCACGCCGGTGGAATCGGCGCTGGCTGGCCTGCCCAAAGTGCAGGAAATCCGCTCGGTGAGCCTGTTCGGGCTGTCCTACGTGTCGGTGTATTTCGACGACAGCATGGACATCTACTTCGCTCGCCAGCTGGTCAACGAGCGACTGCAGCAAGTCGGCGATCGCCTGCCGGCGGGCTACGGCAAGCCGGAGATGGGGCCGAACACCTCCGGTCTCGGTCAGGTGTTCTGGTACACCGTCGAGCGCGCCGATGAAAAGCTCAAGAACGCACCCAGCGACATGGATCTGCGCACACTGCAGGACTGGACCATCCGCTTGATCCTGCGCACTGCACCGGGTGTGGACGACGTGACGTCGTGGGGCGGGCAAGAGAAGCAATACCAGGTGCGCATCGACCCGATGAAGCTGATCGCGCACCAGCTCGGCTTCAAGGATGTGATCGAGGCCCTGCAGGCGAATAATGCGCAGGTGGGCGGCAACTTCGTTGACGTGGGTCGCGAGCAATACCTCGTGCGTGGGCTGGGGCTGGTGAAGGACGCCAAGGACTTGGGCAACATCGTGCTCAAGAGCGAAGACGGAACGCCGGTCTACGTGCGTGACGTGGCGACCATCACTGAAGCCGGCGCGCCGCGCACCGGCGCCGTCACCCGCGACGGCAAGGAAGTAGTGTTGGGCATGGCGCTGGCCCGCATCGGCGAGAACGCCAAAAGCGTGGTTGATGCAGTCAAGGCCAAGCTCGACACGGTCAAGCAGTCGCTGCCGCCCGGCGTGGTGGTGAAGCCGGTGTACGAGCGCACCGAACTGGTCAATGCCGCGGTGGAGACGGCCGTGCGCGCCCTGATCGAAGGCTCGATCCTGGTCGCCCTGATCCTGTTCCTGTTTCTGGGCGAACTGCGTAGCGCACTGGTGGTGGTTGTGGCCTTACCGCTGGCCATGCTGATCGCCTTCATCTGCATGGGCCAGGCGGGGTTGTCGGCCAATCTGATGTCACTAGCCGGCCTGGCGATCGGTATCGGCATGATGGTGGACGGCGCGGTGGTGATGGTGGAGAACGCTTACCGCATCATGGCCGAACGCAAGGCGCATGGCGATCCAGTGGATCGCACCGCGGCGGTGCTGGCGGCGGCGCGCGAGGTGGCCAATCCCATCGCCTTCGCCATCGGCATCATTATCGTGGTGTTCCTGCCGCTGTTCAGCCTGCAGGGGCTGGAAGGCAAGATGTTCAAGCCGATGGCGTTCAACATCAGCTTCGCGATGGCCGGCTCGCTGATCCTTGCGTTGACGCTGATTCCGGTGTTGGCGGCACTGGTGCTGAAGCCGAAGGAGGAGAAAGACACCCGGCTGGTAGCCTTCATCAAGCGGCACTACGCGACGATTCTGGCGTGGTCGCTGGCACGGCGCCGGCAGGTGGTGGTGATCGCCATGGTGGCGCTCGTCGGCAGCCTCGCGTTGTTCCCATTCCTTGGCAAGGAGTTCATGCCCAACCTCAAGGAAGGGGCGATCATGTGGCGTATCACCTCGATTCCGTCGGCATCGCTGGATGAGTCGATCGACATCTCCAGGCAGATCTCGGCGCTCATCAAGCAGAAATTTCCCGAGGTCGAAACCACGCTGGCGATGATCGGGCGCGCCGAGAAGGGCGAGACGGCCGACGTGAACTACATGGAGGTGTATACGCCGCTCAAGCCCAAGGATCAGTGGCGCAAGGGCGAAACGCTAGAGAGCATCGAGGAAGCGATGCAGAAAGAACTGTCGGCAGCGGTGCCCACTGCGGTGGTGAGCTATACCCAGCCGATCCAGATGCGCATCGAGGAGCTGATCTCCGGCGTACGCGCAACCTTGGCCTTGAAGATCTACGGCGATGACCTGGGTGAGCTGGATCGGTTGAGCGGCAAGATCAAGGACGTACTGGCTGGTGTGCCCGGCGTGGCCGACCTTGCACTGGAGGCCAATATCGGCAAGCCGCAGATTCGCATCCGCGTGGACCGCGATGCACTGGCGCGCTACGGGCTCAACGCCGACGACGTGCTCACCGTAGTGAATAATGGCATCGGCGGCGAGCCGGTGACCACGCTGCTTGATGGCGTGAAGCGCTTCGACATCACCGTGCGCCTGGACAACGCCGACAGGGACTCGCTACCCGCGATCCAACGCATTCCGATCCGCACGGCTGGCGGCGCTCTGGTGCAGTTGTCGCAGGTGGCCGAGGTCAGCGAGGCCGAAGGCTACTCGTTCATCCGTCGCGAGCAGTTGCAGCGCTACGCGGTGATCCAGATGGACGTGCGCGGTCGCGATATCGACGGCTTCGTCAAGGAGGCCAATGCTGCGATCAACGCCAAGGTGAAGTTGCCTACCGGCTACTACAGCGAATGGGGTGGCGCGTTCGAGAATCAGCAGCGGGCGTTGAAGCGGTTGTCGCTGATCGTGCCGGCCACGATCTTCTTCATCTTTGTGTTGTTGTACACCGCGTTCAACTCGGTGAAATACGCCGCGCTGATTCTCGCCAACGTGCCGTTCGCCACCATCGGCGGCCTCGTGGGGCTGGCTATCACCGGGCAGTACCTGTCGGTGCCCTCGGCGATCGGCTTCATCGCGGTGTTCGGTGTGGCGATGTTGAACGGCATCGTGCTGGTGAGTTTCCTGAACGAGCAACGCGAGAAGGGCTTGTCCGTGCGCGACGCGGTGGTGCGCGGCACTGCCTTACGGCTGCGTCCGGTATTGATGACGGCAAGCGTGGCCATCCTCGGATTGGTGCCGATGCTGCTGTCCAGCGGCGTGGGCGCCGAAACCCAGCGGCCATTGGCCACCGTGGTGGTCGGCGGTTTGATCACCTCGACCTTGCTGACGCTGGTGCTGTTGCCGGTGTTGTACGACTGGATCGAAGAACGCGCCGCCCGGCGCACCGCCAAGGAGAACACTCCATGAAAGAAGTCAAAGCGTTTATCCATCGCGGCCGCGTCGTTGACGTCATCCATGCCTTGGCGGATGCGGGGTTCCGTTACCTGTCGGTGAGCGACGTAAAGGGCTTGCTCACCGCACTCAATGAGCAAGAGCAA
Source organism: Lysobacteraceae bacterium (assembly GCA_021372495.1). Taxonomy (GTDB): domain Bacteria; phylum Pseudomonadota; class Gammaproteobacteria; order Xanthomonadales; family Rhodanobacteraceae; genus Mizugakiibacter. The sequence goes on from JAJFUF010000008.1 coordinate 174,812, forward strand.
AGCTACTCGATCGAAATGGGCGAACGGGTCACCAAGCAGGTGAAGCTGCTGGTGTTTTGCGAAGACGATCAAGCCGAACGAGCGGTGCAGTTGATCCGGCTGCACGGGCGTACGGGCCAGAGCGTGGCTGGCTGGGTCTACCAGAGCACGGTGGACCGAGCATGGCCGATCGACGGGCGCGTGGACAACGACTGATCGTGGCGGCGGGAGCACTCCCGCCTCCGCATCGGTGTCATTTCATAACGCGGCGGCGGCCGCGTAGAGTTGCCACCGCAATGAGGGATTCCCATGCCTGAAGCAGGCATGCAAGCCATCGGGTTACCGGTTCATGACTGATACGTGTTGTGCTACCACCATCGATATTGCGGCCTTGCAGGCACGGCAACGTCGAGTGTTGGTAATCGTTCTGGCGATCAACCTCGCTACCTTTGTGATGATGCTGGCCGCGGCGATCTACAGTGGTTCGTCGTCGCTGTTGTCCGGTGGGCTGGACAATCTGGGCGATGCGCTCACCTACCTCTTGAGCCTTGCGGTAGTTGGTGCCAGCGGTCGCGCGAAGGCTCGGGTGGCGCTGTTCAAGGGCGCACTGATTCTCGGCGCTGCGCTCGCGGTCGCGATCCAGATTGGCTGGCGTCTCCTGCATCCGGGCGTGCCGATCTTCGAGGCGATCGGTATCGCGGCCTTGCTGAACCTGGCCGCCAATGCCGTGTGTCTGCGCTTGCTGCTGCCTTATCGCAAAGGCGACGTCAATATGGCTTCGGCCTGGGAATGCTCGCGCAATGACGTGTTCGAAGGTATCGCTGTGTTGGCGGCGGCTGCTGGCGTTGGCCTGTTCAGCGCGGGATGGCCCGACTTGGTGGTTGCGTCGGCGCTGTTGCTGCTGTTTCTGCGCTCGGCCTGGCGGGTGTTCCGTATGGCGTGGCGCAGTTACACGAACGGAGAAAGATGATGGGTACCGGGCACGATCATGTGGGCACGGAGGTCAAGCACGAGAAGCCGCTTTGGTGGGCGCTGGGTCTGACCGGCACGTTTCTTCTCGCCGAGGTCATCGGCGGTCTGCTCACCAACAGCTTGGCCCTGCTGTCGGATGCGGCACACATGGCTACCGATGTGATCGCGTTGACGATCTCGCTGACTGCCGTGCGCTTGGCCCGACGTCCTCCTGACGCAAAGCGCACCTATGGGTACGCGCGCATGGAAGCCATCGGCGCACTCGTCAACGGTGGGCTGTTGTTTCTCGTCGCCGGCTACATCCTGTGGGAGGCGGCGCGGCGCTTCAGTGAACCGCCATCCGTGGCCTCCGTCGGCATGCTGGTTATTGCGTTGTTAGGGTTGGCGGTCAACCTCATTTCGATGCGATTGCTCAGGGCCGGTAGCGGCGAAAGCCTTAATGTGAAAGGCGCCTATCTGGAAGCTTGGGCCGACATGCTCGGCTCGGTCGGTGTGATCGCCGCCGCCTTGATCATCAAGTTCACCGGCTTCTACATCGCCGATCCGATCATCGCCGTGCTGATTGGTCTGTGGGTATTACCGCGGACATGGATACTGCTTCGCCAGGCGGGGAATGTTTTGATGGAGGGAGCACCCGATGGTGTTGATACCGAACGAGTTCGCGCCGAAATGCTGGCCACTCCAGGCGTGGCAGCGCTGCACGATGTTCACGTATGGGCACTGAACAGCACGCGTTCGGCGATGGCGGCACATGTGATCATGGATGGTGATGCATCAGACGCGGAGCAGCTGCGGCTCCGGCTGGCGCAGATGCTGGAAGCGCGCTTCGATATCCATCACGTGACGCTGCAGGTCGAAACCACGCCGTGCGGGCTGGGGTGCGAGAAGTCGCAACAAATTTGACCCGACGACGGGTTCGCGAATATCGCGCGCGCAACGCGGATGCAGGGGATCGACGACAAGCGGTTGCCCACCTTGAAGTACGGAGGGGAGACGATTGAATTCGACTAATCACCCCCAAGGCTCTTTTCGGCCACATGTTGGCCATGAAACCTCACTTCTGTGTGATAAGGACACAATAGCAGGCGGCATCGCATGGCCGCGACCAGCGGAGCGATGATGTTGCTGCCTGCGGCACTGGCCTTGAGCAGCGATCGTCGCTTGCCGCCTAATGGCCATCCCCGCTGCTGATGCGTTATTGGACCGAAACAGCTATTTGGCACTATCAATTTGGGGATTGTTCCGTGGAACTTCGTCATATGCGTCGCTTTCTAGCTGTCGCTGAAGAACTCCACTTTGCTCGCGCGGCAGAGCGACTTCATATCGAACAATCGCCGCTATCGCGTGCGATCAAGGAACTCGAATCCGATCTTGGCGTGCAATTGTTCGAGCGCACCACGCGCAGCACGCGCCTGACTTGGGCTGGTCAGGTGTTTCTCGAAGACGTACGCCGCGTCTTCGCCGCACTCGACCAGGCCCGGATCAATGTGAAGGCGGCCGCGAGCGGCTACCACGGCACGCTGCGCATTGCAGTGTCCGATGGCATCGTCCCATCTCGTCTGGCCGCGCTCCTGGCCCAATGTCGTGCGGAGGAGCCGGAAGTGGAGACCCGTTTGTTCCAGACGCCGTTCGCGCAGCAGGTTAAGGGACTGCACAGCGATCTTTACGATGCGGGTTTTGCTCAGTCGGACGAGGTAGGTGACGGGATCGTCAGCGAGCCGGTGTGGCTTGATCCACTGGTAGCTGCAGTGCCGGCGCGTCATCCCTTGCTGGCGCACAAGCGGATTCCGCTAGGGGAGCTACTGCGCTATCCGCTGGTACTCTGTCACCCTGAAGCCTGTGAAGGCTGTGCGCGGCAGATCGCGCGCGTGCTGCGCACCGTGGATGCCGAGCCGATCGTGGCCGATCATGTGCGCACGCACGACATGCTGATTGCACTGATTGCTGCAGGCTACGGTATCGGTCTCACCAGCGCGACTCACATCGACGACTTTCGCCATCCCGAGATCGTCACGCGACCGTTGGCCGGCCGCGCCGTCATGTTGACGACGTATCTTTTGCACCCAGACGGTGAAGCATCCGAGGCATTGCGCCATTTCATCGATCGGGTTAGATCCGATCAAGCTCCTTTGCCAGGCGACAAACCGTAAAGCGCCTCAATGGCCTGGCCTCATGTCGCAGGAGAAAGTCCTATGAACAAGATCGGCGTGGTGTTGATGACTGCCATGCTTGCGGGGTGCAGCGGGGCCGCGCCCATCGACACGGTGGACTCGTTGGTGGCGCATCCCGGCCGACTGCACGAAGTCGAACAACAGTGCGCAAACGACTACGCGAAGATGGGCGTGGCCGAATGCAATGCCGCCTCTGAAGCGCGGCATCGCTTGTTCATGGGCAAAGGTCCGAAGTACACCCCGCCCAAGGAAGCGCCGAAGTTCTGAATCGTTGGCAAGCAGCACGTGATGTTGAGACATGTTGCTGGCTACGCCGTCGTGCGCACACAAACCCCGTGACGCGCTGTACGTTTTCCATGCTGGAAATTTTGCGTTTTCGATCTTCGCTATCGCGATAACGGTCTTTGACCGACACTGACCAAGGCGCCGAAGCTCCGGGTCGCGGCACGTCCTGTCGCAATGACGATGGAGCAGGTCGGAGGCCGGCATGAACGGGACCAGTGTGCTGTTCGGCCAGATACTGGTGGTTGTCAGTATTGTGGTCGCGGGAACGTGGGCTGCGACCCAATGGACCGCTGCACACCTGGGCTATCAGCTACGCCTTGGCGCGCCTTGGTTCGACCTGTTTGGCATGCCTTTCTATCACCCGTGGCGGCTGTTCGAATGGTGGTACTGGTACGACGCTTATGCGCCGCGCCTGTTTCTCAAGGGCGGTACCATCGCCGCGACGAGCGGTTTCACTGCCGCGTTTATCGCGATCGGCATGTCGGTGTGGCGTGCGCGACAGTCGCGGCGCGTCGCCACCTACGGTACGGCGCGCTGGGCTGAGGCGAAGGAAATCCGCAAAGCTGGATTGACCGGCACCGCTGGCGTCTTTCTCGGTCTGCATCACGCGCGTTACCTGCGGCATGACGGCCCTGAACACGTCCTGACCTTCGCCCCGACGCGCTCGGGCAAGGGCGTGGGCCTGGTGGTGCCGACGCTGCTCACTTGGCCGGCCTCGGTCGTGGTTCACGACATTAAGGGCGAGAACTGGCAACTCACCGCCGGCTGGCGCACGCGTTTCTCGCACTGCCTGTTGTTCAACCCCACTGATGCGCGCTCCGCTGCCTATAACCCGCTGCTGGAAGTGCGGCGCGGCGTGCATGAAGTGCGCGACGTGCAGAACATCGCCGACATCCTGGTCGATCCCGAAGGCGCGCTGGAGCGGCGCAACCATTGGGAGAAGACCAGTCATGCACTGTTGGTCGGCGCGATTCTGCACGTGCTGTATGCGGGCACCGACAAGACGCTGCGCGGCGTCGCCAACTTCCTCTCCGATCCGGCGTGTCCGTTCGAGCTGACGCTGCACCGGATGATGACGACGAAGCACTGTGGCGAGGCACCGCACCCGGTCGTCGCCTCCGCCGCGCGTGAAGTGCTCAACAAGAGCGACAACGAGCGTTCGGGCGTGCTGTCTACCGCGATGTCGTTCCTGGGTCTCTACCGCGATCCCACGGTGGCGGAAGTCACCGCGCGTTGCGACTGGCGCATCGCCGATCTGATCTCGGCCGAGCACCCGGTATCGCTGTACCTGGTCGTGCCGCCATCTGACATTAGTCGCACCAAGCCGCTGATCCGGCTGATCCTCAACCAGATTGGTCGGCGCCTGACCGAATCGCTCGATGGCTCCGACGGTATCGCGCGCAAATATCGTCTGCTGCTGATGCTCGACGAGTTCCCGGCACTCGGCCGGCTCGACTTCTTCGAGTCCGCGCTGGCTTTCATGGCGGGTTATGGTATCCGCAGTTTCCTGATCGCGCAGAGCCTCAACCAGATCGACAAGGCGTATGGCGCCAATCACTCGATCCTGGACAACTGCCATGTGCGCGTGACGTTCGCCACCAACGACGAACGCACCGCCAAGCGCATTTCCGAGACGCTGGGCACTGCGACCGAACTGCGCGCGCAGCGCAACTATGCTGGCCATCGCCTGGCGCCGTGGCTGGGCCATCTAATGGTGTCGCGCCAGGAGACGGCGCGTCCGCTGCTGACGCCCGGCGAGGTGATGCAACTCCCGCCCGACGATGCCGTGGTGATGGTCTCGGGCCATGCACCGATCCGTGCGAAGAAGCTGCGCTACTACGCCGATGCCAATTTCAAGCGCCGCGTGCTCACGCCGCCGGCGCTAGCAAGCGGCCCATACGTCGATACACCGGCGCGGCGCGTTGACGATTGGAGCGCACTGCCCATTCCCGTGATGCCGAGTGTGCCTGTCGCAACGATCACGCTGCCTGAAGGCGCGACCGACGACGGTGGCCTGCGGCGCCAACCCGAGCTGGCCGACGAGGAGGCCTATGTCCCGGCGCCCGATAAGGCGGCCAGCGACCTAGCGCTACTCGATGACGACGACTTGCCGTTGCCGATGCCCGCCCAGCTCGACCCACGCCTGCAACGCACGGCGCGGTTGGCCACGCTCGATCAGACGGACGGGATACTGCTATGAGCCAGTACCGTCTGAATCTGTTCGTCCCGCCTGAGCACGCCCGGCGGCTCGATGAGCTGGCTACCAAGAAAGGTGTCTCGAAGTCGTCCATCGTTGCAGCGGCACTGGCGTCCTGGCTTTCGCCCGATGCCGGCGACCAGCGTGAGGCCGCGATCGCCAAACGGCTGGATCGGCTCACGCGCCAGTTCGAGCGCCTGGAGCGAGACCAGTCTATCCAGATCGAAACGCTGGCGCTGTTCATCCGTTACTACCTGACGGTGAGTACCCCGGTACCGGAGACCCATCAGGACGCGGCCCGCGCCCAAGGCAAGGTGCGTTTCGCGCAGTTCATCGAGCAGCTGGGTCGCCACCTGCTGCGCGGACACAGCCTCGTACGTGAGCTGGTGGAGGAAATCCAGCCCGACACGGTGCGGCACGCCGCTGCCGATGCGGACACGCTGGTGCCGGAAGAGACACCATGAACGCGCAAGCGAATGATCTGCTGACGCCAGCCGCCCGGTCGTTAGACCGGCGTGTGCGCATGTTGCGCACGGCGATGGGGCCGCTGATCGCCGACGCGCTGGATGATCCGGACGTGGTGGAGATCCTGCTCAATCCGGACGGGTCGCTGTGGATTGACCGGCTATCCAGCGGGCGCGCACCGACGGACGTACGGCTTTCCGCTGCCGATGGTGAACGCATCATCCGGTTGGTCGCTGCCCACGTGCGCGCCGAGGTCCATGCCGATAAGCCGCTGCTGTCAGCGGAATTACCCGAGACCGGTGAACGCTTCGAGGGCATCCTGCCGCCGGCCGCACCAGGGCCGGCCTTCGCCCTGCGCAAGCGTGCGGTCGGGGTGATTCCGCTCGAACGCTATGTGAGCGACGGGATGATGACGGGCGCGCAAGCGGGTTTCCTTGTACGTGCCGTTCGCAAGCGCCAGAACATCCTGATCGCTGGTGGCACCAGCACTGGCAAGACCACGCTCGCCAACGCCTTGCTCGCCGAGATCGCCGCCACTGGCGACCGTGTGCTGGTGCTCGAAGACACCGTTGAGCTGCAATGCGCGGCGCGCGATCACGTGCCGCTGCGCACATTGCCGGGCGTCGTGTCCATGACCGAACTCGTACGCGCCACGATGCGGCTGCGTCCCGACCGCGTGATTGTCGGCGAGGTGCGCGGTGGCGAAGCCCTCGATCTGGTCAAGGTCTGGGGCACCGGCCACCCGGGCGGCATCGCCACGGTCCATGCCGGGTCCGCTCACGGCGCGTTGTTGCGCCTGGAGCAACTGATTCTCGAAGTTGCCGTGACCCCACCGCGCGCGCTGATCGCCGACGCGGTCAACGTCGTCGTCTTCATCGCCGGGCGCAGCCGTGCGCGTCACATCCAGGACATCGCCCGTGTCGTCGGTTTCGATGAGCGCGGGTATCGGCTCGATGCCGTGCTAGGCGCTTCGCCTGCTTCCTCGTCTTCCTTCGCCGCCACAGCAGGAGTCCCGTCATGACGCAAACCCGCCTTTACGACGATCCGTTTTTCCGTAAAACCTTGCCGTGGCTGCTGCTCCTGCTGACGTGTCTGGCGGCAACGGTTGCGCATGCGGCTGGCTCGAATATGCCATGGGAAGCGCCGCTGCAATCCATCCTCGACTCGATCCAGGGGCCGGTCGCCAAGATCATCGCGGTCATCATCATCATCGTGACGGGCCTCACGCTCGCCTTTGGCGACAGCAGCGGCGGCTTTCGACGCCTGATCCAGATTGTATTCGGACTCTCGATCGCGTTCGCCGCGTCTAGCTTCTTTCTGTCGTTCTTCAGCTTCTCCGGCGGTGCGGTGGTGGCATGAACGAGTCCACTGCCACCGGCTTCGAGGTGCCGCTGCATCGTTCGCTCACCGAGCCGATCCTGATGGGCGGCGCGCCGCGCACCGTGGCCATCGCCAATGGCACGCTGGCCGCCGCCGTGGGGCTGGGATTGCAACTGTGGATTCCCGGTATCGCGTTGTGGCTGATCGGTCATTCGCTCGCCGTGTGGGGTGCGAGAGTCGATCCGCAGTTCATGTCCGTCTTCGCGCGGCACCTTAAGCATCGACCGCTGCTGGACGTGTGAGGCTGATGTCATGTTGCACCTTGCCGAATACCGTCAACGTCCCGCGCTGCTCGCGGACTGGTTGCCGTGGGCAGGGCTTGTCGCGCCGGGCGTGGTGCTCGACAAGGACGGCGCGTTCCAGCGCACCGCACGTTTTCGCGGGCCGGACCTCGATAGTGCGACGCCGAGCGAACTAATCGCCACGACCGCGCGCTTGAACAATGCACTGCGCCGACTGGGCTCGGGCTGGGCGCTGTTCACCGAGGCCGAACGCTGGCCGGCCGCGGACTACCCGCACTCGGATTTTCCAGAACCGTTGTCCTGGCTGGTGGACGAGGAGCGCCGCGCCGCGTTCGAGGAAACCGACAGCCACTTCGAGAGCGCCTATCACCTGACACTGCTGTACCTGCCGCAGGAGGAATCGCGGGCGCGGGCCGGCAAGCTGCTCTACGAGAACACGCCGACCCGAGGCGTGGACTGGCGCGACCGGCTGAGCGCCTTCGTCGCCGAAACCGACCGCGTGTTCGACCTGCTCGATGGCGTGATGCCGGAGATGGCTTGGCTGGACGACAGTGAGACGTTGACCTACCTGCACGGCTGCATTTCGACGCGCCGCTATGCCATCGGCGTGCCCGAGGTGCCGTTTCACCTGGACGCGCTGCTGACCGACACCTCACTCGTGGGTGGCTTGGCGCCGATGCTGGGTGACGAGCAGGTGCGTGTGCTGACAGTGCGCGGCTTCCCGACGACGACCTGGCCGGGGATGCTCGATGACCTCAACCGCCTGGGCTTTGCGTACCGCTGGTCCACACGCTTCCTGTGCCTGGACAAGGCCGAGGCCGAGAAAGAGTTGGGCCGGTTGCGCCGGCAGTGGTTCGCCAAGCGCAAGAACGTCGTCGCGCTCTTGCGTGAAACGATCTTCCAGCAGGAATCGCCGCTGGTCGATACCGACGCCAGCAACAAGGCGAGCGATGCCGATGCCGCCCTGCAGGAGCTTGGTGGCGACCAGGTGGCCTTCGGTTACGTGACCACGACCGTCACCGTGATGGATGCCGACGCGGCAGCCGCCGACGAAAAGCTGCGCAGGGTCGAGCGTGCCATCCAGGGCCGCGGCTTCGTGACCATTCCCGAAACGCTCAATGCAGTGGAAGCGTGGCTCTCCTCGATTCCGGGCCATGCCTATGCCAACGTGCGTCAGCCGGTCATCTCGACGTTGAACCTCGCGCACTTGATGCCGGTATCGGCCGTGTGGGCGGGACAAGAGAAGAACGCCCATCTCGATGGGCCGCCGTTGATCGTCACGCGCACCGATGGTGCCACGCCGTTCCGGTTGGTCACGCACATCGGTGATGTGGGCCATACGCTGGTCGTCGGCCCGACCGGCATGGGGAAGTCGGTGTTGCTGGCCGTGCTGGCGATGCAGTTCCGGCGCTATCGCGGCGCGCGCATCTTCGCGTTCGACATGGGCCGCTCGATGCGCGCCACCATCCTGGGTCTCGGCGGCGAGCACTACGATCTCGGCACGGATGGCGCGATCGCGTTCCAGCCGCTCGCGCGGATCGACCAGGAGGGCTATCGCGCCTGGGCCAGCGAGTGGATCGAAGGCCGCCTGACGCACGAAGGCGTGGCCATTGGTCCCGACGAGAAGGCGACCATCTGGTCGGCGCTGGGGAGTCTCGCTGGCGCGCCGATGGAACAACGCACGATGACCGGCTTGTCGGTGCTGTTGCAATCGAACGCGCTGCGCCAGGCACTTGCACCCTACGTGCTCGGCGGTGCCCACGGCAAGTTGCTTGATGCCGATCACGACCGCTTGGGCCGCGCCGACGTGCAAGGCTTCGAGATGGAGGAACTGATGCACAGCAAGGCTGCGGTGCTGGCCGTGCTGCATTACCTTTTTGCGCGCTTCGAGGAGCGGTTCGACGGCGCGCCGACGTTGCTGATCCTCGATGAGTCGTGGTTGTTCCTGGATGACCCGGTGTTCGCCGCGCGCATCCGCCAATGGCTCAAGACGTTACGCAAGAAGAACGTCAGCGCTGTCTTCGCCACGCAGTCGCTGGCCGACATCAAGGATTCGAGCATCGCGCCCGCGATCATCGAGAGCTGCGCGAGTCGCATCTTCCTGCCAAACCCGCAGGCCACCGAGCCGCAGATCCGTACGATCTACGAAGGCTTCGGGCTGAACGCCCGGCAGATCGAGATCGTCGCCACCGCCGAGCCCAAGCGCGACTACTACTACCAGTCGCGGCTGGGCAATCGCCTGTTCGATCTCGACCTCGGGCCGATCGCACTTTCCTTCGCCGGCACCTCGACGCCCCAGGACCAGCACGACATCGACCGCGTGCTACTCGACGCCGGTGCGCCGGGATTCACCGGTGCCTGGTTGCGCCACGCCGGCCTCGATTGGGCCGCCGACCTCATTCCTTCGTTTCCCACATCATCGGAGATTCGGCCATGAAGAAGACCTGGCTGGCCGCCGCTGCGGCCGCGTTGTTCACGTGTTCGTCCGCGAGCTTCGCGCAGTGGGCGGTGTTCGACGTCGCGAACTACTCACAGAACCTGCTCACCGCCGCGCGCGAGCTGCAACAGATCGACAACCAGATCCAGCAGTTGCAGAACGAAGCGACGATGCTGACCAACCAAGGCCGAAACCTGACGAGCCTCAATTACAACTCGCTGTCGCAGTTGCTCGCCACGCTGGCGAGCACCAACCAGTTGATCGCGCAGGCGCAGGGATTGACGTTCAAGGTCGCGCAGTCACAGGTGACCTTCGACCGGCTGTATCCGTCGTCCTACAGTGCCAGCACCAGCCATGCCCAGATGGTGCAGGACGCACAATCGCGCTGGCGGACCTCGGTACAAGCGTTGCAGACCGCAACGCAGATGCAGTCGCAGGCCGCGCAGAACCTACTGTCGGACCAGAGCGTCTTGAGCGGGCTGGTTACGCAGAGTCAGGGGGCGGTCGGCGCCTTGCAGGCCAGTCAGGCGACCAACCAGTTGCTGGCGCTGATCGCACGCCAGGCGATCCAGGCGCAACAGTTCACCGTGTCGCAAGATCGCGCGGCCGCGCTGGACCAGGCCCGCGGGGCGGCCGACGAGGCGCAGGCCGAACAGGTGCGTTCGCGTTTCATCGGCAACGGCCCGCAATACACCCCGCAGCCCGTGAACTTCTACGGGAACTAAGGCCATGACCCGCGCACTCGTCCTGTCCGTCGTCGCGGTGCTGACCGCCTGCGGTCGGCACACACCCGCGTTGACAGTGGACGCGCTGGCCCACGATCCGCAGCGGCTCTATGCGTTGCGTCATCGCTGCTCCGTCACGCACACGCGTGTTGACAGCGCCACATGCGGCTTCGTGGATGCGGCGTATGCGCGGCGTTTCTTCCTCGGCCTCGGCGGCCCCGATGAATACCAGACGCTGGCCTCGCTGCCGCCGATTCCGGCGAGCTTCGACCAGTCCGACCGCGGAACACGGCCATGAACGACCTCTCCGTCATCGACCAGTTTTTGGCCGTCTTCTCGCAGTACATCGACTCCGGGTTCGGGCTGCTGCACGGCGAAGTGGCGTATCTCTCCGCCACGCTGATCGTCATCGACATGACGCTGGCGGGGCTGTTCTGGGCGATGGGCGGTGAGGAGGTGTTGCCCAAGCTCATCCGCAAGACGCTCTATGTCGGCGCCTTCGCCTACATCATCGGCAACTTCAACACGCTGGCCGGCATCGTGTTCCGTTCGTTTGCGGGTCTCGGGCTGCTCGCCGCCGGCTCGACCGTCAGCATCGGCGACTTCCTGCAACCCGGACGCCTCGCCCAGATCGGCGTCACGGCGGGCCAGCCGATCCTGCTACAGCTCGGCACGATGTCCCACGGGTTCACGGCCGTCTTCAGCAACCTCGACATGATCGTGGTGCTGCTGCTCGCGTGGATCGTCGTGGTCATCAGCTTCTTCATCCTGGCGGTACAGCTTTTCGTGACGCTGATCGAGTTCAAGCTGACCACGCTTGCCGGCTTCGTGCTGGTGCCGTTCGCGCTCTGGAACAAGACCGCGTTCCTCGCTGAGAAAGTGCTCGGCAACGTGGTGTCCTCGGGTGTCAAGGTGCTGGTGCTGGCCGTGATCGTCGGCATCGGCTCGACGATCTTCGGGCAGTTCCAGACACCGACCGGCGCCGATCCGTCGCTGAACCACGTACTCGCCATCATGCTGGCTTCGCTCACGATGCTGGGCTTGGGTATCTTCGGGCCAGGTATTGCTACGGGGCTGGTGTCCGGTGCACCGCAGCTCGGTGCCGGGGCGGCGGCCGGCACGGCACTCGGTGCCGCGGGCCTGGCCGTCGCCGGCGGTGCAGCCATTGCGACGGGCGGTGCCGCCGTCGCCGCCGGCACACGCCTGGCCGCGCGCGGGGCCGTGGGCACAGCGCGCGCGGGCAGCGGCGCCGCCACGGCGTATCGCGCCGGTACGGCAGCGTCGGGCGCAACCGGGGCGCGAGCCTTCGGCGCCGGCATGGCCAACGTCGCGCGCAGCGGCGCACAAGCCGCTGGGCAGCGCATGGCGGCTGGCGCTCGTGCCGTGCGGAATCGTGTTGCCTCGGCGGCCAGTGCCACGCCTGCTTCAAGCTCACCTGCCGGCAAAGCACCCAGCACACCGGCAGCGAGCGCTGCCGTATCCCCTACATCTGACGACAAAGCGCCTGACTGGGCGCAGCGGCTGCAACGCCGCCAGCGCGTGGCACACGGCGCTTCGACCGCGGCGCACGTCATGCGCTCGGCCGATCACGGCGGCGGTGGCGCAGCCCCCGACCTGCGTGATTCCTCGAACGAGTAAAGGAGGCGGACGATGCGTTTCAAACGATCTGGTGTGCGCTACAGCGAGTCTCCCGCGCCTGCCACGCCTTACCAGGCCGCCGCGCAAGTCTGGGATGAACGGCTCGGCAGCGCCCGCGTGCAGGCGAAGAACTGGCGGCTGATGGCCTGTGGATGCTTGGGGCTCGCCGTGCTGATGGCCGCTGGACTCGTGTGGCAGTCCGGCAAGTCACGCGTCACGCCCTACGTGGTGGAAGTCGATCACGCAGGACAGGTGCGTGCGGTCGGTGCGGCGCTGACACCGTACCAGCCGACCGATGCGCAGATCGCCTACCACCTGGCACGCTTCATTACCGACGTGCGCGCGCTGTCGATCGACCCGGTGGTGGTGCGGCAGAACTGGCTCGAAGCGTACGGCTACACCACCGACCGCGGTGCGGCGACTTTGAACGACTACGCGCGCGCCCACGATCCGTTCGCCCATGTCGGCCAGGATTCCGTCTCCGTGGACGTGACCAGCGTGGTGCGGGTCAGCGATACCTCGTTCCAGGTGCGCTGGACTGAGCAGCACTACAACGAGGGCACACCCACGGGCATTGAGCACTGGACCGCGATGCTCACCCTCGTCATGCAGACGCCGCGCACTGAGCAGCAGGTGCGCCGCAACCCCCTCGGTATCTACGTCAACGGCCTGTCCTGGAGCCGCGATCTGGACGCACCGGAAGGAGCGAAGAAGCCATGAAAACCTCGATCAACGCCATTGCCATCCTGGGTCTGCTGGCGACGCTGGCCGGCTGCGCGACGCAAGGCAAGCCGCCGCCGACCATCTCGCTGGACGAACCCGTGAAGGCCGAACCGTTGCCCGAACCGGCCAAACCGGTCGAGGTGGTGAAAGTGCCCAAGCTGCTGCCCTTGCCGGACCAGATGAAGCCGCTGCCGACGGCAGCCGACGCCAAGCCGACACCCAAGTTGACCGACGCAAAGGCCCGCGTCGAACAGGCCAACGTCGAGGCGAGCGTGGCGCCCACGCGCGAGGGATACATCAACGCGATCCAGGTCTGGCCGTTCTCCGACGGGGCGCTCTATCAGGTCTACACGAGTCCAGGCCGGGTGACGGTCATTTCATTGCAGTCGGGTGAGGAGCTGGTTACGGTCGCCGCCGGCGATACGGTGCAATGGATCGTGGGCGATACGGCCAGCGGCAGCGGCGCGAGCCGACGGGTGGCCGTGATGGTCAAGCCGGTGCGTGCGGGGATCACGACCAACCTCGTCATCACGACAAGTCGACGCACTTATTTACTGGAACTCACCTCCACGCCGAAAGCGTGGATGGCCTCGGTGTCGTGGGAGTACCCGAAGGACCAGATGTTGGCGTTGCAGGCCCAGGCGCAGGCGGCCGACGCGCAGGCACCGGCCGCCTCGGGTCTGTCGCTGGATCAGTTGCACTTCCGTTACGCGATCACGGGGGACAGTCCACCGTGGAAACCTGTGCGTGCCTTCGACGATGGGCAGCACGTGTATATCCAGTTCCCGGCCGGTATTGCGCAAGGTGAACTGCCACCGTTGTTCGTCGTCGGGCCGGACGGCAAGGGCGAGCTGGTGAACTACCGTTTCCACGCGCCTTACGACATCGTCGACCGCCTGTTCGGCGCGGCCGAGCTGCGGCTGGGCGGCGACAAGGCGGCCGTGGTACGCATCGAACGCACCGACGGGATCGCCGTGGGAGCCGGTCATGGGCAACATTGACCACGAGCCGCAGCCAGTGCCGAAGGTGGCACCCGAGGGCGTCGCGCTGCGAGCGCCGCCGCGTTCGGTGACGCGGTTGAACCGCCGCATGCTGGCGATCGCCGCCACGGTGCTGACGGTCGCCGTCGCCGGAGCGTCGATGTGGGCGCTGCAATCGAAGGGGCGGCGGGGTTCCGTCGATCAGACCGAGCTGTACAACGTCAATCGTGTGGCGAAGGCGGACGACCTGGATCAGTTGCCGGCGGACTACTCGAAGTTGCCAACGAAGCCCGCCCCGGTGTCGGCGGCCAGCGTGCCGCAGCTCGGGCCGCCGTTGCCGGGCGATTGGGGCGCGGCCTCCGTCGCTCCGCTGCCGGCGGGCAGCGGTAATACGGGGCCATCGGCCGAGAGCATCGACCGACAGCGAGAGGCCGAGGAAGTCGCCCGTTCGTCGGTCTTCTTCCGTACCAGCAACATCACAGGCAAGACGGGCGCGGCGACGACGATTCCCCAAGTGCCGGCCATGCCGAATGCGTCGGCCGGACCGTTCAATCCGATGGGTGCCGGGCCAGCGTCCACGGCGGCGCAGCCCAACGATCCGACGGCGATCCAGAGCCGACAGGACCAAAAGGAAGCGTTCTTGACCAAAGGCGGCGACGCCGTCACCAGCAACACCGGCACCTTGCAGATACCGTCTTCGCCGTACACGGTGATGGCCGGCACGGTAATCCCGGCGGCGTTGGTGACGGGCATCAATTCCGACCTGCCAGGGCAGATCATCGCCGAGGTGACGCAGCCGGTGTACGACACGGCGACCGGCCGCTACCTGCTGATCCCGCAGGGCTCGCGCCTGATCGGTCGCTACGACAGCCAGGTGGCGTTTGGGCAGCGGCGTGTGCTGCTGGTCTGGCTGCGCCTGGTGTTGCCGGATACCTCGTCGATCACGCTGGACAAACTGCCCGGCATCGACCCGGCCGGCTACGCCGGCCTGGAGGATGGCGTGGACTGGCATTGGAGCCGCATCTTGGCCGGCGCGGCGCTGTCCACGATGCTCGGCGTCAGCTCCGAGTTGGCCGTCTCGAACGAGGGCAGCGTCAACGGCAACACAGTCGTCGCCTTGCGCAACAGTGCGCAGGACACGGCCAACCAGGTCGGCCAGGAGATCACTCGGCGCAACCTCAGCATTCAGCCGACGCTGACCGTGCGGCCGGGTTTCCCGCTGGACGTAATGGTGAACAAGGATCTAATGCTACGGCCGTATCAGCCGATGTTTTTCCAGCGAGGACCGATGCCATGAGTCCGTCCGCGAAGAAGTTGCGGCTCGGGCCGTTGCCCGGTACGCAGACGGTCAAATTGACGTTCTCGTGTCCCACAGGCCTCAAAGCCGACCTCGACCGCTATGCCGCGCTGCATGCGCAAATCTACGGTGAGGCGGTCGATGCAGCGACGTTGATCCCGCATATGCTTGAAGCCTTTATGGCGGGAGACCGAGGCTTCCGACGTTCGAGTAGTAGTAGCACACGCCGCAACGAAAAAGCCGCCTCTGTGTGAACAGGGGCGGCTTTGAATTGGTGCCCGAGGTCGGACTCGAACCGACAAGCCTTGCGGCGGAGGATTTTCTTCCCACTTCGGCTTTCGCCGCCGTCCTGCACGGGGCAGGGCGTTCGTGGTCTGGAGCACGCCTTCACCATAGCCTTTCGACCGTAGGTGCCCGCCGTCTGCTCTCTACACCTTCCCATACCTTTCGGCTTGGGCTTGGCTCGGCATTAGCTCGGACTTGCGTCCAGGGCCTTCACCGAGTTTGACGGGCTTCACCTCAAGGATTTCTCCAAGAGGGCTCAAATTTGGTCTGAGTCCTCTGCGTCTACCAATTCCACCACTCGGGCGTGACGCAATCTTACAGCACTACCTTCTACTACTCGCTTGGAACCAGTCTGCATCGCCCTGGCTCCTGTTTGGTTCCTGATGCGAAAAGTGTACTTTTCGATCAAGAGCCGATACTTCGTTCAATCCCTTGCCTGGTACAGCTTGGCGGACGATGAACACAAGCTAACCATAGGTAGAAGTACCTATTTTTGAGTCCGTCGCGTCTACCGGTTCCGCCACTTCGGCGCGGGGAAGGCGCGCAAGTATGCGCGAATCAATGCACCTGGTCGAGGCCGAGGCTGCGCTGGCCGCGTTCGTACCAGCGGTCGCCCAGCGGGCTGAACACCGAGCAGCAGGTCATTGCGCCGGAGTAGATGTGCAGGCTGACCGCGATGGCGTCGTCGCTGGGGTTGCGGATGGCGTGGTATTCGTGCGGCGGGATCAGGCTGCCGGCGGAGCCGGCGCCGGCCTGGATCGAGCCGACCGGCTGGAAGCGGAAGCGCGGCTCGGCGTGTTCCAGCAGTTCGTACTGCGTGATCTCGAGCTGGCCGTGCCACACGCCTTCCACGCACCACATGCCGGAGTGGTCGTGGATCGGCGTGCCCTGGCCCGGCCCCCAGGTCATCGCCACCACGCTGTAGCCGTGGCGCTCGCTGCGGTACAGCTCGCGGCGCGCGTAGTGGTCGCCGCAGGGCTCGAGCACGCAGGCAGGCAATTCCACCTCGCGGTTGCGGATCAGCCCGCACAGCGTGTGGCGCAGGGCATCGGTGATTTCGGCAACGGAACCCTGTTCGACGGCGGCGTCCAGCGCATCGACCAGGATGCGGTGGCCGGGGAAATCGAGAGCGAGCATGGCGGGCCTGCGTTTGCGGTCGCGGGCATTCTAGCAGCCGCTTGCGCAGGCGCCAGCCGCGTTCAGAGCTTGGCCATGAACGCGCCGATCGCCGCGCCGAAGCGCTCGATGTCGACCAGGAAGGCGTCGTGTCCCTGCGGGCTGTCCAGCGCGACGAAGTCGACGTCGGCGCCGGCCGCCTGCAGTTCGCGGGCGATCTGCTCCTGCTGCTGCAGCGGAAACAGGATGTCGGTTTCGACGCCGATCACCAGCGCGCGCTCGATGCGGATCCTGCGCAGGCCCGCGGCGATGCTGCCGTTGCCGTACTCGGTGACGTCGAACCAGTCGCTGGCGCGCGACAGGTACAGGTAGCAGTTCGGATCGAAGCTGCGCGCGAAGCGGCGCGCGTGGCCTTCGAGGTAGGACTCGATCTGGAACTCGGCGCCGAACGGCTCTTCCTCGCGCTTGTCCGGCTCCAGGCGGATGCGGCCGAAGCGGCCGCTCCACTCGATCGCCGAGCGATAGGTGATCACGCCGAGCTTGCGCGCGATGTGCATGCCCGTCTCGGGGTAGTGCGCGTCGTCGTAGCGGCCCTCGTTCCAGTTCGGATCGAGGCGGATCGCCTCGCGCTGCAGCGAGCGGATCGCGATCGCGAACGGTTGCGCCAGCGGCGCGGTGGAAATGCTGATGTGCGCGCGCACGCTGCCCGGGTGGTGCAGCATGTAGCCGAGCGCGCTCATGCCGCCCATCGAGCAGCCGACCAGGCAGGCGAGGCGCTCGATGCCGAGCCCGCGCGCGAGTTCGTAGGCGGCATTGCCGACGTCTTCCAGGGCGAGTTCCGGGAAGTCCAGCCGGTACGGTTCGCCGGTGGCCGGATCGATCGAGGCCGGGCCGGTCGAGCCCTTGCAACTGCCCAGCGAATTCACGCAGATCACGTGGAAGCGGTCGGTGTCGATCGCCTTGCCGGGGCCGACGATCCCCTCCCACCAGCCCGCGCTCGGGTCGTCGCGGTTGGAGGCGGCGTGCGCGCTCGGCGAGAGGCCGGTGAGGATCAGCACGGCGTTGTCGCGCGCCTCGTTCAATTCGCCCCAGGTCTCGTAGGCGAGGCGGGCGCCGTGCAGTTCGCCGCCGCGTTTCATGCGGAACGGCGAGGGCAGGTCGAAGTAACGCCGGGCGTCGGCCATGCGGGCTCCATGCTTTCTTCGCGGCGCGCGGCGCCGACAAAACCGCAACTATACTGAAAGCGCCGCCATCGCTGCCAAACCGCCCCGATGTACGCCAACTCCCGCACGGTCGCCAGCGTCCAGCAGGCGCCGCATCCGCGCCTCGCGGCGAGCGTGCGCAGGCACCTCGAAACCGACTGGCGCCGCCCGCCCGCCGCGCACAGCGTGCAGGCCTTCGACGCGCTGCGCGCGTGCATCGAAGCCGCGCCGCGGCCGCTGGTACTGGACGCCGGCTGCGGCACCGGCGCCTCGACGCTGCGGCTGGCCGAGCTGCATGCCGACTGCTGGGTGATCGGCGTGGACAAATCGGCGGCGCGGCTGGCGGCCGGCGCGCGCGCGCTGGCGACGGCGGGCGCGCCGCGCAACGCGCTGCTGGTGCGCGCCGAGCTGGCCGACTTCTGGCGGCTGGCGCACGCCGCGGGCTGGCGCCTGCGGCGTCAATACCTGCTGTACCCGAACCCGTGGCCGAAGCCGGCGCAGCTCGCGCGCCGCTGGCACGCGCATCCCGCCTTCGCCGCGTTGCTGGCGCTGGGCGGCATGCTGGAGCTGCGCTGCAACTGGCGCGTCTACGCCGACGAGTTCGCCCGGGCGCTGGACGTCGCCGGCATCGCGGCGAATGTGGAAGCGTTCGTGCCGGCCGGACCGCTCACGCCGTTCGAACGCAAGTACGCCGCATCGGGGCACGCGCTGTGGCGCGTCGGCGCACGGCTCGACACGAACACCGTCGCCGAAGGGTAGGAGCCTGCGTGCAGGCGACTCGCCGCGCCGTTTGCGGGGGGAGGACGCGCTCAGGGCCGCGCGCGGTCGATCACCAGCGCGATCGGCGTGCGCGTCTTCACGTCGACCTGTGCCGGCGCGGCTTCGAGATCGCCGGCCTGCGGCGTCGCCTCGCCGCTCTTCGAGAGGCGCGCGGCGACCAGCACCTGCGGGAACGCGGACAGCGTGAATTGCGGCGTCATGCCCATGCCGTCGGTCAGCGTGACCGTGGCCGGCAGGTCGGCGGCGCGCAGCTTCGCCACCGCCAGCGGCATCGGCGGGCCGGAGGCGGCGCGTGCGTAGACGAACAGGGTGTCGTCGGGTGCGACTTTCGCCGCCAGCGCCGGATCGAGGCGCACCTGCACGGTCAGCCGTGGGCCGGCGGCCGCAGCGGCGGCGACGATCTGCGCGGCGGCGCGCTCGGCGTCGGCCTCCGGTTGGCCGCCGGCGCGCGCCTCGGCCAGCGCGATCTGGCCGGCGACGGCGGCGGCGACGTTGGAGCCTTGCGGCAGCAGCGGCAACAGGCGCTTCCAGATCGCCGCGGCTTCGGCGAAGCGGTCGGCCTGGAATTCGCCGACGCCGAGCAGCCACAGGCCGCGCTGATGGTCGGGCTCGGCCGCGACCGCGCGCCGCAGCAGCGTCAGCGTATCGCCCTCGATGCGGTGGTCCGGCCGCGCCAGCGAGTCCGCCTCGGCGTAGGCGACCATCACGTCGGGCTGGCCGGGCGCCAGCTTCAGCGCGCGGGCGAGGGCGTCGCGCGCCTCGGCGGGGCGCTTCATCGATTCGTAGGCCTGGCCCAGCAGCAGCCAGCCCTGCAGGTCGTCGGGCGCCTGCTCCAGCTTGGCGCGCAAGGCGGCGACCGCGTCGTCGAGGTTCATCGGCGCCGGTCGGCGCGCGGCGGGGTCGAGCGCGCGCGGCGTGCCGACCAGCGTGTACAGGCCGAGCGTCGCCGCCGGCAGCACGAACGCCAGCGTCAGGCCGAGCGCGAACGGCCCGCGTGCGCGGCCGGCGGCGCGGCCGCGGCGCAGCATCGGCAGCAGCACGAAGGCCAGCGCAACGGCGATCATCGCCGCCGCGGCGATCAGGAACACGAGGGTCACCATTCTTCCTCCGCGGCCGGCGCTTCGGCCGTACCGCTCTTGCCGCGCCGGCGCACGGTCAACACCACGACCGCGGCGCCGCCCAGCAGCACCAGCGCCGGGCCGAACCACAGCAGCACGGTGGACGCCCTCAGCGGCGGGTCGTACAGCACGAAGTCGGAGTAGCGCGCGACCAGATACTGCTTGATCTCGTCGTCCGACTTGCCCTGCTGCATCAATTGGAACACCTCGTGGCGCAGATCCTTGGCGAGGTCCGCGTTGGAGTCGTTCAGGCTTTCGTTCTGGCAGACCAGGCAACGCAACTGGCTGGTCAGGTGCTGGAAGCGCTCGCGCTGCTGCGCGTCCTTGAACGGCAGCGGATCGATCGCGAACGCGGACGCGCTGACCAGCAGCGCGGCCAGGAGCAGGCCGATGCGCAGCGCACGCTTCACGGCGCGCCCCCGGCCAGCGCGCGTACGCGCGGCTCGATCTGCTCGGCGATCACCTGCGGCGTGAGCGCGCCGATGCGCTTGTAGCGGATCACGCCCTGCGCGTCGATCAGGAACGTTTCCGGCGCGCCGTACACGCCAAAGTCGATCGCGGTGCGGCCGTCGCGGTCGGCGATCACCAGGCCGTACGGATTGCCGAACTGCGCCAGCCAGCGCTGCGCGTCGGCCGGTTCGTCCTTGTAGTTGTAGCCGACCAGGGCCACGCCGAGCCTCTGCGCCTCGGCCATCAGCACCGGATGCTCGTCGCGGCAGGCGAAGCACCAGCTTGCGAACACGTTGAGCAGATACGGCTTGCCCAGCATCGAGGCCTTGCTGACGCGCTGCGCCGGATCGCCCAGCACGGGCAGGTCGAACGCGGGCGCCGGCTTGCCGATCAGCGGCGAGGGCACTTCGCGCGGGTCGTGGTGCGCGTTCCACCAGATGCCGAAGCCGAACAGGCCGACCAGCGCGAGGAAGATCGCGAGCGGCAGCGCGCGGCTCATGCGGCGGACTCCGCGGGCGCAGATGTGACGGCGGGCGCCGGCTGCGGCGCGCGCTGCGCGCGGAAGCGGCGGTCGGCGGCGGCGAGGAAGCCGCCCAGCATCATCAGCAGGCCGCCGCTCCAGATCCAGCGCACGAACGGCTTGTCGTACACGCGCAGCGCCCACGCGCCGCCGCTGCCGAGCGGCTCGCCCAGCGCCACGTACAGGTCACGCACGGCGCCGGGGCGGATCGCCGCCTCGGTCTGCACCTGGCCGCGCGTGTAGGTGCGCTTCTGCGGATGCAGCACCGTCACCGGCGCGCCGTGGTCGAACACGCTGACCGTGCCTTGCTGGGCGAGCCAGTTCGGGCCCTTGATCTCCTGCACGCCGTCGAAGCGGAAGTCGTAGGCGCCGACGCGCACCGACTCGCCCGGCGCCAGGCGCACGTCGCGCTCGACGCTGAGCGCGGTGGTCAGCAGCGCGCCGGCGAGGAACACGCCGACGCCGGTGTGCGCCAGCAGCATGCCGGCCAGTTCGGCCGGATAGCGCCGTCCCGCCGGCGCCTCGTGCCAGCGTTTGCGCGCGTACAGCACGACGCCGCTCAGCACCCACACCGTGGCGACTGCGCCGAGCAGTGCGCGGAACTCGTGCGAGCCGCGCCAGGCGAGGAAGCCGAGCGTGCCGCCGAGCACGGCCGCGGCGAGCGCGACGATCCGCAGCACGCGTCCCAGCTCGCCCGCGTCGGCGCGGCCCCAGCGCGCGAACGGTCCGAACGGCAGCAGGAACAGCGCCGGCGCCATCAGCAGCATGAACAGGAAGCCGAAGTAGGGCGGGCCCACCGAAATGCGGCCGAGCCCCAGCGCATCGCCGATCAGCGGGTACAGCGTGCCGAGCAGCACCATCGCCGCGCAGGCGGCGAACATCAGGTTGGCGACCAGGATCAGCGTCTCGCGCGACAGCGTCGCGAATGCCTTGCCGGCGGCGACCTTGGGCGCGCGCAGGCTGTAGATCAGCAGCGATCCACCGACCACCGCGGTGAGGAAACCGAGGATGAAGATGCCGCGCCTGGGGTCGCTGGCGAAGGCGTGCACGGAGGTCAGCACGCCCGAGCGCACCAGGAAGGTGCCGAGCAGCGACAGCGCGAAGGCGAAGATCGCCAGCAGCAGCGTCCACGCGCGCAGCGTGCCGCGCTTTTCCGTGACTGCCTGCGCGTGGATCAGCGCGGCGCCGACCAGCCACGGCATGAACGACGCGTTCTCCACCGGATCCCAGAACCACCAGCCGCCCCAGCCGAGTTCGGCGTACGCCCACCAGCTGCCGACCACGATGCCGAGCGTGAGAAAGCCCCAGGCGACGTTGGTCCACGGTCGCGCCCAGCGCACCCAGGCGTTGTCCATCTCGCCGCCGAGCAGGCTGGCGATGGCGATCGCGAACGCGATCGAGAAGCCGACGTAGCCCATGTACAGCATCGGCGGATGCGAGATCATCCCCGGATCCTGCAACAGCGGATTCAGATCCGCGCCGTCGGCCGGCATCGGCAGCAGCCGGGTGAACGGATTGGAGGTGAGCAGGATGAACAGCAGGAAGCCCACGCTGATGAAGCCGAGCACGCCCAGCGCGCGCGCCGCGAACGGCTCCGGCAGGTGGCGGCTGAACGCGGCGAACGCGACCGTCCACACATTGAGCAGCAGGATCCACAGCAGCAGCGAGCCTTCGTGCGCGCCCCACACCGCGACGAAGCGGTAGTACCAGGGCAGCGCGAGGTTGGCGTTGTCGGCGACGTACGCCACCGAGAAGTCGAAGCTGAGGAACGCGTAGGCGAGCACGCCGAACGCCAGCGCCACGAACACCGCCTGGCCGGCCGCAGCCGGGCGCGCCACCGCCATCAGCGTGGCGTTGCCGCGCCAGGCGCCGAGCAGTGGCAGCACGCACTGCAGCGTGGCCATCAGCAGGGCGAGGATCAGCGCGAGTTGGCCGAGTTCGGGGATCATGGCGTCGGCTCCTGCGCGGCGGCGCCGACGTGGTGCTTGGCGTGCGCCTTGCCCATGGCCTCGGCCAGCTCCTTCGGCATGTAGTTCTCGTCGTGCTTGGCCAGCACTTCGGTGGCGACGAAGCGGCCGCCGTCCATGTGGCCGGTGGCGATCACCGCCTGGTTCTCGCGGAACAGGTCGGGCAGGATGCCGGTGTACTCGACCGGCAGGTCGTGGTCGCCGTCGGTGACGGCGAAATCGACCCTGAGCGAGTGCGCATCGCGTTGCAGCGAGCCGCTCTTGACCATGCCGCCGAGGCGGAACGTCTTGTAGTCGGCGCCCTGGCCGGACAGCACCTGGCTCGGGGTCAGCAGGTAGTTCATGTTCTGCTGCAGCGCGTAGACGGTCAGCGCCGCGGCGATGCCGACGGCGGCGACGATCAGCAGCACCAGGGTCATGCGGCGCTTGCGGGTCGGATTCATGCGGAGGCTCCCTTGCGCACGCTTTGACGCGCCAGGCGTGCGCGCAGTTCCCGCAGCGCGCGGCGGCGGCGCAGCGCGGGCGCGGCGTAATCCCAGGCCAGCACGGCGAAGAACACCGCGTAGGCCGGCCACACGTAGGCGGCGTAGCCGCCCATGGCGAGGAAATCGGTCATGGCCGGCTCCCTTCCGGCTGCGCCAGCGCGCGCACCCAGTCCTTGCCGCCTTCCTGCGCCAGCAGGGCGACGCGCGCGCGGCCGAGCAGGCTGGCGCCGAAATAGAGCTTGGTCGCCAGCGCCATCGCCAGCAGCGGCCACAGCATCGACGGCGCGATGTGCGAGGGGCCGAGGATGCGTACGGTCGAGCCCTGGTGCAGCGTGTTCCACCACTGCACCGAGAAGTGCACGATCGGCAGGTTGATGATGCCGATCAGCGCGAGGAACGCCGCGGCGCGCGCGGCCTTGCGGCGGTCCTCGATCGCGTAGTAAAGCCCGATCACGCCGAGATAGAGGAACAGCAGCACCAGCTCCGAGGTGAGCCGCGCATCCCAGGTCCACCAGGTGCCCCACATCGGCTTGCCCCACAGCGAGCCGGTGACCAGCGTGATGAAGGTGAATGCGGCGCCGATCGGCGCGCATTCCATCGCCACGATCTCGGCCAGCTTGATGCGCCACACCAGCGCGACGAAGCCGGCCGCCGCCATGCAGGCGTAGATGAACAGGCCCATCCACGCCGACGGCACGTGGATGAAGATGATGCGGTAGGCGTCGCCCTGCTGGTAGTCGGCCGGCGCCAGCACCAGCCCGCCGTACAGGCCGATGGCGCCGGCCAGCAGCGCGGCTGCCAGCAGCCAGGGGCGCACGGCGCCGGCGAAGCGGTAGAAGGTCGGCGGCGAGCCGAGCTTGTGCAACCACAGGGTGAGCGTGTTCATGCGTCGAGAGCGATCCTGAGGGCGGCCGCGCAGGCCAGCGGCGCCAGCACCAGAGCCAGGACCAGCGCGGCGCCCAGCCAGAGCAGTGGCGCGAGATGGGGCAGCCCGGCCTCGGCCGCGGACACCGCGCCGGCGGCGAAGATCACCACCGGCACCGTCAGCGGCAGCAGCATCAGGGCCAGAAGCATACCAGAGCGGTGCGTGCCGGCCGTCAGCGCGACCAGCACCGCGCCGAGCAGGCTGAGCAGCGGCGTGCCCAGCAGCAACGCCGCCAGCAGCACCGGCTGCGCCGGCGCGGGCAGGTGCAGCATCATCGCCAGCAGCGGCGCGATCACGATCAGCGGCAGCGCGGTGGTCAGCCAGTGCGCGAGGATCTTCATGCCGAGCAGCAGCGCCAGCGGCTGCGGCGCCAGCAGCAGCAGTTCCAGGCTGCCGTCCTCGAGGTCGGGGCGGAACAGCGCGTCGAACGCCAGCAGCATCGCCAGCAGCACGGTCAGCAGCACGACGCCGGCGGCGATGCGCGCCAGCAGCGCGTCCTCGGGGCCGAGCGCGAACGGGAACAGCGTCGCCACGATCAGCGCGTACAGCACCGGGAACGCGGCGTCGCCGCGGCGTCGCCAGGCCAGCAGCAGGTCGCGGCGCAGCACCGCGGTGCAGGCGGCGGCGGTCGAGCCCGGCCTCATGCGTTGAGCTCCAGGCGCAGGTGGCGCGTCGACGGATCGGTGAAGCTGACCGCGCCGTGGCTGGTCACCAGCGCCGCGCCGCCGCGCGCCGCATGCGCGGCCAGCAGGCGATTGACCAGCGCGATGCCGTGGCGGTCGAGATTGGCGAACGGTTCGTCGAGCAGCCACAGATCGGCCGGCGCCAGCAGCAGGCGCGCCAGCGCGGCGCGCTTCTTCTGCCCGGCCGAGAGGCGCCGCACCGGCTCGTCGGCGTAGCCGGCCAGGCCGACTTCGTCCAGCGCCGCCGCGGGCGCGAGGCCCTCGCGCTGTCCGTACAGGGCGACGAAGTGGCGCAGGTTCTCGGCGGCGGACAGGTCCAGCTTGAGGCCGAGCTGGTGGCCGAGGAACAGCGCGCGGCCGGCAAGGCTTTCGCGACGCAGCGGCGCCTCGTCGAAGCGCAGTTCGCCCGCGCTCGCCGGCATCAGGCCGGCCAGCACGCGCAGCAGGGTGGTCTTGCCGGATCCGTTGTCGCCTTCGACCAGCAGCGTTTCGCCGCGCGCCAGCGCGAAGTCGAGCGGCCCGAACACGGGCTCGTCGTTGCGCGCGAACGCCAGGCCCTGCGCATGCAGCAGGGCGGCGGTAGGAGGGGAGGTGGTCATCGTGGATGGAGCTCCGGCCAGGCATTGTCCCAGCGGGGCCGCAGGCTGTCCATGCGGTCGCGCGCCGCATGGGCGGGCGTAAAGGAACCCGCTGCGCGACGTTGCCCGGCGGACTCGTGCGGATGCCTTCTAGGGTTCGTGCAGTTCGGCGCGGCCGGTGCCGCGGCCACGCACGATCGCGGCCTGGGCAAAGCGCGTGGCGAGCGCGTCGAGCGTCGCGAAATCGAGGCCGAGCAGGAACAGGCTGGGCTCGCGCCAGCCGTCGGCGCCGACGCCGGCGCCGGCACGCACGCGCGCGCCGAGCGCGCTGGCCGCATCCAGCAGCGCCCGTTGCGCCGCACGGTTGATCGCGCGGCCGCGCGGCTGCCCGTGCGGGTTCCACGCGGTGACGTAGCCCCACGGCTCGTCGTCTTCGCGCAGCAGCGGATGCAGCGCGGCCGGCAGCGGCGCGCCGATGCGGATCGCCGCATGGCCGCCCTGCGGCAGGCGCACGCGATACTGCGTGGCGCGCCAGGCGCGGCGCAGGTCGTCAGGTACAGGCATCGGCGGGTAGCGGCGGCAGCGTCGCGCGCAGGTGCGACGCGGCAGCGTCGAGGTCCAGCGCTTCGAGCCCGGCGCGGCCGCGCAGCAGCTCCTCGAGCAGCGCGTCCTGCGCGCGGCCGCGCTCGCGCGCGTAGGCGTACGGCACGCGGGTGAAGCTGACCAGGCGGTAGCGCGACTTGTAGTGCCGCGGCGCGCGCGCGGTCAGCGCCTCGCCCAGTGCCCGCTTCAGCAGGTAGTGCGGATCGGCCACCGCGTCGCGCATCTCGATGTAGTTCTCGATCGCCATCGCCGCGATCGCCTCGGCGTTGGGGCGGCGGCGGCGCTCGAATTCGGCGAACACCGCGGCGGGATCGCCCGGCTGCGCATCGAGCAGCGGGGCGAGTTCGGCGGCGTCCTCGAAGCCGGCGTTCATGCCCTGGCCGTGGAACGGCACGATCGCGTGCGCGGCGTCGCCGAGCAGCAGCGCGCGGCCGTCGAGGTGCCAGCGGTCGAGGTACAGCGTCGCCAGCACGCCGACCGGGTGCGCGTCGTAGTCGGCGGCGAAGCGCGGCATCAGCGCCAGCGCGTCGGCGAAGTCGTCGCGGAAGAACATCGTCGCCGCGGCCGCGTCCGGCACCGTGGCGAAGCTGGGATGCGCGCCTGCGTTGGGCAGGAACAGGGTGACGGTGAAGCTGCCCTCGGCGTTGGGCAGGGCGATGCACATGTAGCCGCCGCGCGGCCAGATGTGCAGCGCATTAGGCTCCAGCGCGAAGCGTTCGCCGTGCGCACGTGCCGCCGCCAGCGCCGGTGCCAGCGCGCCGGCCGGGAAATCGGCGAGCGGCGGGATTTCCAGTTCCTTGTAGCCGTGTCCCAGCGGCTCGATGCGCTCGCCGAGCGGCGTGGCGCGGTCGATGGCCGCGCGCAGCGCGGAACCGGCGCCGTCCGCGCCGAGCAGCAGGCCGGCGGCGTGCGCGCGGCGTGCGCCGCCGCCGTCTTCAAGGTCGATCGTGCCGGCGGTGAAATCGGCGGACGCCAGCCGCTGGCCGAAATGGATGCGCGCGCCGGCGCGCTCGGCGGCGTCCAGCAGCAGCATGTTCAGCCCGCCGCGCGACACCGACCAGATCACCTCGCGGTCGTCGACGCCGTAGCGCTGCAGGTTGGTGCGGCCGTCGCGGTCGTGCACCATGCGCCCGCGCATCATCACCGCCTGCTGCATCACCGCTTCGGCAAGCCCGGCCTGGCGCAGCGCGTGCAGGCCGCGCTCGGCCAGCGCGAGATTGATCGAGCGGCCGCCGGCGAATCCGGCGACGCGCGGGTCGGGGCGGCGCTCGAACACCTCGACGCGGAAGCCGCGTTGCGCCAGCAGCGTCGCCAACAGGCCGCCGACCAGGCCGGCGCCGATCAGGGTGATCTCGGGTCGTTTCATCCGCGCTCGTTCGCTGCGAAGGGGTGCGCGCACTCTCGGCAAGCGCGCCGGGATTTGCAATCCCCGACGGCGCGCGGGAGGGGGCGATGTGCGCGTCGCATCGCGTTCGTGGTTGTCTTTGCCGGCGTGTGCAGCAGCCGCATGGACGAGCGCGCTGCGTTCAATACCGACGGCATGATCGCAATGTATAAAATATCATTTATGAGCAATAAATATAATTTGAAATATGTATTCTTAACATGTTGATTTGATTAATGAATGTTCGCGGAACGAGCGGTGCGAGGCGGTCACGTTTTCGGCCTGGCCGGAGCGCGAATGCGACGGGGTTCGCAAATCGCGTGCGAATTGCCGCGATAAGGTTCGCGTCCCCTGTAGTTGCAGTACCGAAGGTGACGCGTGATGCATTCAAGAAAGCTTCTCCCGATGGCGCTCGCAGTCGGGTTGCTGGCCGGCACGGTCAGCATGCCGACGTTCTCCCAAACCGCTTCCGGCTCGGCCGGCCCGTGCGCGACGTTCTACGCGTCGGGCTTCCAGCTCCCGCAAGGCCAGATCGACGCGACCGTGCCGAACGTGGCGCGGCCGGCGAAGGGCGTAGTAACGAAGGACCCGGTGTTCGGCACCTGCGTGGTGCGCGCCACGGCGCACGACACCGAGGTGCAGCGCGCCTTCGAGCGCAACGACTACTCGCGCCGCGAGCCGTTCAACGCGGACATGAGCTACTTCTTCGTGTACTCGGAC
>JAJFUF010000010.1 GCA_021372495.1 Lysobacteraceae bacterium
GAGGGGCCCCGTCAGGCCGCCCTCCTGGCGGCCCCCGAGGCTCGGGCGTGGTGGGCCAGTCCGGAGCAATTGCGCACGTGTCGCCCGGCCGCGCAGACAACATGCCGCGCAGCCTTTGGGTCGGGGATTGCGAATCCCCGCCGCCGCGACCCGTTAGAATCCCGCGATCCCAGCGCCCGACACCCCCATGCCCAAGCCCTCCGTCCCCGTTCCCGTACTGACCATCGACGGCCCCTCCGGCTCCGGCAAGGGCACGATCAGCCGGCGGGTGGCCGAGCATCTTGGCTGGCACATGCTGGATTCGGGGGCGCTGTATCGGGCGGTCGGCTATGCGGCGGGCATGGAAGGGCTGGACCTTTCGGATGCCGAGGCGGTGACCCGCTGCGCGGAGACCACCCGGATCGGCTTCCGCACCGCGCCGGACGGCGGCGAGACCCGGGTGATCGTCAACGGGCTGGACGCCACCGACGAACTGCGCACCGAAACCTGTGGCGCGGCGGCTTCGGCTATCGCCGCCATTCCCAGCGTGCGCCAGGCCCTGCTGGACAAGCAGCGCGCCTTCCGCAAGGCGCCCGGGCTGGTCGCCGACGGCCGTGACATGGGCACGGTGATCTTCCCGGACGCGGCCCACAAGGTGTTTTTGACCGCCAGCGCCGAGGAACGGGCGAAAAGGCGCTATAAGCAGTTGAAGGAAAAGGGTCTCGACGTTACACTTGGCACCCTTTTACGAGAGATCGAGGCCCGGGACGCGCGCGACGCGTCGCGTCCGGTGGCCCCGCTGAAGCCGGCCGCGGACGCCGTGCGGGTGGATACCACCGGCATGCCGATCGAGGCGGTCGTCGCAAAGGTTCTGGCGCTGGTCGTTCCCGCGTAGGGAGCGGGCGCCTGGGTCCCGTGCCGAAGGGCGCGGGTGACGTGGCAACCGGTGCGGATCTCGCACCCACAACCGGTGGGCCGGCTGGTTCGGGCGTCGACGCGGCATGCGCGCGCGCGGACACGGCCTTTTCTCATTCTGGAACTCACATGACCGAAAGTTTCGCTGAACTGTTTGAACAGAGCCAGTCGATCGCCAAGCTCAGGCCCGGCTCCATCGTCTCCGGCATCGTCGTCGAGATCCGCTCCGACGTCGTCGTCATCAACGCCGGCCTGAAGAGCGAAGGCATCGTTCCGATCGAGCAGTTCCGCGACGAAGGCGGCGAGCTCGAGGTGCAGGTCGGCGACGAGGTCAAGGTCGCCCTCGACGCGCTCGAGGACGGTTTCGGCGAAACCAAGCTGTCGCGCGAGAAGGCCAAGCGCGCGATGGTGTGGGACGTGCTCGAGGAAGCGTTCGAGAAGAGCGAGACCGTCAGCGGCAAGATCTCCGGCAAGGTCAAGGGCGGCTTCACCGTCGACATCAAGGACGTGCGCGCCTTCCTGCCCGGTTCGCTGGTCGACGTGCGCCCGGTGCGCGATCCGGTTTACCTCGAGGGCAAGGACCTCGAGTTCAAGATCATCAAGCTCGACCGCAAGCGCAACAACGTGGTGGTCAGCCGCCGCGCGGTGGTCGAGAGCGAGTTCTCCGAGGAGCGCGAGAAGCTGCTCGAGCGCCTCAAGGAAGGCGCGGTCATCAAGGGCGTGGTCAAGAACCTCACCGATTACGGCGCGTTCGTGGACCTCGGCGGCATCGACGGCCTGCTGCACATCACCGACATGGCGTGGAAGCGCGTGCGCCATCCGTCCGAAGTCGTCAACGTCGGCGACGAGCTGGACGTGCGCGTGCTGAAGTTCGACCGCGAGCGCAATCGCGTCTCGCTGGGCCTGAAGCAGCTCGGCGACGACCCGTGGGTCAACATCGCCCGCCGCTACCCGGTCAATACCCGCATGTTCGGCAAGGTCAGCAACGTCACCGACTACGGCTGCTTCGTCGAGATCGAGCCGGGCGTGGAAGGCCTGGTGCACGTCTCCGAGATGGACTGGACCAACAAGAACGTCAACCCGGCCAAGGTCGTGCAGGTCGGCGACGAGGTCGAGGTGATGGTGCTCGACGTCGACGAGGAGCGCCGCCGCATCTCGCTCGGCATCAAGCAGACCCGCTCCAACCCGTGGGAAGCGTTCGCCGCCATGCACAAGAAGGGCGACCGCGTCTCCGGCAGCATCAAGTCGATCACCGACTTCGGCATCTTCGTCGGCCTGGACGGCGGCATCGACGGCCTGGTGCACCTCAGCGACATCTCCTGGCAGACCACCGGCGAGGACCTGGTCCGCAACTTCAAGAAGGGCGACGAGGTCGAGGCCGTAGTGCTGGCGGTCGATCCCGAGCGCGAGCGCATCAGCCTCGGCATCAAGCAGCTCGAGCAGGATCCGTTCGGCCAGTTCATGGCCGGCCATCCGCGCGGCACCGTGCTCACCGGCACCGTCAAGGAAGTCGATCCGCGCGGTGCGGTGATCGACCTCGGCGAGGGCATCGAGGGCTACCTGCGCGCCAACGACATCGCCAAGCAGCGCATCGAGGACGCCACCCAGCACCTCAAGGTCGGCGACACCGTCGAGGCCAAGTTCGTGGGCATGGACCGCAAGGGCCGCATGCTCCAGCTGTCGATCCGCGCCAAGGACGAGGAAGAACTGCAGCAGGTGCTCGAGGAATACCAGAGCGCTTCGGGCGGCACCACCAAGCTCGGTGCCCTGCTGAAGGAACAGATGAACAAGACGGACTGAGCGTGAAAGGCGGGGCGGCGGTCTTCGCCGCCCGCGCCGTTTGAGCTTGCAGACCCCGACGGGATCACGGGAGCCATGACCAAGTCCGAGCTGATCGAGGCGCTGGCCAAGCGCCAGACCCACCTTGCGTTCGGCGACGTCGAGCTGGCGGTGAAGAGCCTGCTCGAGCAGATGAGCCACGCACTGTCGTCCGGCGAGCGCATCGAGGTGCGTGGCTTCGGCAGCTTTTCGCTGCATTTCCGGCCGCCGCGCATGGGCCGCAACCCGAAAACCGGCGCCACCGTCGCGCTCCCCGGCAAGTACGTGCCGCACTTCAAGCCGGGCAAGGAAATGCGCGAACGGGTCAACCATCTGGCGGCCGAACCGGTTGCCTGAATTCTCCCCGACGCCGCGCGCCGCGCGCCTGTGCGTGCCGCGCACGATCGGGTAAAGTCGAGGCATTGAGGGATCATCAATGCGCCTCGCCATCGTCCTCGTATTCCTGCTGTTCGCCGTGCTCGGCGCAGCGTTCGGTGCCGTCAACGCGGACAGCGTCGGCTATGACTTCCTGATCGGCCGCGCCGACCTGCCGAAGGGCGCCGCGCTGCTGGCCGCGCTGCTGCTCGGCTGGCTGCTCGGCGGCGTGCTGGCCTGGGCGGGGCTGACCGTGCGGCATCGGCGCCGGGTGCGCGATCTCGCGCGCACGCCGGCCGAGGCCGCCGGCGCGCCCGACGCTCGCGCATGACGCTCGCCTATGTGCTGCTGTGCCTGCTGCTGCCGGTGGCGGCGTGGTCGGGCTGGCTGATCGGGCGGCGCAGCCTGGCGCGCAGCTCCGGCGCGCGCGCCAGCGAGCTCTCGTCCAGCTACTTCCGCGGCCTCAACTACCTGCTCAACGAGCAGCAGGACAAGGCCATCGAAGTATTCCTGCAACTGGCCGAATTCAACCGCGATACCGTCGAGACGCACCTCGCGCTGGGCAACCTGTTCCGCCGCCGCGGCGAGGTCGAGCGCGCGATCCGCGTCCACCAGCACCTGATCGCGCGCCCCAACCTCAGTGACCGCGAGAAGACCGTCGCACTGTTGGAACTGGGCGAGGACTACATGCGTGCCGGCCTGCTCGACCGCGCCGAGACGCTGTTCTCGGACCTGGTCGCGATGAACGCGCACGCGCCATCGGCGCTGAAGCACCTGATCGGCATCTACCAGCACGAGCGCGACTGGCACAAGGCGATCGACCACGCGCGTCGCCTCGAGCAGATGTCCGGCGAATCGCAGGCCGCCGTGATCGCGCAGTTCTATTGCGAGCTGGCCGAGCAGTCGCGCACGCACGGCGCGCGCGCGGAGGCGCACGCCTATCTCGACCAGGCGTTTGCCAGCCAGGCCGACTGCGTGCGCGCGCACATGATCAACGGCCAACTGCTCGCCGGCGAGGGCGACCACGACGGCGCGATCGAAGCGTTCGAGCGCGCCGCGCGCTGCGACGTGGAATTCGTGCCCGAGATCCTGCCGCCGCTGCTGGACTGCTATGCGCGCGCGCAGCACATGGCGCGCGCCGAGAATTTCCTCACCGAAATCCTCGAACACTACCAGGGCATCTCGCCGGTGCTGGCGCTGGCCCGCCTGTACGCCGGCCGCGAAGGCGAGCGCGTGGCGGTCGACTTCCTGACCCACCAGTTGCGCCAGCGTCCGTCGGTGCGCGGCCTGATGGCGCTGATCGACGCCACCCTCGACAAGGCCACCGGCGAGGCGCGCGAAAATTTCCTGATCCTGCGCGACCTGACCCGCAAGCTGCTGGAAGGGCAGGCGATGTACCGCTGCAGCAAGTGCGGTTTCGGCGCCAAGGCGCACCACTGGCAATGTCCGAGCTGCAAGAGCTGGGGCACGGTGCGGCCGATCCATGGCGTCGCCAACGAGTAGCGCGGTGGCGCCCGTGCAGCAAGCCGCGGCGATCCTGCTGGCGTGCACCGCCGCCTTCGGCGTGTCCGCGCTGCTGGTGCGGGCTTCGATCGCCTATGCGCACCGGCGCGGCATGCTCGACCATCCGGGGCGGCGCCGTTCGCACGCGCAGCCGACGCCGCGCGGCGGCGGGCTCGGCCTGGTCGTCGGCCTGCTGCTGGGCGCGCTGCCCGCGTTGCGGTGCCTGCCGGGCAGCGTGCCGCCCGCGAGCGTGGCCGCGCTGGCCGCCGCCGTGCTGATGGTCGCCGCGATCGGTTGGCGGGACGACCATCGTCCGCTGGCCGTACTGCCGCGCTTGGCCGTGCACGCTTTCGCCGCGCTGATGGCGGCCGCGGCCGTGCTGTGGAACGTGCCGCAGGCGCCGGACGCCGCGCCAGGCGCGCGCTGGCTGTGGCTGCTGGCGGCGCTGCCGTTCGCGGCCTGGTCGATCAACCTGCACAATTTCATGGACGGCATCGACGGCCTGCTGGGCCTGCAGGCCGCGTTCGTCGGCGCCGGCGTCGCGGTGTTGGCCTACTGCCGTGCCGACCCCGCCTTGACCGGCGCGGGCCTGGTCACGACCGCCGCCAGCCTCGGCTTCCTGCTGTTCAACCGCCCGCCGGCGCGCATCTTCATGGGCGACGTCGGCAGCGGCGCGCTGGGCCTGTGGCTGGCGGCGCTGATCGGCATGACGGCGGCGCGTTACCCGGACCTGCTGTGGGCGGGACTGATCCTGGTCTCGGCGTTCGCCGTGGATGCGACGCTGACCCTGCTCGACCGCATCGCGCGCGGACGGGCTTGGTACACTGCGCACCGCGAGCACCTGTACCAGTGGCTGGTGCGCAGCGGCCGCACGCACGCGCAGGCGGACCGGCGCTACGCGGCGTGGAACCTGCTGGCGGTCGCGCCGGCCGCCGCCGCCGCCGCGGCCTTTCCGCGCGGCGCGGCGGCGGTCTGCATCGGTTTCTATGGCCTCAGCGGTCTGGCATGGATGATCGGCAAGCGCGCGTGCATCGGTCGCGTGCGGCGGAGGGAGCAGCATGGCCTTGCGTAAACTGATTCGCGCGATCCATCCGCGCAGCGCCGTCGTGTTGCACGACCTGCTGATGGTGGCGTTGGCGTGGACGCTCGCCAACGCGGCGCGCTATGCGCTGTTGCCCAATCCGTTGCCGATGAGGTGGGTGTCGCCGGAGCTGGCGATCGTGCTGGTGGTGCAGGGCAGCATCTTCACGTGGACCGGCCTGTACAAGGGCCTGTGGCGGTTCGCCAGCCTGCCGGACCTCTGGAACATCGTGCGCGCCAGCGTGGCGGGCGCGCTCGGCATCGGGCTGGCGCTGTTCCTGTACAGCCGCCTCGCCGGCGTGCCGCGTTCGGTGCTGCTGATCTACCCGGTCGCGCTGTGCGTGCTGCTGGGCGCACCGCGGCTGGCCTACCGCTACTGGAAGGACAGCCGGGTCGACCTGTTCCAGGCGACGCCGGCCAAGCGTGTGCTGATCCTCGGCGCGGGCCGGGCGGGCGAAACGCTGGCGCGCGACCTGCGTCGCGACACCCGCTACGAGCCGGTCGGCTTCGTCGACGACAGCGCGCAGTTGAGCGGCGCGAAGGTGCACGGCATTCCGGTGCTGGGAGAAATGAGGAACCTCGCCAAACTGGCGCGCGAGGTCGCGGCGGAGATGCTGCTGATCGCGATGCCGTCGGCCAGCACCGTGCAAATGCGGCGCATCGTGCGGCAGTGCGAAGCCACCGGGCTGCCGTTCCGCACCGTGCCGCGCCTCGACGACGTGATTGCCGGGCGCGCCCAGTTCAACGAGCTGAAGGAAGTCGCGATCGAGGATCTGCTCGGCCGCGAAGCCGTCACCCTCGACTGGACCGCGATCCGCCGGCAGGTCGGCGGGCGCCGGGTGATGGTCACCGGCGGCGGCGGCTCGATCGGTTCCGAGCTGTGCCGGCAGGTGGCGCGCCTCGGCGCCGCGTCGCTGACCGTGCTCGACGTCTCCGAGTACAACCTCTATCGCATCGAACTGGAGCTGCGCACGGCGTATCCGGAGCTGGTGCTCCATCCGATCCTGGCCGATGCCGGCGACACCGCCGCGGTGGAGCGCGCGTTCGCCGCCGCGCGGCCGCAGGCGGTGTTCCACGCCGCCGCCTACAAGCACGTGCCGCTACTGCAGGCGCAGTTGCGCGAGGCGTTCCGCAACAACGTGCTCGGTACGCGCTGCGTGGCCGACGCCGCCGACCGCCACGGCGCCGAGAGCTTCGTGCTGATCTCCACCGACAAGGCGGTCAACCCGACCAGCGTGATGGGAGCCTGCAAGCGCATCGCCGAGATCTGGTGCCAGAACCTGGCGGCGCGCTCGCGCACGCGCTTCATCACCGTGCGTTTCGGCAACGTACTCGATTCGGCCGGCTCGGTGGTGCCGCTGTTCCGCGAGCAGATCCGCCGCGGCGGGCCGGTGACCGTCACCCATCCCGAGATCTCGCGCTACTTCATGACCATCCCCGAGGCCTGCCAGTTGATCCTGCAGGCCGCGACGCTGGGCAAGGGCGGCGAGATCTTCGCGCTGGACATGGGCGAACCGGTGAAGATCCACGATCTCGCCGAGCAGATGATCCGCCTCGCCGGCAAGGTGCCCGGACGCGACGTGTCCATCGTGTTCACCGGACTGCGTCCCGGCGAGAAGCTGTTCGAGGAACTGTTCCACCCGCTCGAAAACTACAGCGCCACCACCCACGCCAAGATCTTCCTGGCGCAGCCGCGCACGATGGCCTGGGAACTGCTCGAGGCCCAGCTCGCGCGCGCGACGCAGGCGGTGGCGGCGTTCGACGAGGACGCGCTCAAGCAGTGCGTCACCAGCCTGTTGCCGGCCTATAGCTGGCGCGAAACCCACGACGGCGACAACGTGGTGCCGTTCCGGCGCCACGACGCAGAGGAAGCAGGATGAGCAAGCGTTTGCGCAAGGTGGTGTTCCCGGTTGCCGGACTCGGCACGCGGTTCCTGCCGGCCACCAAGGTGGTGGCGAAGGAAATGCTGCCGGTGCTGGACCGGCCGCTGATCCAGTATGCGGTGGACGAGGCGGTGGAGGCGGGCGCGGACACCCTGGTGTTCGTCACCAACCGCTACAAGCACGCCATCGCGGACTATTTCGACAAGGCCTACGAGCTCGAGGCCAAGCTGGCCGAGAAGGGCAAGGACGAACTGCTGGCGCTGGTGCAGGGCACCCTGCCGCGACACGTGCGCGCGGTGTTCGTGACCCAGCCGGAAGCGCTCGGCCTCGGCCATGCCGTGCTGTGCGCGAAGGCGGTGGTCGGCGACGAGCCGTTCGGCGTGATCCTGCCCGACGACCTGATCTGGAACCGCGGCCCGGGCGCGCTGAAGCAGATGGCCGATCTCGCCGCCGGCAGGGACGCCGCGGTGATC
The DNA here is from genome assembly GCA_021372495.1 of Lysobacteraceae bacterium. Taxonomy (GTDB): domain Bacteria; phylum Pseudomonadota; class Gammaproteobacteria; order Xanthomonadales; family Rhodanobacteraceae; genus Mizugakiibacter. The sequence continues at coordinate 8,027 of JAJFUF010000010.1, forward strand.
GCGGTCGAGGAAGTGCCGCGCGAGGACACCCACAAGTACGGCATCGTCGCGACCGAGGCCGAGGGCGGACGCGCCGCGCGCATCACCCACATGGTCGAGAAACCGAAGCCCGCGGAGGCGCCGTCCAATCTCGCCGTGGTCGGCCGCTACGTGCTGCCGGGGCGCATCTTCGAACTGCTCGAGCAGACCCGCGCCGGCGCCGGTGGCGAGATCCAGTTGACCGACGCCATCGAGGGCCTGCTGACCCAGCAGGACGTGCTGGCCTACCGCTTCGAGGGCGAGCGCTTCGACTGCGGCAACAAGCTCGGCCTGGTGCGCGCGACCCTGCATTTCGCGCTGCAGGATCCGCAGTTGGCCGCGGCGGCGCGCGAGTACGTCGCCGCGCACTGAGCGCGCACGTCCCGCATCGCGCGGTCGCCGTCATGGACCTGGACTGGATCCTCAACCACCTCGGCGAAGAGCGCGACCGTTACTTCGGTGCGGTCGCGCCGCCGCTGATGCAGTCGGCGATCTTCAGCTTCCCGACCGTCGCGGCGATGCGCGAGCAGGCGCGCGACGAATTCGGCCATCACTTCTACACGCGCGGCAACAACCCGACCGTCGAGATCCTGCGCCGCAAGCTGGCCGCGCTGGAAGGCGCCGAGGACTGCCTGGTGTTCGCCTCCGGCGCCGCGGCGATCGCCGCCGGCGTGATCGCCGCCGTGTCCGCGGGCGACCACGTCGCCTGCGTGCAGAAGCCTTACAGCTGGACCCGCCACCTGCTCGCCGAGCTGCTGCCGCGCTTCGGCGTGACCGCCAGTTTCGTCGACGCCACCGAACCGGCGCACATCGAGGCGGCGCTGACGCCGCGCACGCGCCTGATCGTGCTGGAAAGCCCGAACTCGCTGACCTACGAGCTGCAGGACCTGGCCGCGGTCGCCGCGCTGGCCCGCGCGCGCGGCGTGCGCACACTGTGCGACAACAGCTACGCCAGCCCGCTGAACCAGTCGCCGCTGGCGTTCGGCATCGACCTGGTGGCGCATTCGGCGACCAAGTACCTCAATGGCCACGGCGACGTGATGGCCGGCGCGCTGTGCGGCCCGCAGGCGCTGCTGCGCGAAGCGTTCCGCGGCCCGTTCATGACGCTGGGCGCGATCCCGTCGCCGCACGACGCCTGGCTGCTGCTGCGCGGCCTGCGCACGCTGCCGCTGCGCATGCAGCGCTGCGCGGCGACGGCGGCGCGGGTGGTCGCGTTCCTCGAAGCCCATCCGAAGATCGAGCGCGTCTGGTATCCGCATTCGCCTTCGCATCCGCAGCACGCGCTGGCGCTGCGGCAGATGCGCGGCGCCAGCGGGCTGCTGTCGGTCGCGATCCGCTGCGACGACGTCTGCGGTGTCGAGCGCTTCTGCGATGCGCTGCGGCGCTTCCTGCTGAGCGTGTCCTGGGGCGGCTACGAATCGCTGGCGTGTCCGACCGCGGCGTTCCTGCCCGCAGCGACGCGGACGACGCCGAAGCCGGGCCACGTGCCGGCCAACCTGGTGCGCCTGTCGATCGGTCTCGAGGAAGCCGACGTGCTGATCGCCGATCTCGCGCAGGCGCTGGACAAGGTCTGACTTCCAACCCGGGTGCGCGCCCGCCGCGCGCGGTATGCTGTGCGGCTTGGGGATTCCGGGAGCAGGCCACGAGCATGTCGGAAGCAACCGCGAGCTACTACCGCGCGACGGCCACGCCATACGCACCGTTCGCGCCGCTGCAGGGGCGGCACGACGCGCGCATCGTCATCGTCGGCGGCGGTTACGCCGGGCTGAACACCGCACTTGGACTCGCCGAGCGCGGCGTGCGCGACGTGGTGCTGCTGGAACGCGAACGCATCGGCCACGGCGCCTCCGGGCGCAACGGCGGCTTCGCCTTCGCCGGCTACTCGCTGGGCGAGGAGGCGCTGCTGGCGAAACTCGGGCGCATCGCCGCGCGCGACCTGTTCGCACGCAGCGTGCGCGCCGTCGAGCTGATCCGCCAGCGCATCGCCAGATACGCGATCGCCTGCGACGTCGTCGACCACGGCGTGATCTGGGCCAACTGGTTCCGCGATCCCGAGGTGCTGAGCGCGCGTCGCCGCTTCCTCGCCGAAGAGTTCGGCGTCGAATGGGAGTGGCTGCCGAAGAACTACCTGCGCGAACTGGTGCGCAGCCAGCGCTACGGCGACGGCCTGCTGGAGCGCAATGCGCTGCACATGCACCCGCTGAACTACGCGATCGGCCTGGCGCAGGCGGCCGCGGGGCAGGGCGTGCGCATCCACGAGAGCAGCGGCGCGCGCGCGCTGACCCGCGACGGCGCCGGCTGGCGCGTCGCCACCGCCGAAGGCGAAGTGCGGGCCGAGCAGGTGGTGCTCGCCTGCGGCGGCTACCTGGCCGGCCTGCGGCGCAAGGTCGACCGCGCCGTGCTGCCGATCGCCACCTACGTGATGGCCACCGAGCCGCTTGGCGAGCGCCTGCGCGAATGCCTGACCACGCCGGCCGCGGTCTACGACACGCGCTTCGCCTTCGACTACTACCGCCCGCTCAAGGACACGCGCCTGCTGTGGGGCGGACGCATCTCCATCCTCGACCGCTCGCCGGACAAGGTGCGCCGGCTGCTGACGCGCGACCTGCTGAAGGTGTTCCCACAGCTCGAAGGCGTGAAGATCGACTACGCGTGGTCGGGCCTGATGAGCTATGCGCGCCACAAGATGCCGCAGCTCGGCAGCGCCGGCGACGGCCTGTGGTGGGCGCAGGCGTTCGGCGGGCACGGCGTCGCGCCGACCGCCGCCGCCGGCGAGCTGCTGGCCGCGGCCATCGCCGAGGACGATCCGGCATGGCGCGCGTTCAGCGCCTTCGGACTGACCGAAAGCTTCCGGCCCGCCGGCTTCCTCGCCGCGCAGGCCAGCTACTGGTGGGCCGAATTCCGCGACGTGATGCACGAAGTCCTCGAAGGCTGACGCAGCGGGACGGCCGGCTAGGGCGCACGCAAGCCGCCGGCGGCAGGGTGCCGGTTCGCCACATCGACGGAGAGCGCATGGACACCATCGCCTGGGCCGATTTCGAGAAGGTGCTGATCGCGGTCGGCACCATCACCCGCGTCGAACCCTTCCCCGAAGCGCGCAAGCCCGCCTACAGGATCTGGGCCGACTTCGGCCCCCACGGCGAGAAGAAGACCAGCGCGCAGGTCACGACGCTATACCGCCCCGACGAACTGCTCGGCCGCCAGGTCGTCGGCGTGATCAACTTCCCGCCCAAGCAAGTCGGCCCGTTCCGCTCCGAATTCCTGCTCACCGGTTTCCCGACCGGACAGGGCGTGGTGATCGCCACGCCCGAACGCGCGGTGCCGAACGGGACGCGGTTGGCCTAGGGCGCCTTGTTCCGAAGCGGGGAATCGCGGTCCCTGCGGCAGGGAAGGGCGGTCAGCGCAGGCGCGCAACGGTAATGCGCGGCCGCGGCAGCCTCTTGAAACCTTCCATCCGTCCCCGGTTCAGGAAGATACCCGCGGATCGATGGCCGCCGCGCGCGCGACTGCACTCCTGCGCCAGGCCGCCGGCGGTACGCCGAAGCAGCGCTTGAAAGCGCGCTGGAAGGCGGCGGCGGAATCGTAGCCGACCTCGTCCGCGAGGCTGGCCACGCTGCACGCACGCTGGCAGAGCTGGCGCGCGGCAAGCTGCATGCGCAGGTGCGTCAGGTAGTGCATCGGCGGCTCGCCGATCAACTCGCGGAAGCGCACGGCGAGGCTGGAACGCGAACTGGCCGCCGCGTCGGCGAGTTCCTCCACCGTCCAGCGCTTGCACGGGGCCTCGTGCAGCGCGCGCAGCGCGCGCCCCACCTGCGGATCGCGCAGGCCGGCAAGCCAGCCGGTCGCGTCGCCGGGAAGTTCCTGCATCCATCGCCGCAGCGCCTGCATGAACAGCAGCTCGGCCAGGCGCAACCGCAGGCTTGCCGTGCCGGGGCCGTCGTCCTGCGTCTCGCCGACCGCGAAGCGCACCAGCGTATCGAAGCAATCGTCCAGCCGTACCCGGAAGCATGCGGGCAGGGCGTTGAACAGCGGCTCGAAGGCGCGGCGGTCGCAGCCGAGGAAGCCGCACAGCAGGCTGGCGCTGACGTTTGGCCCGTCGCCGAAAACGACCCTGCGCAGGTCCGGCACGGACCTGCCCTGCAGCGCGGCGGCCAGCGACGCCCGTGGGCGCTGCGGTCGATCGGCGACATCGTGCGCCCCACCGAGCGGCATCACCACCGCGTCGCCGGCGGCCGCGCGGAACCACTCCGTCGGCGCATGGCGCATCCAGCATGCGCCGTCCAGCACGATGTGGAAGGCGACGACCTGGCTGGTTCCGGTCGGCAGCAGCGCGGCGAAGCGGTCCTGCGCCGGATCGGAGGCGATCCCGAAAGGTTCGCGCAAGTCCACCCGGAACATCAGCGCTCCGGTCAGGCGGACCAGCTCGAGCGCGGCGGAAAGCAGGTCGAAAGGCATGCCGCTCTCCTTTGGACGAACGGGCATAAACCGTAGCGTAGCAGTCATTGCCGGGTGCCGGCACAGCGCCGAAGCTGCCCTCGGACCCGGGCAAGCCGACGGGAAAGGAGGCGACCATGCGAGGCGTCCTGTATCTGCTATACGGCACGGTTTGCTACATCGTGTTCTTCCTGACCTTTCTGTACGCGATCGCGTTCGTCGGCGATTTCCTCGCGCCGTACACCGTGGATCGCGGGCGCGCGGCGCCGACCGCGGCGGCGCTGGCGATCGACCTCATCCTGCTCGGCGTGTTTGCGGTGCAGCACAGCGGGATGGCGCGGCGCGGCTTCAAGCGCTGGCTGACCGGGTGGCTGCCCGAGCCGATGGAGCGCAGCACCTACGTGCTGGTATCCAGCGCGGCGCTGATCCTGCTGTACTGGCAGTGGCGGCCGCTGCCAGCCCTGGTCTGGGAGGTGCAGGTGCCCTGGAGCGTCGACCTGCTGTACGCGCTGTCCGCGGCCGGCTGGCTGCTGGTGCTGACCGGCACCTTCCTGATCGACCACTTCGACCTGTTCGGGCTGCGCCAGGTATGGCTGCGCGCACGCGGGCGGGCCTACACGCCGCTCGCGTTCAAGCGGCATCTCTACTACCGGCTGGTCCGCCACCCGCTGATGCTCGGCTTCGTCGTCGCGTTCTGGGCGACGCCGCGCATGACCGCGGGCCACCTGCTGTTCGCGGCGGCGGCCACCGGCTACATCCTGGTCGCAGTGAAGTTCCTCGAGGAACGCGACCTCGTCGCGATGCACGGCGAGGACTACCGCCGCTACCAGCGCGAGGTGCCGATGCTGTGCCCGTGGCCGCGACCCCGGCAGGCGGCGCGCGCATCCGGCCCGCGGCCGCAGACCCAGACCTGACCTGCGGCCGCATACGGTTACAGCGCTTCGAAGATCCCCGCCGCGCCCATGCCGGTGCCGATGCACATGGTCACCATGCCGTACTTCTGCTTGCGGCGGCGCAGGCCGTGCACGAGGGTGGCGGTGCGGATCGCGCCGGTGGCGCCGAGCGGGTGACCGAGGGCAATCGCGCCGCCCAGCGGGTTGACCTTGGCGGGGTCGAGGCCGAGGTCCCTGATCACCGCCAGCGACTGCGCGGCGAACGCCTCGTTCAGCTCGATCCAGTCGAGATCCTGCTGGCGGATGCCGGTGACCTTGAGCGCGCGCGGAATCGCTTCCTTCGGGCCGATGCCCATGATCTCCGGCGGCACGCCGGCGACGGCGAAGCCGACGAAGCGCGCCAGCGGGGTGAGGCCGTATTCCTTGATCGCGGCCTCGCTGGCCAGCAGCACGGCGCCGGCGCCGTCGGACATCTGCGAGGAGTTGCCGGCGGTGACGCTGCCGCCCATGCGGAACACCGGTTTCAGCCTGGCCAGCACTTCGGCGCTGGTGTCCTTGCGCGGGCCTTCGTCGGTGTCGATCAGGCGCTGGTCCTCGCGCGCGCTGCGGTTGGCGAGGTCGGGATAGCGGTCGTCCAGCTTGAACGGCGCGATCTCGTCGCGGAAGTCGCCGCGCTCGATCGCCGCGATCGCGCGCTGGTGGCTCTGCAGGGCGAACGCGTCCTGCTCCTCGCGCGTGACCTTCCAGTGCTCAGCGACCTTCTCCGCGGTGATGCCCATGCCGTAGGCAATGCCGATGTTCTCGTCCCGGAACACGGCGGGGTTCATCGCCACCTTGTGGCCCATCATCGGCACCATGCTCATCGACTCGGTGCCGCCGGCCAGCACCAGGTCGGCTTCGCCCAGGCGGATGCGGTCGGCGGCCAGCGCCACCGCCTGCACGCCGGACGAGCAGAAGCGGTTGACGGTCATGCCCGGCACGCTGTCGGGCAGGCCCGCCAGCAGCGCGCCGATGCGCGCCACGTTCATGCCTTGCTCGGCCTCCGGCATGGCGCAGCCGATAATGACGTCGCCGATGCGCTGCGGGTCGATGCCCGGCGCTTGCTCCAGCGCGGCGCGCAGCACGTGCGCCAGCATGTCGTCGGGGCGGGTGTTGCGGAACACGCCGCGCGGGGCCTTGCCGACCGGCGTGCGCACGGCGGAGATGATGTAGGCGTCCTGGATCTGCTTGCTCATGATTCGCTCTCCGTCGGCGCTCAGTTGCGCAGCGGCTTGCCGGTGGTCAGGGTGTGCACGATGCGCTCCTGCGTCTTCGGCATCTGCGCCAGCTGCACGAAATGCTTGCGCTCGAGATCGAGCAGCCAGGCCTCGTCGACCTGCGAGCCGCGCTCGATCTGGCCGCCGCACAGCGTGTCGGCGATGCGCGAAGCGACCTCGTAGTCGTGCGGCGAGATGAAGCGGCCTTCCAGCATGTTGACCAGCATCATCTTCAGGCTGGCGGTGCCGACGTCGCCGGCGACGACGATGTCGCGCGCAGGCAGGGGCGGGCGATAACCTGATTCCGCCATCGCCGCGGCGACCTGCTTCGCCACGTACAGCAGTTCGTGGCTGTTGAAGACGACCACGTCGCTGTCGCGCAGCAGGCCCATCTGCTTGGCCTCCAGCGCCGAGCCGGAGACCTTGGCCATTGCCACCGTCTCGAACCAGCGCTTGATCTGCGGGAACGGATCGTTGTCCAGCGCCGCCCGCGAGCAGCGCAGCGCGATCTCCTTCAGACCGCCGCCCGCGGGCAGCAGGCCGACGCCGGCCTCGACCAGGCCGATGTAGCTCTCCAGCGCGGCGACCGTGCGCGCGCTGTGCATCTGGAACTCGCAGCCGCCGCCCAACGCCATGCCGCGGATCGCGGCCACCACCGGCACCAGCGCGTACTTCAGCTTCATGCTGGTGGTTTGGAAATTGGCGATCATCGCCTCGAACTCGGACAGCTTGCCGGCCTGCAGCAGGCCCATCGCGCCCTTGAGGTCCGCGCCGGCGGAGAACGGTTCGCCGGTCTGCCACAGCACCATCGCCTTGAAGCCGCGCTCGGTTTCCTCGACCGCACGCTGCAGGCCGTCGAGCACCGCGTCGTTGACCGTGTTCATCTTGGTCTTGAACGAGGCGATGGCGACGTCGTCGCCGAGATGCCACAGACGGATGCCGGCGTTTTCCCAGATCGTCGCGCCGGTATCGAACTTCTCGCCCAGCAACGGATCGGGGAACAGTTGGCGCCGGTACACCGGATGCTGCGAGCGCGCCTCGTTCTTGCCGCTGCGCGGCGCATACGAGCCATCCTTGCCGTGCACGCCCTGGCGGCCGTCGGTGACCCAGGCGGGCAGGGGCGCCGCGCTCATCGCCTTGCCGGCGACGATGTCTTCGGCAATCCACTTCGCCACCTGCTGCCAGCCGGCGGCCTGCCAGGTCTCGAACGGGCCGAGCTTCCAGCCGTAGCCCCAGCGGATCGCGAAATCGACGTCGCGCGCGGTGTCGGCGATGTCGGCGAGGTGGTAGGCGGTGTAGTGGAACAGGTCGCGGAACATCGCCCACAGGAACTGCGCCTGCTTGTCGTTCGACGCGCGCAGTTTGGCGAACTTCTCGGCGGGATCCTTGATCGCCAGGATCGCGGCGACCTCGTCGGATGGTTTCTGCTCGGACGGCCGGTAGTCGCGCTTGGCGAGGTCCAGCACGACGATGTCCTTGCCGGCCTTGCGGTAGAAGCCGGCGCCGCTCTTCTGGCCGAGCGCGCCCTGGTCGATCAGCGCCTGCAGCCACGCGGGCGACTTGAAGTAGGCGTGCCACGGGTCGTCCGGCAGCGTGTCGGCCATGGTCTTGATGACGTGCGCCATGGTGTCGAGGCCGACCACGTCCGCGGTGCGGTAGGTCGCGCTCTTCGGGCGGCCGATCGCCGGGCCGGTCAGTGCGTCCACCGCGTCGAAGCCCAGTCCGAACTGCCCGGTGTGGTGCATCGTCGCCAGGATCGAGAACACGCCGATGCGGTTGCCGATGAAGTTCGGCGTGTCCTTGGCGTAGACCACGCCCTTGCCCAGCGCGGTGGTGAGGAAGGCTTCCAGGCCGTCCAGCACCGCACGGTCGGTGAGCTTGTTGGGGATCAGCTCGACCAGGTGCATGTAGCGCGGCGGATTGAAGAAGTGCACCCCGCAGAAGCGGTGGCGGATCGACTCCGGCACCACTTCGGCCAGCTTGTTGATCGACAGGCCGGAGGTGTTGCTGGCAACCACCGCGTGCGCCAGCAGGTGCGGCGCGACCTTGCGGTAGAGGTCGAGCTTCCAGTCCATGCGCTCGGCGATCGCCTCGATCACCAGGTCGCAGTCCTTCAGCAGGTCGAGATGCTCGTCGTAGTTGGCCGGCACGATCGCGCCGCCGCGCGACTTCTCGGCCAGCGGCGCCGGCGAGAGCTTGGCGAGGTTGGCGATCGCCTTCAGCGCGATGCCGTTCTTCGGCCCGTCCTTGGCGGCGAGATCGAACAGCACGGTGTCGACGTCGGCGTTGACGAGGTGCGCGGCGATCTGCGCCCCCATCACGCCCGCGCCGAGCACGGCGGCCTTGCGGATGCGGAGAGGTTGGAGGTCCATCGGTACTCCCGTGGAACGGAGGGAACATGGGCGGCCCGCCGCGGCGTGCGGCGGGCCGGGGATCAGGCCGCGCGCAGGCCTGCGGCAGCGAAGCGGATCAGGTGCTCGGCGGCGCGCTCGCGGTGGGTCTGCTCGGACACGCCGCTCTTGCGCTTGATCACGCCGAAGTCGGCCATCGCGTAGGTCAGCGCGCCGGAGACGATGTCGAGGCGCCAGTACAGCTCTTCCTTGCCGAGGTGCGGCAGCAGGCGCGCGAACGCGCCGGCGAACTCCTTGAGCACGTGGCCGTAGTTGTCCGACAGGAACCGCCGCAGGCGCTCGTTGTGCTCGGCGTAGGCGCGCGCCAGCACGCGCACGAAGGCCGAGCCGCCGGTCTTGTCCAGCGACAGCTCCAGCGCCGGGCGGATGAAGGCGGCCAGCACCTGCTCGAGGTCGGCGTCGCCGCCGGCATTGACCTCGGCCAGCGCGGCGAGGCGCCGCGCATTCAGCTCGTCGAGGCGGCGCCGGAACACCTCCTCGATCAGGTTCTCCTTGGAGCCGAAGTGGTAGTTGACCGCCGCCAGGTTGACGTTGGCGGCGGCGGTGACCTGGCGCAGCGAGGCGCCGGCGAAGCCGTGGCGGGCGAACAGGTCCTCGGCGGCGCCGAGGATGCGTTCCTTGGTGGAAAAATGCGGGGCGAGCATGCGGTCGGGCACCGATATCAAACGTTCGTTTGAATCATACGAACGGGCACCGGCCCGGTCAAACCCGCAGCCGGCGCCGCGGGGGCTGGCCCCCGGCCTTGCGCCTGAGCTAGAATTTGTCAAGATAATGTGAGCTAAATCCGCATCCCTGCGAGATTTTGCTTCTACCCTTGCCGGTACGCCGGCGCAAATCCCACACCATCATCCGGAGCAGAACGCATGGCGCTGGAGCGCACGCTTTCCATCATCAAACCCGACGCCGTCGCCAAGAACGTGATCGGCGAGATCTACGCGCGCTTCGAGAAGGCCGGCCTGAAAGTCGTCGCTGCGAAGATGAAACACCTGTCGCGCCGCGAGGCCGAAGGCTTCTACGCGGTGCACCGCGAACGCCCGTTCTTCAAGCCGCTCGTCGAGTTCATGATCTCCGGCCCGGTGATGATCCAGGTGCTGGAAGGCGAGGGCGCGATCCTCAAGAACCGCGACCTGATGGGCGCGACCGATCCGAAGAAGGCCGCGCCGGGAACCATCCGCGCCGATTTCGCTCAGAGTATCGACGCCAACGCGGTGCACGGTTCCGACGGCGCGGACACGGCCAGCGCCGAGATCGCGTACTTCTTCGCGACCACGGAGCTCTGCCCGCGCGGCTGAGGGGAATGACGTGAGCACGGCGGGCCAGACCAATCTGCTCGATTTCGATCGCCGCGGGCTGCGCGAGTTCTTCGCGCAGCTCGGCGAGAAGCCGTATCGCGCCGACCAGGTGATGAAGTGGATCTATCACCGCCGGGTCGACGACTTCGAGCAGATGACCGACCTCGGCAAGCCCCTGCGCGGCAAGCTCGCCGAGGCCTGCCGCATCGGCCCGCCGCGGACCCTGTTCGAGAAGGCTTCCACCGACGGCACGCACAAGTGGCTGCTCGGCATGGACGGCGGCAACGCCATCGAGACCGTCTACATCCCCGAGCCGACCCGCGGCACGCTGTGCGTGTCCTCGCAGGTCGGCTGCGGGCTGAACTGCACGTTCTGCTCGACCGGCGCGCAGGGCTTCAACCGCAACCTCTCCGCCGCCGAGATCATCGGCCAGGTGTGGGTGGCGGCGAAGCACCTCGGCAACGTGCCGCACCAGCAGCGCCGCATCACCAACGTGGTGATGATGGGCATGGGCGAGCCGCTGCTGAACTTCGACAACGTCATCACCGCAATGAGCGTGATGCGCGACGACCTCGGCTTCGGCCTCGCCAACAAGCGCGTGACGCTGTCCACCGCCGGGCTGGCGCCGATGATCGACAAGCTGTCGGAAGCGGCCGACGTCTCGCTGGCGGTGTCGCTGCACGCGCCCAACGACGAGCTGCGCACGCAACTGGTGCCGCTCAACAAGCGCTATCCGATCGACGAGCTGCTGGCCGCCTGCATGCGCTACGTGGCCAAGCGTCCGCGTGCCTCGATCACCTTCGAGTACACGCTGATGAAGGGCGTCAACGACCAGCCCGAGCACGCGCGCCAACTGGTCAAGCTGATGCGGCGCCTGCCCAGCAAGGTCAACCTGATCCCGTTCAACCCGTTCACCGGCACCCGCTTCGAGCGCTCGCCGCCGGAGGCGATCGCGGCGTTCCAGAAGATCCTGCTCGACAGCGGCGTGCTGGCGACCGTGCGTCGCACCCGCGGCGACGACATCGACGCCGCCTGCGGCCAGCTCAAGGGGCAGGTGCTGGACCGCACCCGCCGCCAGGCCGAGTTCCGCAAACGCATCGAGGAGGGCGCAGTCCATGCGGCTTGAGAAGTGCCTCGCCGCCGCGCTGCTGGCGGCGCTGCTGGCCGCCTGCTCGAGCATGGGCGGCGGCCCGTCCGGATCCAAGGCGGCCGACAACCGCCAGAACGCCGCGCAGATCCACACCCAACTGGGCCAGTCGTACCTCGAACAGGGCGATCTCAAGACCGCGTTGGACAAGCTGACCAAGGCGCTGCAGTTCGACCCGAACTACGCTCCGGCACATACGGTGATCGCGGTGGTCTACGAGCGCATCGGCCAGAACGGCCAGGCCGAGGAGCACTACCGCAAGGCGGTCGACCTGGAGCCCAAGAAGGGCATCCCCAACAACAACCTTGGCGCCTTCCTGTGCCGCGAGGGCAAGGCCGAGGAGTCGATCAAGTACTTCGAGCGGGCGATCGCCGATCCGTTCTACGCCTCGCCGGACACCGCCTACGCCAACGCCGGCACCTGCCAGCTCAAACTGAGTCGCGCCGATGCCGCCGAGGCGGATTTCCGCCGCGCGGTCGAGCTCAATCCCCAGAACCGCGAGGCGCTCTACCAGCTTGCCCGCGTGCTCTACGGCAAGCAGGACTTTTTCCACGCGCGCGCCTTCATCCAGCGCTTCGACGGCTTGGGCCAGCCGACGCCGGACGGTCTGCTGCTGGGGCACGACATCGAAGCCGGGCTGGGCAACGCGGCGGGGGCCCAGGATTATGCGAAGCGCTTGCGCGGCCAGTTCCCGGACTCGGAACAGGCGCGCAGCCTCGATCACGCCAACATGAGATGAGTCACAATAAGAAACAATCGGTGGAACTAGATTCCGAAGACTCGGCGCACCGACTCGCCGTGGCGACAGCCGGCGGCGATGACGTGGCGTCGTCGCAGAATCTGCAATCTCTCGGGGGAGAGGGTGACGGTATGCGTTTGCCAGAGTACGAAGAAACCGGCGGCCGCGAGGGCATCGGCGCGCGCCTGGCGGCCGCGCGTGCGGCGCGCGGGCTGAGCCTGGAATCCTGCGCAAGTTCGCTGAAACTGCCGCTGCGCGTGCTGCGCAAGATCGAGGCCGAGGACTACTCGGGCATCGATTCCAAGATCTATCTGGCCAGCTATCTCGGCAGCTACGCGCGCCTGCTGGAGGTTCCGCAGGCCGTCGTCGATGAGGCGCTGGCGCAGATCGCGCCCGAGGCGCCGGCGCTGATCGCGACCGGCACCCTGCCGCGCGGCCGCTACCTGGTCGAGCGCTACGCGGTCGGCGCTACCTATGCGGTGCTGACCGCGATGATCGCCGTGCCGCTGGTCTGGCTGGGGCTGCGCGGTGGGCTGGACACCAGGCTCACCCAGTTCGCGCCGCTCGACGTGCCGACGACCAGCACGCCCACGCGGAACGTCGCCGGTTCCCGTACCGCGGCCGCGCAGCGCAGCGTCGCCAGCGTGAAGCCAGCCGCGCCCGCGGCGGCGTCGGCCGGCGCGGACAACAAGCCGCTGATGGCCTCGATGGCGCCTTTCTCCGCGATGGAGACGCCGCCGTCCGCCGCCCCGGTGCCGGTCGCAGCGGCGCATTCGCTGCGTATCCGCCTGGATGCCGCGAGCTGGGTCGAGGTGACCGACGCCGGCGGCAATCGCCTCGAATACGACCTGCTTCCCGCCGGCAGCGACCGCGAGTACCACAGCGATGCGTCGCTGGAAGTGCGTATCGGCAACGCCGGCGCGGCGCACATCGAGGCCGACGGCAGGCCGCTCGACCTGGCGCCGTTCCAGCGCGCCAACGTCGCGCATTTCCACCTGTTCAAGGCCGACGGCACGACGACGCCCGCGGACGCCTGAGCCCGCGCTTCCCCGCGCCACTCGCGCGCCGCGCCTGCTGCGGTGCGCGTCCGGTGTTTGTTCGGAGCTTCCTTGGGTTATCCTTGGCGGCGGCCCGGCAGTCCCTGCCGGGCCGTCGCTCTTCGCGCGACCACACGCATTCCGACCGACGACGCGCCGCCCGGCGCGGATCACGCTCGGTCCCACAGGTGAGACATGGCATTCGAGGCTTACGACGATTACGAACAGAGCGAACAGCTGCGCAAGTGGCTGCGCGAGAACGGGCTGTCCATCGTGGTCGGCATCGTCCTGGGGTTGCTGCTGATCTTCGGCTGGCAGCAGTGGCGCTCGCATCGCGCCCAGCATCGCGCGGAAGCGGCGGCCCGCTACGACGCGCTGCAGAAGGCGGCCGACGCCCAGCAGGCCGAACAGGCCGATGCACTCACCGACCAGCTGATGAAGGACTACGCCAACACGCCCTATGCCGCGTTCGCCGCCGGCGAGCGCGCGCTGCGCCTGGTCGACAAGGGCCAGCTCGACCAGGCGCGCACGGCGCTGGACTGGGCCGAGGCGCATGCCGGCAACGCCGCGCTGAAGTCGCTGTTCACGCTGCGCCTGGCCAAGCTGGACCTGGCCCAGGACAAGGCCGATGCCGCGCTGGCGCGGCTGGACAAGCTGCCGCCCGGCGGCTACCTCGCACTGGCGCAGGAACTGCGCGGCGATGCGCTGGTCAAGCTTGGACGCGGCGCCGATGCACATGCCGCCTTTGCGGCCGCGCTCGCGGCGCTGCCGGCGGAGGCGCCGCAGCGCGGCCTGCTGCAGGTCAAACTCGACGATACGACGCCCGCCGGAGGCAGCAAGTGATGAAGCGTGGCATCCTGATTCTCGCACTGGCCGCCCTGGTCGCCGGCGGCGGTTGCAGCACGATCAAGCGGGCCAAGCGCGAAAATATCCAGCCGCCGCGCGAGCTCACCGACATCACGCCGACGATCAAGATCGATCGGCTGTGGAAGGCCAGCGTCGGCGATGGCGCCGCCAAGTCCGGCGTGCGCATGCGCCCGGCCTATACCGGCGGCACGATCTACGCCGCCAGCGTCGACGGCGTGCTGGTCGCGCTCGACGCGAAGTCGGGCAAGACGCTGTGGAAGCACCGCGCCGGCTGGCACCTGTTCGGGCGCAAGGGTAGGCCGGACACGAGCTATTCCGGCGGCCCGGCGGTGTCCGGCGACCTGCTGGCGATCGGTACCCTGGACGGCCACGTCTACGCGTTCGGCGCCAGCGACGGCAAGCCGCGCTGGGACGCTCAACTGACTTCCGAAGTGATCGCCGCGCCGGCGATCGCCGGCGGCCTGGTGGTCGTGCGCACCAACGACGGCCAGGTGACCGCGCTGGACGCCGCCAGCGGCGAACGCAAGTGGGTCTACGACCGCGGCCAGGTGCCGCCGCTCAGCCTGCGCGGCAACGGCGACCTGATCGTGGCCGGCGGCGGCGTGTTCTTCGGCTCCGACGACGGCAAGGTGGTCGGCCTCAGCGTCGAGACCGGCGTCCCGCAGTGGCAGCAGCCCGTGGCCGGCAGCGAGGGCCGCACCGAGATCGAGCGCCTCAACGATGCCGACGGCATGCTCGCGCTGGACGGCTCCGAGCTGTTCGCCGCCGCCTACCACGGCCAGCTGGTCGACCTGCAGGCGCCGACCGGCCGCCCGCTGTGGAACCGCGCGTTCTCCAGCTACACCGGCCCGGACGTCGCCGGCACCTCGGTGGTGGCGGTGGACGACCAGAGCAACGTGTGGGCGTTCGACCGCAACACCGGCAGCGACCTGTGGAAGCAGGACGCGCTGCTGCACCGCTGGCTGACCGGGCCCGCGGTGCAGCAGGCGCACGTGGTCGTCGGCGACCTGCAGGGTTACGTGCACTGGCTCGATCTCGCCGACGGCAAGATCGCCGCGCGCGAACGGCTGTCGCGCGACGCCATCCGCGCGCGTCCGCTGGTGGTGGGCGACACCGTCTACGTCGAGGACGTGAACGGCCATCTCGCCGCGTACCGCATCGTTGGCCAGTGAGCGGGCGGATGCCCCGGCCATGCTGCCCGTCGTCGCCCTGGTCGGTCGCCCCAATGTCGGCAAGTCGACGCTGTTCAACGCGCTGACGCGTTCGCGCGACGCCCTGGTGGCCGACCTGCCCGGGGTGACGCGCGACCGCCACTACGGCGTCTGCCGCAGCGCGGCGCGGCCGTTCGTGGTGGTCGATACCGGCGGCCTGACCGGCACGGAACAGGGCCTCGACGCGCTGACCGCGCAGCAGGTGCGCCTGGCGATCGCCGAGGCCAGCGTCGCGGTGCTGGTGCTCGATGCGCGCGACGGCCTGCTGCCGCAGGACCGCGCCATCCTCGACGAGCTGCGCCGCAGCGGCAAGCCGGCCGTGCTGGCGGTCAACAAGACCGACGGCCTCGACGAGCACGCCGCGCTGGCCGAATTCGCCTCGCTCGGCGTTGCCGCGACGTTGCCGCTGGCCGCCGCGCACGGGCGCGGCATCGACGCGCTGCTCGGCGCGCTGCAGCCGCTGCTGCCCGCGGACGCGGAGCCCGCGGCGGACGCCGATGACGCCGAAGGCGGCGTGCGCGTGGCCATCGTCGGCCGCCCCAACGTCGGCAAGTCCACCCTGGTCAATCGCCTGCTCGGCGAGGAGCGCGTGATCGTCTCGGAAGTCGCCGGCACCACCCGCGATCCGATCCGCGTCCGGCTGGAGCGCGACGGCCGCCGCTACACCCTGATCGACACCGCCGGCGTGCGCCGCCGCGCGCGCGTCGAAGAAGCCGTCGAGAAGTTCAGCGTGATCAAGACGCTGCAATCGATGGCGGCCGCCCAGGTGGTGGTGCTGATGCTGGACGCGCGCGAGCCGGTATCGGAGCAGGACCTCACCCTCACCGGCCACGTGCTGGACGAGGGCAGGGCGCTGGTGATCGCGATCAACAAGTGGGACGGCCTGCCGGCCTACGAGCGCGAGCAGTGCCGGTCCGCGCTGGAGCGCAAGCTGGACTTCGTCGGCTGGGCCCGGCAGGTATTCATCTCGGCCAAGCACGGTTCCGGTCTGAAGGAGCTGATGCGCGCCATCGACCGCGCGCACGCCTCGGCGACCCGCGAGTTGACCTCCTCCGAGCTGACCCGCACGCTGGAGCAGGCCTACGAAAGCTACCAGCCGCCGCTGGTGCGCGGGCATGCGCCGAAGCTGCGCTACGCGCACCCCGGCGGCCACAACCCGCCGACCATCGTGATCCACGGCACGCGCACCGCGCACATCGCCGACGGCTACCGCCGCTACCTCGAGAACTTCTTCCGCAAGCGCTATCGGCTGGAAGGCACGCCGATCCGCATCGAGTTCCGCGAGGGCGAGAACCCGTTCGCCGGACGCAAGAATCCGCTGACCGAGCGCCAGGTCCGCAAGCGCAGGCGGCTGGTGCGCCACGTCCGCGGCAAGAAGTAGGGCCATGTCCGACGCCGCACCGCCGCGTCTGCTCGCCGTCGTGCTGGCCGGCGGCGCGGGGCGGCGCATGGGCGGCGCCGACAAGGGCTTGCTGCCGCTGCATGGACGTCCGCTGGTCGCGTGGACCGTCGAGGCGTTGCGTCCCCAGGCCGACGCGCTGCTGATCGTGGCCAACCGCCATGCCGACGCCTACGCCGCCTACGCCCCGGCGATCGCCGACGAGGTGCCCGGCCACGCCGGACCGCTGGCCGGGATCGCAACGGCGTTGCACGCGGCCGGCGACGCGTTCGTGCTGACCGTGCCGGTCGACTGTCCCTCGCCGCCGCCCGACCTGGCCGCGCGCCTGCGGGCCGCGCTGGCGACCGGCGCCGCGCCGTGCGCCTACGCGC
Source organism: Lysobacteraceae bacterium (assembly GCA_021372495.1). Taxonomy (GTDB): domain Bacteria; phylum Pseudomonadota; class Gammaproteobacteria; order Xanthomonadales; family Rhodanobacteraceae; genus Mizugakiibacter. The sequence continues at coordinate 25,102 of JAJFUF010000010.1, forward strand.
ACGACGGCATCGCCGCGCAGCCGCTGTTCGCGCTGTACCGCCCCGGCCTCGGCGCGCAGGCGCGCGCCGCGCTGGCGACGCACGCTTCGCCGCGGCGCTGGCACGACGAGCTGGCCGCGATCGCGGTAGATTTCAGCGACCGCGCGGCCGCGTTCGCCAACGTCAACACGCCGGCCGACCTCGATCATCTCGGACGCGAAGACGCCCATGAATGAATTCCCGCAGCACATCGGACTGGACGAGGCGCGCGCGCTGGCCCGCGGCGTGGCCGCGGCGCGGACGCTGCCGGTCGAGCGCATCGCGCTCGATGCGTCGTACGGCCGCGTGCTGGCGGAGGACCTGCATGCGCCGCACGCGCAGCCGCCGTTCGCCAATTCGGCGATGGACGGCTTCGCCCTGCACGGGGCCGAGCTGCCGACCGACGGCGAGCGCACGTTCCGGCTGGCCGGCGAGGTGTTCGCCGGCGCGGTCGTGGTGCCCACGGTGGAAGCCGGCTGCTGCGTGCGCATCACCACCGGCGCGCCGCTGCCGCCGGGCGCGGACACGGTGGTGATCAAGGAAAACGTGCGCGTCGACGGCGACGAGGTCCGGATTCCCGCCGGCCAGCGCGCCGGCGCCAACGTGCGCCCCGCGGGCGAGGATTTCGCCGCGGGCGACGCCGCGCTCGCGGCGGGAACGCCGTTGCGCGCCGCGCAGGTCGCCGTGCTGGCCGCGTTCGGCGTCGCCGAAGTCGCCGTGCGCCGCGCCGCCCGCGTCGCCCTGTTCTCGACCGGCGACGAGCTGGCGCCGCCCGGCGCCGCGCTCGGCTTCGGCCAGATCCGCGATTCCAACCGGCCGATGCTGGCGGCGCTGTTGCGCGAAGCCGGCGCCGGCATCGTGCACAGCGCGCACCTGCGCGACGAACGCGACACGCTGCGCGAGCGCCTGCGCGCGGCTGCGCGCGACGTCGACCTGATCGTCACCAGCGGCGGCGTCTCGGCCGGCGAAGCCGACCACCTGCCGGGGCTTGTGCGCGAACTCGGCCGCATCCATTTCTGGAAGGTGCGCATCAAGCCCGGCATGCCGGTGCTGTTCGGCGAGATCGGCGGCACGCCGATCTTCGCGCTGCCCGGCAATCCGGTGTCCTGCGCCGCGACCTTCCTGGCGCTGGTGCGGCCGACGCTGGATGCGCTGTGCGGACGCCGCGCCGCGCCGCCGCGCCTGCATGCGCGCCTGGCCGAGGCCGTGCACAAGTCGCACGCGCGTGCCGAAGGCCTGCGCTGCACGCTGGCGAGCGACGCCGACGGCGCGCTGTGGGCGCGGCCGCACGCGCGACAGGGCTCGGCGATGCTGCGCGGGCTGGCCGCAGCCGACGCGCTGGCGCTGATACCGGAGCAGGCGCGTGAGCTGGCGGCCGGCAGCGTCGTCGAAGTGCTGCCGCTGCCCGGATGGACGGACTGACATGAACACGCCCCCGACCCGCGATGCGCTGCTGGCCGCGGCCCGCGCCGAGATCGTCGAGATCGCCCCGGTCGAAGCGTTCGCTGCCTGCCGGGACTGCAGCGCCCTGCTGATCGACGTGCGCGAGGACGCCGAGCGCGCGGCCGGCGTGCCGCACGGCGCGGTCGGGCTGTCGCGCGGCTTCCTGGAACTGCGCATCGAACAGGTCGCGCCGGACCGCGGCTGCACGATCCTCACGCTGTGCGGCAGCGGCCAGCGTTCGCTGCTCGCCGCTGCGGCGCTGCGCGGCATGGGCTACCGCGACGTGCGTTCGGTCAGCGGCGGCTTCGAGCGCTGGAAGGCGGAAGGGCTGCCCATCGACAGCGGCGCGCTCGACACCGACAGCGTCGAGCGCTACGCGCGCCAACTGCGCCTGCCGGAAGTCGGCGAGGCGGGCCAGGCGCGCCTCGCCGCCGCGCGCGTGGCGCTGATCGGCGCCGGCGGGCTGGGCGCGCCGGCGGCGCTGTATCTCGCCGCGGCCGGCGTCGGCACGCTGACCCTGGTCGACGACGACCGCGTCGAACGCTCCAACCTGCACCGCCAGGTGATCCACGCCGACGCGCGCGTCGGCATGGCGAAGACGGAATCGGCGCGCATGGCGTTGCAGGCGCTCAACCCGCGCGTGCGCGTCGAGACCCGCGAGGAACGCCTGCGCGCCGCCAACGTCGAGACGCTGCTGCGCGGCCACGACCTGGTGATCGACGGCGCCGACAACTTCCCGACGCGCTACCTGCTGGCCGCCGCCAGCGTGCGGCTCGGCCTGCCGATGGTGTATGGCGCGGTGCAGCGCTTCGAAGGTCAGGTCAGCGTGTTCGACCCGCGCCGCGCCGACTCGCCGTGCTACCGCTGCTTGTTCCCCGAGCCGCCGGCGGCGGCGGAAGCGCCCAACTGCAGCGAGGCCGGCGTGCTTGGCGTGCTGCCCGGCATCGTCGGCCTGCTGCAGGCCAGCGAGGCGCTGAAGCTGATCCTCGGCGTCGGCGCGCCGCTGGTCGGCCGGCTGCTCGCGTTCGACGCGCTGGGCGCGCGCTTCCGCGAGCTGCGGCTGCCGCGCGACGCCGACTGCCCCGGCTGCGGCACGCACGCGGCGTTCGCCGGCTACGAGGACATCGCGCAGCGCTGCGCCGCGGCCGGCTGACCGGCGCGATCAGGCGTGACGCTTTTGCGCCGCCTCGAACGCGGCGATCTGCTGCGGCGTCGCCTCCTTCTGGAACTGCGACCGCCATGCCGCGTAGGGCATGCCGTAGACGCGCTCGCGCGCCGCGTCCTTCCCGATCTGCACGCCGCGCTCGATAGCCGCCTCGCGATACCAGTCGGCCAGGCAGTTGCGGCAGAAGCCGGCCAGCGTCATCAGCTCGATGTTCTGCACGTCGCTGCGCTTGCGCAGGTGCTCGAGCAGGCGCCGGAACGCGGCGGCCTCGAATTCGGTGGTCGAGTCGCTCATGGAATGCCTCCTGGTGTCGGCGACGGCCGTTTGTGCGGCGCGGCATGAACGAGGATAATGCGCGCCTTCCGCATGTCCCCGCCATGAGCGCACGCATCCTCGACGGCAAACGGGTCGCCCAAGAAGTGCTCGCACGCGTGCAGCGGCGCGTCGCCGATCGCGTCGGCGCGGGCGGCGCCGCGCCTGGCCTCGCCGTGGTGCTGGTCGGCAACGACGCGGCTTCCGCGGTCTACGTGAAGAACAAGCGCAAGGCCTGCAAGCAGGTCGGCTTCCGCTCGTTCGCCTACGACCTGCCGTCCTCGACATCGCAGGACGAACTCTACGCGCTGATCGACCGCCTCAACGCCGACCCCGCCGTGCACGGCATCCTGGTGCAGTCGCCGCTGCCCGGTCACATCGACGAGAACGCGCTGATCGACCGCATCGACCCGCGCAAGGACGTCGACGGTTTCCACGCCGAGAACGTCGGCCGCCTGGCGCTGCGCCAGCTCGGCCTGCGTCCGTGCACGCCGAAGGGCGTGATGACCCTGCTCGGCCACACCGATCGCCCGGTACGCGGCCAGCATGCGGTCGTGGTGGGCGTGTCCAACCACGTCGGCCGTCCGCTGGCGCTGGAGCTGCTGATCGCCGGCTGCACCACCACCTGCTGCCACAAGTTCACGCGCGGGCTGGATCAGTACGTGCGCCAGGGCGACATCGTGATCGTCGCCGTCGGCAAGCCGGGGCTGGTCAAGGGCGAGTGGATCAAGCCCGGCGCGGTGGTGATCGATGTCGGCATCAACCGCCTCGACGACGGCCGCCTGGTCGGCGACGTGGAGTTCGACGCCGCCGCCGAGCGCGCATCGTGGATCACGCCGGTGCCCGGCGGCGTCGGTCCGATGACCGTCGCCACGCTGATGGAAAACACGCTGGAGGCGGCCGAGGCCGTCGAGCGCGGCTGACCTGCGCGCGCGGCCGCAGACTGGCCGCGTGGGGCAGGGAGGCCGTATAATTGACCAATTTACTTGCCCGGTAACGCTCATGCGCATCCTCGCCGAGGCCCTCACCTACGACGACGTCTACCTCGTCCCCGCCTACTCGAACGTCCTGCCGCGCGACGTCGACACCTCGACGCGCCTGACGCGCAACATCCGCCTGAACATCCCGATCGTGTCCGCGGCGATGGACACCGTCACCGAAGCGCGCCTCGCCATCACCATGGCGCAGTGCGGCGGCATCGGCATCATCCACAAGAACATGCCGATCGAGCAGCAGGCCGCGGAAGTGCGCCTGGTCAAGAAGTTCGAGGCGGGCGTGATCCGCAATCCGATCACGGTCGGGCCGCAGACCTCGATTCGCGAAGTGATGCAGATCACCCGCGCCAACAACATCTCCGGCGTGCCGGTGGTCGAGGGCGACCAACTGGTCGGCATCGTCACCAGCCGCGACCTGCGCTTCGAGCGCAAGCCCAGCGATCCCGTCAGGAACATCATGACCCGCAAGGAGAAGCTGATCACGGTGAAGGAAGGGGCGGGGCACGACGAAGTGCTCGAGCTGCTGCACCGCAACCGCATCGAGAAGGTGCTGGTGGTCAACGACGCGTTCCAGTTGCGCGGCCTGATCACCGTGAAGGACATCCAGAAGGCGCGCGACAATCCGAATTCCGCCAAGGACGACCACGAACGCCTGCGCGTCGGTGCGGCGGTGGGCGTCGGCGGCGATACCGAGGCGCGCATCGCCGCTCTGGTCGATGCTGGCGTCGACGTGCTCGTGGTCGATACCGCGCACGGCCATTCGCAGGGCGTGCTCGACCGCGTCGCCTGGGTCAAGAAGCATTACGGCGACAGGGTGCAGGTGATCGCCGGCAACATCGTCACCGGCGAGGCCGCCAGGGCGCTGGTCGCGGCGGGCGCGGACGCGGTCAAGGTCGGCGTCGGTCCCGGCTCGATCTGCACCACGCGCATCGTCGCCGGCGTCGGCGTGCCGCAGATCACCGCGATCGACATGGTGGCCACCGCGCTCAAGGACGAGGTGCCGCTGATCGCCGACGGCGGCGTCCGCTACTCGGGCGACATCGCCAAGGCGCTCGCCGCCGGCGCGTCGTCGGTGATGCTGGGCTCGATGTTCGCCGGTACCGAGGAAGGGCCGGGCGAGGTCGAGCTGTACCAGGGGCGTTCCTACAAGAGCTACCGCGGCATGGGCTCGCTGGGCGCGATGCAGCTCGGCTCCAAGGACCGCTATTTCCAGGACGAGGCCGACGCCGACAAGCTGGTGCCGGAAGGCATCGAGGGGCGCGTGCCGTATCGCGGGCCGCTGCGTTCGATCGTCCACCAGCTGATCGGCGGCCTGCGCGCGTCGATGGGCTACTGCGGCTGCGCGACCGTCGAGGACATGCGCAGCAAGCCGCAGTTCGTGCGCGTGACCAGCGCCGGCGTGCGCGAGGCGCACGTGCACGACGTGCAAATCACCAAGGAAGCGCCGAACTACCGGCTGGATTGAAACGACATCACTCGGGGCGCGGGCCTGGCCAGCCGGGCCGGGCCCCGAAGCCACCATGAGCCCCGAGCGCATGCACGACATCCACAGCGACAAAATCCTGATCCTCGATTTCGGCGCGCAGTACACGCAGCTGATCGCACGCCGCGTGCGCGAGATCGGCGTCTATTGCGAGGTCTGGGCCTGGGACCACGATCCGGCCGCGATCGCCCGCTTCGCGCCCAAGGGCATCATCCTTTCGGGCGGTCCCGAGTCCGTGACCGAACCCGATTCGCCGCGCGCACCACAGGCCGTGTTCGATCTCGGCGTGCCGGTGCTGGGCATTTGCTACGGCATGCAGGCGATGGCCGAGCAGCTCGGCGGCAAGGTGGAGGGCAACCACAGCCGCGAGTTCGGTTATGCCGAAGTGCGACTCGCCGCGCCGTGCCGGCTGTTCGAGGGCCTGTTCGACCCGGCCACGCAGCCGCCCCGTCTCGACGTATGGATGTCGCACGGCGACCGCGTCACCGCCGTGCCGCCGGGCTTCCACGTCACCGCCACCACCGAGAGCCTGCCGATCGCCGGCATGGCCGACGAAACCCGCCGCTATTACGGCGTGCAGTTCCACCCGGAAGTGACTCACACCAAGCGCGGCACCGAGCTGCTGCGCCGCTTCGTGGTCGACCTGTGCGGCTGCGCGACGCTGTGGACCGCGGCGCACATCATCGAGGACGCCGTGCAGCGCGTGCGCGCGCAGGTGGGCAAGGACAAGGTGCTGCTCGGCCTGTCCGGCGGCGTCGATTCGTCGGTGGTCGCGGCCCTGCTGGAAAAGGCGATCGACGACCAACTGGTGTGCGTGTTCGTCGATACCGGGCTGCTGCGCTACCGGGAAGGCGACCAGGTGATGGCCACGATGGCCGAGCACATGGGCGTGCACGTGATTCGCGTGAACGCCGCCGAGCGCTTCTACGCGGCGCTGCGCGGCGTCGACGACCCCGAAGCCAAGCGCAAGGTGATCGGACGCCTGTTCATCGAGGTGTTCGACGAGGAGGCGCACAAGCTCGAGGGCGTGAAGTGGCTGGCACAGGGCACGATCTACCCGGACGTCATCGAGTCGGCCGCCTCCAGGACCGGCAAGGCGCACGTCATCAAGAGCCACCACAATGTCGGCGGCCTGCCGGAGCGCATGAAGCTCAAGCTGGTCGAGCCGCTGCGCGAGCTGTTCAAGGACGAGGTGCGGCGCATCGGCGTCGAACTCGGCCTGCCGCGCGAGATGGTCTACCGCCACCCGTTCCCGGGGCCCGGCCTCGGCGTGCGCGTGCTGGGCGAGGTGCGTCGCGAGTACGTCGAGCTGCTGCAGCGCGCGGACGCGATCTTCATCGAGGAGCTGGGCAAGCAGGGGCTCTACGACCAGGTCAGCCAGGCCTTCGCGGTGTTCCTGCCCGTGAAGTCGGTGGGCGTGGTCGGCGACGGCCGCGCCTACGAGTGGGTGATCGCGCTGCGCGCGGTCGAGACGGTCGATTTCATGACCGCGCATTGGGCGCATCTGCCATATGCGTTCCTCGAACACGTTTCTCGCCGCATTATCAACGAGTTGCGCGGCATTTCTCGTGTCGTGTATGACATCAGCGGCAAGCCGCCCGCGACCATCGAGTGGGAATGAGGAAAATCAACGGCTTGCCATCCATCGACACATCGCAAGTCGTTGCTCACTTCTTCCAGCTTGTCCGCCAACTATCTGATGCGTAACGATATGACGCCAGATTCGGACCGCGCCACGTTCAGCGCCGAAGACGAACGCTGGATGCGGCATGCGCTGGCGCTGGCGACCCAGGCGCGTGATCGCGACAACGAGGTGCCGGTCGGCGCGGTGCTCGTGCTCGACGGAGAAGCGGTGGGCGAAGGCTGGAACCGCAACATCGCGCTCAGCGATCCCACCGCGCACGCCGAGGTCAACGCGCTGCGCGCGGCCGGCCAGAAGCTCGGCAACTACCGCTTTCCGGGCGCCACGCTGTACGTCACCCTGGAACCCTGCGCCATGTGCGCCATGGCGCTGATCCATGCCCGCGTCGGGCGCGTGGTCTACGCCGCGAACGACCCCAAGACCGGCGCCGCCGGCAGCGTCTTCGACACCCTGATCTCGCAGCGCCACAACCACCGGATAGAAGTCCAGGGCGGGCTGCTGGCCGAGACGGCGGCGGCACTGCTGCGGGACTTCTTTCGCCAGCGACGCTGAGGCGGCCACCCGAGGCACGGCAAAGCCCTTTCCCGCTGAACTGTAAAAATGTGATACAAATCACAGTTCAGGGGGTCTCCATGTTGCGGGCCAGCGAGTTGGCCGTGGGCCTGCTGTTCGGCCTCGGCTGCAGTTTCGCAGTGGTTGCCTACGTGCAGCAGGGCCAGGCGGCCGGCGATCCGGCGCCGAAGCCGGCCGCCGCGGGTTCGGCCGTTCCGTACCGACCGCTGGCCACGCATCCCGCAACCCAGCCCGAACCCGTGCCCGGTGTCGCCGAACCGCCGCTGCACATCGGGCCCGCGGCGGATCGACGCGGCTCCTACTTCCGCGACCTGATCGAACGCCACCACAAAGGCGAAATCCGATGCGTCGCCGGCAAGTTGTACTGGATCCACAAAGAGGGCGGGGTCACGGTGATCGAACCGTATCCGCCCGATCCCGCCGACTGCCACGCGTCCTGAGATCATCGGGTGCGCTCAGGCTCCAAGGAAACGCCTTCACGACCTGGCTGACACCCGCGCTTGTCGACGCACTGGTGCGATCGGTAGCGTGATCGATATTGAGCGTATTTCGATCTGCGGCGCGCGCGAGGGGAGGCCAGCCCAGCGGGGGGGGGGGGGACGTCGCCGCTACTCAAAGCGGGGGGGCGTCGGCACCCAAGTGGAAATCTGAGCCGGAGAAATTTTACGGCATAGATACGCGTCAGCAGGCCGATTTTTGTGCCTTTTTTATACGCAAGTTCCTAGAGTGCGCTCCTCCAGATGCGGAGGACCGCGCATGGACATTGCCTACCTTCTAATCGCGCTCGCCCTTGTCGTGACGACCGCGGGCTTTCTGCGGCTCTGCGACCGGCTGGCTCCCCGCTGAGCGCCGTCCCGACCACAGGACCTTCCTGATGAACCTGACGTACGCCCTGGCCACCGCCATTGCGGTGGCGCTGGTCGGCTACCTATGTGTAGCCCTCCTGAAACCGGAGTGGTTCGAATGACTGCGAGCGACTACCTCCAGGTTGGTTTGTTCCTGGCTGTGCTTCTTTTGTTGGTGAGGCCGCTAGGTGCCTACATGGCGCTTGTTTTCGCCGACGAGCCCAACCGCGTCACCCGGATGGGTTCGTGGGTGGAGCGGGGCATCTACCGTCTGTGCGGCGCCGATCCAGCCCAGGACATGAGCTGGAAGCGCTACGCGCTGAGCATGCTGGTGTTCAACGTGCTCGGGCTACTGGCTGTCTACGTGCTTCAGCGGGTACAGCAATGGCTGCCGCTGAACCCGCAGCACTTCGGCGCGGTGCCGCCCGACTCGGCAATGAACACGGCTATCAGTTTCGCCACCAATACCAATTGGCAGGGCTATGGCGGCGAGTCGACCATGAGCTACCTGACGCAAATGCTGGGCCTGGCGGTGCAGAACTTCCTTTCGGCAGCCACCGGCATTGCGGTACTGGTGGCGGTGGTGCGTGGCTTCGTGCGGCGCAGCTCCAACGGCCTGGGCAATTTCTGGGTCGATCTGGTTCGCGCGACGCTCTACGTGCTGGTGCCCTTGTCCCTGATGGTGGCGTTGTTGCTGGTGTCCCAGGGCGTGGTGCAGAACTTCCAAGCCTATGTGGACGTGCCCGTAGCGCAGACCACCAGTTACGCGGAGACGGTCAAGGATGCCGCCGGCAACGTTGAGAAGGACGCCACCGGCAAGGACCTTGCCCGTGACGTCCCGGTGACTACCCAGACGCTGCCGATGGGGCCGGCCGCTTCGCAGATCGCCATCAAGCACCTCGGCACCAACGGCGGCGGCTTCTTCAACGCCAACTCCGCACATCCCTACGAGAACCCGACGCCGCTCTCCAACTTCATCGAGATGCTGGCGATCTTCCTGATTCCCGGCGGACTGTGCGTGACGTTCGGCCGCATGGTGGGCGATCGGCGGCAAGGTTGGGCGATCCTCGCCACCATGCTGGTGATCTTCGCGCCTCTCGCGATCGGCGTCATTGCCGCGGAGCAGGCGGGGAACCCGGCGCTGCGCGATTTGGCGGTGGATGCCCATGCTTCCGCATTGCAGGCCGGCGGCAACATGGAGGGCAAGGAGACGCGCTTCGGCATCGCTTCCTCCGGCCTGTTCGCTGCGGTAACCACGGCCGCATCCTGTGGCGCGGTGAACGCGATGCATGACTCGCTGACGCCATTGGGCGGCTTGGTGCCGATGTGGCTGATGCAACTGGGCGAGGTGATCTTCGGCGGGGTCGGGTCCGGCCTGTACGGCATGCTCGCCTTCGCCGTGGTCGCGGTATTCATCGCCGGGCTGATGGTCGGGCGCACGCCCGAGTACCTCGGCAAGAAGATCGAAGCCTATGAAATGAAGATGGCCAGCCTGGCTGTGCTGCTTCCGTGCGTGCTGGTGGTCGTGGGGACCGCGATCGCGGTGATGGCCCCGGCCGGCGTGGCAGGCATTGCCAACCCCGGTGCGCATGGCTTCAGCGAGGTGCTCTACGCATTGAGCTCGGCCTCCAACAACAACGGCAGCGCCTTCGGCGGTCTATCGGCCAACACGCCGTTCTGGAACGTGCTGCTCGGCGTATGCATGTTCCTGGCGCGCTTCCCGCTGGCCATCGCGATGCTGGCAATGGCCGGCTCGCTGGCCGCCAAGCGCCATGTCCCGGCCTCGGCCGGCACGTTGCCCACCCATACGCCGCTGTTCGTGACGCTGCTCGCTTGCGTGGTGATCGTGGTCGGCGCGCTCACCTTCCTTCCCGCGCTGGCGCTCGGTCCGATCGCCGAGTACCTGATGTCGCTGCAATGAACTACCGGGATACCGCTTCCATGACGACCCATTCCCATGCCGCGCGCGGTTTCGACCGCCCCCTGCTGCTCGCGGCGGCATCGGACGCGTTCCGCAAGATGGCCCCACGCCGGCAGTTCCGCAATCCGGTGATGTTCGTGGTGTACGTGTGCAGCGTGCTCACCACGCTGCTCTGGATCCAGGCGCTCGCCGGCCACGGCGAGGCGCCCACTGGCTTCATCTTCGCCGTGACCCTGTGGCTCTGGTTCACGCTGCTGTTCGCCAACTTCGCCGAGGCCATCGCCGAAGGGCGGGGCAAGGCACAGGCGGCGGCGCTACGCAGTACGAGAAAGGATGTGGTGGCCAAGAAACTGGCGGCACCCGAGCGCGATGCATTCATCACCTACGTCCCGTCCAGCGAACTTCGTACCGGTCAGCACGTGCTGGTCGACGCGGGAGACATCATCCCGGGCGATGGCGAGGTCATCGAGGGCGCGGCCAGCGTGGACGAGAGCGCGATCACGGGGGAGTCCGCCCCGGTCATCCGAGAGTCGGGGGGCGACCGCAGCGCGGTGACCGGCGGCACGCGCGTGCTCTCCGACTGGCTGGTCGTGCGCATCACCCGCAATCCGGGCGAAAGCTTCCTGGACCGCATGATCGCCATGGTGGAAGGCGCTGCGAGGCGCAAGACCCCCAACGAAATCGCGCTGACGATCATGCTGGCGAAGTTCACGCTGATCTTCCTGCTGGCCTGCGCCACGCTGCTGCCGTACTCGATCTACAGCGTGCAGGCGACGGGCAGCGGCCAGCCGATCACGCTCACCGTGCTGACCGCCCTGCTGGTCTGCCTGATTCCCACCACCATCGGCGCGCTGCTGTCGGCGATAGGCATCGCCGGCATGGACCGGATGATCCGTGCCAACGTGATCGCGACGTCCGGCCGGGCAGTCGAAGCCGCGGGTGACGTGGATGTGCTGCTGCTCGATAAGACCGGCACCATCACGCTCGGCAACCGCCAGGCGGATGCGTTCCATCCGGCGCCCGGCGTGGACGAGCGCGCGCTCGCCGAAGCCGCGCAGCTCGCCTCGCTGGCGGACGAGACACCGGAAGGCCGCAGCATCGTGGTGTTGGCCAAGGAACGCTTCGGCCTGCGCGAGCACGACCTGGAGCAACTGCACGCCCAGTTCCTCCCGTTCTCGGCGCAGACCCGCATGAGCGGCGTGGACCTGGGCGATAAGCGCATCCGCAAGGGTGCGGTGGATGCCATCGAGCGTTACCTGGATGCCTGTGGCGGGCATCTTCCTGCGGCCTTGAAGCACACCGCCGAAGACATCGCCCGGCGCGGCGCGACTCCGCTGATGGTGGTCGATGGCCACACGCCGCTGGGTGTCATCGAACTGAAGGACGTGATCAAGGGCGGCATCAAGGAGCGTTTCGCCGAGATGCGCGCGATGGGCATCAAGACCATCATGATCACCGGCGACAACCCACTCACTGCCGCGGCGATCGCTGCCGAGGCCGGCGTGGACGATTTCCTCGCAGAGGCCACGCCGGAGACCAAGCTCAAGCTGATCCGCGACATCCAGGCCGAGAACCGCCTGGTCGCGATGTGCGGCGACGGCACCAATGACGCGCCGGCGCTGGCTCAGGCGGACGTGGCAGTGGCGATGAACAGCGGCACGCAGGCGGCCAAGGAAGCCGGCAACATGGTCGACCTGGATTCCAACCCGACCAAGCTGATCGAGGTTGTGGAGATCGGCAAGCAGATGCTGATCACCCGCGGCGCACTGACGACGTTCTCGATCGCCAACGACATCGCCAAGTACTTCGCGATCATCCCGGCCGCATTCGCCGGCACCTATCCGGCGTTGAACGCGCTCAACGTGATGCACCTGGCCACGGCGCGCAGCGCGATCCTGTCAGCGGTGATCTTCAACGCACTGATCATCGTGGTCCTCATTCCGCTCGCCCTGAAGGGCGTTGCCTACCGTGCCTTGGGTGCCGGCGCGCTGCTGCGGCGCAACCTGCTGGTCTACGGCCTGGGTGGCGTCGTCGTGCCGTTCCTCGGCATCAAGCTGATCGACATGCTGCTGGTGTTGCTCGGCCTGGCCTGATCTGAAGTCATGACCATGCAAGTTCCCAAGCTTTCTGTCTCCTTGCCCGACGCAGAACATCCCGATCTGGAACTGCGATTTTCGGCGAACGACTCGACTCGCGAAGTCGTGATCGCACTGCCTGTCCGCCGGCAAGACACGCGTAAGGCGGGGCCTGTCGCACCTGCTGCGCAGGAATCCGCCGCCGACGACTACGTGCTCGGCGGCTACGCCGGCATCTGAGATCGCCCTCATCTCTCATCCGCGAGCCAGAGTCTCGCTGGAGATCCTCTATGAAGATCCTTTCGATCGTCCTGCCGGGCGCGGCCGTCGCGCTGGCTCTCGTCGCGCCAGTTCACGCCGACGACGCGCCGTCCGCCACCGTGACCGGCAATGCCGCGCTGACGTCCGACTACATGTTTCGAGGCTTGACCCAGACCTGGGGCCAGCCGGCCATCCAGGGCGGCGCCGACCTCGCGCTCGCCAACGGCCTCGCCGCGGGTATCTGGGCGTCTTCGATCAGCGGCAACAGCTATCCGGGCGGCTCCGTGGAGCTGGACCTCTACGCCAGCTACGGCACCGCGCTCGGCCACGATTGGTCCTGGCGAGCCGGCCTCTACAGCTACGTTTACCCTGGCGCCAACCTGGACGAGGCGGGACTCCCCTCGCGTTCGCTGAATACCGGCGAGGCCAACGTCGCGCTCATCTGGAAGCAGTTCACGCTGAAATACAACTACGCGCTCACCGACTACTTCGGTGCCGATGTAGAGCAGGGTTACCGGCGCGATTCCAAGGGCACCCGCTACCTGCAGCTCGATGCAAGCTTCCCGCTCGATGACGCCTGGAGCCTGGCGCTGCATGCCGGCCACACCGATTACGCAACCGTCTTAGTCAGCCCCAATGGCGAGGGCGCGCGCAATCCGGATTACGCCGACGTCGGGGCCACCCTGAAGTATCAGTTCGCCGGCCACTGGTCGGCGAGCCTTGGCCTCACTTACGCCAACAACGAGCGCTTCTACGACCACACTGTCAGCTTCACGAACGCCAGTGACGTGCGCAACGTCGGTGGCACCCGGGCGTTCGTGATGCTGCAGGGCGCGTTCTGATCGGAGACCTCTCATGGCCAAGCTGCTTCGACAATCCCTGGTGATGCTCCTCTTGCTGACCATCGTGACCGGTGTGGTCTATCCACTGCTCGTGACGGGTGTGGCGCAGGGGCTATTTCCCGCGCAGGCCAATGGCAGCCTCGTGATGGAGCACGACAAAGCGGTGGGCTCCCGCCTGATCGGCCAATCCTTCACCGACCCCCGGTACTTCTGGGGCCGGCCGTCGGCAACCTCGCCGATGCCCTACAACGGGGCGGCCTCCGGGGGCTCCAACCAAGGGCCGACCAACCCCGCGCTCACTGCGGCGGTCAAGCAACGCATCGAGGCGCTTCGTGCCGCCGACCCCGGCAATACCGCGCCTGTGCCGGTCGACCTGGTGACCGCTTCAGGGAGCGGTCTGGACCCGCACATCAGCCCCGCGGCGGCGCAGTACCAGGTCGCTCGTGTGGCACGGGTGCGCGGTCTGCCTCAAGCGACGGTAAAGGCGCTGGTGGCGACACACACCTCGGGGCGCCAACTGGGCGTGCTGGGCGAGCCCAGGGTCAACGTGCTGGAACTCAATCTTGCGCTCGACGCCCTGCAGAAGCGCTAACGTAGCGGCATGAACGACACCCGCCAGGCGCGCGCTGACGCCCTGCTCAACACCGTGCAGGAAGAGCAGCAGCGCCGACTCAAGGTGTTTCTCGGCGCCGCGCCCGGCGTAGGCAAGACCTACGCCATGCTTTCGGCGGCTCGCGAGCTAAAGCGCCAGGGCGTGGACGTCGTGATCGGCATCGCCGAAACGCACGGCCGCGCGGAGACCGCGGCGCTGCTGGAGGGCATGGAGGTGCTGACGCGGCGGGCCGTGCGTTACCGCGACCGGGACTTTTCCGAATTCGATCTGGACGCGGCGCTGGAGCGCAAGCCCGACATACTGCTGATCGACGAACTAGCGCACACCAATCTTCCCGGCGGTCGCCATGAGCGGCGCTGGCAGGATGTGGCCGAGCTTCTGGACGCAGGCATCGAGGTCTACACGACGCTCAACGTGCAGCACCTGGAAAGCCTCAACGACCAGGTGCGGCGCATCACCGGCGTGACCGTACGCGAGACGGTACCGGACAGCCTCCTCGATCGCGCGCGCGACATCATGCTGGTGGACCTGCCGCCGCGCGAGCTGATCGCCCGACTCAAGCAGGGCAAGGTCTACGTACCCGAAACCGCGGCCGCGGCGCTGGATGCGTTCTTCTCGCCGACCAACCTCGCCGCGCTGCGCGAGCTGGCCGTGGACATGGTCGCCAGCCATGTGGAAAGCGACCTGCGCGAACACATGCTGGCGCGCGGTGGCGCCATGCCGGTACGCCGGCGCGTTCTGGCCGCGATCGACGGGCATGCGCAGAGCGAGTACCTGGTGCGCGTGGCGCGTCGCATCGCCGAGCGGAGGGGGGCGCCCTGGAGCGTCGTTTACGTGGATACGGGAGATCCGACGGACGCCGTGCGACGCGAGCGCATCGAGGCCGCGATGCGGATGGCGCGGCGTCTCGGCGGTGAGACGGTAATCCTGCGCGGTCATTCCGTGGTCGACGAGCTGCTTGCGCACGCCGAGCATGAGGGAGTCGGCCAGATCATCCTCGGAAGGACACGAGAGCGCCTTCTCGCACGTATGCTGGGACGCTCCTTGACGCAACAGCTGCTGCGACGCGGCGCACATCTGGAATTGACGATCATCGCGACACCGGTGGAGCGGGCTCGCGCCCGGCGCCGGCTGGCCCATGCGCCCGGTGCCCCGCGCGAGTACCTCTTCGCGACGGTGGCTACGCTGGTGGCCTTCGCGCTTGCCTTCATCGGCGACCGCTTTCTTTCGGCGGCCAATCTTTCATTGATCTTCCTGACAGCCGTGCTCGTAGTGGCCGTCCGCGCACGCATGCTGGTGGCCATTTACACGGCCGCGCTGTGCTTTCTGGGCTACAACTTCTTCTTTGCACCTCCGCGCTACACGCTGATGATCGCCAACGCGGACGATCTGCTCGCGGTGACCCTATTCCTGGTGGCGGCGTTGGTCTGCAGCCGACTTGCCACACGACTGGCAAGCCAGGTGCAATCCCTGCGTGCCGCTCAGGTACGCTCGCGAGCCATGCTGGCCCTTGGCCAGAAGCTCGCGGCGAGCACTGATGCGCAGGCGGTACGGCAGGTTGGCGCTGAGGCGATGGCACAGGCGCTTGGTTCGCAGGTGGCCATTCTTGCGCGTGACGCGGACATGCAGCTCCGGGTCGCAGCTTCCATGCCCTCAGGCATGACGTTGTCGCAGCAGGACCTCGGTGCGGCCGAGTGGAGTGAGCAACATGCCGAACCGGCAGGTCGCTTCACGGATACCATCAACGCGGCAAGCTGCTGGACGCTTCCATTGGGCAGCGAGGACAACCGCGTCGGCGTCGCTGCCGTGCGGTTTGGGGCGGAAGCTGTCGAGCCTGATCCGGATCGCCGAGGCCTGGCATTCGCCATGGCGCAGGACATCGGCTTCGCGCTCGAGCGCGCGCGCCTGGCCGACGAACTGCAAAGCGCGCGCGTGATCGGTGAAACCGAGCGGCTACGAAGCGCGCTGCTTTCCTCGGTGTCGCACGACCTGCGCTCGCCCCTTGCCTCGATGATCGGCGCTGCCGGTACGCTGGCCAACTACGAGGACAAGCTCGCGCGTGACGAAAGGCGGGAACTGCTCGAGGCGATCCTCGGCGAAGGCCAGCGGCTGGATCGATACATTCAGAACCTGCTGGATATGACCCGCCTGGGCCACGGCACGCTGAAGCTAAATCGCGATTGGGTGGATGCGGCAGAAATCATTGCGGCCGCGGTCGCACGCCTGCGCAAGTTGTCACCCGAACAGCGCGTCGAGGTGTCCGTACCGCAAGACACCGTACTGCTGTTCGTTCACCCGGCTTTGGTCGAACAGGCACTCTTCAACATCCTGGAAAACGCGGCCCGCTTTTCGCCTCCTGCAGCGCCCGTACGCGTTTATGCACACACGGCCGAGGACCGCTTGGTGATCGATGTGACCGACCAAGGACCTGGCATTCCCGACGAGGAGCGGACCCGCGTCTTCGACATGTTCTATTCGGTAGCACGCGGCGACCGCGCACCGCCGAGTACCGGCCTGGGGCTTGCGATCTGCCGGGGAATGATCGGTGCTCACGGCGGCAGTGTGGAGGCCTTGCCCGGTCCACGAACCGGCACCACCATCCGCGTCACATTGCCCCTCCCGGCGCCTCCGGATACGGCCCCATGAATGCGCCCCGTGTACTGATCATCGATGACGAAGTGCAGATTCGCCGTTTCCTCGATATCGGTCTGCGCGCCGAGGGCTATCAGGTCATGCAGGCCGGCACGGCGGCCGAGGGTCTCGCTCTAGCGCAAATGCGCCCGCCGGATGTGGTCATACTCGATATCGGTCTGCCCGACCGAGAGGGCCATGAGGTTCTCAGCGAGCTGCGCCAATGGAGCAAGGCGCCGATCTTGATGTTGTCCGTGCGCCAGGAGGAGAGTGAGAAGGTGCGCGCACTCGATAGCGGAGCCAACGACTACATGACCAAGCCGTTCGGCATCCAGGAACTGACGGCGCGGTTGCGAGCGCTCTTGCGTAACCGTGCCTCGGTCGCCGGAGAAGATCAGCCTCGCTACGACGATGGTCATCTGACCATAGACCTGGCGCGGCGGGAAGTTAGTTTGGATGGAAAGTCGATCTCGCTGACGCGTAAGGAGTATGCAGTCCTTGCCATGTTGCTACGTCACATTGGTCGGGTTGTGACCCAGCAACAGCTACTTCGTGAAATTTGGGGAGGGACGCACGTGGAAGACACGCACTACCTCCGGATCGTGATTGGAAAGCTACGCCTGAAGCTCAACGATGATTCCGCTGCGCCACGATGGATCAAGACCGAGTCAGGCGTGGGCTACCGCTTCCTGGATGGCACCAAGGAGTCTATGACTGCGGAAAAACAGTGAAGGCACCAGAGGAAAGGTCCTTGCCGCTTACCAACGCCTCCACGAAGGCAATTTTCGGCTGAGAGCAGACGCTGGGGCAGGGCGATAAGGGCCGGTTATCGGGGGTAGGGAAGGCCCCTTTCAATTGAGTTCAGGGGGCGCTACTGACTTGATGCGGCCGCGACTCAAGCGTCGAGCGAATCCAGTCCAGTGCTTCATCAAGATCCAGGTTGGAGCTGGCATAGCTCTGCCGCAACAGGTGCGGTGAAAGGAGTCCGTCCCATTTTTGGCGGACGAGATTACTTGCCTTTGCGAGCAGCTCGTCCACAGGTGCGGCGGGCTCCGAACCGATGTCCGCCAGCAAGTTCTCGATCTCTTCGAGGCTACGGCCAGCACGATGGATCTCGACGCCCAACCGGCCTGTGAATGCCTGCACACCGCGCGACATCAGTAGGCAGGCGATGGCCTCGTTAGCTGCGTCGCCCAGCCAAGTCAACAGGATTGCTTGGCTTCCCTGATCCAGCAGCAAACGATCAGCCAACGCCAACGTGGCGAATGCCTCACGGCCTTCTCGCAGGAAGCGTTGTGCCGTGGAGTCCAAGAAGGGTAGTGCGTCCTGTGCGACAAATATGTTGCGCATTCGCTGCCGAACGTTGGTATGCACGCGTCCGCCGCCACCATTGAATAGCGGGGGAGCGCCGCCCTTGGCGGGCGCGACATGGATCGTCTTGTGCTCTTCGTCGATGGCTTCAATGAGCCAGGTACGTCCTCCAAAGAGTATTCGCTGGCCGGGCGTCATCATTTGGGATACTGGTAGCGTTCCCAGTGCCTTGCCACCGGAAACGATGCGGAACTCCTCGTCGCTGGAGAATGCGGCGTAGAAGGAATAATGATTGACGATCTTGTCGCCAATAGGGCCATGGAGCAGCAAACCTGAGTGATCCTGCGTCAGGATCTCCTTCTGTCCCAGGGTGTGCAGCAGTTCGGCAAAGGCGTCCTTGGACACTCGCTGGAACGGACCGGCTGGGCCGCAGAGAAGACGGAACGCCTGAGTTGCCTGGAGGCCGCCATACTGGGCGATGGAAGACAGGAGTTGCTGCACAAGCGTGGAGTAGTGCGTCCCGTGGACAGCAGGCGGTTCGAACCAGTTCTCCAGCAAGAGCGAGATGACGGCTGACGTCTGCACCGTGTCCAATCGAAGCCGAGTTTCCAAATCGCTCTTCTCGTCCAAGGCGTCCTCGATGACGTAGCCGCGCAGGATGGCAGGTTCGCCGTCGCGTCGACCGGAACGACCGAGTCGTTGCCGAAGGCTTGCAACGGACGGCGGCGTGCCGATCTGCGCCACGCTCTTGACCGCACCGATATCGATGCCCAGCTCCAACGTGCTGGTGCAAATGGCGGTTGCCGCACGCTCACGCTGTTTTAGCGCCGCCTCCGTCTCGTAGCGGATCTCCTTTGACAGATTGCCGTGATGTGGCCAGAACTCGTTGGGGACTCGTGCCTGCTCACAAAGCCCGTTCAAAAGATGGGTATAGCGCTCAACCTCCCGGCGGCTGTTCGGGAAGACGAGGTTGTTGGAGCCGCGCAAGGCTTTGAACATGTGCTGGGCGATCGCAAGTGGTGCGCGCTCCGTCTCCGGATCGTTCTTGTTGCCCGTTCCGTCCGCGGCCATGGGCTCTTCAAAGCCTTTGACCAGGATTAGCAACTGGCCCCCAGTCGATGATGCATTGACCATCGCCACGGGACGGTCGGGCCGAAGGAACTGGGCCGCCAAGCCCATGTCGCCCAGCGTGGCGGAAAGACCGATGCGAGGCACCATGTGCCCCAGTGCGACTTCGATGCGGTGCATCAGCGCCTGCAGTTGCTTCCCGCGTTCGGTGCCGATGAACGCGTGAAGTTCATCGATGATGAAGAAGGTCACCTGCTTGAACAGGGCGGCAATGCTGCCGCCGCGGTTGCACAACGTGGCCTCCAAGGACTCCGGCGTGATCAAGAGCACGCCTGTCGGCTTCTGCACGAATTTCCGCTTGGCAGTTGACGTGATATCTCCGTGCCATGGCCAGACAGGCACGTCCAGGTTCTCGCAGAGGCGATCCAAGCGTCCAAACTGATCGTTGATTAGCGCTTTCAGCGGGCTGATGTAAACAATCAATCCCTCGTCTGGCTGCTTGAGCAGATGGGTCAAGGCGGGAAGGAAAGCGGCCTCGGTTTTCCCCGAGGCCGTGCTGGCAGCGACGATCACATCTTGGTTGCCTGGCAGGATCAGTGGAATGGCCTGTTCCTGCACATCGCGCAGTTCACCCCACCCCTCGGCCCACAGGTAGTGCTGGATCCGTGGATCTAGTTGTAGGAAGGCCTGGGAAGCTGCCATCAGAGTCTGAAGGAAGCCAACTCGTCTTCCGGATCCACGGCCAGATCACTCTTACCGCCCTCATCAGCTTCCACCCGGAGCTCGCCGATCAGGCTTTTCCAGTCGGTGCCGGGGTTCTGTTCCAGGATGGCCAAGAGGTTGATGAAGGAAGTGATCGTGGTACGCGGCGTACGGAAGAAGCTGTCGCCGATACGATTGGCGCAATGCTCCATGAAGCTTGCGATCGCCGGATCGGGAAGCAGGTACCGGGTGGGGTCACCGGCAGCGTATACGTGGCGGATCTTCCCCAGAAGCAGGTAGAAGTCTTCCACCGTCAAGCTTGAAAGGCGCAGCACAGGGCCCGAGAAGTCGACAAGCTCGTTGGTCGCGAAAGCGTTCTGGGCAAGCCGACTTTGGAGTGCCGAATAGCTGTAAATCCCGCGACGCGTATCCATCAGGAACTCCGGCGTGCCGCCAAGTACGAACCCGAGACCCATGGCTGTTCCCTGCAGGGAGTCGTTCAGCATGCGCAGGATCTGTTCGTAGTTAGAGCTGCGTGCTTGCGAGTTGGAAAGCTTGTAAAGGTTGACCATCTCATCCAGACACACGAACAGTCCCGCGTAACCGGCCAAGCGCACGAACCTGGCCATGAGTTTCAGCTGATCGTAGATCGATGCATCATCGACGATCGTGCGTACGCCCAGTGCCGCGCGTGCGTCGGTTCGAGTTGCGAACTCGCCTCGCAACCACCGGACGGCGTCTGACTTCCGCTGTTCGTTTCCTTCCTCGACACCACGGCAGTAGGTCGCGATGACATCGGCAAAGTCGTAACCGTTAACGAGTTCGGTCAACTGTTCCAGCTTCGACCGAATGACCTGATCGGTGGACAGGTTCTGTGCTTTCGCTTCGGACTTGGCCGTGGCGATGAACTTCTCGACCACGCCGGACAAGGCGCCACCCTCTGATTTAGTTCGCGTGGCCAAGTTGCGCATGAGCTCGGCGTACAGCGACCGTGCCTGCCCGCCAGACGCGTGCAGGCGTCGATCGGGATTGAGGTCGGCGTTGGCCACGACGAGCTTGCGCTCCATACCGATAGCGCGAATCAGGTTGAGAAAAAAGGTCTTGCCTGCACCATACTCGCCGATGACGAAGCGGAACGATGAGCCACCGTCAGCAACGCGGTCGATGTCCGCGACTAACGCTTCGATCTCCCGCCCTCGGCCGACCTGGATCAGGTGTTGGCCCGCGCGGGGCACGACGCCGGCGCGCAGAGATTGGAGAACGGCGTCGCGATCCTTGGGGCGAATGGGAGCATTCATGCTTCGATCTTCTCAAGCAGTTTGGTGTTCACTGAAACCGGATCCTCGCCTTCGAACAGTGGCTCGTCGAACGCGTCGAAAGCTGCCTCGTTGATCTGTTCCATCGCGCCGTCGAGCATCAGGTCCAAGTCAGCGGCAGCGTCCACGAGTTCGGCACGCGTCCACTCGGGCCGCGACAGCAGCAAGCGCAGCAGAGCGGCATGGTCCTCGTCCAAGCCCAACAGCGCATTGGCTCCGTCTTCAAGTTCCGGTTCCGGAGCGGCTACCGCAGGCGCGGGCGTGCTGTCGGCCTCCTCGGCAAAGATCTCCGACAGCAGCGCCGAGACTCGTACCGTGTCTTCCTGCAATGCCGCGATACGTTCGGCATCCAGGCGGAAGCCCTGCCTCTCGGCCTGAGAAGTGGACACAGGCGTGCCACCGGAAGCAGCGGCGTGGATTGCGCTGAAGACGCTCTTCGGCTCTACGCCGAGAGCTCTATAGACCTTTTCCAGGAACTTCACTTCATCGGGCGAAACGAAGCCGTCGGCCTGGGCCAGCGTCGCCATAAAGGCAGCGAGCGTCTCGCGCGCCGCGTTGGGCAAGAGCTCCAACTTCTTCTTCAGTGCCGCCAGGTTCATGGGCGATGCGGTCAACCATTGGAGATGTGCGTGCAGTCTGCGGCGCTCCGCGAGGGTAAGGTGCGTCCATCCTTCGATCTCCGCCCGCAGATGTGCGACCTCTCGATCATGGAAGACTCCGTCGGCTTGGGCTACGGCCGAGGCCAACTGCAGCGTCAATGCAGCCGTTTGATACTCGGCACGCGATCCCACGTCCGAATCCACGAGTTGTTGAGCGAACAACACGACCGTGTCCTGCTCGCCTGGCGCCTTTGCACCCGCAAGGACATGCGGCTCCATCCCAATCTCCACGCCTTCAAGCGCCCGTGCCAGGCTCCGTGCACGATCGCGATTGACCGTTTGGTTAGCACCTCCCAGCGCCGCAAGAAGTTCCTTCAGCGGCAACGACAGTCGGCCGTCGCGCATCTGTGCGGTCAATGCTCGCAACTTTGCTTGGGTGGCTGCGGGCCAGAGGGTGGCGGGCAACAGCAAAAGCCCCTCCAACACTCCGGCCGCCGCAGGATCCTTTCCGACGAGGCGACTATAAGAACCAAGCTCGTCCGTGCACTGATTCGCAACCTCCATCAGTTTCCTGATGGGGGCGGTCAAGGCCGTGACATCCGGAACATCCCCGAAGGTCATCGTGATATTCGCGCCGCGGAGCCCCGCCGAGGCGGCTTGGTAGACGAACTTGAGCTTGGTGCGGTTTTGCGGAAGCACCAGTCCAGGCCCGAGGATTTCGTGATAGCGCTGAGCGAACAGGCGCTCGAACTCGTTGGGGCAACGAGAGGCGGCGGTGCGCAGGTAGCATTGCGGGCTCGAACGGATCCACGCCAACGCGAGATGCGCGGGAAGCGGGGCGCGGTCGACGGCGGTCTGGCCGAGAGCCAGTCGAAGATACGGTGGCAGCTCATAAGTTCTCGGGAAATCCGGGACGGGCTGCTTGTAAAGCTGACTAGACTTTCCGTCCAGCTCGATGCAACTCAGAAGTTCGCCGGCGTAGCGGTTGAACGATCCGGATTTCTCGCCATAGATCGCAAGTAGTCGCCGGAGCTCGACGACTATGGCTGGCCAGTCATTTCGCGCGGCGGGGTCGTCGCGCGAGTCCACGATGACTCGACGTTCGAGTCCGTAGAAGAACAAGAACACGTATCCGATGTCGCAGTCGGGGTTCGAGCGGCCTTCCGACAACCAGTTCAGATATGCGCGTCGTTCCTCTGGGGAAGCTTCGGCATAGCTGGGCCAATACCCCATCTGACGTGCGCGGTAGTTGCCCACACGCGCCACGGGGTATTGGCCACTGATCAGGCATGGGTCGGTGCCACCAGTGAGTGCCTTCAGCCTCCCGCCGACATAAAACATGCCGCCCGGCAAGCTCACGCCGGCGACTTCGATGCTTTCTCCAGGGGGTACCCAGCGCCCATCGCCGAAGCCGCCAGGCGCCTTCGGAATGGCGTGCGAGGCGACGAGACTTTCGGACGCGGCTGACGGGGAATAGAACTTGTCTGCCTCGGCGGGAAAGTCCGTCCGACCAGGGGCAGTCCTCATGGGAATCGACGACGGCGCATGGCTGGGCATCGCCGGCCGCGACGGAGCCTGGCGCGCCGATTGAGGCGAGGGGATACCCTTGAGTTGCTGCGCAGGCCTGTGGGCAGAGCGTTGAGACTGGTCCGCAGCGATCAGCTCGGCTAGGGTGGGTTCGGGCCGGTGGGCGTCGCCACTTGGGGAAGCCTTGTGAGCACTCGCCTTCTGGCCCACATGCCTGATAGCCAAGTAAGCGACAAGGGCAATCCCGCCGATCACTCCAAGCCCAATCCAGACCTCCTTGGGCACCATGGCGACTAGCACCAGTACCCCGACGACCAGCCACAGGCCGCCCCCCGTCGAACGTTTCGCCATCTGAACCCCCCCTGTTCCTTCTGGGTCCCATACCTCACTCCAATCTGAGATCATACGCCTGAGGTGGCCCGGCTTTCTCGGACACATTAGTTAAGCACTCATGGCCTCGTCATCGACGCTGGCCGGCGTTCGGTAGGCGAGTGTTTGATGCAGCCGCTTGCGGTTGTAGAAGCCCTCGATGTAGCTGAGGATGGCCATCCCGGCCGCTTCGCGTGTGGCGAAGACCTGGCCGTGGGTGAGCTCGTTCTTCAAGGTCGAGAAGAAGCTCTCCGCACAGGCGTTGTCGTAGCAGTCGCCGTGCCCGCTCATGCTTGGCCGAAGCCCATGTGCGGCCATCAATCACCGGTAGTTCCCTGAGCTGTAGAGCAACCCCCGATCCGTGTGATGGATAAGGGTAGGGCGATTAGTCGGTGTTATCGGGGGTACGGGTTGGACAGGAGCTCACCGCTCGCAGCCAACGGAAGCGGATCAGCCGGGTGACTTCTTCGGATCGGCGGCACGCGGATATGTGCGCTGATCTCGAGGCCATCCGCCAATGGGGAGCGAACGACCTCATCACGCTCCTCGAGCCGCACGAATTCGAGGAGCTCGGCATTCTGGATTTGCCAGAACGAGCCCAGGCCCACGGCCTGGCATGGCACGGTCTCCCCATCACCGATGGGCACGCGCCCGACGACAGGTTCCTCAGCCGTTGGTCCATGCTGGCTCCCCAATGGATGGAACGCCTGCAGAGGGGCCAACGCATCGTCGTTCACTGCAAAGGCGGTCTCGGCCGGGCCGGCACGGTTGCATGCCTGTTCCTTTTGGACACGGGGAGTGCGTCGAGTGCGGACGAGGCCATTCAGCAGGTTCGTCTCGTGCGACCTGGGGCCATTGAGACGCGGGATCAGGAGGTTTTTCTCCAGGACTGGTTCCCACGCGGCAACCCGCCGGATGCAGGGGGACATGCATAGCCGATCGCTCGGACAAGAAGTCCAAAGAAATCAATAGGTGGCGCGAACATCTGCGTTTGGTCACGAACTTCTGAAGCTTGACTACTGCGCTCACCGCAGGCGCCGTATTATATTTGACATAATATGCATTATGCGAAACGAAGGATGGCCAAGCGCCTGAGGCGTCGGCTGTTGCTGCGCCCACAGGCGGCGGAATGCCCACCCCCTCCCGGAAGCGTCGGCGCCGGCGTGCGTGGCTGGTCAGCGCGGAAGGCTTCCGCGAACTGCGGCTGTCCTGCCTGCTGAGCCGGCGCACGGCGGCGGCGTTCCTCGGCGTCAGCCCGGATACGGTGCGCCGCTGGGACCGGGGACGTCAGCGCGTGCCGTGGGCCGTGGTGCGCCTGCTGCGGCTCCAGCGCCTCGGCGACCTGGGCGCGCTGGCGCCGGCATGGGACGGCTGGCGCATCGACCGCGACGCGATCTGGTCGCCGGAGGGCTTCGCCTTCCGCGTCGGCGAGGTCGGCTGGTGGGGCCTGCTGGTGGCGCAGGCCCGCGCCTTCCGGGAGCGCTACGACCGCGAGGCCCAGGGTGTCGGGCCGTGCGCTCACGACTGCGATTTCCGGCGCTTCTTTGCCGGCTGAGCCGATGCCTCGGCGATCAGTTGCTGGAGGTATTCGATGCCTTCGTTCTCCGGGAAGAACCCGACCACGTCGGCGACAGACAGGCCGTAGCGCTTACGGAGCGCGAGGAAGTCGGCCTTGGCCCTGGTGAGTCGATCCTCGCCGGTCGCCGCTGCCGCCGTGCGATCGAGAACGGCAAGTTCTTCCTGGAAGCGACGATAGGCGTCGTGCGGTACCGCCATGGGGCAATCACCGTTGGTTGGGGAGATGCGTATTTTTGCATGCTCTGGGCGGCATGCACGCCTGCGCGCGACCGCTGCCGGCCGTTGATCGGCGTCAACACGCCCGCCGGGCCATCGGCGAGGCTGGGCGCGTGCAAGGCTGGCGGGCGTCGCGATGGGAAGGTCGATCATCCACAAACGCCCCGTGGGCGATGAAGGCGCGCCGAACCTGGCGAATTACGCCGAGGCCTGCCATGCGTTCCGCTGGGATGCGGCGCGCGCGGAGCTGGCCGGCCTGCCCGGCGGCGGCATCAACATCGCCCACGAGGCGGTCGACCGGCACGTCGCGGAAGGTCGCGGCGATCGCGTCGCGTTGCGCCTGATCGCGCGCGACTGGCGGGTGCGCGACATCCGCTATGCGGAGCTCGCCACGCTCGGCAGCCGTTTTGCGCATGCGCTGGAAACGCTCGGCGTCGGCCGCGGCGAACGCGTGTTCACCCTGCTCGGCCGCGTCCCCGAACTGTACGTGGCCGCGTTGGGTACCTGGAAGCGCGGCGCGGTGCTGTGCCCGCTGTTCTCGGTGTTCGGTCCGGAGCCGATCCGCGCGCGCATGGCGATCGCCGAACCGGCCGTACTGGTGACGACCGCGCAACTGTACCGACGCAAGGTGGCGCCGATCCGCGATCAACTGCCGTACCTGCGCACGGTGATCCTGGTCGACGGCGGCGAAGGCGGCCTCGACTGGAAGACGTTGCTCGACGCGGCACCTGACCGGTACGAAACGGCGCGCACCGCCGCCGGCGACCTCGCCACCCTGCACTTCACCAGCGGCACCACCGGGCGGCCGAAGGGCGCGATGCACGTGCACGAGGCGGTGGTCGCGCACCGCATCACCGCGCGCTATGCGCTCGACCTGCACGAGGACGACCTGTTCTGGTGCACCGCCGATCCGGGCTGGGTGACCGGCACCTCCTACGGCATCGTCGGGCCGCTGTCGATCGGCTGCACGCTGATCGTGGACGAGGAAGAGTTCGACGCCGAACGCTGGTACCGCATCCTCGAAGAGCAGCGCGTGAGCGTGTGGTACACCGCGCCGACCGCGATCCGCATGCTGATGAGGGCAGGCACCGACCTGCCCGCGCGCCACGACCTCTCCGCGCTGCGCTTCATCGCCAGCGTCGGCGAGCCGCTCAATCCGGAAGCGGTGCTGTGGGGCGAACGCACGCTCGGACTGCCGATCCACGACAACTGGTGGCAGACCGAGACCGGCGGCATCATGATCGCCAACTACGCGGCGATGGACATCAAGCCCGGTTCCATGGGCCGCCCGCTGCCGGGCATCGAGGCCGCGGTCGTGCGTCGCACCGAGCGCGGCGTCGAACCGGTCGACGCGCCGGACACGCAGGGCGAACTGGCGCTGCGCCCCGGCTGGCCGGCGATGTTCCGCGGCTACCTCAAGGAAGACGCGCGTTACGCCAAGTGCTTCGTCGACGGCTGGTATCTCAGCGGCGACCTAGCCCGCCGCGATGCCGACGGTTACTACTGGTTCGTCGGCCGCGCGGACGACGTGATCAAGTCGGCCGGCCACCTGATCGGGCCGTTCGAGGTCGAGAGCGTGCTGATGGAGCACCCGGCAGTCGCCGAGGCCGGGGTGATCGGCGTGCCCGACGCGGTGGCGCTGGAAACGGTCAAGGCGTTCGTCGCGCTGAATCCCGGATTCGAGCCCAGCGAAGCGCTGCGCAGCGAGCTGCTGGCACATGCGCGCAAACGGCTGGGCCCGGCGGTGGCGCCGCGCGCGATCGACTTCCGCCCGTCCCTGCCCCGCACGCGCTCCGGCAAGATCATGCGCCGCCTGCTGAAGGCGCGCGAACTCGGCCTGCCCGAAGGCGACCTGTCCACGCTGGAGGAAAGCGCGTGACCGCGCCCGAGCCGCACAAGGTGCGGGTGACGCGCGAACACGCGCGCGAGCTGCTGCGGCAGATGATCCTGGTGCGGCGCTTCGAGGAAGCCTGCATCGAGCTGTACGGCGCGCAGAAGATCCGCGGCTTCCTGCACCTCTACATCGGCGAGGAGGCGAACGCGGTCGGGGTGATGCAGGCGCTGACGCCCGACGACGCCATCGTCGCCACCTACCGCGAGCACGGCCACGCGCTGATCCGCGGCATTCCGCCGACCGCCGTGATGGCCGAAATGTTCGGCAAGGCCACCGGCTGCAGCCGCGGCCGCGGCGGCTCGATGCACCTGTTCGACGTGTCCAGACGCTTCTACGGCGGCAATGCCATTGTCGGCGGCGGCCTGCCGCTGGCGGTCGGGCTGGCGCTGGCCGACAAGCTGCGCGGGCTCGCGCGCGTGACCTGCTGCATCTTCGGCGAAGGCGCCGCCGCCGAGGGCGAGTTCCACGAATCGCTGAACCTGGCGGCGCTGTGGAAGCTGCCGGTGCTGTTCGTCTGCGAGAACAACCGTTACGCGATGGGCACCGCGATCGAGCGCTCGGAATCGGTGCCGGACATCCGCCGCCACGCCGAGGCCTACGGCATCGTCGCCGAAGAGGTCGACGGCATGAACGTGGTCGACGTCGAGGTCGCTGCCCGCCGCGCCGCGGAAGCGGTGCGCGCAGGCGACGGCCCGCGTTTCCTGGAAAACCACACCTACCGGTTCCGCGCGCACTCGATGTTCGATCCCGACCTGTACCGCGACAAGGCCGAAGTGGAGGCATGGAAGCAGCGCGGCCCGGTGGTGCGCTTCACGCAATGGGTGCTCGACACGAACACGCTGCATCGGGCCGACATCGACGCCATCGAAACGGAAGTGGCGCAGACGATCGCGGACGCGGTCGCCTTCGCCGAGGCGTCGCCGCTGGAGCCGGTCGAGGACCTGCTGCGCGACGTCTATGCGCCCCGCCCCGCCGCGCCGGGGGCGCCCGCGTCATGAGCGCGACACGCCGCATCACCTATCGCGAGGCGGTGCGCGAAGCGCTGCGCGAGGCCCTGCTGCGCGATCCGCGCGTGTTCCTGATGGGCGAGGACGTCGGCCGCTACGGCGGCTCCTATGCGTGCTCCAGCGGGCTGCTGGCGGAATTCGGCGAGGAACGCATCCGCGACACGCCGCTCAGCGAGTCCGGCTTCGTCGGCGCCGGCATCGGCGCGGCGATCGGCGGCATGCGCCCGATCGTCGAGGTGATGACGGTCAACTTCAGCCTGCTGGCGCTGGACCAGATCGTCAACAACGCGGCCACCGTGCGGCACATGTCCGGCGGGCAAATCGCCGTGCCGGTGGTGATCCGCATGGCCACAGGCGCCGGGCGCCAGCTCGCCGCGCAGCATTCGCACAGCCTGGAATGCTGGTACGCGCACGTGCCGGGGATCCGCGCCGTGGCGCCGGCCACCGTCGCCGATGCGCGCGGCATGCTGTGGACGGCGCTGCAGGAACCGAATCCGGTGGTGATCTTCGAGCACGCCACGCTGTACAACGACGAGGGCGAAGTACCAGGCGAAGGCGAGCTGGCCGTCGACATCGACCGCGCGGCGGTGCGCCGCGCCGGCGACGACCTCAGCCTGATCACCTACGGCGGCAGCCTGAAGAAGGCGCTGGCCGCGGCGGACGCGCTGGCCGGCGAGCGCATCGGCTGCGAGGTGATCGACCTGCGCACGCTGCGGCCGCTGGACGAGGAAACGATCCTCGCCTCGGTGCGCAGGACGCATCGCGCGCTGATCGTCGACGAAGGCTGGCGCAGCGGCAGCCTCGCCGGCGAAATCGCCGCACGGATCGCCGAGGAGGCGTTCTTCGACCTCGACGCGCCGGTGCGGCGCGTGTGCAGCGCCGAGGTGCCGATCCCCTACCCGCGCCATCTCGAGGAGGCCGCCACGCCGCAGGTCGATGGCATCGTCGCCGCGGCGCGCGGCCTGGTGCGCCGATGATCGAGTTCCGCATGCCCGCGCTCGGCGCCGACATGGA
Organism: Lysobacteraceae bacterium; assembly: GCA_021372495.1. Taxonomy (GTDB): domain Bacteria; phylum Pseudomonadota; class Gammaproteobacteria; order Xanthomonadales; family Rhodanobacteraceae; genus Mizugakiibacter. Next base: position 54,522 of record JAJFUF010000010.1, read on the forward strand.
GGCCGGCACGCTGGTCGAGTGGCTGAAGCGGCCGGGCGAGCGCATCGCGCGCGGCGACGCGGTCGCCGTGGTGGAGACGCAGAAAGGTGCCATCGAAATCGAGTCGTTCCAGCCGGGCGTGCTGCGCGAAATCCGCGTCGAGACCGGCGCGCGCGTTCCGGTCGGCGAGGTGCTCGCGTTGATTGACGGCGAGGCCGGGGCCGCCGCGGCAGCACCCGTCCACGCAACCGCGGAAGCGCCGGCACGCGCCATCGCCGCCGCGCCGCCGCCCCGCCCCGGCGCAGCGGCGGAGCCGGAGCCGGAACCGGTCGTACTGTCCGGCCAGCGGCGCGTACCGATATCTCCGCTCGCACGCCGTCTCGCCGAGGAGCGCGGCATCGACGTCGCGACGCTGCAACCCGGCGCGGACGGCACCATCGGCCTGGCCGAGGTCGAGGCCGCACGCGCCGCCCTCGCGCCGGCGGGCGCACCCGCGGCGCGAGCAGCCGGCGAACGCGGGCTCGACCTCGCCGCCATGCGCAGGGCGATCGCCGCTGCGATGGCGCGCTCGCACCGCGAGATACCGCACTACTTCGTCAGCTCGACGCTCGACCTCGCGCCGCTGCTCGCGTGGCTGGAGCGCACCAACGCGACGCGCGCGCCGCCTGGGCGACTGCTGTACCTGGTGCCGCTGCTCAAGGCGGTGGCGCGCGCGATGGCGTCGGCGCCGGAACTCAACGGCCACTACGAGGCGGACGTCTTCACGCCGTCCGCCGCGGTGCACATGGGCGTCGCCATCGCCATGCGCGGCGGCGGCCTGATCGCGCCCGCGATCCACGACGTCGACCGCCTCGATCTCGACACGCTGATGGCGAAGCTCGACGACCTGGTGCTGCGCGTGCGCGGCGGGCGCCTGCGCAGCTCGGAGCTGGCCGACCCGACCGTCACCGTGTCCAACCTCGGCGAGCACACCGCCGACGCCATCCTGCCGGTGATCTACCCGCCGCAGGTCGCCATCGTCGGCTGCGGCCAGATTGTGCCGCGTCCGTGGGTGAGCGACGGCGGGCTGGTGGTCCGGCCCACCATGACGATCACCGTCGGCGGCGATCACCGCGTCAGCGACGGGCGCAGCGCGGCGAAGTTCCTCGCCCGCGTCGAGGCGCTGCTGAAAACGCCGGAGGCGCTGTGAGCGCGCGCGACGCCATCGAAGTGGCGAGGACCGCGCTGCTCGCGGTCGCGCCCGACCTGGCTGGCGAGCGCATCGCCCCCGATGCGCCGTTCCGCGACCAGTTCGACTTCGACTCCATGGACTTCATGCACTTCGTGGCCGGGCTCGCCAAGGCGACCGGCATCGACATCCCCGAGCGCGACTACCCGCGGCTGCAAAGCCTGGCCGACTGCGCGCGCTATCTGCACGAGCGCGGCTGGCGCTGAAGGCCGCGTCCTGTCCCTCAGCCGGAGCCCCACGCCCGCGCGGCCTGCGCGATCACCGCCTCCTCGTCGGTCGGCACGACCAGCACGTCCACGGCCGAGCCCGGGGCGCCGATGCGCGCGGCGTGGCGTGCGTTGGCCTGCGGATCCAGCGCGACGCCCAGCCAGCGCAGCCGTGCGCAGATGCGCCGGCGCATGTCCGCCGAGCGCTCGCCGATGCCGGCGGTGAACACCAGTGCGTCGATGCCGTCCAGCGCGGCGACCATCGTCGCCAGTTCGCACGCGGCCCGGTAGGCGAACAGCTCCAGCGCCTCCGCGGCGCGGGCGTCGTCGCTCGCCTCGAGCACGCGCACGTCGTCGCTGAGCCCGGACACGCCGAGCAGGCCGCTGCGCTCGTTCAGCAGATCGGCGAGCCGTTCGGCGTCCAGTCCCTTCTCCTGCAGCAGGTACAGCAGCACGCCGGGATCGATCGCGCCGCAGCGGCGCGCCATCATCAGGCCGTCCATCACCGTGAAGCCCATCGTCGTGGCCACGCTGCGCCGCGCGCGCATGGCGCACAGGCTCGCACCGTGGCCGAGGTGCGCGACCACCACGCGGCCGTCCGCGCGCGGACCGAGCAAGCTTTCCAGGCGTCCGGCCACGTAGGCGTAGGAAAGCCCATGGAAGCCGTAGCGCACGACGCCCGCGTCGGTCAGCGACCGCGGCAGCGCGAAGATCTGCGCCAGGCGCGGCATGGTGCGATGGAACGCGGTATCGAAGCAGGCCACCTGTGGCACGTCGGGCCAGCAGGCCATCGCGGCCTGCACCACGGCGAGGCTCTGCGGCTGGTGCTGCGGGGCGAGCGGCACCAGCCGCGCCAGCGCGTCGATCGTTCCGGCGTCGAGGCGCGTCGGTTCCGCGAAGGCGTCGCCGCCGTGCACGACGCGGTGGCCGATCGCTTCCACGTCGAAGTCCCCCCAGCGGCGCCGCAGCCGCACCATCAGCCAGCGCGCCAGGTGCGCGGGGCTGCCGTCGGCCGGCAGGTCCGCCGTGTCGCCCAGCGCTTCCGCAGCCGGTTCGCGCAGCCGCAGGCGCGCGCCGGCGCCGATGTTCTCGATCGCGCCGCGCAGCACCGGCGCCACGGCATCGCCGCGGTAGGCGGCGAACTTCAGGCTGGAGGAGCCTGCGTTGAAGACCAGCACGCCGCGCGCCGCGTTCACGCCATGCCACCCGTGGTCGGAACGCGCGCGCTCATGCGGTCAGCGCTGCCACGCGATCATCGCCAGTTCGGCCGGCAGGAACGCGTCCGCATGCCACGGCCGGATCCGCGGCGTGTAGTCGGACGGCGCGCGCCCGTCGGGCACGGTCACGTCGTAGAGGTAGCCGTGCACGGTGCCGGGAATCGGATCGCCGCAGCGCATCGGCAGGCACACGCCCTCCAGCGGCGGCGCCGGCTCGGCATAGATCTCCACCCGCACCATCTCCGGGGAGAACTCGCCGAGGTAGACCGGCACGCCGAATCGCCACGCGCCGCGCTCGCGCTTCGCCTCGACGTCGCCGAAATGGACCTCGTGCCAGCCCGACTCGATCGCGACCTGCCACGCGCCCAGCTCGCGCGCCAGGCGCGCCCCGTTTTCGGTACGCCGGTGCAGCGCCGACGCGGCGCCGCGGTAGAACTGTTCGAGATACTCGCGCAGCATGCGGTTGCTGCTGAAGCGCGGCGCCAGCAGCGACATGCTCGCGCGCATCCGCGCCACCCACTGGCGCGGGATGCCGCGGGCATCGCGGTCGAAGAAGGCCGGCACCACCTCGTCCTCGAGGATGCGGTAGAGCCGCTCGGCGTCTTCCGCGTCGGCCACGCCGTCGCCACGGTCGGTCGCGCTCGCGATGGCCCAGCCGCACGCCGGATCGAACGCTTCCGCCCACCAACCGTCGAGCACCGACAGGTTCAGGCCGCCGTTGACCAGCACCTTCATGCCGCTGGTGCCGCAGGCTTCCCACGGCCGCCGCGGCGTATTGATCCAGACGTCGACGCCCTGCACGAGATGCTGCGCCAGGGCCATGTCGTAGTCGTCGAGGAACACCGCGCGCAGGCGCACGCCGGGTCGGCGCATGAACTCGATCCAGGCGTGGATCAGGCGCTTGCCCTCCTCGTCCTGCGGATGCGCCTTGCCGGCGACGATCAGTTGCACCGGCCGCTGCGGATCGCGCAACAGGCGCGCCAGGCGCTCCGGGTCGTGCAGCGGCAGGTTGGTGCGCTTGTAGGCGGCGAAGCGCCGCGCCAGGCCCAGCGTCAGCGCATTCGGATCGAGCACCTGCGCGGCCTCGGCGATCCGCCGCTGCGACTCGCCGCGCTGGCCGAGCTGCCAGGCCAGGCGTTCGCGCGCATAGTGCACCAGGTCGCGGCGCTGGTCGGAGGCGAGCGCCCACAGCGTTTCGTCGTCGACCGTGGCGACCGCCGCCGGCAGCGCTTCCTGTTCGCCGCGCCAGCGCTCCTTGCCGCAGGCCGTCGTCCACACCCGGTCCGACCACGGCGAATCCCACGAGGGCACGTGCACGCCGTTGGTGACGTGCCGCACCGGCACCTCGTGCGGCGGCCAGCGCGGGAACAGCGGGCCGAACAGGCGCCGGCTGACCTCGCCGTGCAGTTGGCTGACCGCATTGGTCTGCGCGCAGCCGCGCAACGCCAGGTAGGCCAGGTTGAACGGCTCGTCGTCGTTCAGCGGATCGCGCCGTCCCAGCGCGAGCAGGTCGCGCGGCGGGATCTCGAAATCCGCCAGGTAGTCGCGCGAGTACTTGTAGACCAGGTCCGGCGCGAACGCGTCGAACCCGGTCGCCATCGGCGTGTGCGTGGTGAACACGTTGCCGGCGCGCGTCGCCCACCACGCCTCCCAGAACGACGTGCCCGCGCGGCGCATGAACCTGCGCGCGCGCTCCAGCGTGGCCAGCGCCGCATGGCCTTCGTTGATGTGGCACACGGCCGGCTCGATGCCGAGCGCCTCGAGCATCGCCCATCCGCCGATGCCGAGCACGACTTCCTGCAGCAGGCGCATCTCGGCGCCGCCGCCGTAGAGCTGCGCGGTGATGCCGCGGTCCGCCGCGCCGTTGCTGACGTCGTTGCTGTCGAGCAGGTACAGCCGCGCGCGGCCGACGTTCGCCTGCCAGACGCGCAGCGAGAGCGTGCGCCCCGGCAGCTCGAGCCGCACCGTCAGCCAGGAGCCGTCGGCGCCCAGCGCGGGCTGGATCGGCAAACTGGACGGCTCGTTGTTGGGGTAGGCCTCGGCCTGGCGCCCATCGGCGTCGATGATCTGGCGGAAATAGCCTTCCTGGTAGAGCAGGCCGACGCCCACCACCGGCAGGCCGAGGTCGCTCGCGGTCTTGAGGTAGTCGCCGGCGAGCACGCCGAGCCCGCCGGCATAGAGCGCCACCGCCTCGCTCAGGCCGAACTCCATGCTGAAGTAGGCGACCGTCCCCGGCGGCTCGAGCGGACACCGCGCGCACCATCCCGCCTCCTGCATGTAGCTGCGATGTTCCTCGACCGCGTGCGCCAGCTCCGCTGCGAAGCTCGCATCCATGGCGAGGCTCTCCAGGCGCTGCTGCGGGACGTTCTGCAGGATCGCCCACGGGTTCTGCGTGCGCTGCCAGAGTTCGGCGTCGATGCGGTTCCAGAGCACGTCGCTGGCGTGGCTCCAGGTCCAGTGCAGGTCGAGCACCAGTTCGGTCAGCGCTTCGAGCCCTTCAGGCAGCGCGCGCGGCAGGAATACGTGCATCGATGCAGCCTCCTCCGCCGTCACGACCGGCGATCGGCAGCGCCCGCGGCGATCCGCGCGTTCACGTGATCACCGTCGCGCGCTCGCGGCCGAAGCGTTCGCGCAGTTGCAGCAGCGCGTGCGCCGCCTCCAGCAGCGGCGCGAGGTGTGGTTCCGGATCGCCGGCGGCGCCGTCGCGGCGATAGCGTTCGAGGTACACGCGCAGGGTGGCGCCCGCGGTGCCGGTGCCGGAAAGCCGGAAGACCATGCGCGAGCCGTCGGCCAGCACGATGCGGATGCCGCCGTGCTCGCTGGTCGCCCCGGTCACCGGGCTGCGGTAGGCGAAGTCGTCCGCGAGGACGACCGCTTCGCCGGCGAAGCGGGCTGCCGCGAGCGCGGGCAGGCGCTGCCTCAGCGCGTCGACCGCCTCGGCGGCGGCAGCGGCGTCGAGATCCTCGAAATCGTGGCGCTGGTAATAGCTGCGGCCGAACGCGCGCCAGTGCGCGTCCAGCGCCCGCGCCGGTGTCATGCCGGTGGCGGCGATGATCGACAGCCAGCACAGCACCGCCCACAGCCCGTCCTTTTCGCGGAGATGGTCCGAACCGGTGCCGAAGCTCTCCTCGCCGCAGATGCTGCACAGGCCGGCGTCCAGCAGGTCGCCGAAATACTTCCACCCGGTCGGCGTCTCGTAGCAGGCGATGCCGAGCGAGGCGGCGACGCGGTCCAGCGCCGTGCTGGTCGGCATCGAGCGCGCCACGCCGGCGAGGCCGTCGCGGTAGGCGGGGATGCGGCGCGCGTGCTCGACGATCAGCGCCAGCGAATCGCCGGGCGAGACGAAGCAGCCGCGGCCGAGGATCAGGTTGCGGTCGCCGTCGCCGTCGCAGGCGGCGCCGAAGTCGGGCGCGTCGGCGGCATTCATGCGTTCGACCAGCGCGTGCGCGTGCACCAGGTTGGGATCGGGGTGGCCGCCGCCGAAATCCGGCAGCGGCTGCGCGCGCACCACCGTGCCGGCCGCGGCGCCGAGCCGTTCCTCGAGGATGTGCACGGCGCAAGGGCCGGTCACCGCGTGCATGGCGTCGAAGCACATGCGGAAGCCGCCGCGGAACAGCGCGCGCAGCGCGCCGAAGTCGAACAGGCGTTCGAGCAGCGCCACGTAGTCGGCGAGCGGGTCGAACACGCTCACGCGCGTCGCGCCGACCTGGTGGTCGGATTCGCGGCCGAGGTCGAGGTCCGCGAGCCGGACGCTGCGGAAGCGGTCGATCTCCAGCGTGCGCCGGTAGATGCGCTCGGTGACCTCCTCCGGCGCTGGGCCGCCGTTGCGCACGTTGAACTTGACGCCGAAGTCGGCATCGATGCCGCCCGGATTGTGGCTGGCCGAGAGCATCAGGCCGCCGAGCGCCATGCGCGTGCGGATCACCGCCGACATCGCCGGGGTGGAGAGCAGGCCGTCGCGCGCGACCAGGATCCGGCCGAAGCCGTTGGCGATCGCCATGCGGATGATGGTCTGGATGGCGGGCACGTTGAAGTAGCGCCCGTCGCCGCCCAGCACCAGCGTCTCGCGCGCCAGCGGCGCGTCGGCGGCGGCGACGTCGAAGACCGCCTGCACGAAGTTCTCGAGATAGCGCGGCTGCATGAACGCGCGGGTCTTCCGGCGCAGCCCGGAAGTGCCCGGACGCTGGTCGGGAAACGGCGTCGTCGCGGTTTCGAGGATCCCGTTGGCGAGCGTGGCCGTCATGGCGCGGCCGTGACGGCGTGCTAGGCCTGCACCGTCAACGCGCAACTGCGTGCGCCGACGATGTCGAGCAGGCGGTCGTGGGACGTCTGGAACTTGCGCACGCCCTCGGCCTCCAGCCGCGCCGCGACCGTGTCCATGCGGATGCCGGCCAAGGCGAGCGCCTGCAGCGTCCGCTTCGCGTGCTGCGCGCCGCGCAGCAGTTGCTCCTGCGGCTGGCCGTGATCGCGGTAGGCTGCCAGGGTTTCGGGCGGCATGGTGCTGAACGTGTCGGCGCCGACCAGCGATTCGACGTACTTGATGTCCGAATAGGCGGGATTCTTGGTGCCGGTGCTGGCCCACACCAGGCGCTGCGCCCGCGCGCCCGATGCGCGCAGATCGCGGAAGCGCGCGCCGGCCACGACTTCGCGGAAGCATCGGTAGGCATCGCGGGCGCACGCCATCGCGGTCTGTCCGTGCAGCGCCACCGCCCTGCCCCGTTCCGCCGCCAGCCGTTCCAGCACCGGATCGACCTGGCTGTCGATGCGGCTGAGGAAGAAGCTCGCCACCGAGGCGACCGTGCGCAGGTCGCCGCCGCGGGCGCGGCGTTCTTCCAGGCCGCACAGGTAAGCCTCGACGACTTCCTCGTAGCGCGCCGTGCCGAACAGCAGGGTGACGTTGACGCCGATGCCGTCGGCGATCAGCGCGCGGATCGCGGCCAGCCCCGCCGCGGTCGCCGGCACCTTGACCAGGACGTTGGGCCGGCCGGCCGCCGCCCACAGCGCGCGCGCTTCGCGGATCGTCGCCACGGTGTCGTAGGCGAGGTGCGGCGAGACCTCGATGCTGACATAGCCGTCGGCGCCGGCGGTGCGCACGTGGACCGGGCGCAGCAGGTCGGCCGCATCGACGACATCGCGCACCATCAGGGCGCGCACGATGGCCGCGTCGTCGAGGCCGTCGCGGGCGAACCGCGCGATCGCGTCCTCGTAGTCGCGCCGCGCCGCGAAGGCGTGCTCGAAGATGGTCGGATTGGACGTCACCCCGGACACGCCGTCCTCGGCGATCAGCCGCGCCAGCGTGCCGTCGGCGAGCATGCGCCGGCTGAGGGAGTCCAGCCAGACGCCCTGGCCGAGTTCACGCAGTGTCCACAGAGGGTTGTTGCGCATGACGTCCTCCGCGGCTGCCGCCGGACCCGCAGAGCGCGGGCGGCGCGCCGGCGTTGCATGCACCGAACCTAGCCCGCGCGGCCGCGCCCGCCTTGATCGTCGTCAACCTCGGCCCGCGCCGCGCCGGACGCGTTCAGTACGGCCACTGCCACTCGCTGATCTCGGGCATGTCGCGGCCATGGCGGACGATGTACTCGCGATGGTCGGTCAGGCGATCGCGCAGGAACTGCTTCGCGTGGCCGATGCGCGCGGCGAGGCCCGGGACGCGGTCCAGCACGTCGCCGGCGAGGTGGAAGCGGTCGAGGTCGTTGCGCACGGTCATGTCGAAGGGCGTGGTGGTCGTGCCTTCCTCCTTGTAGCCGCGCACGTGCAGGTGGTCGTGGTTGTGGCGGCGGTAGCTCAGGCGGTGGATCAGCCAGGGGTAGCCGTGGTACGCGAAGATCACCGGCACGTCGGGCGGAAACATCGCGTCGAATTCGCGGTCGGGCAGGCCGTGCGGGTGCTCCTCGCGCGGCTGCAGCGTCATCAGGTCGACCACGTTGACGACGCGCACCTTGAGTTCCGGCACCAGCTTGCGCAGCAGCTCCGTCGCCGCCAGCGTCTCGATGGTGGGCACGTCGCCCGCGCAGGCCATGATCGCGTCCGGTGCGGCGCCGGCGTCGCTGCTCGCCCATGCCCAGATGCCGATGCCGGCAGCGCAGTGGCGCACCGCCGCGTCCATGTCCAGCCACTGCGGCTGCGGCTGCTTGCCGGCGACGATCACGTTGACCAGGTCGCGGCTGCGCAGGCACTGGTCGGCGACGCACAGCAGCGTGTTCGCATCCGGCGGCAGGTACACGCGGATGATGTCCGCCTTCTTGTTGACCACGTGGTCGATGAAGCCCGGATCCTGGTGCGAGAAGCCGTTGTGGTCCTGGCGCCAGACGTGCGAGGTCAGCAGGTAGTTGAGCGAGGCGATCGGCCGCCGCCACGGGATGTCCCTGCTTACTTTCAGCCACTTGGCGTGCTGGTTGAACATCGAATCGACGATGTGGATGAACGCCTCGTAGCAGGAGAACAGGCCATGGCGGCCGCTCAGCAGGTAGCCTTCCAGCCAGCCCTGGCAGATGTGCTCGCTGAGGATTTCCATCACGCGGCCGTCCGGCGACAGGTGGTCGTCGTCGTCCAGGCGTTCGGCCATCCAGGTGCGGTCGGTCGCCTCGAACAGCGCGTCCAGGCGGTTCGAGGCGGTTTCGTCGGGGCCGACGACGCGGAAGTTGCGTCGTGCGGCGTTGCGCTTCATCACGTCGCGCAGCAGCGCGCCGAGCACGCGCGTGGCCTCGGCCTGCGCCTGGCCGGGGCGCGGTACGGCAACCGCGTAGTCGCGGAAATCGGGCAGGTCGAGATCCTCGAGCAGCAGGCCGCCGTTGGCGTGCGGGTTCGCGCCCATGCGGCGCGGGCCCGATGGCGCTAGCGCGGCGAGTTCGGCGCGCAGGGCACCGCGCGCGTCGAACAGCTCCTCCGGCCGGTAGCCGCGCATCCAGTCCTCGAGCATGCGCAGGTGCTCCGGCTTCGTGGCCAGTTCCGCCAGCGGCACCTGGTGCGAGCGCCAGCTCCCTTCCACTTTCAGGCCGTCGACGCGCTTCGGCCCGGTCCAGCCTTTCGGCGTGCGCAGGATGATCATCGGCCAACGCGGCAGGCTGCGCTCGCCGCGCTCGCGCGCGGCCTGCTGGATTGCGCGAATGTCGTCGAACACCGCGTCCAGCGTCGCCGCCATGCGCTGGTGCATCGCCAGCGGCTCGTCGCCTTCGACCAGGTATGGGCGGTAGCCATAGCCCTCGAACAGCTTCACCAATGCGTCGCCGTCGATGCGCGCCAGCACGGTCGGATTGGCGATCTTGTAGCCGTTGAGGTGCAGGACCGGCAGCACCGCGCCGTCGCGCGCGGGGTTGAGGAACTTGTTGGAGTGCCACGCGGCAGCGGCCGGTCCGGTCTCCGCCTCGCCGTCGCCGACCACGCAGCAGGCGACCAAGTCCGGATTGTCGAACACCGCGCCGTACGCGTGCGCCAGCGCGTAGCCCAGCTCGCCGCCTTCGTGGATCGATCCGGGCGTTTCCGGCGCCGCGTGGCTGGGGATGCCGCCGGGAAACGAGAACTGCCGGAACAGCCGGCACATGCCTTCGGCGTCGTGGCCGACGTTCGGATACAGCTCGCTGTAGCTGCCTTCGAGGTAGGTGTTGGCGACCAGCGCCGGTCCGCCGTGGCCGGGCCCGGCGACGAAGATCATGTCGAGGTCGCGTGCACGGATCACGCGATTGAGGTGCGCGTAGATGAAGTTCAAGCCAGGCGTCGTGCCCCAGTGACCGAGCAGCCGCGGCTTGACGTGCTCGATCTTCAGCGGCTCGCGCAGCAGAGGATTGTCGAGCAGGTAGATCTGCCCCACGGAGAGATAGTTGGCGGCGCGCCAGCAGGCGTCGATGCGGTTCAGCGCTTCCGCGTCGAGCGGCGCCTGCGCGAGCCGCGCGCGCTCGGCCGGCGGCGACGCGTCGTTCAGCACGACGTCCGCCCTGCATACCGCCGTCGGTCGGCATCGTGGCGCATGGCCGGCTCCGCTGCGTTCGACGTGCGCGCCGGGCGACGCGGCGGATCGCCCGCATCGCACCGGAACTGCCGCCGACGCTACGCCGCGGCGCGCCCGCAGGGTTGATCCCGATCAAGCCGCGCGACGGCGCGATGCGACACAACCGCGACGCGGCTGCCTGCCGCATCGTCGTGTCGAAGGCGTCGGCGATCGCGCGGCGTCAGCCGCGGCGGCCGCGCTTCCCGGGCTTTGCCGGCGGCACGGCTGGCTGCCCGTCCGGACGCCAGGGCTGCCCCGTGCGGCGTTCGATGTAGTCGCGGATCAGGCGGCGCACGACCTGCGAAGGCGTCGCGTCTTCTTCCGCGCACAGGCGCTCGAAGAACGCCTTCTTGCGCGGGTCGATCAGGATCGTGAGGCGTGCCGTGCGGCTTTCGAGTGACATCCGGATTCCTGCGGGTTTACACTGGAAGCGACTTCGATGTTAATCCAATTAACATGACTCCTCCACCGTTGCCGGCCCTGCCGCGGCAACCGCGTGGGCCGTGTGCGGCCGCGAAACCGGCATGAACGCACCGATGCACCTCGCACCGCTGCTGGGCCTGATCGCCGTCTGGCTGATGCTGGGCGCGGCCGGGCTGGTGCAACCGCGGAGCACCGGCTGGGTCGCGCGCGTGCTGTTCCCGCTCGGCGCGCTGGTCGCGCTGGGCGTCGCCGCGATCGGCGGCGCCGCGCTGGCCGACGGGTTCGCCCCGGAACGCTGGGTGCTGCCGCTCGGCCTGCCCGACCTGCCCTTCCACCTGCGCCTGGACGCGCTGTCCGGCTTCTTCCTGGCGCTGCTCGGCGTCGCCGGCGCCGGCATCTCCATGTTCGCCGCGGGCTACTTCCGCGAGGGCGAGGGCACCGCGCCCGGACTGCTCGGCCTGCAGTACCACGTCTTTCTCGCCAGCATGGCGCTGGTCGTGCTCGCCGACGACGCCTACCTGTTCATGGTGGCGTGGGAAACGATGGCGCTGAGCTCGTATTTCCTGGTCGCCACGCAGCACCGCATTCCGGAGATCCGGCGCGCCGGGTTCCTGTACCTGCTGATGGCGCACGTCGGCGCGCTGGCCCTGCTGTTGTGCTTCGGCGTGCTGCACGGCGGCAGTTGGGAGATGACGTTCGACGCGATGCGCGGCGGCGCCCTGCCGCCGGCCTGGGCAAGCGTCGCGTTCCTGCTGGCGCTGTTCGGCTTCGGCACCAAGGCGGGCCTGGTGCCGCTGCACGTGTGGCTGCCGGAAGCGCACCCGGCCGCACCGTCGCCGGTGTCCGCGATGATGAGCGGCCTGATGCTGAAGACCGCGGTCTACGGCCTGCTGCGCGTCGGCATGGACCTGCTGTCCGGCGGGGCGTGGTGGTGGGGGCTGCTGGCGATGGCGCTGGGCCTCGGCAGCGCGATGTTCGGCGCGGTGTTCGCCGCCGTGCAGACCGACATGAAGCGGCTGCTCGCCTACTCCTCGATCGAGAACATCGGCCTGATCTTCACCGGCGTCGGCCTGGCGATGCTGTGCCGCGCGTTCGGCATGCACGCGCTGGCCGCGCTGGCGCTGGCCGCCGCGCTGATCCACGCCTTCAACCACGCGCTGTTCAAGAGCCTGCTGTTCCTCGCCACCGGCTCGGTGCTGCACGCCACCCGCGAGCGCAGCCTCGGCAAGCTGGGCGGGCTGATCCGGCGCATGCCGTGGGTGGCGCTGCTGGCGCTGGTCGGCACGCTGGCGATCGCCGGCCTGCCGCCGCTCAACGGCTTCGTGTCGGAGTGGCTGCTGCTGCAGGCGTTCCTGTCGACGCCGGCCATCCCGCATGCCTTCATCAACATGATCGTGCCGCTGGGCGCGGCGGTGGTGGCGCTGACCGCCGCCCTGGCCGGCTACGTGATGGTCAAGTTCTACGGCGTGATCTTCCTCGGCCAGCCGCGCGAGCCGTCGCTGATGCACGCGCACGATGCCGGCTGGCTCGAACGGATCGGGCTCGCCTGGCTGGCGCTGGGCTGCGTCGCCGTGGGCGTGCTGCCGCAGGTCGCGCTGGACGCCACCGCCGGCGTGACGCAGGCGCTGGCGGGTACGGCGCTGCAGCGCGGGCCGGCACCGTGGTGGATCGCCCCGGTGGCGACGGCACAGGCCTCCTACAGCGGCCTGTGGCTGCTGGCCGGCATGCTCGGCGTGGTCGCGGTGACATTCGTGCTGGTGCGGCGCCTGTACCACGGCCGCGTACGCCGCACGCCGCCGTGGAACTGCGGTTATCCGTGGCTGACCCCGCGCATGCAGGACACGGCCGAGGGCTTCGGCCAGCCGATCCGCCGCATCTTCGGCCCGGTCTTCCGCATCGAGCGCGAGGTGCCGTCGCCCACCGACAGCGCGCCGCGCTACCGCATCCGCATCGACGACCGCTTCTGGCACGCGCTGTACCTGCCCATCGTCGGCGCGGTGCGCGGCGTGGCGGACGCCGTCGCGGTGCTGCAGCGTGGACGGCTGGCCGTCTACCTGCTGTACAGCTTCCTGACCCTGATCGTGCTGCTGGTGTTCGTCCTGTGAACCCGCACGCCTACGCGTTCGTGCTGCAACTGGGCGAGGCCGTGCTGGCGGTCGCGCTGGCGCCGCTGCTGGTCGGCTGGGTCGCGCAGTGCCGCGCGTGGCTGCAAAGCCGCTCCGCGCCGCCGCTGCTGCAGCCCTACCGCACGCTGCGCAAGCTGTTCCGCAAGGACGCCGCGCTGGCCACCCACGCGTCGCCGCTGTTCCGCGGCGCGCCCTACGTCGTGTTCGGCACGATGACGCTGTCCGCGGCGATCATTCCCTCGGTCACCGTCGACCTGCCGCTGGCGCAGGTGGCCGACGCCATCGCCCTGGTCGGCCTGTTCGCGACCGCGCGCGTGTTCATCGCGCTGGCCGCGATGGACATCGGCACGCCGTTCGGCACGCTCGGCGCGCGCCGCGAGATGATGATCGGCTTCCTCGCCGAACCGGCGCTGCTGATGGTGTTGTTCAACGCGTTCCTGCTGTTCGGCAGCACCGCGCTGCCGACCGTGGTGGAGGGCACGCTGCGCGCCGAGGGCTTCGCCCTGCATCCCAGCCTGGCCTTCGCCGGGGTGGCGTTCGTGATGGTGCTGCTGGCCGAGAACGCGCGCATCCCGATCGACAACCCGGCCACCCACCTCGAGCTGACCATGATCCACGAGGCCATGCTGCTCGAGTATTCGGCGCGGCACCTGGCGCTGATGGAGTGGGCCTCCTGGCTGAAGCTGTTCAACTACATCTGCATCGGCTTCACGCTGTTCGCGCCGTGGGGCATCGCCCTGCACGGCGCCGAGCCCGCGCCGCTGCTGCTGGCGCTGCTCGCGCTGGTCGCCAAGCTGGCCTGCGCCGGCGCGGTGCTGGCCGTGATCGAGACGGTGTCGGCGAAGCTGCGCCTCTTCCGCGCGCCGGAATTCCTCAGCGCGGCGTTCCTGCTGGCCGTGCTCGGCCTGCTCGTGCACCTGCTGCTGGGAACCTGAGACGTGTCCGCCCTGCCCTTCGCCACGCAGTTGCTGCACGTACTGGCCGCCGGCCTGCTGCTGCTCTCGTTCGCCATGCTGACCCAGCGCCGCACGCGCCGCCTGGTCGTGCTGCTGGCGTGGCAGGGCGCCGTGCTGACCGCCTCGACGCTGCTGATCGCCGCCACCGCGCACCTGCCGCACCTGTACTGGTCCGCCGCGCTCACGCTGACGGTGAAGGTCGGCCTGCTGCCGTGGCTGCTGCTGCGGCTGGTGCGCCGGCTCGGCGTCGAGCGCGACAGCGAGCCGCTGGTGAACGTGCCCACGCTGATGCTGGTCGGCCTGGCGCTGGTGATCTTCGCGTTCGGCCTGGCGCAGCCGATCAGCGCGCTGGCCACCACGGTGACGCGGCAGACGCTGGGCATCGCGCTGGCGGTGATCCTGCTCGCCTTCCTGATGCTGATCGCGCGGCGCACCGCGGTGACGCAGGTGATCGGCTTCCTGGCGCTGGAGAACGGCCTGTTCTTCGCCGCCACCAGCACCACCTACGGCATGCCGATGGTGATCGAGCTTGGCATCGCGCTCGACGTGCTGGTCGGCGTGTTCGTGTTCGGCATCTTCTTCTTCCAGATCCGCGAGCAGTTCGACAGCCTCGACCTGCAGCACCTCGAAGCGCTCAAGGAGGACTGACGTGGAACTGCTGCTGGTGCTCGGCTTCCCGCTGCTCGGCGCCGTCCTGCTGGCGTTCGCCGGCGCGCACCGGCGCGCGCCCGAGCTCAACGTCGCGGCCAGCCTCGCCACCCTGCTCGCCGCCGCCGCGCTGGTGCTGCGGGTGATCCGCACGGGCCCGATGACGGTCGCGCAGGAGCAGTTCTTCATCGACCCGTTCAACGTGTTCCTGATCGCGCTGACCGCCTTCGTCGGCTTCACCACGGCGCTGTTCTCGCGGCCGTACATGCGCATCGAGGAGCACCACGGCCGCGTCAACGCGCAGCGGCTGCGGCTGTACCACAGCATGTACCAGTTGTTCATGGCGGCGATGCTGGTCGCGCTCGCCACCAACAACATGGGCCTGCTGTGGGTGGCGATGGAAGCGGCCACGCTGTCGACGGTGCTGCTGGTATCGCTGTACCGCACCCGCGCCAGCATCGAGGCCGCATGGAAGTACTTCATCCTGTGCGGCGTCGGCATCGCGCTGGCGCTGTTCGGCACGATCCTGCTGTACTTCGCCGCCGAGGGCCTGCTCGGCGGCGAAGGCATGCGCGCGCTGCTGTGGACGCACCTCGACGCGGTCAAGGGCCGGCTCGAACCCACCGTGATCGGCCTCGCCTTCGTGTTCCTGCTGGTCGGCTACGGCACCAAGGTCGGCCTGGCGCCGCTGCACAACTGGCTGCCCGACGCGCACGCCGAAGGCCCGACGCCGGTGTCGGCGGTGCTGTCGGGGCTGCTGCTCAACGTCGCCCTGTACGCGGTGGTGCGCTGCAAGATCCTCGCCGAGGGCGCGATCCACTCCGCGCTGCCGGGGCGCATGCTGATGGGCTTCGGCCTGCTGTCGACCCTGCTCGCGGTGTTCTTCCTGTGGCGCCAGCGCGACATCAAGCGCCTGTTCGCCTATTCCTCGATCGAGCACATGGGCATCGTCACCTTCGCCTTCGGCATGGGCGGCCCGCTGGCCAACTTCGCCGCGCTGCTGCACATGACCGTGCACTCGCTGACCAAGTCCGCGATCTTCTTCGCCGCCGGCCACGCCGCGCAGACCGCCGGCACGCAGCGCATGGACGGCATCCGCGGCCTGCTCGCGGTCAGCCCGACGATCGGCTGGGGCCTGATGCTGGGCGCGCTGGCGATTCTCGGCCTGCCGCCGTTCGGCGTGTTCGCCAGCGAATACCTGATCCTGACCACGGCGATGCGCGAGCATCCGTGGGCGACGCCGGTGCTGATCGTCGCGCTCGGCGTCGCCTTCGCCGCGATCTTCCGCCGCGTGCAGCCGATGGTGTTCGGCGACACCGACGCGCGTCCGCTGCCGCATTCCCCCGCCCTGCTGCCGGTGTTCGCGCACATCGCGATGGTGCTGGTGCTGGGCCTGTACATGCCGCCCGCGCTGGCCGACTGGTATCGCCTGGCCGCGCGCCTGATCGGTTGACCGCGATGCTGCCCGACTTCCTCGATCGCGAATGCGCGCCGCTGGCGGCGAACGTGCCCGCCGGCCATATCGGCGCCGATGCCGCGCACTGGCGCGAAGCCGCGGAGGCGCTGCAAGCCGACGGCGCGAACCTGCTGACGCTGTGGGGCGCCGACGACCGCGACCGCGACGGCCGCATGCGCATCCACGCGGCCTATCTGCTGCGCGACCGCGTGATCGTGGTCGAGCACGCGATGCCCGCCGCGGCGCCGGTCTATCCGGCGCTGGCGGCGCGCTTCCCGGTCGCCGTGCGCATGCAGCGCGCGATCTTCGACCTGCTCGGCATCCAGGCCGACGGCGGCGACACGCGGCCGTGGCTGCGCCACGGCGGCTGGCCCGAGCGCGTGTATCCGCTGCGCCGCGACGTCGGCCAGGCGCAAACCTATCCCGCCCACGAGACGCCGTATCCGTTCGTGCGCGTCGAGGGCGAAGGCGTGCACGAGGTGACGGTCGGGCCGATCCACGCCGGCACGATCGAGCCCGGCCATTTCCGCATGTCGGTGGTCGGCGAGAAGGTGCTGCGCCTGGAGATCCGTCTCGGCTACACCCACCGCGGCATCGCCAAGCGTTTCGAGGCGCTCGCGCTGGCGCAGGGCCACCGGCTGGCCGCGCGCATCTGCGGCGACTCGACGGTGGCCTACGCCTGGGCCTACTGCGCGGCGTACGAGGCGATCGCCGGCACCGCGATCCCGCCGCGCGCCGCCGCGCTGCGCGCGCTGGCGCTGGAGCGCGAGCGCATCGCCAACCATCTCGGCGACCTTGGCGCGCTCGGCAACGACGCCGGCTTCGCCTTCGGCCTGACGCAGTTCTCCAGCCTGAAGGAGCGCCTGCTGCGGCACAACGCCAACACGTTCGGCCAACGCTACCTGTTCGACTACGTCGTTCCGGGCGGCGTCGCCGCCGACCTGCCCGCATCCGCGCCCGGAATCATGCTCGAGGAGATCGCGACGCTCGAACGCAGCGTGCGCGAGCTGCGCGCGATCTACGACGACCACGCCGGCCTGCAGGACCGCTTCCGCGGTTCCGGCCGGGTCACGCCGGAGCAGGCGCGCACGCTGGGCGCGATCGGCCTGGTCGGCCGCGCTTCGGGCATCGCGCGCGACCTGCGCGCCGACCTGCCGTGGACGCCTTACGCGCCGCTGGAAGTCGCCGCCGCAGCGTGCGCCGGCGGCGACGTCGCCGCGCGCGTCGAGGTGCGCTTCGAGGAAACGCTGGAGTCGCTGCGCCTGTGCCGGCGCCTGCTCGAAACGCTGCCGCAGGGCGCGGTCCGCACGGAGCTGCCGCCGGCGCCGCCGGCGCGCCTCGGCCTGGGCCTGGTCGAAGGCTGGCGCGGCCCGGTGCTGGTGGCGCTGGAGGCGGGCGCGAACGGCACGATCCGGCGCTGCCACACGCACGACCCGTCCTGGCAGAACTGGCCGCTGGTCGAATACGCGGCGCTCGACAACATCGTTCCCGACTTCCCGCTGATCAACAAATCCTTCAACCTGTCCTACAGCGGACACGACGGATAGCCGGCCATGTTCGACGTACTTGCGCGCATCTTCCGCACCGGCCGCCTCAGCGAGGCGCCGCCCGTCGCCGAGGCGGCCACGCCCGAAGAGACCGCGCTGCAGCGCGAGCTGCACGCGGTGTTCGGGCGCGCCCTGTGCATCCGCCACGTCGATACCGGTTCCTGCAACGCCTGCGAGCTGGAGATCCAGGCGCTGACCAACCCGCACTACAACCTCACGGGCGCCGGCATCAAGTTCGTCCCCAGCCCGCGCCACGCCGACCTGCTGCTCGTGACCGGGCCGGTGGCGGTCAACATGGAGGAAGCGCTGAAGCGCGCCTACGACGCCATGCCCGAGCCGAAGTGGGTGCTCGCGGTCGGCGATTGCGCCGCCGGCAATTGCCTGTTCGGCGCGAACTACGCCACCCGCGGCAGCGTGCGCGACGTGATCCCGGTCGACGCGGTGGTGGGCGGCTGCCCGCCCACCCCGTTCGCGATGCTGCGCGCGATCCTGCAGGTCACCCGGCAGCCCCCGCGTGCCGTGGCTGCCGGGGCCGGGCGCTGACGGCGCTTACGGCGCGGCGGGGCTGCCGGCGAAATCGGCGACCAGCGTGACGCGCCGGTTCGGCTCGCCCTTGTCGCCCCATGCGCCGCGCACGGCTTGCCGATTGACGGCCTCGCCGTAGCTGACCGCACGCACCTTGTCGGCGGACAGGCCGCCGCTGGTCACCAGGTAATCGCGCACGGCCTTGGCGCGGCGCAGGCCCAGCCGGCGGTTGTAGGCGTCGGTACCGGCCGGATCGGCGAAGCCTTCGACCGTCACCAGCGCGTCCGGGAAATGCCCGCGGAGCACCTTGGCGTAGTCGTCCAACAGCGGTTTGTCCTCGTCGCGCAGGTTCGCCTCGTTGAAGGCGAAGTGGCTGATCGCGTCGACCCGCACGCGGCCCGCCGAGGCGGCGATCTTGGCGTCGTAGTCGGCGAACTTCTGGCGCATTTCCTGGGTGAGCGCGTCGATCTGCTGCTGCTGCTTCTGATCGTTGGCGCGCAGTTCGGCGATGGCGGTGTCGAAGTCCGTCTTCTTCACGTACTGGGCGCAGCCGCCGAGCGCGATCGCCGCAAGGCCGAGCGGAACAAACACGAACCGGTATGCTGTGCTGACCATATGCCTTCTCCTCGTCTGTCGGAGCCGTGGCGGATGCCCGTCGTGCGGGCGAGCCCGATGCGGGTTTCCGTGCCCCGGACCCACGGTGCGCTCAGGCTAGGAGCCCCGGAAAACGCGAGGTTGACCTGCATCAACCTGCCGCGGCGACCGGCCCGCGCGGCGTCTACTGGTAGGCCAGCGCCTCGATCGGCTCGAGCCCGGAGGCGCGCTGCGCCGGATACAGGCCGAAGAACACCCCCACCATGGAAGCGATCAGGAACGCCGCCGCCACCGCGGCCAGGCTGACGACCACGGTCATGCCCGCCATCAGGTTGATCGCGACCGCGGCCGCCACGCCGACCAGCGCGCCGGCCAGGCAGCCCGCCACCGAAAGGGTCACGGCCTCGAGCAGGAACTGCATCAGGATGTCGCGCCGGCGCGCGCCGATCGCCACGCGGATGCCGATCTCGCGGGTGCGCTCGGTGACCGAGACCAGCATGATGTTCATGATGCCGATGCCGCCGACCAGCAGCGACACCGAGGCGATCGCGCCCAGCATCACCGACATCACGCGGGTGGTCTGCGCGGCGGCGTTGGCCAGCGCGGTCAGGTTGCGGATGTCGAAGTCGTTGTCGGCGCGCTCCGGCAGGTGGTGGCGCTGGCGCAGCAGCCGCGCCATCTCGCGCTGCGCCTCGTCCATCGCCTCGGCGCCGGTCGCCTGCACCATCAGCATGCGCACCGATCCCGGGAACTGCGTGCCGAACAGCTTGCGCTGCGCGGTCGTCACCGGCACCACCACGCCGTCGTCCTGGTCGCGGCCGTCGAGGCTCTGCCCCTTCGCCGCGAGCACGCCGACCACGGTGAACGGGCTCTGCCTGATGCGGATCGTCTTGCCGACCGGGTCCTCGCCGCCGAACAGGTTGAGCGCGACGGTCCGGCCGAGCACGGCGACGCGCGCCGCCGCGCGCACGTCCGCCGCGCCGAAGGCGCGGCCCGACGCCAGCGGCCACTCGCGGACGTCGAAATAGGCCGGTGTGGAGCCGGTGACCATGGTGCTCCAGTTGTTCGCGCCGGCGACGATCTGCGCGGTCTGCGGCACCACCGGCGCCACGCGCAGCACCGGCGGCAGGGCGGCGATCGCCTCGGCGTCCGCCAGGGTCAGCGTGGGCGCCGCGCCCATGCCCATGCGGATGCCGCCCGAGGTGGTCGATCCGGACAGCACGATGAACAGGTTGCTGCCCATCGACTGGATCGCCTGATCGACGGACAGTCGCGCGCCCTGCCCGATCGCCACCATCAGGATCACCGCGGCGACGCCGATCACCATGCCGAGCATGGTCAGGAACGTGCGCAGGCGGTTCGCCCGCATCGAGTGCAACGCCTCGCCGAGCAGCGCCCCGATCATGATGCCGCCTGCGTCGCCGGGCGCGTGCGCATCGTCGTGATGCGCCCGTCCACCATCTGGATCAGCCGCCGCGCGTAGGCGGCGATGTCCGCCTCGTGGGTGACCAGCACCAGGGTGATGCCGTCGCTGGCGTTGAGGCTGCCGAACAGGCGCATGATCTCGTGGCTGGTGGCGGAATCGAGGTTGCCGGTCGGCTCGTCGGCCAGGATCAGCCGCGGCCGGTTGACCAGTGCGCGCGCGATGGCGACGCGCTGCTGCTGCCCGCCCGAGACGCGCGCGGGCAGATAGGCCTCGAAGCCCTTCAGCCCGACGCGCTCGAGCGCGGTCGCCGCGCGCGCGTAGCGCTCGCGGGCCTTCACCCGTGCGTACAGCAGCGGCAGCGCGACGTTGTCCAGCAGGTTGACGCGCGGCAGCAGGTGGAACCCCTGGAACACGAAGCCGATGAACGCGTTGCGCAGGCGCGCGCGCTCGTCGCCGTCCAGCCCGCCGACGTCGCGGCCGTCCAGCAGGTAGCGCCCGCTGCTGGGCACGTCGAGGCAGCCGAGGATGTTCATCAGCGTCGATTTTCCGGAGCCGGACGGCCCCATCACCGCCAGCGTTTCGCCGGCATCGACGTCGAGGTCGATGCCGTTGAGCACGCTCACCGGCCCCGCCGCGGTGGCGAAGCTCTTGCGCAGCGCCTCCAGCCGGATCAGCGGCGGCGCGGCCATCAGAACACCCGCAGCCGGATCGTGCTGGTAGCCGGGCCCGCGCGGCCGGCCGCCTGCACCTCGCCGACCACGACGCGATCGCCCGCGCGCAGCGCCCCGCCGTCCACCTCGGCCAGCGTGCCGTTGCTGATGCCCACGGCGACCGGCACCCGGCGCAGGCTTTCGTCGGCGACGACGTAGACCGCCGCGCCGCCCTGCCCCACCTGCGCGGATTCCGCCTGTGCATCCGCCACCGCCTGCGGCACGAACCGCAGCGCGGCGAGCGGAACCGCGAGCACGTGCGCGCGCCGCGCGACGATGACGTTGACGTAGGCGGTCATGCCCGGCATCAGGATCTCTTCGGGATTGGAAACGCCGATCACCACGTCGTAGGTGACGACGTTCTGCAGCGTGGTCGGGTTCAGCCGCACCTGCCGCACCTGCGCGGCGAACTCGCGATCCGGGAAGGCGTCCACGCTGAACCGCACCGGCTGCCCGGCGCGGATGCGGCCGATGTCGGCCTCGGCGAAGCTCGAATCGATCTGCATGTCCTTCAGGTCCTGCGCGATGCGGAACAGCGTCGGCGTCTGGAAGCTCGCCGCCACGGTCTGGCCGACGTCGACCGCGCGCTCCACCACCACGCCCGCCACCGGCGAACGGATCACCGTGTAGCCCAGGTTGGTGCGGCTCAGGTCGACCTGGCCCTGCGCCGTCCGCACCTGCGCCTGCGCCGCGTGCAGGGTCTGCAGGACCTGCTGGTAATCCTGGCGCGACAGGTAGGACTTCTGGAAAACCGCCCGCGCGCGCGCCTCGTTGGCGACGGCCAGCGCCAGCGACGCGCGCGCGTTGGCGAGATTGCCCTCGCTCTGTTCGAGCTGCGCTCGGTAGATCGACGGGTCGAGTTCCAGCAGCACCTGGCCGGCCTGCACGCGGTCGTTGTAGTCCGCATACAGCCGCCTGACCGTGCCCGACACCTGCGTGCCGACGTTGACCAGCGTCACCGGATTCAGCGTGCCGTTGGCCGAGATCGTCTGCTCGATGTCGGCATAGCCCGCCTGCGCGGTCCGGTAGACGTGCGTGCCGGCCCGGTCGCGCCGCCACAGCCACGCGCCCGCGCCGAGCGCGAGGGCGAGCAGGCCGAGCAGGACGACGGCGACCACCCACTTGCGCGCCGGCGCACCGACGTTCATCGGCGCGCGCGCGGCACGGCCGGAGCCGTCGCGGCCCTCCGCGATGATGCTGGCATGGCCATCCGCGATGTCCGCCCGATTGCCGTCTCGCATGCAGTGTCCGTCCCCACCGCGAGATCGACCTGACCTCGATCAACATCCGCCGCGGAAGGCCGGTCGCGGCGTCCGGGCGCGGCGTTGACGTGCATCAAGCCGGCAGGCCGCGCAGTCCGTTAACTATCGGCGCACGAGGCGATCGCCGTGGCCGAACGTGATCCAACGCAGCGCGCGGTGTCGGAGCGCGAGCGCGTGCTGCACGAGGAACTCCTGCGCCTGCATCGCGAACTGCATCCGCAGGCGACCGGGCCGCCACGGCTGCACCCGGACACGCGCCTCGACCGCGAACTCGGCCTGGACAGCCTCGCGCGCATCGAACTGCTGGCCAGGCTCGAACAGCGCCTGGGCGTGGTGCTGCGCGAGCGCGAAGGCCTCGCCGCCGCGACGCCGGCCGAACTGCTGCAGGCGCTCGCCGGCGCGACGCCGCGCGAAGCCGGGGTGGTGCTCGCCGCCGCGACGGAACTGCGCGCGGAGGCGCTCGACCTGCCCGACGCTGCGCGCACGCTGGCCGAAGTCCTCGCCTGGCATGCCGCCCGCCACCCGCAGCGCCTGCACGTGCGCTTCGAGGGCGGCGACGTCGACGGCGCCGAGCTGAGCTTCGGCGCGCTGCAGCGCGCCGCGCTGCAGGTGGCCGCCGGCCTGCAGAAGCTGCGCATCGCGCCGGCCGAGCCGGTCGCGCTGATGCTGCCGACGCATCCGGACCTGCTGGTCGCGTTCTTCGGCGTGCTGCTGGCCGGCGGCGTCCCGGTGCCGCTGTACCCGCCGGCGCGGCCCGCCGACCTCGCCGACTACTGGCGCCGCCAGGCGGGCATCCTGCGCAACTGCATGGCGCGCGTGCTGATCGCCGACGCGGCGCTGCTCGCGCACCGCCACCTGATCCGCGGCCTGACCGGGCCGGTCGAGCACGTGCTCACGGTGAAGATGCTGGGCACGGACGCGCCCGCCGTCGAGATGCCGGGCATGCGTGCCGACGACCTCGCGCTGCTGCAGTACACCTCGGGCAGCACCGCCGATCCCAAGGGCGTGATGCTCAGCCACGCCAACATCCTCGCCAACCTGCGCGCGATGGGCGACGTGGTCGGCATGTCCGCGGACGACTGCTTCGTGAGCTGGCTGCCGCTGTACCACGACATGGGCCTGATCGGCGCATGGCTCGGCAGCCTCTACTACGGCACGCCGCTGGTGCTGATGCCGCCGCAGACCTTCCTGCTGCGGCCGCAACGCTGGCTGTGGGCGATGCACCGCTACCGCGCCACGCTGTCGGCCGCGCCGAACTTCGCGCTGGAGCTGTGCCTGCACCGCATCGGCGACGACGAACTGCACGGCCTCGACCTGCGCCGCTGGCGCCTGGCGTTCTGCGGCGCCGAGCCGGTGTTTCCCGAAACGCTGGCGCGCTTCGCCGCGCGCCTCGCGCCGTTCGGCCTGCGCGGCGAGGCGCTCTATCCGGTCTACGGCCTCGCCGAGAACACGCTCGGGCTGACGTTCCCGCCGCCCGGCCGCGCGACGCGCGTGCTGCGCGTCGACCGCGACCGCCTGCTCGAAGACGCCGTGGCGGTACCCGAAACCGATCCCGCGCAGGCGTCGCTGGACTTCGTCTCCTGCGGGCTGCCGCTGCCCGACCACGAAGTCCGCATCGTCGACGAAGGCGACCGCGAGCTTCCCGACGACCGCCAGGGCGCCGTGCAGTTCCAGGGGCCGTCGGCCAGCCGTGGTTACTACCGCGCGGAGGCCGCCACGCGCGGCTTCCTGCATGGCGAATGGCGGGATACCGGCGATCTCGGTTTCGTCCACGCCGGCGAGCTGTACGTCACCGGCCGCGTCAAGGACCTGATCATCCGCGCCGGCCGCCACCTGCATCCGCAGGCGATCGAGCAGCGGGTCGGCGACCTGGCCGACGTGCGGCGCGGGCGCGTCGCCGCGTTCGGGACCTACGCGGCGCCCACCGGCACCGAACGGCTGGTGGTGGTGGCGGAGACGCGGCTCGACGACCGCGCGGCGCGGGACGCCCTGCAGGCGCGCATCCAGGCCGCGGTCGCGGAGATCGCCGGCGAGCCGGCGGACGAGGTGGTGCTCGCCGCGCCCGGCGCGATCCTCAAGACCTCGAGCGGCAAGCTGCGCCGCGCCGCGTGCCGCTCGGCCTACGAGGGCGGCCGCCTGGGCGTCGCGCGTCGCCAGCTGCTCGTCCGCGTGCTGCTGCGCGGCGTGGCGGAAAACCTGCGCCGCCGCATGCGGCGCGCGCGCGCCCTCGCCTACGCCGGCTACGCGTGGGCGCTGTTCGGCCTGATGGCCGTGCCCGCCGCCCTGGCCACGCTGGCGCGGACCGGCCTGCCGGCCCGTTGGCATGCGGTGCGATTCCTGCTGGAGGGGCTGCGCCGCGCGGTCCGCGTGCCGCTGGCGATACGCATGCCGGCGGCGCTGCCGGACGGCCCGTGCATTTTCGTCGCCAACCATGCCAGCTATGTCGACGTGCTGCTGCTGGTGCGCGCGCTGCCGCGCCCGGTCGCCTTCGTCGCCAAGGCCGAACTGCAGCGGCGGCCCCTGCTCGGCCCCCTGCTCGCCCGCTTCGGCGCGGTGTTCGTCGCCCGCCTCGACCCGCTGCGCTGCATCGAGGTCGTCCACCAGGCCGCCAGCGGCCGGCGCGATTTCCTGTTCTTTCCCGAAGGCACGTTCCGGCGCATGCCCGGCCTGCTGCCGTTCCACATGGGTGCGTTCATCGCCGCGGCGGATGCCGGCCTGCCGGTCGTGCCGGTGGCGCTGGTCGGCACGCGCGCGCTGATGCGCGGCGACGACTGGTTTCCGCGCCGTGGCGCGCTGGCGGTCGAGTTCGGTGCGGCGCTGCGCCCGCGGCCGGGCGTGGAACCGTGGCGCGAAGCCCTGCGCCTGCAGGCCGAGGCGCGCGCCTTCCTGCTGGCGCACATCGGCGAACCCGATGCGGGCGCCGCGGGTTTCGTGATGCCGGCAGGCGCGCTGTGATGCCGCGCCGCCATCACGCGCGGCGGCGGCTCATCCGGCGCGCGCCACCGCCGGCGCGGACGGTTTTTCCGCGCGCAGCACGAAGCGCGGCTCGAGTTCGGCCAGCATCGCGGTGACGCCGGTGTACTCGAGCTCGGCCATCGGCAGCATCGCCGCGCCGAAGAAGCCCTGGCGGCGGATCTCGACCGCCTTCGCCGCCACCTGGTCGCGCACGCGGTCCCAGAACGGGTGCGCGAACGCGTCCTCGGGCTCGGTCAGGCGGCCGTCGTGCACGCACATCGCCGCGCAGCTCACGATCGGCGGGCCGTCAAAATAGCTCACGCCGGACTCCAGCGGCACCGGCATCAGCGGCATGTTGTGCGAACCGCGCATGCCGCCGGCGACCAGCGCGCCGATCGCATACGGCGCCAGCACCTCGCCGGTGGCGGGGAAATTCTTCTGCACGCGCACCAGCATCACCGGGTCGTCCTTGCCGGTGTACTTGCCGGCGATGTTGTGCAGGCGCGTGGTGCATGCCGCAGCGGCCTGCTCGCCGGTCGCGCGCGACCACACCGACTCCACGACGTAGCGTTCGGTGTCGCGCAGCAGCGCGGCGATGCGGTACAGGTCCTCGGGCGCGTTCAGCTCGATCACGCGGTCGCCCTCGGTGTGGCCGACGTCCATGATCACGAAGCGGAAGCCCTGCGACAGCTCCGGCGACAGCAGCAGGCCCGGCGTGTTCATCGGATCGGCGAACGCCAGGTACAGCGGCAGGTTGAACGCGCCCGGGTCGGTCTTGTCGGCGGCGAAGAACAGGAACGGCTCGGCCGGGCGCTCCTCGAACTCCATCTCCGCGACCGCCGGCCCCATGCCGCGCACGTTGCCGGAAAAGGCGTCCTTCAGCAGGTCCTGGCCGGCGCCGTACAGGCCCTGCCGGCGCGCGACGTCGGTGCCGCCGCGGAACGCGTCCCAGGCGAGCTTGTGCACCGCCGGATCGCCGACGCCGTGGCGGTGCGTCATCAGGATCGCGATGTCGTCGCCGGTGGCGCTGACCCGCGCGTCCAGCAACAGGTTGTTGCGATGCGCGCCGATGCGCGTGCGCACCGCGTCGAGCAGCGCCTGCGACGGACGGATATGGCCGCCGATCGAGCCGATGTCGGCCTTGATCACGCTGAGCGTCAGTTTCATGCAACACCTCTGCGCGCGCGGCGCATGCGGAGCCTGCCGGTCAGGCTAGGCGCTCCCGCGCGGGGGATGTTGATGTCCGTCAATACCGGCGTCCTTCAGCGGCGACGCGGCGGCGACGAACGCCAGGCGAGCACGCGGCGGCGCACCGCCGCGACCAGCGCGAGGTAGGTCGCAGCCGCGGCCAGCACGAACGCGTAGTAGGCAGCCGGCGGCCGCTCGAAGCCGAGCAACGCCGCCAGCGGCGTGAACGGCAGCAGCCAGGCGAGGCAGGTCACGCCGACGCTGGCCAGCACCAGCGTCGTGCTGGGCCGGCTGCGCAGCGGGTTGCCCAGCGTGCGGATCACGAACACCACCAGCGTCTGCGTGGTCAGCGACTCGACGAACCAGCCGGCCTGGAACAGCGCCGCCGAGGCGCCGAACACCACGAGCAGCACGTAGAACGTGAGGAAGTCGTACAGCGAGCTGATCGGGCCGATCGCCAGCATGAAGTTGCGGATCTGCGCGACATTCCAGCGCTGCGGTTTGCGCACCGCGGCGGCGTCCACCGCGTCGGTCGGCAGCGTGGTCTGGGCGATGTCGTAGAGGAAGTTGTTGAGCAGGATCTGCACCGGCGTCATCGGCAGGAACGGCAGGAACAGCACGCCCACCGCCATGCTGAACATGTTGCCGAAGTTGGAGCTGGTCGCCATCAGCAGGTACTTCATGACGTTGGCGAACGCGCGCCGGCCTTCCAGCACGCCGTCGTGCAACACGCCGAGGTCGCGTTCGCGCAGCACGATGTCGGCGCTGTCCTTGGCCACGTCGACCGCGTTGGCGACCGAGATGCCGACGTCCGCCGCGTGCAGCGACGGCGCGTCGTTGACGCCGTCGCCGAGGAAGCCGATCACGTGGCCGCGCGCCTTCAGCGCCAGCAGGATGCGATGCTTCTGCGCCGGCGACACGCGCGCGAATGCGGTCGTGCGTTCCGCCAGGTGGCCGAGCGCGGCGTCGCCGAGGCGGTCGATCCCGGCGCCGGTCACCACCGGATGGTCGCCCAGCCCCACCTGCGCGCACACCCGCTGCACCAGCGGCGCGTCGTCGCCGCTGAGGATTTTCAGGTGCACGCCGTCGCGGCGCAGCGCGGCCAGGGTCGCGGCGATGCCCGGCACCAGCGGGTCGGTGAAGGTGACGAAGCCGGCGAACACCAGGTCGATTTCGTCCTCGCCCCGGTAGGCCGGCTGCGCCGGCACCTCGCGCCAGGCCACCGCGAGCACGCGCAGGCCGCGCTGGCCGCAGTCCTCGGCCAGGCGCAGGCAGCGCGAGCGCAGCGCGGCGTCCATCGGCTCGCGCCGCTCGCCGCGTTCGTGCCAGGCGCAGCGTTCCAGCACCTGCGCCGGCGCCCCCTTGGTCACCAGCACGCGGGCGCCGTCGCGCACCGCCACCACCGACAGCCGGCGCCGCTCGAAGTCGAACGGTATCTCGTCGATCCGGGCGTAGCCGGCGACGCGGGACGCGTCGCCGTGCGCCAGGATCGCGCTGTCGAACGGGCTGCGGATGCCGCTTTCGTACAGGCTGTTGAGGTAGGCGAGATCGAGCAGCCGCGCGCTCGGCTGGCCGTCCGCGTCGATGCCCGCCTCGACGCGCGTCTCGCCGGTGGTCAGGGTGGCGGTCTTGTCGCACAGCAGCAACTGCATGCTGCCGAAGTCCTCGATCGCGGCGAGATGTTTCACGATCACCCGCTGCCGCGCCATGCGCACCGCGCCGCGCGCCAGCGTCACCGTGACGATCATCGGCAGGAACTCCGGGGTCAGCCCGACCGCGAGTGCGACCGCGAACATCAGCGACTCCAGCGGGTCGCGCCCGCGCGCCACGCCGATCAGCAGCGCGCTCAGCAGCAGGAACACCACCGTGCGCATGATCAGGCTGGCGAAATTGGCCAGCCCGCGCTCGAACTCGGTTTCGGGCGGCCGCGCCGACAGCAGCGCCGCGACGTCGCCGAACGCGGTGGCGCGGCCGGTGGCGAACACCACCGCCTGTGCGGTACCGCTCACCACCGAGGTGCCGAGCAGCACCACGTGGCGCGCCTCGGCCAGCACCGTCGCGGGCCGAGGCCGGTCGTCTGGCGCCTTCTCCACCGGCGCGGACTCGCCGGTCAGCGCGGCCTGCTGCACGTACAGGCTGCGCGCATCGAACAGCCGCGCGTCCGCCGGCACGCGGTCGCCCGCGCCCAGCCGGATCACGTCGCCCGGCACCAGCTCGCGGCGCGGCAACTCGCGCCAGGCGCCGTCGCGGCGCACGCTGGCGGTCGGCGCGATCTCGTCGCGCAGGCGTTCCGCGGCGCGCTGCGAGCGATAGCTCAGCACGAAGTTCAGCGCCACGCTCATGGTCACGATCACGGCGATGATCGACGCCCCGGCGAACTCGCGCAGCAGCGCCGACACCGCCGCGGCGAGCAGCAGGATCAGCACCAGCGGATTGCCGAGGAAGGCCAGCAGCGCCAGCGCCGCGGCGCCGCGCCGGCGCGGCGCCGCTTCGTTCGGGCCGTAGCGCGCCGCGCGGTGCGCGGCTTCCTCCGCGGCCAGCCCCTGCGGCGCGGACGCCAGCGTGCGCCAGACCTCGTCGAGGGGCGCATCGATGCAGGCCGCGACGGGCCGGTCGCGGGCGTCGTTCATGCGGCACCGCCGCGCGCACGTCCGGCGCGACGCGGATCGTTGACGTGCGTCAAGCCCACCCGCATGCGTTGCGCCAGGATGATGCGGCGTTCCGCCGGAGGGCCGCCGCAATGCGCATCCTGGTCGCTTACTACAGCCGCAGCGGCATCACCCGCGGCGTCGCCGAGGCGCTCGCCGCGCGGCTCGACGCCGATCTCGCACCGATCGAGGAAACCAGCCAGCGACAGGGCATCCGCGGCTACCTGCGTTCGGCGCTGGAGGCGCGGCGCGGCGTCATGCCGGAGCTGCTGCCGGAACGCCACGACCCGCTGCGCTACGACCTGGTCGTGATCGGCACGCCGGTATGGTTCGGCCACGTCTCCAGCCCGGTGCGCAGCTACCTGCATGCACACCGCGGTGCGATTCGCCAGGCGGCGTTCTTCTGCACCCTGGGCGGGCGCGGCGCGGAACGCGCGTTCGACGACATGCGCGACGCGCTCGGCCTCGAGCCGGTGCACTGCGAGGCGTTCCTCGACCACGACATCGCCGGCGAGACGCACTACGCGGCACTGGAGCGCTTCGCCGGCTTCCTGCGCGCGGCGGCGATGATCGCACCGCCGGCGCGCCGGCCGGAAAGCCCCGACGTGCGCACGCCGCGCCATCCGTAAGGCCGGCGCGGCCGCGTTCACGCCGCGAACCAGCGGCCGAACCACGCCGCCGCCTGGCGCGCCACGGCGGCCAGCGTTCCTGGCTCCTCGAACAGATGCGTCGCGCCCGGCACCACGACCAGCTCGGCCGGCGCCTGCAGGCGGGCGAGCGCCTGCCGGTTGAGCGCCAGCACCTCGACATCGGCCGCGCCGACGATCAGCAGCGTAGGCGCGCGCACGGCGGCCAGCGCCTGCGCGCTGGCGAGATCGGGGCGGCCGCCGCGCGAGACCACCGCGGCGACCGCGGCGACATGCGTGGCGGCGGTCGCCAGCGCCGCCGCCGCGCCCGTGCTCGCGCCGAACAGCCCCAGCGGCAGCGCGCGCAGGGTCGGTTCGGCGCGCGCCCAGGCCAGCGCCGCACCCAACCGCGCGGTCAGCAGCGGAATGTCGAAGCGCATGGCGCGATCGCGGTCCTCGCCGGGCGTGAGCAGATCGAGCAGCAGCGTGGCGATGCCGGCGGCGTTCAGCACCTCGGCCACGCTGCGGTTGCGCGGGCTGTGCCGGCTGCTGCCGCTGCCGTGCGCGAACAGCACCAGCCCGCGCGGCTGCGCCGGCACGCGCAGGTCGCCCTCGAGGACGACGCCATCGGTGGGGACGCGCACCGCCCTCGCCTGCGCGGGTTCGTCGGCTGGCACTGCGCGCAGCGGGCGCGCCAGCAGCGCGGCGACCATGTCGTCGTCGATCGACGGGAAATGCAGGTAGTAGGCGCCGACCGCGTAGAAATCCGGCGGTTGCGCCAGGCACACGACTTCGTCGGCCAGATGCCCGACGCCGGCGAGGCTCTCGGGCGCGGCGACGGGGACCGCGCATATCAGGCGCGCCGGACCCTGCGCGCGCACCGCGCGCAGCGCCGCCGCCATGGTCGCGCCGGTGGCCAGGCCGTCGTCGACCACGATCGCGATGCGCCCGGCGGCGTCCAGCGACGGCGCGCCGCCGCGATAGCGCGCGCGCCGTTCGCGGATCAGCGCCAACTGGCGTGCGCTCTCGCGCTCGACGTAGGCCGGGTCGGCGCCGCTGCGCGCGGCGTGCGGCGCCAGCCAGACGGTGCCGCGCTCGTCGATCGCGCCGACCGCGAACTCGGGATTGCCCGGTGCGCCCAGCTTGCGCACCAGCACCACGTCGAGATCGCCTTGCAGCGCGTCGGCGAGGATGCGCCCCATCGGCACCGCGCCGCGCGGGATCGCCAGCACCAGCGGATGCTGGCCGCGACAGGCGTCGAGCGCCTGCGCGAGCTGCCTCGCGGCGTCGGCGCGGTCGCGGAACGGCAGCAGCGGCGTCGGTCGCTCCATCGCGGTGTGCCCCGGTCGTAGCGGCGTTTGCGCGGCGTGGCGCCGCGTGCAGCTAGCACAGTCTCGATGCGGTCGGCGCTCCTTGATACACGTCAAACTCGACGCGGCGCGTGCGCCTACGCTGCGTGGCGAGGGCGCATCGCGACAGATGCGGCAGGCCGGCGCGCAGGCAGAGGAGCGGCGACGTGGACAGGCTCGCGGGCAAGGTGGCGGTTGTGACCGGCGGCGCGCAGGGCATCGGCCTCGCCTGCGTGCGGCGCATGGCCGAGGAAGGCGCGCGCGTGGCGATGGCGGACATGCTCGACGCGCAGGGCCGCGACCACGCGGCGGCGCTGCGCGCGAAGGGCCTCGACGTGCGCTACTTCCACTGCGACGTGGCGATCGAGGCCGAGGTCGCGGCGCTGATGAACGCGGCCGCCGAAGCGTTCGGACGCATCGACGTGCTGGTCAACAACGCCGGCATCGCCGGCGCCGACAAGCCCACGCACGAGCTGACCGAGGCCGAATGGGATCGCGTGCAGGCGGTGAACGTGAAGGGCGTTTTCTTCTGCACCAAGCACGCCATTCCGCACCTGCGCGACGCCGGCGGCGGCAGCATCGTCAACCTGTCCTCGATCTACGGGCTGGTCGGCGCGCCGGACGTGCCGCCCTACCACGCGTCGAAGGGCGCGGTGCGGCTGATGAGCAAGACCGACGCGCTGCTGTACGCGGCGGACAGGATCCGCGTGAACTCGATCCATCCGGGTTTCATCTGGACGCCGATGGTCGAGCAGCACCTGCGCGGCCAGGGCGGCGACCTCGAACAGCACCGTCGCGAGACCGATGCGCTGCACCCGCTCGGCCACATGGGCGAGGCCGACGACATCGCCTGGGGCGCAGTCTATCTGGCCGCGGACGAAGCGCGTTTCGTCACCGGCGCCGAACTGGTGATCGACGGCGGCTACACCTGCCGCTGAGCGGCAGGGCGGCCGCACGAACGAGGGCGGGACGATGGGCAAGACATGGGTTCTGGTGGCCGACCGCGTGCGCGCGCGCCTGTTCGAGCTGGACGGCGGCGACGTCGCGCTCGCCGAAATCGAGTCGTTCGTCAATCCGGAAGGGCGCGCGCCGTCCGGATCGCGCGGCGACACCCGGCCGACGCGCGCCATCGAGAGCGTCGGCGGCGTGCGGCACGCGATCGAGCCGCACACCACGCCCGAAGCCAAGATCGCCGAACGCTTCGCGCGCCGCCTGCACGACGCGCTCGAGCAGGGCCGCGTGCAGCACCGTTACGACAAGCTGGTGCTGGTCGCGCCGCCGCGCTTTCTCGGCGCGCTGCACGGCGTGGCCGACAAGAACGTGTTGAACCTCGTCGCCGCCGAGGTCCGGCGCAACCTCACCGGCAAGACGCCCGAGCAGCTCTGCGTCCACCTCGGCGACCTGCTTGGGCCGCGCGCCCGCCGCGCGTCGATGCGCCGCGGCGGCGCCGCCTGAACGCTTCAGCCGGCGACGAAGGCGATCCGCACCGCGCGCGCGGCGGCATCGGCCGGCGGCATGACCTGCGCGCCGACCCGGCGCGCCCACTGCTGCGTCGCCGCGTCGCGCGCGTCGACGTGGCCGACGAGGCGGGCGCAGCCGCGCGCGAGGGCGTAGTCGCGCAAGACGCCCAGCAGCGCGCGGCCGGCGCCGCGGCGCCGGCAGTCGGGCGCGACCGCCAGCGCGAACTCCGCCGCGCCCGGCGTCGTGCCCAGCGCGTAGCGCGCCACCGCGAACGGCGCCGCGTCCGCGCCGTGCCGCAGCAGCACGAAGCCCATGTCGCGCTCGTAGTCGATCGCGCGCGGGCAGGTCCACAGCCGCTCGCCCCCGGCGGGCAGCCAGTCGCGTTCCGGCCCCGCTTCCAGCAGCGCGCGCACGGGCGCCGCGTCGCGCGGCAGCAGCGGGCGCAACAGGCAGCGCGTGCCGTCGGCCAGCACGACTTCGCGGACCCAGTCGTGCGGATAGGGATGCACGGCGAGATGCGGATAGGCGCCCGTCGCGGTCGGCGCGGCCGGGTCGATCACCACGCGCGCGTCCAGCGCGATGCAGCCCTGCGCGCCGGCCAGCAGCGGATTGATGTCGAGCTCGCGCACCCACGGCAGCGCGCACACCAGGTCGGACAGGCGCAGCAGCATCCCGGTCAGCGCGTCGGCGTCGATCGCCGGCACGTTGCGGTAGGCGCCCAGCAGCGCGGCGATGCGCGTGCGCGCGATCAGGTCCGCGGTCGATGCCCGGTCCAGCGGCGGCAACGCGAAGGCCACGTCGTGCAGCCGCTGCACGGCCACGCCGCCGGCGCCGAAGCAGAGCACGCGGCCGAACGCGGGGTCGGTCGCCACACCGGCCATCAGCTCACGGCCGTGGGCGAGGCGCAGCATCGGCTGCACCATCACGCCGGCGATGCGCGGCTCGGGGATGCGCGGTATGGAGATCGCCAGCAGGCGTTCGAAGGCGCCGCGCACGGCGTCTGCATCGGCGAGGTTCAATTGCACGCCGCCGACGTCGCTCTTGTGCACCACGTCGGGCGATTCCAGCTTGAGTGCCACCGGATAGCCCAGCGTGCGCGCGGCCTGCACCGCCTCCTCCGCCGACGACGCCGTCGCGCACGCCGGCGTGGCGATGCCGAACGCGGCGAGCAGCGCGTGCGCCTCGTGGGTGTAGAGCTGCGTGCGTTCTTCCTCGATCGCGCGTTGGCGGATGGCCAGGGCCGCGCTGAGGTCCGGCTGCGGCGGCGTCTCGGGCGCAGCCGGCGCTGGCTCCGCCACCCGGTGCGGTCGGGCAAACGCGGCCAGCGCGGCCAGCGCCGCCATCGCTTCTTCCGGCTGGCGCACGTGCGCGACGCCCAGCGCTTCGCAGCGCTCGTGTGCGGCGGCAACGTGGGCATCGCCCAGCCAGGCGCCGACCACGGGCTTGGCATGATGGGCCGCCGCGTCGGCCAGCACGTCGGCGATCTCGGCGGGATCGTCGCCGCGCAGCGGCACGTACAGGGCGGCCGCGCCGTCGACGGCCGGGTCGGCCAGCACCGTGTCCAGCGCGGCGGCGAAGCGTTCGGCACCGGCGTCGCCCAGCACGTCGACCGGGTTGGCCACTGCGGCCGCCGCCGGCAGGCGCCGGCGCAACGCGCGCTGCGCTTCCGCCGACAGCTCCGCCATCGCCAGGCCGTAATCGCGCGCCGCGTCGGCGGCGAGCGCCGCCGGGCCGCCACCGTTGCTGATTACGACGAAGCGCCGGCCCGCGGGCAGGTCCAGCCGCGCCAGCGCGCCGGCGACCGCGTACAGCTCGGCCAGCGAATGCAGGCGCGGCACGCCGCAGCGGCGCAGCGCGGCGTCGAACACCGCGTCGTCGCCGAGCAGCGCCGCGGTGTGGCTGCTGATCGCGCGCTCGCCCTCGGCGTGCCGCCCCGCCTTCATCGCCACCACCGGCTTGATGCAGGCGGCGCGGCGCAGCGCGGACACGAAGCGGCGCGCGTCGTTGACGCCCTCGACGTAGAGCACGATCGCGCGGGTGAGCGGATCGTCGGTCAGGAAATCGATCGTCTCGCCGAAGCCGATGTCCGCCGCCGCACCCAGCGCCACCACCGCCGACAGGCCGACGCGGCCGCCCTCGGCCCAGTCCATCAGCGCGGCGCACAACGCGCCGGATTGCGCCACCAGCGCCAGCCCGCCCGGCGGCGGCCGCGCCACCGCGAAGGTCGCGTTCAGGCCGAGCCGCGGCCGCACCACGCCGAAGCTGTTCGGCCCCAGCAGGCGCACCCCGCCCTCGCGCGCGGTGCGCAGCACGCGCGCCTGGCGCTCGCGGCCGGCGTCGTCGCTTTCGGCGAAGCCGCCGCTGAGCACGGCGGCCGCGGCGACGCGCGCACGCGCGCAGTCGTCCACGACCCGCTCGACGGCGGCGGCGGGCACGGCGATCACCGCGAGGTCGACCGGCCGCGGCAGCGCCTGCAGATCCGGGTAGCAGGGCCGCCCGTAGAGCTGCGCATGGCGCGGATTCACCAGGAACACCTCGCCCGCGTAGCCGCTCCCCGCGAGGTTGCGATACACCGCGGCGCCGACCGCGGCCTCGCGTTCGGAAGCGCCGACGATGGCGACGGCGCGCGGTTCCAGCAGCGCGGACAGCGCCGAACGTTCCGCACCGGCGGCCGGCCGTGGGGTCTGCATGCATGGTTTCCTCATCGCTGCGCAGGATGTTCGGCGACGCATGCCGTGGTGGTGTTGATGGCCGTCAAGGGAAGGACCGGCCGGGCCGGACGCCCCGCCCCGCGGCGCGTCGCCGGCGCGCCGTCGTCGGACTGTTGACGTGGGTCAACTTGCCGCAGCCCCGCGCGGCTAACGTAAAAGCAACATTCCCCCGCCCACACGGCACCCATGTTCAAGCACATTCTGGTGGGCTTCGACGGGTCCGCCTCGTCGCAACGGGGATTTAACACCGCCCTCGAGATCGCCTCCTCGCTGGGCGGCGACCTGACCGTGATGCAGGTGCTGTCCGGCTACGACCACGTGTTCGGCGACAGCCGGCCGGCGCGCGACCTGCCCACCCGCAGCGCCTACGAGTCGGCGGTCATGGCCGCGGCGCAGCGCGCCGTGGCGGGCCTGGCCGATGCCGCCAGGGCGCGCGGCGTGGCGTGCCGCTCGGTGCTGGAATTCGCCGCCGAGCCTCACCGGGCGCTGCTGCAGCAGGCGCTGCGCTGCGACTGCGACCTGATCGTGATGGGCAACGGCGACGGCGACCAGGGCGCCAGCATGTCGCCGGGCGGCGAGACCGAATCGACGCTGGTGTACGGGAGCATCCCGGTGCTGGTGGTCGGCGCGCTGCCGCCGGACCCCTGCCGGCTGCCGGCTGGATAACCCCCCTCCGGTGGTGCCATGATGAAGGTCATTCGGCGGAAGGATCCCCCGGAGGGCCATCGTGAAACGCGCCAGCGAATCGCCCACCGAATCAATCCCGACGATAGCGGTCATCGATGACGAGGTCGACATCGTCGACCTGGTCGAGGCTTATTTCGGACAACGCCGGACGCAGGTACTTACCGGGCACTCCGGCAGCGACCTGCGCCGCATCATGGGCGAGCGCAGGGTCGACCTGGTGCTGCTCGACCTCGGCCTGCCGGGCGAAGACGGCATCGACCTCGCCCGCGAGCTGCGCCGCACCACGAGCGTGCCGATCATCATCCTCAGCGGCCGCGCCGACACGGTCGACAAGGTGCTGGCGCTGGAGCTCGGCGCCGACGACTACGTCACCAAGCCGTTCGAGCTGGCCGAACTCTACGCGCGCGCGCGCTCGGTGCTGCGCCGCGCGCAGCAGGCGCGCACGACGGTCGACGAGCCCTGCATGCGCTTCAGCGGCTTTGCGTTCTATCCGCGGCAGCGCCGCCTGCAGGCGCGCGACGGCACTACCGTGGAACTGACCAGCGGCGAGCTGCAGATGCTGGAAGTGTTCCTCTACCACCCGAACCGGCTGCTCTCGCGCGACCAGATCCTCGAGTGGACGCGCGGCCGCGACGGCGGTCCCTTCGACCGCAGCGTCGACATGCAGATCGGCCGCCTGCGGCGCAAGATCGAGACCGATCCCGCCGCGCCGCAACTGATCAAGACCGTGCGCAGCCAGGGCTACTGGTTCTCCGCCAACGTCGAGCGCCTGCCCTGAACGCGTCCGCGCCGCCGGTACCCTTCGCGACCGCCTTCGGCAGCCTGGTGGTGCTGCGCCAGGTGCTCGACTCGGCGCCCGACGCGATGCTGATCGTCGACACCGAAGGCACCATCCACTACTGGAACGCGGAAGCCGAGAAGCTGTTCGGCTACCCCGCGGACGCGATTCTGGGCCGGCCGATCGAAACCGTCGTCCCGCAGCGGCGGGCCGAGGCGCACCGCAGGCATCGGCTCGAGTACGTGCGCAACCCGCAGCGCGGTCCGATGGGCGCGGACGGGGAGCTGCGCGGGCTGCGCCGCGACGGCACCGAGGTGCCGGTCGAGGTCAGCCTGAACACGGTGACGATCGGCGGCGCGCCCTACGTGGTCGCTTCGGTGCGCGACATCGGCGCGAAGCTGCGGGCGGAGGAGAACCATCGCCGCCTGCGCCAGCAGGAAATGCTGCTGGCGCTGTGGGAGCAGACCCTGCGCAGCCCGTCCTTCGACTCGGCATGCCGGGTGACGGCGTACGCCGCGCGCGAGGTGCTGGCCGCCCGGCGCATCCGCGTGATCGAATTCGGGCCGGGCCACCATTCGCGGCTGGTGCGCATCGCCTGCGACACCGACGCGGACAGCGCGCCCATGTGGGTGGACCTGTCCGTCCTGCCGCAGGCGGCTGCCCTGCTGCAGGACGAAACCGACGCCGCGGCGGCGGCCGCGCCGCCGGTCGCGATGCGCCTGCACAACGACGCCGACGGCATCGAGCTGACGCTGTCGCTGCGCGCGCACACCGGCATCCTCGGGGCGCTGGCGATCACCCGCCCCCGCGACGCTCTGTTCAGCGGCGACGACATCTACGTGGCGCAAAGCGTGGCCCACCTGCTCGCCCGCGCGCTGGCGCGCAGCCAGTCGGACCAGTTGCTGGTCGCCGCGACCCGGATGGAGGCGCTCGGCCAGCTCAGCGGCGGCATCGCCCACGAGTTCAACAACCTGCTCAGCATCCTCTCCGGCAATCTGGAAATCCTCGGCGAGCGCGTGCGCGGCGACGCGTCGATGGAAAAGCTGGTGCACGCGGCGGTTCGCGCCACCCGGCGCGGCGGCGAGCTGACCAAGCGCCTGCTGATGCTGGCGCACAAGCAGCCGGCGCGGGTCGCCTCCTGCCGCCTCCAGCAACTGCTGCCGGAACTGGTCGAGGTGCTGACGCGCACGGTCGGCAAGCGCATCGACGTGCTGCTCGACGTGCCGCCCGACCTGCCCGCGGTCGCGCTCGACCCGTCGGTGCTGGACGCCTGCGTCATCAATCTGGCCACCAACGCGCGGGATGCCATGTCGAACGGCGGCACGCTGACGATCGGCGCCGCGGTCGCCCGCCTGGACGCGGCGCCGGACCCGGAGCACGCGGCCCAGTTCAGGCCCGGCGAATTCGTCGCGCTGGCGGTCGCCGACACCGGCGCCGGCATGGCCGAGGAGGTCCGGCGCCGCGCGTTCGAGCCGTTCTTCACCACCAAGGATCCCGGGCGCGGCACCGGGCTCGGACTGGTGCTGGTGCGCTCGCTGATGAACCAGATCGGCGGCTGCATGACGCTGCACAGCTCGTCCGGCGCGGGCACGCGCGTCAACCTGTTCTTTCCGGTGGCCGGCACGGATGGCGCAGCCGCCACGCGCGCCGCGGCCGCGCGCGGGCGCGGCGAATGCGTGCTGGTGGTCGAGGACGACGACGCGGTGCGCGACACCACGGCCCTGCTGCTGGAGGATCTCGGCTACCGCCCCGTGGCGGTCGACTCGGTGGCCGCCGCGCACGCCGAGCTGGAACGCCGCAGCGACATCGCCGTGGTGTTCAGCGACGTCGCGCTGGGCGGCGACGGCAACGGCATCGACTTCGCCGACGAGCTGCACGAGCGCCGCCCGGACCTGCCCGTGCTGCTCACCTCCGGCTACGCCGCCTCGCTGACCGCGCGCCTCGGCGACCACCCGGCGGTGGCGAACCTGCTGGCCAAGCCGTTCACGCGCGACCAGCTCGCGGCCGTGATCGGCGCCGCGCTCGCGCGGCGCGCCGCCGGCTGAGCGCGACTGCGCTCAGGCCGCCCACGCCGCGGCCCGCCCCAGGCGCTCGCGGTCGCGGATGCTGATGTGGCGGCCCTCCACCTGCACGGTGCCTTCGCGGTTGAAGCGGCTCAGCCCGCGGCTGATCGTCTCCAGCTTGAGGCCGAGGTAGCTGGCGATGTCCTCGCGCGTCATCTTCAGCACGTACTCGGTGCCGGAATAGCCGCGCGCAGCGTAGCGCCGGCCGAGGTCGAGCAGGAACGCCGCCAGGCGCTCCTCGGCGGTGGTCGAGCCGAGCAGCAGCATGGTCATCTGCTCGTGCTGGATCTCGTGCGCCAGCTTGCGGATCAGCGCCGCGTTGAGCGCGCGCACGTCGATGCCCATGCGCTCCAGCCGGCGCAGCGGAACCTCGATCGCCACGCTGTACTCGAGTGCGCGGATCGAGGTCGGATGCACCTCGGCATCGAGTGCGTCCAGGCCGAGCAGATCCTCGCCGAAATAGAAGCGCGTGACCTGCTCGCGGCCGTCGATGCCGACCCGCAGCGCCTTGGCCGAACCGCTGGACAGCAGGAACAGCGACTCGAACGCGTCGCCCGCATGCACGATGTGCTCGCCCTTCTGCAGGCGCACGACGCGCAGCGTCGCCTGTGCGGAGAAGTCGGCCAGGCAGCGGCCCAGCGCGCTGCGCTGCAAGGTGGCGCCGGCCAGGTTGCGGGCGGAGGCGAGATCGAGCGAGGGATGCACAGTCATGGGAGCTTCTCGTGGGGGAGAGGATTACAGCCTCAACCTAGTCGCCGAGCCGCATGGGGGCATCACGCCCCGGTCACGCCGCGTAACGGTGCGTAACAGCCGCGTCCGCGCGCCTCCCCGTCGATGTTGATCCACCTCAAGCCCGCTCCCGGCCCCGGTTGCTAGAAATCGTCCGCTCCATTGCGCACGAGGATACGGTCATGAGCGACATCGCCAAGGTCATCGAAATCAGCGCGTCGTCGAGCAAGGGCATCGAGGATGCGATCCAGTCCGGCCTGCTCAAGGTGGCGAAGACGGTCAGCAACCTGCGCGGCGCCTGGGTCAGCGACATCAAGGTCTGCACCGAGCCCGACGGCCGGGTCAAGGAATGGCGCCTCGAGATGAAGGTCACGTTCGTCGTCGAATGACCCGCCGCCGCGCCACGGCGCCTCCGTGGCGCGGCGACGCAGGTCCGCGGCAGACGGGAGCATGCCGTTGAGCGGAACCGCGTTCCCGCTGGAAGTGCGCCCGACCCTGCCGCCCGAGCTGGCGCGGCTGGACGAACTCGCGGGAAACCTGCTGTACAGCTGGGACCGCCGCGTGCGCCGGCTGTTCTACCAGCTCGATCCGCAGTTGTGGGAGCGCTGCAGCCACAACCCCAAGCTGTTCCTGCGCCGCGTCGACCAGGCGCGCCTGCAGGCGTGCGCGCACGATTCCGACTTCCTGAAGGACTACCGGGAGGTGCTGATCCGCTGCGACGCCTACCGCGAGCCGCAGGCGCCCGCGCCCGGCCTGGGCGCGGAAGCCGCGCACGAGCACATCGCCTATTTCTGCATGGAATACGGCGTGCACGAGAGCCTGCACCTGTATTCGGGCGGGCTCGGCATCCTGGCCGGCGACTTCTGCAAGGCCGCCAGCGACGCGGGCGTGGCGTTCACCGCGGTCGGGCTGATGTACCGCGTGGGCTACTTCGTGCAGACCATCGGCCGCGACGGCCGCCAGGAAACCCACCTCCACCCGACGGACCCGTCCGAGCTGCCGGTAGCGCCGGCGCTGGACGCGGCCGGACAGCCCGTGCGCGTGTCCGTGCCGCTGGGCGGACGCGAAGTCCATGCCTGCGTGTGGCAGGCGGTGATCGGCCGGGTGCGCCTGCTGCTGCTGGACACGGACGTCGCGGAAAACGCGCCGGCCGACCGCGCGATCACGTTCCAGCTCTATGGCGGCGACCGCGACACCCGCATCGCGCAGGAGCTGGTGCTCGGCATCGGCGGCGTACGCGCGCTGCGCGCGCTCGGCGTGTGGCCGACGGTGTGGCACCTCAACGAGGGGCATCCCGCCTTCATGGTCCTCGAACTGTGCCGCGAGGCGGTGGCGACCGGGCTCGACTTTGCCGCCGCGCTGGAACTGGTCGCCGCATCGGTGGTGTTCACCACGCACACGCCGGTCGCCGCCGGCCACGACCGCTTCGCGCACGCCCTGGCCGCGCACTACCTGGCCCCGATGGCGGGACAGCTCGGCATCGGCATCGAGCAATTGCTGGCGCTGGGCGCGTCGTCGCCGCACACGGACGAATTCGACGTCACCACGCTGGCCCTGCGCGGCTCGCGCCACCACAACGGCGTCAGCCGCGTGCACCGCGACGTCGCCGCCCGCATGTTCGCCCACATCTGGCCGCAGCTCGATCCCGCCGAACTGCCGCTGGTGCACGTCACCAACGGCATCCACGTGCCGACGTTCCTCGCCCGCGAGTGGAGCGACCTGTTCGACGAACAGCACCCCGACTGGCGCTCGAAGCTGCGCGACAAGGGCTACTGGGCGCGCACGGTCGATTCGATCCCGAGCCACCGCTTCTGGGGCCTGCGCCAGTCGCTCAAGTGCGACATGCTCGAGTACGTCGCCTGCGTGCTGGAGCGGCAGTACCGGCGCGCGCTGTACAGCCGCTCCCGCATCGACCTGATGCGGCGCATGCTCTCCGCCGACCACAGCACGGCCCTGGTGATCGGCTTCGCGCGCCGCATCACCGCCTACAAGCGGCCGCTGCTGATCTTCCGCGACCTGCAGCGGCTGGGCCGGCTGCTGACCGATCCGCAGCGCCCGGTGGTGCTGGTGTGCGCCGGCAAGGCGCACCCACACGACGGCGAAGGCCAGGCCATCATCCACACGATCAACGCGCTGGCCGGCGAACCGCCGCTGCTGGGCTCGGTGTTCTTCGTCGAGGGCTACGACATCGCGCTGGCGCGCAGGCTGGTTTCCGGCGTCGACGTCTGGCTGAACACGCCCAGTTTCCCGCAGGAAGCCTGCGGCACGTCCGGCCAGAAGGCGGCGATCAACGGCGCGCTGAACCTGAGCGTGCTGGACGGCTGGTGGGCGGAGGGCTACGACGGCGCCAACGGCTGGGCGATCACGCCGCGCATGGACGACGTCACGCCGGACCGGCGCGACGCGCTGGAGGCGGAAGAGCTGCTCAGCCTGCTCGAGAGCGAGATCGTCCCGCTGTACCACCGCCGCAACGCCGCCGGCCTGCCGGAAGACTGGGTGGCACGCGCCAAGGCGTCGATGAAGAGCACGCTGCCGCGCTTCAACACCGACCGCATGCTCGCCGACTACCTCGACCGGCTGTACCTGCCGAGCAGCCGCCATCGGCGCATGCTCGAGGCCGACGGCGGCGACGCCGCGGCGTCGCTCGCCGCCTGGCGGGCGCGCGTCGGGGCATGCTGGGAGAAAGTCGCGCTGCGCTGGGCGGCGACAGCGCCGGTCCACGTCGCCACCGGCGCGGCGGTGACGCTGCGGGTGCGCGCCCAGCTCGGCGGATTGACCGCGCGGGACGTCGCCGTGGAATGCGTGCTCGAGCGCGACGACGCCCCGCCGCAGCAGCCGCCGTTGACCTACGCGTTCGCGCCGGAACCGGGAAGCGGCGACGAGCAGGCGTTCACGCTCGACTTCACGCCGCCGCTGGGCGGCCTGCTGCGCTACCGCATCCGCATGTATCCGACCCACCCGGCGCTGGCGCATCCGCTCGAGACCGGCCGCATGGTCTGGCTGTGAGCGTGCGCCGTCATGCGCAGCGCTCGCCGGCGCGCAGCGCGGCGCGCATGCGCGCGGCCAGCGCGGGCGTCAGCAGCGGCGCGCGCAGCCGCCAGCGCCAGTTGCGCCCGACCGTGCCCGGGATGTTGAAGCGCGCGTGCGAGTCGAGGCCGAGCAGATCCTGCATCGGCAGCACGGCGAGGCGCGCCTTCGACGCCAGCACCGCCCGCAGCAGCGGCCACGGCATCGGCTCCGTCCAGGTGCCGAGCGCCGCGCGCACGCGCGCTCGCGCGGCGGCGTCCAGCCCGCGCCACCAGCCAAGCGCGGTGTCGTTGTCGTGGGTGCCGGTGCAGGCGACGGTGGCTTCGGCGTAGCGATCGGGCAGATGCGGATTGTGCGGATCGCCGTCGAAGGCGAACTGCAGCACGCGCGTGCCGGGCATGCGCAGCGCGTCGCGCAGCGCCTCCACCGCCGGGGTGATCGTGCCGAGGTCCTCGGCGACCAGCGCCGGCGGCTGCGGCAGCGCCTGCAGCCGCAGGAACGGTGCCGCGCCGGGACCGGGACACCAGTCGCCTTCCGCCGCCGAGCGCGCGTGCGCCGGGATCGCCCAGTAGGC
Source organism: Lysobacteraceae bacterium (assembly GCA_021372495.1). Taxonomy (GTDB): domain Bacteria; phylum Pseudomonadota; class Gammaproteobacteria; order Xanthomonadales; family Rhodanobacteraceae; genus Mizugakiibacter. The sequence goes on from JAJFUF010000010.1 coordinate 97,605, forward strand.
CTCGTAGCCGCGGAAATGGTCGACGCGCAGCAGGTCGAAGCGCTCGGCCTGCACGCGCACGCGCTGCACCCACCAGGCGTAATCCTCCGCCGCCATCCGCGCCCAGTCGTAGACCGGCGCGCCCCACCACTGTCCCTGCGGCGCGAACGCGTCCGGCGGCACGCCCGCGGTTTCCAGCGGCGCGCCGCGCGCGTCCACGCGGAACAGCCGGCGGTTCGCCCACACGTCGGCGCTGTCGTGGGCCGGGTAGATCGGCAGGTCGCCGAACAGCAGCACGCCGCGGGCGTTGGCCGCGTGCTTGAAGGTCCGCCACTGCCGATGGAAGACGAACTGCGCGAACGCCTCGCGCTCGACCGCATGCCGCAGCGGCGCCGGCAGCGCGGCGAATGCCGCTTGCGGACCGTCGCGCCACGGCGCCGGCCATGTCGGCCACGCCGCGCCGCGGTGCAGCCGGCGCAGCACGCGGAACAGCGCGTATGCCGGCAGCCAGTCGGCTTCGCGCGCGCGGTACGCATCGAACGCCTCGCGTTCGGCCGCGGGCGCGGCCGCGGCGAAGCGCTCGGCGGCGAAGCGCAGGAAATGCCGGCGCGCGCCGTGGCGGGCGCCCGTCGCGCCGGCGCGCAGCCACGCCTCGCCGCGCAGCGCGCGCGTGCCGATCAGGTGCTCGCCGCCGGCGTACAGCGACAGCGCGCGGTACGGCGAGCGGTCCGCGTGCACCGGCCCGACCGGCAGCATCTGCCAGAGCGTGCAGCCGGCCGCGGCGAGGAAGTCCAGCATCGCCTCCGCCGGCGCGCCCAGCGCGCCGGCGCCGGTCGCACCGGGCAGCGCGGTCGGGTGCAGCAGCACGCCGGCGCGCCGTTCCGCGAGCAGGTCGTCGACGCGCATGGCGTCAGCGGTGCGGCCGCATCGGCGTCGCGTCCGTCACCGCCATGCTGCCGCGGGTGAACGGGTAGCCGAGGTGATCGGGCGCCTCGCACCGCAACGCGCGGTACAGCCCGGCCAGATGCACGCGGAACAGGCGCTCGAACTCGGCGACCTCGACGCCGGGGTTCCATTCGCCCGGCCACCAGAACCAGTCCGACCCCTCGCACACGCCGAGCTGGCGTTCGGCGAGGCGCCGGACCTCGGCATCGCAGCGGTCGAACGCGCCCTTCGCTTCGACCAGCAGGTCCCACGCGCGGTTCTTGTCGGCATGGCCGATCCAGGTGCCGAGATCACCGTGCACCCAACTGCCGGCGACGAGCCGTTCCAGCGGCGGCACCGGCACCGCCGGGTCGCGCATGCAGCGCGCGAATGTGGTCAGCTCGAGCTGCGGATGCGCGGCGAGGCGGCCGTACAGCTCGACCAGGAAGGCGCGCCCGTTCTCGGGGTAATGCTCCCACGCGTTCTCGCCGTCCAGCACGATGCCGACCACCCGTCCCGGTCCGGCCGGCTCGGCGGCGATCGCCTCCAGCCGCCGCAGCAGGTCGCCGACCGCGTCCGTCGCGGCCCAGTCCTTGTAGGTGAAGCCGATCAGGTCGGAGAGCACATCGTCGCGGAAGAAAATCGCCGGTCCGGCGCCGTGCAGGCGGTAGGGCCGGTGCAGCCGATCCGAGCCAAGCTCGGCCTGCCCCAGGCTGTGCCGCAGCACGGTCAGGCTGGAGGCCGTCCAGGCGAACCCCGCCTCGGCCAGCGCGTCGAGCGAGGCGGCGCTGAGCGCGCCTTCGGACGGCCAGCAGCCTTCGGCCGGCGCGCCGAACCGGTGCGCGTGCAGCGCCTGCGCCTGGGCGAGCTGCCAGCGCACGCGCTCGGCGCCGCCGGGATAGCCCGCGGCCAGCGGCAGCGGCATCGCGGCGTTCGCCTCGCGCGCGCTGGCGAAGTCCAGCAGCAGCGGCAGGATCGGATGCGCGTACGGGCTGGTGGAAAGCTCCACGCGCGACTGCTCCGCCAGCGTGCGGTAGCGCCGCGGCAGGTCGGCGAGCACGTCGCGGATCAGTTCGAGCAGCACGCTGCGGTCGTGGCGGCTGAAACGCCGCGCTTTCTCGACCAACGCCGCGGCGCGCCGGTCGGCGCGCACCGACTCGCCGAGCCAGGCGAGGTTGTGCCAGACCAGCAGGTCGAACACGAACGCGTCGTCGAGATAGGCGAAGCCGCCGGCATGCTCGAGCGCGATTTCGGCGATGCCGGCGAGCTGCCGGTACGGCGTGAAGCGCTCGATCATGTGCCGGCGGTTGGCGCGCAGGCAGGCGCGCACGACGGTGCGGCGGCGCTCGTCGTCCAGCGCCAGCACCGGTTGCGCCAGCGTATCCAGCAGCAGGCCGCCGATCGGGCGGCCTTCGCGCAGGCAGGCGTCGATGCGCTGCGCGTAGTCCTCGATCTGGTCGAGCAGCACCGGGGTGAAGTTGAAGGTCGCGCAGGCGCCCGGCGCGTTCTCGAGGTGCGCCGCCATGTCGGCGTAATCCTTCAGCGCGTGCAGGTAGACCCACGGCGCCATGAACTGGCCGGTCTGCGCATCGCGGTAGTCGGGCTGGTGCATGTGCCAGCCCAGCACCACGCGGAGCCGTTCATCCGCCATCGCACTGCTCCGCGAGCATGCCGGGCGTGACCACCGCCACGCCGCCCGCGCTGACTTCGTAACGCGCCTGGTCCGCCGCGTCGTAGCCGATCGTGGCATGGTCGGGCAGCACGCAGTGGGCGTCGAGGATCGCCCGCCGCACGCGGCAGTGCTTGCCGACGTGCACGCCCGGCAACAGGATCGAGTCCTCGACCAGCGAGCCCTCGTCGACGAACACCGAGGAGAACAGCATCGAGTGCCGCACGGTGGCGCCGGACACCACGCAGCCGCCCGCCACCATCGACGAGATCGCCACGCCGCAGCGGCCCGGCTCGTCCAGCACGAACTTCGCCGGCGGCGTCTGTTCCTGCAGGGTCCAGATCGGCCAGTCGCGGTCGTACAGGTTCAGCTCGGGGACGACGTCGAGCAGTTCGAGGTTGGCGCGCCAGTAGGAATCGACGTCGCCAACGTCGCGCCAGTACGCCGGCCTGCCGGTGGCCGGATCGTGGAACGGATAGCCGTACACCGCGCAGTCGCGCAGCGCGCGCGGCACGATGTCGTGGCCGAAGTCGTGGCTGGATTCCGCATCTTCCGCGTCCGCGGCGAGGCGCTGCAGCAGGAACGCCGCGTTGAACACGTAGATGCCCATCGAGGCCAGCGCCAGCCCGGGCGCGTCCGGCATCGGCGCGGGATGCGTGGGCTTCTCGACGAACTCCAGCACGCGGCCGCCGGCGTCGACCTGCATCACGCCGAACGCGTGCGCCTGCTCCAGCGGCACCGGAATGCAGCCGACCGTGATGTCGGCGCCGCGGCTGACGTGGAAACCGAGCAGCGCGCCGTAGTCCATCTTGTACACGTGGTCGCCGCCGAGGATCAGCACGAAACGCGGATCGTGGCCGCGGATGATGTCGGTGTTCTGGCGCACCGCGTCGGCGGTGCCCGCGTACCACGCCTCGCCGACGCGCTGCTGCGCCGGCAGCAGCTCGACGTATTCGCCGAACTCGGCGCGGAACGAGTTCCAGCCCTGCTGGATGTGCTGGATCAGCGAATGCGCCTTGTACTGGGTCAGCACGCCGATGCGGCGGATGCCGGAGTTGATGCAGTTCGACAGCGCGAAATCGACGATGCGGAAGCGCCCGCCGAACGGCACCGCCGGCTTGACCCGGTTCATGGTCAGCGCACCCAGCCGCGTGCCCTTGCCGCCGGCCAGCACCAGCGCCAGTGTGTCGCGCACGATCAGGCTGACGAAGCGTTGCGAAGGCTGCACCGCCATGGCGGCTCCCGCGTGGCGACCCTGCTTCCATTGGAGCCCGGGCACCGGGCGGCGCAGGTTGATGCAGATCAGAATGGCGTGCCGAACGCGCCGCCTAAGCTGGCGTCGATCCGCACCGAATCGCCCCGAACCGCCGCGCCATGCCCGGGCCCACGCTTCCGCCATCGGTCGTCCCCATGCTGAGCGCGCTGATCGGCGGCCGCCACCACGCGCCGCACCACTGCCTCGGCCTGCGCCGCGAAGACGGCCATGCGCTGCTGCGCGCCTGGCTGCCCGGCGCGCGCACCGCCTTCGTCGAACCCGGCGCGCACCGCATGCGCCGCATCGACGCGCACGGCCTGTTCGAATGGGACATCGCCGGCGAGGAACTGCCCGGCGACTACCGCCTGCGCTGGATCGGCCCGCGCGGCGACGAGCACAGCGCGCGCGATCCCTACGCGTTCGCGCCGGAGCTCGACCGCGACGAGCTGGACCGCTTCAACGCCGGCGTGCACCGTCGCGCCTGGCGCCTGCTCGGCGCGCACGTGCTGGAGCGCCGCGGCGTCGCCGGCACGCGCTTCGCGGTGTGGGCGCCGAACGCCGAGCGCGTCAGCGTGGTCGGCGACTTCAACGGCTGGAACGGCCGGCGCCACCCGATGACCGCGCGCGGCAGCAGCGGCGTGTGGGAGCTGTTCGTGCCCGACGTCGCGCCCGGCACGCTGTACAAGTTCGAGGTGCGCCACCGCGACTCCGGCCAGGTGCTGCTGAAGACCGATCCCTACGGCCGCGCGTTCGAGCAGCGCCCGGGCACCGCCGCGCGCGTGGTCGCCCCTTCGGGCTACCGCTGGCGCGACGCCGCGTGGATGGCCTGCCGGCCGGACTGGGCGCACGCGCCGATGGCCGTCTACGAAATGCACCTGGGCTCGTGGCGGCGCGGCGAGGACGGCGGTTTCCTCGGCTACGCCGAGATCGCCGAGGCGCTGGTCCGCCACCTGGCCGGCAGCGGCTTCACCCACGTCGAGCTGCTGCCGGTGACCGAGCACCCGCTCGACGATTCCTGGGGCTACCAGAGCACCGGCTTCTTCGCGCCGACCAGCCGGCACGGCACGCCGGACGCGTTCCGCGCCTTCGTCGACACGCTGCACGGCCACGGGCTCGGCGTGATCCTCGACTGGGTGCCGGGCCACTTCCCGCGCGACGACTGGGCGCTGGCGCAGTTCGACGGCACCGCGCTGTACGAACACGCCGACCCGCAGCGCGCGGCGACCCCGCACTGGGGCTCGCTGAAGTTCAACCTGGCGCGCCACGAGGTGCGCAGCTTCCTGATCTCCAGCGCGCTGTACTGGCTGCAGGAATTCCACCTCGACGGGCTGCGCGTCGATGCGGTCGCCTCGATGCTCTACCTCGACTACGGCCGCGAGGCCGGCGGCTGGATCCCCAACGCGCACGGCGGTCACGAGGATCTCGACGCGGTGGCGTTCCTGCGCGACCTCAACGCGGCGGTGCAGGAAGAATGCCCGCGCGCGGCGGTGGTCGCCGAGGAATCCTCCGCCTGGCCGGGCGTGACGCGACCGGCGTGGCTGGGCGGCCTCGGCTTCACGATGAAGTGGAACATGGGCTGGATGCACGACACGCTGGCCTACTTCGCGCACGACCCGGTGCACCGTCGCTACCACCACGACCAGCTCACCTTCAGCCGCATGTACGCGTTCGAGGAGAACTTCGTGCTGCCGCTGTCGCACGACGAGGTCGTGCACTGCAAGGGCTCGCTGCTGGGCAAGATGCCCGGCGACCGCTGGCAGCGCTTTGCCAACCTGCGCCTGCTGCTCGCCTACCTGTTCACCTGGCCGGGCAAGAAGCTGCTGTTCATGGGCCAGGAGCACGCCGCCTCCAGCGAATGGGATTTCGCCCGCGCGCTGGACTGGGCCGAGGCGGCCGCGCCGGAACACGCCGGCATCCGCCGCCTGGTCGACGATCTCTCCCGCCTGTACCGCGAGCGCCCTGCCCTGCATCGCCACGATTTCGACGACGCCGGCTTCGAGTGGATCGACTGCCACGACGCGCTGCAGTCGGTGGTCGGCTACCTGCGTCGCGGCGACGGGCAAACGGTCGCAGTCGCGCTCAACTTCACCCCGGTACCGCGCCACGGCTACCGCATCGGCCTGCCCGCGGGCGGCCGCTACCGCGAGCTGCTGAACACCGACTCGCGCCACTACGGCGGCGGCGACGTCGGCAACGGCGGCGCGGTCGAAGCCACGCCGGACGCGTGGATGGGCCGCGCATGGTCGGCATCGCTGACCCTGCCGCCGCTCGCGGCGCTGCTGCTGGCGCCGGAGGCGCGGGCCTGAGCGCGATGGCGCTGCGCATCCTGTTCGTCGCCGCCGAGTACCGGCCGCTGCTGAAGGTGGGCGGCCTCGCCGACGTGATCGAGGCGCTGCCGGATGCGCTGGCCGGCCTCGGCCACGAGGTGCGCGTGCTGCTGCCGCGCATCCGCGGCATGCCGCGCGGGCGTCGCATCGCGCGGCTGCCCGGCATCGGCACGCTGCGCGAGGCGATCGCGGCACCGCGCCTCAAGGCGTGGATGCTCGACACCCCGGCGCTGGGCCGTCGCAGCGGCATCTACGGCGACGCCGATGGCGCGGCCTACGCCGACGACGCCGCCTGCTTCGCCGACCTGTGCCGCGCGGCGGTCGCGCTGGCCGACGACGCCTGCGGGCTGCGCTGGCGCGCCGACGTGGTGCACTGCCACGAATGGCAGACCGGGCTGGTGCCGCCGCTGCTGCAACTGGCGCGCGTGCCGGCAGCGAGCGTGTTCACCATCCACAACCTGGCGCAGCGCGGCCTGTTCCCGGCGGAAACGGCAGGCGCGCTGGGGCTGCCGGCGTGGCTGATGCACCCGGACGCGATGGAATTCTGGGGCCACTTCGCGTTCATCAAGGGCGGGCTGCAATTCGCCGATCGCCTGACCGCGGTCAGCCCGCGCTACGCCGGGGAAATCCTCACGCCCGCCTTCGGCGAGGGCCTGGACGGCGCGCTGCGCACGCGCGCCGACCGCCTGAGCGGCATCCTCAATGGCCTCGACGAGACGCTGTGGAACCCGCGCACCGACCCGTTGCTGCAGGCGCATTTCTCCGCCCGCGCGCCGCAGGCGCGGCGGCACGGACGCGCGGCGCTGCTGCGCGAGCTGGGCATGTGCGATGCGGATGCCGAAGCCTGCGTGCTGCTTGGCCACGTCGGCCGGCTGGTGCCGCAGAAAGGCATCGACCTGGTGCTGGATGCGCTGCCGGCGCTGCTGCAGCGGCCGCTGCGGCTGGTCGTGCTCGGTCGCGGCGAGGCGGCGATCGAGGCGCGCCTGCGCGCGGCCGCGCTGGCCCATCCCGGGCGCGTCGTCGCGCGCATCGGCTTCGACGACGCGCTCGCCCACCGCATCTACGCCGGCGCCGACGCGTTCCTGATGCCTTCGCGGTTCGAGCCCTGCGGGCTCAGCCAGCTCAGCGCGATGCGCTATGGCGCGGTGCCGATCGTCAATCCCGTCGGCGGCCTCGCCGACACGGTCGTGGACGCGACCCCGCGGCACCTCGACGACGGCAGCGCGACCGGCTTCGCGATGCGCTCGGCCGACGCCGCCGGCCTGCTCGACGCGGTCGATCGCGCGCTCGCGCTGCGTGCGGATGCCGGCGCGTGGTCGCGGCTGGTGCGGCAGGCGATGGAGCGGCGCTTCAGCTGGCACGACAGCGCGCACCGCTACGTCGAGGTGTACGAAAGCGCGTGCGCCGCGCGCGGCGAAGCCTATCGGCACCCGCCGCCGATGCCGCTACGCCGGCGCGGCTGAACGCTGGCGGACGACGCGGCTCAGCGCATCCAGTCGGCGCGCAGCTTCATGCACTCGGCGCGCCAGGGGCAGTCCAGCTTGGCGCAGGTCAGGCGCAGCGGCGTGGCGAAGCAGGCCTGCGTGCCGGCGGCTTCCTGTTCCGTCCAGACCGCCCAGCGCCGCGCCGACGCCGACGCCGGGCGCGCTCCTTCCACCACGTTCGCGTCCTGGCGCGCGTACAGCGCGTCCGCGTATCCAGGTCTGGTAGTCATCGGTTGCGTATCCGCTCAGGTGCGCGCGACGGCCTCGAGCTGCGGCTGCACGGCGATCAACTGGGCGATGTCCGCGAGCTGCCGGCTGACGAAGCGCAGCACGTCGTCCAACGCCAGGATGCCGACCAGCGCACCGTACACGTCGACCACCGGGATGCGCCGCACGCCGGCGTGGCGCATGCGCTCGAGCACGTCGACGTAGCTTTCTTCCAGTTCGGCGCAGACGACGCGCTGGGTGATCATGTCGCCGGCGGTGACGATGCCCGGGTCGATCCCCTTGGCCACGATCTCGATCGCCAGGTCGCGGTCGGTGACGACGCCCACGGGCATGTTGCGCCCGTTGCGCTCGACCACCACCACCACGTCGCCGACATGGTATTCGCGCATCACTTCGGCGGCCGCACGCGCGGTTTCGTCGCTGTGCACGAACACCACTTCGCGGCTGCACAGCTCTCCGACGCGCATGACGGCTACCTCCACCGGATGGACCGTGCCGCGTTGCCGCGGCAGCGGAACCCACCCTAGCCGCGCGCGCCCCGCGCCCATTGATCTGCATCAACAGTGCGGCGCCGGGCGTCGGCGCCTCGACCGCCCGATGCGCGGCGTTGATGCCGATCAACCTTGTCGCGCCCGCGAGCGGTCACGCTGGCCGCGGATTCGGCCAACGCCGCATCACGCGGCCCAACGAGGGGGAATGACCATGTTCAAGCACATCCTGCTTCCGACCGATGGTTCCGAGCTTTCCATGCGCGCCGTGCGGCAAGGCGCCAAGCTGGCCAAGCTGCTCGGCGCGCGCGTGCACGCCTTCCACGCGATCCCGGCGTTCCACACCTTCACCTACGTCACCGAACTGCTCGAGGCGACGCGCGAGGAATACAACGCGCAGGCGGTGAGCCGGGCCGAGCGCTACCTGGCCACGGTGCGCGACATCGCCAAGGCCGAGGGCGTGGCCTGCGACAGCAGCCACATCGTCTGCGACGATCCCTACGAGGCGATCGTCGACGAGGCGCAGAAGCGCGGCTGCGACCTGATCGTGATGGCCTCGCACGGGCGCCGCGGCGCCAAGGCCGTGCTGCTGGGCAGCGAGACGCTGAAAGTGCTGACCCACAGCAAGGTGCCGGTACTGGTGTACCGCTGAGCCCCATTCAGCCGGAGCCATCGCCATGCGCGACATCCTCGCCTACGCCCTGCGCCACGACGCCTGGCCGAACGGGCTGCGCTTCGCGGCCGAACTCGCCGCGATGCTGGAGGCCCGCCTCTGCGGGATCTTCGTCAACGAACCCGCGGCGGCGATCGCCGCCTACGACTCGGCGATGCTGGTCGCCGAGCTGCTGGCGCTGGCGCGCGAGGAGGTCGAGGCCGCGCGCGCGGCGGCCGCGCCGTTCCGGGCGTGGGCCTCCGGACACGCGGTGCGCGGCAGCGAATGGATCGTGGCCGAGGGCCGGGTCGGCGACGTGCTCGCCTACGCCGGCAACTGGCACGATCTGCTGGTGCTGGAGCGCGATCCGGACCGACCCGGCGGATCGGTGGGCGTGGTCGGCCACGCCGTGCTCGGCACCGACCTGCCGTGCGTGGTGGTGCCCGCCGCCTGGGCGCCGCCGCTTCGCCTGGAACACGTCGCGCTGGCCTGGAACGGCTCCGCCGAATCGATCCGCGCCATCCACGGCGCGCTGCCGATCCTGCGCCTGGCCGGACGGGTGACGCTGCTCAGCGGCAGGCGCAAGGAACCGCTGTCGGCGCTGTCCTGGCATCCGCCGTTCGACGTGCAGCGCCATCTCGAGGCGCACGGCATCGGCGCGGGCGAGCGGCCGATCGAAGCGGACGACGCCGAGGCAGGTCGCGCCCTGCTCGATGCCGCCGCCTCGGTGCGGGCGGATCTGCTGGTCATGGGCGCCTACGGCCGCACCCGCTTCAGCGAATACGTGTTCGGCGGCGCCACCCGGCAAGTGCTCGAACACGCTACCCTGCCGGTGCTGATGCAGCACTGACGCGGGGGCGAGCCGGTGGGGGAGAAGGCGGCCTGCAGGCGGCGCGCGGGCGTTGGGGATTGGGGGAGGGGGCAACGCCGGAAGTAAGCGTGCGCACCGCCTGCAGAACCGGGAACCGTCCCTCGAGGGGGGGGCGTGGGACGGAACTGCCGTTGGAGAACGGCGAGCGCACCTTACGCCCCGCCCCTTCTGCAGTCCAATATATAATCGATGTGTCAGTTATAGCCGACACATCTATGTTGGATCTGCGCCAACTGCGTTACTTCGTCACCGTCGCCGACACCCTCAGTTTTACCCGGGCGGCACAGCAACTGCATATCTCGCAGCCGCCGCTGTCGCAGCAGATCCGCGCGCTGGAATCGACGCTGGGCGTGCGCCTGTTCGACCGCAACCGGCGCCGGGTGGCGCTGAGCGAGGCCGGGCGCGCGTTCCTGGTCGAGGCGCGCAAGACCCTGCAGCAGGCGGACATCGCGCGCCGCACCGCCGAGCGCGCGGCCGCCGGCCAGATCGGCCGGCTGCGGCTCGCCTACCCCGGCTCGGTCGCGTTCCACCCCACCCTGCCCGAGGCCGTGCTGCGCTTCACCCGCGCCTACCCCGAGGTGCAGCTGGAGCTGCACGAGATGTTCACCGAGCAGCAGTTTGCCGCGCTGGTCGAGGACGTCATCGACGTCGGCTTCGTGCGCGCGCCGCCGAAGGATGCGCCCACCCGGCGCCGGGTGCGCTTCGAGCTGCTGGACCGCGAGCCGCTGCTGCTGGCGGTGGCGTCGACGCACCGGCTGGCCGGGCGTGCGCGCGTCCGCTTTCGCGAGGTGGCCGGCGAAGCCTTCGTCGCGCAACCGCGCCGGCTCAGCAGCACCGTCCACGACATCTTCGCGCGGCTGGCCGGCAAGACCGGCTCGCAGCCGCGCATCCGGCAGGAGGCGCAGCAGCTCTCCAGCCTGCTCAGCCTGGTCGCCGCCGGCATCGGCCTCGCCGTGGTGCCGGCCTCGCTGCAGGCGGTGCGCCTGCCCGGCGTGAGCTTCCTGCCCCTGGCCGACGCCGAGGCGACGATGCCGCTGGCGGTCGCCTGGCGCGGCGGCAACGCCGCGCCGGTGCTGCTGCGGTTCCTCGAAGGCGTGCTGCCGCGCGCCCCGTCCTTGCCTTGAACGCCGTCGCCGGCTAAACTCGCCCGTCTGTTTTATCCGTTTCGTTTCAAGGAGCTGGCCGTGAAGGTGCTTTCCTCGCTCAAGTCCGCCAAACAGCGGCACCGCGACTGCAAGGTCGTGCGCCGTCGCGGCAAGGTGTTCGTGATCTGCAAGAGCAACCCGCGCTTCAAGGCGCGTCAGCGCTGAGCACGACGCCACTCGCGAACGCGCAAGAGGCCGCCTTCGGGCGGCTTCTTGTTTTTCGGACGGGCGAATCCGCTCCGGCAGGACGCGGCCACCGCGGTCCCGCCACCGTTCGCGGCGTGGCCCGACGAGGTCGGCCGGACGAAATCCACGGCGTGCGCGCAGGCGCGTGCCGAAAGCGTTGAATGCCGCACGGAACGGCGCGCACCGCCGTGGATAAGGTGCGCGGCTTCTGCTAAAACACGCCATCGCCGCTTCGGGGAGAGACACCATGCCCATGACCGCTCGGACCGCACTGTCGACCCTGCTGGCGGCCGCCGCGATCGCCTTGGCCGCGGCGCCGGCCGCGCATGCCGAAAAGTTCAGCATCAAGCAGAAGGTGCAGCAGGAGCACGGCATGGACCTGCCCAAGCGCGGCATGACCATGGCCGAAGTGGAGAAGCGCTACGGCGCGCCGCTGAAGAAGCTGCCCAGCGCCGGCGGCGACGCGCCGAAGCACCCGCCGATCAACCGCTGGGACTACCCCGGCTACACCGTCTACTTCGAGCGCGACCGCGTGATCCACAGCGTGGTGGACACGCCCGCGTCGCCGGCACCCGCCGCTTCCTCACCGTAGCCGCATGACAACCGACGTTTTCCGCCTGCCTGCGGAATGGGCGCCGCAGGCAGCAGTGCTGGTCGCCTGGCCGCACGCCGGCACCGACTGGGCGCCGCGCCTGTTCCAGACCGAATCGACCTATACCGCGCTGGTGCTGGCGATCACGCGCTTCCAGCCGGCGATCGTCTGCGTGGCGGACGAGGCCGTGCGCACGCGCGCCGCCGCGCTGCTCGACAATGCAGGCGTGGACGCGACGCGCGTGCGCTTCGTCGAGATCCCCTACGACGACACCTGGCTGCGCGACTCCGGCCCGATCACGCTGACCGACGGCGCGCGCTTCCGCCTGCACGACTTCCGCTTCACCGGCTGGGGCGGCAAGTTCGAGGCGAGCCGCGACGACCGCCTGATCGAAGGCCTGGTCGCACGCGGCCTGTTCGCACACGCCGAGCACCGCCGCATCGACTGGGCGCTGGAAGGCGGCGCCATCGAAAGCGACGGCCGCGGCACGATCCTGACCACCTGGCGCTGCCTGCACCAGCGCCATCCCGAACAGTCGCGCGAGGCGATCGCGCAGATGCTGCGCAAGTCGCTGGGCGCGCGCCGCGTGCTGTGGCTGGACCGCGGCTATCTCGAAGGCGACGACACCGACGCGCACATCGATACGCTGGCGCGCTTCGCGCCGGGCGACGCGATCGTGTACCAGGCCTGCGAAGATCCCGCCGACCCTCACCATGACGAACTGGCGGCGATGCGCGAGGAACTGGCCGCGCTGCGCACCGCCGATGGCCGTCCGTACACGCTGCACGCGCTGCCCTGGCCGCGGCCGATCATCGACGGGGAACGGCGCCTCGCGGCGTCCTACGCGAACTATCTGATCGTCAACGGCGCGGTGCTGATGCCCGTGTATGGCGATCCGGCCGATGCCGGCGCGGCGCAGGTGATCGCCGCCGCGCATCCCGGCCGCGAGGTCGTGCCGGTGCCGTGCCGGCCGCTGATCTGGCAGAACGGCAGCCTGCACTGCGTGACCATGCAGCTCCCGGCCGGCGCGCTCGGCTGAACCGCGCGGCGGCGCGGGCGCATCGGGCCGCGCCGCGAAGGTATATCATCGTCGGCGCCCGCCTCCGCATGGAGCCGCTTCCATGCCACGCACCCTCGCCGCATTCCTCGCCTTCGCGTTCGCCGGCAGCGCGCACGCCGGCGAATTCCGCCTGCACGTCGACGCTGCCGATGCGCACGGCCGCATTGCCGAGCGGCATGCCTACGACGGCTACGGCTGCCGCGGCGACAACCTCGCGCCGCGCCTGGACTGGCAGGGCGCGCCGGCCGGCACGCGCAGCTTCGCGGTGACCGTCTACGACCCCGACGCGCCGACCGGCCATGGCTGGTGGCACTGGTTCGTGATCGACCTGCCGGCGTCGGCGCACGCGCTGCCCGAAGGCGGCGCGCTGCCGAAGGGCGCACGCGCGCTGCGCAACGATTTCGGCGCGGCCGGCTGGGGCGGCCCCTGCCCGCCCGCCGGCGACCCGCCGCATCGCTACGTGTTCGCCGTCCACGCGCTGGACGTCGCCGCCCTGCCGGTGCGGGCCGACGCCTCGCCGGCGACGGCCGCTCCCGCGCTACGCGACCACACGCTGGGCAAGGCCGAGGTCACCCTGACCTACGGGCGCTGAGCGCTCGGCTACACTAGGCGACCCCACCGACCACGGAATACGGACCGCGCATGGCCCGCACCCTCAAAGTGGCGCTGCTGCAGGACACCGACCGCGGCAGCCGCGACGCCAACCTGGACGCCATCGAGGCCGGCCTGCGCGAAGCCGCCGCCGCCGGCGCGTCGCTGGTGCTGCTGCAGGAGCTGCACAACGGCCCGTACTTCTGCCAGCACGAGAGCGTCGACGAGTTCGAGCGCGCGGAGGCGATCCCCGGCCCCGGCACCGAGCGCATCGGCGCGCTGGCCGAGGCGCTGAAGCTGGTGGTGGTGGCTTCGCTGTTCGAGCGCCGCGCCGCCGGCCTCTACCACAACACCGCCGTGGTGTTCGACCGTTCGCGCGCAATCGCCGGCGTCTACCGCAAGATGCACATCCCGGACGATCCGGCGTTCTACGAGAAGTTCTACTTCACGCCGGGCGACCTCGGCTTCGAGCCGATCCGGACCTCGGTCGGCCGCCTCGGCGTGCTGGTGTGCTGGGACCAGTGGTATCCGGAAGCCGCGCGCCTGATGGCGCTGGCCGGCGCCGAACTGCTGCTGTACCCGACCGCGATCGGCTGGGATCCCGCCGACGCCGTGGACGAGAAGGAGCGCCAGCGCGACGCCTGGATCACCGTGCAGCGCGGCCACGCCGTCGCCAACGGCCTGCCGCTGCTGGCCTGCAACCGCACCGGCTTCGAGCCGGCGCCGGACGGCGGCCGCGGCCTGCAGTTCTGGGGTTCGAGCTTCGTCGCCGGGCCGCAGGGCGAATTCCTCGCGCGCGCCGGCACGGACCGCCGCGAGCTGCTGCTCGCCGAGATCGACATGGCGCGCAGCGAGAACGTGCGCCGCATCTGGCCGTTCCTGCGCGACCGTCGCATCGACGCCTACGGCGACCTGCTGAAACGCTACCGCGATTGAACCCGCCCCAGGCGCGGCGGCTCTCCAAGCCTCGCTCCTCCGACCGCCCGTGCAAAAAAGACCAATGGATTCCTCCGCGCCACCCTCGCCCACCGCCGCCACCGTCGCCGATCCGCTCGCCGACCAGCCGATCGAGCGCGTCAGCCGCGACGGCATCGAATACGTGCTGCTCGGCACCGCACACGTATCGCGCGCCAGCGTCGCCGCCGTCGAGGCGCTGCTCGCGCGCGAGACCTTCGATGCGGTCGCGGTGGAGCTGTGCGAGAACCGCGCGCGCGCCATGCGCGACCCGGCGGCGTTCGCGCAGATGGACCTGTTCCAGGTGATCCGCCAGGGCAAGGCCGGCATGGTCGCGGCCAGCCTGGCGCTCTCCGCGTTCCAGCGCCGCCTCGCCGAGCAGTTCGGCATCGAGCCCGGCGCCGAGATGAAGGCGGCCATGCAGGGCGCGGACCAGCGCGGCCTGCCGACCTGGCTGGTCGACCGCGACGTCGGCGTGACGCTGAAGCGCACCTGGCGCTCGGTCGGCTTCAAGGACAGGCTCGGCATCCTCGCCGGCCTGGTCGGCGGGCTGTTCGAGCGCGACGGGATCGCCGAGGGCGACATCGAGAAGCTCAAGCAGGGCGACCTGCTGGAAGGCGCGTTCCGCGAATTCGCCGAGGAATCGCAGTCGCTGTACACCGCGCTGATCGGCGAGCGCGACGCCTACATGGCGGCGCGCCTGCGCGAGGAAGCGGCGCGCGCGCCGACGGTGCGCCGCGTGCTGGTCGTGCTCGGCGCGGGCCACCTCGCCGGGTTGCGCCGGCACCTCGCCGAAGGCGAGGCCGCCGATCTCGCCGCGCTCAGCGCGGTGCCGCCGGCCGCGCGCTGGCCGAAGTGGCTGGCGCTGGGGCTGGTGCTGGCGATCTTCGCCGCCATCGCGGTGATGTTCCGCCGCGACGCCTCGCTCGGCGCCGCGGCGCTGCGCGACTGGATCCTGTTCACCGGCGGCCTGTCCGCCCTGGCGGCGATCCTCGCGCGCGCGCACCCGCTGAGCGTGCTGACCGCGTTCGTCGCCGGCCCACTGAAACCGATCCGGCCGCCGGGCCTGTCCTCCGGCGTATGCGCGGCCCTGGCCGAAGCCTGGCTGCGCAAGCCGCGCATCGCCGACTTCGAGCGCCTGCGCGATGACCTGGTCGACTGGCGCGGCTGGTGGCGCAACCGCGTCGCGCAGACCCTGCTGGTGTTCGTGCTGGTGAACCTCGGCACCATCGCCGGCGAATACATCGCCGGCTTCCGCATCCTCAAGGCGCTGTTCTAGCCGCCTCTCGCGGCGTCGCCGCGTACACCGCCGCGTTCAGCCCTCGCCGGAGGCAGCCAGCGCCGGCACGCGGCGGCGCACCCGGCCCGCGCGCGCGTCGCGGATCACGCGGCGCACCCACATGCGCGCGTCGTCCAGCAGCGCATAGATGCACGGCAGCGCCAGCAGGGTGACGATGGTCGAGAACGTCAGGCCGCCGGCGATGGCGCGCGCCATCGGGTAGTACGGTGGGCCGTCGTTCCACGCCACCGCGCTGGCCAGCGACAGCGGCAGCATGCCGAGGATCGCGGTCGCCATGGTCATCAGCACCGGCCGCAGGCGCTCGCCGGCGCCGAGCACCAGCGCCTCGCTGCGCGCGTGGCCGTCGTGGCGCAACTGGTTGATGTGCACGATCATCACGATGCCGTTGTTCACCACCACGCCCATCAGGATCAGGATGCCGATGAAGGCCATGATCGAGAAGGTGGTGCCGGTCAGCCAGAACAGCCAGAACACGCCGAACACCGAGAACACGAAGGTGGTCAGGATCGCCGCCGGGAACACCAGCGACTCGAACATCGCGCACATCACCACGTAGACCAGCACCAGCGCCAGCAGCGTGTTCAGCAGCATCTGCTGGCCGGCGTCCTGGTCGCGGTCGAAGCCTTCGCCGAAGCTCCACTTGTAGCCGGGCGGCAGCGCCAGCGCGTCCATCGCCGCGGTGATTTCCCTGCGCGCATCAGGCATGGTCCTGCCCTGCGCGAGGTTGGCGCTGATCTTCAGCGAGGTGCGCCGGTCGACGCGCTCGATCGCCGACGGCGTCTCGCGCGTGTCCGCGCGCAGCATCGACATCAGCGGCACGCGGGTGCCGTCGGCGGCGCGCAGGGTGTAGTCGCTGAGCCCCTGCAGGCTCTGCGTGTCGGCGCCCTGGAAGCGCAGCCAGACCGGGATCTCGCGGTCGCCGCTGCGGAACTCCTTCAGCGGCATGCCGCGCAGCGCGATCGCGATGTACTGCGCCACCTCGTCGGCACCGAAGCCGTAGCTCTTGGCGCGGACGCGGTCCACGTGCGTGGCCATCTCGCGGTCGCCGTTGCCGACGCTGGCGCGCACGTCGCGCAGGCTCGGCAGCCGCGACAGCACCGGGATCGCGCTGTCGGCCAGCTCGCGCAGTTGCTCCGTCGAATCGCCGGTCAGGGCGATATCGACGCCGTTGTTGCCGCCGTTGCCGCGCGGAAAGTCGAAGCTGACCTTGCCGATCGCGAGCGTGGGCAGGCCCTTGCGGATCTCCTCCTGGATGTCCTTGGAACTGCGCTTGGCCTCGGCCCCGTCCTTCAGCAGGACGTCGGTAACGGTGAAGTCGTTGTTGCGCTCGCTGTAGTAGCTGTACAGCGTGCGGATCTCGAACTTCTCGCGGTTGCGGTTGAGGTAGTCCTCCACCTGCAGCACCGCCGGCTTGAGGTCCTGCAGCCGGTAGTTCGCGTTGAGCTGATAGAACAGGCGCAGGCGGCGCGGCTCGCCGCCGTCGAACATGTCCTTCTTGGTCAGCATGATCGGCACCAGGCTGAGCGCGAACAGCGCGAACACCGCGGTCATGGTCCAGCGCCGGTGGCGCAGCGTCCAGGCGACCACGCGCTGGTAGCGCGCGCGCAGGCGCGTGATCGCGTTCTCGCGGCCGAGGAACTTCGGCGGCGGCAGCCTGGACGACAGCATCGGCACCAGGCTGACCGCGACCAGCCACGAGGCCAGGTGCGCGATCGACATCGCGATCGCCACCTGGGTCAGGAAGATCGCGATGTCGTTCTTCTCGCCGAACAGGTTGGGCAGGAACACGACCACGCTGGTGAAGGTGCCCGCGGCGATGGCGATGCCGACCACCTGGGTGCCCTGCACCGCGCAGTACCACGGCTTGTCGGGATGCTTCTCGCGGTACTGGTAGATGCTTTCCACCACCACCACCGCGTTGTCCACCAGCATGCCGACCGCCAGCAGCAGGCCCATCATCGACAGCACGTTCAGGCTGATGCCGAGGAAGTACATGCAGCCCAGCGTGATCACCATGCAGATCGGGATCGCCAGCGACACCATCAGCGTCGACGGCCAGTCACGCAGGAAGAAGAACAGCACCAGCACCGCCAGCAGCGTGCCCTCGAGGCCGGCCTTGCCGAGTTCGCGCAGCGAGCCGGTGACGCTCTCCGCCTGGTTGTCCAACGCGTAGACGCGGATGCCGTGCAGCTCGGGCTCGCGGCGGATCTGCTCGACCGCCGCCATCACCGCGCTTCCGACATCGACCAGGTTGGCATTGCGCTCGCGGTAGATGTCCACGCCGATCGCGGGGCGGCCGTCGAGGCGGCGCGCGTATTCGAGGCGCTCTGGCTTGAGGCTGACCGTGGCGATGTCGCCGAGGCGCAGGCCGTGCGCATCGACCGGGAACGCGCGAATGTCGTCGAGGCTGTTCCACTGGCCTTCCGGCTGCACGCGGAAGCGCATGTCGGCGCCTCCGATCTGGCCGGCGCTCAGCGAGAAATTGGCCTTCTGCAGGCGCTGGTAGAGGTCCCGCAGGTCGACGCTGTGCGCGGCCACGCGGTCGGCGGACAGCTCGATCTGCACCTCCGGCTCGCCGACGCCCTGGATGTTGACGCGGGCCACGCCCGGAATGCGCTCCAGCGGGCGCTTGAACTCGCGGTCGAGCAACGCGTAGGCGTTGGACAGGTCGCCGCCCTCGCTGGCGATGCGCAATTGCAGCAGCGGATCGTCGCTGGTGGAGAACTTCAGCACGTCGTAGCGCTGCAGGTCGGACGGCAGGTCCTTGCGGATCGCGTCGATCTTCTCGCGCGCCTCGACCGCCTTGAACGCGGTGTTCTCGCCCCACTTGAACTCGAGGAAGATCTGCGCGCTGTCGGCCGTCGAAGTCGAGCGCATGCGCTTGATGCCCGGCAGCGTGGCCAGCGCCTCCTCGACCGGGCGCGCGATGGTGCGCTCGATCTCTGCGGGCGTCGATCCCGGATACGGCAGGTTGATCGCCACGAACGGCACGTCGAGGCTGGGGAACTGCTCGAGCGGCAGGCGGAACGCGGCGATCAGGCCGATCACGGTCATCGACACGAAGAACATCACCGCGGTGACCGGCCGCTTCAGGCTGAGCTCGGCGAGCGTCATGCCGGCTGCTCTCCGGCCGCCTCGCCGGCATCGCGCTGCGCCATCTTCGCGCGCTTGCGCTCGCCGCGCGCCACGTACCAGGCGTCGGCGCGGCGGTCCAGCAGGTCGTACACCACCGGCACCACCACCAGCGTCAGCAAGGTCGAGACCGCCAGGCCGCCGATCACCGTGACCGCCATCGGCGCGCGCACCTCGGCGCCCTCGCCGACGCCGATCGCCAGCGGCAGGAAGCCGATCAGCGTGCACAGCGTGGTCATCACGATCGGCCGCAGGCGCGACTCCGCGGCCAGCGCGATCGCCTCGCGCTTGGCGTGGCCCTCCTCGCGCAACTGGTTGACGCGGTCGATCAACACGATCGCGTTCTTCACCACGATGCCGACCAGCATGATCAGGCCGATGAACACCACCACCGAGATCGCCGCGCCGGTCAGCTTCAGCGACAGCACCGCGCCGACCGCGGCCAGCGGGATCGAGAACATGATCACGAACGGATGCAGCAGCGACTCGAACTGCGAGGCCATCACCAGGTAGACCAGGAAGATCGCCAGGCCGAGCGCGAACAGCAGCGAGCGCATCGATTCGCTCAGCTCGTCGCCCTGGCCGCCGACGCGCACGGAAACGCCGGCGGCAAGCGGGTGCTGCGCCACCAGCGTGCGCACTTCCTGCACCGCGCTGCCGAGGTCGCCGTAGCGCAAACCGGCGGACACGATCGCGACGCGCTCCTGGCTGACCCGGTGGATCTCGCTGGGGCCTTCGGTGGCGACCACGTCGGCGACCGCGGACAGGCGCACCGGCGTGTCGGCGGCGCTGCCGGCGGTGTCGCTCATGGCGGCGGTGGAGGCGGATGCGCTGCCGTTGCTGCCCGCGCCGCCGGTCGCGCTGCCACCCGCCGCGGCGTTCGCGGCGACGTAGCCGACGATCAGGTTGCGGATGTCGTCGACGCTGGCGCGATCGGCCTCGCGCGCGCGCACCAGCACGTCGACCTTGCGGTCGCGGAAGTTGTAGCGCGTGGCCACCTCGCCCTTCACCTTGCGCACGACGCGGTCGGCGATATCGCGCGTGGTCAGGCCGAGCGCGGCGGCGCGCTCCTGGTCGAAGCGGATGCGGATCTCCGGGTAGCCGCCCTGCACCGTCGATTTCACGTCGGCGAAGCGCGGCGACTCCTTCATCAGCGCGGCCAGCTTCTGCCCGGCCTTGGACAGCGCGTCGAGGTCGTAGCCGCGGATCTCCACTTCCAGCGGCGCGGAGAAACTGAACAGTTGCGGCCGCGAGAACTTCACCTCCGCGCCCGCATGCGCGGCCATCGCCGCACGCAACCGCGCGGTTTCCGCAGCCTCGGCCTGCTTGCCGGCGCCGTCGGCCAGCGCGATCGACAGCCGCGCGATGTTCTCGCCGGACTCGGTCGGGTTGGCGTCGAGCCGCGTGCCGGTGCCGGCGACGCCGTAGATCGAGGCGACGCCCGGATCCTTGGCGTGCTGCGCGGCGATCTCGCGCACCAGCGCGTCGGTTTCCTTCAGCGGCGTGCCGGGCGGCAGCGTCACGGTCATGTCGAACCGTCCCTGCGCAAGCTGCGGGATCAGGTCGAGGCCGAGCGTCGGCAGCAGCGCCATCGTCAGCGCGAACGCGGCGGCGGCGAAACCGAGCACGCGCCACGGATGCGCCAGCGCCCGCGGCAGCGAGCGGTGGTAGAACGCGGCAGCCTTGTCGTAGGGGCGCACCACGCCGCGGCCGACGAAGCGCAGCGCCGGACCGACGACGCGGGCGACGCCGCCGAACAGCTTGACGAACAGCCAGACCAGGCCGCGCGGCAGCGCGCCGAGGCGCCCCTGCGGCCTGGCGGGTTCGAGTTCCTCGCGATAGGCCAGCGGCGCGCGCCCCTTCAGCGAGGCCAGCATCGGAATCAGGCTCATCGCCACCACCAGCGAAATCAGCATCGCGAAGGTGATGGTCAGCGCCTGGTCACGGAACAGCTGCCCGGCCACGCCCTGCACGAATACCAGCGGGAAGAACACCGCGACCGTGGTCAGCGTCGAGGCGGTCACCGCCATGCCGACCTCGGCCGCGCCCTTCACCGACGCTTCGAGGATCGAGGCGCCCTTCTCGCGCAGGCGCGCGATGTTCTCCAGCACCACGATCGAGTCGTCCACCACCATGCCGGTGGCGAGCGCCAGGCCGCCCAGCGACATCACGTTCAGGCTGAGGCCGAGCTGGTCCATGAAGAAGAACGTGGCGATCAGCGAGACCGGCAGCGACAGCGAGATGATGAACGTGCTCCAGGCGTGGCCGAGGAAGAAGAAGATCATCAGGATCGCCAGCACGCCGCCGAGGATGGCGTCGTTGCGCACTTCGGCCAGCGCGTGCTGGATGAACACCGACTGGTCCTCGATCACGCTGAGCCTGGTGCCGGTGGGCAGCGACTTCTGCAGCCGCTCCAACTCGCCCTTGATGCCCTGCGCCACGCTTACCGTGTTGGCGTCGCCTTCCTTGTAGACCGCGAGCTCGATCGCCTCGCGGCCGTCGATGCGCACCACGCCCTCGCGCTCCTTGTAGCCTTGCGTGACCGTGGCGATGTCGCGCAGCCGCACCGGCACGCCGCGGTCGACCTTGACCAGCAGGTCGCGCATCTCGTCCAGGTTCTGGAACTGGTTGACCGTGCGCACGAGGTAGCGTTGGCGGCCCTCGTCGATGCGGCCGCCGGAGATGTTGACGTTCTCGTTCTTGAGGCGGGTGACGACGTCGTTGACGTCGATGCCGAGCTGCGCCAGGCGCTGCTGGTCGATCGCGACCTGGATCTCGTCCTCGAGGCCGCCGCCGACCTTGACCGCGGCGACGCCCGGCAGCGGCTCCAGCCGCTTCTTCAGCTCGTCGTCGCCGTAGCGGCGCAACTGCTTCAGCCGCGCCTCGTCGAGCGCCTGGTCGCCGGCGGCGACCAGGCCGAGGCGCACGATCGGGTCGGTGGACGGATTGAAGCGCAGCAGCAGCGGCTTCTTCGCATCCAGCGGCAATTGCAGCGTGTCCAGCTTGTCGCGCACCTCGAGGCTGGCCATGTCCATGTCCGTGCCCCAGGCGAACTCCATGATCACGTCGGACTGGCCGGTGCGCGACACCGAGTGCACCTTGCGCACGTTCTTGACCACGCCGACCGCTTCCTCGACCGGCTGGGTGACCAGGTTCTCGATCTCCAGCGGCGCGGCGCCCTCGTACTCGGTGCGCACGGTCAGGGTCGGATACGACAGGTCGGGCAGCAGGTTGACCTTCAGCCCGGCCAGGCCGATCAGGCCGAACAGCACCAGGGTCAGCGTCAGCATGCCGACGGTCACGCGCCGGCGCGTGGCGAGTTCGGGAAGGCTCACTGCGCGTTCTCCAGCACCTGCACCTCGGTGCCGTCGCGCACCGCGTTGCGGCCGATCGTGATCACGCGTTCGCCGGGCTTGAGGCCGTCGCGGATCTCGACGCGGCTGCCGTCGGCATAGCCGATCTTCACCATGCGGCGCTTGGCGACCAGCGTCGGCGCCGCCGGCGGCTTGCGCTCCGCGGCGACCGCCTCGCCAGGCTTGCCCCTGGCCGGCGCGACCGGCTTCGGCGGCGCGCCGCGCTCGACCACGAACACCGCGGTCTCGCCGTCTTCCTCGATCAGCGCGCTGCGCGGAATCACCAGCGCGTCGCGGCGCTGGTCGTAGACCACGTCGACGCGCCCGAACATGCCCGGCTTGAGCGCGCGCGTGGCGTCGCGGAACTCGCAGGTGACGCGGAACGTGCCGCTGGCCGCGTCCACCACCGGCGCGATGCGCGCGACGCTGCCGGGAAACGCCTTGCCCGGCAGCGCGTCCACCGCCAGTTTCACCGGCTGGCCCGCCGCGAGCGTGCCGAACTCGCGCTCGGGCACGTTCAACGTGACCTGCAGCGGCTCCATGTCGACGACGTGGAACAGCGCCTGGTTGGGCTGGATCAGGTTGCCGAGCTTGACCATGCGCCTGGAAACCACGCCGTCGATCGGCGCCTCGATGCGCGTGTACGCCAACTGCAGGGTGGCACCGGTATACGCGGCGCGCTGCGTTTCCAGGTCATACTTGTCCTGGTCGTACTCGGCGCGCGGGATCAGCTGCTGCTGGATCGCGCGTTCGGCGCGCGCGTAGGTGGCCTCGGCCTTGCGCATCTGCGCGAGACTCTGCGCCACGCTGGCGCGCGCGCTGGCGTCGTCGAGCTGCGCCAGCAGTTGCCCCTTGCGCACGTGCTCGCCCTCTTCCACGTACAGCTTGAGCAGCACGCCGCCGGCCTTCGCGACGACATCGGTTTCGCCCCGAGCCTCGAGCGTCCCGGTACCGGAGTAGCTGGCCGCGATCGGCGCCCGGCCGGCCACGGCGGCCTCGACGGGGATGCGGGTGCCGGCCGAAGCGTCCTTGTCCGACGCCCCCCGGCCGCCGCCGCAGGCGCCGAGCGCCATGGAAAAGATCAGCGGGATCAGGACGATAGAAGGATGAAATCGACGGATCGTGATGGCCATGGCGAGCGGTCGGTGTGTTGTTGATGTGGTGTTATAGTTATGTATAACACTAAGCTGACGGAGATGCAAGCACATCCGGTGGATGCGCGGCGGTCGAAAAGGGATGCAGGCGGGACGACGGGATGCGGCGCGCACTCTGCCCGCCGCCGGGCGCGCCGTCGTGGGCCGCAGGTCATGCTTGACTCCGGTCATGGACAACTTGTCGCATGCCGTGCCGCGCACGCTATACTCCGGGTTTTTGAACCGGCCACACCACCATCCGGGGGGAACCACACGATGACGCGATCGCTACTGCTTGCATCCCTGCTCGCCGGCTCGGCGCTGATGTTCGGCACCGCACACGCTGCGGGCGACAAGGAGCATGGCCGCATCCTGGTGTACACCTGCGCCGGCTGCCACGGCGTCACCGGCTACAAGAACGCCTATCCGAACTACCACGTGCCGCGCATCGCCGGCCAGAACGAGGACTACCTCGTCAGCGCGCTGAAGGAATACAAGAGCGGCAACCGCTCGCACCCGACCATGCGCGCGCAGGGCGAGAGCCTGTCCGACCAGGACATCGCCGACGTGGCGGCCTACCTCGCCAGCCTGGCCAAGCAGTAAGCGCCCACCGCACACAGGAACAGATCACGATGAATCGCGTGCTCACACTCGTTTCCGTTGCCGCCGCGCTGGCGCTGTCCGCCCCCGCCTTCGCCAAGGGCAACCCCGACGACGGCCAGAAGAAGGCCGCCGCCTGCTTCGCCTGCCATGGCGCCGACGGCAACGCCACCGATCCGCAGTACCCGCGCCTGGCCGGCCAGTACGCCGACTACCTCGAGCAGGCCCTGCACGAATACAAGAACGGCAACCGCAAGAATCCGATCATGGTCGGCTTCGCGGCCACCTTGTCCGAACAGGACATCCAGGACGTCGCCGCCTACTTCTCCGGCCTGCCGGCGAAGGTCCACGACCTGCACGGCGTGGTCGCCGGCAACTGAGCGCCGTTTCCGCCGCGGAAACGACGAAGGGCCCGGCATCGACCGGGCCCTTCGTGTTTTGGGCGAGGCGTCGCCGCGGCGGCGTCACGAAGAATACGGACTGCTGCCCTGCGCCTGGCGCTGGTAGTACGGCTTGGAGCCCGTGCTGTGGTCGGTGGCGTCGCGCACTCCGGTGATCTCCGGGATGCGCTCGCGCAGGGTCTTCTCGACGCCCTGCTTCAGGGTGACGTCGACCATGCCGCAGCCATGGCAGCCGCCGCCGAACTGCAGCACGACCACGCCGTCGGCGCCCACTTCGAGCAGGGCGACGCGGCCGCCGTGCGCCGCGACCTTGGGATTGACCTCGGACTCCAGCACGTAGCGCACGCGCTCGATCAGGCCGGCATCCACGCCCGGGATGTCGCCCTTGATCTTCGGCGCGCGGATGCTGAGCTGGCCGCCGGTGCGATGCGGCTGGTAGTCGATCTCGGCGCCGTCCAGCCAGCGCGCGCTGTCGCTCGGCACGTACAGGTTGAAACCTTCGCACTCAACGGTCCACTCGTCGCCGCTCAGCTCCTGCGGATCGCAGAATTCCAGCTCGCAGTCGGCCGCCGGCGTGCCCGCTTCGCGCACGCTGATGCGGATGCCGATGCCGTCGGCCCCCTGCTGGGCGATCAGGCGCTTGAAATGCTCCTGCGCGGTCGTGGAAATCTGGATCATCGAGCCACTCCGTGAATCAGCACTATTTTAGTCCAGTTTGCGCCCGACGCACAGCGCGCCGCGGCTATACTCGTGCGCTGCCCCCGTCCACAGGATTCGCCGCGATGACGCTCGATGAGCTCGCGAAGATGCACTGCCAGCCGCGCAAGGGCGCCGAGCACGCGCTGACGCCGGCGCAGGTGCGCGACCACCTCGCCGCCCTGCCCGGCTGGCAAGTCGAGGCCGACGGCCGCGCGATCCGCAAGGATTTCCGCTTCGCCGATTTCCATCGCACGCTCGGCTTCGTCAACGCCATCGGCTACATGGCCAACCGCGAAGACCACCACCCCGATCTCGAGGTCGGCTACGGCCACTGCCTGGTGCGCTGGTCGACCCACGACGTCGGCGGGCTGTCGCTGAACGACATGGTCTGCGCCGCGCGCGTCGAGGCGATCCTCGCTGGCTGAACGTCAGCGCGGCTGCGCGTCCAGCGCATCGAGCACGCCGCGCAGATCGTCCGGCAGCGGCGCCGAGAAGCCGTAGGCCTTGCCGCCCAGTTCGAACTCGAAGCGCGCCGCATGCAGGAACAGGCGCTTGAGGCCGAGCGCGCGGAAACGGCGGTTGGCCGCCTTGTCGCCGTACTTGTCGTCGCCGGCGATCGGATGGCCGATGTGCGCGGCGTGCACGCGGATCTGGTGGGTGCGGCCGGTGCCGAGCGTCGCCTCGACCAGGCTGGCGCCGGGGTAGCGTTCGACTTCGCGGAAGAAGGTCAGCGCCGCCTTGCCGTCGTCGGCCACCCGCACCATGCGCTCGCCGCCCTGCAGGACCGACTTGCGCAACGGCGCGTTGACGTCCACGCGCGCCCGCGGCAGGCGGCCGTCCAGCAGGCACAGGTACTGCTTGGTGGTGGCGCCTTCGCGGATCAGCGCCTGCAGGCCGGTCAGGCCGGCGCGGGTGCGCGCGAACACCAGCACGCCGGAGGTGTCGCGGTCGAGGCGGTGCACCAGTTCGAGGTGGTCGCGCGGACGCGCCGCGCGCAGCAGCTCGATGGCGCCGTGGCTGATGCCGCTGCCGCCGTGGCTGGCGATGCCCGACGGCTTGTCGATCACCAGGAAGTCGCGGTCCTCGTAGATCACCGCCGCGGCCAGGCGCTCGGGCTGCCCGCTCGGCGGCGCGGCCGAATCCCGCTCGGCGGTGCGCACCGGCGGGATGCGCAGCAGGTCGCCCTCGGCCAGCCGCGTGTCGGGCTTCGCCCGCTTGCCGTTGACCCGCACCTGGCCGGTGCGCAGCAGGCGGTAGATCAGGCTGCGCGGAACCCCCTTGAGCAGCGCGGCCAGGCAGTTGTCGAGCCGCTGGCCGTCGCGCTCCGGGCCGATCGCGAGCGTGCGCACGCCCGCGAAGTCCGCGCGGGAAGTTGCCGTCATCATTGAAAAATTCCAGGAGAAACGGTTACACTCGGCAGGCGCTGCGCGAACCCCCGGTGGGCCTGAGCCCCCGGACCGCATCCGCCCGTCACGTCGACGAGAACCCAGCCGGCGATCCTGACCGGAACCGGCAGAGTTCATCGGCGCATCGTAACGGTTCGGGTCGGTGATTGCCTGCCGCCGCTTGTGGCGGCAGGGGTCCCGGCAACGCATGACCGACGAACAACCCGGGGCAGAGGACTGCCTCGTAGCCATAGCCGCTCCCGCAGCGGCGCGATCCCCGGCCGGCCGCCCGCAAGCGCCGCCGCGGCGCGCGGCCGCGCGGTGGAGCCGAGGACAAGACAATGAAACGTATGCTGATCAACGCAACTCAGCGTGAAGAGTTGCGCGTGGCCATCGTGGACGGCCAGGCCCTTTACGATCTCGACATCGAGATCCCCTCCAAGGAACAGAAGAAGGCCAACATCTACAAGGGCCGCATCACCCGCGTAGAGCCCTCCCTCGAGGCCTGCTTCATCGAATACGGCGCCGAGCGCCACGGCTTCCTGCCGCTGAAGGAAGTCGCCCGCGAGTACTTCCAGCCCGGGGTCGACCCCAACAAGGCCGGCATCCGCGAGCTGCTCAAGGAAGGCCAGGAGCTGATCGTCCAGGTCGAGAAGGAGGAGCGCGGCACCAAGGGCGCCGCGCTGACCACCTTCATCTCGCTGGCCGGCCGCTACCTGGTGCTGATGCCGAACAACCCCCGCGCCGGCGGCGTCTCGCGCCGCATCGAGGGCGAGGACCGGCAGAGCCTCAAGGACGCGATGGACCATCTGCAGCTGCCCGACGAGATGGGCCTGATCGTGCGCACCGCCGGGGTTGGCCGCGACGCCGAAGAGCTGCAGTGGGACCTCGACTACCTGCTGCAGCTGTGGAAGGCGATCGCCGAGGCGACCAAGACCCGCTCCGCTCCGTTCCTGGTCTACCAGGAATCCAAGCTGATCATCCGCGCCCTGCGCGATTACCTGCGCAACGACATCGGCGAGATCCTGATCGACGAGGAATCGCTGTACGAGGATGCGCGCGACTTCATGCAGCAGGTGATGCCGAACAACCTGCGCAAGCTGAAGCTCTACAAGGACACCACCCCGCTGTTCTCGCGCTTCCAGATCGAGACGCAGATCGAAAGCGCGTTCGACCGCACCGTGCGCCTGCCCTCCGGCGGCTCGATCGTGATCGACCAGACCGAGGCGCTGACCGCCATCGACATCAACTCGGCGAAGGCGACCAAGGGCAGCGACATCGAGGAAACGGCGTTCAACACCAACTGCGAGGCCGCGGTCGAGATCGCCCGCCAGCTGCGCATCCGCGACGCCGGCGGCCTGATCGTGATCGACTTCATCGACATGGACAGCCCGCGCCACCAGCGCGACGTCGAGGAGAAGCTGAAGGACGCGCTCAAGCTCGACCGCGCGCGCGTGCAGGTCGGCCGCATCAGCCGCTTCGGCCTGCTGGAGATGTCGCGCCAGCGCCTGCGCCCGTCGCTGGGCGAATCCACCCAGATCGTCTGCCCGCGCTGCGACGGCCACGGCCGCATCCGCGGCGTCGAGTCGCTGTCGCTGTCCGCGCTGCGCCTGGTCGAGGAGCACGCGATGAAGGAAAGCACCGGCCAGGTGCTGGTGCAGGCGCCGACCACGGTGGCCAACTTCCTGCTCAACGAAAAGCGCGCCAGCGTGGTCGAGATCGAGATGCGCCACAAGGTCCACGTGGTGATCGTCGCCGACGACAAGCTGCAGACGCCGCACCTCGAGATCCAGCGCATCCGCGAAAGCGAGATGGGCGAGCATGCCAAGCCGAGTTACGAGCGGCTGACCGCCGCCGAGCCCGCGCCGATGCCGAAGATGGGCCAGACCGCCGCTGCCGGCGAGGCGCCCGCCGTCACCGGCGTGGTGCCGAGCACGCCGGCGCCGGTGCGCCCCGAGCCGGAGCCGACGGCAAGGCCGGCGCAGCAGGTCCCGGCGGTCGCGCCGAACGGCGCGACCAGCACCCAGGGCAGCGTGCTGGCGCGTCTGCTGGGTTGGTTCCGCGGCACGTCCGCCGCCGCGCCGGCCGCGCCGAAACAGGCCGCTCCCGAGCAGCGCCGTGCGCGCCGCGACGAGGGACGCGATCGCCCGCGCGGCCAGCCGCGGGCCGAGGGGCGCCAGCAGGAACGCGGGCCGCGACCGGCCCAGGGTCGCCCGCAGCAGCCGAAGCCGGCGCGCACAGACACGGCGCGTCCGCCGCGCCAGGAAGCCAAGCCGGTCGCGCCGCAGCCGCCGCGCGATCGCGCGGCACAGCCGCCGCGCGCCGACGTGCAGAAGCCGCAGGCGCCCGAGCGCGCCGCCGCGCCGCAACCCTCCAGGCCCGAGCGCCCGGAAACGAAACCCGAGGCGGCGACCGCGGCGCCGGCCGCCGCAGTCGCCGCGCCCAGCGTCGCACCTGCCGACGCCGCCGCCGACG
>JAJFUF010000034.1 GCA_021372495.1 Lysobacteraceae bacterium
CGAGCACTCCGCGCAGCGTGCCGCGCATTGGCCGACATGGCTGCACCAGTACAACTGGCACCGTCCCCACGCCAGTCTCGGTTACCAGCCGCCGATCACCCGCATCGGCATGAACAACCTGTTGGGTTTACACAGCTAGCCGCGCAGCAGCAGCACCGTCCAGTACACCGCGATCGCCATCTGCACGGCGAACGCGGTGAAGCGCGCGTTGACCGCCCACACGCGGGTCGAGGCGAGGTGGATCGACGACTGCGCGATGCGCGCGGCGAGCAGCCACCACGCCAGCGGATCGGTCACGCCGCTGCGGCCGCCGACGATGGCGACCACCAGCAGGCCGCCGAAGATCGGCAGGCCTTCGAGGCAATTGGCGTGCGCCCGCGCCAGCCGCTGCATGAAGGGCGACAGGTTGGCGTTGTCCGGCGTGAAGGCGTTGGAGGCGACGCGGCCGAGCAGCACCAGCCGCGAGCGCAGCACCTCCATCAGGACCAACAACGCCAGGGTCCAGGCAATCAGCCCGGTCAGCACCGCAAGCGAAGCACTCGTCATGGCTCTCCCCTTTCGCGACCTGTCGCCGCTCCTGCCGGAGCGGGCCGGCGCGCCCCCGCGGCCGGCGGACCCGATGCTATCGCGGCCGCGATGCCGCGTGCGCGGCAGCCTGCCCGGCGGTCTAACATAGCCCCGCAAGGCCGGCCGTGCGGGCCGGCCCCAGCCATTGCGGAGGCACCATGCGCAGCGTGCACGACTGGTTCGGCGGCTACAGCGCGGACCACCAGAACCCGACCAACCGCGCGATCCACTGGGTGTGCGTGCCGGCGATCCTGTGGTGCGTGATCGCGGCGCTGTGGACGCTGCCGGTGATCCCGTCGCTGATGCGGCCCGGCTTCTGGGCGTTCGCCGCGATGTTCGGCGCGTTCCTGTTCTATTTCCGGCTGTCGCGCGCGCTCGGCGTGGCGATGGCGCTGGCGTTCGTCGCCTTCGGCCTGCTCAGCGCGGCGCTGTACGACGCGCTGGGGCCGGCGCACCTGCTGTGGCTGGCGAGCGGCGGGTTCGTGATCGCCTGGATCGGCCAGTTCGTCGGCCACGCCATCGAGGGCCGCCGCCCCTCGTTCCTCACCGACCTCGCCTACCTGCTGATCGGCCCGGCCTGGCTGATGGGCAAGCTGCTGCGGCGCGCCGGCATCGCCTACTGAACAGCGCGCCTCACGGCGCCGGCGGCCGGAAGCCGCGCGGCCGCACGCCGAGCAGGCGCTCGGCCTCGGCGTTGTCGGCGATCAGGTCGGACTGCAGCCGCGACAGCGGCCCGCGCAGGCGCGGCAGCATTGCCGCCGCCACGCGCTGCGCCCACGCCGGCACGAACAGCGGCAGCGTCCAGGTCGGCACGCTCGCGCGCACGCGCGCGAACATCGCCGCGGCGGTCAGGCGCTCGCCGCCGCCGAACGCCAGCACGCGGCCGGCGCTTTCGGGGCGATCCAGCGCGGCCAGCACGGCCAGCGCGAGGTCGTCGGCGTGCACCGGCTGGCGCAAACCTGCCGCCGCCGGCAGCGGGAACGCGTGCCAGCGCGCGGCGCGGCGCGCCAGCGGGGTGATGCTCTTGTCGCTGCCGGCGCCGTAGATCAGGGTCGGGCGCAGCACCGTCCAGGCGAGCCCGAGCGCCTCGCAGCGCGCGGCGAGGCGGCGCTCGGCGTCGGCCAGCACGCCGGCGATGGCGCGCTCGGCCGGATCAGGCGAGGCGCGCTTGCTGTCCGCGCTCATCGACGACAGCGCGACCACGCGCGGCCGGCCGTCGAACGTCGCGCGTTCCAGCCACGATACGAAGTGGTGCACCGGGCCGAGGCTGACCAGCGCCGCGGCGCCGCGCGGCACCGGCACGGCGTCCGGCAGCGTGCCTTGCCGCCAGCGCACGCCGTCGGCGTCGGCGTGCGCGTCGCGGCTGACCGCGCACACGTCGGCGCCGCGCGCGACCAGGCGCGGCAGCAGGAAGCGGCCGACCTGGCCGCTGGCGCCGAACACGAGATGGGTCATGCGAGCGTGCTTCCGTCCGGGGCGCGCGGTGAAGCGCGCGGCGAACGCCTATCGTAGCCGACGCGCGGTCGAGCCGAACGCGAGGAAGCCCCGCCGGGCGAAGCAAGCGGGCATCCGTTTCGGTACTGCTGCGGGCGCGGCCAGCGCTTCGCGCGCAGGCGCATGCCTCCCGGCGACGCCGGCGCCCGCTTAACGTCTCGCTGCGCGCGACGCGCGTAGCCTATACCGCCCGGGTCTCTTCGTGCCTGCCGCCATGACCCTGCGCTGCCTGTTCGTCGACTTCAACAGCTATTTCGCCTCCGTCGAGCAGCAGGAGAATCCGGCGCTGCGCGGGCGCCCGGTCGGCGTGGTGCCGGTGGAGGCGGACAGCACCTGCTGCATCGCCGCCAGCGTCGAGGCGAAGCGGCACGGCGTCGGCACCGGCACGCTGGCGCGCGATGCGCGCCGGCTGTGCCCCGGCATCGAACTGGTGCTGGCGCGGCCGGCGCTGTACGTGGCCTGGCACCATCGGCTGCTGGCCGCGATCGACCGCGTGATCCCGCTCGGCGTGATCGGCTCGATCGACGAGGTCGCCTGCGAGCTGACCGGCAGCCAGCGCCGGCGCGACCGCGCCGAGGCGCTGGCGCGCGCGGTCAAGGCCGAGATCCGCCGCGAAACCGACGACGGCGCGATCCGCTGCTCGATCGGCATCGCGCCGAACGCGCTGCTGGCCAAGACCGCCTCCGACATGCAGAAGCCGGACGGCCTGGTGGTGATCGAACAGGCCGACCTGCCGCAGGCGCTGCACGCGCTGGAACTGCGCGACCTGTGCGGCATCGGCGCGGCGATGGAAGCGCGCCTGCACGCGCACGGCATCCGCACCATGGCGCAGCTCGCCGCCGCCGGCAAGCTCGCGCTGCGCCGCGCCTGGGGCAGCATCGAAGGCGAGCGCATGTGGGCGCAGTTGCGCGGCGAGTGGCTGCCGCCGCGCGCCAGCGAGCGCGGCTCGGTCGGCCATTCGCACGTGCTGCCGCCGGAGCTGCGCACGCCGCAGGGCGCGCAGGCGGTGGCGAAGAAGCTGCTGGTCAAGGCGGCGCAGCGGCTGCGCGGCTACGGGCTGCTGGCCGGCGCACTGGCGCTGCGCGTGCGCCTGCTCGGCACCGACGCGCGCCTGGAGGCCGACCTCGAATTCGACCCCACCGACGACAGCCGCACGCTGCTGCACATGCTGGCGCGCATGTTCGACGCGCGCGCGCTGCCGCGGCGCGCGCGGCCGCTGTCGGTCAGCGTGACCCTGCACCGCGTGGTCGAGCGCGCGCACAGCTCGCGCTCGCTGTTCGACGACGGCCGCGCCGGCGACGCGCTGAACGCGGTTCTCGACCGCATCAACCGCCGCTACGGCCACAACACGCTGTACTTCGGCGGCATGCACGCGGCGCTGGACGCGGCGCCGATGCGCATCCCGTTCAGCCGCATTCCGGAGGTCGACGTCGAGCGCGACGCCGATCACGAGCTGTGGCTGAAGCGCGCCAACCAGGCCAGGGTGCTGGCCGAGGGCGAGCACCGCCGGGCCGCTTCGCCGCCCCGCGCCGGCACGCGGCGCGACGGCGGCGATGCTAAGCTGCCGCGGTCCGGTTCCGGGGAGGATCGCGCATGATCGCTCGCGTCTGGCGCGGCATCACGCTGAAAGAACAGGCGGACGCCTACCTCGAACACCTGCGGCAGACCGCGCTGCCGTCGCTGGCGCAGCAGCCCGGCCAGCGCGGCGCCTACGTGCTGCGCCGCGTGCAGGGCGAACGCTGCGAATTCCAGATCATCTCGCTGTGGGATTCGCTGGAAGCGATCGGCGCCTGGACCGGCGGCGATCCGAACCGCTCGGTGTACTACCCCGAGGACGAGCGGTTCCTGCTCGACATGGAACCGCTGGTGCGCCACTACGAGATCGCCGACGCGCTGCCGGCCGCCGCGCTGTCGGCGGCGCCCGGGGCAGCCTGAGCGACGCGCCCGGCAACGAACGCCTGTCTCCGTTCCCCACGCCGGCGCGAGGGGAAAGGAATGAGGGACGTCCCGTTTGCAGCGTGCGCTATGGCGCGTTCGGGGTGTCGTCGTCGCTGGCCGCGTAGCGCAGCAGTTTCCAGATCAGCGCCGCGGCGATCAGCATCAGGCCGACGGTGAGGTTGAGGCCGTACATCGCGTGCAGCACCGGGTTCTGCAGCGCGGCGCCCCCCTGCACGAGGAACACGATCAGCTCGGCCAGCGTGCAGAAGCCGCTCAACGCCAGCGCGAAGTTGAGCGCGATGCGCTGGAAGCGCGGCACCGAGGCGAACTGGCGCACGCCGACGTAAAACGCGAGGTACGGCAGCGCGAACCACAGCGCATCCAGGCCGTCGCCGATCGCGAACGCGCCCGCGATCGCCAGCGCGCCCATCGCGAACAGCAGGCGCACGCCGTGGCGGCCGATCCAGTCTTCGCGCGTCGGCGTCGCGTCCATGCTCATTTGCGCTTCGGCATGTACAGGTCGGTGATGGTGCCTTCGTAGACCTCGGCCGCCATGCCCACCGACTCGCTGAGCGTCGGATGCGGGTGGATGGTCAGGCCGATGTCGGCGGCCTCCGCGCCCATCTCGATCGCCAGCGCCAGTTCGGAGATCAGGTCGCCGGCGTGCACGCCGACGATGCCGGCGCCGATCACGCGGTGCGTGGCCTCGTCGAACAGCAGCTTGGTGAAGCCTTCGGTGCGGTCGATGCCGACCGCGCGGCCGGACGCCGACCACGGGAACTTGCCGACGCCGTAGGCGATGCCCTTGTCCTTGGCCTCGCGCTCGGTCAGGCCAACCCAGGCCACTTCCGGGTCGGTGTAGGCCACCGACGGGATCACGCGCGCGACGAACTCGCGCTTGAGGCCGGCGGCGACTTCCGCCGCCACCTTGCCCTCGTGCGTCGCCTTGTGCGCCAGCATCGGATTGCCGACGATGTCGCCGATCGCGAAGATGTGCGGCACGTTGGTGCGCATCTGCGCATCGACCGGGATGAAGCCGCGCTCGCTGACGGCGACGCCGGCCGCTTCCGCACCGATCTTCCTGCCGTTGGGCGCGCGGCCCACCGCCACCAGCACGCGGTCGAAGAACTGCGGCTGCGGCGCGTTCTCGCCCTCGAAGGTGGCCTTCAGTCCCTTCTTCTCCGCCTCGACCCTGGCCACCTTGGTCTTGAGGTGCACGCCGCCGTAGCGCTTGCCGAGGCGCTGCGCCAGCGGCCGCACCAGGTCGGCATCGGCGCCCGGCATCAGCTGATCGGCCATCTCGACCACGGTGACCTCGCTGCCCAGCGCGTCGTACACGCAGGCCATCTCCAGGCCGATGATGCCGCCGCCGACCACCAGCAGGCGCTTGGGCACGTCGGCCAGCATCAGCGCGTCGGTGGAGTCCATCACGCGCGGGTCGTCCCAGGGGAAGCCCGGCAGCTTCAGCGCCTGCGAGCCGGCGGCGATGATCGCCTGCTCGAAGCGGATCAGCTGCGTGCCGTCCTTGCCCTGCACCTCCAGCTCGTGCGGCGAAACGAAGGTGCCGGTGCCCTGCACCACGCGCACCTTGCGCTGCTTCGCCATCATCACGATGCCGCCGGTCGGCTTGGCGACGACGGCGTCCTTGAATGCGCGCAGCTTGGCGAGATCGATCTTCGGCGCGCCGAACTCGACGCCGTGCGCGGCCATGCCGCGCGCTTCCTCGATCGTCGCGGCGGCGTGCAGCAACGCCTTCGACGGGATGCAGCCGACGTTGAGGCAGACGCCGCCGAGGCTGGGATAGCGCTCGACCAGCACGGTGTCGAGGCCGAGGTCGGCGGCGCGGAACGCGGCGGTGTAGCCGCCCGGACCGGAGCCCAGCACCAGCATGCGGCACTCGAGGTCGGCCTTGCGGCCGGTTTCGCGTGCGGCCGCGGGGGCCGCAACAGCTTGGCTCCCTCTCCCGCTGGCGGGAGAGGGCTGGGGTGCGGGTGGAGGCGTCTGCGCGGCAGGCGCCTGCGGCGCCGCCCCCTCACGCCGACCCTCTCCCCGCTGGGGAGAGGGAGCAACGGCAGCCGCCGGCTGCGCGGCCTCGGCCGCACCGGTCTCCAGCACCGCGATCAGCGTGCCCTGCGAGACGGTGTCGCCGACCTTGACCTTCAGCTCCTTGACGGTGCCGGCCGCGCCGGACGGCACTTCCATCGTGGCCTTGTCGGATTCCAGCGTGACCAGGCCCTGGTCCTTCTTCACCGTGTCGCCCGGCTTGACCAGCACCTCGATCACCGGCACGTCGCTGTGGCCGCCGATGTCCGGAACCTTGACCTCGATCGTGCTCATCGGCGCATCCTCACAGCATCGTGCGGCGCAGGTCGGCCAGCAGCGTGCCGAGGAAGGTGGTGAAGCGCGCGGCGGCGGCGCCGTCGATCACGCGGTGGTCGTAGGACAGCGACAGCGGCAGCATCAGCCGCGGTGCGAACGCCTTGCCGTCCCACACCGGCTTCATGTAGCTCTTCGACACGCCGAGGATCGCCACCTCCGGCGCGTTGATGATCGGCGTGAACGCGGTGCCGCCGATGCCGCCCAGCGAGGAGATCGAGAAGCAGCCGCCCTGCATCTGCTCCGGCTTCAGCTTGCCCTCGCGCGCCAGCGCGGCCAGCTCGGCGGTCTCGCGCGCGATCTCCAGCACGCCCTTGCGATCGGCGTCGCGGATCACCGGCACCACCAGCCCGTTCGGCGTGTCGGCGGCGAAGCCGATGTGGAAATACTTCTTGTAGACCAGGTTCTCGCCGTCCAGCGAGCTGTTGAACTCGGGGTACTTCGCCAGCGCCGCGACGCAGGCCTTGATCAGGAAGGCCAGCATGGTGACCTTGACGCCGGCCTTCTCGTTCTCCCTGTTCAGGCGGACGCGGAAGGCCTCGAGGTCGGTGATGTCGGCCTCGTCGTGCTGGGTGACGTGCGGGATCATCGCCCAGTTGCGCGCCAGGTTGGCGCCGGCGATCTTCTTGATGCGCGACAGCGGCTTCGATTCCACCGCGCCGAACCTGGCGAAGTCGACCTGCGGCCAGGGCAGCAGGTTGAGGCCGCCGCCCGTCGCAACCGCGCCGCCGCCGGCCAGCGCCTGCTTGACGAAGGCCTGCACGTCCTCGCGGACGATGCGGTTGCCGCGTCCGGAGCCGCGCACCGCGGCGAGGTCGACGCCCAGCTCGCGCGCGAACGTGCGCACCGCC
This sequence comes from Lysobacteraceae bacterium, assembly GCA_021372495.1. Lineage (GTDB taxonomy): Bacteria > Pseudomonadota > Gammaproteobacteria > Xanthomonadales > Rhodanobacteraceae > Mizugakiibacter. The sequence goes on from JAJFUF010000034.1 coordinate 7,227, forward strand.
GGGCTGGCGTAGGGCACCTTGCCGGGCAGCACGCGGTCGGCGTCGAACGCGACCGGCGGCGTGCGCGGACCGCCGCTGGCGGGGGCGGCCGGCGCCGCAACGGGTGCGCCCGGCGTCGGCGCCGCGACGGGTGCGGCAGGCGCCGCCGGGGTGGGTGCGGCGGTCGCCTTCGGCGCTTCGGCCCTGGCCGGCTGCGCGGCCGGCGCGCCTTCGGCGGCCTCGATCAGCGCGACCACGCTGCCCGTCGCCACGGTGTCGCCCACCTTCAGCCGGATTTCCTTGACCACGCCCGCGAACGGCGCCGGCACTTCCATCGTCGCCTTGTCGGATTCCAGCGTGACCAGGCCCTGGTCCTTCTTCACGCTGTCGCCGGGCTGCACCAGCACCTCGATCACCGGCACGTCCGTATGGTTGCCGATGTCCGGAACCTTGGCTTCGCGAATCTCCGGCATTGCTGCCTCCCGGTGGTCTTGGTGGGGGTCCAAGCTGCCAAGTTTCGCCGATTTCGCCGCTTGCCGTCATGTCCCGGTAGTCGTCGCTGCGCGCACGCCGGCGCACGGCTACAGTGGCGCGTCCATCCGACATGGGGAAACATCATGCTGCGCACGCTCTGCCTCGCCCTGCTGTTTGCCTCCACCGCGGCCGCCGCCGCGGACGCGCCGGCGGTACCGCCGCCGCAACGCATCGCGGTGAAGGCCGCGCACTGGATCGACGCCGAAGCCGGCCGCATGCGCGGCGCGGTGGTGGTGGTGATCGAAGGCGACCGCATCAAGGAAGTGCGCGAGGACGGCCAGGCGCCGGCCGACGCCAAGCTGGTCGACCTCGGCGGCGCCACCCTGCTGCCCGGCCTGATCGACGTGCACACGCACCTGACCTCCGACCCGACCGAGATCAAGGGCGACTACTACGAGTCCGTGCTCAAGCGCAGCGCGATCGACAGCGCGATCCTCGCCCACCTCTACGCCAAGCGCACGCTCGACGCCGGCTTCACCACCGTGCGCAACGTCGGCGCCGACGACTACGTCGACGTCGCCCTGCGCAACGCGATCGACCGCGGCGACATCCCCGGCCCGCGCATGCTGGTCTCCGGTCCGGCGATCGGCGCCACCGGCGGCCACGCCGACGACACCACCGGCTACTCGCCGTGGATCGAATTCCACGGCGTCAACGGCGTCGCCGACGGCGTCGACGCGGTGCGCCTGAAGGTGCGCGAGAACGTCAAGAACGGCGCCGACGTGATCAAGTTCATGGCCAGCGCCGGCGTGCTCAGCGCGGAGACCTCGGTCGGCGCGCCGCAGTACACGCAGGAGGAGATGAACGCGCTGGTCGACGAGGCGCACCGCTGGGGCAAGAAGGTGGCCGCGCATGCGCACGGCGCCGAGGCGATCAAGATGGCGATCCGCGCCGGCGTCGATTCGGTCGAGCACTGCAGCATGATCGACGCCGAGGGCCTGAAGCTGGCCAAGCAGCGCGGCACCTGGCTCGACTTCGACGTCTACAACGACGACTACATCCTCGCCGAGTACGCCAAGAAGGGCTTCCCGGCCAGCACCGTCGAGAAGGAGAAACTGGTCGGCCGCCTGCAGCGCGAGAACTTCCGCCGCGCCGTGCAGGCCGGCGAGAAGATGGCCTTCGCCACCGACGCCGGCGTCTATCCGCACGGCTGGAACGGCAAACAGTTCGCCAAGATGGTCGAGTGGGGCATGACGCCGATGCAGGCGATCCAGGCCGCCACCTGGAACGCCGCCGACCTGCTCGGCTGGCGCGACCGCGTCGGCGCGATCAAGCCGGGGCTGTACGCCGACCTGGTCGCGGTGGACGGCGATCCGCTGCAGGACGTCTCGGTCCTCGAGCACGTCGGCTTCGTGATGAAGGGCGGCGCGGTCGACAAGGACGCGCTACGCTGAACGCATGAACCGCGCCGCGCCCGTCCACGCCGCCGAGCGCGTCGCCGTGGACGGCCGCGGCGACGCGGCGGCGCGCGCGCGGCGCCGCACCTTCCTGCTGACCTTGGTGGTGGTCGCCACGGCCATCGGGCTGCTCAGCTTCGGCCACCGCGCGCTGGACGACGTCACCGTCGGCCACGGCGGCCGCTTCGGCACGCTGCTGATCGAGGAAACCACCGGCGCCTACACCGCGGCGCTGCTGCTGCTGCCGGTGATCGCCTGGGCGCGGCGCCACCCGCTCGTGCGCGGCACGATGTTGCGGGCGCTGGCCGCGCACGCGGCCGGCGTCGTGCTGTTCTCGCTGGCGCACACCAGCCTGCTGTGGGCCAGCCGCTCGCTGGTGTTCGCCCTGCTCGGGCTCGGCCGCTACGACTACGGCGACCTGCCGTGGCGTTACGCGATGGAGCTGCCCAACGACGTGATCATCTACGCGCTGATGATCGGCCTGACCTGGCTCGCCGACCGCCTGCGCGTCAACCGCGAGCGCGAACTGCGCGCCGCGCGGCTGGAAGCGGCGCTGGCCGAATCGCGCCTCGACGCGCTGCGCCTGCAGCTCGCGCCGCACTTCCTGTTCAACTCGCTGAACGCGGTGGCGGCGACCATGTACGACAGCCCGCGCGCCGCCGACGAGATGCTGGCGCGCCTCGGCGACCTGCTGCGCGCCACGCTGGCCAGCAACCCCGGCAACGAGCACGCGCTGGCCGAGGAACTGCGCCTGCTCGAGCTTTACCTCGACATCCAGCGCGCGCGCTTCGGCGCGCGGCTGGAGGTGCGCGTGGACGTGCCGGCGGAGCTGGCCGCGGCGCGCGTGCCGTTCCTGCTGCTGCAGCCGCTGGTCGAGAACGCGATCGAGCACGGCGCGGATCCGGCCGACGGCCGCGCCCGCGTCGTGATCGGCGCGCGCCGCGACGGCGACGCGCTGGAACTCGGCGTGCGCGACCACGGCGCCGGCCCGCGCGCTTCGGCGCGCGGCGGCCACGGCATCGGCCTCGCCAACACGCGCGCGCGGCTGGCCGCAATGTACGGCGAGGCCGCCCGCTTCGAGCTGGCGGCAGCCGAAGGCGGCGGCAGCGTCGCCCGCGTGCGCCTGCCGCTGCGCCGCGCGGAGGCCTGAGGTGCCGCGCGTGCTGATCGCCGACGACGAGGCGCCGGCACGCGCCAAGCTGCGCCGCTATCTCGCCGAAGCGCCCGACTTCGAGGTGGTCGGCGAGGCCGACGGCGGCCGCAGCGCGCTCGAGCAGGTGGCGGCGCTGAAACCGGACGTGCTGTTCCTCGACGTGCAGATGCCCGACATCGACGGCTTCGGCGTGGTCGAGGCGCTGCCGGCGGACGCGCTGCCGCGCATCGTGTTCGTCACCGCGCACGACGCCTATGCGCTGCGCGCCTTCGAGGTGCACGCCTTCGACTACCTGCTGAAGCCGGTCAGCCCGCAGCGCTTCGCCGCGCTGCTGGCGCGGCTGCGCGCCGACGCGGCGCCCGCCAGGACCGGCGACGCCGAGACGCGGCTGGCGGCGCTGCTGGAGGCGCTGCCGCAGCCGCAGCGCTACGCCGCGCACCTGCTGCTCGAGGACGGCGGCCGCGCGCGCTTCGTCGAGGTCGAGCGCATCGACCGCATCGAAGCCGACCGCAACTACCTCGTGGTGCACGCCGAGGGCCGAAGCCACCGCCTGCGCGGCACGCTGGAGCGCATGGCCGCGCGGCTGGACCCGGCGCGCTTCCTGCGCGCCAACCGCTCCACGCTGGTGCGCATCGCCGCGGTGCGCGAGGTGACGCCCTGGCCGGACGGCGAATACCGCCTGCTGCTCGGCGACGGCAGCCGCGTCACCTGGACGCGCCGCTACGTCGACGCCGCGCCGCCCAGCCTGTTGCTGCGCCCATAGCGGCGGCGCGGCACCGCTGCAACGCGACAGCACGATCGCCCCGGCAGCGCCGTTCTTGTCTCCCTCTCCCCCGCGGGGAGGGGGGAGAGGGGAAGAGCAATACTGCGTCATCCTGCTCGCGCCGCACCCTCGCCGTGCGATCACGGCGAGGACCGTCCGCGCGCATTCGTCCCGCGTGCCATCTTGTCTCCCTCTCCCCAGCGGGGAGAGGGTGGGAAACAAGCAGCTTCGTGGAATGCGGCAGATGAATCGCCCTGCGCTGCCTTTCCAGCACATGCGCAGTCTCCCAGGCGTCCCGCTCCATCCCCGGCGCCCTCGCCTTCGTCCCAGCCGCCCCGGCTTTCGTCCCCGCGGCCGTGGCCGCACGCGCACGGCGCATCGACAGTGGCGGCGTCCAACGCCGGAGTCCCGCCATGCGCCACGACGACCTCACCGTGCGCGAAGGATTCGCCATCGCCGCCGCCCGCACCGATGCCGAAGCCGGAGGCGGCCCGACGTCCACCCATCGCGACGGTGGAGGCGCTGCCGACCCGGTTGCGACGCCATCCGCGTCGCCCATCGCGACCGCACCGCGCGCCGGCGACGGCAAGGCGCCCGCCACCGCGCCGCCACGCCGCTACGACCTCGACTGGCTGCGCGTGCTGGTCGTGCTGGCGCTGCTGCTGTTCCACAGCGGCATGCCGTTCGTCGCCGAATGGGATTGGCACATCAAGAACGCCGAGACCAGCTCGCTCTTCACCGAATGGATGTACTTCCTGTCGCGCTGGCGCATGGCGCTGCTGTTCCTGATCTCCGGCGTCGGCACCTGGTTCGCGCTGGGCTCGCGCGGCGGCACGGGCTACCTGCGCGAGCGCGCCACGCGTCTGCTGCTGCCGCTGCTGTTCGGCATGCTGGTGGTGGTGCCGCCGCAGATCTACATGGAACGACTGACGCAGGGCGTACCGTACGCGAACTACCTGCAGTTCTGGCCCAGCATCTTCGACCTGGTGCCGTATCCGCAGGGCAACACCAGTTGGCACCACTTGTGGTTCGTCGCCTACCTGTTCTGCTATTCGGCGCTGCTGCTGCCGCTGTTCCTGTGGCTGCGCGGCGAACGCGGCGCGCGTGCGCTGGCGCGGCTGCGCGCCGGCCTGCACGGCTGGCGGCTGCTGCTGCTCGCCGCGCCGCTGGCCGCGGCGCATGCGCTGTACCTGTGGTTCCCGGAGACGCACGACCTGGCGCACGACCCGGCGACGTTCGCGTACTACCTGGCGTTCTTCGCCTACGGCTTCCTGCTCGGCCGCGACGAGGGCGTGTGGTCGGCGATCGAGCGCTACCGCTGGCACGCGCTGCGGCTGGCGTTCTTCGCCCTGGTCGCGCTCGACTACCTGCGCTGGAACAAGCTCGAACCGGGCGACGGCAACCTGCTTGGCATGTTGGGCGAATCGTCGCTGTCGGCGCTGAACGCGTGGTGCTGGGTGCTGGCGGTGCTCGGCTTCGGCAAGCGCTGGCTGAACCGCGACAACGCGCTGCGCCGCTATGCCACCGAAGCGGTGTATCCCTTCTACATCCTGCACCAGACGGTGATCGTGGTGATCGCCTACTACGTCGTGCAGGTGCCGGACGAGTCGATCCTCGGCAAGTGGCTGTTCCTGGTGGCCGCCTCGTTCGCGGCGACGATGGGGCTGTACGAGTTCGCGGTGCGGCCGTACCGCCTCGTGCGCCCGCTGTTCGGCCTGAAGCCCCACGGCGGCACGTTTGGCCACGGCAACGCGGCGTGAGCGGTGCGCGACATGGACCGCGCCGGCCGCGCCTTGGCCCTCGCGCTGCTGAGCGGAGCGCTGCTGGCGGCGGCGCTCCCGGAACCGCCGCCGGTGGCCGCATCGCCTGCGCTGCACGCGACCTGGCGCGCACTGGCGCGGCTTGGCGCGGCGTCCGGCGGATGGCCGCTGGCGGCGCTGCGCGAGGGCGCCGCGCTACCTCGGCGCCTCGCCCTGCACGTGGCGCACGGTCAGCTCGCGCTGCGGGAACGGGATGCTGATGCCCTCGGCGTCGAAGCGCTCCTTGATCGCGCGCAGCAGGCCGGTCTGCACGTTCCACACGTCGGTGGTGCGCACCCATGCGCGGATGCACAGGTCGACGCTGCTCTCGGCCAGCCGCTGCACGGCGACGTCGGGCGCGGGATCGCGCAGGATGCGCGGATCGGCCTCGATCAGCGCGCGCACCGCCGCCGCCGCGCGGCCGATGTCGTCGCCGTAGCCGATGCCGACGACCAGCTCGATGCGGCGCGTGCCGCGCCGGTTGAAGTTGATGATCGCGTCCGAGCCGACCTTGGCGTTCGGCACCGCCGCCTCGCGGTTGTCGGGCAGGATCAGCGCGGTGTACATCAGGTCGACGCGCTCGACCGTGCCCGTCAGGCCGGCCACCTGCACGACATCGCCGGCGCGGAACGGGCGGAACAGGATCAGCAGCGCGCCCCAGGCCAGGTTCGACAGCGAGCCCTGCAGGGCCAGGCCGATGGCGAGGCCGGCGGCGCCCAGCGCGGCGATCAGCGAGGTGGTCGGCAGCCCGGCGAAGTCCAGCGTCGCCACCGCCAGCACGGCGATCAGCATGCCGTACAGCAGGTTGCGCAGGAAGCCGGTCAGCGTCGGATCGACGCGCGCGCGCTCCATCGCGCGGCGCAGCAGGTTGGCGAGGCGCGCGGCCAGCCACGCGCCGGCCAGCAGCACCAGCAGCGCGGCCACGCCGCGCAGCGCGTAGTGCAGGGCCTCGTGCGGCAAGTCGGGAAAACCGATGCGCTTGAGGAAATCGGTCATGGCGGCGTGCGGACGGTAGCGTGCGGCCTGCAAGCCTACCATCGGCGCGGCGCTTCCTAGTGGCCGCTTTCCTCGATCCCCACCACTCTGCCCTCGGACACGGTGATGGTCACGACCTTGTCGCCGACCCGGTACTGCCAGCGCTCGCCGCGCGCGGCGCCGAACACGTTCTCGACCGGCTCGATGTAGTCCGGCTTGCCGGCGATCTCCAGCACGCGCGTTGCCGAATCGCCCACCGTGATCACGCGATTGCCGAAGCGGATCGTGCCGGACGCCGCGGCGGCGGACATCGCGAGGCACAGCACTCCGCCCAAACACCACTGCGGGATGCGAAGCATGGCCGTCTCCCTGTCGAGAGGACGGCCCCATCATAGCGCCGCGGTTCCGGCCGTGCGGAATCGACGTATGCTGCGCCCCTTTCCGATCAGGGAGCCCGCCATGTACACGCTCCACTACAGCCCCGGCAGCGCCGCCATGCTGGTGCACCTCGTGCTGCTGGAAACCGGTGCGCCGCACGTGTTGACGCGGGTCGACCTCGAGGCGGGCGAGCAGCGCAGCCCGGCCTATCTCACGCTGAATCCGCACGGCAAGGTGCCGACGATGATCGTCGACGGCGCCCCGTACGCCGAAGCGGCGGCGCTGGCGATGCTGCTGGCCGAGCGCCATCCCGAGGCGCAACTCGCACCCGCCGCGGGCGAGCCGGCGCGCGCCGCCTACCTGCAGTGGATGTTCCACCTGGCCAACGCGCTGCAGCCGGCATTCCGCTTGTGGTTCTACCCGCACGACGGCGGCAGCGACGCCGCCGCGGTGAAAGACGCCGCGCGTGCGCGCATCGAGGCGGAATGGACGCACCTCGACGCGCATCTCGGCCGGCACGGCCCGCACCTGCTGGGCGCGCAGCCCAGCGTCGCCGATTTCTACGCCACCATGCTGATGCGCTGGTCGCGCAACATGCCGAAACCCGCGACCGCGTGGCCGCACCTCGCCGCGCTGGCCGCTCGCGTCAAGGCGCGGCCGGCGTGGAAGCGACTCTGCGAAATCGAGGGGCTGGCCGACTGGGCGTGACGCGCGCGCCGCGCGCGAAGCGCAGGCCGTCGGCATCGACGCCGAGCGCGCAGTCGCCGTCGGCGCGGCAATCACGGAACGCATCGTCGCCGGCGCGCGCGACGGCCGCGCAGCCGAGCATGACCAGCAGTGCGATCGCGGATTTCCCGGCGGATCCCCGCGCAACGACTGCGCGCGGGATGCGCGGCTGCGCGCCAGGGCTCAAGCGCGCCCCTTCAGCGTGCGATCTCGATCAACTGCAGCGGCCCGCCGGGCAGGCGCGCGCCGATGCCGGCTTCCAGCCGGTCCAGCTCGCGCAGCGTCGGGCACAGCCTGCGCGCGTCCGGTTCCAGCGTCCGCAAGCGCGCGCGGATGCGCGCTTCCAGCTCCGGCTGCAGGTCGGCGGCACGGTCCTTCAGCGCGGCGGCGCCGGCGAGGTCGCCCTGCATGGCGAGATCCAGCGCCTGTTGCGCGACGTCGGCGCCGACGATCGGCAGGACGTCGGCGGCGACGTTCTGCGCGTAGGTGTCCAGCGCCTCGCCCTGCCAGTCCTTGGTGCTGGTGCTGGCGGCGATGCGCGCCTTCAGCTCGCGCGTGCGCGCGGCCAGGCGCGCATCGAACTGCGGATCGGCGGCGGCCGCGGGCGCGATCGAGGCGACCTGCGCGCGCACCGCCTGCGCGGCGAGATCGGCGCCACGTTCGGCCAGCGTCTTCACCTGCGGCACCAGCGTGCGCACGTTGCGCTCGAACAGCGCGACGCGGTCGCTGTCCTCGGCGTTCAACGCCGCCGGCGCGCCGTCGACGCGCAGCCGGCCGTCGCGCATTTCCACCCGCCGCGGCGCCGGCGCGGCGCGCTCGAAGGTCAGGCCGGAGCCGAGGGTGAGGTCGTAACTGCTGGCGGCGCGGCAGACGTTCCAGGCGGCATCGGCGTCCTGCGGCGACGCGGCGAGGACGGCGAGCAGCGGCAATGCGGCGAGGATCGGCATGGACATCACGCGGCATGAAGACGACGCAGGAGTAGCGCCGCGCGGCGGAATCCGTGCTGAACGCGCTGCCCGGGCGCGCGCCCGCGAGGCGAGCGCCGACGCGACGCGTCCCGCGCCGCGCCGGGATCGACGCATCAGCCGCCGCTACGCTGCTTCAGCGCGGCCAGGTCGGCCAGCACCTGCCGGGAGTTTTCCTTCGGATCGACGTCCGGATAGTGCTTGGCGATCAGGCCCTGCGGGTCGATCAGGAAAGTCTCGCGGCGCGCATAGCTCATGCCCATGTGCGAGGTCAGCACGCCGTAGGCCTTGGCGGTGACCTGGGTGTTGTCGGACAGCAGCGGGAACGGCACGTGGTACTTCTCGGCGAACTTCGCGTGCGAGGCGACGTCGTCCAGGCTCACGCCGAGCACCTCGGCACCGGCCTTGTGCAGGGCGATGATGTCGTCGCGGAAGGTGCACACCTCGGTGGTGCAGCCGGGCGTGAAATCCTTCGGGTAGAAGTACAGCACCACCCACTGGCCCTTGTGGTCGGCCAGCGTGTGCCACTTGCCGTGCTGGTCCTGCAGCTTGAAGTCGGGGGCGGCCTGGCCGTCCTGCGGGGCGCCGGCGGCGGCCGCGTCGGCGGCGAACAGCGGCAGCGGGGCGATCAGCAGGACCAGCAGCAACAGCGAGAGCAAACGGCGCATCGTAGTCACCTCACGGAGCGACGGCGGGATCCCGCCTGGCGAATGCAGGACCGGCCCGGGGCGTCCGAGCTTACGCCAGCGTCCGCCCGGCCGGCATGCGCGGGTTGATCAGCGCGTTCAGCACGTGATCCTCCCAGCGCCCGGCGATGTTCAGGTAGGCGCGCGCGTAGCCTTCGCGCTCGAAGCCGAGATGCTGCAGCAGGCGCGCGCTGCGCTCGTTGCGCGGCATGTGGTTGGCCATGATGCGGTGCAGGCCGAGCGTATCGAACACGTAGGCGATGCCGGCCGCCGCCGCCTCGCGCATCAGCCCGCGGCCTTCCCACTCGCGGCCGAGCGAATAGCCGAGGTAGCAGGCCTGGAACGACCCGCGCACGATCTGGCTGAACTGGCAGATGCCGATCACGCGCTCCGCCTCCGGCGCGAGCACCACCAGCGGCGCCGCCGTGCCGCGCGCGAACGCCGCGCGCAGGTCCGCCGCGCGCGCGCGCCAGCCGGCGACGGTGTAGAACGCGGCATCGCGCAGCGGCTCCCACGGCTCGAGGTGCTCGCGATTGGCGCAGTAGTAGGCCGCGATCGCCGCGGCGTGTTCCGGGCCGATCACGGTCAGCCGCGTGCGCGGCGTGGTCAGGTGGGGGATGGTGTCCATGGCGCCTCCGGCAACGGCGCAGTGTAGCCGCACGCGCGCGCGGCGCCCGCTCAGCCCGCGGGCGTGGCCAGCTCGTCGTAGCCGCGGCCGCGGAATTCGAGCAGGCAGAAGCCGTGCCCGAACGGATCGGCGAACCGCGCGATGCGGCCCCATGGCTGGCTGCGCGGCTCGCCTTCCCGGCGCGCCCCGGCGGCCAGCGCGGCGCGCATCGCCGCCGCGAGGTCGTCGACCACGAAATCGAGGTGCACCGGCGTCCAGTGGCGGCGGTAGTCGCGCGGCGTGCCCGGCGCGGCGGTCGCGGCGCTGCCGGCCGGCTTCGCCAGGAGATAGAGCGGCGCCTCGGCGCCGAGCATCTCCACGCCGCCGGCGCCGAAGCGGCGGCCGACGCGCAGGCCGAAGGCCCGCGTATAGAACGTTACCGCCCGATCGAGATCGTCCACGTCGATGTTGACCAGCAGGCTCGCCATGACGACTTCCGCATGCGTGGGGGTGGCCGGGATGCTCTGATGCCCAAGATCGCACATTCGCACGCCGCCGCCCGCCATGCCCGAACCGACGCGCACTTTCCTGGCCAGCGACCGCCTCGGCTGGCGCCGCTGGCACACCGACGATCTGCCGCTCGCCGTGTCGCTGTGGGGCGACGCGCAGGTGGCGCGCTTCATCCATGCCGACGGAGCGCCGGACGCCGCGGCGATCGCCGCGCGGCTGGCGCGCGAGATCGACACCCAGCGCACGCACGGCTACCAGTACTGGCCGCTGTTCCTGCGCGAGGGCGACGCCTTCGTGGGCTGCTGCGGTCTGCGCCCGTACCGCCCGGAGGCGGGCATCGCCGAGTGGGGCGTGCACCTGCAGCCAGCCTACTGGCGGCGCGGGCTCGCCGAGGAAGCCGGTCGCGCGACGATCGCCTACGCGTTCGACGTGCTCGGACTGCAGGCGCTGTTCGCCGGCCACCATCCGCACAACGATGCGTCGCGGCGCATGCTGGAAAAGCTCGGCTTCCGCTATACGCACGCCGAGCTGTACCCGCCGACCGGCCTGCAGCACCCTTCCTACCTGCTGGCGCGCGCCCCCTGAAGGGCCGCGCGCCGCAGCGTCGCGACGTCAGGGCGCGGCAAGCGCCTTCGGCGAGGGATAGTTGCCGGCGGCCTTCAGGCCGTCGCTCCAGGTGAAGTCGAAGGTGAGCTGGCGCGCGATGGCGCGATCGCTGGCCGGCTTGGAGGCCGAGCTGACGCGCTTGTACAGCACCGACTCGACGTGCAGCGGCCGCATCGTGGCGACGTCCAGGTAGGCGTGGGTCAGGCCGACCAGGTCCGGATACCAGTCGTCCGGCGCCGCCGCGCCCGGCACCCAGGCATCGGCGCCGACCTTCTGGCTGCGCAACTGGTACTTGGCGCGCGCGGCGTCGGCCAGCTCGCCGTAGGCCCAGAACTCGGTGCCGGCCTGGTTCTTCGGCTGGCCGACCCGGGTGATCTGCCAGTCGACCAGCAGTGGCCACGGCTCCGGCGCGGTGGCGCGCCGCCGTACCGAGCCGGCGACATCGCGCGGCGCGCCGTCCCAGGCGCCGAACCAGGCGTTCAGCGTCTGCATCGTGCGCGATTCCAGCTCGCGGCGGACCAGGTCGCGGCGCAGCTCCGGCATCACCGATTCCGCGCCGGCGATGTAGTGCTGGCCGGCTATCGCCTCCTTCAGCCGCGCGTCGGCGTCGACGAAGCCGAAGAAGCGGCCGGAATGGTCGAGCCGCACCGTCAGCGGCATGCACAGCGCGCGGCGACCGGCCTCGCTGGTCGCTTCGGTCCACTGCGCCAGCTTGCCGGACAGCGGCTGCGGATCGCGCGCGCTGAGGATGTAGCCGCCGGCGCCGTCGTCGCGCAACTCGATGGTGTAGCGCAGCGAGCACGGGCCGTTGAAACCTTCGCGCACTTCCACCTGCGCGCTGACCGGCACCGGCCAGGCGAAGCGCAGCTTCTGCGCCGGAGTCAGCGAAACCGCCGGCGCATCCGGCGGCGGAGCCGGCGGTTCCGGCACCTCCGCCTGCGCGGCGAGCGCGAATAGACCAAGCAGAACAGCGACGGGCGCGAGCAGCCCGGTAGCACGACGTTTCATGAGCGATCCCCCCCTGCCGGACACCCCCGTGCCCGCGTCGGCGTGGCGCAATGCCGACCAGTTGCAAGCAAATTGCGCGCCACATTGCGATTATCGACCCGATTCGGCGCCCCCAGCGCAACTTGCGCCGATCATCGCCGAATGCGCAGACATCGCATCCGTTTATCGCCGACGCCAGCGGGCGGTGTCAAGGCCGACCCGCAACGCCCCGCCACCGCGAATTGCCCCAAAGCGCAGGTGTCGGACGCACAGGGGCGGCCGCCGCGCCTTTCGTTCAACGCTTGCCGGGCAGTTCGGGAAAGCGCGCCGGATCGTAGCCGCCGACCTCGAACACCAGCGTTTCCGAGCCGCGCCCCTTCAGCTCGACCTGCATGGTCAGCTTCTTCGCTTTCGCCAGCGCGGCGATGAAGCGTGGATCGTCCTCGATGAAGATCGCCGGCTCGCCGGTGACGGGCAGGTAGGCCTTCCACGGTCTGGGCGGCGCGCCGTCGATGCCGATCGGGATCGCGCAATGGCCGCTGCAGGCGAAGCCGCGGCCGCTGCCGAACAGATACGCGCTCTGGCCCCAGGCGGAGTGCCGGCGCAGCACCAGGCGCACGCGGTCGTCGCCGCCGGGGCGCGAGCTGTAGATCGACGCGGTGATCTGCGTGCCGCCCGACTCCTTGCCGGTCTGGTACGCCCACAGCGCCTGCAGGCGGGCCCTCTCGGCGTTGGCGCTCGCGGTGCGCTCGATCTCGGGCAGGGTCTTCTGCACCGTCGCCGCAGCCTGCGTGCCGGCGAAGTTCGCCACGATGTCCTGGCCGATCGGCACCGCCAGCGCGTAGCGCTGCGTGTTCACCATCGTCTGATACAGCGCGAGCTTCTGCGTCGCCTGCGCCTCGCGCGCGGCCTGCTGCTGCGCGGCGAGCTGCGCCGGCGTGGGCGCGTTGCCGCCTGGCGAGCAGGCGGCGAGCAGCGCCGCGGCGCAGACCAGGGCGGCGGGACGGCATACGCGTGCGGACATCGCTGGGCTCCTGCGGCAATCGCAACGGCGCCAAGCGTGGCCGCCGGGCGCCGCCGACGCAAGCCCGCACGCATACCTTCGGCCCATGACGGCCGCGGCACGCGCGGTTAGCTTCGCGGGATCGACAGCGGAGGCGAACCGATGACCGACCCGGCCTGGCAGCGCGACGTGGAACGCATCGAGACCCTGGTTCCCGCGATCTATGCCTGCATCTCCGGTCCGGCCGGCGCGCCGCGCGACTGGGCGCGCTTCCGCTACCTGCACCGCGCCGACGCGCGCAGCCTGCGCACCGTCGTCGACCCCGACGGCCGCGTGCGCGCCGAGGCGTTCGACACCGACGCCTACATCGCCAACGTCGAGCCGTTCTTCGCCCGCAACGACTTCTACGAGATCGAGATCGAGCAGCGCGTCGAGCGCTTCGGCCAGGTCGCGCACGTGTGGAGCGTGTACGAATCGCGCCCGGCGCCGGATTCGCCGCTGCTGCTGAAGCGCGGCGCCAATTCGATCCAGTTGTTCCACGACGGCGCGCGCTGGTGGGTGGTCAGCACGACCTGGGACAACGAGCGCGAGGGGCTGGCCTTCGACCTGTTCTGAACGGCGCGCCGTACACTAGGCACCTCGCCTCCGCGCACGGACCCGCCGCCATGCCCTCCTTCGACGTCGTCTCCGAAGTCGACAAGCACGAGCTGACCAACGCGGTCGACCAGGCCAACCGCGAACTGAAGGACCGCTTCGACTTCAAGGGCAGCGAGGCGCGCTTCGAGCTGGAAGGCTACGTCGTCACCCAGCGCGCACCCAGCGACTTCCAGCTCAAGCAGATGCTGGAGATCCTGCGCGGGCGGCTGGTCGCGCGCGGCATCGACCTGCGCTGCCTGGACGCCGCCGAACCTGAGACCAACCTCGCCGAGGCGCGCCAGCGCATCACCGTCAAGCAGGGCATCGAGCAGCCGGTGGCGAAGAAGATCATCGCCGCGATCAAGGCCGCCAAGCTCAAGGTCGAGGCGCAGATCAACGGCGACAAGCTGCGCGTCACCGGCAAGAAGCGCGACGACCTGCAGTCAGCCATCGCCCTGCTGCGCAAGACCGAGCTGGACGTGCCGCTGCAGTTCGAGAACTTCCGCGACTGAGGCGCGTCGAGGCCGTCGCGCCCTTCGCCGGGGGTCGCGATGAGGAGATACCCCCAGGAACGACGCGAGCGCGGGGCCACGCAGCTCCCGCCTAGTGCATCCGGCACATGAACGCGCCCACCGGCTTTGCTTTGCTGACGGCCTCGAACGGGGAGCCCGCCATGCGCCGCCATCCGCTGCTGCTGCTCGCACTGCTGTGCGTGGGCGCCACCGCCGTCGCGTCCGCGCGCGAGGACCGCATCCTGATCCTCGGCAATCCCGCCGGCAGCCAGAGCGTGTCCGCCACGGCCGCCGGCGCCCACGCCGAGTACAGCTACAACGACCGCGGCCGCGGCGACCACATCGTCGCCGACTGGAAGCTGGACGCCGCCGGCGTGCCGGTCGAATACACCGGCAAGGGCAACGACTACATGAAGGTGCCGGTGGAGGAATCCTTCCGCCTGGCGAACGGCAAGGCGAGCTGGAGCAACCGCACCGAGCACGGCGAGCGCACGCAAGTCGGCGAGGCGTTCTACATCCCGGCGAACGCGCCGCCGGAGATGCTGGGCGTGCTGGCGCGTGCGCTGCTGAAGGCGCCGGGCCACCGCCTGCCGCTGCTGCCGGCCGGCGAGGCGCGCATCGAAGCCGCCGGCACCGCCGAGGTCCGCGACGCAGCGGGCGCCAAGGTCACGCTCTCGCACTACCGCATCAGCGGCCTCGACTTCACGCCGACGTCGATCTGGCTGACCCGCGACGGCGACACCGCCGCGCTGGTGTCCGGCTGGTTCACCGTGGTGCCGCCGGCGCTGGCCGGCGCGGTGCCGAAGCTGGCGGCGGTGCAGGAACAGGCCGACACCGCCTGGTCGGCGCGCGTCGCGCGCGAGCTGACGCGCACGCCCAAGGGCGACCTGGTGATCCGCAACGCGCGGCTGTTCGATCCGCGCGACCTCCGGGCCACCCCCGGCATGTCCGTATGGATTCGCGGCGAGCGCATCGTGCGCGTCGCCGCCGATGCCGACCTGCATGCCCCCGCGGACGCCGAGACCATCGACGCGCACGGCCGCTTCCTGCTGCCGGGCTTGTGGGACGACCACCAGCACTTCGGCGGCGTCGACGGCGCGCTCGATCTCGCCAACGGCGTCACCAGCGCGCGCGACATGGCCAACGACACCGACGCCTTCCCGAAGCGCGTCGCCCGCTTCGACGCCGGCACCGAGCTGGGCCCGCGCGTGCTCAAGGCCGGCATCATCGACGGCACCGGCGAATTCGCCGGCCCCACCAAGATGCGCGTCGACACCGCCGCGCAGGCGCTGGCCGACGTCGACTGGTATGCCGACCACGGCTACGCGCAGATCAAGATCTATTCCTCGGTGAAGCCGGAACTGGTGCCGGTGATCGCCAACGAGGCGCATGCGCGCGGCCTGCGCGTCAGCGGCCACGTGCCGGCGTTCATGTCGGCGCGCCAGTTCGTCGAGGCCGGCGCCGACGAGATCCAGCACATCAACTTCATCGAGCTGAACTTCCTCTGGCCGCAGGTGCAGGAAACGCGCAACCGCGACCGCTTCATCAAGGTGGCCGAGCACGCGCGCGAGTTCACGCCGGACAAGCCGCAGGTACGCGCCTTCATCGACTTCCTCAAGCGCCACCACACCGTGCTCGACCCGACCATGTCGGTGTTCGAAGGCCTGTTCTGCGGCGATCCCACCGCGGTGCCGCCCGGCCTCGAGGACGTCGCCCCGCGCCTGCCGGCGCAGATCCGCCGCAGCCTGCTGAGCGGCGCGCTGCCGGTGCCGAAGGGCGAGGAGCAGGCCTGGCGCGAGGCGTTCCCGGCCATGCTGCGCCTGCTGAAGGGGCTGCACGACGCCGGCGTGACCACCCTCCCCGGCACCGACGCGCTGGCCGGCTACACCCTGCACGTCGAACTGGAACTGTATGCAAAGGCCGGCATTCCCAACGCCGAAGTGCTGCGCATGGCCACGCTGACGCCGGCCGAGGTGATGGGCGTCGACAAGGATCGCGGCGTGATCGCCGCCGGCAAGCTCGCCGACATGATCCTGGTCGACGGCGACCCGCTGCGCGACATGCGCGACCTGCGCCGCGTCGATCTCACCCTCAAGGGCGGCAAGGTGTTCGAGCCGGCGGCGATCGAGAAGGCGCTGGGGATCGCGCCGCGGGCGCGTTGAGTCGCGGCGGCGAAGCGAGGGGAGCGCCACGGGCGCTGGGCTGAAGCCCACCCTACGGGCCTGAGGGCGCGCAGCGACACCGCCCTCGCACAAGGGCCACGGCACGCACGCATGCCGTGGCGGCAACGCATCAGGCCGGCGTCGCGGTCCGGCGCCCCAGTGCCGGGCCGGCACGCCACGCGATCAGCGCCGCGGCCGTCGCCCACACCAATGCATAGATCCACCACAGGCGCGTCAGATCGGCACCGCCGTAGAAGCGGAACACGTAACCCGCACCGGTCACGTTCACCGCGGCGTGCATCATCATGCACAGCAACACGCTCTCGCGCGCGCCGTTGTACAGCCACGCAAACACCACGCTGGCTGCAAACACCGAAATCAGGAAGCAGGGCACCACCGGCCAGGCGAACTCCTTGCCCATCAGCGGCACGTGCCAAAGCGCCCAGATGGCGCCCAGCACCAGCGCCGCGGAGAGCGGCGTGCGCACGCGCTGAAGCTGCGGCAGCGCGTACCCGCGCCATCCGGGCTCCTCGCCCAACCCGACGAACACCAGCGTAAACAGGAAGCTTGCGAACACTTCCGGCCACTTCTGCCACTGCGCCACGGTGGGCGCGGGCGCGCCCAAGGCGATGTTGATGGCCAGCGACGACGCCAGCAACAACACCGGCAGCAGCAGCGCCACCGCATACCACCGCGGCGCCACCCGCACCCTCACGATGCGCAGGAGCAGACCGCGCACCGCGGGCCAGCCGCCGGCGAGGCCGGACAGGATCAGGCCGGCGACCAGCGGGCCGAGCGGGTTGATTCCGGAGGCCTTGGGCACGCCGAGCAGCGACAGCAGCCACGGGTACCACGAAAGCAGGAAAGCCAACGGAAAGTAGACGCGCAGCGGCTTCTCGCGCGCCAAGCTTCGAATGGACATACCCCCCTCCGGTTCGGATGTCACCGCCATGCGCCGCAATCGGCGGTCAGACGCGCTCGTCGGCTCCCGGTCCGCGATCTTGGCCGGTCGCCATGGCTGAAAGATGCCGCCGCCCACCGAAGGGTTTAAAGGCGCTAGCGCGGTCTCCGATGGGGCGACTGCGGGTGGATGTGCGTCGGGGGCGCGTGCCGCTCCGAGAGCGCCAGCGCGGCCATGGATGCGGTGTGCGGGGCGAGGGTACGCCGCGCCCGCCCCGCCCGAGAGCCGCCTACCCGCTGCGGCCATGCCAGCGGGCCGGAACGACGCGCCGATCGCGTCGTCCGACCGTGGCGAAGGCCGACGAAACCGCCCTTCCCGCATGCCGCGGGAAGCAGACGCTCACACCGTCCACGGCTCCGGCCGCTCGGCGTCGATCTTCCACACCTTGATCGCGCGGGCGACGTCTTCGGGGTTCATCTTGCCGTCGGCGGCCAGCGCGGCGATGGCGGCGTGGGCGATGTGGTAGCGGTCGACCTCGAAGAAGCTGCGCAGGTGCTCGCGGGTGTCCGAGCGGCCGAAGCCGACGGTGCCGAGCACGACGTATCTCCTGCCTTCCGGCATGAACGCGCGGATCTGGTCGGGGAACGCGCGCACGTAGTCGGTGGCGGCGACGACCGGGCCCGGGCGATCTTCGAGGCACCGGGTGACGTGCGCCTTGCGCGGGGTCTTCGCCAGCGGGTGCATGCGGTTCCAGCGCTCGGCCTCGAAGCCGTCGCGGCGCAGCTCGGTGAAGCTCGGGCAGCTCCAGATGTCGGCGCAGACGCCGAACTCCTTTTCCAGCAGCTCGGCGGCGGCGATCGCCTCGCGCAGGATCGTGCCGGAGCCGAGCAACTGCACGCACGGCACATGCTTGTTCCGGTTCTTGCCCTTGTCCGAGTCCCGAGTCCCGAGTCCCGAGTCCCGGAACAGATACATGCCCTTGATCACGCCCTCCTCGCAGCCCTTGGGCATGTCGGGGTGGGTGTAGTTCTCGTTCATCACGGTGACGTAGTAGTAGACGTCCTCCTGCTCCTGCAGCATGCGGCGGATGCCGTCCTGCATGATCACCGCGACCTCGTAGGAGAAGGTCGGGTCGTAGGCGTGGCAGTTCGGCACCACGCCGAACATCAGGTGCGAGTGGCCGTCCTCGTGCTGCAAGCCCTCGCCGTTCAGCGTGGTGCGGCCGCTGGTGCCGCCGATCAGGAAGCCGCGGCAGCGCATGTCGCCGGCGGCCCAGGCCAGGTCGCCGAAACGCTGGTAGCCGAACATCGAGTAGTAGATGAAGAACGGCAGCATCGGCACGTTGTTGATCGAGTAGCTGCTGGCCGCGGCCATCCACGCCGCCATGCCGCCGGCCTCGCTGATGCCTTCCTGCAGCACCTGGCCCTGCTGGTCCTCGCGGTAGTACAGCAACTGGTCGGCGTCCTGCGGGCGGTACTTCTGCCCGAACGGCGCGTAGATGCCGATCTGGCGGAACATGCCCTCCATGCCGAAGGTGCGCGCCTCGTCGGCGACGATCGGCACCAGGCGCGGACCGATGTCCTTGTTGCGCAGCAGCAGGTTCATGCCGCGCACCAGCGCCATGGTGGTGCTGATCTCGCGCTCGCCGCTGCCGCTGGTGATCTGCGCGAAGGCGTCCAGCTTCGGCGCGGGCAGGCTGGCGCTCTTGCGGCGCCGCTGCGGCAGGGGGCCGCCCAGCGCCTTGCGCCGTTCCAGCATGTACTGCACTTCCGGCGAGTCCATGCCCGGGTGGTAATACGGCACTTCCTCCAGCTTGTCGTCCGGCACCGGGATGTTGAAGCGGTCGCGGAACGCCTTGATCGAGGCGGTGCCCATCTTCTTCTGCTGATGGGTGATGTTCTGCGATTCGCCGGACTCGCCCATGCCGTAGCCCTTGACGGTCTTCGCCAGGATCACGGTGGGCATGCCGGTGGTGTTCACCGCGGCGTGGTAGGCGGCGTAGACCTTGTGCGGATCGTGGCCGCCGCGGTTCAGGCGCCAGATGTCGTCGTCGGAGAGGTTCGCCACCATCTCCTTCAGCTCGGGATACTTGCCGAAGAAGTGCTCGCGCGTGTACGCGCCGCCGAACGCCTTGCACGCCTGGTACTCGCCGTCGACGGTTTCCATCATCAGCTTGCGCAGCAGGCCGTCCTTGTCGCGCGCCAGCAGCGGGTCCCAGTAGGAGCCCCAGATCACCTTGATCGCGTTCCAGCCGGCGCCGCGGAACACGCCTTCCAGCTCCTGGATGATCTTGCCGTTGCCGCGCACCGGACCGTCGAGGCGCTGCAGGTTGCAGTTGACGACGAAGATCAGGTTGTCGAGGCCCTCGCGTCCGGCCAGCGAGATGGCGCCGAGCGACTCCGGCTCGTCGACCTCGCCGTCGCCCATGAAGCACCAGATCTTGCGGTCGGTCTTCGGCATCAGGCCGCGGTTCTCGAGGTACTTCCAGAACTGCGCCTGGTAGATCGCCTGGATCGGGCCGAGGCCCATCGACACGGTCGGCACCTGCCAGAAGTCGGGCAGCAGCCACGGATGCGGATAGGACGGCAGCGAATGGCCGCCGACCTCCATGCGGAAGCGGTCCAGCGTGGCCTCGTCGATGCGGCCCTCGACGAACGCGCGCGCATAGATGCCGGGGCTGGAGTGGCCCTGGTGCAGGATCAGGTCGCCCGGATGCTCGGCGCTGGGCGCGCGCCAGAAATGGTTGAAGCCGACGTCGTACAGCGTGGCCGAGGAGGCGAAGCTGGCGATATGGCCGCCCAACTCGCCCGGCTTGCGGTTGGCGCGCACCACCATCGCCATCGCGTTCCAGCGGATGATCGAGCGGATGCGCCATTCCAGCGCGGCGTCGCCCGGGCTCTTCGCCTCGAGGTGCGGCGGGATCGTGTTGACGTACTCGGTGGTCGGCTGGAACGGCAGGTAGCCGCCGGCGCGGCGCGTCTCGTCGACCATGCGCTCCAGCAGGTAGTGCGCGCGCGCGGTACCGTCGGCGCCGATCACGGCCTGCAGCGATTCGGTCCACTCGCGGGTCTCGACGGGGTCGATGTCCTGGTCGAGGATGTCCTGCAGCTGGTTCATCGTGCTCTCTCCGCGGAGCCGGGGGAGGCGGCGCCGCTCGTTTCGCTGGGTTTGCGCCCCGCGGCCGCGCGGGCAGCGGGGCGGGCTTTCGAGTCTAGCGCCGTGCGCTCGCGCGGCGCCATCCGACCGCCGGCATACGCGCCGCGACCCGCCGGCGCGGCAGAGGGCGCGCGCTCATCGCCGCGCGCCGCGCGCCGCCGCGCGCAACTGCGCGTCCACCGCGGCGAGCGCGGTCATGTTGACCACGCGGCGCACGGTGGACACCGGGGTGAGGATGTGCGCCGGCTTGTCCAGGCCCATCAGGATCGGGCCGATCGACACGCCGTCGGTCATCACCCGCACCATGTTGTAGGCGATGTTGGCGGCGTCGAGGTTCGGCATCACGAACAGGTTGGCGCGCCCGCTCAGCGTGGTGTGCGGGAACATGCGCTGGCGCATCGCCTCGTCCCACGCGGTGTCGGCCTGCATCTCGCCGTCCATCTCCAGGCGCGGCGCGCGCGTGCGCAGGATTTGCCAGACCCGGCGCATCTTCGCCGCGCTGGGGTTGTCGTGGCTGCCGTAGTTGGAGTGCGACAGCAGCGCCACCTTGGGCTCGATGCCGAACAGCTTGAGGCGATAGCTGGCCTGCAGGGTGGCCTCGGCGATCTGCTCGGCGCTGGGATCGACCTGCACGTGCGTGTCGAGGAAGAACCACACGCCGCGGTCGTTGATCACGCCGCACATCGCCGAGGTGCACTGCACGCCCGGATCCAGCCCGAACACGCTGCGCAGGTAGCCAAGCTTCTTGTGGTAGCGGCCGATCAGGCCGCAGATCAGCGCGTCGGCCTCGCCGCGCTCGACCATCAGCGCGCCGATCAGCGTGGGCCGCGAGCGCATCAGGTTCTTGGCCGCCGAAGGCGTGACGCCGCGGCGCTCGGTCAGCGCGTGGTACTGCTGCCAGTAGTCGGCGAAGCGCGGATCGTCGTGGATGTTGGTCAGGTCGAAATCGACGCCCGCGCGCATGCGCAGGCCGAGGCGCTGCACGCGCGCCTCGATGACCTCGGGCCGGCCGATCAGGATTGGACGGGCCAGGCGCTCGTCGACCACGGTCTGCACCGCGCGCAGCACCGTTTCCTCCTCGCCCTCGGCGTAGACCACGCGCTTCGGCTCGGCGCGCGCGCGCTCGTACACCGGCTTCATCAGCAGGCCGGTGCGGTAGATGAACTGGCCGAGCTTCTCGCGGTAGCCGCCGAGGTCGGCGATCGGCCGCGTGGCGACGCCGGACTGCATCGCCGCCTGCGCCACCGCCGGCGCCAGCTTGGTCAGCAGGCGCGGGTCGAACGGGCGCGGGATCAGGTACTCGGGACCGAACCTCGGCGTCTCGCCGGCGTAGGCGCCGGCCAGGTCGGTCGCTTCCATGCGCGCCAGCGCGGCGATCGCGCGCACGCAGGCGAGCTTCATCGCCTCGTTGATGGTGGTCGCGCCGACGTCCAGCGCGCCGCGGAAGATGTACGGGAAGCACAGCGCGTTGTTGACCTGGTTCGGATAGTCCGAACGGCCGGTGGCGACGATGCAGTCGGGGCGGACGCGCTTCGCTTCCTCCGGCAGGATCTCCGGCGTCGGGTTGGCCAGCGCCAGGATGACCGGCCGCTGCGCCATCGCGGCCACCATCTCCGGCTTGAGCACGCCGCCGGCGGACAGGCCGAGGAAGATGTCGGCGCCGGCGACGATCTCGGCCAGCGTGCGCTTGTCGGTGCGGCGCGCGTAGCGCCGCTTGTCCGGGTCGAGGTCGGTGCGGCCCTCGTGCAGCACGCCGTCGCGGTCGGCCGCCAGGATGTTCTCCGGCTTCAGCCCCAGCGCCACCAGCATGTCCAGGCAGGCGATGCCCGCGGCGCCGGCGCCGGCAGTCGCCAGCTTCACGTCGGCGATGTTCTTGCCGACGATCTCCAGCGCGTTCAGCACCGCAGCGCCGACGATGATCGCGGTGCCGTGCTGGTCGTCGTGGAACACCGGGATCTTCATGCGCTCGCGGAGCTTCTTCTCCACGATGAAGCATTCCGGCGCTTTGATGTCCTCGAGGTTGATGCCGCCGAAGGTCGGCTCCAGGCTGGCGATGATCTCGACCAGCTTGTCCGGGTCGCGCTCGCTGACCTCGATGTCGAACACGTCGATGCCGGCGAACTTGCGGAACAGCACGCCCTTGCCTTCCATCACCGGCTTGCCGGCCAGCGGGCCGATGTCGCCGAGGCCGAGCACGGCGGTGCCGTTGGTGATTACCGCGACCAGGTTGCCGCGCGCGGTCAGTTCGGAAACGCTGCGCGGATCCTCGACGATCGCCTCGCAGGCCGCGGCGACGCCGGGCGAATAGGCGAGCGCGAGATCGCGCTGGGTCAGCAGGGCTTTGGTGGGAACGACCTTGATCTTGCCGGCAGGCCCGCAGCGGTGATAGTCCAGCGCGGCCTGCTTGAGTTCCTCGGGGGTAGCCATGGATGGGTATCGGATGCGTCCGCGGCGACGACCGCGGACAGGGGGAATGTCGCTCGCGACTATACCACAGCGGTGCGCAGCGCCCCCGCGCAAACCCGCGCCGTTGCGCGCTTTCCGTGCGCCCGCGCACGTTCGCGCGGCTACAGTCCGGGGGTCAGGTCGGTGGCGTCGACGGCGGTCATGTGGATGCGGTTGGCGAACAGCGAGAACGCCAGCTTGCCGGCCAGTCCGGCAGCCTCGCTCACCCACGGCGGCAGGTACTGCGGCGGCGCGATGAAGCCGGACTCGAACAGCGGCGCCAGCGTGATCGCATCGTGCAGGGTCATCTTGCCGGCGAACAACTGGCGCATGAGGTCGAGCCGGTTGTTCTTCAGCGCCCAGCGGAAGAACGTGTGTACGGTGAGCAGGCCGTGCAGGTAGACGTTGTCCTTGGTGAACGCGGCGCCGCCGGTCGGCGGCACGCCGCGGAACACGCGCTGCGCGGAGTTGAAGCTGTCGACGGCGGTCTGCCCGGCGTCGCGGAAATAGCGGAACACCTCGACGAAATCGGCGCCGTCCAGCGCCATGTCGATGGCGAGGATGCGCAGGCTGATGCGCTTCAGCCGCCCGATGTCGATCGAGCCCGACATCAGTTCGGCGAACACCGCCAGCCCCTCCTGCGTCGCTGTCACGCGCGGCGAGGTGCGCGACAGCGAGGCGAGATAGGGCTGCTCGCGGCCGTTCAGCGCGGTCAGCGAATGCACGAACGCCTCGTGCGCAAGCAACTGGTGGCGGTCGTAGGCGCTGAAGCAGGTCGCCGAGCGCAGGCGGATGCGGGTCGCGCCGGCGGCGGCCTTGGCGGTCAGCTCGGGATCGGCCTCGACCGCGATGCGGCCATGGCCGAAGAACGCGTCCAGCGTCGCCTGCAGCTCGTCGCGCAGCGCTTCGGCGGGAATGCAGTAGGCGGCCTCGTCCAGCGCGAGCTGCGCGCCCAGCTCGTCGGCCAGCGCGACGAAATGGCGCGCGGCGTCGAGATTGCTCGCGTCGCCGCCGGGGATCGCGTCGCCCGGGCGGCCGTACAGCACGATCGCGTGCGACGTCACCGCGGCCGTGCCGACCGCCTCCAGCATCTCGGCGGCGATGCGCCACGAGGTCGCGGTGCGGATCAGGTAGACGCCCGCCGGATGGCCGGGATCGGCGGCGGCGGCGATCGCTTCCAGCTCGGCGCGCTCGCGCGCGAGGTCCGGCCGCGCGTAGTCGACCTGCGGCAGCGCCATGTCGCCGCGCTGTGCGCGCTCGAGGAACGCGCGCTCCACCGCCGCCGGCCACGCCACCGTCGGCAGCACGCGGATGCGCCGCACCGCGGCGACCAGGCGGCGGTCCAGCGCGGCGTGGCGTTCGAGCGCGGGGGAAAGCGCGGCGGCAGACATGCGCGCGAGTCTACTGCGGTGCAACCGGAGCGGGCTGAATGCCGCCGGACGCGAAGCTGGCATCATGCCGGGACGCAGGACCGACTGCCTGCAAGGGGCGCGAAAAAGGCGCAAGTCGTGCCTCGGGCCACGCGGCCTCGGCCACGAGTCGCCGGCACCTGCGGGAGAGGCCTTGGCCCGGATCGCTTGCGCAAGCGGCCCCGCATCATCGCCGCCGTCGTCGCTTCCGCGCTCAGGACGGTCCGTGCTTCTCGCGCGCCCGCCGCCCCAGCGCCTTGCTCGCCGGCCTGGCCCCGGCCTTGCGCTGGAGGCGTGCTTCCAGCGCGGCGGCCTGCTGTTCGCGCTCGTCGTGCAGCTTGAGGTAGCTCTGCCAGCGCCCGGCCGGGAGCTCGCCGGCATCCAGCGCGGCGCGCACCGCGCAGCCGGGCTCGTTGCCGTGGCCGCAGTCGGAGAAGCGGCAGCGCGCGGTCAGCGCCTCGACGTCGGCGAACAGCTCGAGGTTTTCCTCGCCGGTCAGCTTCAGCTCGCGCATGCCGGGCGTGTCGATCAGGCAGCCGCCGCTGGGCAGCTTGAGCAGCGCACGATGGGTGGTGGTGTGGCGGCCGCGGCCGTCGCTGCCGCGCGTGGCGGCGGTGGCCATGCGCGCCTCGCCGAGCAGGGTGTTGGTCAGCGTCGACTTGCCGACGCCGGAGGAGCCGACCAGCACGGCGGTGTCGCCCGGCTTCAGGTACTGCGCCAGCGCGGCGACGCTGGCGGCGTCCTTGCCGTTGATCGCGTGCACCGGCGTGCCCTCGGGCAGGCGCGTCGCCAGCTCGGCCAGCGCGGCATCGACCTGCGGGTACTTGTCGGCCTTGGTCAGCACCACCACGGCCTGCGCGCCGGAGCCTTCGATCAGCAGCAGGTAGCGCTCCAGCCGGCGCGGGTTGTAGTCCTGGTCGAGGCCCATCAGCACGAATGCGTAATCGACGTTGGTGGCGATCAGCTGGCGCTCGTAGCGCTCGCCGGCGGCGGCGCGGGTGAGCGCGCTGCGCCGCGGCAGGAAGGCGACGATGCGCGGCGGCTTGCCATCCTCGACCAGCACGAAGTCGCCGACCGCCGGGCGCGCCGCCGGATCCAGCCCGCGCTTCAGGAACGGCGCCGCCGGCTGCGCGTC
The DNA here is from genome assembly GCA_021372495.1 of Lysobacteraceae bacterium. Taxonomy (GTDB): domain Bacteria; phylum Pseudomonadota; class Gammaproteobacteria; order Xanthomonadales; family Rhodanobacteraceae; genus Mizugakiibacter. Next base: position 32,651 of record JAJFUF010000034.1, read on the forward strand.
GAACACGCGCTCGCCGTCGTGCAGCTCGTAGCCGGCGCGGTGCTGCGCGACCACGCGCGCCAGCGCGCGGCCGCGCGCGATCTCGGCCTCGGCGACGGGATCGCCGCGCCAGCCGATGCCGGCCAGGCGGACGGAAGCGGGTTCGCTCGACATGCGCGGATTATGAAGTACGTCACGCCGCGTAACGAGCTGTAACTCAAGCCCGCGGCGCCGCGGCCGAAACCGTACGGATGTGCGGCCCGCAGCCTGCCGCGGGCCGGCCCCCCTTCCCCCACATCGAGGTCACGACATGAAAGCCCTGATCGCCGCCCTGGCGCTGGTCGCCTTTTCCCTGCCCGCGTTCGCCGACTGCACCGCCGCCAATTTCGCCGTCGACGCGTTCCAGGCGTCGCCGAACCCGCGCGCCAACAAGATCAGCCTGGCCGGCAAGCTGGTGAACAAGTGCAGCGAGCCGGCCGCCGCGCAGATCCGCATCGTCGCCAAGAGCGCCAGCGGCCGCGTGCTCGGCAGCGAGGACGGCTGGCCGGCCGGCACCGCCAACATCGCGCCGGGCCAGAGCGTCAGCTTCGACCTCGGCCCGCTGTTCCGCTTCAGCCCGGAGATGGCCGACTTCTCGGTCAACATCGTCGGCGTGCGCAAGTGGTGATTGCCGCGGCGCAACGTCGTGTAACTCAAGATTCCGCGGGCGCGGCCGATCCGGTGTACGAGGCAGATCGCGTTTGCGCCGCGGCGCAGGCGCGATCGCACCGTCCGGCAACCCGCGAGGTACCGAAGATGAAAGTCCTGATCGTCGCCCTGGCCCTGGCCACCGCCTCCCTGCCTGCGTTCGCCGACTGCACGGCGACCAGCTTCGGCGTCGAGGGCTTCCAGGCCACGCCCAATCCGCGCGAGCGCAAGCTCAGCCTGGCCGGCAAGCTGGTCAACAAGTGCAGCGAACCGGCCGCCGCGCAGATCCGCATCGTCGCCAAGGACGCCGGCGGCCGCGTGCTCAGCAGCGAGGACGGCTGGCCGGCCGGCACCGCCAACATCCCGCCGGGCCAGAGCGTCAGCTTCGACCTCGGCCCGCTGTTCCGTTTCAACCCGGAGATGTCCGAGTTCTCGGTCAGCATCGTCGGCGTACGCAAGTGGTGATCCCCCCCTCACCCCCATCACCACTGACTTCGACGGGGCCTGCGGGCCCCGTTTTTTTGGCCCCGCTTCCGTAGCGGTCGCCCGCACGCAGCCCGGGGCTGCCTGCGCGCCAACCTGGGGTCGCCTGCACGCAGGCTCC
>JAJFUF010000038.1 GCA_021372495.1 Lysobacteraceae bacterium
GCGCCGTCCGCGCCGAGGCGCAGCGCCAGCCGCGCGCACGCCGCCGCGCCGCGCGACGGCGCCAGCACCAGCGCCGTGGCGAACGGCCGCGTCGACGGCGCCATCTCCGCCAGCGGCCCGCGGCTGAGTCCGTCGTAGCCGACGAACAGCACCGCGCGCTGCTCCGCCGCCGCCTGCACCGCGGCTTCCAGCAGCCCGGCGCCGAAGCTGTTGGCATGCGCGGCGAGCGCGGTCGACGGCGCCATGCAGCCGGTGGCGATGGTCCAGTAGCCGGCGGCCGCGTTGTGCACGGAGTTGTGGAACTTCGTCGGCGAGAGTTCCGCCGGCGCGGCGGCGAGGATCGCGCACATGTAGTCCATGATGGCGAGATCGCCATGCGCGGAACTGAACACGCAGGGCAGCTCGCGCGCCTCGCGCCCGCTCATCGCCACCGCCTGGCCGGCGGCCTCGACCGCCAGCAGCACGCTCTCCGGCGCGCGCCGGCGCTCGCCGGCCGGCAGCGCGGCGGCGGCCGGGCGCGCCGCGGCGCCGGCGGCGGCCGTGCCGGCGCACAGCGCGCGCAGCGCGTCCCACGACGGCATCCCCGGCGCCCACACGCCGACGCCCTCGACCCACAGCGTCAGCGCGGCGCTCACGTCACGGCCTCCGCGCGCGCGAAGGCGAGGCAGGCGTTGTTGCCGCCGAAGCCGAACGAATTGCTGAGCGCGACGCGCACCTCGCGCGACTCGCTCGCCAGCGCGAGCTGCGGGCCGGCCGCGGGATCGGGCGTGCGGCAGCCGACCGTGCCGGGCACGATGCCGTGTTCCAGCGCCAGCAGCGCGACCGTCGCCTCGAGGATGCCGGCCGCGCCCAGCGTGTGCCCGGTGGCGCCCTTGGTGGAGCTGGCGCGCGTCGCGGCGGGGAAGGTGTCGGCGACCAGCGCCAGCTCGACCTCGTCGTTCTTCTGGCTGGCGGTGCCGTGCAGGTTGACGTAGTCGACCGCGTCCGGCGCCAGCCCCGCGCGCGCCAGCGCGTCGCGCAGCGCGAGGCGCGCGCCGAGGCCCTGCGGGTGCGGCGAGGACATGTGGTGGGCGTCGCTGGATTCGCCGTAGCCGACCAGGCGCGGCGCGCGCGGCGCGGCATCCACGCGCTCGAGCAGGGCGAAGCCGCCGGCCTCGCCGATCGACAGCCCGCGGCGCTCGACGTCGCACGGCCGGCACGGCTCGGGCGAGACCAGCTCCAGCGCGTTGAAGCCGAACAGCACGCTGTCGCACAGCGAATCGACGCCGCCGACCAGCGCGGCGTCGGCGAGACCCAGCCGGATCAGCCGCTCGGCCTGCGCGAACACCTTGGCGCTGGAGGAGCACGCCGTCGACACGGTGACGCACGGCCCGGCGAGATCGAGCGCGGCGGCGACGAAGCCCACCAGCGAATGCGCGGTGTGGATGGCGGGACGGCGCAGGTCGGGCGGGAAGCGGCCGTCCGGGGTGAGGCGGCGATAGGCCTCCTCGCTGGCGCCGATGCTGGCGGTCGAGGTGCCCAGCAGCAGCGCGACGCGGTCGCGGCCGTAGCGTTCGCGCGCCGCGCGCGCGGCGTCGAACAGGCCGTCCTGCTGCAGCGCCAGCCAGGCGATGCGGTGGTTGCGGCTTTCCCACGCGGCGAGCGCGTCCGGCAGCGGCGCCGCCTCGATCCCGCCGACCTGGCCGACCCAGCAGGCCAGCGGCGCGCTGGAAACCGCGTTGGGGACGAGGCCGCAGGCGCCCGCGCGCAGCGCCGCCGCATGCGCCGCGCGGCCACGGCCCAGCGCGGATACGGCGGTGTAGGCGGTCACGGCAAGCGGCGGCGTGCGGACGGTCATGCGGCTGTCACGTTAGCGGGCCGCGCAGTATACGCAAGGGGTACGTCAAGCCATGTTGCGGCAGCGCAAAGGCCCGGCACGCCCGGCGCCGGCCGCGCCGCCGCCGCGTTGCGCGGCGGCGGCGGACACGCCAGACTGCCGCGGTTGCCCTGTCCGATCGCCATGCTGCGCGTTCCCGCCTTCCTCCGCCGCGGCCCGTTCCGCTACCTCGGCGACCCCGACGTCTGGCATTCGCTGGCGGTGACGGCGACCGCCGTCGCGCTCAGCGGCGGCCTGCTCTGGATCGGCTATTTCGCGCACACGCTGCGGCTCGCGCTGCGCGCGCCGACCCGGCCGCGCGGCCCGCGCGTCGCCCTGGTGTTCGGCCGCCGGCTGCGCGACGGCGCGGTGGAAGCCGACTACGCCGCGCGCCTCGAACGCGCCCGCGCGCTGGCCGAGGCCGGCGCGCTCGAACGCCTGCTGCTGCTCGGCGGCGACTGCGGCGACGGCATCAGCGAAGCCGCCGCCGGCCACGCGTACCTGCTGGCCCGCGGCCTGTCGGCGAACCTGCCGGTGCTGCTGGAGCAGGACTCGATCGACTCGCTGGAAAACCTGCGCCACGCGCGCGACCTGCTCGGCGAGCCGCTGCCGCCGGTGCTGCTGGTGACCAGCCGCTACCACCTCGCGCGCTGCGTGCACCTGGCGCGCGGGCTCGGCTTCGAGGTCGAGCCCTGCGCAGCCGAGCCGCGCCTGCCGCGCTCGCCGCGCTACCTGCGCCGGCTGCTGATCGAATCCGGCTACCTGATGTGGATCGACGTCGGCGCGCGCTGGGCGCGCCTGATCGGGCACCGGCGCATGCTCGGCCGCCTGCGCTAAGCTTGCGCGGCGGCGGCGTCGCCGCTTTCAGGGAACGAGGGAATCCATCATGCCGAAGTCGCGCATCCTGCTGTTGCTGCTGGTTCCGTTGCTGGCGCTCACCATGGCCTTCCGCCAGGCGCCGCTGGTCAACCCCGACCCGATCCACGTGCCGGCGGGCCTCACCGATGCACAGGTCGCCAAGGCGATCTCCTCCGCCCTGATCGGGCGCGGCTGGTCGGTGACGGCGGAGAAGGCGGGCGAGACCGACGCCTCGCTGCACCTGCGCGAGCACGTCGCGCGCATCGCCATCACCTACGACGCCAGCGCGGTGCAGGTGAAGTACGTGGACAGCGAGAACCTGAAGTACGAGATGAAGGACGGCAAGCCCTACATCCACAAGAACTACCTCGGCTGGATCGAGTATCTGGTCCAGGACATCAACCGCAGCCTGCAGTTGCTGACCCACTGAGCCCGCGCGCGCCGGCCACGGCCGGCGCGCCTCCCGCCATGCACGATCAAGCCACCCGAGCCGAAACCTTCCTGCGCGAGCTGCAGGACCGCATCTGCGCCGCGCTGGAGGCCATCGACGGCGCCGCGCGCTTCACCGAGGACGCCTGGCAGCGCCCCGCCGGCGGCGGCGGCCGCACCCGCGTGCTGAAGGACGGCGGCGTGTTCGAACAGGCCGGCGTCAACTTCTCGCGCGTGCACGGCGACACCCTGCCGCCCAGCGCCACCGCGCACCGCCCGGATCTCGCCGGCGGCGGCTTCGTCGCCACCGGCGTGTCGCTGGTGCTGCACCCGCGCAATCCGTACGTGCCGACCACGCACGCCAACGTGCGCTACTTCGAGGCGCGCAAGGAAGGCGCGGAACCGGCGTGGTGGTTCGGCGGCGGCTTCGACCTGACGCCGTTCTATCCGTACGACGAGGACGTGCTGCACTGGCACACGGTGGCGCGGGATCTGTGCGCGCCGTTCGGCGCCGACGTCTACGCGCGCTACAAGCGCTGGTGCGACGAGTATTTCTACCTCAAGCACCGCGACGAGACGCGCGGCGTCGGCGGCCTGTTCTACGACGACTTGAACGAGGGCGGCTTCGAGCGCTGCCTCGCCTTCACCCGCGCCGTGGGGCAAGGCTTCCTCGACGCCTACCTGCCGATCGTCGCGCGGCGCATGCACGAGCCGTGGAGCGAGCGCGAGCGCGAGTTCCAGCTCTACCGCCGCGGCCGCTACGTCGAGTTCAACCTGGTCTACGACCGCGGCACGCTGTTCGGCCTGCAGTCCGGCGGCCGCGCCGAGTCGATCCTGATGAGCCTGCCGCCGCGCGTGCGCTTCGAGTACGGGTGGCAGCCGGAGGCGGGCAGCGCGGAAGCGAAGCTCGCCGAGTACCTCAAGCCGCGCGACTGGCTGTAGCCCCGCGCGGAGCCGTAGGGTGGGCTTTGGCCCACCAAGCGACGTCCTCACGGCGCGGGTCACGCGAACGCGGGCGATGGTGGGCCAAGGCCCACCCTGCATCCTGCCGCAAACGGACGCGCCGGCACGGGGCCGGCGCGTCGTGGTGCGGCAAGCGGGCGGGGCGGCGCCCCGCGCGCCTCACTTCTGCTGCATCGATTTCTCGCGCGCGGCGCGGAACTCGCTGTCGGGGCGCCACTGCGGGAACGTGCTCTCGCCGGCCAGCTTCTCGCCGACCGCGTACAGCGTCTGCACGTCCTCGATCACGCCGCGGTAGTCCCAGTTCGGGTTGAACTCGTCGGCGGGCGCGTGATAGCGGTGCTCGACGTAATCGGCCTTGGCCGCACGACCGGCCGCCTCGCCGCCGTCGACCAGGTCGCTGCCGCCGGAGGCGTCCAGCGCCGGCACGCCGGCCTTGGCGAAATTGAAGTGGTCGGAGCGGAAATAGTGGCCCTTCTCCGGGGTCGACTCCGGGGTCATCGTGCGGCCCTCGGCGGCCAGCGCGGCCTTCAGGTAGTCCTCCAGTTCGGACTGGCCGTAGCCGACCACTTCCATGTCCTTCTCCGGACCGATGATCGGCAGCGCGTCCATGTTGATGTCGGCGACGGTCTTGTCCAGCGGGAACACCGGGTGCGCGACGTAGTACTTGGAGCCGAGCAGGCCGGACTCCTCCAACGTCACTGCGGCGAACAGCACCGAGCGCTTCGGCTTCGGCTGCTGGTGCGCGAAGGCTTCCGCGATCTCCAGCAGCGCGGACACGCCGGTGCCGTTGTCGATGGCGCCGTTGAAGATCTGGTCGCCCTTCAGGCCGGGATCCTGGCCGAGGTGATCCCAGTGCGCGGTGTAGATCACCGCCTCGTCGGGGCGTTCGGAACCCTTCAGCAGGCCGAGCACGTTGACCGAGCGCGTGTGCTCGATCTTGCTGCGCAGTTCGATCGAGGCCTTGGCGTTCAGCGCCACCGGCTTGAAGCCGCGCTGGTCGGCGGCGACCTTCAGCTTGTCGAAGTCGAGTCCGGCCTTGGCGAACAGGCGCTGCGCGGCCTCGTGGGTCAGCCAGCCGGCGACCGGCAGGCGCGGCGCCGGGTCCTCGCTGGACGGCAGGTCGAGCTGCGGGCCGGTCCAGCTATGCTCGACCACGCTCCACGGATACGCGGCCGGCTCGGTCTCGTGCACGATGAAGCAGGCGGCGGCGCCCTTGCGCGCGGCCTCCTCGAACTTGTAGGTCCAGCGGCCGTAGTAGGTCATGGCGCGGCCCTTGAACAGCGCGGCGTCGTTGCGGTCCCAGCCCGGATCGTTGACCAGCACGACCACGGTCTTGCCCTTCACGTCGAGGCCGGCGTAGTCGTTCCACTGGTATTCCGGCGCGTCCACGCCGTAGCCGACGAACACGACGTCGGAGCCGTCCAGCTTGACGTCCGGATCGGCCTGCAGCGTGCCGACCACCATGTCGGTCTTGTAGGCGAACTTCTCGCTGCCGCCGCCGGCGGCGACATCGAGCGCGACGTCGGTGTTCTGCAGCTCGGTGGACACCACCGGCACCGACTGGAACCAGTCGCCGTGGTTGCCGGGCTCCAGCCCCATGCGCTTGAACTGTTCGACGATGTAGTCGCTGGTCAGGCGCTCGCCGATGGTGCCCGGCTTGCGGCCCTCGAACTCGTCGGAGGACAGCCGCTTCAGATGCGCGGCGAAATCGCCGGCGGTGATGTCCGCGCTGAACGCATGCGGCTGCTCGGGCGCGTGCGGCACCGAGGCCGCGGTGGCGGCGGGGGCGGGGGCGCTGGTTTGCGCGGGCGGCGCGGCCTGCTGCTGGCAGGCCGCCAGCCCGAGCGCGACCAGACTGACAAGCGCGAGTCGGCGCATGGAAGACTCCTGGACGGGGAAGAGGGAGGAACGTCCGAGTGTAGGACGCACCTCCCGTCATCGGCCATGCCAAAGGTCATGCGCCGGCAGCCGCATCCCGCACGGATGCGACCGGCGTCGCGCTCAGCCCGCTGGCGGCGCGTCGCCGCTGAACTTCACCGGCGTGGCGCCGACCACCGGGCCGATCTGCGCGCGGTCGCTGACGTACAGCACGACCGGCCGGCGGAACTCCAGCGTGCCCTGCACCACCGCGCCGGGGCCGATCACGATGCGCGGCTTGTGTTCCTCGCCGATGTGGATCCAGCTGTGGTCGTTCGGCTTCTCCACCAGCAGGCCGCCCTCGACGCGCGCGCCCGCACCGAGGGTGACGTCGCCATTGACCGTCTCGATGCCGCCGCCGACGTGCGCCGCGTCGAGGCGGATGTCGCCGTTGACGTTGGACATCCGGCCCAGCACCTCGGCGCCGCGCGCCAGCGCGAGGTGGCCGTTGACCGTTTCCACCGTGGCCTCGACGCGCGCATCGGCGTCGAGGTCGATGCCGCCGTTGACGGTTTCCAGCGAACGGGCGTGCGCCTTGTCCGCCAGCGAGATGCTGCCGTTGACCGTTTCGACCTTGGCCGCGACCGCGCCCGCGTCGAGATGGATGCCACCGTTGACGGTGGTGAGGTTGCCCGCCTGGCGGCCGGCGTCGAGATGGATCGAACCCAGCACCTTGTCGACGTCCTGGTCGCCGGCGTGGGCCGCGCCGGCCAGCGCCAGGCCGAGGACGAGCAGGGAAAGCGTGCGTTTCATGGGAAGCTCCCGCGTGGTGACGCCGACTAGGATGCGGCCCGCGCGGCGCGGGTTTACCTGACTGAAGTCATGGGTCGGCATTGACGGCCCCGCCGCCAGGTTCCACCATCGCCGGCTCGCGCCATCACCCCCTCGCCGAACCTGCACGCCATGCACCGACTCGTACTGATCCGCCACGGCCAGTCGCTGTGGAACCAGGAAAACCGCTTCACCGGCTGGGCCGACGTCGACCTCACCGCGCAGGGCATCGCCGAGGCGCAGGAGGCCGGAAGGCTGCTGAAGGAGGCCGGCTTCACGTTCGACCTCGCCCACACCTCGCTGCTGAAGCGCGCGGTGCGCACGCTGTGGCACGTGCAGGAGACGATGGACCTGATGTGGCTGCCGGTGTACACCACCTGGCGCCTCAACGAGCGCCACTACGGCGCGCTGACCGGCCTGAACAAGGCCGAGACCGCCGCGCAGTACGGCGACCGGCAGGTGCTGGTGTGGCGGCGCAGCTACGACGTGCCGCCGCCGGCGCTGGCGCCGGAAGCCGACACGTTCGCCGGCGACGCGCGCTACGCCGACCTGGCGCCGGGCGAGGTGCCGCTGACCGAATGCCTGAAGGACACCGTCGCGCGCGTGCTGCCGTACTGGCACGACACGCTGGCGCCGGCGATCCGCGCCGGCCGGCGCGTGGTGGTGTCCGCGCACGGCAACTCGATGCGCGCGCTGATCAAGTACCTCGACGGCATCTCCGACGACGCCATCGTCGGCCTGAACGTGCCGAACGGCGTACCGCTGGTGTACGAGTTCGACGCCGCGCTGAAACCGATCCGCAGCTACTACCTCGGCGACCAGGCCGCGATCGCGGCGAAGATGGCCGCGGTGGCGCAGCAGGGCAAGGCCAAGGCGTGACGCGTGACTCGGGATAAGGCGTAACGGCGGCGCGGCAGTTCCGTCCTCCAAGAGCTGCCTGGACGCGGATCTGCCCGGATGAAGGCGGATAGAGGAAGGTCGGAACAACCCGACCGATATCACGCCCGCGAAAGCGGGCATCCCTTGAAGGCGGCAAGTTGGATGCCCGCTTTCGCGCGCATGGCGGCTTGTTCGGAGAACCTTTGCTGATCCGCGTTCATCCGCGCAGATCCGCGTCCAAAAGCCTTTCGCCACGGCAGCGCCACGGACAGAACCGGAGAAGCGCTACAGCGCGTCGGCGTCCAGCTCGCCGGTGCGAATGCGGATCACCTGTTCCAGCGGGCTGACGAAGATCTTGCCGTCGCCGATCTTGCCGGTGCGCGCGGAAGCGGTGATCGCCTCCACCACCCGCTCCACCATCGCGTCGGTCACCGCCACTTCCAGCTTCACCTTGGGCAGGAAGTCGACCACGTACTCGGCGCCGCGGTACAGCTCGGTGTGGCCCTTCTGCCGGCCGAAGCCCTTTACCTCGGTCGCGGTGATGCCCTGCACGCCCACTTCCGAGAGCGCCTCGCGCACGTCGTCCAGCTTGAACGGCTTGATGATCGCGGTGACCAGTTTCATGCATGCTCCTCGCCTGTCCGCGGCATTCTGCCATCGCCGCCGGCGTCGCGCCGCTGTAGGACAATTCCTACAGGCGCCGGCGGCAACCGCCGATGGGCGCGCGCCGCCATAATCCGTATCGTTCCCTCCATCCACTTCGGGGTGCTGCAATGATCGACGTGCACGGCATCGACCAGCTCGCGCAGCGGCTCGCCGCGCTAGTGCCGCCCGGGCTCGCGCAGGCGCGCGGGGACCTGGAGGCCAACTTCCGCGACGTGCTGGCGCAGGGACTGCGCCGCCTCGACCTCGCCTCGCGCGAGGAATTCGACGTGCAGCGCACGGTGCTCGTGCGCACGGCGGCCCGCATCGAAGAGCTCGAGCGGCGCATCACCGAGCTGGAGACAGCGCTCACGGCGCGCGGCCACTGAGGTTTCCCCTTCCCGGGAGCCGTCCCCGGTCGCGTCACCCTCACCCCGAACGGCCGGGGACGGCCTTTTTTGCCCATGAGCCTTGCAATCACCCTGTCGCGCGCGCAGGAAGGCGTGGCCGCTCCGCTGGTGACGGTGGAGGTGCACCTCGCCGGCGGCCTGCCCGGCACCGCCATCGTCGGTCTGCCCGAAGCGGCGGTGCGCGAGGCGCGCGATCGCGTGCGCGTGGCGATCCAGAACACCCATTTCGAATACCCCAACCGCCGCGTCACCGTGAACCTGGCGCCGGCCGAGCTGCCCAAGGACGGCGGCCGCTTCGACCTCGCCATCGCGCTCGGCATCCTCGCCGCCGGCGGGCAGGTGCCGCGCGAAGCCCTGGCCGAGTGCGAATTCCTCGGCGAGCTGGCGCTGTCCGGCGAGCTGCGCCCGGTCACCGGCGTGCTGCCCGCGCTGCTGCACGCCAGCCGCGAAGGCCGGCGCATGATCGTGCCGGCCGGCAACGCCGCCGAGGCCGCGCTGGTCGAGGACGCCGACGTGCGCGTGGCCGCCAATCTCGCCGACGTCTGCGCGCACCTGCGCGGCGCCGGCGAGCTGCCGCTGCCCACGGCCGCGGTCGCCGCCGATCCGCTCTCGGCCGCGTTCGATCTCGCCGACGTGCGCGGCCAGGCGCAGGCGCGGCGCGCGCTGGAGGTCGCCGCCACCGGCGGCCACCACCTGCTGCTGCTCGGCCCGCCCGGCACCGGCAAGACCATGCTCGCCGCGCGCCTGCCCGGCATCCTGCCGCCGCTCGGCGATCTGGAAGCGCTGGAAGCCTGCGCGGTGCGCTCGGTCGCCGGCCTCGCGGTGGATCCGTCACGCTGGCGCGAGCGCCCGTTTCGCGCACCCCACCACACGGCCTCCGCCGTCGCGCTGGTCGGCGGCGGCCCGCATCCGCGCCCCGGCGAGATCTCGCTGGCGCACCACGGCGTGCTGTTCCTCGACGAACTGCCCGAGTTCGACCGCCACGTGCTGGAAGTGCTGCGCGAGCCGCTGGAATCCGGCCACATCGTGATCTCGCGCGCCGCGCGCCAGGCCGAGTTCCCCGCGCGCTTCCAACTGGTCGCGGCGATGAATCCCTGTCCGTGCGGCTATGCCGGCGATCCGCGCGGCCGCTGCAGCTGTACGCCGGAGCAGATCGCGCGCTACCGCGGACGCATCTCCGGCCCGCTGCTGGACCGCATCGACCTGACCGTCGAGGTGCCGCGCGTGCCGCTGGCCGAGCTGGGCGCCGTGCGCAATGCCGCGGATGAGGACAGCACCACGGTGCGCGCGCGCGTGATCGCCGCGCGTCGCCACCAGATCGCCCGCGCCGGCCGCCCCAACGCGCAGCTCGGCACGCGCGAACTGGAGCGCGACTGCGCGCTGGGCGCGCCCGAGCGCGGCCTGCTGGAACGCGCGCTGGACAAACTCGGCCTGTCCGCGCGTGCCTACCACCGCGTGCTGCGCGTGGCGCGCAGCATCGCCGACCTCGACGGCGGCGCCGCCTGCGTCGGCCGCGTCCATCTCGCCGAAGCGCTGCAGTACCGCCGGCTCGGCCGCGCCTGAACTCGTGGTCGGCAGCGGCACGGCGGGAGCGGCTTCGGCCGCGATCCGCCGCGCGCACGATCGCCGGCCCCTCCCGCACCCCGCCGCTGCGTCTCCCCCGGGAAGACGTGACCTCTTGCGTGCCGGGACTGCGTCTACACTCTTGCGATGCGACCCGCTTCCGATTCCCCGCCCGCCCCCGCAGCCGCCCACGGCGGCTTGCGCGCGGTGCTCGACGCGCTGCTCGCGGCGCATGCGCGCGGCGAAACGCCGGCGCTGGCGGTCGTCGCGGCCTGCAGCGGCCCGACCTACCGCAAGCCGGGCGCGCTGGCGCTGTTCGATGCTGCCGGCCTGGCCGCCGGCGCGCTCAGCGGCGGCTGCCTGGAAGAGGAGCTGGCGCACGCCGCGCGTGCGGCGCTGGGCGCGGGCCGCGCGGTGCGGCACGCGGTCGACACCGGCAGCGCCGACGACCTGCTGTTCGGCACCGGCTCCGGCTGCGGCGGACGCATGGACGTGCTGCTGCTGCCGCTGCCGCCGCAGGCGCCGCTGGCCGCGGCGCTGCGCGCGCTGCGCGAATCCGCGACGCCGCTGCGCATCGCGCTGCGCGCCGACGGCGGCGGCACGGCGCGAATGGACCATGGCCCGACCTGGCATTGGCCTGCCGCCGTCGACGGCGATGCCGGCACGCGCGCGGACGCGCACTTCGCGATCGCTCCGCCGCCACGCCTGCTGGCGCTGGGCGCCGGGCCGGAGACGCCCGCGCTGCTGCAGTTCCTGCAACGGCTCGGCTGGATCGTCGAGGTGCAGGAGCATCGCGCGCGCTGGGCCGGCTACGCCGCCGGCGCCGACGCGCTGCACGACGCGCGCCCCGGCACGCTGCCCGGCGCCGGCACGGCGCGCTGCCGCGCCGCGGTGGTGATGACGCACCGTTTCGACGGCGACCTCGCGCACCTCGCCGCGCTGGCCGCCACCGCGGTTCCGTACGTCGGCCTGCTCGGTCCGACGACGCGGCGCGACGCACTGCTCGCCGCGCTCGACGCCGGAGCCGCCGCCGCGTTGCGCCCGCGCCTGCGCGCGCCGGTCGGGCTGCACCTCGGCGGCGAGGGGCCGGAGGCCATCGCGCTGGCGATCGCGGCCGGCCTCACCGCCCACCTCAACGGCCGCACCGATGCCTGAGCCGCGCCACGGCGTGGTGCTGCTGGCGGCGGGCGCGTCGCGCCGGCTGGGCCGGCCCAAGCAGTTGGTCGCGATCGACGGCGAGCCGCTGGTGCGCCGCGCCGCGCGGCTGGCGCTGGCGACCGTCCCCGCCGACGCGGTGGTCGTGCTCGGCGCGGACGCGACCGCCGTGGCCGCCGCGGTGCGGGGCCTCGCCGTGCGCCCGCTGCGCGCGCCCGGCTGGGAGCACGGCATGGGCGCCTCGCTGCGCGCCGGGCTGGACGCGCTGGCGCCCGCCTGCGCCGGCGCGCTGGTGCTGCTGTGCGACCAGCCGGCGCTGGACGCCGCGCACCTCGAGGCGCTGCTGGCGGCCTGGCGCCTCGATCCCGCAGGCGCCGCGGCCTCGGCCTACGCCGGCGTGCTGGGCGTGCCGGCAGTGCTGCCGCGGGCCTGGTTTCCGCACGTCGATGCCGGCGCCGACCGCGGCGCCCGCGACCTGCTGCGGTCGCGCGCCGCCGCGGTGCGCGCCGTGCCGCGCGCCGCGCTGGCCGACGACCTGGACACCCCGGATCGCCTGCCCTGATCCGCAGCGTGCCGCCCGTGCCGTAAGTGCTGTTGACCCGCCGGACAGGATCCGGATAATAGCGAACTGACCGGTTGAGTAATGCCGGTCACGCAGCGCGATTCCGGGTCCACTCCGTCGCCGATCTCCCCCTCCGCGGCCGGGACCGGACCCGGGATCGCCGCCGCACCGGCCCCCACGGCCGGCGCGGCGGCCGGAAGCCCCGCCTTCCGCGCTTGCCCGGGCGCGTGCCCGCTGCGCGCCCGACCCTTGCCTCCCCGGTACCGGAGACACCCCTCCCCCTCCCCCGCCTCCGGTACCGGGGTTCGGCACCTGCCCGTGTCCGATCCCGGTCGTCGACCGCGGCAATCTCGCCGCCCCTTGCAGGAGCCAGCGTGCAGGCGACCCGCAGCCACACCCCGCCGTCATCGCAACCCGCGGTCGCGAGCATGCTCGCTTCTGCATGCAGCGGGACGGCCGCGGCGCCGTTGGCACGGCGGTGCCGTCGGCGTAGGCTCGTCGACCCCACATGGAGGCTCGGCCATGCAGCTCACCGTCAACGGCCAGACGCACACGGTGGATGTCCCGGCGGACATGCCGCTGCTGTGGGTCCTGCGCGACGTGCTCCATCTCACCGGCACCAAGTTCGGCTGCGGCATGGCGCAGTGCGGCGCCTGCACCGTGCACCTCGACGGCGCGCCGATCCGTTCCTGCGTGACGCCGGTGTCCGCCGCGGGCGGCCACGCGGTCACCACCATCGAAGGCCTGTCGGCCGACGGCACGCATCCGCTGCAGCGCGCCTGGACCGAACTCGACGTGGTGCAGTGCGGCTACTGCCAGTCGGGGCAGATCATGTCGGCGGCGGCGCTGCTGAAGCAGCACCCGAATCCGAGCGACGCCGACATCGACGCCGCGATGCGCGGCAACATCTGCCGCTGCGGCACCTACCAGCGCATCCGCGCGGCGATCCACCGCGCCGCCGATCTCGCGGGAGGCTGACCATGAACGCCCGCTCCGATCCCACACGCTTCGATGCTTCGCGCCGCGACTTCCTGCGCGCCTCCGCCACGCTCGGCGCCGGCCTGGTGATCGCCTTCGTCGTGCCCGGCGCGATGCGCCGCGCATGGGCGCAGCAAGGCGCCGGCGCCGCCAAGCCGCTGCCCGCGCCCAATGCGTTCCTGCACGTCGGCACCGACGACGCGGTGACCGTGCAGCTCGCGCACTCGGAGATGGGCCAGGGCATCTGGACCGTGCTGCCGATGCTGGTCGCCGAGGAACTCGGCTGCGACTGGACCAGGATCCGCGCCCAGCACGCGCCGGCCGCGCCGGTCTACGCGCACACCGTCTTCGGCCTGCAGATGACCGGCGGCTCGACGACCACATGGTCCGAATTCGACCGCTACCGCCAGGTCGGCGCGCTGGCGCGCACGCTGCTGGTGCAGGCGGCGGCGCAGCGCTGGGGCGTCAAGCTGTCCGCGTGCACGGTCGAGAACGGCGTGGTGCGCGCCGGCACGCGCAGCGCGCGCTTCGGCGAGCTGGCCGAGGCCGCGGCCAAGCTGCCGACGCCGTCGACCGTCGCGCTCAAGCCGCGCAAGGACTGGAAGCTGCTCGGCAAGGCGACGCGGCGCATCGACACGCCGGAGAAGATCACCGGCCGCGCGCGCTTCGGCATCGATGCGCTGCCGGAAGGCGTGCTGGTCGCGCTGGTCGCGCGTTCGCCGACCTTCGGCGGCACGGTCAAGTCGTACGACGACAAGGCCGCGCGCGCCGTGCCCGGCGTGCGCGACGTGGTGCAGGTGCCGAGCGGCATCGCCGTGCTGGGCGATCATTTCTGGGCGGCCAAGCAGGGCCGCGATGCGCTGAAGATCGAGTGGGACGCCGGCAAGAATGGCGACATCGACAGCGACGCGCTGATGGCGCACTACCGCGAGCTGGCGCAGCAGCCGGGCACGCCGGTGACTGCCGCCGGCGACGCTGCCGGCGCGCTGGCAACCGCAACGCAGCGCGTCGTCGCGCAATACGAGCTGCCCTATCTCGCGCACGCGACGATGGAGCCGATGAACTGCACGGTGCGGCTGGCCGACGACCGCTGCGACATCTGGGTCGGCACGCAGGCCCAGGGCCTCGACCAGCCGAACGCGGCCAGGGCGGCGGGCCTCGCACCGGAACAGGTGTTCATCCACACGCTGTTCCTCGGCGGCGGCTTCGGCCGGCGCGCCAATCCGCACTCGGACTTCGTGGTCGAGGCGGTGCATGTCGCCAAGGCGGCGAAGCAGCCGGTGAAAGTGGTCTGGACGCGCGAGGACGACATGCGCGGCGGCTGGTACCGGCCGATGTTCCTGCACCGCTTCGAGGCGGCGCTGGATGCGGAAGGCACGCCGACCGCATGGCGCAACGTGATCGTCGGCCAGAGCATCCTCGCCGGCACGCCGTTCGCGGCCTCGGTGAAGAACGGCGTCGACAACGCCTCGGTCGAGGGCGCCGGCGACTCGCCGTATCTCAAGGCGATCGCCAGCCACGCCGTCGAGCTGCACTCGCCGGAAGTCGGCGTGCCGGTGCAGTGGTGGCGCTCGGTCGGCCACACGCACACCGCGTTCGCGGTGGAGAGCTTCGTCGACGAACTCGCGCACGCCGCGGGCTGGGATCCGCTGGCCTATCGCCGCAAGCTGCTGGCCGACGCCGGCGCGACGCGCCGCCTCGGCGTGCTGAACAAGGCCGCCGCCGCGTTCGGCTGGGACCGTCCGCTGCCGGAAGGTCGCGGCAAGGGCATCGCCGTGCACGAATCCTTCGGCAGCTTCGTCGCGCAGGCGGTCGAGGCGTCGGTGGTCGACGGCAAGCCGCGCGTGCATCGCGTGGTGTGCGCGGTCGACTGCGGCACGGCGCTCAATCCGGAGACGGTGCGCGCGCAGATGGAAGGCGGCATCGTCTTCGGCCTGTCCGCCGCGCTGTACGGCGCGATCGCGCTGAAGGACGGCAAGGTGCAGCAGGGCAACTTCGACACCTACCCGGTGCTGCGCATCGACGCGATGCCGAAGATCGAAGTGCACATCGTCGACAGCGGCGAGAAGCTGGGCGGCATCGGCGAACCCGGCACCCCGCCGATCGCGCCCGCACTGTGCAACGCGCTGTTCGCCGCGACCGGCAAGCGCGTGCGCGCCCTGCCGATCGACCTCGCCAAGGCCGAAGCCCCGGCACCGCTGACGCCGCCGGCGCCGGCGGCCAGCGCGGGTGCGGCGTAGCAACGCGATCCAACGTCATCACGCGCTGCTGCGGCGCCCACGCCACCCTCTCGCTTCTTCTAAGCGAGGGGTGGCTCACTTTCCAGCCGGTACTGGGAAGCACCTTCCATGTGAATGAGAGGCCGCGCTAGATCAACGCTTCGCGTCCGGCCACAAAGCGCCTAGAGGACCGAACTCCAGTTCTTGCCGCGCTTCCGCTCGCACGCCGAACCCGCATACCGCTAAAGGCCCTTCTTGAAGGGGGTCCAATCCAAAAGCGTGCTCGATATCTACCTCGTTGACCGCAGCCGTCACGAACACCCCCAAGCCAAGCTCCGTAGCAGTCAGGTAAAGCGTCTGTGACAGATGGCCGGCGTCGAGGATGACTGCGCGATAGGCCTTGGCGTGGTTCCGATACTTCCAGAAGGTCCGATGGAAACGACTGGCGAGCACTACCAGTACGTGGACATCGAAGAAATGCTGCTGTCCTGCGATGAGCCGCTCCACATGTTCGCGGGCGACCTGCCTATCCAGTGCCCGTAACGGCTCGAGCGCATGGTCAATCGGGTGATAGTGATAAAGACCGGGCCCGACGCCGTTTACGTTCTGAACAAGAAGATACGCCTCCGTTGGATGCAGGCCACCGGCAGACGGGCAACTGCGTTTGAGTATGGGCATTCCTGGCGCGATTTCTGCTGCGGCACGTGCCCCGAACACCCGATACAGCGTGGACGCGAAATCCTCATAAGAGAGCGCATGCAGGTTGTCGAAGTTTCTACAGGTTGCGCGAGAGGAAAGCAGGCGATCGAGAGACGTTGGCGCGGGGCGCGGAAGCTTTTGCCTGCTGTCCGTGGACGTTCGTTCCTGAACCACCGACGGCGCTGAGCCCAGACGCTCCAGGAATCTTTGATCTGTCTCCTCATCGAAGCGGCGCTCTTCTTCGTTCGTATTCACTCCATGCCACCGCGTGAATCGATGCATTACCGCCGGCAAACCGCACCAATGCGTATCACGCACAACAGCATCCATCCTGGAGGCTTCACCGGAACCTTCCATTATGAGGATGCCCTTCTCGATCAGTTGGTTGACAGTATTCAGCTCGTCAGCGGGCATGCTGCCCAGATGGGAAGTCCAGTCTGTCGGAGAGAACCCCTCAAGGATTTTGAGTTCCTCGATCGAAAGCCGTACTTCATTTTCGAGATGAGGCGCCAACGCAAACCACTCACGGATGTTCGCCAGTCCAGTCTCGCCTTTCAAGAGGCGTTCGAGGTCGAACACCTTTCGCTCACGAAGCTCGACGAATAGAAATGCGCATCGACGAATTCGCATCTTTAGATCCTGTTGTGGCTGGCGCCGATAAGCGCTAATGTCATATGCGGCTGTCGGTAGGCGGCAGCCCGTGCGCAAACGGAGGTGATGCTCATGAATCACACCAGCATGACGGGTGAACAAACACTAACGTTGTTAAGATGCCTCGCCATCGACGACAGCTTTCGAGATTTGTTTTCTTCCGATATGCCTGCCGCTTTGGCCAGTCTTGGGTTGCCGGCCTGTGTCGTATCTGAAGCACGCAAGCGTAGCCTCGTCTGCGGCGATCTTGCTTCAAAGTCGGAATTCCACCAGGCGTGGCTTGAACTGTCGAAACAAGCAGCCACGGCTCGGTTGAGCATGATTGTCCCTAGTCTGCGATTGAATTATCACGAGAGGCAGGCGGCGTAAGCATCACTGCTCGTGAGACCAGAGCCCCGCAGCCGACATGCTTCGAATGTTCGGCTGCGGCATCCTTCTCAGAAGCGTGCGCTCGCAATACCTTGCGCATTAGTTCCTGCTAGGAAGAATTGGCCACACCGCGCCGAGTGGATCGAGTTCGATGGTGGTGCGCTGCGCGGCGCGCGGGCCGAAGCCGCACACGGCGAGCGGGCCTTCTTCCATCGGCTCCAGGCCGAACGCCTGCTCGATGTCCACCTCGTTGATCGCCGCGGTGATGAAGGCGCCCAGGCGCAGTTCGGTGGCGGCGAGGTAGAGCGTCTGCGAGAGGTGGCCGGCGTCGAGGATCACCGCGCGGTAGGCCTTGGCGTGGTTGCGGTACTTCCAGAAGTTGCGGCGGAAGCGGCTGGCGAGGATCACCTGCACGTGCGCCTCGGCGTAGTACGCCTGCGCGGCGACGAAGCGGCGCGCGCAGTCGGCGGCGGCGTCCGGCGCCAGCGTCTCGATCGGTTCCAGCGCGTGGTCGACCGGATGGTAGTGATACAGGCCGGGCGCGAGGCCTTCGACCTGCTGCACCAGCACGTAGGCCTCGGTGACGTGCAGGCCGCCGGCGGACGGGCTGCCCTTCTTGAGGATGCGGATGCCCGGCGCGATCTCGCTGACCGCGCGCGCACCGAAGGCGCGATACAGGCACGTGCCGAACTCGGCCAACGTCACCGCGCGCGAGCGGTCGAAATTGCGGCAGGTGACGCGCGAGGCGAGCAGCGCGTCCAGCGGCGAGTCTGCTGCCGCGGGCAACCCCAGGCGTTGCTCGGCCGGCGCGCGTTCGAGCACGTGCGGCGGCGGTGGGCCCAGGCGTTCGACGAAGCTCTGGTCGCTTTCCTCGGCGAAACGGCGCTCGACCTCGTTGCTGTCGATGCCACGCCAGCGGCCGAAGCGGTGCGCCACCGCCGACAGCCCGCGCCAATGCGCGCCGCGCAGCGCCGCATCGCGCGCCACCGCATCGTCCGACGCGGTCGCCTCTTCGCCGACCAGCAGGCCCTTCGCCAGCAGACCGTCCAGCACTGCGTCCGAATGATGCTGCGCCAGCGCCTCGCGATCCGCCCACTGCGTCGGCGAAATCGCGCCGAGCGCGGCCACCTCCGCATCGGCGAGCACCTGCTCGTCGTCCAGATGCGGCGCCAGCGCCACCCATTCCAGCCGCGACACCACGCCGGTCTCGCCGGCCAGCAGCGCGCCCAGGTCGAATTCGATCCGCTCACGCGGCTCGATCACCAGCGTGGCGCAACGGCGAATACGCATGACATTCCCCTTGTGGACATGTGCTAGCGCAGGCGGCGGCTTTACGCCAGCGCAAGACAGGTTTCATCCCAACCCATCATGGAGAACGCCATGCTCAATGTCACCTTGTCGAAGAGCCAAGCACTAACGTTGCTGCACAAGCTCGCGCGAGACGATGCCTTCCGGGAGCGTTTCGAATGCACGCCGGCGGATGTGCTTGTGGAACTGGGAGTAGTGCAGCCCGCATTCGATGACCGGGAGGCCACCTTCGTGCTAGCGGACAAATCCAAGTTTGAGGCTGCGCATCAACAACTGCTCAAGAGCGAGGCTGCCGGCGAATTGCGTTGCATGATAATTCCGCAACTGTCGGTGGGTCTATCAGACGCTTCGGTTGCAAGAACCCCGCTTTCCAGCAGCCGGGCCGATCGCTGACACGTGGCGATTCGCACCCGGCCACCTGAAGCGCGGCAAGATCTGCGGGAGCCGGATTTGCTTGAGTCAGCTCCTTAGAGTGGCCCTACGCCGGTGTCAGTCGCTGCTGGCGCAGGGCCATACCACTCTTGGGAATTTTGCGATCTTGGGTTCGAAGGACAGGAAGCCATCTCGACCAACTGGTGGTCGGCGCTTGGTGCTTCTGGCGCATCCTGCACGTGCTCGCTAAACTCGCCGATGCGTTCACAGGGGGAAGATCACCATGGCAGACGCAAAGCTGTCGCGCGAACACGCGCTCGCGCTTCTTCACAAGCTAGGGCATGACGACGAGTTCCGTGCTCGGTTCCAGAAGAACCCTGTCGCGGGGTTGCACGAGGTCGGAGTCCCGAAGCACACGGTCGCGGCCCTTCCGCCAGAGAGCATTACGGTGGACCAACTGCCCGACAAAGAGAGCTTCCGGCGCCGCCATGAGGAGGTGTCTCTCAGCACAGCCTCAGAGCACTCTTGCATGGTATTCCCGACTGTGTGGTTTGGCCCTGAAAATCAGGCGCAGAAATAGCAGCTAGCCATTCAGCGTTCTCTCGAGCGCATGGACGCGCTTCGCGACCTCGCCTACGTTCATTGCGGCCTTCCACTCATGCTTGAACGAGTCCAGGGCCGAGCGAGCCATATCCTTCTGTCCAAGCAACGCCGCATATTCAGCTTGGCTGAGCAAGGCGAGATTGGACTGCGCCATGTTCAGCGGGGTCAGCGTCCAGGTGGCGTTGTATTCGGTATACGCCCGCCCACGATGGCTCGCTAGCCACTGCGATTCCGCGAGCGCCTGCGCATTCATGTTGGCCGCCCCGTATGCGTGCATCAACGCGACATGTGTCAGATACAGTTCGGTGCCATCGATAAGAGGCGAGAGTAGCCTGATAGCTTCGCCTGCCCGACCTTCGCGACGCGCGATCTCTGCCCTGCTGATCGTCAGCAAGTTGGTGAGAAGCGGATACTTGCCGTCACCCTCCCAAGTGCCTATCCGGGTAATCGCATCCTTCGCTTCGGCGACGCTTCCATAGTGCGCAAGCAGGTACGCGCGTAGGGCATCCTGAGAGCGTATGCCGAGCACCGCACCTTCATCGTCATTCTTGGGAGTCGCGCGCTCCACCACCTTCACAAGGTGGTCAACCTCAGTCGCGCTCAATCCTTTCAGAGTTTCCATAACCATCCGCACGCTCGCCATGCGCGTGGTTTGGAACTCGCCAAGAGATTGAACCCTGTGCTCCGCATCTTCCAGCTGGGACCGTGCAGAATCGAACTTACCTTGATCAATCGCCATGGCGATGCGAACGACCGTCGCATCCATGTCGCCGCCGGGGATGCCCGACGTGGTTCCATTAGCGACAGCCTCGGTGACCTTGCTGTACTGGCGCTGGGCCGCGTACAACATTGCGACATACTCTCCGCGCGTCCAGCCTTCTGCCACTGCCTGAGCGAAATGTTTCTCGGCCTCGGTGTAATGCTCTTGACCCAAGGAGACTACCCCGAGCATGAAGTCGCTGGTCACCCGGCCGGGGTTCATGGGCGACGCCGATCGGCTCAGCGCCGTCTCGGCGGTGTCGAAACGATTCCCATACATCCAGCTGAAATAGCCGTAGCAACCGCTAGCCACGAACAGATCTGGGTACAGTTCCGCGACTGTCTTCCATTGCGGGATTGAACTGATCGGCGCTATCGCTGTCGCCTTCCAGGCATCGAGCAGCATGCGATCACGCGAGGCTAGCCGATCTCGATTGGACTCAGCGGTCACGAGTTGCTCGATCGCAGCATGGCGCTGATTGATGTCAAGATACGTCCCCGCAAGGTCGAGACGCACTCGCGCAAACTGCGGATCTAGCTTGAGGGCTTGCTGGTAAAAGGCAATGGCGTCCTGCGTATCACCCACCATCTTTGCTCGCACCGCCAGCGAGTAGGCACGCAACGCATCGAGATTGCTCGTGGCGACGCGATCCAACGGATAGGAATTCTTGGAAATCGACGCGAGTGTTTCGCCGAGGCGGCCACGCAACTCCTTGCCGACCTCGTCGAGGGAAGCGAGCAGCGACGACGCACCACTCCCTTCGGCATTTAGCGAGTACACCGTCGCCTGCGATTTGGGATCAATGACCTCCGCCGTCACCCGCAGCTTGCCGTTGATCTCCGCCAGCGTCGGCAGCACCAGGGCGCGCGCGCCGTCACGCATCGCGATCTCCGAGCCGACGCCGCGGTCGACCATCGTCTTCGCGGGATCGCGCTCCATGCGCTGCAGGGTTTCCTGCACCTTCAGCTCGGGCAGGACGTTGACGTAGCGTGATTGTTCCAGGCTGATGCGCAGCGCGGTTTCGACCGACTGGTCGAAGGTGCTGTTGCCGGTGAGGTTCTGCAGGTCGCCCACCACCACCCAGTCGCGCGCGGCGAAGGCGAGCGCGGGTTCGCTGCGCGTGGACAGCCAGGCCGGGATGGCGATGGCGACGGCGAGCATCGCCGCTTCGGCGGCGAGCACGGCGGGGCGGCGCCACCACGGCAGGATGCGCTTGGCGGTGCGGCTGCCGCGTGGGGCGCGGAAGGTGGAGACGCTCTCTTCGCCGACCTCGTGCACCTCGACGGCTTCGGGCAGGCCCTTGAACAGGTAGCGGCCGAGCGCGCGCCAGCGCACGTGCGCGGCGCAGTCGCCGAGCTCGCCGTGGGCGCGATGGGCGATGGAGGCGGCGGCGCCGGTCAGCAGGATCTGCCGCGGCTGCGCCAGTTGCGCAAGACGCGCGGCCATCGGCTTGGCGAGGCCTTCGATCTCGATCGGCTTGGCGCCGCGGGAGACGTCGTCCGGCGAGTTCTCCCACACCACCACGTCGCCCATGTGGATGCCGACGCGCGCGCGCACCACCACGCCTTCGGCGGCGCTGAGATGCTTCAGGCCGCGCTGGTAGTCGAGCGCGAAGGCGACGGCGTGGACCGGACGCTCGAACAGCAGCAGGAAGCCGTCGGTCTTGTCGATCTCGCGACCGTGGTGCTGTTCCAGCAGCGCGCGCGCGAGGCGGTCGTGCTTGCGCACCAGTTGTGCGGCCGGCTGGTCGCCGAGGCGTTCCACCAGCGCGGTGGAGTCGGCGATGTCGCACACCACGAGGGTGCGCAGCAGCGGCGGGTTGAGGATGCCGGGGGCGGCGGGAACGTCCATCTCGCGGTGTCCTCCTGCATGCTCGGCGCGACGTGGTACGAAGGCGCGCCATCTCGCGCATCAGCGCGTCCTTTCTTGCCCCCCTCTCCCCAGCGGGGAGAGGGTTGGGGTGAGGGGGTGCCGTCCGCAGGACGGCCAGTGCCCGAGGACGGAGCGCGCGCTTCGCGCGCCCCCCCTCACCCTTCCCTCTCCCCGCTGGGGAGAGGGGCAAGTCGTTACGTCCGGCGCGACACGCTTTCATCCATCCCGGCGAAGCGCGGAGGTCGCCGAATATGGCCGCTACGGCAGCACGTGCCAGCCGTCGCCGCCCGAACCTTTCACGTGATAGAGCGCGCAGTCGGCGTCGCTGTACCACACCGACCAGGCGCTCTCGTCGCGGCACAGGCTGCCGCCGACGCTGACCGTGACCTTGAGGCTGCGCGGCGCGTGCGGGAAGCGCAACTGCCGCGCGGCCTCGCTGATCAGCGCGGCGCGCTCGGCCAGCTCGCGGCGGTCGCGCACCTGCACCAGCAGGGCGAACTCGTCGCCGCCGAGCCGGCACGGCAGGTCGGCCGCGGCCGAGGCGGCCTGCAGCTCCTGCGCGACCGCGCGCAGCACGCCGTCGCCGGTGAGGTGGCCGTAGTGGTCGTTGATCTGCTTGAAGTCGTCGAGGTCGACCAGCAGCAGGCCGAACTGGCGCTCGGGGTCGCGCAGCTCGCCGAGGCGTTCGAGATGGCGATACAGGCCGCGCCGGTTGCACAGACCGGTGAGGTCGTCGGTACGGATCTGGCGCTGGGCGAGGCTGAGCTGGTCCTGCGTCTGGCGCAGCGAGTCCAGCGTCAGCATCAGGTCCTCGTTGCGGCGGCGCAGGTTGGCGATCAACTGCTGCTCGCTGGCGACCAGGTAGGCGAACGAGCGGCGCATGAACTGCGCGATCAGCGCGGGCGCCTGCTTCAGCGCGCGCTCGAAGGCGTCCTGGTCGAGCACGTGCAGCACGCACGGCTCGGTGGCGCTGGCGCTGGCGACGCGCGCGTGGTTGCCGACGAACAGCGCCAGCTCGCCGAAGAACTCGCGCGGGCCGATCAGCTTGTCGGGCAGCTCGCCGCCGAATTCGAGCAGGATGCGGCCGGACTCGATGACGAACATGGTGCGCCCGTACTCGCCCTTGCGGATGAGGGTCTCGGGCGGCGCCACTTCGCGGCGCGTGCCGGTGGACGCCAGCAGGGCGAACTCGGCGTCGGACAACTGGCGCGGCAGATTGGGCACGGGCGCGCCGGCCGGCTGCGCTGGCGCAGCCGGAGTTTCAACAGCCGTGTCGAACTCCGCCTTGGTCACGTTCCACCGCCCCCATGCGGCGTCCAGACCGGGTTGGCAGTCTAACAGTCCAAATCACGGGCTGCCATGGCGGGGGATCGGGGCATGCCGCGGCCGATGCCCGCCCCTGCGGCGCGGGGCGGGCTGGAGCGGGGTCGCTTGCGGGCGAGGAAGCCGACCCCTCGCCGCCCCCGGCACGCCGGGAGGGGCGAAACGCCCGGCGGTTTGTCGGGGCGACGCCGCGGTCCCGCTCAGGCCGCGTGGGCCGGCCGGTGGAACTGCGCTTCCTCGGTCGATCCGGACAGGGCGGACAGCGAGCTCAGGCCGCCGGCGATCGCCTGGTTGACCTGGTCGAAGTAGCCGGTGCCGACCTCGCGCTGGTGCTTGGCGGCGGTGTAGCCGTCCTGCTCGGCGGCGAATTCCGCCTCCTGCAGCTCGACGTAGGCCGCCATCTGCCGCTCCTTGTAGCCGCGCGCGAGCTGGAACATCGAATAGTTGAGCGCGTGGAAACCGGCCAGGGTGATGAACTGGAACTTGTAGCCGTAGGCGGCGATCTCGCGCTGGAACTTCGCGATGGTGGCCGCGTCGAGGTTCTTCTTCCAGTTGAAGCTGGGCGAGCAGTTGTAGGCGAGCAGCTTGTCCGGGTACTTCGCCTTGACCGCCTCGGCGAAGCGGCGCGCCTGGGCGAGGTCGGGCGTGGAGGTTTCGCACCAGACGAGGTCAGCGTAGGGCGCGTAGGCGAGGCCGCGGCTGATCGCCTGCTCGATGCCCTGCTTCGTCTCGTAGAAACCCTCCACGGTGCGCTTGCCGGTGCAGAACGGCCGGTCGGTCGCGTCGATGTCGGAGGTGAGCAGCCCCGCGCCCATGGCGTCGGTGCGGGCGACGATCAGCGTCGGCACGTCGAGCACGTCGGCGGCGAGGCGCGCGGCGACCAGCTTCTGCACGGCTTCCTGCGTCGATACCAGCACCTTGCCGCCCATGTGGCCGCACTTCTTGGCGCTGGCGAGCTGGTCCTCGAAGTGCACGCCGGAGGCGCCCGCTTCGATCATGTGCTTCATCAGCTCGTAGGCGTTCAGCACGCCGCCGAAGCCGGCCTCGGCGTCGGCCACGATCGGCACCAGCCAGTCGGTGGCGTCGTTGCCCTCGGCGTGGTGGATCTGGTCGGCGCGCAGCAGGGTGTTGTTGATGCGGCGCACGACCTCGGGCACCGAGTCGACCGGATACAGCGACTGGTCGGGATACATCGTGCCGGCGCTGTTGGCGTCGGCGGCGACCTGCCAGCCGGACAGGTAGATCGCCTGCAGCCCGGCCTTGACCTGCTGCATGGCCTGGTTGCCGGTCAGCGCGCCCAGCGCGTTGACGAATTCCGATTCGTGCAGTGAGCGCCACAGGCGCTCGGCGCCGCGCCGCGCCAGCGAGTACTCGACGTGCACGGTGCCGCGCAGGCGCACCACGTCCTCGGCGGCGTAGGGGCGCGCCGTACCTTTCCAGCGCGGGTTGTTCTGCCAGTCGAGCTTGATCTGCTCGACGGTGGGGAGGGTGGCGGTCTTGCTCATGGTCCTGGCTCCTGTCGATGCTTGAGCCCCTCTCCCACCGGGAGAGGGGTTTGGGGTGAGGGCCCGGCGAGGCTGCGCCGTCTCGCGTCGCCCGAACCCTCATCCGTCCTTCGGGCACCTTCTCCCGAGGGAGAAGGCGTCGGTGCGTGGCGGTCCGACACTTATTCGAGCTGCGCATAGGCGGGCAGGGTGAGGAAGTCCGCGAGCTGCGGCGCGTGGGTCAGCTCGGACAGCAGCGCGGCGGCGGCGGCGACGCGCGCGGCGCCGGGGATGCCGGCCTCGCGCAGCCGATGCGCCTGCGCGGCGAGCGTGCGGTCGAACAGCGCGAAGTCGATCGGCGCCTGGTCGGGGAATTCCAGCGCGGCGCCCGCCGGCGTTGCGTCGCCGCGGCGATCGGCGTGGTGCAGCCATTGCCACAACTGCGCGCGCGCGATCTCGGCGGTGGCGGCGTCCTCCATCAGGTGATGGATCGGCACGCAGCCCTGGCCGTCCAGCCACGCGGCGAGATAGCGCAGCGCGACTTCGACGTTGTTCTCGAAACCTTCGCGCGTGATCGTGCCGCCGCACGGCGCCAGCAGCGCGTCGCGGGTGACGTGCACGTCCTCGCGCTCGACGTGCAACTGGTTCGGCGTCGGCATGTGCGCGTCGAACATCGCGCGCGCCACCGGCACCAGCGCGGGATGCGCGACCCAGGTGCCGTCGTGGCCGGCGCTCACTTCGCGCAGCTTGTCGGCGCGCACCTTGGCCAGCGCGGCCTCGTTGGCCGCAGGGTCGCCGCCGATCGGGATCTGCGCCGCCATGCCGCCCATCGCGAACGCGCCGCGGCGGTGGCAGGTGCGGATCAGCCACTCCGAGTAGGTGCGCAGGAACGGCACCGTCATCGTCACCTGGCCGCGCTCGGGCAGCAGGCGGTCGCGGTGGCCGCGCAGCGTCTTGATGTAGGAGAAGATGTAATCCCAGCGCCCGCAGTTGAGGCCGACCGCGCGCCGGCGCAGCGCGTAGAGGATCTCGTCCATCTCGAACACGGCGGGCAGCGTCTCGATCAGCACGGTCGCCTTCATCGCGCCGGCCGGCAGGCCCAGCGCGCGCTCGGCGTGCTCCATCACCGCGTCCCACAGCGCCGCTTCCTCCATCGCCTGCAGCTTGGGCAGGTAGAAGTACGGGCCGCGGTCGCGCGCGTGCAGGGCGCGGGCGTTGTGGAAGGCGAACAGGGCGAAGTCGAACAGCGCGCCGGCGACTTCCTCGCCGGCGACGGTGACGTGGCGCTCGGGCAGGTGCCAGCCGCGCGGACGCACCATCAGCACGGCGGTGCTCGGGTTCAGGCGGTACGCCTTGCCCTCCGGCGAGCGGTAGTCGATGGTGCCGGCGACCGCGTCGCGCAGGTTGAGCTGGCCGGCGACGAGGTTGTCCCAGGCCGGCGCGGTGGAGTCCTCGAAGTCGGCCATGAACACCTGCGCGCCGGAGTTCAGCGCGTTGATGATCATCTTGCGGTCGACCGGGCCGGTGATCTCGACGCGGCGGTCGCGCAGCGCGGGGGGGATCGGCGCGACCGCCCATTCGGCCTCGCGGATCGCGCGGGTGTCGGCGCGGAAGTCGGGTAGGGCGCCGGCGTCGTAGCGCGCCTGGCGCTCGGCGCGCGCGGCCAGCAGGGCACGGCGACGGGCGTCGAAGCGATGGTGCAGGTCGGCCAGGAAGGCCAGCGCCGGCGGGGTCAGGACGGCTTCGTAGCCGGGCTTCATGCGCCCCGCGACCTGCGCGGTCGGGGTCGCGGGCATGTCCATCACGGCGGCCATGGCGGGTTTCTCCAGCGGATTGCGTGGAGCGCCACCCTAGACCCGTGATATATAGATTGACAAAATGAATGTTTCAAAGGAAAACATTGACAGTGTCAATGTGATGCCAAGCCCATGAACGACAAGGCCGAATCAAACGTACGTTCGACCGAGCGGCACCCCCGCCGCGCAGCCGTCGCGCGCCGCCGCGGTGCCGACCACGGCGACGCCCCGGCGGCGCGCTTCTACTACAAGGGCAATCGCCACAAGCAGCTGCGCGCCTTCGTCTACACGGCGCGGCTGGGCACGCTGTCGCGCGCGGCCGAGGCACTGTTCCTGTCGCAACCCTCGGTCAGCCTGCAGATCAAGGCGCTGGAGCGGGAACTGGGCACGCAGCTTTTCGAACGCCGCCGCCGGCGCATCGGCCTGACCCGGGCCGGCGAGGCGCTGTACGAGCTGGCCCGGCCGCTGGTGGAAGGCTGGGAGACGCTGGAGCGCGAGTTCCGCACCCGCCTGCAGGGCATGTCGGCCGGCGAGCTGACCGTCGCCGCCGGCACCTCGACCATCCAGTACCTGCTGCCGCCGCTGGTGCAGGCGTTCCGCGCGGCGCATCCGGCCGTGCGCCTCGCGCTGGCCAACGTGACCGGCAAGGACGGCCTCGCCATGCTGCGCTCGGACCAGGCCGATTTCGCCGTGGGCTCGATGCTGGACGTGCCGCACGACCTCGCCTACGAGCCGGTCTACCACTTCGACCCGATGCTGATCACGCCGCTCGGCCACCCGCTGGCGGCGAAGGCGGAAGTACGCCTGGAGGACCTGTCGCCCTATGGCCTGATCCTGCCGCCGCAGCGCCTGACCACCTACCGGCTGGTCGACCTGGTGTTCCAGCAGCGCCAGGTGCCGTACCAGGTGGCGATCGAAGTGGGCGGCTGGGAAGTGATCAAGCAGTACGTGGCGATGGGCCTCGGCATCTCCATCGTCACCGGCATCTGCCTCACCGAGGCCGACCACAGCCGCCTCGCCGTGCGCAACATGCGCCAGTACTTCCCGCAGCGCAGCTACGGCGTGGTGATGCGCAAGGGCAAGTACCTCACGCCGGAGGCGCGCGCCTTCATCGACCTGATCCGCCCGGGCCTGTTCACCCGGCGCAGCTACGACGAGTCGGGGCACTCCGAGCGCTGAGCGGGCCTGTCACCGCAGCCGCCGTACTACACTGGCACGGCGGCACCGTAGCGAGTGTCGCTACGGAAGGGGGAAATATGACGCTTCGCCATGTTTTGCCGCTCGCGGCAACCGCCCTGCTGTGCGCGTGCGTGACGCACATTCGTCCCGATCGGACGTTCAACCCCCCACCAGCCGAACCCCTGTCCCACTTCCAGCACTTCCAACTGGCCCCGCTACAAGCATCGGCGGACGCGCACCATGAGTCGGCGGCGCTGGAGCGGATCGACGCAAATGTCCGCCAGAAAGTGATCGCCCTCGTCTCGACGTGGGAATCGCGCGATCCCGACGGCCGCACGTTGCGCATCGAGCCCTACGTAAGCCAATTGAAGTTCGTCGGCGTCAACGGCCGTTTCTGGGTCGGTCCGCTCGCGGGCAGCTCCGCGGTAGTCATGAAGCTGCGGCTGGTGGATGCGACAACCGGCAAGACAGTCGGCGAGCCGGAGTTCTTCCAGCGCGCCTCCGCGATGGGCGGCGCCGTTGCCGTCGGCGGAACGGACTACGGCATGCTGGTGCGCATCTCCACCGTCTGCCAGCAGTACCTCAAACGCAACTACGCGGCGGCGGTGGGCGGCCCGACGGGATTGGACGGCAGCGAGGACTGAGTCCGAGGGATTCTGCAGGTCAGTCGATGCCGCGGTACTTGCCGCGATAGGGCGCGTAGAAGGCGCGCAGGCGGGCGATGTCGGCGTCCACGTCGCCGCTCAGCGCCAGCGGCGGGCCGATGCCGATCACCTTGTCGGGGTAGTGGAAATACACCGGCAGCACCGGCACGCCGGCGCCGCGCGCGATGTGCCAGAAGCCGCTCTTCCACTTCGGCACCTTCTTGCGCGTGCCTTCCGGGGTGATGCCGAGCCAGAGCCGGTCGCTGTGCCGGAAGCGCTCGACCATCTGCTCGACCAGTCCGTGCGTCGCGCGGCGCTCGATCGGGATGCCGCCGAGCGCGCCCAGCAGCCAGCCGAGCGGGCCGAGGAACAGCTCCTTCTTCGCCATGAAGCGCACGTCGGCGCCGATCGCGACCTTGAGCAGCAGCCCCCAGATGCCGTCCCACCACGAGGTGTGCGGCGCGCCGATCAGCACCACTTTCGGGCAGTCGGGGAACGTGCCGACCAGCCGCCAGCCGGCGCGACGCAGCAGCCAGCGGCACAGCGCGCGGCGCCAGTTGTCCGGCAGCGTGGGCATCTGCGGCGGCAGTTGCGAGGGCCGCGGCGGATACGCGCTCACTCGCGGCTCCAGTCGCGCGAGCGCGTGCGCTTGAGCGAGCCGCGCTGCTGCTTGCCGGCGAGGCGGCGCTCCCTGGAGCCGCGCGTCGGTTTGGTCGCGATGCGCGGCTTCGGCGCCACCAGCGCGCCCCGCAGCAGGTCGGCCAGGCGCTCGCGCGCGTCGGCGCGGTTGGCGGCCTGGTCGCGGAAGCGCCGCGCCTGGATCACCAGCACGCCCTCGGCGGTCAGGCGGCGGTCGCGGCGCGCCAGCACGCGCGTGCGCACCGCCTCCGGCAGCGACGGCGAGCGCGCGACGTCGAAGCGCAGCTCGACCGCGCTCTCGGTGCGGTTGACGTGCTGCCCGCCCGGCCCGTCGGCGCGCAGGAAGCGCTCGACCAGCTCGGATTCGGGAACGGCGATGGCGCGATTGACGACCAGCATGGCCGCCGGATTCTAGCAGCCGTGTCCGCGCGCGCGGCCGCGCCGGCGCATGCGGCCTGCCTCAACTCCGCCGGCGCCAGGCCCCCTCCAGCAGCATCGCGGAAAGTTCGTGCGCCAGCGCCATCTCCTCGCGCTCGTGATGGTGCTCGAGCACGTGGCGCAGCGCGTGCGCGGCGTCCAGCAGCGCCAGCACGGCCTGCCGGCGCGCACGCGCGCCGCGCGGCGGTCGCGCGGCCACCGCTTCGAGCCGCAACGCGTACTTGTCGGCGAGCAGGCCGATGCGCTCGTGCTCCGCGCGGTAGACGTGCGCGCCCCAGCGCGCCTGCTCCGGCACGTGCGGCAGCAGCCGCGTTTCCTCGATGCCGATATGGCGGTCGAGCGCACGGCGCCAGCGCCGCAGCCGCGCCGGCGCCAGGGTGAAATCGGCGCCGACGACGTCGAGCAGGTGCGCCTCCAGCAGCGTGTCGAGGCGACGGTGCTGCACGGCGAACGACGAAACGGACATGGCGGCATCCATGCGCAGAGGATGCCGCGCTGGCGCGGCGCCGCCCTGATGCGGATCAGATTTCGCCGCGCGGCGCGCTACTCCGGTCGGCCTGGCGGCCTCCCCCTCGCACGCCGCACGCGATGCGCTACTCCGCATCGCGTAAGCGCGGCGCGCTCGACCAACCGAATCTTTGCAGCAGGGCTTGCCAGGCCGCGTCGAGCGGCGCCTCGAGTTCCATCGCCGCGCCGGTCCGCGGATGCGCGAAGGCCAGCGTCCACGCGTGCAGCAGCATGCGATAGCAGGCGAAGTGCTGCTTGAACAGGCGATTGTGGTCGCCGCGGCCGTGCTGGCTGTCGCCGATCACCGGATGGTGGATGTGCGTGCAGTGCTTGCGGATCTGGCGGAAGCGACCACTCTCGGGCTCGGCGCGCAACAGCGCGTAGCGCTGCTGCGGATAGCGGCCGAGCGCGATCGGCACCTCGACCGTGGCGAGGCGCGCGTAGCGCGTGCGCGCTTCCTTGCGCGGGCCGTGTTCGCGCGAATCCGGCAGCGCGTAGTCGATCGTGCCCGCCGCCGGCTCCGGCCAGCCGCGCACCACGGCGAGGTAGCGCTTGCGCACGTCGCGGCCCATGAACTGGCGGCCCAGCGCGGCGGCGGCTTCGGCGCTGCGCGCCACCAGCACCACGCCGCTGGTGGCGCGGTCGAGCCGGTGCGCGAGGTGCAGGCTGCCGCCGACCTGCGCGCGCAGGAGATCGATCAGGAACGCGCCCGCCGCGCCGACCAGCCGCGAGCGGTGCATCGCCAACCCGGCGGGCTTGTTCACCGCCAGCAGCGCGTCGTCGGCGTACAGGATCTCCAGCGCGCGCTGCGCGCCGGCCGCGTCGGTCATCGCCGCCGCGGCCACGCCAGCGCGAACGCCAGCGCGCCGGCGACCGCCACCAGCGCCGGCAGCAGCGCGCCGCGTTCCGGGGCGAGCGTCCACAACAGGGTGGCGGCGACCAGCAGGCTGCCGCCCAGCAGCGCGCCGCCGAGCAGGTCGCGGGTGGCGCGCGCGTCGGCCTCCAGCCGCGCCAGGTCCTCGGCGGCGAGGCGCGTGCGGCGCTCGCCGCGGGTGGCCTGCTCGATGTATTCGCGCAGCAGCTCGGGCATGCGCGGCGCGACGTGGATCCACTCCGGCAGGCGCTTGCGCACTTCCGCGAACGCGCGGCGCGGGCTGTAGCGCTTGCGCAGGATGTCGGCCAGCACCGGTTCGGCCACCGCCCAGATGTCGATCTTCGGGTCGAGCATGCGCCCGACGCCCTCGATGTTGAGCAGGGTCTTCTGCAGCAGGATCAGTTGCGGCTGCAGGGTCAGCTCGTAGCGGCGCGCGGTGTTGAACAGCTTGACCACCACCTCGGCCAGCGAGATCTCCGACAGCGGGCGCGTGAAGTACGGCTCGCACACCGTGCGCACCGCCGCCTCCAGCTCGTCGACGCGCACGTGGTTGGGCATCCAGCCGGCGTCGAGGTGCAGTTGCGCGATGCGCCGGTAGTCGCGGCGGAACAGCGCCATGAAGTTCTCGGCCAGCCAGAACTGGTCGGCCTCGGGCAAGGTGCCCATGATGCCGAAATCGAGCGCGATGAAGCGCGGCTCGCCGGTGCGCGCGGGATCGACCCAGATGTTGCCGGGGTGCGCGTCGGCGTGGAAGAAGTTGTCGCGGAACACCTGCTCGTAGAACAGGCGCACGCCCTTGGCGGCGAGGCGCTTGCGGTCGATGCCGGCGCGGTCGAGCGCGGCGATGTCGTCGACCGGGATGCCGTGCACGCGCTCCATGGTCAGCACCTGCTCGCCGGTGTGCGACCAGTGCACCTCGGGCACGTAGAGGTCGTCGGAGCCGGCGAAGTTGCGCCGCAGCAGGCTGGCGTTGGCGCCCTCGCGCTGGAAGTCCAGCTCGTGCTCGAGGGTCTTCTCGATCTCGTCGACGACATCGTGCGGGCGGATCTTGTCGGCGTTCGGATGCCAGCGCTGCGCCAGCTCGGCCAGCGCGCGCAGCAGCGCGACGTCGCGGGCGATGCGCGCGGCGATGCCCGGGCGCAGCACCTTCACCACCACCTGGCGGCCATCGGCGAGCGCGGCCGGGTGCACCTGCGCGATCGAGGCCGACGCCAGCGGCTGCTCGTCGAAGCCGGCGTACAGCTCGGCGACCGGCGCGCCGAGCGCGCGCTCGACGATCGCGCGCGCCTCGGCGCCGGGGAACGGCGGCACCTGGTCCTGCAGTTGCGCCAGCTCCTCGGCGACGTCGGCCGGCAGCAGGTCGCGGCGCGTCGACAGGATCTGCCCGGTCTTGACGAAGATCGGGCCCAGCTCGGTCAGCGCGAGACGCAGGCGCGCGCCGCGCGACAGCGCGCGCACCGCGGCGCGCGGCC
This sequence comes from Lysobacteraceae bacterium, assembly GCA_021372495.1. Classification (GTDB taxonomy): domain Bacteria; phylum Pseudomonadota; class Gammaproteobacteria; order Xanthomonadales; family Rhodanobacteraceae; genus Mizugakiibacter. Next base: position 32,192 of record JAJFUF010000038.1, read on the forward strand.
GCGGCAGCAGCGGGCGCACCAGCTTCAGCGGACGGAACAGGTGCGCGGCATCGACCAGGTCGTCGAGGCGATAGCGCACCAGCACCACGGCGACGCGCAGCAGGCGCGGCACCAGCACGAACGGGGTCACGAACGCTCCTTCGCGCGCTCGGCCAGGCGCGCCAGGCGCGCCTCCAGGCGCTCGAGGCGCTCGCGCGCGGCGTCGACGCCGTCGAGGAAATCGTCCATCTCGGCGCGCGGCACGGCGAGCCGCGCCTCGTCGCGCAGCCAGTCGGCGGCGTCCCCGGTGAGGTTGCGCGCGCCCTCGCGACCCCACGCCAGCGCGCCGCGCAGCGCGCGCGCGATCGGCACGCCGAGCACGTCGCCGAAGCTGCGCGCGAACGCTTCCTCGAAATCGGGGGCGAACTGCCGGGCCAGCTTCTCCAGGCGGCGCGCCAGCTCGGCGTCGCCGGCGATCTCGACCTTGCCCGGCGGCAGCGCGTCGTCGCCGCGCCTGAGCGCCATCGCCAGCAGGCTGCCGGGCGTGGCGGCGACGCGCAGGTCGGCGTCGACGGGCGGGCCGACGCGCAGCGCGCCGCCCTGCACGACCAGGCGCAGGGCGATCTCGGGGCCGCGCAGGTGCACGCCGACGCTGCGCCCCTCCAGCGCGCGCAGGCGCGCCTGGCTGTCGGGATCGAGCGCCAGCGCGCGGCCGAGCGCGGCCTCGAGCGCACGGCCGGCGCGTTCGCGCAGCGGGCGCGGAATCATGGCGTTGGGGCCGGGTGCGGTCATGCGCGGATTGTAGCCTGCGCGCCGGCCCGCTCAGCGCGCGCCGGGAAACCCGAGCTGGCGCCAGGCCTCGTAGACGGCGACGGCGACCGCGTTCGACAGGTTCAGGCTGCGGCTCTCGGGGCGCATCGGCAGGCGCAGGCGCTGCGCCGGCGGCACCGCGGCGAGCACGTCGTCGGGCAGGCCGGCGGTCTCGCGGCCGAACAGCAGCGCATCGCCGTCGGCGTACCGCGCATCGACGTGGCGCACCGTCGCGCGCGTGGTGAAGGCGAACAGGCGTGGCTGGCCGAGCGCGGCGAGGCAGGCGGCGAGATCGTCGTGCACCGCGACGCGCGCGTATTCGTGGTAGTCCAGCCCGGCGCGGCGCAGGCGCGCGTCGTCGAGTTCGAAGCCGAGCGGCCGGATCAGGTGCAGCGCGGCGCCGGTGTTGGCACACAGGCGGATGGCGTTGCCGGTATTGGGCGGGATCTCGGGCCGCCACAGCAGGACATGCAGCATCCCGCCATTATGCGGCCCGAGCATCCCCAGGGATGCTCCGCTCCATGCCGCGCGTCACGGGCAGATCACGTAGTCGCGGATGCGGTCCGGGCAGGCAACCGCGCCCGCGTCGCCGCCGCTCGCCTGCACGGCGTGGGCCGCATGCGGCGGCGGCGTGGGCAGCGGATGCGCTTCGCCGGAGCGCACCATGCCGCTCAGGGCCAGGCCGGCCACGGTCGCACACATCAACAGCAGACTGCGCAGGAAGAACAGTTCGGTTTTCATGGTTCGCCTCTCGATGCCGCGGGGTCAGGGGCGGCACCTGGGCTATCGCAAGCGCCGTGCCAGCGCTCGCGTGGCGAATTTTCTTTTGTGGCTCCGTGAGTTGCGTTTTTGCACCGCCGTCCGCCGCGCGTCCGCGGACAGCCGCTCCGCGCAGCGGACAGTGTCCGCGCGGGCGCGCCTCACCAGCCGATCGGACTGCCGTCGTGGCCGAAGAAGCGGCCGCTGTCGTCGAGGGTGACGCGGTCGATCAGCGCGAGCATGCCGCGCACCGACGCATCGGCATCCAGCGTCGCGCCGCTGCCGCCCATGTCGGTGCGCACCCAGCCGGGGCTGACCGCGACCACCGGGATGCCGCGCCCGCGCAGCGCCGCGGCGAGCTGGCGCGTCGCCATGTTCAGCGCGGCCTTGCTCATCGCGTAGCTCGGCGTGCGCAGCTCGGTCACGCCGGCGATCGAGGCCAGGCGCGTCGACACGTTGAGCACGCGCGCGCCGTCGGCGAGCCGTTCCGCCAGCGCCTGCACCAGCAGGAACGGCGCCGCCGCGTTGATCGCGAAGCTGTCGCGCAACGCGTCGGCGGTGACCGTGCCGAAGCGTTCGCCGGACACCAGCATGCCGGCGTTGTTGACCAGCAGGTCGAGGCGCACGTCCAGCGCCTCGACTTCGCGCGCCAGCGCGGCGATCGCGGCCTCGCCCGGCAGCGCCAGCGGCAGCACGCGCAGGCGCTGCGGATGCGCCTCGCGCAGTTCCGCCAGCGCGGCCGCCTGCGCGGGCGCGCGGCAGCAGGCCAGCACGCTGGCACCGTCGGCAAGCAAAGCGCGCGTGAAAGCGAGACCGATGCCGCGGTTGGCGCCGGTGACGAGACATTGCCGCATACGAAAAATTCCTAATCGAAATCGACGCTCCAGTGTACTTCGGCCGTTGCGCCTACCGATCGCGCTGGCTAGCCTCGGCGCTCCAACAAGGAGGAGAGGGAAGCCATGAAGCGATGCCTGAGCCTGCTTGCCGGCGTGATGCTGGCCGCAGTCGTCGCCCTGCCCGCGCGCGCCGCCGGAAGCGACGTGCCGGACATCCCCTACACCCGCTTCCAGTTGCCGAACGGGCTCACCGCGATCGTGCACGAGGACCACAAGGCGCCGATCGTCGCGGTCAGCGTGTGGTACCACGTCGGCTCGGCCTACGAGCCGGCCGCCAAGACCGGCTTCGCGCACCTGTTCGAACACCTGATGTTCCAGGGCTCGGAGCATCACAAGGACGAGTTTTTCCGTCCGTTCGAGCTGGTCGGCGCCACCGACATGAACGGCACCACCTGGCTCGACCGCACCAACTACTTCGAGACGGTGCCGACCACCGCGCTGGACATGGCGCTGTGGATGGAGTCCGACCGCATGGGCCACCTACTCGGCGCGATCGGCCAGAAGGAGCTGGACGAGCAGCGCGGCGTGGTGCAGAACGAGAAGCGCCAGGACGAGAACCAGCCCTACGGGCGCGTGTTCGAGGACATCCAGGCCAACGCGTTCCCGGCCAACCACCCCTATCACCACGACACCATCGGCTCGATGGCGGACCTGAACGCCGCGTCGCTCGACGACGTCAAGCAGTGGTTCAAGGACTACTACGGCGCGGCCAACACCACCGTGGTGCTGGCCGGCGACATCGACGTCGCCACCGCGAAGGAGAAACTGCAGGAGTATTTCGGCGACATCGGCCCCGGCCCGGCGGTGCCGCGCCCGCAAGGCTGGGTCGCGGCGCGCACGCAGTCCACGCGCGGCGCGATGAGCGACAACGTCGCCCAGGTGCGCATCTACCGCGAGTGGAACGTGCCGGCGCTCGGCAGCGACGACCTCTCGCAGCTCGACCTCGCCGCGGCCGTGCTCGGCGGCGGCAAGACCTCGCGGCTCTACCAGCGCCTGGTCTACAAGGACAAGCTCGCCGACGACGTCTCGGTGTCGCCGATGCACTTCGAACTGGCCAGCATGTTCATGCTGCAGGCCGACGTGAAGAAGGGCGTCGATCCGCAGAAGGTCGAGGCGGCCATCGCCGAGGAGTGGCAGAAGTTCCTCGAGCACGGCCCGACCGCCGACGAGCTGGCGCGCGCCAAGGCCTCCGCGCACGCCTCGGTGGTGCGCAGCCTGGAAAAGGTCGGCGGCTTCAGCGGCAAGGCGGTGACGCTGGCCGAGGGCCAGGTCTATCTCGGCGATCCGGACGCCTGGAAGAAGGACTACGAGCGCACCATGGCGGCCACGTCCGACACGGTGCGCGCCGCGGCGCGGAAATGGATCGCGCGCGGCGACTACACGCTGACCGTCTCGCCCGGCAAGGTCGAGGCGAAGGACATGGCCAGCGAGGGCGGCCTGCCCGCCGCGGCCGGCAAGCCCGAGCCGAAGCTGTCGAAGGTGGACGGCTACCAGGCCGGCAAGAGCGGGGTCGACCGCAGCGGCGGCGTGCCGCAGGTGCGCCAGTTCCCCGACCTCACCTTCCCGGCGCTGCAGCGCGGCAAGCTGAAGAACGGCGTCGAGGTGGTGCTGGCCGAGCGCCACGCCGTGCCGGTGGTGCACGTGCAGGCGCTGTTCGACGCCGGCTACGCCGCCGACCAGGGCCGCAAGCTCGGCACCGCCTCGTTCACCATGGCGATGCTGGACGAGGGCACCAAGGCCCTCGATTCGGTGGAGATCGCCAAGCGCGAGGAGCGCCTCGGCGCGATCATCAACGCCGGCTCCGGCCTCGACTCCTCCACCGTCAGCCTCAACGCGCTGAAGTCGGAACTCGGCCCATCGCTGGCGCTGTACGCCGACATCGTGCGCAACCCGGCCTTCCGCGACGCCGACATCGCGCGCATCCGCGGGCAGTGGCTGGCGACGATCGCGCAGGAGAAGTCCCAGCCGACCGGGCTCGCACTGCGCACCCTGCCGCCGCTGCTGTACGGCAAGGGCCACCCCTACGCGATCCCGTTCACCGGCACCGGCACCGAGGATTCGATCAAGTCGCTGACCGCGGACGACATGCGCGCGTACGTGCGCGACTTCGTCCGCCCGGACAACATGAAGCTGCTGGTGGTCGGCGACACCACGCTGGCGGAGATCGTCCCGCGGCTCGACGCCGCGTTCGGCGACTGGCCGACGGCGCGCACGGCGGTGCCGAAGAAGCGGCTCGCCCACGTGGACGCGCCAGCCGCGCCGCGCGTGTACCTGATGGATCGCCCGGGTTCGCAGCAATCGCTGATCCTGGCCGGCGTGGTCGCGCCCTCGACCAAGGCGCCGAACTACCTCGAGATCCAGACCATGAACGGCGCGTTCGGCGGCACCTTCACCTCGCGCCTGAACATGAACCTGCGCGAGGACAAGCACTGGGCCTACGGCGCCGGCAGCTTCCTGCCGAACGCGATCGGGCAGCGGCCGTTCATGATGTACGCGCCGGTGCAGACCGACCGCACCGCCGACTCGGCGGCCGAGATCCTCAAGGAAGCGCAGGCGGTGATCGGCGCGAAGCCGCTGACCGACGAGGAGATCTCGAAGGTCAAGTTCAACGACGTGCGCGCGCTGCCCGGCGAGTACGAGACCGGCGGCGCGGTGCTGAGCGCGCTGACCGCCATCGAGCTGTACGACCGCCCGGACGACTACGTGCAGACGCTGAAGGACCGCATCGAGGCGCAGGCCGACAGCGCAATCGAGGCGGCGGCCAGGGAGGTCGTCAAGCCGGGCGCGCTGACCTGGGTGATCGTCGGCGACCTGTCGAAGATCGAGCAGCCGATCCGCGCGCTGAAGCTCGGCGAGGTGCACGTGATCGACGCGTCCGGCAAGGTGCTGCGCTAAACGCCGCCGCCTCCGCGCGCCGGGGGAGGCGGCGAGGAACCGCACGCGCGTCGATTCAGCCGGAAACGTTTAGCATGGCCGGGTGGTCCGTCACCCGGCCTTTCTTCCTGGAGAACCCGATGAAACCGTCGCTGCACCTACTCGCCGTCACCACCGCCGCCGCCCTGCTCGGCGCCTGCACCTGGGGCATCAAGCTCGATCCCGCCGGGCAGCGCGTGCGCACCGCCTGGAACGGCAACGTCGGCCAGTGCCGCGACCTCGGCAAAGTCACCGTCTCGGTGCTGAGCCGGCTCGGCCCGGTCGACCGCAAGGACGTCAAGGTGCGCGACGAACTCGAGGTGATGGCGCGCAACGAGGCCGCCAAGATGGGCGCCGACACGATCCGGCCGCTGGGCGAGCCCAGCAACGGCGAGCAGAGCTGGGAGGCCTACGCCTGCGGCGCGGCCTCGCCGCAGCCGGGGGCGGCCGCGCCGACGCGGACGCCGGACGCGACGCCGGCCGGGCAGGGCGTGCAGACCTTCCCCGCCAAGGACGGCGGCGGCTGAACGACCTCAACAGTCGAGTATCACCAGCACGCCCGTGCTGCCGGGCGCGACCGCGTGCGGCACGCCGGCCGGCACGGTGTAGAGCTCGCCGGCGCGTACCGTGACGGGCGCGCCCTCGACCTCCAGGCGCAGTTCGCCGTCCAGCACCAGCAGGCCTTCGGCGTAGGCGTGCGTCTCCGCCGGATAGGCGCTGCCGTCCATGCGCAGCACCTTGACGTTGGCGGAGCCGATGCGCGCCAGCACGCGCGATTGCCAGGCCTGCGGCAGCGCCACGGCCGTCCGCTGCAGATCGATGCGGTCCATGCGTTCAGCTCCGCTCCAGCGCTTCGGCCCGCATCGGCGTCCGCGCGGCCGGCGTGCGCCGCCGCGCATTTGCCAGCGCCACGCCGGCCACGGTGATCGCGCCGCCAACCAGGACCAGCGCGGTCGGGCGTTCGCCCAGCCACAGCCAGCCGATCAGCAGCGCGATCGGCGGCGACAGGTAGAGGAAGCTCGCCACCTGCGAGGCGGGCGCGCGCCGCAGCGCGACGTTCCAGGTGAGGTAGCCGACGAAGGTCGGCGCGATGCCCAGCCACAGCAACGCGGCAACGTGCGAAGCCGGCGCCACCGCCAGTGCGCGCGGCAAGTGCAGGCCGAACGGCAGCGCGCCGAGCGCGCCGGCGATGAAGGTGGCGGCGGTGACGGCAAGGGTGCCGCTGCGCGCGAACAGCGGCTTCTGCCAGACGAAGTAGACCGCCGTGACCAGCACGCAGACCAGCACCAGCGCCGCCATCGGCTCGAACTTCACTTCCTTGCCGCCGGCCAGCACGACCACGACCCCGCCGGCCAGCGCCACGACGAGACCGGCCAGCGCGCGCGCGGACAGGCGCTCGCGCAGCCACAGCGCCGACAGCGCGGTGGTCGCCGCCGGAATCAGCGCGATCAGGATCGCCGCCGTGCCGCTGGCGATGCGCGTCTCCGCGTAGTTGAGGCACAGGTGATACACGGTCAGGCCGATCACGCCCAGCGCCACCAGCTGCGGCCAGTCGCGCCACGCCGGCAGCGGCACGCGCTTGATCGCGAGCAGCGCGGCGAAGCACAGTGCGCCGATCGCCAGGCGCGCGAACGCCACCTCGCCCGGGCTGAACGAGGCCAGCGCGTAGGCGATTGCGGCATACGCCGACGACCAGGTGAGCAGGGCGATGCCGATACAGGCGAGGGCGCGCCCGTCGAGGCGCTCGGAGCTGTCCATGGGGAGGCGGATTCCGGCGGGGAGGCGCGCATCGTAGTCGCGCGCGGCCGGACCATGAATGCAGAATCTGCGTATAGTTGGCGCATTCCGCCGTCGAATATACCGGGAATCGCCGACATGGCCTTGCAATCGAAAGTCGAACTGGACGCCAAGGACTGGCAGATCCTGGAGGCGCTGCAGCAGGACGCGCGCCTCGGCTACGCCGAACTCGGCCGCAAGGTGCGGCTGTCGGCGCCGGCCGTGGCCGAGCGCGTGAAGCGGCTGGAAGAGGCGGGCGTGATCGCCGGCTACCGCGCGGTGGTCGATCCGAAGCCGCTCGGTTACGCCATCGACGCGATGATCCGGGTGCGCTGCGACGGCGGCGTCTGCGCGCGCATCGGCACGCTGGTGGCGGGCATTCCCGAAGTGCTGGACTGCCGTCGCCTCGCCGGCGAGGATTCCGCGCTGCTGCACGTGGTGGCGATGTCGGTCGCGCACCTGGAGGTCGTGCTCGACCGCCTGCTGAAGATCCATCCCAGCATCGGCACGACCACGCTGGTGGTGCTGCAGTCGCCGCACACCAACCGCCCGATCACGCGCGCCATGTGGAACGCCGCGCACGCGGCCTGAGCCGGGCGGCCGGGCACAACGTGTAAGATGCGCCGCATGAGCGAACAGCAGCCCACCACCCACTTCGGCTACCGCGAGGTGCCGGTCGCCGAGAAGCAGAGGCTGGTCGGCCGCGTCTTCACCTCGGTCGCGGCGAAGTACGACCTGATGAACGACCTGATGTCGTTCGGCGTGCACCGGCTGTGGAAGCGCCACTTCGCCGCGATCAGCGGCGTGCGCCCCGGCGACCGCGTGCTCGACCTCGCCGGCGGCACCGGCGACATCGCCGCGCTGCTGAAGCCGCGGGTCGGCGCGCAGGGCGAGGTGGTGGTCGGCGACATCAACGCGGCGATGCTCGGCGTCGGCCGCGACCGCCTGACCGATCGCGGCCTGGTGGAAGGCCTGCGCTTTGCGCAGTTGAACGCCGAGGCGTTGCCGTTTCCCGATGGCAGCTTCGACGCCGTCACCATCGCCTTCGGCCTGCGCAACGTCACCGACAAGGACCGGGCGCTGGCGGAGATGCACCGCGTGCTGAAGGTCGGCGGGCGCGCGCTGATCCTGGAGTTCTCGCGGGTGCAGCAGGACTGGCTGCAGCCGCTGTACGACTTCCACTCCTTCCAGGTGCTGCCGCGCCTCGGCCGCCTGTTCGCGCGCGACGAGGACAGCTACCGCTACCTCGCCGAATCCATCCGCAAGCACCCCGACCAGGCCACGCTCAAGACGATGATGGAACGCGCCGGCTTCGCCCGCGTCGAGGTGCGCAACCTCAGCGCCGGCATCGTCGCCATCCATCGCGGCTATCGCGTCTGACGCTGCGAGCGTCGTAGTCCTTTTGTCACGTTTGGCCCGGCGCAGCGCCGGGCATACTGGCCGGCGTTTGCGCGCGGGCACGGGGTTCCGCGCGCCGTTGCCGAGGATCCATCCGCATGCGCCGCTCCCTTCCCGCCGCACTCGCGCTGGCCGCGCTGCTCGCGCTCAGCCTTCCCGCTCTCGCCGACGAACCGGCCAAGGATGCCGCCAAGGCCGAAGCCAAGACGGAAACCGCCCGACCGGCGCCGCAGGAGAAGGCCTCGGTGACGCACCACAGCGTCGAGATCGCCGGCAGGCGCGTCGCCTACACCGCCACCGCCGGCACGCTGGTGCTGCGCAACGACAAGGACGAACCCGAGGCCAGCGTGTTCTACGTGGCCTACACCGCCGACGGCGCCAAGGACGCGCGCAGGCGGCCGCTGACCTTCGTCTACAACGGCGGCCCGGGCTCCTCCTCGATGTGGCTGCACATGGGCTCGTTCGGGCCGATGCGCGTGCAGAACGCCGGCGACCAGCCGATCGCGCCGGCGCCGTACGCGCTGGTGCCGAACAGCTACAGCCTGCTCGACAAGACCGACCTGGTGTTCGTCGACGCGGTCGGCACCGGCTGGTCGCGGCTGGCCGGCAAGGCCGAGGGCAAGGACTTCTGGGGCGTCGACCAGGACGCCGCGGCGTTCGCCCGCTTCATCCAGCGCTACGTCAGCAAGAACGCGCGCTGGAACTCGCCTAAGTTCCTGCTCGGCGAGTCCTACGGCACCACGCGCTCGGCGGTGCTGGTCAACCTGCTGCAGGAACAGGGCATGGCCTTCAACGGCGTGATCCTGGTCTCCTCGATCCTCGACTTCGCCGTGTTCTCGCCCGGCATCGACCACGGCTACGTGGTCAACCTGCCGACGCTGGCGGCGATCGCCTGGTACCACGACAAGGTGCCGAACAAGCCGGCCGACCTCGACGCCTTCCTCGCCGAGGTGCGTGGCTTCGCCAGTGGCGCCTACGCGCAGGCGCTGGCCAAGGGCGATGCCCTGCCGAAGTCGGAGGAGGATGCGGTGGCGCAGCAGCTCAGCCGCTACACCGGCCTGTCGGTGCAGTACCTCGAGGAGGCCAACCTGCGCGTCAGCCCCAGCCGCTTCCGCAAGGAGCTGATGCGCGGCGAGCGCCGCACGGTCGGCCGTCTGGACGGCCGTTTCGAGGGCATCGACTTCGATGCCGCCGGCGAGACGCCGGACTACGACGCCACCGACGCCGCGGTCGCCAACGCCTTCGTCGCCGCCTTCAACGACTACGCCGCGCGCGAGCTGAAGTACGCCAGCGACGAGCGCTACCTGCCGACCAACTATCCGAACGTCGGCCGTCACTGGGAGTGGAAGCACAAGCTGCCGAACGGCGGCGGCTTCTTCCCGACCGCGACCTACGTCGCCGGCGACCTCGCCGCGGCGATGCGCGAAAACCCGCACCTCAAGGTGTTCTCCGCCAACGGCTACTACGACCTGGCGACGCCGTTCTACGCCACCGAGTACGACCTCGGCCACATGCAGCTCGACGCCGCGCTGCGCAAGAACCTGGTGTTCGGCTTCTATCCGTCGGGCCACATGATCTACTTCGACCTCGACTCGCTGAAACGGCTGAAGGGCGACCTGGCGAAGTTCTACGACGACGCGGCGCGCTGACCGGCACGCCGCCGAAGGAATGCCGGGCCCGCGGCCGACCGCCGCGGGCCGTCATTTTTGTGCCGCCGCCGGCAGGCATGCCTTTCGTCATGCGCACAAGTGGAAACGTGTGCGCATACTCGAAGACCGCGCGCCCAGCCCTCCCTTCCCGACCGGAGTCGCCCGATGCGGAATCACGTCCTCGCCACCCTGCTGCTGGCCACCCTGATCGCCTTCGGCCCGCCGGCCCACGCCGCCGACAAGCCGGCCGGCGCGGACAAGCCCGCCGCCGAAAAGAGCGAAGCGAAGCCGATCCCCGAAGAACACGCGGTGCGCACCCAGCACAGCGTCGAGGTCGACGGCAAGCGCATCGCCTATACCGCCACCGCCGGCACGCTGCTGATCCGCGACGACGACGCCAAGCCGATCGCCAGCGTGTTCTACGTGGCCTACACCGCCGACGGCGGCAAGGACGCGGGCAAGCGCCCGGTGACCTTCCTCTACAACGGCGGCCCCGGCTCCTCCAGCGTGTGGCTGCACATGGGCTCGGTCGGGCCGATGCGCATCACCACCGCCAGCCCGGATGCCACCGCGCCGGCGCCGTACGCGCTGGTGCCGAACCGCTACAGCCTGCTCGACAAGACCGACCTCGTGTTCATCGACGCGGTCGGCACCGGCTTCTCGCGGCCGGTCGGCAAGGCCGAAGACAACGATTTCTGGGGCGTCGACCAGGATCTCGACGCCTTCGCCAAGGCGATCATCCGCTACGTCGACATGAACAAGCGCTGGAACTCGCCGAAGTTCCTGTTCGGCGAGTCCTACGGCACCACGCGCTCGGCCGGCCTGGTCAACACGCTGCAGCAGCGCGGCATGGCGATCAACGGCGTCGTGCTGGTGTCCTCGATCCTCAACTACGGCTCGCGCTTCCCGGGTCTCGATCAGGTCTTCATCGGCTATCTGCCGAGCTATGCGGCGATCGCCTGGTACCACGACAAGCTGGCGAACAAGCCGGCCGAGCTCGGCCCGTTCCTCGACGACGTGCGCACGTTCGCGCGTGGCGAGTACGCCGCTGCGCTGGCGCGCGGCCAGGACCTGCCGAAGGCGGAGGAGGACGCGGTCGCGCAGAAGTTGAGCCGCTACACCGGCCTGTCGGTGCAGTATCTGGAAGAAGCCGATTTGCGCGTGGACCCCGCGCGCTTCCGCAAGGAGCTGCTGCGCGACCAGCGTCGCACGCTCGGCCGCTACGACGCGCGCTTCGAGGGCATCGACCTCGACGCCGCCGGCGAGCACCCCGACTACGACGCCTCCGACACCGGCATCGCCGGCGCTTTCGTCGCCGCCTTCCACGACTACCTGGCGCGCGACCTCGGCTACGCCAGCGACCTCGACTACCGCCCGACCTACTACAAGATCATTCGCGCCTGGGACTGGCACCACAAGCTGCCCGGCCAGCAGCGTCCGCTGCTGATGGCCTACACCGCCGGCGACCTCGCCCGCGCGATGCGCGAGAACCCGCATCTCAAGGTGTTCTCGGCGAACGGCTACTTCGACCTCGCCACGCCGTTCTTCGCCACCGAGTACGACCTCGGCCACATGCAGCTCGATCCCTCGCTGCGCCAGAACCTCAGCTTCGGCTACTACCCCTCCGGCCACATGATCTACCTCAACGTGGACGCGCTGAAGCAGCTGAAGGGCGACCTGGCGAAGTTCTACGACAGCGCCAGCGCGCACTGACCTTACGGCCGGCCCCGTGCGCGGGGCCGGCCGGCATGCACACGTCCTCCGGCACCCGCGGCCGCGGCGCCGGCGATGGCATACTCCGGCGCGTTCCACGCCGGAGTCCCACATGTACCGACCGTTCTTCCTCGCGGCCTGCGCCGCGCTGCTGCTGGCGCCGCTGGCCGCAAGCGCGTCCGCCGATCCGCATTCCTACGCCGAGCCCGCGCGGGTGCGGGTCACCCACGTCGACCTGGACCTGCGGACGGACTTCGACCGCCGCGAGCTGAACGGCAACGTCACGCTGACGCTGGACTGGAAGGACAAGGCCGCGCACGACCTGGTGCTGGACAGCCGCGACCTCGCCATCCGCCGCATCGTCGCCGTGCAGGCGGACGGCAAGGCGGGCGCCGCGCTGTCGTTCGCGCTGGCGCCGGCGGACAAGGAACTTGGCAGCAAGCTGACCGTCGCCGCGCCGAAGCATCCGTCGAAGGTGCGCATCTACTACGCCACCGCGCCGCAGGCTTCGGGCCTGCAGTGGCTGGCGCCGGCGCAGACCACCGACAAGCGGCGCCCCTTCATGTTCTCGCAATCGGAGGCGATCCACGCGCGCTCGTGGGTGCCGCTGCAGGACACGCCGGCGGTGCGCTTCACCTACACGGCGCGCGTCGCCGCGCCGAAGGACCTGCGCGTGGTGATGAGCGCGCTGAACGACGCGAAGCACCCGCTGGACGGCGACTTCCGCTTCGACCAGCCGCATCCGATCCCGTCCTACCTGCTGGCGATCGCGGTCGGCGACATCGCCGTGCGCGAGACCGGGCCGCGCAGCGCGGTATACGCCGAACCGTCCGTGGCCGACAAGGCCGCGCGCGAGTTCGAGGACACCGAGCCGATGATCGCAGCCACGGAGAAGCTTTACGGCCCCTATCGCTGGGGTCGCTACGACATCCTGGTGCTGCCGGCCTCGTTCCCGTTCGGTGGCATGGAAAACCCGAACATGACCTTCGCCACGCCGACCGTGCTGGTCGGCGACAAGAGCCTGACCGCGCTGGTCGCGCACGAGCTGGCGCACTCGTGGTCGGGCAACCTGGTCACCAGCGCGGCGTGGCGGCACATCTGGCTGAACGAGGGCTTCACCAGCTACGTCGAGAACCGCATCGTCGAGGCGGTGTACGGCAAGGCGCAGGCGGACGAGGAGTTCCTGCTCGCCGCGCACGAGTTGCAGGGCGAGATCGGCGGGATGCCGGAGAACATGCAGCGGCTGACGCCGGAGCCGCGCGATCTCGGCGCCGAGGACGCGCTGTCCGACGTCGCCTACACCAAGGGCGCGTGGTTCCTGAAGACGCTGGAGCAGCGCTACGGCCGCGACGTTTTCGACGCCTACCTGCGCGGCTACTTCGATCACTTCGCCTTCCGCAGCATCGACACCGGGCAGATGCTCGCGTATCTCAAGGCGAACCTGGTCGACAAGCATCCCGGCAGGATGCGCTGGGACGAGATCGAGGCGTGGGTGTACCAACCCGGCATTCCGAAGGACGCGCCGCTGCCGGCCTCCGCGCGCTTCGCCCGCATCGACGCCGAGCGCGCGGATTTCCTCGCCGGCACACTGGCCGCGGACAGGCTCGACGCGAAAAGCTGGAACACGCAGGAGTGGATGTACTTCCTCGACGGCCTGCCGGACGCGGTGGCGCTGGACAAGCTCAAGGCGCTGGACGCCGCCTGGCACCTCACCGGCACGCCCAACGCCGAGATCGGCATGCGCTGGTATGTGCACGCCATCGCCGGCGGCGATCGCGTCGCCTGGCCGGCCGCCGCCGAGCACATGACGCGCATCGGCCGCATCTACCTGACGCTGCCGCTGTACAAGGCGTTCGCGAAGACGCCGGAAGGCCTCGCCTTCGCCGTACAGGTGTACGCCAAGGCGAAGCCCGGCTACCACCCGATCACGCAGGACGCGGTCGAGCGCGTGTTCGCCAGGGCGCGTGCGGGCGCGGGGAAGGAGTGAGGCGATGAGCGCGTCGCCGGCGCCGCTGCGTCGCATGCTGCTGCGCCGGCTGGCCGTGCTGGGCGTGCTGCTCGGCCTGGTCGCGCTGACGCTCGCCGGCGCGTACCTGGTCGCGCCGCAACTGCTGCTGCGTGCGGTCTACATGCAGCAGGCGACGGTGGCGCACGTCGAGAAGAAAAGCGTCGTCGCCGGCGACACGCGCTGGAGCTACTACGAAGGCGGCAACGGCCCGCCGCTGGTGCTGCTGCACGGCTTCAGCGGCAGCAAGGAAAACTGGCTGCCGGCGGCGAAGTTCCTCACGCGCAACTTCCGCGTGATCGTCCCCGACCTGCCCGGCTGGGGCGAGTCCTCGCGCGATCCGCAGGGCGACTACGGCTACGCCGCGCAGGCCGCGCGGCTGGAAGCGTTCGCGCAGGCGCTGCGCCTGCCGCGCTTCGCGCTGGTCGGGCATTCGATGGGCGGCGCGATCGCCGGCTTGTACGCGGCGGCGCATCCGGGCGAACTCGCCGCGGTGGCCTTCCTCGACAGCGCCGGCGTGCCGTTCAAGGAGAACGACTTCGCGCGCGCCGTGCAGGCGGGGCACGATCCGTTCGCCTACAGCGACCGCGCCGGCTTCGAGCGCCTGCTGGCGCTGGTGTTCGTCAAGCCGCCGTCGATCCCCGGCCGCATCGAGGACGTGTTCGTCGCCGCCAACGGCGCCGGCGACCACGGCTTCCTGCAACGCGTGCTGGCCTCGCTGCGCACGCCGGAGGCGGCGCGCGCGCTGCTGCCGGCGCTGCCGAAGATTGCCGCGCCGGCGCTGGTGCTGTGGTGCGCGCACGACCGCGTGATCGACGTCTCGGCGATGACCGCGCTGCGCGCCGGCCTGACCGCCGCGCCGCGCATCGACGCCACGCTGCTGATGGGCTGCGGCCACATGCCGATGCTGGAGCAGCCGCGCGAAACCGCGGATGCGCTGACGCGCTTCCTGCTGCTGCCCGCGGGGGCCTTCTCGCAAACGCCGTAGTGCGCATCGAGCGCGGAGCGCACGCTACGGCACGCGCGGAAACGTAGCGGGTAGGGTGGGCTTCAGCCCACCACGGCCGCACCGCGCCAAACGACAACGGCGGGCTTCAGCCCACCTTGCGCCGCGCGGGATCGGAAGCTCATGCGGGCGCGCCGCGCACACGCGCGTGCCTCGACGGTTACGCCTCGACGCCGCCCTCGGTCAGCCGCTGCAGCTCGGCCTTCAGCGCCGCGCCGTGTCCGCGCAGCCAGTCGCGCTGCGCCTGGTAGTCGGGATACAGCCGCTCCACCCAGCCCCAGAAGCGCGACGAGTGGCTGCGCACCTTGAGGTGGCAGAGCTCGTGCACCAGCACGTAGCGCAGCGCCGGCGGCGGCGCCAGCGCCAGCGCGAGATCGAGGGTGACGCGGTCGCGCGCGTCGAGGCTGCCCCACAGGCTCTTCAGGCGCTTGATGCGCAGCGCGGTGGGCGCGGCGTCGAGTTCGGGCACGTAGGCGGCCAGCCAGCGCGACAGGTCGCGGCGCATCTGCGTTTCGAGGAAGGCGGCGAGCAGGTTGCGCGCAGCCGGCAGCGCGCGGCTGTGCGGGCGCGGCAGGATCAGGCGCAGTTCGTCCTCGCGGTGTTCGATGCGCGGATACGGGCCGTCGTGCCAGCTCAACTGCACGCTCTCGCCGCGCAGCGGCATCAGCGTGGTCGCGACGGCGCGCAGCGGCGGCGGGCCGCGGTGCTTGAGGTGCAGCTCGTCGAGCTTGCGCT
Source organism: Lysobacteraceae bacterium (assembly GCA_021372495.1). Lineage (GTDB taxonomy): Bacteria > Pseudomonadota > Gammaproteobacteria > Xanthomonadales > Rhodanobacteraceae > Mizugakiibacter. The sequence continues at coordinate 47,831 of JAJFUF010000038.1, forward strand.
CCAGCCAGTCGGCGTGGCGGCGCAGGAAGGCGAACACCTGCGCCGGATGCGTGCCTTCGGGATAGGTCAGGCGCGCACCGCCCGGAGTCACGGTCAGGCGCAGCCGGCGCGCGCGCGGATGCGAGCCCTTCACCACCTTGATGGTGCCGCCGGTGGGCGTGGACAGTTCGAGGATTTCGTCGCCTGCGCGGGCCATCGTGCGTCTCCGCCGCGGCCCGCGCGCCGCGCCTACGCGTCGTCGCCGGGTCGAGGCAAACCAAACCATGCGGACAACTGCGCCAGCAGGCGATCGAACTCCAGCGTCATCAGCGCGAAGCGTGCATCCAGTTCCGCCTGCGCCGAGTCGCGATCGTCCGCTTCCAGCTCGTCCAGCACGCCGTCGAGGAAACGCAGCTTGCGCAGGACGAGATCCTCGCCGAGCACGAAGCTGACGCGTCCGTCGTATTCGAGGCCGAGCTGGAAGACCTGCTTGCCGCCCTTGAGATGCTCCCGCACCTCGTCGGATTCAAGATCCTGCCGCCGGCAGCGCACCACGGCGCCGGTCGCGGTGGCGGGATCCCGCAGCTCGCATTCGTCGCCCAGCCTGAGGCCCGCCGGTAGCTTGCCATGCGCCAGCCAGTCGGTCATCAGGGCGCGCGGGGTTTCCTCGGGGGCGAGCGGCACCGCCGGGAAGCTGCCCAACGCCTCGCGCAGCGCGGTCAGCCCGGCCTCGGCCGCCTTGCGGCTGGCCGTATCCAGCACCAGCCATCCGTTTTCCTTGTCCAGATAGGCACTTAGCTGCGAGGGGCGGACGAAGGCGCGGGGCAGCAGCTCGTCCAGCACCTCCTGCTTGAGGCGCTTGCGCTCGCGGCCGCCGATACGGCGCCCTTCTTCTTCGACAATTTTCTGGATACGTCGCGCAAGTTCTTCGTTCACGACGGCAACGGGCAGCAATTTCTCCTCGGCGCCTATGCTGATCAGGGTGCAGCGGCCGACGCTGTGGGTCAGCGGCTCCTCGCGCCGGCCCAGCGGCGAGACGAAACCGCGGGTGGCCAGCTCGATCGGGCCGCAGGGGCGCAGGCGGTGGCCGTCGAGGGCGGCGTCGAGGCCGTCCAGGCCGGCGGCGACCTTGGCGGAGAAGCGGAACAGGGTCAGGTTGCGGAAGAACATCGGCACGCTCGTATCGGGACCGGGCGTGCGACGCCCGGTCGTGGGGAAAGGGTGGGGAGAGTCAGCCCGCGGCCTTGGCCGCTGGCGCAACGCGCAGACGGTCGGGCCGTGCGTGCGCGGGAAAATCCGGCGGCTTCCGGCCGCGTCGGGGCGCGGCCCGGCCGAAGCGCAGCGGCGCCCGCGCCCGCGGCGACGCGTCCGGCAGCGCGCACGAACCGCTGCCGGCGTCTCCGATCGTCGCGTCGTCGGCGATCGCACGGCCGCCCTGGCGGCGCAGGCGCATGGCCGGCCTGGCGGCGGCCTCGCGGGCGTGCTTGCATTCGGGAGCGACGGACATGGTCGGGAGCGGCTCGACGTGAGCGGCTATTGTACGGGGCGCCGCCGCGCGCCGCTCATCCGCCGCGACGCGGCGCTACACTGGCGGCCTGTCGCCGGGGTGCCGCATGCACAACGAGGATCCAGCCGTCATCGCCCGCCGCCTGACCGAACTGCGCATCGAGCACCGCGACCTCGATGCGGCAATCACGCGACTGGCCACCGACGCGATACGCGACGAGCTGCAGTTGACGCGCCTGAAGAAGCGCAAGCTGAAGCTGAAGGACATGATCGCCTACCTCGAAAGCAAGCTGATCCCCGACCTCGACGCCTGAGCGCGCCCCCCTGCGCGCATCGGCCGCGACAGCTCCCGCCGCAGATCCTGCGCGAGGCCCACCGCCCCGATGAACACGCCGCTGCCCGCCGTCACCCTCGAAAACGCCCACGTCGTCCTCGAGCCGCTCGCCGCCGCGCATGCGCCCGCGCTGGAGGCGGCCGCACGCGACGGCGAGCTGTGGAAGCTTTGGTTCGCCTCGGTGCCGGCGCCGGGCGAGGCGGCCGGCTACATCGACGCGGCGCTGGCGGGCCGTGCCGAGGGCCGCATGCTGCCGTTCGCGGTCCGCGAGCGCGGCAGCGGCGCGGTGGTCGGCACGACGCGCTACTGCAACATCGACGCCGGCCTGCCGCGGCTGGAGATCGGCTACACCTGGTACGCCGCGCGCTGGCAGCGCACGCACCTCAACACCGCGTGCAAGGCGCTGCTGCTGGAACACGCGTTCGAGCACATCGGCTGCACCGCGGTCGAGCTGCGCACGGATTTCTACAACCAGGCCTCGCAGCGCGCGATCGAGAAGCTCGGCGCGCGCCGCGACGGCGTGCTGCGCGCGCACCAGAAGCGCCGCGACGGCAGCGTGCGCGACACCGTGGTCTACAGCATCACCGCCGCCGAATGGCCCGCGGTGAAACGCCTGCTGGCGCTGCGGCTGGAGCGCCTCGCGGGCGGCTGAGCCGGTTCAGCGCGGCGCCGTGGCGCGTTCCAGCGCCGCCAGCCAGGCGAGCGCATGCGCACGGCTCGCGCCGCACATCGCCGGCTCCGGGCGCAGGCTGGCGCACACGGCGGGGCGCTCGGGCCGGCCGAACAGCGCGCAGCGGTCATCCGCGGTCAGTTGCACGCAGCGCACGCCGGCCGGCTTGCCGTGCGGCATGCCGGGGATCGGCGAGCTGACCGAGGGCGCGATGCAGCAGGCGCCGCAGCCGCGGCGGCAGGCGAGCGCGGCCGTCGGCTCACTCGACACGCGCGCGCAGCGCCTGGTAGACCGGCTCGGTGTCCGGGCGCACGCCGTGCCAGCGCTCGAACGTGTCGGCGGCGGTCTCGACCAGCATGCCCAGGCCGTCGAACGCGTAGCGCGCGCCGGCGGCGCGTGCCCAGGCCAGGAAGCCCGCGGCCGCGGCGCCGTAGGCAAGGCCGTAGCACAGCGCGCGGTTGGCGGCGATCGAGAACGGCAACTCCAGGGTCGCGCCGAGCACGCCGGCCGAGGTGCCGTCGACGATCAGGTCGAAGCTGCCGATGGCGCCGAGGTCTTCCCAGTAGCGCGTGTGCACGCGCGCCGGATCGCCGAGGCGATCGGCCAGCGCGTCCGCCGAGGCCGCGGTGCGGTTGACGATGGTCAGGCTGCGCACGCCCGCGTCCAGCAGCGCGCCGGCGACGCCGTGCGCCGCGCCGCCGGCGCCGAGCAGCAACGCGTCGTGGCCGCGCAGGTCGACGCGGTGGCGCTCGGCGAGGTCGCGCACCAGGCCGGCGCCGTCGTTGTTGTCGGCCTCGATGCGGCCGTCCGGCAGCGCGGTCAGCACGTTGGCGACGCCGGCGCGCTCCGCGGCTTCGCTGCGCGCGTCGGCGATCTCGTAGGCGAGGCGCTTGTCGGGCAGGGTCACGTTGGCGCCGCGCCCGCCGCCGGCGAAGTAGTCGCGCACGATCGCGGCGAAGCGCGCCGGCGGCGCGTCGATCGCGGTGTAGATCAGCTCGCGGCCGGTCTGGCGGCCGAACGCGGCGTGGATCTCCGGCGACAGGGAATGCGCGACCGGGTGGCCGAACACCGCGTAGCGCGGCACTGCGTCGTTCATGGGCGTCTCCCTGCGGACGTCGCGTGAAACCTCCGCCGGCGCCGCGTTTCCCCCGCGCGCCGGGCACGCCCCATGGTACCCGAGGCGCGGCGATGCGGCGCCGCGGCGCGCACGTCGCAGCCGCTGAGATGCACGCGCGCGAAGGTCGCCTCACAGGAGGTTCCCCATGCGCACGATCCGTTCCGTTCCCGAGGCTTCCTTCACCCGCCGCCGCGCGCTCGCCGCGCTGGCCTGGCTCGGCGCCGGGCTGGCCGCGCTGCTGCTGACGCCGCTGCCGCTGCACGACCGCCTGCTCGGCTGGAGCGCGGCGTTCTGGCTGGTCGGCGCGCCGCTGGCGCTGCTGGCCGCGCTGGAACCGCGCCTGCCGCTGGCGCTGCTGCGCGCCGCCATGCCGCGCCGGCGCCGCGTCGTGTTCGGCCGCTGAGGGTCAGGCCACGCCGAGGCGCTTGCGCTGCATGCGGCGCAGGAACTCCTCCATGATGCGCCGGTACAGGTCCTCGCCGAGGTAGGCGTCCTCGACGCCGGCGTCGATCGAAGGGTTGTCGTTCACCTCGATCACCACCGTGCGGTCGCCGGTCTGCTTGATGTCGACGCCGTACAGGCCGTCGCCGATCGGCTGCGTGGCGCGCAGCGCCAGCTTGATCACCTCCGCGGGCGCCTCGCGCACCGGCAGCGTCTTGAAGCCGCCGGACTTCGCGGCGCCCTTGGCGCCGTGGTTGTAGATCTGCCAGTGGCCGCGCGACATGAAGTACTGGCAGGCGTACAGCGGCTCGTGGTTGAGCACGCCGACGCGCCAGTCGTACTCGGTGTAGAGGAATTCCTGCGCGATCACCAGCGAGGTGCTCTGGAACAGCTCGGCCGCGGCCTTCTCCAGCGCCTCGGCGTTCTCCACCTTGACCACGCCGCGCGAGAACGAGCCGTCCGGGATCTTCAGCACGATCGGCAGGCCGAGCCGTTCGGGCAGGTCGCGCAGCTGCTTCGGGTCGTCCTTGTACAGGATCTCGGTGCGCGGCACGGCCAGCTTCTTCGAGCGCAGCAGGTCGTGCAGGAAGATCTTGTTGGTGCAGCGCAGGATCGAGGTGGGGTCGTCGATCACCACCATGCCTTCCTTCTCCGCCTTGTGCGCGAAGCGGTAGGTGTGGTGGTCCAGCGCGGTGGTTTCGCGGATGAACAGGCCGTCGTACTCGGCCAGCCGCGCATAGTCGTTCTTGCCGATCGGGTCGACCTCGATGCCGATCTCCTTGCCGGCGGCGATGAACGACTTCAGCGCGCGCTTGTCGGAGGGCGGCATCGCCTCGTCGCCGTCCACCAGCATGGCGATGTCGTAGCGGTACTGGCGGCGCGCGCGCGGCTTGCGCCACAGCTTCTTGGAGAATGCGTCGAGCGATTGCGCGAACGCGTCCTCCTGCGGGTCGTCCAGCGTGTGCAGGCCGATCGGCTTGATCGCGCTGATCCGCCACACGCGCTCGCGCTCGAACTCGATGCGCAGCAGCGGGCACGGGAACAGCTCGAACACCTGGTGCGCCAGGTCCTTCAGCGCCGGGTACGAGGTTTCACCGAAGTAGACGAGGATGCCGAGGTCGGTGGTGTCGCGCCCGCCGGCGGGCAGGAAGTTGGCCAGGTTCTGGTTGAGGTCCTCGACGTCGAGGCCGTACAGCGCGCGCTTGCGCAGATCGTTGATCGTGCGCACCGAGGGAATCACGCGATGCCCGCGCGCCTCGCCCAGCAGCGACACGTAGTAGCCGGTGCCGAGGTACTTGTAGCTGCGGCACAGGTTGATGACGTGCGTGCGCTCGTCGCCGCCGATGGGCTCGCGCAGGTAGTCCATGGCGGTGACGACGTTGTCGGACGGGTAGTAGGAGCCCCAGTCGGAGGCTTTCTCGACGACGATGACGAGCCGGGTCATGGCACCTCGTGGTGATGGGTCGACCGGCGGCGCTCGGGGGCGTCTGCATGCCGCGACGGCGCCAAGTTTGGCACAGCCGGCAGGGCGCACAAGCGGGACGGCGCGCACCGTACGGCTTGCAGTCAGCCTGGGCGGCCACTACCCTGCCGCGCTGTGCCGCCCGACCCAGCCCCTCCACCTCCCCCCGTTCCGCGCATCCGCCGTGCCGTTCCGGGCGACCTCGACGCCTTGGTCGCGCTGGAAGAGCGGGTGTTCGACAGCGACCTCGTCAGCCGCGCGCAGTACCGCCGCCACCTCGACAGCAGCAGCGCCGTCGTGCTGGTGGCGACGGCGACGGGGCACCTGTTCGGTTCGGCCCTGCTGTTCTTCCGCAGCAACGCGCGCGTGGCGCGGCTGTACTCGCTCGCCACCGCGCCGGAAGCGCGCGGGCGCGGCGTCGGCGCGGCGCTGCTCGGCGCCGCCGAGCGCATCGCGCGCGGGCGCCGCTGCCATGCCCTGCGCCTGGAAGTACGCGCCGCCAACGCCGCCGCGCAACGCCTGTACGAACGCCACGGCTACCGGCGACACGGCCACCGCCAGGGTTTCTACGAGGACGGCGCCGACGCGCTGCTGTACGCCAAGTCGCTGCGCTGAAGGCGCGCGGCGCGGCGGCATGCCCGGCCGCACTTGCACCGCACCGCCCCGAAGCTGTACCAGACGGCTGCCGGAATGATTCCGGCGTCCCCGCCGCGCAAGGAGCCACCCGTGAAACGCCTGCTCGCCGCCGCCTTCGCCCTCGCGCTGACCGCGGCCGCCGCCGGCCGCGCCGGGGATCCCGCACTCGACGCCTCCATGCACCGCCTGCTGCGCGCGATGAACGAGGCCTCGACCTGGGGCCATCCCGACCAGTTCGGCCAGTTCGCCGGCGTGCGCCACTTCGCCGCGCACGATTACGCGGGCGCGCTGCAGTACTTCCGGCTCGGCGCCTACTACGCCGACAAGCTCTCGCAGCTCAGCCTCGGCCTGATGTACCTGAACGGCCAGGGCGTGGACAAGGATCCGGTCGCCGCCTACGCCTGGATCGCGGTTTCCGCGGAACGCGGCTACCCGCAGTTCCTCGCCACCCGCGACCGCCTGTGGTCGGAGCTGACGCCGACGCAGCGCGGCCAGGCCAAGGACGCCGCGTACCGCCTCTGCGAAACCTACGGCGACACCGTCGCCAAGCCGCGCATGGTCACGCAACTGCGCCTTGCGCTGTTGCAGATGACCGGTTCGCGCACCGGCTTCGACAGCGGCGTCCTGCACGCGTCCGCCCAGCAGAACTGCGGCGGCGCGACCGTCGAGGTCGCCGGCGTGCAGGTGCCGCGCGCCGGCTGCGGTGGCGATTTCTGGGCGCCGTCGCGTTGGGATCCAAAGCAGTATTTCGCCGCGCGCGACGCGCAGTGGAAGGGCATCGTGACGGTGGGCGCGATCGCCGGCCCGGCGCACGCGCAGCCGCCGCCGAAACCGGCCGAGGCCGCGCCCAGGCCCGCCGCGCCCGGGCCCGGCGACGCGCACATGATCCATCGCTGAGCGCGCGCGCCGGCTCGCTATACTGGCGCCTCGTTCCTGCAGGGCCGTGCCGATGCATCGTGCGCTGATCGTTCCCGTGCTGCTGGCCGCCGCCGCGCTCGCCGGCTGCGGCAACAAGGGTCCGCTGGTGCGGCCGACCGGGTCGGCCGCGCCGGCGCCCGCCGCCAGCAGCGCGCTGCCCGCGCCGGCCGCTTCCGTGGCGCCGGCACCGGCTTCCAGCAGCGGCTGACATGCGCCTCGCCTTCACCAAGATGCACGGTGCGGGCAACGACTTCGCCGTGCTGGATGCGCGTGCCGGCCGGCCGCCGTTGGACGCGTCGCGCGTCGCGCGCATGGGCGACCGCCACCGCGGCATCGGCTTCGACCAGCTGCTGACCATCGAGGCGGCCGACGACCCGGCCTGCGCCTACGCCTACGACATCTGGAACAGCGACGGCACGCATGCGCAGCAGTGCGGCAACGGCGTGCGCTGCGTGGCCGCGTGGCTGCACCGCGCGGGCGCGCTCGGCGCGGGCGTGACGCGCCTGCAGAGCCCGTCGGGATCGGTCGCGGTGCGGCTCGATGCCGACGGCGCGATCGCCGTGGACATGGGCCTGCCCGAGTTCGCGCCGGCGCGCATTCCGTTCGACGCGCCCGCGGAATCCGATCGCTACGCGCTGGCACTGGGCGACGAGATCGTGCAGATCGGCGCGGTGTCGATGGGCAATCCGCACGCCGTGGTCGAGGTGACGGACGCGGCCGATCCGCGCATCGACCGCCTCGGCCCCGCGCTGACCGCGCATCCGCGCTTCCCCGCCGGCGCCAACGCCGGCTTCGCGCAGGTGCTCGGCGACGACGCGCTGCGCCTGCGCGTGCACGAGCGCGGCGCCGGCTGGACGCTGGCCTGCGGCACCGGCGCCTGCGCCGCGGTCGCGGTGCTGCGCCGGCGCGGCCGCGTCGGCCCGCGCGTGCGCGTGGCGCTGCCCGGCGGCACGCTGACGATCGCCTGGGAAGGCCTCGACCACCCGCTGTGGATGAGCGGGCCGGCGGCGTTCGTCTACGAGGGCGAATACCTCGACTGAGCCGCTCCCGCGCCGTTGCGCGCGCGGGCACGAACGCCCACACTTCGCGCAACGTCTCACGAGGTGCACGCATGGCCGAGATGACCCTGAAGGACGGCCTGGAAGCGATGGACGTGGCCGCCTACCTGCGCGGCCACCCGCACTTCCTCAAGGATTTCCCCGACCTTGCGCTGTCGCTGCTGGTGCCGCGCGAACACGGTTCCGCCGCCTCGCTGGCCAGCTACCAGCTCGAAGTGCTGCGCGAGAAGAACCGCGAGCTGACGCGCCGCCTGGCCGAGCTGATCGAGGTCGCCGGCGACAACGAGCAGTTGATGGTGCGCGTGCATTCGCTGACGCTGGCGTTGATGCGCGCGTCCTCGCTCGAGGAAACCGTGCGCACGGTGGTGGCCAGCCTGACCGAGGATTTCGACACCGGCCAGGTGTGCCTGCTGCTGTTCCGCGCCGATCCCGAGCTGCCGGTGGCGCCGTGGCTGCTGCTGGAGCCCGCCGGCGCGGGCGCGCTGCCGGCATTCGCCGAATTCCTCGCGCGCGGCGAACCGCTGTGCGGGCGGCTCGCGCAGGACAAGCTGGAGCACCTGTTCGGCGAGCAGGCCGGCACGGTGCGCTCGGCCGCGCTGATGCGCATCGCCGACGCCGGCATCCTGGCGATCGGCAGCGACGACGCCAACCGCTTCCATCCCGGCATGGGCACGATCTTCCTCAAGCTGATCGCGGAGGCGGTCGCGACCGCGCTGGTCCGCTTCCCGCAGGCGTGAAGTGCTCGAAGCGCCCGCCGACGGCATCGCCCGCTTCCTCGACCACCTCGCCGTCGAGCGCCGCTACTCGCCGCACACGCTGAGCGGCTACCGGCGCGACCTCGACAAGCTCGCGCGCTGGATGCAGGCGCGCGGGCCGGCGCGCTTCGACGCGCTCACCCCCGACCTGCTGCGCGCCTTCGTCGCCGCCGAGCATCGCGCCGGCCTGTCGCCGAAGAGCCTGCAGCGCGTGCTGTCCACCTGCCGCGGCCTGTTCCGCTTCCTCGCCCGCGGCGGCGCGCTGGCGCACGACCCCGCCGCCGGCGTGCGCGCGCCCAAGGTGCGCCGCAAGTTGCCGCAGGTGCTGGACACCGACGAGGCCGGCGCGCTGGTCGAGCTGCCCGTCGCCGGCGCACTCGGCCCGCGCGACCGCGCGATGCTGGAGCTGTTCTATTCGAGCGGCCTGCGATTGTCCGAACTGGTCGGGTTGCGCTGGGGCGCGCTCGATCTCGACGAGGGCCTGGCGCGCGTCGTCGGCAAGGGCAGCAAGACGCGCATCGTTCCGGTCGGCCGGCACGCCTGCGCGGCGCTGCGCGCGCTGGCGGCGGCCGTCGCCGCGACGCCGGATGCGCCGGTATTCGCCTCGCGCCAGGGCACCGCGCTGACGCCGCGCGCGGTGCAGGCGCGGCTGAAGACGCTGGCGCTGCGCCAGGGCATCGCCAAGCGCATCCATCCCCACCTGCTGCGCCATTCCTGCGCCAGCCACCTGCTGGAATCCTCCGGCGACCTGCGCGCGGTGCAGGAGCTGCTCGGCCACGCCGACATCGGCACCACCGAGATCTACACCCACCTCGACTTCCAGCACCTGGCACGCGTCTACGACGCGGCGCATCCGCGCGCGCGGCGCAAGTAGCGCTCGACTTCCTCTTCCGCGGGGCAAGTGAACGGCGTCGCGCCTGCATTCGCCCCCGGTGCGTGCGTCATCGCACCTGCCGCGCAGCTGCCGCACCGCCGTGTCCTGGGCGAGCAGTCAACGCATTCCCCTCTCCCACGCGGCGAGGCGCTGCTCAGACTCCCTCTCCCCGCCGGGGGGGGGGGGGCTGGGGCGAGGGATGCCGTCCGCAGGACGGCTCTCTCGCGATCGATACGAGCAAGCGCTCGCCGCGCCCCCGTGCTCAATTACCCCACCGTCTTCCCGGCGGGCAGGGAAGAAAGCCTGGTGCCCGAGGTCGTCCTCGAGGCACGCACCCGGCGCTGCGCCTTGGATTCCCGCTACCGCGTCCCCAGCTTTGCGTTTCCGCCGCAGGAGCCCATCCATGGAATCGTTCCACGCCACCACCATCCTCTCCGTGCGCCGCGACGGCAAGCTCGTGATCGGCGGCGACGGCCAGGTCACGCTGGGCAACACGGTGATGAAGGCCAATGCGCGCAAGATCCGCCGCCTCGGCGCGGGCGACGTGCTGGCCGGCTTCGCCGGCGCCACCGCCGACGCCTTCACCCTGTTCGAGCTGTTCGAGGAGAAGCTGACCCGGCACGGCGGCAACCTCACGCGCGCCGCGGTGGAGCTGGCCAAGGAATGGCGCACCGACCGCCGCCTCGGCCGCCTCGAGGCGATGCTGGCGGTGGCCGACCGCGACACCTCGCTGTTGATCTCCGGCAATGGCGACGTGCTGGAACCGGAGCAGGGCCTGATCGCGATCGGCTCCGGCGGCCCATACGCACAGGCCGCGGCCAAGGCGCTGCTGGAGAACTCCACGCTGGACGCGCGCAGCGTCGTCGAGAAGGCGCTGAAGATCGCCGGCGACATCTGCATCTACACGAACCACAACGTGAGCATCGAGGAGCTGTAGGCGCCTGCGCGCAGGCAACCCGCGCGCCGACGCGCACCCGCTCGCGAGCGCGCTCGCTCCAACACGTTCGAAGGCAACCCATGTCCGAACTGACCCCCCGCGAAATCGTCAACGAACTCGACCGCTACATCGTCGGCCAGCACGACGCCAAGCGCGCCGTCGCCATCGCGCTGCGCAACCGCTGGCGGCGCATGCAGCTCCCGCGCGAGATGCGCGACGAGGTGACGCCGAAGAACATCCTGATGATCGGCCCGACCGGCGTCGGCAAGACCGAGATCGCGCGCCGCCTGGCGACGCTGGCCAACGCGCCGTTCGTCAAGGTCGAGGCGACCAAGTTCACCGAGGTCGGCTACGTCGGCAAGGACGTGGAGTCGATCGTGCGCGACCTCGCCGACGTCGCCTACAAGCTGACCCGCGACCAGGCCAAGGCGCGCGTGAAGAGCCAGGCCGAGGACCGCGCCGAGGACCGCATCCTCGACGCGCTGCTGCCGCGCCGCCAGGCCAGCGGCTGGGACCAGCCGGCACCGGCCGCCGCCGATGCCGGCGACACCCACCAGAAGCTGCGCAAGCAGTTGCGCGAGGGCGCGCTGGACGAGCGCGAGATCGAACTCGACGTCGCCATGAACGTCGGCATCGAGATCATGACCCCGCCCGGCATGGAGGAGATGAGCCAGCAACTGCGCTCGATGTTCCAGAACCTGTCCGGCGCGAAGACGCAGAAGCGCAAGCTGACGATCCGCGCCGCGCGGCCGCTGCTGGTCGAGGAAGAGGCCGGCAAGCTGCTCAATGAGGACGAGGTGCGCGAGCAGGCCGTGACGGCCGCCGAGCAGAACGGCATCGTCTTCCTCGACGAGATCGACAAGATCAGCCAGCGCTCGGAGTGGGGCGGAGCCTCGGTCAGCCGCGAGGGCGTGCAGCGCGACCTGCTGCCGCTGGTGGAAGGCTCCACCGTGTCCACCAAGTACGGCCCGATCCGCACCGACCACGTGCTGTTCATCGCCTCGGGCGCGTTCTCGCTGGCCAAGCCGTCCGACCTGATCCCGGAACTGCAGGGCCGCCTGCCGATCCGCGTCGAGCTGTCGGCGCTCAGCGTCGACGACTTCAAGCGCATCCTGCGCGAGCCGAACAACGCGCTGACCAAGCAGTACGTGGCGCTGCTCGGCACCGAGGGCGTGACGCTGGAATTCGTCGACTCCGGCATCGACCGCCTGGCCGAGGTGGCCCATCAGGTCAACGAGCGTACCGAGAACATCGGCGCCCGCCGGCTGCACACCGTCATGGAACGGCTGCTCGAGGTGATTTCCTACGAGGCTGCGGACAAAAGCGGCGAAAAATATACGATCGACGCCGAATATGTCGACAAAAGGCTCAGCAAGCTGGTCGGCGACGAGGATCTCAGCCGCTACATCCTCTGAGGCCCGGAGCGGCCCCTTGGACGCCGCCCCCGCGAAAACAGATTGTCTTTTCGAAACAATGCTTTACGCTCACACGTCCGCGGGGATGGCGACCCAGGCAGGGGCCCCTTAACGCCCGAGCTGCTAGACTCGCCAAGCCATGGGTACCGTCATTCCGCTCAAGACCAACAGCCTGCGCGCGCGACTGCGCGAGGCGCACCAGCACCATCAGCTCGTCCGCGTCTGGCGCGGCGAGCTGGAGCACGGCAGCTTCTGCGGCTACGTGGCCGGCATCGGCCGCGAGTTCGTGCTGCTGTGGGTGGTCGGCGATTCGATCGGCTTCGACGGCCTGTACGCCCTGCGCCACCGCGACATCACCGAGCTCGAGGCGCCCGAGAAGCACCACGTCTTCATGGAGAAGGCGCTGGCGCTGAAGGGCATCGTGCCGCGCCTGCCGCGCGGCTTCCCCCTGGACGACATCGGCCAGGTGGTCGAGGCCGCCAGCCTGCAGGCGCCGGTGGTCGGCGTGCACGTCGACAGCGAGGACGAGTCCGAGGTCTGCTACATCGGCCGCCTGCTTAACGTCGAGGACGACGGCTTCAACCTGCAGGAGATCACCCCCGACGCCGAATGGCTGCGCGAGCCGTCGTTCTTCGCCTGGGAAGAAGTCTCCACAGTCAGCTTCGACGAGCCCTACGCGCAAGCGCTGCTCGACGTCGCCGGCGCCGCGCCCGCATTGGAACAGGGCGACTCCGGCGTCGGCCGCGCGCACTGAGCGCAGGCGCGTCGCCCCGAAGATCGCCCCCAGCGGATCCCGCTCCCGCCGGGGGCGAAAGAGCGGCGGGGTGAAGGCGGGATGCGATTGTTCGCCGCGCCGGTCTCCATCCCTTACGGATCCGCCATCACGGCGCGGCGAAGCGCACGTCCGCTTGACGCAGGCCAGGCCGCGTCTGCGCGCACGCCGCTAGACTAGGCGGATGACCCACACGCCGCATCCCACCGACCTCGTCCTGCACCGCGCCTCGCACACGCTCGAAGTCGCCTTCGAAAGCGGCGAGCGCTTCCAGCTCCCCTGCGAATACCTGCGCACGCACTCGCCCAGCGCCGAAGTGCAGGGCCACCACCCCAGCCAGCGCGTGCTGGTCGCCGGCAAGCGCCACGTCAACATCGACGCCATCGAGCCGGTCGGCAACTACGGCGTGCTGCTGCGCTTCGACGACGGCCACGCCACCGGCATCTTCGCCTGGGGCACGCTGTACGAACTCGGCCGCGACTACGAAAAGAACTGGCAGTCCTACCTCGAAGGACTTGAGGCGAACGGGATGCGGCGGGAGCCGTGACTCGCACCGCATCCCGAATGCGTGTCGATCGCCGAGCAGCCCAGGGGCCGCGCACGCCCCGCTCCTTCGCTTCTGCAGTTGCGAATGCCGAATCGCCGCGCCGCCCTTCGAGGTTGCTCATTCCCCCGCACGGCGAGACGTCGGCAGCAACTTGGCCGGCACCTCGCCTCTCGTAGCTACCCGGGCACCGAGCCCGGCAGCTCAGGCGAACAGCGCCTCGAGATCCGCCTCGTCGAAGGCCAGTCGGTCGCGCGTGCCGCCGCCGGCGAGGACGGCTTCGGCCAGTTCGGCCTTGCGCGCCTTCAGCGCCTCGATGCGTTCCTCGACGGTGCCGGCGCAGATCAGGCGGTAGACGAACACCGGCTTGTCCTGGCCGATGCGGTGCGCGCGATCGGAGGCCTGCGCCTCGGCGGCGGGGTTCCACCACGGGTCGTAGTGGATCACGGTGTCGGCGGCGGTGAGGTTGAGGCCGACGCCGCCCGCCTTCAGCGACAGCAGGAACAGCGGCACCTCGCCTTCCTGGAAGCGGCGCACCGGCTCGGCGCGGTCGCGCGTCTCGCCGGTGAGGGTGACGTAGCGGAGGTGGCGGCGGTCGAGCTCGCGCGCGATCAGCCCCAGCATCTCGGTGAACTGGCTGAACAGCAGCACGCGCCGGCCTTCGGCGACCAGCGCCGGCAGCATGTCCATCAGCATTTCCATCTTGGCCGACTCGCGCACGCCGCGCGCGGCCTCCAGTTTCACCAGGCGCGGATCGCAGCAGACCTGGCGCAGCTTGAGCAGCGCATCCAGCACGACGATGCCGCTCTGCTCCAGCCCGCGCTGCGCGATCACCTCGCGCAGCTCCTCGGCCAGCGTCAGGCGCAGGCTGTCGTAAAGCTCGCGCTGGCGGCCTTCGAGGGTGACGGTGCGCGTGATCTCGGTCTTCGGCGGCAGCTCGGTCGCCACCTGGGACTTGGTGCGGCGCAGGATGAACGGCGCGATGCGGCGGTTCAGGCGCGCCTGGCATTCGGCGTCGCCGTAGCGCTCGATCGGCTGGCGGTAGTGACGGCGGAATGCGCCCTCGTCGCCGAGCAGCGCGGGCACGACCAGGTCGAGCTGCGACCACAGTTCGCCAAGGTGGTTTTCCAGCGGCGTGCCGGTCAGGCACACGCGGCGCGCGGCCTTCAGCGCCAGCACGGCGCGGCGCGCCTGCGTGCGCGGGTTCTTCACCTGCTGCGCCTCGTCCAGCGCCACCAGCGCGAAGCGCTGGCCCTTGATCGCGGCGAGGTCGCGCGGCAGCAGCGCGTAGCTGGTCAGCACGATGTCGCAGTCGCCGAGGCGCGCGAACGCCTGCGCGCGCTCGGGGCCGTGCAGGGTCAGCACGCGCAGCGACGGCGCGAAGCGCGCGGCCTCGCCCTGCCAGTTCGGGATCAGGCTGGTCGGCGCGACGATCAGCGCCGGCTTCTTCAGCGCGCCCGATTCCTTCAGCGCCAGCAGGTGCGCGAGCAACTGCACGGTCTTGCCGAGGCCCATGTCGTCGGCGAGCACGCCGCCCAGGCCGGCTTCGGCCAGCGCGTTCAGCCAGCGCAGGCCTTCGCGTTGGTACGGGCGCAGTTCCGCCCGCAGCCCGGCCGGCTCCGCATCGGAGGCGTGCGCGGCGGCCTCGCGCAGGCGCTGCGCGAAGCCGGCCAGTGCGGGCGGCGCGTCCAGCGTGCCGCTCTTCGGCAGCGCCTCGACGAATTCCTCCAGACGGCCGGCCTGCACGCGCGGCAGGTGCAGCTTGTCGCGCGGGCGTTCGAGGTATTCGGCCAGCGGCGCCAGCAGGCCGCGCAGCACCTTCAGGCGCACCGGCACGCGGCGGCGCTCGTCGACCGGCGCGTACCAGACCGCATCGTCGGTTTCGTTGGCGCCCGGCGTCAGCGAGATCTGGTGCTCGGCCAGCGCCTGCGCCACCGCGGGCAGCATGTTGACGCGCTTGCCCTCGACCTCGATGCCGATCTCCAGCTCGAAGGCGTGGCCGTCCTTGTCGGGCTCGGCGACGCCGTACCAGCGCGGCGGCCCTTCCAGCACCTCGAACGGGAAGCTCGAGGCGTAGTCGAGGCTGAAGCCGTCCTGCTCCAGCTTCGGCCGCAGCGCCAGCCAGCGCGCCGGCGTGTTGACCTCGAGCGCGCCGGCGTAGCCCTTGCCCGGAAACAGCCAGGCGTCCTCGGGCAGGGTGTCGGCGAGATCCCAGGGCAGGCCTTCGCAATCGACCGCGGGCGCCAGGCCCTGCGCTTCGAGGCGCTCCATCGCGGCGAGTTCCTCGGCGCGGCGGCGGGTGATCTCGACCAGCTTGTTGTCGCGCACGCGCCGCACCAGCGCCTCGCCGCCGCGGCCGGGCAGGCGCTCGCCGCCATAGTCGAAGGCGAGGCGCGCGTAGGCCAGCGGCGGCGTGCCGGCGGCGAGACGCGCGTGGCGGGTCAGCGCGTGCAGGGTCAGCACCGGCTTCGGTTTCAGATCGGCGCGCTGCGGCGCGGCGAACACGCGCGGCGGCGGCACGCGGCCTTCCAGCGCGGAACCGGCCAGCGCCGCGCGCAGCGCCTCGCTGTGCTCGGGCGCCAGCGGCGGCGCGTCGAGCAGCGCGGCCTCCTCGACGGGGCCGTCCAGCGGACCGAGCTCGGCGCGCTCGGGATCGAGGAACCACAGCGCATCGACGCGGACCACGCGCGCGCCGTGCTCGAGCTGCGGCAGCAGGCGCTGCTGGCCGTCGCGCAGCGTGTCCCAGTGCCAGCGCAGCGGGCGCGCGCGGCCGCGCGCCAGCCGCAGCCCGGCGATGCCGCCGAGGAAGCAGGGCGCGACGTCGAGGATCTCGACCAGCAGCGCGTCGGCGACGGCACCGGACAGGTGCGCGTAGCTGCGGCCCTTGCGCTGCGTCTGCGGCAGGCCGAGCACGCTGGCGGCGAGGCGCTGCTCGACCGGCTTCAGCCCCGCCTGGGCGAGCTTGCGCCCGTCCAGCGGCACCGCGCGGCCGATGCGCCCTTCCGGCAGCGCCTGCAACAGCACCGGCGCGGCCTCGACGCGCGCGGCGGCGCTGCCCTCGTCGTGGATCAGGTCGAGGAAGAAACCGAGCGTCTGCGGCTCGTGTGCCGCCGTGTCCGTCGCGCGGCCTTCCAGCAACCGCTGCCACGCCGCCGGCAGGCGGGCCTCGCCGTCGCCGCTGTGCGTTTCGCGTCGCTCGTCCATGGTTTGCCGGGTCGGCTGCGGCATCCGCCCTCGCATGCTTGCTGGACCAAAACAGGTAGCCTAGCACCGCCGCGGGGCGATGCCGCAAGTTCGATCGGCGGAATGCGGGACGGGTCGACGTTGCGGGCGGGCCTTTCGGCCTCGACGGCCGCGCGCCGCGGCTGAAGCCGCTCGCGCCGGAGTGCCGCCTCAGCGGCCGAACAGCTCGCCCGGATACTCGGGCTTGGGCTCGCGCGCCAGCAGCGTGCGCAGGCCTTCGACCGGGGTGATCTCGCCGTGCAGGACAGCGCGCACGCCGTTGGCGATCGGCAGGTCGAGGCCGTGGCGCTCGGCGAGGCGCACCACCTCGTCGGCGGTGACCACGCTCTCGACCACCTGGCCGATCTCGGCGAGCGCCTGCTGCAGCGGCACGCCGCGGCCCAGCGCCAGGCCGAGCCGGCGGTTGCGCGACAGGTCGCCGGTGCAGGTCAGCACCAGGTCGCCGAGGCCGGCGAGGCCCATCAGCGTCTCCGCGCGCGCGCCAATGGCGACGCCGAGGCGCAGCATCTCGTTCAAGCCGCGCGTGATCAGGCCGGCGCGCGCGTTCTGGCCGAGCTGCATGCCGTCGGCGACGCCGACCGCGACCGCCAGCACGTTCTTCATCGCACCGCCCAGCTCGGCGCCGATCACGTCGGTGCCGGTGTAGGCGCGGAAGGTCGGCGCGTGCAGCAGCACGGCGACGCGCTGCGCGAACGCGGGGTCGGCCGAGTGCACGGTGACCGCGGTCGGCAGACCCTGCGCGACTTCCTTGGCGAACGAAGGGCCGGTGACCACCGCCGCCGGCGTCTGCGGCAGGCGCTCGGCGACCAGCTCGTGCAGGAAGCGGCCGGTGCCGGGCTCGAATCCTTTCACCGCCCACGCCAGGCCGGCGCCCGCCGGCAGCCGCGGCGCCACCTCGTCCAGCAGCGCGCGGAAGGCGTGGCTCGGCACCACGATCAGGGCCAGGTCGACGCCGTCCAGCGCCTTGCCGAGGTCGGGCTCGAACGTCAGTTCGGCCGGCAGCTCGCAGTCGGGCAGGTAGCGCGCGTTGCGGCGCGTGGCGGCCATCGCCGCCAGCGCCTTCGGATCGCGCCCCCACAGTCGGGTGGCGGCGCCGTTGCGGGCCAGCAGCGCGGCAAGCGCCGTGCCCCACGAGCCGGCGCCCAGCACCGCGACCGTCGGTCGCTTCTCCATCGCTTACGCGTTGGCGACAGGCGCCTCGGCGCGCCGACGCAGCTGCTCGCCGTAGAGGGCGTCGAAGTTGATCGGCTGCAGCAGGAACGGCGGGAAGCCGCCGTTGACCACCAGGTCGGAGATCATCTGGCGGGCGTACGGGAACAGCACGTTCGGGCAGTAGCTGCCGAGGATCGCGTCGCGCTCGGCGTCGGCGAAGCCGACGACGTCGAAGATGCCCGCCTGGTGCACCTCGGCGAGGTAGGCGGTGCGGTCCTGCAGGGTGCAGGTCAGGGTCAGGGTCAGCACGACCTCGAAGACGCCGTCGGCCAACTGGTCGGCCTTGTGGCTGAGGTTGAGCTGCACCTGCGGCGCCTGCTGGCTCTCGCCGATTTCCTGGAAGATCTGCGGGGCGTTCGGCGCCTCGAAGGACGCGTCGCGGACGTAGATCTTCTGCAGCGCCAGCTGCGCCTGCGTGGCCTGGCCGTTGGCCTGGGCGGGCGTGTTGTCTGCCATGGTGCTCGAACTCCCCTCGAATAAGATCGGACAAAGGCGGGGATTGTCCCACACTGGCGGCTGCGCTGCACCCTGCCGGCCGGTGTCGCGCTTGCCGCGCGCGCGCGGGCGATGCCATAATGATCAGCTGTTTCACGCCGACCCGGCCCAGGCCGGGGGCGTCCCGGGGCGCGGTCCGGGCGCATGCGGCGGCCGATTCCAGCACCGCGTGGCGCAACCCGGTCCGACCGGGCCAGGCCGCTGGGCCGATGCCGTCCTGGCCAAAGGGCGGCCCTACAGCTTTCGGAGCACATCATGGCCCGAGTTTGCCAAGTCACCGGAAAGCGCGTGCAGGTCGGCAACAACGTCTCGCACGCCAACAACAAGACCCGCCGCCGCTGGCTGCCCAACCTGCACGAGCGCCGGTTCTGGGTGCCCAGCGAGAACCGCTGGGTCAAGCTGCGCGTGTCCAACCAGGCGCTGCGCACCATCGACAAGAAGGGCATCGAGGCCGTGATCGCCGAGCTGCGTGCCCGCGGCGAGAAGATCTGAGGAGGACTGACCCATGGCTTCCAAGCGCGACAAGATCCGCCTGATCTCCTCGGCCGGCACCGGCCACTTCTACACCACCGACAAGAACAAGAAGAACACGCCGGACAAGATGGAGGTCAAGAAGTACGACCCCGTCGTCCGCAAGCACGTGATCTACAAGGAAGGCAAGATCAAGTAAGCCCTGCCTCCCTGCGGCACCTCGAAAACCCGCCCACCGTGGCGGGTTTTCTTTTGGCCGCGCGGCGGGAGAAACGAAAAGCCCGCCTTGCGGCGGGCTTCTGCGTGCGACAGGTCGCTCGACGTCAGCGCGATGCCACCGCGTAGCCCTTCAGCCGCGCGGCGAACGCCTGCAGCGTGCGGATGCCGCTGGCTTCCGCCTCGCGGCACCACTGCTGCAGGCCGGCCAACGCGGCGTCGGGGCCGCGCTGCTCCATCAGCGCGGCGAGGCGCGCGCGGAATTCGCAGACGGTGGCGAGGCGCGGGCGCTGGCGCACGAACGTGGTCAGCTTCTCGCGCGAGGTGGCGTCGAGCCAGCGGCCGCCGTTGGCCAGCGCGCGGCGCAGCTTGCGCGGCGTCGCCTTCAGGCCCTCGCCGGCGTGCGCGGCTTCCTCGCGCAGGGTCGGCACGATCACGCCGCGGAAGAAGTCGGTCATCACCTGGAAGCGGTGGGTCAGCACCGCCTTCAGCGTCTCGGTGTCGGGCAGCGCGACGTTCGGGCGCAGGTCCAGGGTCGGCGCCACGCGCAGCACCTTGGCCAGGCCGAGCTTCTCGCACAGGCGGATCACGCCCCAGCCGATGTCCACCTCGAACCGGCGCAGGGCGAACTTGGCCGAGCTGGGGAAGGCGTGGTGGTTGTTGTGCAGCTCCTCGCCGCCGATCCACACGCCCCACGGGGTGAGGTTGGTCGCGGTGTCGGCGGTCTCGAAGTTGCGGTAGCCCCACCAGTGGCCGATGCCGTTGACCACGCCCGCGGCCCACACCGGGATCCACAGCATCTGGATCGCCCAGATCGCCAGGCCGACCGCGCCGAACAGCGCGATGTTGATGATCGCCATCAGGGTCGGACCCCACTCGGGGTGGCGCGAGTAGAGGTGGCGTTCCAGCCAGTCGTCGGGCGTGCCGCGGCCGTACTTCTCCATGTCCGCGGCGTTGGTGGCGGCCGCGCGGTACAGCTCGGCGCCCTGCCAGAACACCTTGTCGATGCCGAACACCTGCGGGCTGTGCGGATCCTGCTCGGTCTCGCAATGCGCGTGGTGCTTGCGGTGGATCGCCACCCACTGCTTGGTGACCATCGCCGTGGTCAGCCACGCCCAGAAGCGGAAGAAGTGCGCCAGCGCGGGGTGGAAGTCCACGCCGCGATGCGCCTGGCTGCGGTGCAGGTACAGCGTCACCGCGAAGATGGTGAACTGCGTGACCACCAGCAGGTAGACCAGCCAGGTGGCCCAGCCGGCGCCGGTCAGGCCGCGCGCGGCAAAGTCGAGCAGAAGATCGGTCATGGGAAAGCTGTGCAGGGGGAAGGAAAACAACGCGTTGCAGTCTACGCGGCCCTTGCCGTACCCGCCAGCATGGTTGCGGTGCCGCGATGCACGCCGTGACAATGTGGCGATGCACGGCACGGATCACAACCTGCTCGTCCTCGATCGCGTCGGCCGGCGCCTCGCCGGCCGCGAGATCGTGCAGGACCTGCGCCTGACGCTCGACCGCGGCACGGTGCTGGGCCTGCTCGGCGTCAACGGCGCCGGCAAGTCGACCACGCTGGCGATGATCGCCGGCGTGCTGGCGCCCAGCCGCGGCGCGGTGCGCATCGACGGCCGCGACCTCGCCGAACATCCGCAGACCGCGCGCACCCACGTCGGCTACCTGCCCGAGCAGGTGCCGCTGTACCCCGAACTGACCGTGGCCGAATACCTCGACGCCTGCGCGCGCCTGCGCGGCATGGCTGCGGCCACGCGCCGCACGGCCGTCGCGGCGGCGCTCGCGCGGCTCGACCTCGGCGCCGTCGCGCGGCGCCTGTGCGGCGCGCTCTCGCTGGGCCTGCGCCAGCGCGTCGGCCTCGCCCAGGCGCTGCTGCACGATCCGCCGCTGCTGGTGCTGGACGAGCCGGGCAACGGCCTCGACCCGGTGCAGACGGCGAGCCTGCGCGTGCTGATCCGCGAGCTCGGCCGCGAGCGCGCGGTGATCCTGTCCACCCACCTGCTGCCGGAAGTGACCGCCGTGTGCGACCGCGTCGCCATCCTGCACGAAGGCCGCCTGCGCCACGACGCGCCGCTGGGCGACGGCAGCGCGCTCGAGCGCACCTTCCTCGCCATCGCCGCCGGGGCAGTGGCCGCATGAGCGCGCGCGCCGTCGCCCGCCTCGAGCTGAAGCGTCTCGTGGTGCGGCCGTTCGCGTGGACGCTGGCCGCGGTCGGCCTCGCCTGGCTGGCCTGGCAGTTCCTGCTGCTGCTGGACGGTTTCCTGAAGGCGCAGGCGCGGCTGGCCGCGCAACCGGACGCGCCCGGCTACACCGACCTCGTCGCCGTGCCGCTGCTCGCCGCCGCCGCGCAGGTGCTGCTGCTGGTGGCGCCGCTGCTGACCATGCACGCGCTCGCCGGCGAACGCCGCGCGCGCACGCTGCCGCTGCTCCTCGCCTGCGGGCAGTCGCCGCGCGCGATCGTGCTCGGCAAGTACCTCGGCGCGCTGCCATGGCTGGCCGGCATCCTGCTGCTGGCGGCGGCGATGCCGCTGGCGCTGGCGCCGGCCACGCACCTCGACTGGGGCAAGTTCGCCGCCGCGCTGCTGGGCGTGGCGCTGATGACCGCTGCGCTGGCGGCGATCGGCGTGGCCTGTTCGACGTTCGCTTCGCACCCGGCGCTGGCCGCGGCGGCGGCGTTCGCGCTGACGCTGGCGCTGTGGGCGATCGACGCCGGCGCGCGCGCCCAGGGCCTCGACAACGGCGCGATCAACTACCTTGCCATGGCCACGCACGTGCAGCCGCTGCTGCGTGGGCTGGTCGGCAGCGTGGACCTGATCTACTTCGCGCTGGTGGTCGCGCTGGCGCTGGCGCTGGCGACGCGCCGGCTGGCGGCGGAAAGGACGCGCGGCTGATGCGCGAACGTCTCGACGCCTGGCTGGTCGCGCTGCTGCTGCTGCTCGGCGCCGGCTGCATCGCGTTCCTGTCCACCCGCTACGGCTTCGTCGCCGACTGCAGCGCGAACGCGCGCGCCAGCCTGGCGCCGCAGAGCCAGGCGGTGCTGGCGCAGCTCGCGGGGCCGGTCGAGGTGACCAGCTACGCCACGCCGGGCAGTGGGCTCCGACCCACCATCGCCGCGTTCGTCGCGCGCTATCGGCGCTTCAAGCCGGACCTCGCGCTGCGCTTCGTCGATCCCGAGCAGGACCCGGCGGCGATGCGCGCGGCCGGCATCAGCGTCGACGGCGAGCTCGCCATCGCCTGGCACGGCCGCAAGGAGCGGCTGGTGACGCTGAACGAGCGCGACTTCACCAACGCGCTGCAGCGCCTGGCGCGCGGCGGCGAACGGCTGGTCGCGTTCGTCACCGGCGACGGCGAGCGCCGTCCGGACGGCCAGGCCAACGCCGACCTCGGCACCTTCATCGCGCAGATCGAAGCGCGCGGCATGCGCGCGGTGCCGGTCAACCTGGATGCCGCCGCGGGCGTGCCGCAGAACGCGGCGCTGGTGGTGCTGGCCAGCCCGCAGGCGGCGTTGGCGCCGCGCGCGGTGGCCGCGCTGACCGACTACCTCGCGCGCGGCGGCAACCTGCTGTGGCTGGCCGAACCGGGCGGCGACGACCTCGGCCTCGCGCCGCTGGCCGCGGCGCTCGGCGTGCGCGTGCTGCCGGGCACGCTGGTCGACGCCAGCGGCGCCGCGGCCAAGGTGCCGGACCCGAGCTTCGTCGTCGTCACGCAGTATCCGCCGCACGTCATCACGCGCGGCTTCGATCTCTCCACGCTGTTCCCCCAGGCCGCCGCGCTGGCGACGCTGCAGGGCTCGGCGGCGTGGGCGGCGGCGCCGCTGCTGCGCACCTCCGCGCAGAGCTGGAACGAAACCGGCCCGGTCGCGCCCGGCGCCGGCGGCGCGCCGATCCGCCAGGACGCCGACCGCGGCGAGCTGCGCGGCCCGCTCGACTTCGGCCTCGCGCTGTCGCGGCTGTCGCCCAGCCCGGACAAGGGCGAGCAGCGCGCGGTGGTGATCGGCGACGGCGACTTCCTCTCCAACAGCTTCCTCGGCAACGGCGGCAACCGCGCGCTCGGCGAGCGCGTGTTCGACTGGCTGCTCGGCGACGACGCGCTGGTCGACCTGCCCGCGCGCGGCGCGCCCGACCGCAGCCTGGCGCTGGGCCAGCGCGGGCTGACTGCGTTGACCTTCGGCTTCCTGTTCGCGCTGCCGCTGCTGCTGCTCGGCACCGGCGGCGCGATCGCCTGGCGCCGGCGCCGCCGTTGATGCGCCGCATCGTCGTCCGTCGTCTCGCGCTGGCGGCCGGCGTCGCCGCGCTGCTGGCCGCGGTCGCGTGGCAGTTGCGCCGCGAGCGGGCGGACGATCCCGGCACGCTGCTCGCGCTCGATCCGGCCGCGGTGACGCGCGTCGAGGTGCGGCTCGCCGACGGTCCGCCGCGCCGCTTCGAGAAGCGCGACGGCCATTGGTGGATGACCGCGCCGCAGGCCGGCCGCGCCGACGACGCGCGCCTCGCCGGCCTCGTCGCGATCGCCGCCGCGCCGGCGTTGCAGTGGCGGCCGCTGGCGGATTTCGCGCCGGCGAAGATCGGGCTGGCGCCGCCGGCGGCGACGCTGACGCTCGACGGCGAGACGCTGGCCTTCGGCGCGCTGGCGCCGTTCGAGCGCGCGCGCTACGTGCAGGCGGGGTCGCGCGTGGCGCTGGTGGCGGATCGCTACACGCCTTATCTTGCGGCGGATCCGCGGCGCGAATTGGCCGACCCCTCATCGAGGTGACGCCATGCGCGTAGGGTGGGCCTTGGCCCACCATCGCAACGTCTCGGACGAAGCAGCGGCGGGCCAAGGCCCGCCCTGCATCGCCCGCGCAAGTCGCTGACGCCATCCCATGCCCGAGTTGCCCGAAGTCGAGACCACCCGCCGCGGCATCGCCCCGCACGTCGAAGGCCACCGCGTCACGCGCGTGCTGCTGCGCCGGCCGGATCTGCGCTGGCCGATTCCGCGCGCGATCCGCACCGCGCTGCCGGGCCGGCGCATCGACGCGGTGGAGCGCCGCGCCAAGTACCTGCTGCTGCACACCGGCGCCGGCAGCGCGCTGCTGCACCTCGGCATGTCGGGCAGCCTGCGCGTGCTGGCGCCGCAGACGCCGGTCGGCGCGCACGACCACTACGACCTCGCGCTCGATTCCGGCCGCGTGCTGCGCTACACCGACCCGCGCCGCTTCGGCTGCCTCTTGTGGCAGCCGCCGGGCAAGGTGCATCCGCTGCTGGCCGGGCTGGGGCCGGAGCCGCTCGGCGATGCCTTCGACGGCGATCACCTGTGGGCGCTGTCGCGCGGCCGCAGCGCCGCGGTCAAGACCTTCCTGATGGACCAGGCGGTGGTGGTCGGCGTCGGCAACATCTACGCCAGCGAGGCGCTGTTCGCCGCCGGCATCCACCCGAAGCGCGCGGCCGGCGAGGTGTCGCGCGCACGCTACGCGCGGCTCGCCGACGAGGTGAAGCGCATCCTCGCCCACGCCATCGCGCGCGGCGGCACCACGCTGCGCGATTTCCTCGCGCCCGACGGCGCACCCGGCTACTTCGAGCAGGAGCTGGCCGTGTACGGCCGCGCCGGCGAACCCTGCCGCGCGTGCGGCGCCGCGCTGCGCGCGGTCACGCTGGGGCAGCGTTCCACGTTCTACTGCCCGCGCTGCCAGCACTGATCACAGCGGCCAGACCAGCGCCACGTGCAGGTTGTTGAAGGCGGGGTCGTCGAGGTCGCCGGCGCGGCGCGCGCGCATCGCCAGCGTGTCGTCCAGCGCGACTTCGTGGCCGTCGGCAATCCGGCCGCCCAGCGCCTGGAATTGCGCGAAGCGCTCGGCGAGCTGGCCGGCGGCGCCGGCGGCTGCGGCGGGCACGTTGCGGATGCTGAGGTCGGGGCGCGCGAACTTGCGCATGCCGCGGGTATGCACGTGCAGGCGGCCGGCGTGCTCCGCGTCCTCGCTGCACAGGATCAGCACGTGCTCGCGCACGGTGAACGCAGCGTCGGCGAAGTAGCGCCGGCGCCACGTTTCCGCATCGAAGATCGACAACATCTGCGGATCGACCACGGCGATGCCGCCGAGGTCGTTCAGTGCGGCGATCAGACCGACGCAGTCGTGCAGGTAGTCGAGGTCGGCGGGGTCGGGCAGGGTGCCGCGCAGCACCAGGCATTCCTGCGCGTGCGCGGCGCGCGCGAGCAGCGCGGGCTCTTCCTCGCCCAGCAGGCGCCCCAGCGAACCGGCGAGCGGATAGCCCGCCCACGCGGCGAGGTCGGCGTTGCGGTAGCGCGCGAACTCGACGCCGTCCGGCACGCCGCGCGTGCGATAGGCCGCGCCGTCGACCGGCAGCTCGGCGTCGAAGTCGCCGAACACGAACCACAGCACCACGGCCTCCTGGCCGCTCACGCTCCACTGCGGTCGCGGCCAGACCGGCGCGGGCGCGCTCATCGCGCGCGCTCCGCCGGCTCGCCCAGCGGCAGCACCGCCTGTTGCAGCTCGACGCGGCCTTCGCCGGCCATGATCTTCTTGAACTCGGCGCGGCTGACCGAGACGTAGCGCTCGTTGCCGCCGATCTCGACCTGCGGCCCCTGCGTGACCGCGCGACCCTGCGCGTCGACGCGCACCACCATCGTCGCCTTCTTGCCGCTGTGGCAGATGGTCTTGATCTCGACGAGGTCGTCGGCCCAGGCCAGCAGGTACCGGCTGCCCTCGAACAGCTCGCCGCGGAAATCCGTGCGCAGGCCGTAGGCCAGCACCGGGATGCGCAGGCGGTCGACCACGTCGCTCAACTGCCACACCTGCGCGCGGGTCAGGAACTGCGCCTCGTCGACCAGCACGCAGTGCAGCGGCCCGCGCGCGGCGATGTCGGCCTCGGCCAGCGCGTACAGATCCTCGTCGTGCGCGAAGCGTCGTCCGGTCGCCTGCAGGCCGATGCGCGAGGCCACCACGCTGTCGCCGTAGCGGTCGTCCAGCGCCGGCGTCAGGATCAGCGTGCGCATGCCGCGCTCGTGGTAGTTGTGCGCGCTCTGCAGCAGCGTGGTGGTCTTGCCGGCATTCATCGCCGAGTAATAGAAGTAGAGCTTGGCCATGGAAGCGCCGGGAGTCGGGAGTGGAAAATGGGGAGCGCAAGGACGAGGCCGCGCGGACGCCTGCAGCGACAGTCGCGGCAAGTGTGGCACAGTATCGAGCGCCGCCGTGTCCGACACGCCGCCCTGTTGCGCGGCCCGGGCGAACCTCACTCTCCACTTCCCGTTTCCCGCTACCGTGCTGAATCCCCAACAACGCGCCGCGGTCGAGTATTGCGACGGCCCGCTGCTGGTGCTGGCCGGCGCCGGCTCCGGCAAGACCAGCGTGATCACGCAGAAGATCGCGCACCTGATCGCGCGGCGCGGGCTGGCGCCGGCGAAGATCGCCGCGATCACCTTCACCAACAAGGCCGCGCGCGAGATGCGCGAGCGCGTCGGCAAGCTGGTCAAGGCGGACGCCGTCGAGGCGCTGACCGTGTGCACCTTCCACGCACTGGGCCTCAAGTTCCTGCAGATCGAACACGCGCGCGCCGGGCTGCGCCGCGGCTTCTCGGTGCTGGACGCCGACGACAGCGAGGCGATCCTGAAGGATCTCGCCGGCAAGGCGCGCAAGCCGGACGAGCTGGCCGCGCTGCGCCACCTGATCGGCCGCGTCAAGAACGAAGGCCTGTCGCCCGAACAGGCGCTGGCGCGCGCGCGCTCGCCCGGCGAACACGAGGCCGCGGCGATGTACGAGCTCTACCAGCAGCGCCTCGCCACCTTCAACGCGGTCGACTTCGACGACCTGATCCGCCTGCCGGTGGCGATCCTCGACGCCGACGCCGAGGCGCGCGCGGCCTGGCGCGAGCGCCTGCGCTACCTGCTGGTCGACGAATACCAGGACACCAACACCGCGCAGTACGCGCTGCTGAAGCTGCTGGCCGGCGAGCGCGGCGCGTTCACCGCGGTCGGCGACGACGACCAGTCGATCTACGCCTGGCGCGGCGCCAACCCGGAGAACCTCGACCAGCTCGGCCGCGACTGGCCGCAGCTCAAGGTGGTCAAGCTCGAGCAGAACTACCGCTGCGGCAAGCGCATCCTGCGCGCGGCCAACGCGCTGATCGCGCACAACGCGCACCTGCACGCGAAGAAGCTGTGGAGCGAGCACGCCGAGGGTCCGCCGATCCGCGTGCTCGAGTGCAGGGACAGCGAGCACGAGGCCGAGCGCATCGCCGCCGTGCTGGTGCATCTGGCCGAGAAGCACAAGGCGCGCTGGCACGAGTTCGCGGTCCTCTATCGCGGCAACCACCAGGCGCGCGCGCTGGAGAAGGCGCTGCGCCTGGCGCGCGTGCCGTATCACCTGACCGGCGCGCTGTCCTTCCTCGACCGCGGCGAGGTCAAGGACGTGCTGGCGTACCTGCGCCTGATCGCCAACCCCACCGACGACGCCGCCTTCCTGCGCGTGGTCAACGTGCCCAGGCGCGAGATCGGCCAGACCTCGCTGGAGAAGCTGGCCGCGCTGGCGCAGGTGCGCCACGTCTCGCTGCTGGAGGCCGCGCGCAGCGACGCCGCGCTGAAGCAGCTCGCGGCGCGCCCGGCCTCGGCGCTGGCCGGCTTCGTCGCGCTGCTCGACGAACTCGGCCGCGAGGCCGGACGGCTGCCGGCCGCCGAGCTGGTCGAGGCGGTGCTGGCGCGCACGCGCTACGCCGAGGCGTTGGCGCAGCAGGCGCCGGACGCCGCCGCGCGCGAGCGCCGGCTGGGCAACCTGCGCGAGCTGGCCGACTGGTTCCGCGCCATGCAGAAGGATGGCGCGCGCGCCGGCGACCTCGCCGCGCAGCTCGCCCTGCTCACCCACGCCGACCGCGACGATCCCGGCAACGCGGTGCGCATGATGACGCTGCACGCGGCCAAAGGTTTGGAGTTCCGCTGCGTGTTCATCGTCGGCCTGGAGGACGGCACGCTGCCGCACGAGGGCGCGCTGGACGAGGGCCGCCTCGACGAGGAGCGGCGCCTGATGTACGTCGGCATCACCCGCGCCAAGGAGCACCTGGTGCTGAGCTGGGCGGCGCGCGCGCGCCGCTACGGCGAGGTGCTGGCGAACGAGCCGAGCCGCTTCCTCAAGGAGCTGCCCGCCGACGACCTGCACTGGGAAGGGCGCGATCCGGCGGCCGACGCGGCGATCAGGAAGGAGACCGCGGACAGCCACCTGGCGCGCCTCGCGGCGCTGCTGGCCGAGTAGGGCAGGGCTCGACCCGCCCTGCGGATTTCCGGGGCGGGGAGGGCATGCGCGTGCGGTAAGCTTGCGCGTTGCCCGTCCACCCTTTGCCCGGAGAGGCCGCCCATGCGCCGCACCCGCTACGCCGCCCTGCTGGTCCTGCTGCTGGCCGGCTGCGCCGCGGCGCCGTCGAAGCCGATCGCGCCGTCCGCCGCGGTGCCCGCCGACGACAACCTCAACGCCGTCGCGTGGACGCAGACCGCGGTCGAGCACGATCTCGTTTACCGCGAGGTCTACCGCGACGCCGAGGAAAAGCTCGCCGCCGCGCTGGCCGATCCGACCTGGGACGCGCTGCCCAGGGACGAGCGCGGCAACAGCGTCGCCAGCCTGCCGCCCGCGGTGATCCTCGACATCGACGAGACGGTGCTGGACAACTCGCCCTACGCGGCGCGGCTGGTCCGCGACGGCAAGGAGTTCGACGCCTCCAGCTGGGCGCTGTGGTGCAAGGAGGGCATCGCGAAACCGCTGCCGGGCGCGCTGGCGTTCACCCGTGCGGCCGCAGCGCGCGGGGTCGCGGTGTTCTACCTGTCCAACCGCACCCAGGACCTGAACGCGGCGACGCTGGCCAACCTGCGCGCCGACGGCTTCCCGGTGGCCGGCGAGGACAGCTTCCTTGGCCTCGGCACCCTCGTGCCCGGCTGCGCGCAGGTCGGCTCGGAGAAAGGCTGCCGGCGCAAGCTGATCGCCCAGCGCTACCGCGTGCTGATGCAGTTCGGCGACCAGTTGGGCGACTTCCTCGACGTGCTGGACAACACCCCCAACGGCCGCGTCGCCGCGGTGCAGCCCTATCTCGACTGGGTCGGCCAGCGCTGGTTCGTGCTGCCCAACCCCACCTACGGCTCCTGGGAGCCGGCGCTGTTCGGCAACGATGGGGCGCAGCCACTGCCACAGCGCCGGGCCGCCAAGCGTGCGGCGCTGCGCGTGCAGTGATCGAAGTTGTTTGGAAACATGAAGTTGGCAGCTAATAACTCAGATATTGCATGAGCTTTGCGTTCCAAGTAGCATTGCCGGCGCCGAATCCAGGTGCCGGTCCGATGGCGCCGGTTCGGTCATTTCCCCTCCGGCCCGTCCGGATTGAGCCCGATGGTCCCGCGACCATCGGGTTTTTCTTGTCCGCCGGCCGCGCTCGCGCGCGCGGCTAACGGCCCCTGAACCCGGATCGTGCGATCATCCGCGGTCGTCGCGGCGCCGTCCGGCCTGCCGCAGGCGTGCGCCGCACACTTGCCTGGCCCCGCCGCACCCCCTAACCTCCCGCGACTTTCCCGACAGAAACCGACCATGTCCAAGGCCTTGTTCCGCCTCGCACTTGTCGCCCTGGTCGCGATCGGCCTGCTGGTCGCCTGCGGCAGGCAGCCGCCGGCCTCGCCGACCGTCGACACGCGTACGCCCGACGGCGCGGTGCTGGCCGCGGCGCGGCTGCTGAAGGCGGGCGACTTCGACGGCCTGGCCCAGGCCACCCTGCCGCCGGACGAGTACCGCGCGCAGCGCGACGCGTGGACGCGCGAGCACCTGTCGGTGGCCGACATCACCGACGAGGACCGCCGCAAGTTCGCCGCGACCATGCAGCGGCTGACCGCGCCCGACGCCGAGCAGAAGCTGTTCGCCCAGCTCAAGCCGCAGTTGGCCGCGTTCGAGCAGCAGTACAAGGACCAGGTGCCGATGATGATCGGCATCGGCCAGACCATGGTCGGCACCGCGCTCGACCAGTCCGCCGACCTCACCGCCGCGCAGAAGGCGCAGGCCAAGGAGGCGCTGGCGGCGCTGGCGCAGTGGGCGCAGGGTGTGGCCTGGACCGATCCGGCCAAGGCGCAGCAGGCGATCGCGGCGATCTGCGACACCGCGCGCAGGCTCGACCTCAAGACCCTCGACGAAGTGCGCGCGCTGCCCTACGCGCAGGCGATGCAGAAGTACGGCCTCGCCTGGCAGGGCCTCAAGCGCCTGACCGCCGTCTACGGCCTCGACCTCGACCAGGTCCTGGATTCGGCCAAGGCGGAGACGCTGGCCAACGACGGCCAGACCGCGCGGCTGAAGGTGACCTACACGCTGTTCGGCAAGCCGATCAGCGGCGAGACCGTCATGCTGCAGCGCGACGGCCGCTGGTACGACCAGGGCGTGCTGGAAGCGCGTGCCAAGGCCCGCGCCGCGCAGACGGTTTCCGCGCCGGCGCCCGGCGCGGTCCCGCCGCCCGCCGCCGCGAAGGCGCCGGCCGCGGCCGCCCCCGCCGCCAAGCCGCCCGCGCAGTAAGCGCCGCGGCCGCGACGGCCGCCCCCGGATCATGGAAATGATGCAGCAGCGTGTAGCCCCAGACACCGCCGACGCGTACGCGCCGTGGTGGTTTTCCCTGCTCGGGCGCCTGCTCGAGCCCTGGCTGCGCCTGAAGCGCGACCCGGCCGAACCGGCCGCCCTGCTGAAGCCGGACGTGCCGGTGTGCTACGTGATCGAGCGCCACGGCCTGTCCGACGCGCTGATCCTCGAGCGCGCCTGCCGCGAAGCCGGCCTGCCCAGCCCGCTGGCGCCGATCCGCGGCCTGCCGCTGCGGCAGCGGCGCGCGATGTTCGCGCTCAGCCGTCGCGACGGCTGGCTGCTCGGGCGCACGCGCAAGCGCAATCCGCGCGAGGCGCTGCGCCAGTTGATGCACGCGCTGGAGGCGCAGTCCGGGCGCGACGTGCAGCTGGTGCCGGTGGCGATCTACGTCGGCCGCGCGCCGGTCCGGCAGTCCGGCTGGTTCAGCGTGCTGTTCTCGGAGAACTGGGTGGTGGTCGGCCGCTTCCGCCGCCTGCTGGCGCTGCTGCTGAACGGTCGCGACACGGTGGTGCACTTCTCGCCGCCGGTCAGCCTGCGCCAGGTGCTGGACGAGGCCGGCGCGAAGCGCCCGGAGCGACTGGTGCGCAAGGTCTCGCGCGTGCTGCGCGCGCACTTCCGCCGCATCCGCGCGGCGGTGATCGGCCCCGACCTGTCGCATCGGCGCACGGTGGTCGATGCGGTGCTGATCGCCGAGCCGGTGCGCGCGGCGATCACCGCCACCGCGGCCAAGGAGCGCATCAGCCACGCGCGCGCCTGGCGGCGCGCGCAGGACTACGCGCTGGAGATCGCCGCCGACTATTCGCACCCGGTGGTGCGTTCGGCCTCGTTCCTGCTGTCGTGGTTCTGGAACAAGCTGTACGACGGCATCGGCATGCACCACCTGGACAGCCTGCGCGCGATCGCGCCGGGCCACGAGGTGGTCTACGTGCCCTGCCACCGCAGCCACGCCGACTACCTGCTGCTGAGCTACCAGCTCTACCAGAGCGGCATCGTGGTGCCGCACATCGCCGCCGGCGTCAACCTCAACCTGCCGGTGATCGGCCCGATCCTGCGCCGCGGCGGCGCGTTCTTCCTGCGCCGCAGCTTCAAGGGCAACGCGCTGTACTCGGTGGTGTTCAACGAGTACCTGGCGCAGCTGGTCGAGCGCGGCGCGCCGCTGGAGTACTTCATCGAGGGCGGCCGTTCGCGCACCGGGCGCCTGCTGGCGCCGCGCGGCGGCATGCTGGCGATGACGGTGCGCGCGTTCCTGCGCACGCCGCGCCGGCCGGTGGTGTTCCAGCCGGTCTACGTCGGCTACGAGAAGCTGATGGAGGGCAAGAGCTACATCGGCGAGCTGTCCGGCCAGCCGAAGGAGAAGGAATCGCTGCTCGGCCTGCTGCGCGGACTGCGCACGCTGCTGCGCCAGCGCTACGGCCGCGTCACCATCAACTTCGGCGAGCCGGTGTTCCTGTCGCCGCTGCTGGACGCCGCCGCGCCGGACTGGCGCCACGCCGGCGAAAACGTGGACGCGCGGCAAGGCTGGTTCCCCGGCGTGATCGACGCGCTGGCCGGGCGCATCCAGGTGCACATCAACCGCGCCGCCGACGTCAATCCGATCAACCTGCTGGCGCTGGTGCTGCTGTCCACGCCCAAGCACGCGATCGCCGAGGCCGACCTGCTGGCGCAACTGGAGCTGTCGAAGGCGCTGCTGGAGCAGTTGCCGTACTCCGACCGCATCACCGTGACCCCGGCCGCGCCGGCCGAGATCGTCGCCTACGGCGAGCGCATGGGCTGGATCCGCCGCATCGCGCACCCGCTCGGCGACGTGCTGGTCAGCGAGGGCGACCGGGCGGTGCTGCTCAGCTACTTCCGCAACAACGTGCTGCACCTGTTTGCCACCGCGGCGTGGGTGGCGGCATGCTTCCTCAACAACCGGCGCATGGCGCGCAGCTCGGTGCAGCGCCTCGGCCGCGTGGTCTATCCGTTCCTGCAGGGCGAGCTGTTCCTGCCCTGGGACGAGGACGGCTTCGGCGCGCAGATCCAGGCCACGCTCGACTTCTTCGTGCAGCGCGGGTTGCTCGAATCCAGCGGCGAGGGCCGCGTCTACGAGCGCGGCCCGGGCCAGGGCGACGCGGCCTACCGGTTGCGCACCATCGCGCGCAGCCTGCTGCAGGCGTTCGAGCGCTACTACATCGCGATCGCCGCGCTGGTGAAGAACGGCCCGCGCACGCTCAGCGCCGCCGAGCTGGAGAGCGCCTGCACGCTGACCGCGCAGCGCCTCGGCATGCTGCACGAGCTGACCGCGCCGGAATTCTTCGACAAGAGCCTGTTCCGCGGCTTCATCCAGAAGCTGCGCGAGCGCCGCGTGATCTGGCCCGATGCCGGCGGCAAGCTGGACTTCGTCCCCGAGCTGGCCGAGATCGCGCAGGACGCGCGCGTGATCCTGTCGCGCGAACTGCGCCACTCGATCCTGAAGATCACCCCCGGCGGCGGCGACGACGCGCCGGCCGAGCCGGCCGAGCCGGCGGCGCCGCCCGCGGCGTAGGGCGGGTTCCGCCCGCCACGGCACGGACGGCGCAGCGCCGCCGCTCCTGCGGGGCGGAATCCGCCGTGGCGCGCTTGACCCACGTCAGCCGCACCCACCGCCGCGGCGCTAAGCTGGTCGCGGGTATCCGCACGCGCGGTGAATGCGATGGACGTGATCGAAGTCTGGCAGTGCATCGGCTGCGGCCGCATCGAGGCGCCGCAGCCCTGCATCGGCGTGTGCCGCGACCGCAAGCGGCGCGTGGTCGATGCCGGCGAAGCCGAGGCCGCGCTGGCCGAGGCCGGGCGCAAGCTGGAGCTTTACGCCGCGGTGCTGCGCCAGATCGCCAGCACCACGCCGCGCGCCGACGCCTACGAACGCCACTGGGCCGCGCTGCAGCAGCGCGCCCGCGAAGCGCTGGGCGAGGGCGCGGCGCCCGCTTCCGACGCCGCCTGAAACCGCGCCGCGCGCGGCTCAGCCGGCCGAGGCGAGGTGCGCGTCCTTGACGCGCACGTAGTGCTGCGCGGAATAGTGCAGCCGCTCGATCTCGCCTTCGTCCAGCCTGCGCACGCAGCGCGCCGGACTGCCCAGCCACAGCTCGCCCTCGCCGACCGTCTTGCCGGGCGGCACCAGCGCGCCGGCGCCGACGAAGCCGTGGCGGCGCACCACGACGCCGTCCAGCAGCGTCGCGCGGATGCCGATCAGGCAGGCGTCCTCCACGGTGCAGGCGTGCAGGATCGCGCCGTGGCCGATGGTCACGTCGGCGCCGATCGTGAGCGGCGCGCCGCCGGGCGAGTAGGGGCCGTCGTGGGTGACGTGCAGGATCGCGCCGTCCTGCACGCTGGTGCGCGCGCCGATGCGGATGGCGTGCACGTCGCCGCGGATCACCGCGCCCGGCCACACCGAGGCGTCCTCGCCCAGCTCGACGTCGCCGATCACCACCGCGGCGGGATCGACGTAGGCCGACGCGGCGATGCGCGGCCACACGCCCTTGTACGGTCGAATCGAAGACATTGCGCTTTCACGGCGACTGGCAGAGCATCCTAGTATCCCGCATCGCGAGGCCGACGCGCATGGACACCCCCGTCTCCGAAGCCGACCTGCGCGCGCTGCTGGCGCGCCAGCGCGACGCCTGGCGCGCGCGCACGCCCGACTACGCGCAGCGCATGGACGACCTGGCGCGCCTGCGCGCCGCGTTCAAGGCGCGGCTGGAGGATTTCGCCGCGGCGATGAGCGCCGACTTCGGCCGCCGCTCGCGCCACGAGAGCCTGCTCAGCGACGGCATGACCGTGCTCTCCGAGATCGACTACGTGCGCCGGCGCCTGCGCCGCTGGATGCGGCCGAAGCGCGTGCTGGCCGACTGGCTGTTCTGGCCGGCGCGCTGCGAGATCCGCTACCAGCCGCTCGGCGTGGTCGGCGTGATCGCGCCGTCCAACTACCCGGTCAACCTGGCATTGATTCCGCTGGTGGACGCGCTCGGCGCCGGCAACCACGTC
This sequence comes from Lysobacteraceae bacterium, assembly GCA_021372495.1. Taxonomy (GTDB): domain Bacteria; phylum Pseudomonadota; class Gammaproteobacteria; order Xanthomonadales; family Rhodanobacteraceae; genus Mizugakiibacter. The sequence goes on from JAJFUF010000038.1 coordinate 82,457, forward strand.
ATGCTGAAGCCGTCCGAGCACACGCCGCGCACCGCCGAGCTGCTGCGCGAGCTGATCGCCGCGGTGTTCCCGCAGGAGCGCGTCGCCACCGTGCTGGGCGGGCCGGAAGTGGCGGCGGCGTTCGCCGCGCTGCCGTTCGACCACCTGCTGTTCACCGGCTCGACCGCGATCGGCCGCAAGGTGATGACGGAAGCCGCCGGCAACCTGACCCCGGTGACGCTGGAGCTGGGCGGCAAGTCGCCGGCGATCATCGCGCCGGGCTACCCGCTGGACACCGCCGCCGCGCGCATCGCCGCCGGCAAGTTCCTCAACGCCGGGCAGACCTGCGTCGCGCCCGACTACGTGCTGCTGCCGCAAGCCGCGCGCGACGCCTTCGTCGACGCCATGCGCGCCTACGTGGCGACGCGCTACCCCGGCCTGCGCGATTCGCCCGACTACAGCTCGATCGTCGGCGACCACCAGTTCGCGCGGCTGGCCGCGCTGCTGGAGGACGCGCGCGCCAAGGGCGCGCAGGCGCTGATGCTTCCCGACGACGGCGCGCACGATCCCGCACGCCGCGTGTTCGCGCCGACCCTGCTGCTCGGCGTGCGCGACGACATGCGCGTGATGCAGGAGGAAATCTTCGGGCCGATCCTGCCGGTGCTCACCTACGACACGTTCGACGAGGCGCTCGCCTACGTCAACGCGCAGCCGCGCCCGCTGGCGCTGTACCACTTCGACCGCGACCGCGCGCGCAGCGAGCGAGTGCTGGATGCCACCGTGGCCGGCGGCGTGTGCCTCAACGACACCGTGCTGCACTTTGCGCAGGAAGCGCTGCCGTTCGGCGGCGTCGGCCCGTCCGGCATGGGCCATTACCACGGCCACGCCGGCTTCCTCACCTTCAGCAAGCAGAAGCCGGTGTTCCGCCAGGCGCGCTGGTCGTCGATGGCGCTGATGCGGCCGCCCTACCGCGGGCTGGCCGAGCGCATCGTGCGCTTCCTCACCCGCTGAACGCGATGCCGGCCTCGGCCAGCGCCGGCCGCGCGTAGGCGTAGCCGGCTTCGACGATGTGCTCGTAGTTGCGCCAGTCGAGCAGCTGCACGCTGCCCAGCGACGGGCGCAGCAGCAGGTCGGCCGCGGCGCGGCGGCCGGCGCTGGCCGCTTCGGCGTTGATCATGCCGGCGCGCAGCAGCAGCGAGATCAACCCCGGGCGCCGCGGCGCCGCGCGGTGGCGCCAGCGCTGCGCGGCCAGCCGCCACCACGGCGGCGATTCCCACTCCTCGACGTCGGCGCGCAGCACGTCGTCGGCGCCGATGTCGACCGCGACGATCTCGCCGAGGCCGTCCTCGCGCAGCACGTCGACCGGCAGGTTGTTCATCACCGCGCCGTCGACGAACACGTGGCCGCGGTGCAGCACCGGCGGCAGCACGCCGGGAATCGCGCTGGAGGCGCGCAGCCACAGCCACAGCGGGCCCTCGCGGTGCACCACCGGATGGCCGCCGGTGAGGTCGGCGGACAGGCAGAAGAACGGGATCGGCAGGTCCTCGATGTCGTGCGCGCCGAACGCCTCGCGCAACAGCAGGCCGGTGCGGCGGCCGCGGGTCAGCGCGACGAACGGCAGCGTCCAGTCGTGCAGCGGCTTGCCGTCGACGAACGCGCGCCGGTAGTTGGCCAGCATCGCCGCGTCGCTCCAGTCGCAGGCGACGCCGGCGCCGATGATCGCGCCGATGCTGGTGCCGCCGACCGCGTCGATGGCGATGCCGGCCTCGCGCAGCGCGCGCACCACGCCGATGTGGGCGAAGCCGCGCGCGCCGCCGCCGGACAGCACCAGACCGGTGCTGCGCCCGCTGATCAGCCGCGCCACGCGCGCGATGTCGGCCGGGCCGCGCACGTGGTGATGGCGCGCCGCCGGCAGCCGGTCCAGCCAGCGCCGCGCCGCGCCGGGCAGGATGCGGCCGTCCGGGTGCAGCAGCAGCAGGTGGCGCGCGCGGAAGCGCGGCCGGCGCGGGTTGATCGGGCCGGCCTCCGGCCAGGCCTCGGCGCGGCGCCCGGCGTTGACCAGCAACAGGAAGGCGTCGGCCTGGCGCACGCACAGTTGGCGCCACTCCGCCGGACCGTCGGCGAGGTACAGCACGAAGCGCGACTCGGCCTCGCGCTCGGCGAACCACTCGCTGCTGCGGCCGTGGCCGAGCGCGGCGTCGATCACCGCGCAGTCGCCGAACGGCAGCAGCGCGTGGCGCAGTTGCGCGATCACGCCGCGCGCATCGACCTGGCCGTCGAACGCCAGCACCACGAAGGTGCGCGGCGCGCTGACCACGCGGTCGGTGGCGCGGATCGCGGCCTGCTGCACGGCGATGCGCGCCGCGCCCAGCATCGCTTCCGGGTGGCGCCGCACCAGGCGATCGAAGCCGTCGCGCGGCAGCCGCAGCAGCTCGGAATCGCGCAGCGCGCGCAGGCTGACGCCGGGCGGCCGGTCGGTGATCAGGCTGTATTCGCCCAGCGTCTGCCCAGGGCTGCGCACGCCCGCCAGCCGCGGCGGCCCGCCCTCGACCGGCGGATGGAACACGCCGAGGCTGCCGGTGCGGACCACGTACAGCGCATCCGGCGGCACGTCGGCCTCGAACAGGGTCTGCCCGCCGGGCAGGCTGAACCAGGCCAGTTCGCCGGCCAGCGCGTCGAGCTGCGCGTCATCGAGGTGGGCGAACACCTGCGTCTTGCGCAGCAGTTCGCGGATGTCGGGCGGGCCGGCGAGGTTCATTCCGCCCATGCTAGTGAAAGCGCGCCGCGCGGCCAACGGTGCGCTTGATTTCCCCGCGCGGCGCCGCCACGCTGCTGGAACATCGGAACATGCCACGCCCATGGACGCCTTCAATCCCCTGCTGATCGAATCCGGCCTGCCCGCCTTCGCGCGGATCCGCCCCGAACACGTCGGTCCCGCGATCGACGCGATCCTGGCCGACTACCGCGCCGCCGCCGAGGCGCTGTGCGCGGAGGGCGCGCCGCGCGACTTCGCCCACGTGATGCTGGAACAGGAGCGCCTCGAGCAGCGCCTGGCGCACGCGTGGGCGCCGGTCGGCCACCTGCACGCGGTGCAGGATTCGCCGGCGCTGCGCGAGGCCTACGCCAGCGCGCTGGAGGCGATCACCGACTTCGGCACCGAGCTGGGCCAGAACCGCGCGCTGTACGCGGCGGTGCAGGCCGTCGCCGAACGCCCCGACTTCGCCGCGCTGCCGCGCGCCGCGCGCACCCTGGTCGAGCACGCGCTGCGCGACTTCCGCCTGGCCGGCGTCGCGCTGGAGGAGCCGGCGCGCTCGCGCTTCAAGGCGATCGCCAACGAACTGGCGAAGCTCTCCACCGAATTCTCCAACGCCGTGCTGGACGCCACCGACGCCTGGCACGAGCACGTCACCGACGAGCGCGACCTCGCCGGCATCCCCGCCTCCGGCCGCGCCGTGCTGCGCCAGTACGCCAGGGAGCACGACCTCGAAGGCTTCCTGGTCACGCTGAAGCAGCCCAGCGTGCAGGCGGTGCTGACCTACGCCGACAGCCGCGCGCTGCGCGAGCGCGTGTACTGGGCCTACCAGACGCGCGCCTCCGACCAGGGCCCGCACGCCGGCAAGTTCGACAACGGCGAGCGCATCGGGAAGATCCTCGCGCTGCGCCACGAGGCGGCGCAGTTGATCGGCTACGCCAACGCCGCCGAGGAATCGCTGGCCACCAAGATGGCGCCGTCGACGCAGGCGGTGCTGGACTTCCTGCGCGACCTGGTGCGCCGCGCCAAGCCGGTGGCCGAGCGCGAGCTGGCCGAGCTGCGCGAATTCGCCCGCGACCAACTCGGCCTGACCGAACTGGAGCCGTGGGACATCGGCTACGCCGCGGAGAAGCTGCGCAAGCACCGCTACGACCTCGACGAGGAGGAGCTGAAGCCGTACTTCCCGCTGCCGGCGGTGATCGACGGCCTGTTCGGCGTGGCCGAGCGCGCATTCGGCGTCAGCCTGGTGCCGCGCGACGGCGTCGAGGTCTGGCACGCGGACGCGCGCTACTACGACGTGCGCGACGCCGCCGGCCGCACCATCGCCGGCTGCTACGTCGACCTGTACGCGCGCGCCGGCAAGCGCGGCGGCGCCTGGATGGACGTCTGCCGCGCGCGCTTCCGCGACGGCGAGACGCTGGAGCTGCCGGTCGCGTTCCTGACCTGCAACTTCGCGCCGCCCACCGAGGGCGTGCCCGCGCTGCTCACCCACGACGACGTGCTGACCCTGTTCCACGAGTTCGGCCACGGCCTGCACCACATGCTGACCGAGGTCGACCTGCCCTCGGTCGGCGGCATCGACGGCGTCGAGTGGGACGCGGTCGAGCTGCCCAGCCAGTTCATGGAGAACTTCGGCTGGCAGCGCGAGAGCCTCGACCTGTTCGCGCGCCATTGGCAGACCGGCGAGCCGCTGCCGCAGGCGCTGTTCGAGCGCATGCACGCGGCGCGGCATTTCCACGCCGGCCTGTTCCTGGTGCGCCAACTCGAGTTCGGCCTGTTCGACTTCCGCCTGCACCTCGAATACGACCCCGCGCAGGGCGCGCGCGTGCAGCAACTGCTGGACGAGGTGCGCCGCGAGGTGGCGGTGCTGCATCCGCCGGCGTGGCAGCGCTTCGCGCACGCCTTCACCCACATCTTCAGCGGCGGCTACGCGGCCGGCTACTACAGCTACCTGTGGGCGGAAGTGCTGTCGGCGGACGCGTTCGCGAAATTCGAGGAGGCCGGCACCTTCGACCGCGCCACCGGCGACGCCTTCCGCCGCAGCATCCTCGCCGTCGGCGGCTCCCGGCCGGCGCTGGAGAGCTTCGTCGAGTTCCGCGGCCGCGCGCCGACGCCCGACGCGCTGCTGAAGAGCTACGGCCTGGCCGCGTGACGCGCCCTTCCAGGCCCGCCCTACAATAAGCCGGATGAAGATCGCCACCTGGAACGTCAACTCGCTCGGCGTGCGCCTGCCGCACGTGGAGCAGTGGTGCCGCGAGGTCCGGCCGGACGTGCTGGCGCTGCAGGAAACCAAGCTCGAGGACGCGAAGTTTCCGCGCGCCGCGCTCGAGGCGCTGGGCTACCGCTGCGCGTTCAGCGGGCAGAAGACCTACAACGGCGTCGCCCTGCTGGCGCGCGAGGCGCCGCGCGACGTGCTCACCGACATCCCGGGCCTCGACGACGCGCAGCGGCGCATCCTCGCCGCGACGGTCGACGACCTGCGCATCGTCAACCTGTACGTGGTCAACGGCCAGGCGGTCGGCAGCGACAAGTTCGCCTACAAGCTGGACTGGCTGGAGAAGGTCACCGCGTTCCTCGCCGACGAGCTGCAACGCCATCCGCGGCTGGTCGTGCTGGGCGACTTCAACATCGCGCCGGACGACCGCGACGTGCACGATCCCGAGGCGTGGCGCGAGCAGGTGCTGTGCTCCACGCCCGAGCGCGAGGCGCTGCGCCGCATGCTCGCGCTGGGCCTGGTCGACAGCTTCCGCCACTTCGTGAACGACGCCGGCCACTACAGCTGGTGGGACTATCGCCAGGGCGCGTTCCGGCGCAACATGGGGCTGCGCATCGACCTGATCCTCGCCAGCGAGGCGCTGAGGCCGAGCCTGCAAGCCGCCGCCATCGACCGCACGCCGCGTGCCTGGGAGCGGCCTTCCGACCACGCCCCGGCGCTGCTTGAAATCGCCCCATGACCGACGAACATCCCACCTGGCTGGAATCCCTCGGCGACGCCGAACTGGACGAACTCGACCAGTTCCTGCGCGGCCACGCCGGCGAGGACGACCTGCTGCTGGACGGCGTGCACGGCCTGCTGACCGCGCTGGCGATCGGGCCCGAGCCGGCCAAGCCGGACGAGTGGCTGCCCGAGGTGCTGCACGCGCCGTTCGCCAGCGAGGCGGAGGGCGAACGCATCCTCGCCCTGCTGGCCAAGCTCAACGACTCGATCCCCGCCGAGCTGGACATGGACGCCTACGAGCCCATCCTCGGCGAAGTCGAGCGCGACAACGGCACCGCGCTGACCGCCGCCGGCTGGTGCGAAGGCTTCAGCCGCGGCATCGACCTGCGCGCGGCGATCTGGGAAGCGCGCCTCGGCGAGGACACCGAGCTGATGGAGCTGCTGACGCCGATCATGGCGCTGGCGGTGGACGAGGGCGTGCTGTCCGGCGACACCGAATTCGAAAAGCTCAGCGAAGCCGAATACGACGAATGCCTCGCGCAGATCCCGCAGGCGGTCGGCGCGGTCGCGCAGTACTGGCGCGTGCACACGCCCACCGAGCGCGAGCGCACCGCCGGCGGCGGCGCCTCCGCCAGCGTGTTCCGCGACCAGCCGCGCCGACGCGGCGGGCGCTGGGTGCATTGAGGGCGGGACTCGGGACTCGGGACTCGGAAACCGGAAGTCGGTACGCGCAATCGGGGCTATGGCCGCCGCACGCACAGGGATCCCGCGGGCGCGCTTCTGCTTGTCTCCCTCTCCCCCGCGGGGAGAGGGTCGGGGTGAGAGGGACGCCGCCGCAGGCGGCGTTTGCCGAACGGTCTCGCTCCTGGGAGCCCGATGCGTCCATTGGTATCGTCGCGCGAACGCTGCATCCCCTGCCGCGCTATTCCCTCCACGCCCGCGCGGTCGCATCTTGAGCGCATTCCGCAGCCCGAGGAGGGCGCCATGACTACCCGCACCATCGTCCGCCGCGTCCGCGGCATGCCCACCAGCGACGGCGCCGGCGTCAAGATGACGCGCGTGATCGGCCAGCCCGCGCTGGACACGCTCGACCCGTTCCTGATGCTGGATGCGTTCGGCTCGGACAAGGGCGCCGACTACATCGGCGGCTTCCCGGACCATCCGCACCGCGGCTTCGAGACCGTCACCTACATGCTGGCCGGGCGCATGCGCCACGGCGACAACCAGGGCAACAGCGGCCTGCTCGGCCCCGGCAGCGTGCAGTGGATGACCGCCGGCCGCGGCATCGTGCACTCGGAGATGCCCGAGCAGGAGGACGGCGAGATGCGCGGCTTCCAGCTGTGGGTGAACCTGCCGGCCAAGGACAAGATGACCGCGCCGCGCTACCAGGACATCGCGCCCGAGCGCATCCCCGAGGTGGATCCCGCGCCCGGCGTGCACGCGCGCGTGATCGCCGGCGAGCTGGCCGGCGCGCGCGGACCGGTCGGCGGCGTCGCCACCGAGCCGGTGTTCCTCGATCTCGCGCTTGCGCCGCACGCGCGCATCGAGGTGCCGCTGCCGGCGGCACACAACGCGTTCGCGTTCGTGTTCGAGGGCGCGGGCGTGACGATCGGCGGCGTGACGCTCGACCACTACGAACTCGGCGTGCTGAGCGCCGGCGGGACCGTCGCGCTGGAGGCGGGCGAGGCGGCCGCGCGCCTGATCCTGGTCGCCGGCAAGCCGCTCAACGAGCCCGTCGCCAAGTACGGCCCGTTCGTGATGAACACGCCGCAGCAGATCATGCAGGCCATCGACGATTACCGCGCCGGGCGGTTTTGAGCAGTTCGTGTTTATACGCCCCCGCGTATCAATTGCGTATTGATGCGCGCGGCGAACACTTTGACTTTGTGCTATGTCGTGGTTAGGTTCTGCCGCTGCAGATCATCTTACTCAGGCTGATAGCCGTTGTGCTTGGTGATCTGTGTCGGAGGTGTGCAGCAAGTGTTCGCTGCTCCACCGTTCTGCCAAATATGGACAGGGGGGAAGCAAAAATGGATCTTCGCGCTTTGATCATGTGCAGCGTTATTGCAGTGGCTGGTGCGGGATGCACCACGGTGAAAACGTTGCAAGCTACAGGCGGCAGTCGCGCAGACGGAGTAGTTGAGCTTTCGTTTGAATACGGAATGTTCGAGAAGCCCCAGGTTCAATGGGCGCAGGGTGCGGCGACCGCACGCGACAGATGTAGAGCCTGGGGCTATTCGAGCGCTGAACCCTTTGGCGGAACAGTTTCTACATGCCAGGCTCACGATGGATACGGCGGCTGCGTGCGCACCCTGGTTACGGCAAAGTATCAATGCACTGGTTCTACGGCCTCCCAAAACTAGGACGTCGGGCGGCAGTTGAACCGCGGTGAAGCCGGCTGCGCCGGTTCCGCCCTAAATTCCTCAGGGCAGGGGCATAGGATGCCGTGAGCGCAGTGAACCGCATCGTCCTATGGTGCGCGGCGGAGAGATGCGGTTCATTGCACTCACCGAATCCTACGCGGCGCAGCGTGCGCTATGCGCGTGTGCAAGGCATCGTGCGCGGAGCGCACGCTACGTGCTGCCCGCGGGATGCTCACGGCCTGGTCGCGGCCGCCTTTGTTTTCGGCTTGCCGGCCGGCTTGGCCTTCGCGGGTTTCGCGGCTGCCGGCACGGCTTGCGCCGCCACGCACTGCGCGCCGCATTCGCCCTTCACCTTTTCGTCGAAGAACGCGGCGATGGCGCGGTAGGCGTGCTTCTTCATCTCCGGCGTGGACAGGCCGTGCTTGCCGCCGGGGTAGGTCATCAGTTCGAACGGGATGCCGCGGCGCTGCAGTTCGGCCATCAGCCGCGTGGAGTTGGCGAACAGCACGTTGTCGTCGGCCATGCCGTGGGCGAGGAACAGCGGCGCGGTCAGGCCGTCCAGCCAGGCGAACACGGCGCTGCGCGTGTAGCCGGCAGGGTTCTGCTGCGGCGTGCCGAGATAGCGCTCGGTGTAGAAGGTGTCGTACAGGCGCCAGTCGGTGACCGGCGCGACCGACACGCCGCCGGCGAGGTCGGCGGAATCCTTGGCCAGCATCATCAGGTTCATGTAGCCGCCGTAGCTCCAGCCGAACGTGCCGATGCGCTTGCCGTCCACCCACGGCTGCGCCTTCAGCCAGCGGATGCCGGCGACCTGGTCGGCCACTTCCGCCGCGCCGAGCTGCTTGTGGATCACGTCGGAGAACGCGCGGCCGCGGCGCGCCATGCCGCGGTTGTCCAGCGTGAACACGACGTAGCCGTGCTGCGCCATGTACTCGGCGAACATGTCCGTCCAGCCGCGCGTGGCGAGCTGCGCGTTGGGACCGCCGTAGAAGGTGTCGAACACCGGATAGCGCTTGGCCGGATCGAAGCCGAGCGGCTTGTACAGGCGGTAGTAGAGCGTCTGCCCGTCGTCCGCGGTGATCGTGCCGAATTCGGGCAGCACGTGGCTGTCGCGGTAGGGCGCGTACGGGTGCCTGGCGTCGAGCGCGTTCGGTTCGATCCAGGCGACGAACTTGCCGTCGGCGGCATGCACGGCGACCTGCGGCGGCGTCTTCGGATCGCTGAAGGTGTCGACGTAGAACGTGCCGCCCTTCGCGAACACCGCCTCGTGCCAGCCGTCGCGCTTGCTGATGCGCTGCGGCGCGTCGGCGTCGCTGCCGTCGAGCTTCAGCGCGTAGATCTGCTTGTCCGGCACGAAGTCCTTGTTGGAGGCGACGTAGACGCGGCCGGCCTTCTCGTCGACGCCGAGCACGCCGTCGACGTTCCAGGCGCCGCGGCTGAGCGGGTGCAGCAGCTTGCCGTCCAGCCCGTACAGGTACAGGTGCTTGCTGCCGGTGCGCTCGCTGGCCCAGACGAAGGCCTGCTGGCCGTCGAGGAAGCGCAGGTCGTCGTTGAGGTTGATCCAGGTGGCGCTGGTTTCGGTGAGCAGCGTGCGCTGCTGCAGCGTGGCGGTGTCGACGAGCTGCAGGTCGAGCCGCTGCTGGTTGCGCGCCATGCGCTGGTAGCTCAGCCCCTTCGCGGCCGGCGTCCAGTCGACGCGCACGAGGTAGATGTCGGGATTGGCGCCGAGGTCGACCCAGCGCGGCTGGCCGCCGCCCGGCGCGATCAGGCCGAGCTGCACGCGCACGTTGGGATCGCCCGCGGCCGGATAGCGCTGCTCGACCACGTCGGTGCGGTCGGCGTAGATCTCGAAGCGGCGCACCACCGGCACGTCGGCTTCGTCGTAGCGCTCGAACGCGATCAGCGAATCGTCCGGCGCCCACCAGTAGCCGGTGCGGCGGTCCATCTCCTCCTGCGCGACGAACTCGGCCTCGCCGTTGTGCACGGTGCCGCCGCCGTCGTGGGTCAGGCGCGTCTCCTTGCCGCTGGCGAGGTCGATCACGTAGAGATTCTGGTCGCGCACGAACGACACGTAGCGGCCCTTCGGCGAGATCTTCGGGTCGAGCACGAAGCCGCCGCCGCGGGTCAGCTTGCGCACCGCCTTGGCGGCGGGCGCGGCGAGGTCGTACAGGTACAGCTCGCCGTTCAGCGGGAACAGCAGCCTCGCGCCGTCCGGCGACCACTGGTAGTCGAGGATGCCGTGCAGGCCGGCGGTGCGCGCGCGCTCGCGGCGCGCCTTCTCGGCGTCGGAGAGCTGCTCGCCTTCCGGCTCCAGCTTCTTCGAATCGACCAGCAGGCGCGTGCTGCGGTCCTTGACGCTGTATTCCCACAGGTCGAGCTGGTTCTGGTCCTCGGCCCTGCCGCGCAGGAAGCTGACGCGCGTGCCGTCGGGCGAGATCTTCAGCCCGCGCGGCGTCGGCCCGCTCAGTCCGGGATCCGAGTAGATGCGGTCGATGGTGAGTTTTTCCGCCATCGTGGGCAGGGCGACGGTCATCAGGCCGGCGAGCAGCAGGGCGCGCATCGGAACCTCCTCGAGCGGAAGTGCCGATTAAAGCGCGCCGCGCGCCGCGCCGCCAAGCTTCGGCGGCGTGCCGCGCGGCTGCGGTTCAGGCAGTCTTCGCCTGGCCGAACAGCACGCGGCGCTCTTCCTCGCTGAACGGCTGCGCGTTCAGGTACGGCTCGCCGCGGGCGTAGGCGCGCTGCGTGGCCGGGCGCGCGGCGATCGCGTCGAACCAGCGCCTGAGGTGCGGGAAGTCGGCGAGGTCCATGCCCTGGCGTTCGTGCGGCACGATCCACGGGTAGCAGGCCATGTCGGCGACGGTGTAGGCGTTGCCGGCCACGAACGGGCGATCGGCAAGGCGCTTGTCCAGCACGCCGTACAGGCGCCGCGTCTCGTTGACGTAGCGGTCGATCGCGTAGGGGATCTTCTCCGGCGCGTACACCGCGAAGTGGTGGTTCTGCCCCAGCATCGGGCCGAGCCCGCCGACCTGCCAGAACAGCCATTGCAGCGCCTCGAAGCGGCCGCGCGCGTCGGCGGGCAGGAACTTGCCGGTCTTCTCGGCGAGGTAGAGCAGGATCGCGCCCGACTCGAACACGCCTAGCGGCGCGCCGCCGCCGACGGGCGCGGCGTCGACGATCGCCGGCATGCGGTTGTTCGGCGAGATCCTCAGGAATTCCGGCTTGAACTGCTCGCCCTTGCGGATGTCGACCGGCTTGATCGCATAGGGCAGGCCTGCTTCTTCCAGGAACAGAGTAATCTTGTGGCCGTTCGGCGTCGGCCAGTAGTAAAGGTCGATCATGCTGCTCTCCTCGGCGGGAACCCGCGGCGCGCGGTGCGGAACCCGGCTCAAGGTCGGGGCGCGGCGCGCGCATTCAAGCGCCGGGAACCGTGCGCGCCGAGGGTCGGCGCGCGCTTGACGCATGTCAGGGCGCTGCCGCCGCGCACACGCCACACTGCCCGCTGCGAGGCGGGCCCCACCCCGTCCTCAGGAGGGCGTCGTGACGCACGTTGTCACCGACAACTGCATCAACTGCAAGTACACCGATTGCGTCGAGGTCTGTCCGGTCGACTGCTTCCACGAGGGCCCCAACTTCCTCGTGATCGACCCGAACGAGTGCATCGACTGCACGCTGTGCGTCGCCGAGTGCCCGGCCGAAGCGATCTTCGCCGAGGACGACGTCCCGGAAGGCCAGGAACGCTACATCCAGCTCAACGCCGAACTGGCGCCGCAGTGGCCGGTGATCGACGCGCGCATTCCCGCGCTCGAGGACGCCAAGCGCTGGGACGGCGTGCCCGACAAGCTGCCGCTGCTGAAACGCTGAGACTCCCCATGTACCGAAGAACCCCGAGAACCGACGCCGGCGCCGGTCTGGACACGCCGGCCGCGCAGCCCGTGCGCCAGGTGACCTGGCACGACCTGCCGCTGTCCTGCCCGACGCCGGACGCCAGCCTGTGGAACGGCCATCCGCGCGTCTACCTGTCGATCCACGAGAGCGGGCGCGCGCAGTGCCCGTACTGCGGCACGATCTACGTGCTGCAGGATCCGGTGCCCGGCGAAGAGCCGCCGCGCCCCAACAATCCGGTGATCGAGCGCCGCTACCGCGAGGCGCTCGAACGCGTGCGCCGCGCCGGCGGCGGCTGAGCGCTGCATCCACACCAACCACTGCAGGCGACCCTGACGCATGTCCAGTGAAGATCCGCGCCCCGCGCCGAAGAACGGCGCCAAGTTCGTCACGCCCGAGGGCGTGCGCGCAGTCAAGGGCGGCATCCGCCCCAACGCCAACACCGGCACGCCGGACGTCGGCCGCAAGCCGCCCTGGCTGCGCGTGCGCCTGCCGACCGGCGCGCGCTACGAATCGGTGCGCGACATCGTGCACAGCCACAAGCTGCACACCGTGTGCGAGGAATCGCGCTGCCCCAACATCGCCGAATGCTGGGGCCGCGGCACCGCCACGATGATGCTGATGGGCTCGGTGTGCACGCGCGCCTGCAAGTTCTGCGCGGTCAGCACCGGCAATCCGCACGGCTGGCTGGATCCGCTGGAGCCGATGCAGGTGGCGGACGCGGTCGCGCTGATGCAGTTGAAGTACGTGGTGCTGACCTCGGTCGACCGCGACGACCTGCCCGACGGCGGCGCCGCGCACTACGCCGCGTGCATCCGCACCATCCACGCGCGCGCGCCGCAGACCGCGGTCGAGGCGCTCACCCCCGATTTCGCCGGCAACCACGCCGCGGTCGCCGCGGTGCTCGACGCCGGCGTGGTCACCTACGCGCAGAACCTGGAGACGGTCGAGCGGCTGACGCACCGCGTGCGCGACCCGCGCGCCGGCTACGCGCAGACGCTGGACGTGCTGGCCTTCGCCAAGCGCCACGCGCCGCGCACGCTGACCAAGACCAGCCTGATGCTCGGCCTCGGCGAGACCGACGACGAGATCGAGCGCACCCTGGACGACATCCGCGCCGCGGGCGTCGACATCGTGACCATGGGCCAATACATGCGCCCCACCGAGCATCACCTGCCGGTGGAGCGCTTCGTCACCCCCGACGAATTCCGCGCCTACCGAGATCGCGCGCTGGCGAAGGGCTTCGTCGAGGCCGTGGCCGGGCCGCTGGTACGCTCGAGCTACCGCGCCGAACGCGTGCTCGAACGCAACAACGCCGGCCTTTGAAGCCGTGCGCGGACGGGCGCATCATCTGCAGGACCCGTCCCGCGCGCAGCCCCGGCGCGGCGCGCCGCGCGCCCCGCGCCGCCACGGCTTCCCCGCGAACGCCAGGAGGTCGACCATCATGTCCCTGTCCCCGCTGCACCTGTTGCAGGTCCGCCATCCGCACCGCGCCGTGATCGGCGCGGCGGTCCACCCGCGCGCGGCCAAGGCCGCGCACGGCGACGCGCGGCGACGCGAGCGCCGCATCGACGAGGCGCTCGAGCAGAGCTTCCCCGCCAGCGACCCGCCGCCGTGGACGCTCGGCGGCGCGACGACGCGGCGCTGAGCGCAACGATCCCCGAGGAGGAACCATCGTGGAACATCCCGTCTATCCGCAGTCCGGTCCCGAGATCGCGCGCAAGCGCCGCGAGCTGGCGCCGCAGACGCTGGACGCCTTCAAGGCGTTCAGCGCGCAGGTGTTCGCCGAGGGCGCGCTGCCGGTCAAGATGAAGCAACTGATCGCGGTCGCCGTCGCGCACGTCACCCAGTGCCCGTACTGCATCCGCGGCCATACCGAGGCCGCACTGCGGCACGGCGCCAGCGAGCAGGAGCTGATGGAGGCGATCTGGGTCGCCGCCGAGATGCGCGCCGGCGGCGCCTACGCGCATTCGACGCTCGCGCTCGACACCATGATGCAGCACGCCCACGGCGCCGCGCCGCGCTGAAGCCACGGATCCCCCACGCCATGCCGACCCGCTACACCACCGTCTCCCGCAACGTCCTCGACGCGATCGGCGACACGCCGCTGCTCGAAGTCGAGGGCGTCTACGCCAAGCTCGAATTCCTCAATCCGTCCGGCTCGATCAAGGCACGCATCGCCGCCTACATGATCGAGCGCGCCGAGCAGGAGGGCCTGCTCAAGCCCGGCGACACCATCGTCGAGGCGACCAGCGGCAACACCGGCAACGCGCTGTCGATGGTCGCCGCGGTCAAGGGCTACCGCATGCTGGTGGTGATGCCGGAAGGCATGTCCAGCGAGCGCGTGGCGATCTCGCGCGCCTACGGCGCCGAGATCCTGTTCTGCGGGCGCTTCCACGTCAACGACGCGCTGGCCAAGGCGCAGGCGCTCGGCCAGCAGCCGGGCTACTTCTGCCCGCGCCAGTTCGAGTCGGAGTGGAACGTCGAGGAAAACCGGCTGATCCTCGGCCCGGAGATCCTCGCGCAGTTGCCGGACGGCCGCGTGCCCGACGCGCTGGTCGCCGGCGTCGGCACCGGCGGCACGCTGATCGGCGTCGGCCAGGCGTTCCGCGCGGTCAACCCGAACGTGCGGCTGTTCGCCATGGAGCCGTCGGAATCGTGCACGCTGCTGTGCGGCGAGATCGCCACCCACCAGATCGAGGGCATCTCCGACGGCTTCGTGCCCGGCATCTTCCAGCGCCACGCGGCGTTGATCGACGACGTGCTGTCGGTGTCCAGCGCCGACGCGGTCGAGGCGATGACCCACCTCGCGCGCCGCTACGGCCTGTTCTGCGGGCCCAGCTCCGGCGCGCACCTGCTCGCCGCCAAGCGCGTGCGCGAACGCCATCCCGAGCTGAAGACGGTGGTGACGCTGTTCTGCGACGAAGGCGAGAAGTACCTGCACGAGCACTTCATGCGCGCCGACAGCGTGCCGGTCGGCGCCGAGCACTTCGCCTGAGCGCGCCGCGGCGCGCGCCCGTCACTTGCCGATGCAGAAGCTGGCGAAGATCGCGCCGAGCAGGTCGTCGCTGCTGAACTCGCCGGTGATCTCGCCGAGCGCGTGCTGCGCCTGACGCAGCTCTTCGGCGGCCAGTTCGCCGGCGCGGGTTTCGACCAGCGTCAGCGCGGCGCCCTCGAGGTGGGCGGCGACGCGCTCCAGCGCCAGCACGTGGCGGGTGCGCGCGCTGAACGCGCCGGCCGCGCCTTCGCCCAAGCCGGCGCGGCGCTTCAGCTCCTCGCGCAGCAGCTCGAGGCCGGCGCCGCTCAGCGCCGACAGCCACAGCCACGTGTCGCGGCCGCGCGTCTCGCGGCGCGGCGCGGCGCCGTCGAGGTCGATCTTGTTGACGATCACGACGCGCGCGGCCTCCGCCGGCAGCGTTGCCAGCAGGGCGCGGTCGACCTCGGCGCGGGCGGCGTCGCTGACCAGCAGGGCGAGGTCGGCGCGCTCGAGCTCGGCGCGCGCGCGGCGCACGCCCTCGCGCTCGACCACGTCGCCGCTGTCGCGCAGGCCGGCGGTGTCGGCCAGGGTCAGCTCGATGCCGTCGAGCTGCACGCGCTCGCGCAGCACGTCGCGGGTGGTGCCGGGGATGTCGGCGACGATCGCGCGTTCGCTGGCCGCCAGCGCGTTCAGCAGGCTGGACTTGCCGGCATTGGGGCGCCCCACGATCACGACGTGCAGGCCGTCGGCCAGGCGCACGCCGCGACGCGTCTCCGCCAGCAGCGCGGCGAGCCCCTCGCGCAGCGCGGCGAGCTGCGCGGCGATCGCCGGATCGGCAAGGAAGTCGATCTCTTCTTCCGGGAAGTCGATCGCCGCCTCGACGTGAACGCGCAGCCGCGTCAGCGCGTCCAGCAACGCGCGCACGCGCAGCGAGAACTCGCCTTCCAGCGAGCGCAGCGCGGCGCGCGCGGCGCTCTCCGAGCCGGCGGCGATCAGGTCGGCGACGGCTTCCGCCTGGGCGAGGTCGAGCTTGCCGTTGAGGAAGGCGCGCTCGGAGAACTCGCCGGCGCGCGCCGGCCGCGCGCCCAGCGCGCAGACGCGGCGCAACAGCAGCTCCAGCACCACCGGGCTGCCGTGCGCGTGCAGTTCCAGCACGTGCTCGCCGGTGTAGGAGTGCGGGGCCGGGAAGTACAGCAGCAGGCCGCGGTCGAGCGCTTCGCCGGCGGCGTCGCGGAAGGTCGCGAGGTGGGCGCGGCGCGGCCGCGGCGCGCGGCCGAGCAGGGTGCGCGCGATCGTCCGCGCCTGCGGCCCGGACACGCGCAGCACGCCGACGCCGCCGGCGCCCGGCGGCGTGGCGACGGCGGCGATGGTGTCGCGCTCGCTCACGACGGCGAGCTTACGCCGGCATCGGGCCGTGCCGCGGGACTCAGGCCTTGGCCTTGGCGTCGCCGGCTTCGATGCGCCGCGTGATGACCCACTGCTGGATCACGCTGGTCAGGCCGTTGACCACGTAGTAGAGGGTCAGGCCGGCGGGGAAGAAGGCGAACATCACCGCGAACACGATCGGCATCACCTTCATCAGCTTGGCTTGCGTCGGATCCATGCCGACGGTCGGCGTCAGGTACTGCGTGGCGATCATCACCAGCGTGTACAGCACCGGCAGCACGAAGTAGGGGTCCGGCGCGGCCAGGTCCTGGATCCAGCCGAAGAACGGCGCCTGGCGCAGCTCGACGCTGTACATCAGCACGTAATACAGCGCGAAGAACACCGGGATCTGCACCAGCGTCGGCAGGCAGCCCGCGAGCGGGTTGACCTTCTCCTTCTGGTACAGCTCCATCATCGCCTGCTGCATCTTCTGCTTGTCGTCGCCGTAGCGCTCCTTCAACGCCTGGATGCGCGGCGACAGCTTGCGCATCTTCGCGCCGGCCTTGAACTGCGCTTCGCTGAGCTTGAAGAACACGGCCTTGATCAGCAGCACCAGCAGGATGATCGCCAGGCCCCAGTTGCCGACCAGCAGATGCAGGTGCGCCAGCACCCAGTGCAGCGGCTGCGCGATCACGGTGAAGACACCGTAGTCGACCACCAGCGACAGGCCGGGGGCGACGCTGTCCAGCGTGCTCTGCAGCTCGGGGCCGACGTACAGCCGCGCCTCGCTGGTGGCGCTGGCGCCGGGCGCGACGGTCAGGGTGGGGCCCAGCGAACGCACCAGGTAGCGCTGCGTGCCCTGCTCGTCGAGCAGCGCGCTGCCGAAGCGGCTGGTTTCGCCCTCGTTCGGGATCCAGGCGGCGAAGAAATAGTGCTGCAGCATCGCCACCCAGCCGCCGGCGGCTTCGGCGTTCAGCGGCTCCTTGACGAACTTGCCGAACGGCAGCTTCTGGAACTTCTTCTCCGGGCCGTACCAGGCCGCGCCCTTGTAGCTGATGCGCTCGGGGTTGTAGAACTCGAGGAAGTGCTTGGCCGGCTCGGGCGGCGGCACGCGCACCAGCTGGCGGTAGGCGTTGCCGCTCCAGGCCTGCGTGCCGCCGTTGTCGATCTCCTGCGCAAGCTTGATCACGTAGCTGCCGCGCTCGAAGGTGTAGCGCTTCTTCACCGTGAGCCCGGCCGGATCGTGCCAGGTGAGCGTGACCACGAGCTGCTGCTGGCCCGGCGCGAGCGCGTAGGCGGACTGCTCGGCGACGAACGTCGCGCGGTGGTCCGGCGCCGGCGCGTTCGCGCTGACCAGGCCGTTCTGCGCGACGAAGTAGCGTTCCGGGCTGCCGTCGAGCAGACGCACCGGGTGCTGCATGTCCTTCGGCTTGACCGGATATTTCAGCAGGTCGGCGCGCACCAGGCTGCCGCCCTCGGTGTCGATGGCGAGGCGCAGCACGTCGGTGGTCACCGTCACCAGTTGCCGCGCCGCGGCCGGTGCCGTCGCCGCGGGCGCGGCCGGCACGACCGGCGCCGGCGTACCGCTCGCCGCGGGCACGGCCGGGGTCGCCGCGCTGCTGCTGCCGGCCGTCTCCGTCGCCGTCGTGGCCGCCGGCGCGGGCGCCGCGGGCGGCGGCGTGCGGTAGTCGGCCTGCCACTGGTTCCAGATCAGGTAGGCGACGAAGAGCAGCGCAAAGGCGAGGAGCGAACGCGTTTGGTTCATCGCGGGATGGGCTCGGGTAGCGGCGCGGGAGACCCGCGACAGGGGCGGCGCGGACGATCAGTCCGCGATTGTGCCGGTCGGCTCGGACGGCTTCAACGGCTTGAGCCGCGTCCACAGCCGGGCCAGGTCGTCCAGCAGCACCGGCCCGGGCTGGGTCACTGCCTCGGCACGCGCGATCACCAGCAGATCAAGCGGCGGCAGTTCGGCGCGCGCCTGGCGGAATGCCTCGCGCACCAGCCGCTTGATGCGGTTGCGCTCGACGGCGCGCTTGGACACGCGCCTGGACACGGCAAGGCCGAGGCGCGCGCATGCGGCGCCGCCGACACCGTAGCGGATCTGGAAATAGCGGCTGCTGAGGCGGCCGGCTGCGGAGCGCAGCGCGGCGAAATCGGCGGCGCGGCGAAGCCGCGCGCCGCGCGGCAGGCCGGCCTGCGACATGCGCGTGTTACGGGATCAGACGCTTGCGGCCCTTGGCACGACGGGCGCTCAACACCTTGCGGCCGTCCGCGGTCTTCATGCGGGCACGGAATCCGTGGGTGCGGGCGCGCTTGAGCTTGCTGGGCTGGTAGGTGCGCTTCATGGTGGGCCTCCAGGAATTCTGGCCTGGTAAAAAGATTCGGGAGGATACGTGGCGCCTCCACGCAGGTCAAGGCGCATGAGGCGCGACACGCGTTGCGCGGCGCCCGCCGCACCCACCCTGCTATGCTTCGGAGCCGCTCGACGCGCCTCGGCGCGCACCCGCACCCCCCGAGGAACCATGAACGATCTGTGGCGGCGCTGCCTTGAACGCCTGGAAGGCGAACTCAGCGCCGAGGACATGCACACCTGGCTGCTGCCGCTGCAGGCGCGCGCCGACGGCGACGGCGTCCGCCTGTTCGCGCCCAATGCCTACACGCTGGACGTGGTTCGCAGCGAATACCTCGCCCGCATCGAGACGGTGCTGGCACACCTTGCCGGCCGCGCGGTCGGCGTGCAGGTCGAGGTCGGCGCGGCCGACAGCGCGCGCAAGCCGCGTGCGGCCGCGCGGCCGACGGCCGCGGCCGTCGCCGAGCCCGGGTTCGAGCACAACCTCGATCCGAACTACACCTTCGACAGCTTCGTCGAGGGCAAGTCGAACCAGCTCGGCAAAGCCGCGGCGATGCAGGTGGCGATGAATCCCGGCCGCGCCTACAACCCGCTGCTGCTGTACGGCGGCACCGGCCTGGGCAAGACCCACCTGATGCACGCCGCCGGCAATCTGATCCGCGAGCGCAGTGCCGGCACCAAGGTGCTGTACCTGCGCTCCGAGCAGTTCGTCGGCACGATGATCGAGGCGCTGCGCACCAAGAACATGGACGAGTTCAAGCGGCGCTTCCGCTCGGTCGACGCGCTGCTGATCGACGACATCCAGTTCTTCGCCGGCAAGAACACCACGCAGGAGGAGTTCTTCCACACCTTCAACGCGCTGTTCGAGGGCAAGCAGCAGATCATCCTGACCTGCGACCGCTACCCGAAGGAGGTGGAGAACCTGGAGCCGCGGCTGAAATCGCGCCTCGGCTGGGGCCTGTCGGTGGCGATCGAGCCGCCGGACTTCGAGACGCGCGCGGCGATCCTGCTGGCCAAGGCTCAGCACAAGGGCGTCGCCGTGCCCGAGGACGTGGCGATGCTGATGGCGCGCCGCATCCGTTCCAACGTGCGCGATCTCGAGGGCGCGCTGAATACGCTGGCCGCGCGCGCCAACTTCTTCGGCCGCGCGATCAGCCTGGAGTTCGCCCAGGAGACGTTGCGCGACCTGCTCAGCGTGCACGCCCAGGCGGTGACCATCCCGAACATCCAGAAGGCGGTGGCAGACTACTACCAGGTGCGCCTGTCGGACCTGCTGTCCAAGCGCCGCGTGCGTTCGGTGGCGCGGCCGCGGCAGCTGGCAATGGCGCTGGCCAAGGAGCTGACCGAGCACAGCCTGCCCGAGATCGGCGAGGCGTTCGGCGGACGCGACCACACCACCGTGCTGCACGCCTGCCGCACCATCCGCGGGTTGGGCGACAGCGACGCGCGGATGCGCCAGGACTGGGAAAAGCTGATCCGTATACTTACCGGTCAGTAAGCTGTGGATAATCCGGGGGAGCCGCGGGGGCCAAAAGTTATCCACAGGGCACCCACAGCCGGCGGGCCGGGTTAGCGTCTATTAAGACGTGTACAACTCCATGTTTTAGAAATGTTTTTAGACTTATTCCGCGTGTCCACAGCGCCTACAACCGCTACGGACATAAAGTTATAAACAAGCAGGATCGGATCAGGAACGGGGTCATGCGATTCAGCATCCAACGCGAAGTTCTGCTCAAACCACTGCAGCAGGTCATCGGCGTGGTGGAGCGCCGGCAGACGTTGCCGGTACTGGCAAACCTTCTGGTGCAGGTCAGCGGCGGGCGCGTTGCGCTCACCGGTACCGATCTCGAAGTCGAGATGATCGCGACCGCCCCGGTCGAACACGCCGAGGACGGCGAGACCACGATCCCGGCGCGAAAGCTGTTCGACATCGTGCGCGCGCTGCCGGACGGTGCGGCGATCGAGCTGAAACTGAGCGGCGACCGGATTGCGCTGAACGCGGGTCGCAGCCGGTTCACGCTGGCGACCTTGCCGCACGGCGAGTTTCCGACGGTCGACGAGATCGAGCTGGTCGAGCGCGTGCGCCTGCCGGAGGCGGTCCTGAAGGATTTGATCGAGCGCACCGCGTTCGCCATGGCGAACCAGGACGTCCGCTACTACCTCAACGGCATGCTGCTGGACCTGCGCGAGCAGGCGTTGCGCTGCGTGGCCACCGACGGGCACCGCCTGGCGCTGGCCGAGACGAACCTCGACGCCGGCGGCACCGCGCGCCGCCAGATCATCATCCCGCGCAAGGGCGTGATGGAACTGGCCGGGCTCTTCGAATCAGGCGAGGGCGAGGTGGAGCTGGAATTCGGCCGCAACCATCTGCGCGTGCGTCGCGGCGACGTCACCTTCACGTCGAAGCTGATCGACGGGCGTTTCCCGGATTACGAGGCGGTGCTGCCGATCGGTGCCGACAAGGTCGTGATGGTCAATCGCGACCTGCTGCGCGCGGCCCTGCAGCGCGCGGCGATCCTGTCGAACGAGAAGTACCGCGGCGTCAAGATCGAGGTCAGCCCCGGCAAGCTGCGCCTGGTCGCGCACAACCCCGAGCAGGAAGAAGCGGTCGAGGAAGTGGAGGCCGAGAGCGGCGTCAGTGAGTTGGCCGTCGGTTTCAACGTGGGCTACCTGCTGGACGCGCTGGGCGCCTTGCGCGGCGAACGCGTGCGCCTGTGCCTGCGCGATGCGCAGTCGAGCTGCCTGCTGGAAGGCGAGCAGGGCGAGAATGCGCGCCACGTGGTGATGCCGCTGCGGCTCTGACCGCGATGCGGCAGCGCCGCCACGACGCCGGGTGCGGTCTGGGACCGGCCCGGCGTCATTGTTTCCGGGGTGCCTGCCCGTGAGGCTCGAAACACTGCGGCTGCAGAACCTGCGCTGCTTCGACCGCGCCGAGTTGACCCCTGCGCCGGGCATCAACCTGCTGCTCGGCCCCAACGGGGCCGGCAAGACCAGCCTGCTGGAAGCGGCCTACCTGCTGTCGCACGGGCGCTCGTTCCGCGCGGGCGGGCGCGAAGCCCTGCTGCGCCGGGGGGAAACGGCGTTCACCGTGTATGCCGAACTGACCGTGGCGGCGGGATCGCGGCACCGGCTGGGGCTGTCGCGCGAGGCCGGCCGCTGGGCGGCGCGCCTCGACGGCGCAACGCTCGGCAACGTCGGCGACCTGCTCGAACGCTGTGCCGTGGTGTGCTTCGAGCCGGGTTCGCATGCGCTGATTGCGGGGGGCTCCGAAGAACGCCGACGGTTTCTGGACTGGGGCGTGTTCCACGTGGAACCGGAATTCCTGCCGCAGTGGCGCCGCTATCAGCGCGCGCTGAAGCAGCGCAACGCACTTTTGCGCGAGCAGGCGCGCCCCGACTGGCTCGCGCCCTGGGAGGCCGAGATGGCCGCGGCCGCGGATCCCATCGACGATGCCCGCCGGGCTTATGCCGGGGCGCTGGGGAGCTGGATCGGCCGCGTCGCGGGCGCGTTCCTGCCCGAGCTTGGGCCGGTGGAGCTGAGCTACCGCCGCGGCTGGCCGGACGAGACCGCGCTGGCCGCGCTGTTGGCCGAGCGGCGGGGCAAAGACCTTGCGCGGGGACATACGACCGCCGGGCCGCATCGCGCGGACTGGTCGCTGCGGTTTGCCGAGGCGCCGGCGCGCGAGCACCTGTCGCGCGGACAGGAAAAGCTGTGCGCGCTGGCCTGCGTGTTGGCGCAGGCCGAGCTGCACGCCGAGCGGCGCGGCGAATGGCCCGTGATCGGCCTGGACGATCTCGCCTCCGAGCTGGACCAGGCGCACCAGCGGCGCGTCGTCGAGCGGCTGCTGGCCGGTGCCGCGCAGGTGCTGATTACGGGAACCGAGCTGCCGCCGGTGCTGCGCGAGGTCGAGGCCGCGTTGTTCCACGTGGAACAGGGGCGCATCGACAGGCGGCGCTGATGCCGGTGTTCCACGTGGAACCGGCTTCGCCACAAGTGCTGGTATAATTCAGCGATTTCTCGCGCGGTCTGCACCTGGCGGCCCCTCACGGGGTGCCCGCGCCGCCCCCGCCTGTCCCAGCCGGATCCGCATGAACGCACACTACGATTCGAGCAGCATCAAGGTCCTCAAGGGTCTCGAAGCCGTCCGCAAGCGTCCGGGCATGTACATCGGCGATACCGATGACGGCACCGGCCTGCACCACATGGTGTTCGAGGTCGTCGACAACTCGATCGACGAGGCGCTGGCCGGCTACTGCGATCACGTCACGGTGACCATCCACGACGACGGCTCGGTCAGCGTCGAGGACAACGGGCGCGGCATCCCGGTCGGCATCCATCCGGAGGAGGGGCGTTCCACCGCCGAGGTGGTGATGACCGTGCTGCACGCCGGCGGCAAGTTCGACGACAACTCCTACAAGGTGTCGGGCGGCCTGCACGGCGTCGGCGTGTCGGTGGTCAACGCGCTGTCGGACCACCTCTGGCTGAGCATCTACCGCGACGGCAGCGAGTATCTGCAGGAATACCGGCTCGGCGAGCCGCTGTACCCGCTGAAGAAGGTCGGCCCGTCGACGCTGCGCGGCACCACGGTGCGCTTCCTGCCCAGCCCGACGATCTTCTCCAACGTCGAGTTCCATCACGACATCCTTGCCAAGCGCCTGCGCGAGCTGGCCTTCCTCAACTCCGGGGTGAAGATCGAACTGATCGATGCCCGCGTCGACAAGCGCGACGTGTTCCAGTACGCCGGCGGCATCCGTTCGTTCGTGCAGCACCTGGCGCAGGTGAAGACGGCGCTGCATCCCACCGTGGTCTACTTCAGCGCCATGGCGGAGGCGGTGACCGTCGATGTCGCCCTGCAGTGGACCGACGGCTACCAGGAAACGATGTTCTGCTTCACCAACAACATCCCGCAGCGCGACGGCGGCTCGCACCTGACCGGCTTCCGCGCCGCGCTGACCCGTACCCTGGCGAACTACATCGAGCAATCGGGGCTGGCCAAGAATGCCAAGGTCGCGCTGTCCGGCGACGACATGCGCGAAGGCCTGATCGCGGTGCTGTCGGTCAAG
Source organism: Lysobacteraceae bacterium (assembly GCA_021372495.1). GTDB lineage: Bacteria > Pseudomonadota > Gammaproteobacteria > Xanthomonadales > Rhodanobacteraceae > Mizugakiibacter. The sequence continues at coordinate 106,126 of JAJFUF010000038.1, forward strand.
GTGCCCGACCCCAAATTTTCCTCGCAGACCAAGGACAAGCTGGTGTCCAGCGAGGTCAAGGGCATCGTCGAGCAGGTGGTCAACGCCAAGCTCGAGGAGTTCCTGCTGGAAAATCCGGCCGAGGCGCGCGCGATCGCCGAAAAGGTGGTCGACGCCGCCCGCGCCCGCGAGGCTGCGCGCAAGGCGCGCGAGCTGACCCGCCGCAAGGGCGCGCTCGATATCGCCGGCCTGCCGGGCAAGCTGGCCGACTGCCAGGAGAAGGATCCCGCCCTGTCCGAGCTGTTCATCGTCGAGGGCGACTCCGCCGGCGGCTCGGCCAAGCAGGGCCGCAACCGCAAGTATCAGGCCATCCTGCCCCTGAAGGGCAAGATCCTGAATGTCGAAAAAGCAAGATTTGACAAGATGTTAGCTTCAGCCGAGGTGGGCACGCTCATCACCGCGCTGGGCACCGGCATCGGCAAGGACGAGTACAACCCGGACAAGCTGCGCTACCACCGCATCATCATCATGACCGACGCGGACGTGGACGGCTCGCACATCCGCACGCTGCTGCTGACCTTCTTCTACCGGCAGATGCCGGAGCTGATCGAGCGCGGCCACGTCTACATCGGCCTGCCGCCGCTGTACAAGCTCAAGCAGGGCAAGCAGGAGATGTACCTCAAGGACGACGCGGCGCTGAACGCCTACCTGATCGCCAACGCGGTCGAAGGAGCGGAACTCGCCTACGTTGCGGATGCTCCGGCGGTGCGAGGGGAGGGCCTGGAGAAGCTGCTGCGCGACTACCAGGCCGCGCTCGACCAGATCGAGCGCCTCGGCCATCGCTGCGACCCCGGCGCGCTGCAGGCGATGCTGGAATACGCGCCGCTGGACGCCGCGCTGTGGCAGGATCCGCCGGCGCTGCAAGGCTGGCTGGACGGGCTGGCCGGACGGCTCAACGCCACCGGCCTCGGTCGCGCGCGCTATACGCTGAGCGCGCGCCCGGGGCAGGGCGAGCAGCCGCCGGCGCTGCTGATCGAGCGCGTGCAGCACGGCCTGGCGCAGACGCACGTGCTGCCGCAGCCGTTCTTCGCCGGCCCGGAGTTCCGTCCGATCCTCGAGACCGCGCGCGCCCTGCACGGCCTGCTGCAACCGGATGCGCAGATCCGCCGCGGCAATGCCGTGCAGGCGGCGACCAGCTTCGCGCAGGCGCGAGGCTGGCTGCTCGACGAGGCGAAGAAGGGCCGCACCATCCAGCGCTTCAAGGGCCTCGGCGAAATGAACCCCGAGCAGCTGTGGGAAACCACGGTCAATCCGGAGACGCGACGCCTGCTGCAGGTGCGCATCGAGGACGCCGTCGCTGCCGACCAGGTCTTCGCGACGCTGATGGGCGACGTGGTCGAGCCGCGTCGCGAGTTCATCGAGTCGAACGCGCTCAGGGTCAGCAATCTGGACGTCTGAGCGCGGTCGGGCGCGCGCGTTCCGCATGCGCGCGCCCCCTGCGCCGATCCGGCGGGGGCCCGCGCGCACCGCGTACTCGTTGCATACGGCTCGTTGCGCCGCGGACGGTCGCCGCAGGCCGCGTCTCGGCGGCGGCGCGGCCAGGGCGGCACGCGTGATGTCCGCAGCCTCGCGAAAGGCCCCCACGCAAAAGTTCACATTCCCGGGCACGCAGAGCGGCGCGGATGATGCAGCGCGGCTTGAGCCGCGCGCGCGCCTGGCGTTACTCTCGCCGACTCCCCGCGCGCCGAAGGCGCGCCGTCAACCGAGGTGCGCCATGAAGTTCGGACGTTTCTCCCGCCTGCTCGCCGTCGCGGCGCTGGCGCTCTTGCTGACCGGCGGCATCGCCGTCGCCAAGGAAAGCAAGCAACCGTCGGATTACCCGAATGCGACGCGCAGCGAGCCGAAGAACGACCTTACCAGCGAGCGCGACCATAAGACGCTGCAGGCCGCTATCGACGCGAACAACGCCGGCGACGACGCCAAGGTGCAGGAGAACGCGCAGAAGATCCTCGATTCCAGCAAGAGCAAGTACGCGAAGGGCATCGCCCTGCAGTTGCTCGCCAACCTCAAGTACAACGCCGGCGACTACAAGGGCGCGGTCGCGCTGTACAAGCAGTTGCTGGACCTGAACTCGCTGCCGAACGACAGCTATTTCGGTTCGATGCTGAACATGGTCACGGCTTACGCAGCAGACGAGCAGTATCAACAAGCCGACGAGCAGATGAAGGTCTGGCGCGAACAGGGTAGGAGCGAAAGCCCAGATTCCTACTATGTCGAGGGCACCATCGACTACCACCTGCAGAAATTTCCCGAGGCGATCGCGGCGGTGAATAAGGCGATTGCCCTCAACGGCGGTGCGAGCAAGGATTCCTGGGACAACCTGCTTCTTGTTTGCTACGGCGAAACCAAGCAGTACGACCAGATGGACAAGATGGTCGACGAGGCGCTGGCCAAGGATCCGACCAAGACGACCAAACTCAACAATGCGTTGGTGGTCTACCAGAACAATGCCGAGTACGCGCGCATGGGCGCGCTGATGGAAAAGGCTGCGGCCAAGGGCGCCCTCACAACCGAGGACAACTACATCCTGATGGGGCAGGTCTTCCAGGTGATGGCGCAGAACGCCGACAGCCAGGCCCAGGCCGAGAGCTACGCCGCCAAGGGGACCCAGGCCGTGCTGGACGGCATCGCCAAGGGCGTGGTCAAGCCCGGCTACAAGCCGTACAAGCTGATCGGCGACACCTACCGCATCGCCGGCAACACGGCCAAGGCGATGGAGGCCTACGCCAAGGCGGCGCCGGACGCGCCGGACGGCGAGCTCGACCTGCTGCGCGCGCAGGTGCTGATCCAGGACCAACTGAAGTACGCCGAGGGCAAGGCCGCCCTGCAGCAGGCGTTGAAAAAGGGCGTCAAGCGCCAGGGCGCTGCCTACCTTCTGCTGGGCAACGCCGAGCTCAAGATGAAGAACAACGCGGCGGCGATCGCCGCCTACAAGCGCGCGGCGGAGGACTCAGAAACCGCGTCGATGGCGCGCGACATGCTGAAGAAACTCGGCGCTGCCAAGTAGCTTTCGTCCCGCACCATCCCGCCGCCGCGGTCGTCGTTCAGCCTATATACAAACGTCGGTCGCTGGTGTAGTGTCAACGTCTTTCCCCCACGCGTTCCGGGCGCGACGCTGCTTCACGCTGCGCCGTCTACGCGTGGAGGGAAATCGGGTGTACCCATTGAGAGTGGTTGATTCGTACTGATGGCCACAAGCAAGCACTCCCCCGGCTCCGAGCCGTTCAACTGGAAGCGCACATGGGCGTTGGCCGTGGCCTTCGCGGTGCATTCCTTTGCGTTCCTGCTCATCGCCGCACCGGCCGCTCCGCCGCAAGCCAAGGAAGTGAAGAAGGACAATATCGTCCAGGTGGAGTTCATCGAGCCGCCGCCGCCGCCGCCGCCCCCGCCGCCGCCGCCGCCGGAACCGCCGAGGAAGCCGCCGCCGCAGATCAAGGAATTGATCAAGCCGCCGCCGACCCCGCCGCCGCCGCAGCCGCCACCGGTGGAGGAGCAGACGGCCATGTCGACGCCTGCGCCGCCGCCGGCACCCCCGGCGCCGCCCGCGCCGCCGTCGGATATCGCGCCCAGCGAGGACGTGAGCTATCGTCAGCGCAATCCGCCCCGGTATCCGCCGGAGGCGATGCGCCAGCAGCACCAGGGAACGGTGGTCTTGCTCGTTCTGGTGGGCGTGGACGGCTCGCCCAAGGAAGTCAAAGTGGAACGTTCCAGCGGTTATCGCGAGCTGGACCGTGCCGCCATGGAAGCGGCACGCAACTGGCGATTCAATCCGGGCAAGCACAACGGCCAGCCGGTCGAAGGCTACGCACGAATTCCGGTCAACTTTACGCTCGGCCAATAACGGCTGCGCTAGAGTCCATGTCCACGCTTAACGAAGGGTAGCGTTTATGCTTCAAGAAGCGAGTTCGACCCAGCCTGACGCTGGCACCATTCCGCCGACCGACGCGGCGGCAGCCCCGATTCCGGGCATGGGCGGCGGCAGCGCCCAGGCACTGCAGCAGATGGGCTTCGACCATCTGTTCCGGAGCTTCATCCACGGCGAGAACTGGGTGGGCTTCATCGTGTTCGTGGTGCTGGTCGTCATGTCGGTGATGTCCTGGTACTACATCGTGCGCAACTTCCTGACCAACACGATGATCCGCCAGCGCATGGAAGGCGTGATGTCGAAGTTCTGGGACACCAGCACGGCGCAGGAAGCGATTCGCGCCATGGAGATGCAGCCGAAGTCCGAGCCGTTCTCGAAGATCGTGCTCGACTGCGCGTTCGCCGCGACCCACCATCAGCGCCACGAAGGCAGCCGCCTGGCCGAAGCGCTGAACCGTTCGGAGTTCATCGACCGCGCGCTGCGCCAGGCGGTGGCCCGCGAGAGCATGCGCCTCGAGGCCGGCCTGACCCTGCTGGCAACCGTCGGCTCGGCCGCCCCGTTCGTCGGTCTGCTCGGCACCGTGTGGGGCATCTACCACGCCCTGATCGGCATCGGTGCGTCCGGCCAGGCGTCGATCGATGCGGTCGCCGGCCCGGTCGGCGAGGCGCTGATCATGACGGCGATCGGTCTGGCGGTCGCGATCCCGGCGGTGATGGCGTACAACTTCTTCGTGCGCACCAACCGCACCACCTACGCCCGCTTCGACGAATTCGCGCACGACCTGCACGACTTCTTCACCACCGGCGCGCGCGTCGAAGCCGTTCCGGCGGCTGCGGTGGCCGGCCCGCGCTCGACGGCGGCGGCGGCACCTGCTGCCAAGAAGTGAGGTAGGCGGTCATGGCCTTCACCACCAACAGCGGCGGTGGCCCGATGGCGGACATCAACGTCACGCCCCTCGTGGACGTGATGTTGGTGCTGCTGATCATCTTCATGATCACGGCGCCGATGCTGTCGCACAACATCCGCATCGACCTGCCGCAGCCGAACCAGAACGTCCAGAACGAAAACCCCATGGAGCCGATCAGCCTGGTGCTGAAGGAAGACGGCTCGATGTACTGGAACGACAGCCCGATCTCGGATCTCGAGCTGGCGGCGCAGCTGGCGGTGGTGGGGGCCAAGCCCGAGGATGCGCAGCCGGAGCTGCGCATCAAGGCGACCGACACCACGCGGTACGAAATCCTGGCGACGGTCATGGCCGAGGCCAAGAGCAAAAACGTCAAGAAGATCGGCTTCGAGAAGTGAGGTAAGACGCCATGGCGTTCAGCACCAACAGCGGTGGCGGCCCGATGTCGGACATCAACGTCACGCCCCTCGTGGACGTGATGCTGGTGCTGCTGATCATCTTCATGATCACGGCGCCGCTGATGTCGCACCGCATCCGCGTCGACCTGCCCAAGGCCGATCCCGGCCTCAAGGTGGACGAGAAGGTCGTGCCGATGGACCTGGCCATCAAGGAAGATGGTTCGATGTTCCTCAACGACAACCCGGTCAACGAGGCCGAGCTGAAGGCGCAGTTCGCGGTGGCGGCGGTGAGGACACCGCAGCCGGAACTGCAGATCCGCGCCGACAAGAGCATCGAGTACAAGACCATCTGGGGCGTGCTCTCCGACGCGAAGAGCGCCGGCATGGTGCACGTCGGCTTCATCACCACCGGCAAGTCGGGCGAAGGCAAATAAGGCCGTCCGCTCGACGTTGCCTCGGAAGACGCCGCGCATTGCGCGGCGTCTTCGTTTGCGGGGCCGGCGGACCGCAGCCGGGAACCGCGCTGCCCGCCGATGCGCGGACGTTCAGGCCAGGATCGCGAGATAGTTGCGCACGGTGCGGGCGAGGCCGTCGTACAGCGCTTCGTCGATCAGGGCGTGGCCGATCGAGACTTCGGCCAGCCCCGGGATGGCCTGCTTCAACGCGCCGAGATTGCGCTGGTTGAGATCGTGTCCGGCGTTGACCGCGAGGCCCGCCTGCTGCGCGCGTCGCGCGGTGTCGGCGCAAAGCGCAAGCTCGCGCGTGCAGTCGCCGTGGGCGAACGCGTGCGCGTAGGGGCCGGTGTAGATCTCGATGCGCTGCGCGCCGAGTCGCGCCGCCGCATCCAGCGCCGCCGCGCCGGCGTCGACGAACAGCGAGACGCGACAGCCGAGCGCACGCAGCTCCGCGATCACCGGCGCCAGCCGCGCGGCGTCGCCCGCGAGGTCGAAGCCGTGGTCGGAGGTGATCTGCGCGTCGGCGTCCGGCACCAGCGTGACCTGCTGCGGCCGCGTTTCGCGCACCAGGGCGAGAAAGCCGGGATAGTCGCCGCGCGCGCCGGCCCAGGGATTGCCCTCGACGTTCAGCTCGACCCGGCCGCGGGTCAGCGCGGCCAGCGCGCGCACGTCGTCCGGGCGGATGTGGCGCTGGTCGGGCCGCGGATGCACGGTGATGCCGCCGCAGCCGGCGTCGATGCACACGCGTGCGGCGGCGCACACGTCCGGCTGGTCCCCGCCGCGCGAGTTGCGCAGCACGGCCACCTTGTTGAGATTGACGCTGAGCACGGTCATGCCGCTACCCCGCATGCATGGACGGAATCGCCGCGCCGCATCGCGCCGCGGTAGACCATGATGCCAAAGAAAGACGCGCGCAGTCCTGCGCGCGTCGGGCGCCGCCGTCGCATCCGTGCGGGCGCAAGGGTATCCACGGCTGGAGATCGGACTCCAGGAACAGAGACCGCGGCGCACGCGCCGGGTTCCCGGCGGCGATCCGCCCTGCGCGGACCGGTTACGGACAGCGCGCCGGCGCCGTCAGCCAGATCACCGGTTGCCACCAGGCCTCGTCCGGGCCCGGATTGGACAGGCGCTCGATATGCAACTGGGCGCCCAGGTAGTAGAGCGTGCCGGGGCGGATGTCGACCTCCAGGGTCTTGGTCGAGACGCGGCTGTCGCGGCCGGCGCGCGCGATCAGCGTGCTCGGCAGTTGCCTGCGGTCGATACGCTCGCCGACGGTCAGCACGTGCCGGCCCGGATCGACGCGATAGCTTTCCTGGCCGCTCACGCCGGCGTTGCGTCCGTCGATCAGCAGCAGCGCGGCGGAATAGATGTGCCGGTTGCGCGGCGCCACGTCGAAGGTGGTGATGCGCGCGCAGCTGCCGCCGGCCGCCGGGCCCGCGCCAGCGGACAGCTCCACGCGCATTGCCGGCAGGTCGACGCGCTGCAGCGGTGCGGACAGCGCCAGCGTGCGCGCGCCGCGGCGCACGTCCAGCGCGAGCGGCGCGCCGTCGGGCAGCGCATCCAGCGCCTGGCGCAGCCGCGCGGCGGCGGCCGCGCGGCCGTCCGCGTCGGTGCCGAGGCCGGCCAGCGGCGCGGTGTTGACGCGGGCCAGCACGTCGCCCGCCTGCACGCCCATGCGCGCGCCGAGGCTGCCCGGCGCGACCGCGAGCACGTGCAGGCCGTCGCGCGCATGCGCGGCATCGGTGCTGTCGACGACCAGGCCGAGATCGACGCCGCGATCTGCCGGCAGCTCGACTGTCAGCGGCGCGTCGGTCGCGCCCAGGTCCGCGAACAGGCCGCGCTCGGCGAGCTGCAGGCGCAGCGTGCCGAGTTCATCGCGGAGCTGGGCGGCGACGTCGCCGTCGGCGAGCGCCGCCGGCGCGGTGGCGAACGTGGCGGCGAGAACCAGCAGGCAAGAGGGAAGGCGGGGCATGGACATGATCGACTCCTCGTGCGGCGTCGGGCGCCGCGATCAGATACGCGTCGTGCGCAGGCCGTCGCGCTGCGCGGCGACCAGGCTTTCCAGCAGCTCGCTGCGGGCGCGCCATAGCGTTTCGCGCTCGGCCGGCGGCGCGCCGCGCGCGTAAGCGGCGTGCAGCGCGCGATCGACGCCGCCGAGCGCGTCGGCGAGCGGTCCGGGCGCGGGCCCACGCGGCGCCGCGGACGCCAGCTCGCGCTCGAGCGCGCCGGCGCGCGCCTGCCAGTCGTGCGTCGGCGCCGGTGCGCGCGTCGCCGGCAGCAGCGCCGCCGTCGCGCCGGCCAGCAGCAGCACGCAGCAGGCGCCGGCCGCCACGCGCTGCGCCTGTCGCCGTCGCGCGCGCGCGACGATGCGCGGCCACAGCGCGGGGTCGGGCGCGAACTGCGGCAGCGCGCGCAGTTGCGCGTGGGAAAGCGGGGGCATGGTTTCATTCATGGCAGCGACTCCAGGCCGATCCCGTCGCGGCCGAGGCGGCGGCGCAGCCGCACCAGGGCGCGCGACAGGATCGATTTCGAATAGCTCTCGGTCTGCTCGAACATGCGTGCCAGCTCCGCGTGGGTGTAGCCCTCCAGCTCGTGCAGCACCACCACCGCGCGCGCGCGCGGCGGCAGCCGCAGCAGCAGCGCCAGCGCCTCGGCCTGCTGCTCCGGCAGCGGGCCGGGCGCGCCCAGCCGGGCCAGCAACGCGTCGGCGTCCGTGGCGACCAGGAAGCGGCGCGCGCGCAGCTGGTCGATCGTCGCGTTGACCGCCAGCCGGCGCAGCCACAGCCCGAACGGGGCCTCGCCGCGGTAGCGCCGCACCTGCCCCAGCACGCGGACGAACACTTCCTGCACCACGTCCTCGGCCGCCGCGCGCTCGCCCAGCACGCGCAGCGCGAGGTTGAACACCGGCGCGGCGAAGCGGCGGTACAGCTCGGCATGCGCCTGCATGTCGCCGCGCCGCGCCTGCGCCAGCAGATCGGGCGGCACCTCCTGTGCGAAGACGCTGCGGGGGGCGGTCGGTTCCACGGGAATAGGGACGGGGCCGGCGGCGCGAGCGTCGCAGCGGGCGAGGGCTCAGCCGGGTGGCGCGGCGGCGGCGAACGTGCGCACGCGTCGCGCGCCGCCGCGCCAGGCCACCGCGCCGGCATAGCCCGGCGCCGGCGCCAGCGCGTGCAGCTGCCAGTCCGATGCGGGCGCGGCATCGTCGGCGAAGGCGAGCGGCCGCGCGCCCGCGGCCTGCAGCGCGAACGCCACGCGCGCCGGGCCGAACGCGAGCCCGCGCCCGAGCGCCTTCAGCACCGCCTCCTTCGCGGTCCACAGGGTGAAGAACGCCTCGGTGCGCGCCGCGCCGGCGAGCCCGCGCAGCGCGGCCGCTTCCTCGGCGGCGAAGTAGCGCTCGGCCAGCTCGAGCAGGCGCGGGCGCGTCTGCACGTGCTCGACGTCGACGCCCAGCGCCGCGTCGCGGCCCAGCGCCGCCAACGCGTAATCGCCGCTGTGCGACCAACTGAACGCGAGGCGCGCGTGCGGCGGCGCCAGCGACGGCTTGCCGTGTGCGCCGGCGACGAACGCCAGCGCGGAGGCGGGCACGCCGAGGTAGGCGCCCAGCAGCGCGGCCAGCGCGCCGCGCCCGGCGCCGCGCCGGTGGGGCAGGCGCCACACGTGCACGTCCGCGGCGTCCAGGCCGGACGCCGCGACCGCGAGCGGATCCGCAGGCAGGAAGTGCGACATGCCTGCATGGTGGCGGCGCGCCGCCGCGCCGGCAAGCCGCGCGCGCGCCGGCACTTCCAATTCCGCCGCGCCGCGGCCATAGAATGGCTACCGCATCGAGCGGAGCGCGCGCACCCGTGATTGCCGGCTGGCTGCTGCTGCTGGTTTCGTTGGCCTACGTCGGCCTGCTGTTCGGCGTCGCCTACTACGGCGACCGCCGGCCGCTGTACCCGAGCCGGCCGTTCCTGCGCCCGATCGTCTACAGCCTGGCGCTGGCGGTGTACTGCTCGTCGTGGACGTTCTACGGCGCGGTCGGCAGCGCGGCGCGCTCAGGCCTGTCCTACCTGCCGATCTACCTCGGCCCGATCCTGCTGTTCGTGTTCGGCATCGGCCTGCTCGAGCGGCTGAACCTGATCGCCAAGGAACGCGGCATCACCTCGATCGCCGACTACATCGCCGCGCGCTTCGGCAAGTCGCAGGGGCTGGGCGCGCTGGTGACGCTGATCGCGGTGGTCGCGGCGATCCCCTACATCGCGCTGCAGTTCAAGGCGGTGGCGATGTCGATCGGCGTGCTCAGCCACGGCAGCGCGAGCGCCGCCGCGCTGCCGATCGGCGACAGCGCGTTCTGGTGCGCGCTGCTGCTGGCGGCGTTCGCGATCCTGTTCGGCACCCGCCAGATCGACGCCACCGAGCACCACCACGGCATGATGCTGGCGATCGCGGTCGAGTCGGTGGTCAAGCTGGTCGCGTTCGTCGCGATCGGCGTGTACGCGCTGCGCGTGAACCCGCACAGCGTCGCCGAGCTGGGCCAGTCGCTGCGCGCGTCGGTGGACGCCGAGCTGCCGTCCGGCTTCTTCGCCAAGACCCTGCTGGCGTTCTGCGCGATGTTCTGCCTGCCGCGCCAATTCCAGGTCGGCGTGGTCGAGTGCGAGGACGCGCGCGACGTGCGCCGCGCGCGCTGGGTGTTCCCGCTGTACCTGCTGCTGATCTGCGTGCTGGTGCCGCCGATCGTTTCCGCTGGCGCGGCGTTCGCCTCCACGGCCGGACTCAGCCCCGACGCCCGGTTGCTGTGGCTGCCGCTGGCCAACGGCCAGACGGCGCTGGCCCTGATGGCCTATATCGGCGGATTCTCGGCGGCCACGGGCATGGTGATCGTCGAGTCGGTCGCGCTGGCGACGATGATCAGCAACGACCTGGTGATGCCGGCGCTGCTGCGCATCCGCGCGCTGAAGCTGGAGCAGCGCCGCGACCTGTCGGCGGTGGTGCTGGCGGTACGCCGCATCGCCATCGTGCTGCTGGCGCTGCTCGCCTACGGCTACTACCGCGCCAGCACCCACGCCGAGTACCTCGCCACGCTGGGCCTGCTGGCGTTCGTCGCGGTCGCGCAGTTCGCTCCGGCGATCGTCTCCGCGCTGTATTGGCGCGGCGCCAGCCGCATCGGCGTGATCGCCGGCCTGGCGGCCGGCTTCGCGGTATGGACCTACACCCTGCTGTTGCCGAGCGTGGCCACCGCCGGCTGGCTGCCGGACGGCTGGGTCGAGCGCGGTCCGTTCGGGCTGGACTGGCTGAAGCCGCAGGCGCTGTTCCACCTGTCCGGCTGGGATGCGGTGACGCACGGCACGTTCTGGTCGCTGCTGGCCAACGTCGGCTGCATGGTGTTCCTGTCGCTGCGCTACCGGCCCAGCGTGGACGAGCGCCTGCGCGCGCTGGCGTTCCTCGACCCGTACGCCGCGCGCCGGTCCGGTGGCGGCGAGTTCCGCGGCCGCGTGCGCGTCGACGAGCTGCGCGCGATCGCCGGCCGCATCGTCGGCGAGCGCGCTGCGGCGCGCGCGTTCGACGAGTACGCGCAGGCGCGCGGCCGCCCGCTGCCGCCTGCGGAAAACGCCGACCGCGCGCTGATCCAGGCCACCGAGCGCCTGCTCGCCGGCGCGGTCGGCGCGCCCAGCGCGCGGCGCATGCTGACCAGCGCGCTGTCCGGCAGCGGCCTCGACATCGCCGAGACGGTCGCGCTGCTGGACGAGGCCTCGCAGGAGCTGCGCTTCAACCGCGAGCTGCTGTCGACCACGATGGAGAACATCGCACAGGGCATCAGCGTGGTCGACCGCGACCTGCGCCTGGTCGCCTGGAACCGCCGCTACCTCGAACTGCTCGGCTATCCCGACGGCATGGTCTACGTCGGCCGGCCGGTCGCCGACCTGATCCGCTGGAACGCCGAGCGTGGCGAATGCGGCCCCGGCGACGCCGCCGCGCACGTGGACAAGCGCATCAACCACCTGCGCGCCGGCGCGCCGCACGTGTTCCGCCGCGAGCGCGCCGACGGCAGCGTGATCGAGATGCGCGGGCGTTCGCTGCCCGGCGGCGGCTACGTGACCACCTACACCGACGTCACCGCCTACAAGCGTGCCGAGCAGGCGCTGATCGACGCCAACGAGACGCTGGAGCAGCGCGTCGCCCAGCGCACCGCCGAGCTGACCGAGGCGCTGACCGCGCAGGAGCGCGCCAAGCGCGAGGCCGAGCAGGCCAACCAGTCGAAGACGCGCTTCCTCGCCGCCGCCAGCCACGACCTGCTGCAGCCGCTGAACGCCGCGCGCCTGTTCACCTCGGCGCTGCGCCACAGCGATCTCGACGCCGAGGCCGCGCAGCTCGCCGAGCGCATCGACGCCTCGTTCAAGGCCGCCGAGGATCTGCTCGAGGCGCTGCTGGACGCCTCGCGGCTGGAAGCCGGCAAGTTCGCGCCGGAGGTCGGGCCGGTGGCGCTGGGCGAGCTGTTCGAGTCGCTGCGCACGCAGTTCGCGGTGCTGGCCGAGCAGCGCGGCCTGAGCCTGCACGCGGTCGATACCCACCTCGCGGTGCGCAGCGACGCGCAACTGCTGCGGCGCATCCTGCAGAACTTCCTGTCCAACGCGCTGCGCTACACGCGCCGCGGCACCGTGCTGCTGGGCGCACGCCGGCACGGCGCCGAGGTGCGCATCGAGGTCTGGGACACCGGCCCGGGCATCGCGCCCGAGCAGCAGCAGCGGATCTTCGGCGAGTTCCAGCGCCTCGAGCATCCCTCGCCGTGGGGCGAGAAGGGACTGGGCCTCGGCCTCGCCATCTGCGAGCGCATGGCCACCATGCTGGGCCACCGCCTGGACCTGCGTTCCTGGCCCGGTCGCGGCAGCTGCTTCGCGGTCAGCGCGCCGCGCGCCGCCGCGTCGCGGCCGCTGGGCGTGCGCGCGGTGGTACGACCGACGCCGGCCGGGCAGGACTTGCCGCTGGACGTGCTGTGCCTGGACAACGATCGCGCGATCCTCGACGGCATGGCCGCGCTGCTGTCGCGCTGGGGCGTCAGCGCGCACCTCGCGGCGAGCGTCGATGCGGCCGAGGCGATCCTCGCCGCGCGGCGCGTCGACCTGATCCTCGCCGACTACCATCTCGGCGCCGACCTCGACGGCCTGGCCGCGCTGGCGCGATTGCGTGCGCGCTGGCCGGACCTGCCGCCGGCCGCGCTGATCACCGCCGACGGCAGCGCCGAGCTGAAGCAGCGCGCCCGCGCGCTCGGCTATCCGGTGCTGCACAAGCCGGTCAAGCCCGCCGCGTTGCGCGCGCTGCTGACCGCGCTGGCGCGCGGCGTCGAACGCGGCCCCGCAGCCGCGGGGCGCGCGGCGTCTGTCTGAGGCCGGCTGGCTAGCTTTCGTCCGGCAGCGCCGGCACCGGCGTCTGTTCCAGCGCCAGGTGGCTGGCGACCAGGGCGACCTGGGTGCGGTTGGACACGCCGAGCTTGCGCATGATCGCGGTCATGTGCGCCTTCACGGTCGCCTCCGACACGTTCAGCTCGAACGCGATCTGCTTGTTGAGCTTGCCCTCGGCGATCATCGACAGCACGCGGAATTGCTGCGGCGTCAGCTCGGCGATGCGCGCGGCGATCTCGGCCTCGTCCGACTTCAGCTCGCCGTGCGCGCCGATGCCGAGCTGCGGCGGCAGCCAGATGTCGCCGTCCAGCACGGCGTTGATGGCGTCGACGATCGAGCCCACCGCGGCCGACTTCGGGATGTAGCCGGCGGCGCCGTGGCCGAGCGCGCGGCGCACCACCGCCACCTCCTCGTGCGCGGAGACCACGATCACCGGCAGCCCGGGATACTGGCCGCGGATGTGCGCCAGCGCGGAGAAGCCGCGCGCGCCCGGCATGTGCAGGTCGAGCAGCAGCAGGTCGGCTTCCGGCTTGCTCTCCAGCAGGGCGAGCAGCGCCGGCACGCTGTCGGCGCCGTGCACCGCGGCGTCGGGCAGGGCGGCGTGCACCGCGCGCGTCAGGGCATCGCGGAACAGCGGGTGGTCGTCGGCGACCAGGACATCGCGCATGCGGCGTGTGCGGCTCATGCCCCATCATCGCCGCAAGCCGCGGCGACCGGAAGGGGGCGCCGGGACGGGCCCGACGCGGGCCGCCTCTCACCTCACCAGGCGCTCGCCGACCAGGCTGTGCACCACCGACGGGTCGGCCAGGGTGGAGATGTCGCCGAGCTGATCCGGCTGGTTCTCGGCGATCTTGCGCAGGATGCGGCGCATGATCTTGCCCGAGCGTGTCTTCGGCAGGCTGGGTGCCCACTGCAGGTAGTCGGGCGTGGCGATCGCGCCGATCTCCTTGCGCACCCAGGCGACCAGCTCCTTGCGCAGCGCGTCGCTGGGCTGCTCGCCGACCTTCAGGGTGACGTAGGCGTAGATGCCCTGGCCCTTGATGTCGTGCGGGCAGCCGACCACCGCGGCCTCGGCCACCTTCGGATGCGCGACCAGCGCGCTCTCCACCTCGGCGGTGCCGAGGCGGTGGCCGGAGACGTTGATCACGTCGTCGACGCGGCCGGTGATCCAGTAGTAGCCGTCCTCGTCGCGGCGCGCGCCGTCGCCGGTGAAGTACATGCCGGGGTAGGTCTTGAAGTAGGTGTCGATGAAGCGCTGGTGGTCGCCGTAGACGGTGCGCATCTGTCCCGGCCAGGAGTCGGTCAGCACCAGGTTGCCTTCGCAGGGGCCGTCCTTGACGTGGCCGTCGGCGTCGACGATCGCCGGCTTGACGCCGAAGAACGGCAGCGTGGCGGAACCGGGCTTCTGGTCGATCGCGCCGGGCAGCGCGCTGATCAGGATGCCGCCGGTCTCGGTCTGCCACCAGGTGTCGACCACCGGGCAGCGGCCGTCGCCGACCACGCGGTGGTACCACTCCCAGGCTTCCGGGTTGATCGGCTCGCCGACCGTGCCGAGCACGCGGATCGACGCGCGCGAGGTTTTCTTCACCGGCGCCTCGCCCTCGCGCATCAGCGCGCGGATCGCCGTCGGCGCGGTGTAGAACAGCGTCACCTTGTGCTTGTCGACCACCTGCCAGAAGCGCGAGGGATCCGGGTAGTTCGGCACGCCCTCGAACATCACCGTGGTCGCGCCGTTGGCCAACGGGCCGTACAGCACGTAGCTGTGGCCGGTGACCCAGCCGACGTCGGCGGTGCACCAGTAGACGTCGTCCTCGCGCAGGTCGAACACGCACTCGTGCGTGTAGGCGATGAACACCAGGTAGCCGCCGGTGGTGTGCAGCACGCCCTTCGGCTTGCCGGTGGAGCCCGACGTGTACAGCACGAACAGCGGATCCTCGGCGCCCATCGGCTCCGCCGGGCAGTCCGCGCTCTGGCCGTCCACCAGCACGTGCCACCAGCGGTCGCGCGGCGCCTGCATGGCGATGCCGCCGCCGGTGCGGCGCACCACGATCACGGTCTCGACGCTGGTGGTGCCAGGTCGCGTCAGTGCCTCGTCGACGTTCGCCTTCAGCGGGATCTTCTTGCCGCCGCGCAGGCCCTCGTCGGCGGTGACCACCAGCTTGCACTGCGAGTCGGCGATGCGCCCGGCCAGCGAGTCCGGCGAGAAGCCGCCGAACACCACCGAGTGGATCGCGCCGATGCGCGCGCAGGCCAGCATCGCCACCGCGGCCTCCGGGATCATCGGCATGTAGATCGCGACGCGGTCGCCGCGGCGCACGCCGAGATGCTTCAGCACGTTGGCGAACTTGCACACTTCCGCGTGCAGCTCGCGGTAGCTGATGCGGCGCGAGTCGTTCGGGTCGTCGCCCTCGAAGATGATCGCGGTCTTGTCGCCGCGCGTGGCGAGGTGGCGGTCGAGGCAGTTGGCGGCGACGTTCAGCACGCCGTCCTCGTACCAGCGGATGTGCAGGTCGCGCGCGTCGAACGACACGTCCTTGATGCGGGTCGGCGCCTTGATCCAGTCGAGGCGCCGGCCGATGCGGGCCCAGAAGCCCTCGGGATCGCGGATCGACTCCGCGTACAGCTTCGCGTAGTCGTCCTTGCGCAGGCTCGCGGTGGCGGCGAAGGCAGCCGGCACCGGGTAGATCTTGGACATGGGGTTCTCCTTGGCTGGCGGCGGCGCCGCATGCCGCAGCGTCGCCCTATCCACCGCACGTTAGCCGTCTGCGCGACGCGACCAAGTGGACTTTAGTCGAAACTCGACCATCGGCGAATAGCCGCGCCCCACGCCCGCGCCCATGCTCGCTGCGCATCGCCACGGGAGGGGTCCCTCATGCAGCAGACACGTACGATCTTGCGTCGCGCGGCGCTCGCGCTCGCCATCGCCGGTGCGCTCGGTGCGCCGCTGGTCGCCGGCGCGGCCACCAAGTCCGAAACGCAAATGCAGGCGCGCATCGCCCAGCTCGAGAAAGAGCTCGCCGATCTGAAGGCGATGGTGCAGCAGCAGGCGCAGGCGCAAGCCGACCTGCAGACGCAGCAGCACGCGCAGGCCGAGGCGCAACAGCGCGCGCAGGCGGAAGCGCAGGCGGCCGCTTCGAAACAGCAGGCCGCGTCCGCGGCTCCGGTGTTCAGCTCCGCGCCCGGCGTTTCCGTGTCCATGCACGGTTTCGTCAACGTCACGGCCTTCAGCCAGAACAAGAGCTTCGTCTTCGGCAACGGCCAGAACGCCGAATTCCCGGTGGCCGGTGCCAACGGCTCGCTCAGCGGCATCGACATCCGCAACACGCGCTTCTGGTTCGACTTCGCCGGCGCCAAGTTCGCCGGCGACTGGACCGGCGGCGGACGCATCGAGGCGGACTTCTTCGGCGGCTTCAACGGCACCGGCGCCTACAGCCGCCAGCAGCCGACGCCACGCCTGCGCCAGGCGTACATGGACATCGCCAACAAGCAGACCGGCAGCACCGTGCGCGTCGGCCAGCAGTGGGACCTGATGTTCCCGCTCGACAACACGCCGGCCTCGCTCGCACACATCGCCTTCCCGCTCGGCTTCGGCGCCGGCTTCGTCGGCTGGCGCTTCCCCGGCGTGGTGTGGATGCAGGATCTCAACCACGGCAGCCAGGGCACCAAGTGGCGGTTCGACATGGGCGCGTTCGACGGCAACTGGAGCGGCCCCGGCGACAACATCAACTACCTGACCGCCGGCAACGCCGGCTTCCGCCCGCAGCTCGAGGCGCGCCTGCGTGCGCAGGGTTCGGACTGGGTCGCCTATGTCGCCGGCCACTACAGCAAGGTCGAGCTGAGTGGCGTGGGCGGCACCGCACCGACGCCGATCAAGAGCAGCATCGACAGCGTGGGCTACGAGGTCGGCGGCAGCTGGAAGCCGGGCGACTGGCTGTTCAAGGGCCTGGTGTACAGCGGCAAGGGCCTCGGCCAGATCTTCGGCGCATTGGCGCAGTTTGGCGACATCCAGGAAACCGGCGGCTTCCTGCAGGCCGGCTACAGCTTCACGCCGAACTGGAGCGCCTACGCGTTCTACGGCCTCAGCAAGCCCAGCCGCAACGACGTCGTCGACTGGCTCGGCAACGGCTCGGTGGGGCGGCTGAAGAACCGCCAGGCGGCGCTGAGCCTGCAGTACACCGCGGGCGCCTACGATCTGGGCCTCGAGTGGCTGCACGACACGCTCGACTCCACCAGCGACGGCATCACCACGAAGAAGACCAGCGGCAATCAGCTCAGCGTGAGCGCGATGTACCGCTTCTGACCGAAGCCACGCCGCGGCGGGCCGTCCGTGCCGCCGCGGCGCCCGACGCGCGCGCACCGCGGCCGGGAAAGGGTTGTTCATCATCTTGGGAGGGGAAGGCATGGCTACCATCGCAGGCGCCGCCGGCAGCGGCCCGCTCACCACCGGCCACAAGCGGGTGATCCTGGCCTCCAGCCTGGGCACCGTGTTCGAGTGGTACGACTTCTACCTGTACGGCTCGCTCGCCGCGATCATCGGCAAGCAGTTCTTCGCCGGCCTGAACGAGACCAGCGCGTTCGTTTTCGCCCTGCTCGCGTTCGCCGCCGGCTTCGCGGTACGTCCGTTCGGCGCGCTGGTGTTCGGTCGCGTCGGCGACCTGGTCGGGCGCAAGTACACGTTCCTGATCACCATCGTGATCATGGGCTTGTCCACGTTCCTGGTCGGCGTGATCCCCAACTACGACGCGATCGGCGTGGCCGCGCCGGTGATGCTGATCAGCCTGCGCCTGCTGCAGGGCCTGGCGCTGGGCGGCGAGTACGGCGGCGCGGCCACCTACGTGGCGGAGCATGCGCCGCATGGCAAGCGCGGCGCGTACACGGCGTGGATCCAGACCACGGCGACGCTGGGCCTGTTCCTGTCGCTGCTCGTCATCCTCGGTACCCGCACGCTGCTGGGCGAGCAGGCCTTCGGCGAGTGGGGCTGGCGCATTCCCTTCATCGTCTCGGTGCTGCTGCTGGCGGTGTCGGTGTGGATCCGCCTGCAGATGAACGAGTCGCCCGCCTTCCAGAAGATGAAGGCAGAGGGCAAGACCTCCAAGGCGCCGCTGTCCGAGTCCTTCGGCCAGTGGAAGAACCTGAAGATCGTGATCCTGGCGCTCGTCGGCCTGACGATGGGACAGGCGGTGGTCTGGTACACGGGCCAGTTCTATGCGCTGTTCTTCCTGACGCAGGCGCTCAAGGTCGACAGCGGCACCGCCAACCTGATGATCGCCGCGGCGCTGCTGGTGGGCACGCCCTTCTTCATCGTGTTCGGCGCGCTGTCGGACAAGATCGGCCGTAAGCCGATCATCCTGGCAGGCTGCCTGATCGCGGCGCTGACATTCTTCCCGATCTTCCGC
>JAJFUF010000039.1 GCA_021372495.1 Lysobacteraceae bacterium
GCCGCGGGCGTCGCGCTGGCGCCGCTGCCGCAGCCGGCCGCGCCGCCGCGTCTCGCCGCCGCGCCCGCCGCGGCCGGAGCGCACGCCGCACGCACCTTCGCCGGCGCCATCGAGCGCGGCTGGTGGACCTGGTCGTTCACCCGCCTCGCCCATCACGACGGCGCGGCGCGCGCCGAGGTGCTGCCGGGCGCCGCCGACGACGACCGCGGCGACGAGGCCGACGCCGAGCGCGACGCGCTGGACCGCCTGCTGGCCGGCGCGCGCTTCGGCTCCGCTTTCCACGCCGTGCTGGAGGAGGCCGACTTCGCCGCCTGGCGCGACCGCCGCGAGGCGCCGCCTTCCGAGCACGCGCTGATCGAGCGCTGCCTGCGCCGCGAAGGCCTGCAGCCGCCGCCCGGCGTGCCGCTGGCGCGCCTGCGCGAGCGCGTCGGCGCGCTGGCCGCGGCGACGCTGAACGCACCGCTGCCCTGCGGCGTGCGCCTCGCCGAGCTGGCGCCGGCGCGGCGCAGCGCCGAGATGGAATTCCACCTGCGCCTCGCGCCGACGCGCAGCGACGCGCTGCTGGCGCTGCTGCAGGCGCACGGCCACCTGGCCGATCGCGCCGGCCTGGCGCACAGCGCGGAAACGCTGCGCGGCCTGCTCACCGGCATCATCGACCTCGCCTTCGAACACGCCGGCCGCTACTGGATCGTCGACTACAAGACCAACCGCCTGCCCGCCTACGACGACGACGCGCTGGCCGTCGCGGTGCGCGCCGACGACTACGACCTGCAGTACCTGCTGTACACGCTGGCGCTGCACCGCTGGCTCGGCGCCACCCTGCCGGACTACGACTACGACCGCCATATCGGCGGCGCGTACTACCTGTTCGTGCGCGGCCTGCCGGCCGGCGGCATCCACGCCCATCGCCCGCCGCGCGCGCTGATCGAGGCGATGGACGCGCTGTTCGACGGCGCCGCCGCGGAGGCCGCGTGATGGCCGCCGAGCTGCTCGAACGCCTGCACGCAGGCGGCTTCCTGCGCGACGTCGACGCGGCGCTCGGCCGCACGGTGCTGCGCCTCCATCCCGACAGCGACGCGCTGGTCGGCGCCGCCGCCGCGCTGGCCGCGCGCGCGGTCGCCGACGGCCACGCCGCGCTGGCGCTGGAGGCGCTGCCGCAACGCCTCGCCGCGTTCGCGCCGGGCCGCGCGCCGCCCGCGCTGCCGCCGCTCGAAGCCTGGCGTGCCGCGCTGCGCGCCTCGGCGGCGGTGGCCGACGCCGCCGCGCCGCGCGAGGACGCGCTGCTGACGCTGGACGCCGCCGACCGCGTGCAGCTCGCCCGCTACGCGCGTTACGAGCGCGAGCTGGCCGCCGACCTCGCCGCGCGCGCCGCCGCGA
This sequence comes from Lysobacteraceae bacterium, assembly GCA_021372495.1. Lineage (GTDB taxonomy): Bacteria > Pseudomonadota > Gammaproteobacteria > Xanthomonadales > Rhodanobacteraceae > Mizugakiibacter. Next base: position 1,378 of record JAJFUF010000039.1, read on the forward strand.
CGGCGGCGCCGGTCAATGCGGATGACGTCGCACGCCTGCACGCGCTGTTCCCGCGCGGCGGCGGCGACGCCGACCTCGACCGCCAGGCGCTGGCCGCGCTGCTGGCGCTGCGCGGGCGTCTCACCGTGATCACCGGCGGCCCCGGCACCGGCAAGACCACCACGGTCACGCGCCTGCTGGCGCTGCTCGCGCACGCCGCGCAGCGCGACGGCACGCCGCTGCGCGTGCGCCTCGCTGCGCCGACCGGCAAGGCGGCGGCGCGCCTCGCCGAGGCGGTGCGCGCGCAGAAGGCGACGCTGGCGCTGCCGGCGCAGATCGCCGCGCAGATTCCGGAAGACGCCGCCACCGTGCACCGCCTGCTGGGCGCGCGCCCCGGCCGCACCACGTTCCGCCACGACCGCGCGCATCCGCTCGACGCCGACGTGGTGGTGGTCGACGAGGTGTCGATGGTCGACCTGCCGCTGATGGCGAAGCTGGTCGCCGCGGTGCCGGCGCAGGCGCGGCTGATCCTGCTCGGCGATCCCGACCAGCTCGCCGCGGTCGAGGCCGGCGACGTGCTCGGCGCGATCGCCGACGCGGCCGATGCGGGCGGCTACTCGCCCGCGGTCGCGGACCTCGCGGAACGCACGCTGGGTGCGCGGCCGCCGCTTGCGGCGCGGCCGTGCGCGCTGGCCGACGCCGCGGTGGCGCTGACGCGCAGCCACCGCTTCGCCACGGCCGGCGGCATCGGCCGGCTGGCCGCGGCGGTGC
>JAJFUF010000043.1 GCA_021372495.1 Lysobacteraceae bacterium
GCCGCGCGCGACCAGCTCGCCCAGCGCGCGCGCGCAGCCGGCGGCGTCGAACGGCAGCGCGTCGTTTGCGCGGCCGGCGCGATGCAGCACCCAGCCGAGACCGGTCGCGTCGGCGGTGTTGACCGCGCCCCAGGCCAGCACGCAGGCGTACCTCGCGCGCGTCGCCGCGACGTACAGCTTGCGCACCTCCTCGGCCAGCGCCTCGCGCGCGTCGGCGGCGCGGATGCCGTCGTCGATCGCGCCGCCCAGCGCGGCGCAGGCCTGGCCGCGCGCGTCGTGATACCAGGCGATCGGCGGATCCTCGCGGCTGCGCGCGGCGTCGCGGCCGATGCCCGCGAACGGCAGGAACACCACGCCGTATTCGAGGCCCTTGCTGACGTGCACGGTGGCGACGCGCACCGCCGCCGCGTCGGATTCGAGGCGCAGTTGGCCGGCTTCGACGTCGGCGCCGGCTGCCTCGATGGCCTGCGCCAGCCAGGCGACCAGGTCCTCGGCGGCGAAGCTCGGCCGCTCCTGCAGCAGTTCGGCGAGCTGCAGGTAGTTGCTGACGCGGCGCGCACCATCGGCCAGCGCCAGCAGGCGCGGCGCGGCTTCGGCGACGCGCGCGTGCAGCAGCGGCAGCGGACCCTGCCGCTGCCAGTCCTCGCGCCAGCGCTGCAGGCGGTCGAGCACGTCGTCCCAGCGGCGCTCGTCCGTGTCCAGCGCGGCGATCGCGGCGGCGTCGTCGCCGAGCAGCAGCGTGGCCAGCGCGGCGCGCGCGCGGCCGGCGTCGGCGGGATCGAGCAGCGCCTGCAGCAGCAGGCGCACCTCGCGTGCTTCCTCGCTGGCGAACACGCTGGCCTGCAACTGGCAGACCGCGGCGACGCCGGCGCGTGCCAGCGCCCGCTGCATGTCGAGCGCCTGCGCGTTGGTGCCGACCAGCACGGCGAGGTCGCCGGCGCCGACGGGGCGCGTGCCGCCGTCCGCCTCGACGATCTGCGCCGCGCCACGCCGCGCGGCGTCCAGCAGCTCGACGATCGCGGCGACGCAGGCGGCCAGCAGCATGCGCTGCGCGTTGTCCTTGCTGCGCACCTTGCCGCCCTCGTCCGGCGGCAGCTCCCACACGGTCAGGCCCGGCGCGTCCTTGCCGTCGCGGCGCAGCGCACGCGCGCTGCGCGCCGAACGCGCTTCGGCGTAGTCGATGCCGGCCTCGACGAAGCCGCCGGCCGGCGCGAACAGCGCGTTGACCGCGCCGACCACGCCGGCGCCGGAACGGAAGTTGTCGGTCAGCGCGAGGTGGGGCGGCGCGGCGGCGGCGCGCGCGGCAAGGTAGGTGTGCACGTCGCCGCCGCGGAAGGCGTAGATCGCCTGCTTGGGGTCGCCGATCATGAACAGCGCGCCGGCATCGCCGCCGTACAGGCGGCGCAGGATCGCCCACTGCAGCGGGTCGGTGTCCTGGAATTCGTCGACCAGCGCGCACGGATAGCGCGCGCGCAGCGCGGCCGCGGCGGCTTCGCCGCGCGGCCCGTCCAGCGCCGCGGCCAGCGCGCGCACCGCATCCTGGTGGCCGAGCAGGCGCAGCGCGCGCTTGCGCGCGGCCAGCGCCGCCTCGGCGTGCGCGCGCGCCTCCAGCAGCAGGCGCGCGGCGGCGTCCCGGCGCGCCGCCGCTTCGGCCTCGCGGCATGCCTGCGCGGCGGCGTGCCAGGCGCGGATCGCGTCCAGCGCGGGGGCCTCGGCGACGGCCAGCGCCTGGCTGCCGGTGAAGGCCGTCGGCAGCAGCTTGGCCGCCTCGGCGAGCAGCGATGCGTCGGGCGGATCGAACGCCGCGTCGCTGCGCACCGCGGCGGCGAGGCGTTCGAGCGCCTTCAGTTTCGCGGTGCGCGTATTGCGCACGGTCGCGCGCTCGATGGCCTGCCGTGCGCCGGCAAACCCGGCCTCGTCGAGCGCGGCCAGCGCATCGGCGGCAGCGGCCAGCGCGCCGGCCGCCGCCGCCGGCGCCGCGTCGTTGCCGGTCGGCGCACGCAGCTCGCGATTCTCCCAGCGCGCGCTGCCGAGCACGCGCGCGAGCTTCCGCGGCGCGCCCCAGGTGCCGGCCAGCAGGCGTGCCGCCGCCGCGTCGCGCGCGCCGCGTGCGCGCCAGAAATCGGCGACCGCTTCCTCGCGCAGCGATTGCTCGTTCTCGATCAGCGCGTGCGCTTCCAGCGAGGCGCCGGCGGCGAAGCCGATCTCGCGCAGCGCGCGCTGGCAGAAGCCGTGCAGCGTGCCGATCGCGGCGAGGTCGCCGGCGTGGCGCGCCGCGCGCGCGTGGCGGCGCAGGCCGTCGAGGTCGCCGTCCCAGGCGACCAGCGCCTGCGCCAGCACGCGGCGGGTGGCGGCGGCCTCGGCGCCGTCGTCGGCGCGCGCCGCGGTCGGGGCGTCGTCGTCCAGCAGGCGCTCGGCCAGTTCGAGGCGCGCGCGCAGGCGCTCGGCCAGTTCCGCGGTGGCCGCGCGCGTGAAGGTCAGCACCAGCACGCGCTCGGGCGCGTGCTTGCGCTCCAGCAGCAGGCGCAGGTACAGCGTCGCCAGCGTCCAGGTCTTGCCGGAGCCGGCGCTGGCCTCGATCAGGCGCACGCCGTCCAGCGGCACGTCCAGCGCGTCGAGCGGCTCGCTCATGCCGCGTCCTCCGCCGCGCGCAGGGCGCGCCGCGCGGGCGCGAAGATCTCGCGCGCCGTCGCGCGCAGGCGCGCGGCGAGCGGACCGTCGTGCGCGCCGGGCAGCTCGACGCCGCGCCAGGCGATGCGCACGGCGTCGCTGTCGAATTCGCTGCGCGCGAAGTCGCTGCGTTCGGCCTTCGCCTCCTCGACGAACGCGGCGAAGCCGTCCTTGTTCGCGTCCTCGCGTTCGGCGCAGCGCCACGAGGCCTTCGGGAAAAACGGCAGCGGCTGCTGCAGGCCGCGCCGGCGCCAGTCGAGCAGCGCGGCCAGCGCGGCGCGCGCGCGCTCCGCGTCGAGGCCGGCGAACGCGAGCTGCGCCGCCGCGCCGTCCTTGTCGAGATGCAGCAGCACGGTGCGCGCGCCAGCGCCGCGCGCCAGCGCGTGCACCAGATGGTCGATCCAGGCGTCGATCACGTGGCGGCCGTCGAGCTTGCCGGGGCGCAGATACAGGCGCGTGCCGGACCAGCAGCGGTCCAGCGTGGCGGCGAACGCCGCGCCGCCGCCGAGGTCGACGCGCAGCGGCCGCGCCGGCTCCGCGGGCTTGCCGCCGGTGATCGCGCGCAGCGCCGCAAGCAGCGGCGCGGCGCGCGCGTGCGCCGCCTCGAGCGCCAGCGTGCCGAGGTCGCCGGGCGGCAGCATGGCGCGTGCGCGCAGTGCCGGCGCCAGCGTGCGCGGGTCGGCGTCCACGCCGCGCGCGACGGCGTCGCCGAGCGCGGCGACCAGCCGATGCCGCAGCAGGCCGTCGTCGGGCGCCAGCGGCTCCTCGTCGTCGGGCGTTTCCGCCTGCGCGAGATCGAGGCCGAGACGTTCGCGCAGGAACGCCGCGGCGGGATCGCGGAAGTAGCGCTTGAGCCGGACGTCGTCGATGGACGCCTCCGCGGCCGGGGCCGGCAGCGGCGCGGCCGCGAACGGCGGCACGGCGTCGAAGCCGCGCACGCCGGCCGCGCGCGTCCAGGCGTTGCGGTAGGTGAACAGCGGCGCGTCGCGGCGCGTGCCGAGCAGGCGCGCGTCGAACGGCTGCAGCGGATGCTCGACGATCGGCGCGTCGGCGGCGACGAGGTAGCGCTCGCGCAGCAGCGCGATCAGCGCGTCCAGCACCGGCGCCGGCGGCCGCGGCTCGTTGCTGCGCGGATCGCGGCCGACCCAGCTCGCGTAGAACACGTCGCGCGCGGCGCAGACGAGCTGCAGGAACAGGAAGCGGTCGTCCTCGCGCAGCGAGCGGTCGCCGAGGCGCGCCTGGCCGGCGCGGCGCTCGCCGGCGATGCGGTCGAGGTCGCTGTCGCCGTCGCGGCGCGGGAACGCGTCCTCGTCCATGCCGAGCAGGCAGATCACGCGGAACGGCACCACGCGCAGCGGCACCATGCCGCACACGGTCACGCCGCCCTGGAAGAAGCGCTGCTGCGGGTCGGCGTCGGCCAGGCGTTCCAGCAGGAACGCGCGCACCGTGGCCCATTCGAGCGGGCCTGGGTAGGCGGCGTCCGCGCAGTCCTCGGCCAGCGCGGCCAGCGCGCCGCGCAGCAGGCGCAGCGCGCGCGCCTCGCCGGCGTCGTCGGGCGCTTCCGCGTACAGCGCGTCGAACTGCGCGGCCAGCACGTCGCTCCACGCCGCCGCGCTCAGGCGCCGCGCGCCGAGGCCGGCCAGCGCGCGCCACGCCGCCAGCACGCCGAGCAGGGCGTCGAGATCGGCCAGCGCCGCGCCCTCGATGTCGGCGTAGGGCGCGACGCCGCTGATCAGCGCGGTGTCGTCGCCGCTGGCGTAGCCGGCCAGCAGGCGGTCCAGGCCGAACGCCCAACTGTATTCGCGGTAGCCGCCGGTGGCGGCGCGCGCGCGCTCGTCGGCGCCCCAGCGCACGCCGCTCTCGCGCACCCAGCGCTGCACGCGCTCGAGGCCGTCGCGGTCGAGGCCGTGGCGGCGCATCACGCCGGGCACGGCCAGCACGTCGAGGATCTCGGTGGCGGTCCAGCGCGAGGCGGGCACGTCCAGCAGGCGCGCGAACAGCGCCAGCGCCGGATGCGTCGCCGCCGCCGGCACGTCGGCGATGCTGTAGGGGATGTGGCGCGGATCGCGCTCGTCGAGGCTGCCGAACACCGCCTCGACGTGCGGGCGGTAGGCGGCGACGTCGGGCGTCATCACCGCGATGTCGCGCGGCGTCAGCGTGGGGTCGGCCTCGAACAGCGCCAGCAGGCGGTCGTGCAGCGCCTGTACCTCGCGCAGCGGCGAGTGGCAGCGGTGGAACTGCAGTGAACCGTCGGGCGCGGCGACGCGTTCGTCGGCGCGCGGCGCGCGCCGCGCCAGTACGTCGTCGCGCACGCGGCCGAGCAGGCTGCGGCGATCCAGCGCCTCGTCGCACAGGTCGAGCTCCTCCTCCGGCTGCACCTGCTCGTAGCCGAACAGTTGCTCGACGAAGGCCGCGCCGGCGCCGCCCAGCGCCAGCAGCAGCGGGTTGTCGTCGCCGCCTTCGGCGAGCGCGCGGCGCACCAGCCGGCGCGAGGCGGGCAGGTCGCCCCAGTATTCGCGGCACGGCGTCGGGAAGTAGAAGTCGACGTCGGCGTGGCGGCCGGCCACGCCGAGCATGCGCAGCACGTCGGGCGAGACGTTGCTGCAGGCGAATGCGCCGACGTGGCCGGGCAGGCCGGGCGGTGCGGCGGCGCCGCGCTGGAACGCGGCCAGCCAGTCCTCGATCAGCGCGGCGCGGTAGCTGCCGCCGACGCGCGCGAGCAGGCGTCGCCACAGCTCGGCCTGCCAGTCGCCGGCGTCGGCGCCGCGCGCCCAGGCCAGCACGCGCTCGCGGCGGTAGGCCTGGTAGCGCTCGAACGTGCGCGCCAGCTCGGACGCCAGGGCGAAGCGGCGCGCGGCGTCGCCGTCGGCAAGGTAGGCGGCGAGCGGCGCCAGCGCGGGCGCGTCGTCCAGCGGCGCCTCCAGCAGCGCCAGCAGGTGCCAGCGCAGGCGCGCCGGATCGAACGGCGACTGCGCGGGCAGCTCGGGCCGCCAGCGGTGCAGCAGGTCCCAGGCGAATTCGGCCGGCGCGCGGAAGGCGACGTTGGCGACGATGCCGCGCGTTTCCGCCAGGTGCACCTGCAGCCAGCGCCGCAGTCCGGCTTGCGGCACCAGCACCGTGGCCGGCAGCAACGGCGCGGCGCGCGTGCGCGCGGCCAGGCGCGCGCCGAGTTCGGCGGCGAGCTTGGCGCTGTCGTTGGCGTAGATCAGGGAAAACACCCGGGGCCGTCCGTCGCGTGTCAGGTCCGCGCGCAAGTATGCATGCGGCGGTCGCAGCGGTCGCGACGGCGGCGGTCCGCGCGCCGCGGCGTTTCCGCCGGCGAACGCAGCGTGCGCCGGGGGCGCCCCGGCGGAGGCTTGCGGCACGTTCCGCCGCCACCATCTGAATTTTTGTGAAAACGCGCCGTTTCGCCTTGTCCGGCGCGCGGTGTCGGCCGATATAGCGGGCAAGGGCCGCGGCGTGCGCGTCGCGGCGGAAACCGGCCGCCGTTCCGACGCCCTGCCGGCACAACGAGTAGCCATGCCATGCACCACGCAGCACCGCCACACTGCCGTGAACTCCGCCTGGGACGCGGCCTGCATGCGGCGCTGCTGTATGCGAGCCTGTCCGGCCCGCCGCTGCAGCTGACGGCGCATCGTGCCGGCGCCAGCCTGGGCTGGCTCGAGCTGATTGCCGCGGCGACGCTGGTAGCCGGCTTGCTGGGCGTGGCGACGTTCGTGTTCGCCGCCGAGGCGCACGCCTGCTGGGCGCTGCTGCAGTCGCAGCCGGAGCGCCAGGTGCGCGGCTGGACGCCGCGCCGCGTGGCGTTCGTGGTGCTGCTGGCGCTGGCCGTGGGCGGGATGCTGGCGCTGGTCCCGACGATCTTCATGCGCGGCGTGTCGACCGGCGCCTGGCTGGTGCTGGCCTCGTTCGCGCTGGGCGCGGCGTTCGCCGCCTTCGCGGCGTGGACGCGCGCGCTGGGGCGCGCCGAGGCGTGGGCGTTGCCCGATTAGGCTGAGGACGCCGCACTCAGTTCCGCCGCGCAGTCGCGGATGCCCTGGGCGATGCCGTGGCCCGGTGCCGCTACGCCGTCGGCGAGGCCGTCGTACCAGGCGCTCTCTTCCTCCGCGATCGTTCGCGCCTGATCGGCGAACGCGTCGGCCTCGGCCGGGCATGCCGCCCGGAAGGCCGCCAGGAACGCGCGCGCGTCGCCGCGCGCCAGCCACTGCACGAAGCCCATGCGGCAGCGCGCCTGCGATGCCGCGCCGCGGAACGCGGCGTTCGGCTTGTATGCCGCGGGCAGATCGAGCCAGCGCAGGGCCAGCGCGCAGGCGGTGGCGTGGTCCGGCGGCGGCGCGCCTTCGGCCAGCCGGCGCAGCGCCGCCTTCTCGCGAAGCCAGCCAACCTCGGGCCGCCGCGTGTCGCATGCGCTGGGCATCGGTTTCGCCTCTTGCGCCGCATCGGCGTCGCGCCGCGAGCGGGGCAGCGCCGCATGCGTTCGCGCGTGGTAGCGGAACTGGCGCCCGGCGGGATTCGAACCCACGACCTCTGCCTTCGGAGGGCGGCACTCTATGCAGCCGAGCTACGGGCGCGTCTTCGGGATTGTCGCATGGAATCGCCGCAGCGCGCCGTCGGCGCAATTCGCTCGCGTCCTGCCGGGTATTGCACCGGGGCTCTCGCAGCTGCGCGCGCGGCGTTGCCGTTGCCTGCGCGCAGACCCTCGCTGTACGCCGGTGGTGCAGGCATGTGAAACCGCGGGCGTGCATGCGGCAGAGCGCGTGTCGCCGCTGCCGTCTCACGCGGTGAGATCGCCGCGCGGTCTGCTCGCGGTCCGGAGGCATCCCGATGGCCGCACGACCGCTCCCCGTTCCCGACCCGCATCCGCTCGCCCCGCAGCCGCGCGCGCTGGCGCGCGACGGCGCGCGCCTGGCCGAGCGCATCCGCCGCAAGTACGCCGACCGCATCACCGGCGCGCTGCACCTGCCGGCGCGGCCGGCGCAGTACGCGCCGTTGCCGCCCGAGCTGCCGCCGGCGCTGGCCGCGGCGCTGAAGGCGCGCGGCATCGAACGCCTGTACAGCCACCAGGCGCAGGCCTGGCAGGCGGTGCGCGGCGGCGACCACGTCGTGGTGGTGACGCCGACCGCCTCCGGCAAGACGCTCTGCTACACGCTGCCAGTGCTGGCCGCGGCGATGCAGCAGCGCGCCAAGGCGCTGTACCTCTTCCCGACGAAGGCGCTGGCGCAGGACCAGGTGGCCGAGCTGCTGGAGCTGAACCGCGCCGGCGGGCTCGGCGTGCGCGCCTGCACCTTCGACGGCGACACCCCCGGCGACGCACGCCAGGCAGTCCGCCTGCACGGCGACATCGTGGTCAGCAATCCGGACATGCTGCACCAAGGCATCCTGCCGCATCACACCAAGTGGGCGCAGTTCTTCGAGAACCTGAAATACGTCGTCATCGACGAGATCCACACCTACCGCGGCGTGTTCGGCTCGCACGTCGCCAACGTGCTGCGGCGGCTGAAGCGCGTGTGCGCGTTCTACGGCGTCGCGCCGCAGTTCATCCTCTGCTCGGCGACGATCGGCAATCCGCAGGCGCACGCCGAGGCGCTGGTCGAGGCGGAGGTGCGCGCGATCACCGAGAGCGGCGCGCCCGCAGGCGAGAAGCACGTGCTGCTGTGGAATCCGCCGGTGGTGAACCCGGACCTCGGCCTGCGCGCCTCGGCGCGCTCGCAGTCGAACCGCATCGCGCGCCTCGCCATCGGCGCCGGGCTGAAGACCCTGGTGTTCGCGCAGTCGCGGCTGATGGTCGAGGTGCTGACCAAGTACCTGAAGGACGTGTTCGACCACGATCCGCGCAAGCCGGCGCGCATCCGCGCCTACCGCGGCGGCTACCTGCCGACCGAGCGCCGCGACGCCGAGCGGGCGATGCGCGCCGGCGAGGTGGACGGCGTGGTCAGCACCTCCGCGCTGGAGCTCGGCGTCGACATCGGCAGCCTCGACGTGGTGGTGCTGAACGGCTATCCCGGCTCGATCGCCGCCACCTGGCAGCGCCTCGGCCGCGCCGGCCGCCGCCGGCAGACCGCGCTCGGCGTGCTGGTCGCCTCCAGCGATCCGCTGGACCAGTACCTGGTGCGGCATCCGGAGTTCTTCCGCGACGCGCCGCCCGAGCACGCGCGCATCGACGCCAACCAGCCGCTGATCCTGTTCGACCACCTGCGCTGCGCCGCCTTCGAGCTGCCGTTCGTCGCCGGTGAGCGCTACGGCACGGTCGATCCACAGGCCTACCTCGAAGTGCTGGGCGAAAGCGGCGTGCTGCACGCCGAGGGCGACCGCTGGGAATGGATCGCCGACAGCTATCCGGCCAACGCGGTCGGCCTGCGCTCGGTGGGCGAGGGCAACTTCGTCGTCGTCGACCGCACCGAGGGCCGGCAGACCATCATCGCCGAGGTCGACTACGCCGCCGCCGCGCTGACGCTGTACGAGGGCGCGATCCACATGGTGCAGTCGACGCCCTACCAGGTGGAGCGGCTCGACTGGGACGGGCGCAAGGCCTACGTCACCCGCACCCACGTCGACTACTACACCGACGCCATCGACTACACCAAGCTGAAGGTGCTGGAGCGCTTCGACGGCGCCAACGCCGGCCGCGGCACCGCGCACCACGGCGAGGTGCACGTGGTGCGCCGCGTCGCCGGCTACAAGAAGATCCGCTACTACAGCCACGAGAACATCGGCTACGGCCCGGTCAACCTGCCGGACCAGGAGCTGCACACCACCGCGGTGTGGTGGCAGCTGCCGCAGCCGCTGCTGGAAGCTTCGTTCGCCTCGCGGCAGGACGCGCTGGACGGTTTCCTCGGCGCCGCGCACGCGCTGCACATCGTCGCCACGGTTGCCGCGATGGCCGAGGGCCGCGACCTGCAGAAGGCGGTCGGCAGCGGCGACGGCGCCTGGTTCTCCACCGCCGACGGCCGTGGCCGCGGCCAGTGGCGCGCCGGCGACGGCGGCGTGGCCGATCCGGCCGCGGCGTCGGAATTCGTGCCGACGGTCTATCTGTACGACAACTTCCCCGGTGGCGTCGGCCTGAGCGAGCCGCTGTATCTGCGTCGCGCCGAGCTGATGGAGAAAGCGCGCGGGCTGGTCGCCGCCTGCGACTGCACGGCCGGCTGCCCGGCCTGCGTCGGCCCGATCCTCGCCGCCGACGAGCAGGCCGAGCGCACGCCGAAGGCGCTGGCCGCTCGCGTGCTGGCGCTGCTGGCGGACGCGTGAGCGCGCTGGCCGAGCAGCTGCGCCGGCTGCAGGCACAGGCCGGCCGCACGCTGTCGCCATCGCCGCGGCCGCGCGCCGCCGCCGGCGAGATCGATGCGCTGCGCCGCCTGCTGGGTTTGCGCGAGCGCGCGGCGCGTCCGGCGTCGCATCGCGCCGAAGTCGACCGCGCGCTGCCCGGCGAGGAGATCGCGCCCGGCCTGCGCCTGCTCGAGGCGCGCGCGCCGTGGCCCGCGCTGCCCGAGGTCGTGCATCTCGCCGCCTCGCCCGCGCAGCCGCTCGCGCGCGAACGCCTGCTCGCCTTCGACACCGAGACCACTGGCCTCGCCGGCGGCACCGGCACGCGCGCCTTCATGATCGGCGCGGCCGACTGGCACGACGGCGCGCTGCGCCTGCGCCAGCTCTACATCACCTGCCTCGGCGCGGAAGGGGCGATGCTGCGCGCGTTCGCCGACTGGCTGCGCGAGGACACCGCGCTGGTCAGCTACAACGGCCGCTGCTACGACGCACCGCTACTGGCCACGCGCTATCGCCTGGCGCGCCTGGCCAATCCGCTGGCCGGCCTCGTGCACGTCGACCTGCTGCACGCGGTAAGGCGCCGCTACCGCGGCCTCTGGCCGAACTGCCGCCTGCTGACCGCCGAGCGCATGCTGCTGGACGTGCTGCGCGAGGACGACCTGCCGGGTGCCGAGGCGCCGCAGGCGTGGCTGACCTATCTGCGCGGCGGTGCGGCGACCAACCTGCGCCGCGTCGCCGATCACAACGCCCAGGACCTGCGCAGCCTGGCCGGCCTGCTGGCGCATCTCGCGCATCTCGAGGCAAACGGCTGAGGGCGCGCCGACGCGCAGCGCGCGAAGCGGCAGGACATCGGAGGGAAGTGGCGCGCCCGGCGGGATTCGAACCCACGACCTCTGCCTTCGGAGGGCAGCACTCTATCCAGCTGAGCTACGGGCGCGTCTTCGGGATTGTCGCATGAACCTTCCGTGGTGCGGCATCCGCTCGGCTTCCTGCCTCGCCCTCGCGTCGGGCAGCCGAGTCCGCCGGACTCGGCAAAGCGCCCGCCGCTCGACCAGCCGAGCCGCGGGCGCGTCTTCGGGATTGTCGCATGGAATCGCCGCTGCGCCGATCCCGCCGCTGGGCTGTATGCGGACGGTTGTGGCATCGTGGCGGGTGCGACCGTGCGGCGGTGGACCCGCCGGCATGTCGGCGCGACACCGCCGCGCGGCGCGTGCCCAACGATCAAGGAGATCAACGCGTGAACAAAAGGACATTAATCGCGGCCGCGCTGGCCGCCGGCCTTGCCGCCGCGGGTGCGGCCCAGGCCGCCGTTTCGGTCGACGCCGGCGTGGAGCAGTTCGACTGGTACGAGTACTTCTCGCCGCCGCCGAACGTGCACGAGCACGGCCCGGTCGGATTCCTCGGCGCGGCGTGGACGCAGCAGAAGGACGCCGGCCTGCTGTTCGCGGCCTCGGCGAAGGCGTACGACGGCAAGATCACCTACGACGGCGGCGTCCAGGACGGCTTCGGCAACAACACGCCGTTCAGCACCAAGACGCGCTATCGCGGCTGGCAGGCCGAGGGCGACGCGCTGTACCGCACGCTGTGGAGCGGCTGGACGACGGACTGGTTCGCCGGCCTCGGCGTCAACCAGTGGTCGCGGCGCATCCGCAACGACAGCCTGCCCGGCGGCGAGCAGATCGAGGACTGGCGCTACTACTACCTGCGCACCGGCCTGCAGATCCGGCAGGAGGGCGGCCTGCGCTGGCACGGCGGGATCGCCCTGACCTTCCCGGTGCAGACCCACGAGGACGCGCACCTGACCGATTTCGGCGCGGACAGCAATCCGGAACTGCACCCGGGTAAGTCGATCGGCGGCGACCTCGAGGTCGGCTACCGCTTCAATCCGCACTGGGACCTGACCGGCTACTACACGATCCAGGACTTCGGGCGCTCGAGCGAGCAGTTGGTCGACGCCGGCGGACTGCAGTTCGTCGTCAGCCAGCCGCGTTCGCGCATGCAGAGCCTGGGCGTGCGGGTGAGCTACACGTTCTGAACGGTGTCGCGGGGCCGGCCGTGCCGGCCCCGCTTGCCGCGCCGCCGGTACGCCGACTACCGCCTGCACGGGAGGATCGGCTAAACTGCGCCCTTTTCGTGCTGGGCCGGCAGCCTTCCGGCCGAACGAGGCAGGGGTGATTCCGTGAGCGGTCCCATCAGCAAATCCGACCAGACCTTCCTCCGCCATTTCTTCGCCATGATCTCCGGGCTGGTGCTGCTGGCGCTGTGCCTGATCGGGCTGGCCATGTTCATCTACAGCCGGCAAACGATCAGCCCGAGTGCGACCCTTGAGTCGGCCGCCGATGCGGCGGCGGGCACGCGCATCGCGCCGGTCGGCGCGGTGTACGCCGGCGACACCGGCCGCGCCGCCATGCAGGCGGCGAAGGAAAGCGCCGACAAGGCCGCCGCCGCGCAGGTCGCCTATGGCGGCAGCACCGACGGCAAGACCGTCTACGACAACCTCTGCCACAGTTGCCACACCGCCGGCGTGGCCGGCGCGCCGAAGCTGGGCGACAAGGCGATGTGGAGCGCGCGCATCGCGCAGGGCCTCGACACCCTGGTCAAGCACGCCACCGACGGCTACCACGGCCCGGACGGCAACTTCATGCCGCCCAAGGGCGGCAACCCCGCGCTGAGCGGCGAGCAGGTCGCCAACACGGTCAAGTGGATGGTCGACCAGGTGAAGTGACGCGCGTTTGCGCGATGCGCAGCAGCGCATCGCGTGTGCGTCGCTTCGGCCGGTCATGGATGGCCGGCGACGGCCGCTTCGGGGACGAAGCCCTGTCGAGATGAGGCAGCACCGCGCCTAGTCCGCGCCCTCGAGCGCGCGCAGCCGCACCCGCTCTTCCGCCGCGAACGCGCTGAGCTGCGGGAAGAACGCCTCGAAATCCGCCGCCAGCCGCCCGGCCTGCGCGTCCAGCGCGGGCCCCGATTCCGCCAGCGGGTTGGCGCGGCTGAGCCGGTGCGACAGCCCGGCGAACACGTCGTCCAGCGTGGCGCGCTCGCGGTAGGCCGCGGGCAGCGCGTGCGCGCGCATGTAGGCGACGAAGCGGCGCAGCGCCGGCGGCTGCAGCGCGGCGTGCGCGTCCAGTACCGCGTGCAGCCACTGCGCGTAGGCGTCCAGCGGGCGGTCCGCCCAGCGCGCGAAATCCCCGGCGAGGCAGTGGTCGAACCACACGTCGAGCAGGATGCCGGCGTAGCGCCGCCACGGCGGCGCGAAGCGCGCGCGGCCGGCGACGACGATCGGATGCGCGTCGGTCCAGGCGTCGACCGCGCGGTGCAGGCGGATGCCGGCGCGCAGCGCGGGCGGCAGCGCGGGATCGGGCGCGCCGCGCACGAAGTCGCCGAGCAGGCTGCCGAACACCAGGGCGGGGTCGTCGCCGGCGAGCAGGGCGTGGGCGAGATGGTTCATGGCGGGTCCGCGCGGCGGCCGCGGTTCTGTCGGGCCGGCGTGGGCGGGTATCATGCGCGCATGACCGTGTCCCTGTCTCCCGCGCCCGCGACGTTTCCGGGCGAGGCGTCCGAATTCGCGCTCGCCGGGCCGGCCGGCCGGATCGAAGTGGCCGCCGACGTGCCCGCCGCCGACGCGCGCGCCGGCGTGGCGGTGATCTGCCACCCGCATCCGGTGCACGGCGGCAGCATGCGCAACAAGGTGGTGACGATGCTCGAGCGCGCGCTGCGCGAGTGCGGGCTGGCCGCCGTGCGCTTCAATTTCCGTGGCGTCGGCGCATCCGACGGCGCCTACGACGAGGGCCGCGGCGAGGGCGAGGACCTGGCCGCGGTGGCCGCGTGGGTGCGCGCCGTGCGCCCCGGCGACGCGCTGTGGCTGGGCGGTTTCTCGTTCGGCAGCTACGTGGCGCTGGCCAACGCGCGCCGGCTCGGCGTTGACGCGCTGATCACGGTCGCGCCGCCGGTCGGGCGCTGGCCGTTCGACGCCATCGCGCTGCCGGACTGCCCGTGGCTGGTCGTGCAGGGCGAGGACGACGAGCTGGTCGATCCGCAGGCGGTATTCGCCTGGACCGCGCAACTGGCGTCGCCGCCGACGCTGGTGCGCATGCCCGAGACCGGCCACTTCTTCCACCGCCGCCTGATCGACCTGCGCGGCGCGGTGAAGAACGGCGTGCGCGCCTGGCTGCCGCCCCTGCGCGACGCATGAGCACGAACGCGGCGGCCTTCGGCGCCGACCTGCCCGGCGCGCGCTACCGCGCCGGCGTCGCCGCGCGGCGCTGGGAGGACGACCCCGCGCAGCACGCCGCGCTGGCCGAACTCGACCGCCTGCACGCGGCGCTGGCGGCGCCGGCGGGCGCGCTGGCGCGCCTGCGCGGCGCGCTCGGCGCGCGCGCGCCGACGCCGCCGGGGCTGTACCTGTGGGGCAGCGTCGGCCGCGGCAAGACCTTCCTCACCGACCTGTTCTTCGAGGGCCTGCCGGAGCCGCGCAAGCTGCGCCGCCACTTCCATCGCTTCATGGCCGAGGTGCACGCCGCGCTGCGCGCGCTCGACCACCGCGAGGATCCGCTGCGCGAGGTCGCCGCGCAGATCGCCGGGCGCGCGCGCGTGCTCTGCCTCGACGAGTTCCTGGTCGCCGACATCGGCGACGCGATGATCCTGGCCAACCTGCTGAAGCACCTGTTCGCGCACGGCGTGGCGCTGGTGACCACCTCCAACACGCCGCCGGCGCGGCTGTACCGGGACGGCCTGCAGCGCGCCAGCTTCCTGCCGGCGATCGCGCTGCTGGAGCGGCACTGCCGCGTGGTCGAGCTGGTGTCCGCGCACGACTGGCGGCTGCGCGCGCTGACCCGCGCGCCGGTTTACCGCACGCCGGCCGGCGCCGAGGCCGAGCGCGCGCTGGCCGCGATCTTCGAGCGCGTGGCGCGCGGCGCGGCCGAGGAGGGCGGCAGCGTGGTGGTCAACGAGCGCGCGATCGCGCTGCGCCGCCGCGCCGGCCAGGTCGCCTGGTTCGACTTCGCCGCATTGTGCGAGGGGCCGCGCGCGGTCGCCGACTACATCGAGCTGGCGCGCGGCTACGCCACCGTGCTGGTGTCCAACGTGCCGCAGTTCACGCCGGAGATGGAGGACGAGGCGAAGCGCTTCATCCACCTGGTCGACGAGTTCTACGACCGCCGCGTCAAGCTGGTGCTGTCGGCGGCGGCGCCGATCGTCGAGCTGTACGACGGCGCGCGCCTGCGCGCCGAGTTCGCGCGCACCGAATCGCGCCTGATCGAGATGCAGAGCGAGGCCTACCTCGCGCTGGAGCATCAAGGCTAGCGCGCGCCCCGGGCGGGCGTGGGCGCGGAGCGGGATCGCCGCGCCGCGTCAGGCGGGCAGCCCGATCGGCATGTCCGGAGGCGCGTCATCGCCGTCGACCGTCGCGCTGTACGCGGCGAACAGGCGCATCTCCTCGCGATCCATGCGCTGGACGATCAGCCGGCAGATCGTGTCGAAGCCGTCAGCGTAGGCCTGCAGGTCGCCGCCCTCGGCGCAGGCGTCGAAGAACGCCGTGGCCTGGCGCGAGGTTTCGCGGATCTCGCCGTAGTACGCATCGGCCAGCGCGCCGACCTCCGCTTCGCGCGCCAGCGCGGAATAGAACTCCAGATCCTCCTCGTGCACGTGGTTGAGGATCGTGGTGCGCGCCAGGCGCAGCAGGGTTTGGCCGTCCGGCGTGTCGATCGCCGTCGCGCCCAGCGCCTGCAACAGCGCGCGGATGGCGCGGTGCTGGCGGTGCATGACGTCGAGTTTCAGCATGACGGTCTCGGAGCGGGGCGCTGCATGTCCGTCGCGGCGGTGGGAGAGATGGCTTCACGCCATCGACGGACATTTGCCGACTCGAGCACAGCTATACGCCGCGGTCGCGCGCGCGTAAACGCGACCAACGTATAGGCCGCGGTCGTCACGAATTGTTTCCCTTGCACTGGACACGCGCGGAAGAGTGGGTGTGCGCACGCGCGGCGTCGCACGGCTGACCCGAGTCAGGGCCGCCGGCGGCTTCGGCGCCTACGCTGGGCGCCCCTTCCCCCCGAGGAGTTTCCCCGTGAGTCTGACCGCCACCCTGCGGCACCAGCACGCCGAGATGCGCGCCCTGCTCGAGGACGTGCGCCGCCACGGCATTGCCAGCGCCGAAGGCCGCCAGCGCCTCGCCAAGGCGCGCGACCTGATCGTCGACCACCTGCGCCGCGAGGATGCCGAGCTGTATCCGGCCCTGCGCAGCAGCGTCGCCACGCAGGCGATCGCCAACACCTATGCCGACGAGATGCAGGAACTGTCGCGCGAGATCGTCGCGTTCTTCGACGCCTACCGGAACGGCGGCGACGACCTCGCCTTCGCGCGCGGTTTCGGCCGCCTGCTCGGCACGCTCAACCAGCGCTGGACGCGCGAGGAAGTGCGCCTGTATCCCGCCTACGAGACGCACTGCGCGTCGAACGCGGCCTGATCGCGGCGGCTCCGGCCGCCGCGCGGGGCATCGCGGCGCGGATCGCGCTAGCATCGACCGGCCTTCCGCCGGAGAAACCGCCATGCGCGCATCCGCGCTCGCCTTCGTCGTTGCCTCGATGTTCGCCGCCGCCGGCGCGAGTGCCGCCGGCGCGGCCGATCCGGCCGCCGCGCTGACCCGGCAGGAGCTGCCGCAAGTCACCGCCTGGCGGCGCGACATCCACCAGCATCCCGAGCTGAGCAACCGCGAGACGCGCACCGCCGCGCTGGTGGCCAAGCAGCTGAAGGCGCTCGGCCTCGAGGTGCATACCGGCATCGCGCACACCGGCGTGATCGGCATCCTCCGCGGCGGCAAGCCGGGGCCGAAGCTGGCGCTGCGTGCCGACATGGACGCGCTGCCGGTCACCGAGGAGGTGGACCTGCCGTTCGCCTCGAAGGCGAAGGGCGAATACCGCGGCAAGCCCGTCGGCGTGATGCACGCCTGCGGCCACGACGCGCACACCGCGATGCTGCTCGGCATCGCCAGCGCGCTGGCCGGCATGAAGAAGGATTTGCCGGGCGAGGTGATGTTCGTGTTCCAGCCGGCCGAGGAAGGCGCGCCCGCCGGCGAGCAGGGCGGCGCCTCGCTGATGCTGGACGAGGGCCTGTTCGGCAAGCTCGGCTTCAAGCCGGACGCGATGTTCGGCATGCACGTGGTCAGCTCGCTGAACGTCGGCGAGGTGGCGGTGCGGCCCGGTCCGGCGATGGCCGGCTCCGACTGGTTCCGCATGGTCGTGCACGGCCGCCAGACGCACGGCGCGATGCCGTGGAACGGCGTCGACCCGATCGTCACCGCCGCCGAGATCGTCACCTCGGCGCAGACCATCGTCAGCCGCAAGCTCGACATCAGCACGCTGCCCGCGGTACTCAGCTTCGGCATCTTCGAGGGCGGCGCGCGCTACAACATCGTGCCCGACCAGGTCGAGCTGCAGGGCACCATCCGCACCTTCGACGACGGCATGCGCCGGCAGGTGTTCGACAACCTCAAGGGCATCGCCGAGCACGTCGCCGCCGCCAACGGCGCCACGGTGGAGGCGCAGATCCCGGTCGGCGACAGCAACCCCGTGCTGGTCAACGATCCGGCGCTGGAAGCGAAGGTGAAGGCCAGCCTAGTCGAGGCGCTCGGCGCCGCGCACGTGCACGCGGCGAAGCCGTGGATGGCGTCGGAGGATTTCGCCTACTTCGCCAAGGCGGTGCCCAGCGTGTACTTCTTCGTCGGCGCGACGCCCGCCGGGCAGGATCCGGCCACCGCGCCGGCCAACCACTCGCCGAAGTTCTTCCTCGACGAGGGCGCGCTCGGGGTCGGCATGCACGCGATGCTGCAGGCCGCGCTGGACTTCCTGCACGGCGCGCCGGCCGGCGCCTGAACGCCGCGCCGCGCTCAAGCCGGGCGCGCGTCGGCCGATACAGAGGGCGAAGGCGGGGGAAAGCGATCCTCCGCCGCGCTGGCCACGCGCCTAGCTGCGGCAGATGGCCGGCGCACCGATCCGGGAGATGCCGCGCCTTCGCGACGCCTGCGCCCATGCCGATCGCCGCCGCCAACGCCCCGCCCCCCGCGCGCGGCATCCCCGAATTCCGCGCGCGATGCCGGCCCGGACCTGCGCCGCGCGCGCCCGCCGCGGGAGCACACGTGCGATGAACGCCCGACTGCTGTCGCCCATCGCCGCACCGGAGCCGGCCCGCCTGCTCGACACGCTGGCCGAGATCACCCACAAGCGCGACCTGGAAGCGCTCGACCGCAGCCTGCTGGTATCGCTGGCGGAGCTGGTGCCGGTGCGCGCGGCGGCGCTGTACAAGCTGGCCGGCGACGAGGGCGCGCGGAGGCCGCTCGCCGAGGTCGTGCGCGCGCTGCCGGACGCCGGCGGCGCGTTTCGCGTGGCGTCCGCGGCGCCGACGCCGCAGGACGCCGACGACGCGCCGCTGCGCGAGTGCCTGGCGAGCCTGCGTCCGCTGCAGTGCGCGACCGCGCGCGGCGGCTCGCGGCTGCTGGTGCCGCTGCACTGCGACGGCCACGCGCTCGGCGCGCTGGCGCTGGAGAGCGCCGGCGAGCTGGACGGCGCGCGGCTGCTGGTGGAGGGCTTCGCGCGCATCTACGCCAACTACGTCGCGTTGCTGCACGAGAGCGAGCGCGACAAGCTCACCGGCCTGTACAACCGGCGCACCTTCGACCGCCGCCTGCAGCGCCTGATCGAGCAGCAGCGCGTGGACCGCGCGTCCGCGCGCGCGCCAGGCGCGACGGATGCGCGTCGGCCGCACGCGGACGGCGCGCACGTCTGGCTGGCGATCTTCGACATCGACCACTTCAAGCGCGTCAACGACAACTTCGGCCACGTCTACGGCGACGAGGTGATCCTGATGCTGTCGCAGCGCATGAAGGCGTGCTTCCGCCGCTCCGACCTGCTGTTCCGCTTCGGCGGCGAGGAGTTCGTGGTGCTGCTGGAGCCGGCGCCGGAGGCGATGGCGCGGCGGGCGCTGGAGCGCTTCCGCGAAAGCGTCGCGGCGCAGCCGTTCCCGCAGGTGGGGCAGGTCACGGTCAGCCTCGGCTACGCGCGCATGGCGCCCGGCGACTACCCGATCCTGGTGCTGGATCGCGCCGACAAGGCGCTCTACTACGCCAAGCAGCACGGCCGCAACCGCACCTGCGGCTACGAGGCGCTGGTCGCCGCCGGCGAGCTCGACGCGCCGCACCACGCCGGTTCGGTCGACCTGTTCTGAACGCGCGTGCGCCCGCGCCGCCGGCGCCGGCCTGCGCCCGATGCCGCGGCGCACCGCAAAACAACGTTTCGCGGCCTCGGCCCGCGCCGGATCTGGCGCGGGAAGTGCATGGAAACGGACGATCCCTTTGCATGCACGGTCCCGCGTGATGGACGCCTCCGCAACCGAACCTCGACCGAGGGCGGGCCCACGGCCGCGCCGGGCCGCGGCCGCCAGCGCCGGGGCCGGCGCGCTGCTGCTGCTCGGCCTGGCCGACATCGCCGGCGTGCGGGCGATGCCGGAACTGCTCGCGCTGGCCGCGTTGCTGCTGCTCGGCGCGGTCGCGGTCGCGCTGGTCGCCCGCCTGGGCATGCGCTGGTCGGCGCTGGTGCGGCGCGATACGCAGATCCGCCACGCGCTGCGGCTGGGCCGCGTGGGCCTGTGGTCGTACGACCTCGACAGCGGTCGCCAGGAGTGGTCGCGCGAGCTGCGCGCCATGCTCGGCGTGCCGGAAGGCGCGCTCGGCGGCATGTCCACCTTTGTCGCCATGGCGCATCCGGACGACCGCGCGCGCCTGGTCGAGGCCGATCGCCGCATGCGCGACGGCGAAGTCGAGCAGGACGAACTGCGCATCCGCCTGGACGGCGCGGACGGGCGCCCGCTGCACCTGCAGATCTCCGGCGCGGTGCTGCGCGGCCGCGGCGGGCGGCGCTGCGTGATCGGCGCCACGCGCGACGTCACCGAAATGCAGAACGCGCTCGACGACGCCGAGCGCAACCGGGCGGAGTTCGCCTTCCTGTTCGAGCGCAACCCGCTGCCGATGTGGGTGTTCGAGGAGGACAGCCTGCGCATCCTCGCGGTCAATGCGCGCGCGGTCGAGGCCTACGGCTACACGCGCGAGCGCTTCCTCGCCATGACCCTGCGCGAACTGCGCCCGCCCGAGGACGTATCGCGCTTCGAGGCGGAACTGCGCGGCGGCACGGCGGCCACCGCGGACGAGCCCTGGCGCCATCGGTGCGCGGACGGCTCGACGCTGTGGGTGCGCGTGCACGACAGCCGCATCCTGTTCGAGGGGCGGCCGGCGCGGCTGGTCGCGGCGGTCGACGTCACCGAGAAGGTGCAGGCGGCGCAGGCGCTGGCCAGCAGCGAGGAGCGCTTCCGCCTGATCGCGCGCGCCACCAGCGACGCGCTGTGGGACCTGGATCTCGACGCCGGCACGCTGTGGTGGAGCGCGGGCTACGGCGAGCTGTTCGGCGCCGACGCCGAGCCGGGCCTCGAGGCATGGGCGCGGCGCATTCATGCCGACGACCGCGCACGCGTCGTCGACAGCCTCGAGGCCGCGCTGGCCGGCAGCGCGCGACAGTGGGAGAGCGCCTACCGCTACCGCCGCGCCGACGGCGGCTACGCCGAGGTGCGCGACCGCGGCTTCATCGTGCGCGACGCCGGCGGGCGGGCGCGGCGCATGGTCGGCGGCGTCGTCGACCAGAGCGCCGCCGTCGCGGCGACCCGCGCGCTGGAGGAACGCGAGAGCACCTGGCGGCGGCTGGTCGCGCAGTTGCCGCAGCCGCTGCTGGTGCTGCGCGCGGGCCGCATCGCGCACGCCAACGCGGCGGCGGCGGAGCTGCTCGGCCGTGCGGCCGACGCCCTGCGCGACCTGCCCGCCGAGGCGACGTTCGATGCCGACACCCTGGCCTGGCTGCAGGGCGCGGCGGGCCCGGGCGGCACCCGCGCGGCGACGGTCGTGACGCTTTCCGGCGCGTCCGTCGAGGCGGAACTGACCGTGGCCGAATACCGCGACGCCGAGGGCCCCGGCGCGCAGGTGCTGCTGCGCGACCTCACCGCGCAGCGCCGCTTCGAGCGCTACCAGCGCGAGCTGGCCGAGCGCGACGACCTCACCGGCCTGCCCAACCGCCGCGGCGTGTACGCGCGGCTGGAAGGCATGTGCGCCGCGCTGCCCGCGCAGCCGTTCGCGGTGCTGTTCATCGACCTCGACCGCTTCGGCTCTGTCAACGACACCTACGGCCACGGTTTCGGCGACAACGTGCTGCGCCGGGCCGGCCTGCGCCTGAAGATGGGGCTGGGCGGCATCGCCTACGTGGGCCGTCTCGGCGGCGACGAATTCGTCGCGCTGGTGCCGCTGCGCGACGACGCGCCGTCGCTCGATACGGTGATCGGGCGCGTCGCCGAGCTGGTGCGCATGCCGGTCGGCGCCGGTGACGCCAGCCTGCGGCTGACGCCAAGCGTCGGCGTGGTGCTGGCGCCCGAGCACGGCGGCGACGCCGACGGCCTGCTCAGCCACGCCGATTTCGCCATGTACGAGGCCAAGCGGCGCGGCGGCGACTGCGTGGTGCGCTTCTCGACGGCGATGCACGTCGTGGCGCTGCGCCGCGGCGAGGCGCTGGCGCGCCTGCGCGATGCCGCGTTCGAGCGCGAATTCGAGCTGTACTACCAGACCCAGCACCGTGCCGTCGACGGCGCCATCACCGGCATCGAAGTGCTGCTGCGCTGGCCGGCCGGGCCCGACGGCTTCCGCGAACCGTCCGCGTTCATCCCGCTGTGCGAGGAGGAAGGGCTGATCGTCGCGCTCGGCCGCTGGGTGCTGGTCGAGGCCTGCCGGCGGCAGGCGGACGCCGCACGGCTCGCCGGCGGGCCCTGCCGCGTCGCGGTCAACGTGTCGGCGCGCCAGCTGGTGCACCCCGACTTCGTCGCCGAGGTGGGCGCGGCGCTGCAGGCGACGGGTGCCGTGCCGCAACTGATCGAGATCGAGCTGACCGAGAGTTCGCTGATGGCCGAGCCGCGGCGCGCGGCGCAGGTGATGGCCGAGCTGAAGGCGCTGGGCGTGGTGCTGTCGATCGACGACTTCGGCACCGGCTATTCCAGCCTCGGCTACCTGCAGCGCCTGCCGGTCGACAAGCTGAAGATCGACCGCTCGTTCGTGCACAGCGTGTGCGACGGCGGCAGCGATGCCAAGATCTGCGCCAGCATCCTCAGCCTCGCCCACAGCCTCGGCCTCGGCGTGATCGCCGAAGGCGTCGAGAACGAGGCGCAGCGGCGCTGGCTGGCCGCGCACGGCTGCGACGAGGTGCAGGGCTTCCTGTTCTCGCGCCCGCAGCGATTGCCGCACGCCGAACCGTCGCCGGGCGAAATCCGCCGCGCCTGACCGGCGCCGGCCACGGGCCCGAAGCCCGCGTTCGACGCGGCCGCGGCGCGTGCGGAGCCCGCGGCCGCGGTGCCGCGGATGCCGGCGCGCCGGCGCCCGGCGGGCGTGACATCCGGCGGTTGCGCGTTCCCGCACCCACGCGCACGATGCCGCCCCGCTCCCCTGGGTTCAGCGCATTCGCCGCCGCCCACGCGCGTTCCGCTCGGGCGGTTTACGTTTTATATACCCATAAGTACACTAAAACATTCGCCGCCGCGCCCGTGGCCCGGATACGGCCTGCGGCGGACGGAAGGTCAGCCACCACCGGTGCGGTTGCGCGCGTGCGCCGCACGAACGGACCCGACTCGCGTTACGGAGAACCGCGCATGAAGAAGCGCATGATCATCATGCTGGTGCTGGTCGCCGTGCTGTTCGGCGGCATCATCGGCTTCAACAGCTTCAAGGCGGCCATGATCAAGAAGTTCATGGCCGGCAACAGCCAGCCGCCGCAGACGGTCACCGCGATGAAGGCGACCGTGCAGGACTGGCAGCCGCAGTTGAGCGCGGTCGGCACGCTGCGCGCGGTGCGCGGCGTGGACGTCGCCGCCGAAGTCGCCGGCATGGTCACCGAGGTGCCGCTGAAGTCCGGCGCCGAGGTGAACAAGGGCGACGTGCTGCTGCGCCTGCGCGACAGCGACGAGGTCGCCAAGCTGCAGCAACTGCAGGCCACCCTGCACCTCGCCCAGCTCAGTTTCGAGCGCGCCCGGAAGCAGGTCGCCGTGCACACCATCGCGCAGGCGGACTACGACGCCGCGCAGACCAACCTGGAGAAGGCGCGCGCCGACGTCGCCGCGCAGGCCGCGCTGGTCGCCAAGAAGACCATCCGCGCGCCGTTCGACGGCCGGCTCGGCATCAGCACGGTCAACCCCGGCCAGTACGTCAATCCGGGCGACATGATCGTCACCCTGCAGCAGCTCGACCCGATCTACGTCGACTTCACGCTGCCGCAGCAGTCGCTGGGCCAGCTCGCGCCGGGCCTGAAGGTGACCGCCACGATCGACGCCTATCCGGACAGGCGTTTCGACGGCGCGATCACCGCGGTCGATCCGAAGGTCGATCCGGACACGCGCAACGTGCGCGTCGAGGCGCGCCTGGCCAACCCGCGGCACGTGCTGGTGCCGGGCATGTTCGCCAACGCCAGCGTCGATGCCGGCGCGGCGCGGCGCTACCTGACCCTGCCGCAGACCGCGGTCACGTTCAATCCGTACGGCGAGACCGTGTTCGTCGCCAAACAGCAGGGCACCGACGCCAAGGGCCAGCCCCGGCTGACCGCGCAGCAGACCTTCGTCACCACCGGCCCGAAGCGCGGCGACCAGGTGGCGATCCTGAAGGGCTTGAACGCGGGCGACCTGGTGGTGACCAGCGGCCAGCTCAAGCTGAAGAACGGCACGCCGCTGGCGATCGACAACCGCGTGCAGCCGGCGAACAGCCCGAACCCGACGCCGCAGGAACACTGACGCCTGGGCGCGCGCGGCGTCCCTGCGCCGCGCCGCAACCCGCATCGCCAGAGGCCCCCCATGAATTTCACCGACATCTTCATCAAGCGGCCGGTGCTCGCCGTCACGATCAGCCTGCTGATCCTGGTGCTCGGCCTGCGCTCGCTGCAGCAGCTCTCGGTGCGCCAGTACCCGAAGACCGAGAACGCGGTGGTCACCGTCACGACCGTGTACTACGGCGCCGACGCGCAGACCGTGGCCGGGTTCATCACCCAGCCGCTGGAGGCGGCGATCGCGCAGGCGCAGGGCATCGACTACCTGTCCTCGTCCAGCGTCAGCGGCGTTTCCACGATCACCGCCACGCTGCGCCTGAACTACGACGCCAACCGCGCGCTGACCGAGATCAACACCCAGGTCGCCTCGGTGCGCAACCAGTTGCCGCCGCAGGCGCAGCAGCCGGTGCTGACCGTGCAGGTGGGGCAGACCACCGACGCGATGTACATGGGCTTCTACTCGGACGTGCTGCCCAGCAACAACGTCACCGACTTCCTGGTGCGCGTGGTCAAGCCGCAGCTCGACTCGATCGAGGGCGTGCAGACCGCGGAGATCCTGGGCGGACGCCCGTTCGCGCTGCGCGCCTGGCTGGACCCGCAGCGCATGGCCGCGCACGGCGTCACCGCCAGCGACGTGCAGCAGGCGCTGGCCGCCAACAACTACCTGTCCGCGGTCGGCACCACCAAGGGCCAGATGGTCAGCGTCGACCTGACCGCGGCGACCGACCTGCACTCGGTCGACGAGTTCAAGCGGCTCGCGGTGAAGTCGAAGGACGGCGCCATCGTGCGCCTCGACGACGTCGCCAACGTCACCCTCGGCTCCGAGAGCTACGACTTCAACGTCGCCTTCAGCGGCAAGCAGTCGGTGTTCATCGGCATCAAGGTGGCGCCGGACGCCAACATCCTCGACGTCGCCAAGCGCGTGCGCGACGCCTTCCCGTCGATCCAGGCGCAGCTCCCGACCGGCCTGACCGGCGAGATCGTCTACGACGCCACCGAGTTCATCAACACCTCGATCCACGAGGTCGCCAAGACCCTGATCGAGGCGCTGCTGATCGTCACCGTGGTGATCTTCCTGTTCCTCGGCAGCCTGCGCGCGGTGATCGTGCCGGTGATCGCCATGCCGCTGTCGCTGATCGGCGCGTTCTTCGTGATGCTCGCGCTCGGCTACTCGATCAACCTGCTGACCCTGCTGGCGCTGGTGCTGGCGATCGGCCTGGTGGTGGACGACGCGATCATCGTCGTCGAGAACATCGACCGGCACATGAAGGAGGAGGGCAAGTCGCCGCTGCAGGCGGCGCTGCTGGCCGCGCGCGAGCTGGGCGGCCCGATCCTGGCGATGACCACCGTGCTGATCGCGGTGTACGTGCCGATCGGCTTCCAGGGCGGCCTGACCGGTGCGTTGTTCACCGAGTTCGCGTTCACCCTGGCCGGCGCGGTCGCGGTATCCGGCGTGATCGCGCTAACCCTGTCGCCGATGATGTGCGCGCGCTTCTTCAAGTCCGAACAGGAGAGCGGGCGCTTCGTGCAGTTCATCGACCGCCAGTTCGAGCGCGTGCACGGCCGCTACCAGCGTGTGCTGCACGGCACGCTGCGCACCTGGCAGGTGCCGGTGGTGATGGGCGTGCTGCTGCTGGCCGGCGTGGCCTACCTGTTCAACACCTCGGCGTCCGAGCTGGCGCCGCAGGAAGACCAGGGCATCGTGCTGAACCAGATCCAGGGGCCGCCGGACGCCACCGCGCAGCAGATGCAGACCTACGCGCACCAGGTGTTCGAGATCGCGAAGCAGTTGCCCGAGTACGAGCAGATGTTCCAGATCACCGGCGCGCCCAGCACCAACCAGGGCTTCGGCGGCGTGCTGTTCAAGCCGTGGGACAAGCGCGGCAAGAGCGCCGACCAGTTGCAGCAGGAGCTGCAGCAGAAGTGGAACGGCGTCGCCGGCGCGCGCGTCGCCGCGTTCCAGTTCCCGCCGCTGCCGGGCGCGCAGGGCCTGCCGGTGCAGTTCGTGATCAAGACCACCGAGCCGTTCCAGAACCTGTACGAGGTCGCGCAGCAGGTGCTGGCCAGGACCCAGCAGAGCGGCATGTACTTCTTCGCCGACTCCGACCTGAAGATCGACAAGCCGCAGACCACGGTCGAGGTGGACCGCGACAAGATCAGCCTGCTCGGCCTGACCCAGCAGGACGTCGGCGCGGCGCTGTCGGCGGCGCTGGGCGGCGGCTACGTCAACTACTTCTCGATCGCCGGCCGCTCCTACCGCGTGATCCCGCAGGTCAAGCAGGTCGACCGCCTGAACCCCGAGCAGGTGCTGGATTTCTACATCCGCACGCCGCAGGGCGCGGTGATCCCGGCCTCGACCGTGGCGAAGCTGAGGCACGAGGTGGTGCCGCAGTCGATCAACCACTTCCAGCAGCTCAACTCGGCGACGATCGTCGGCGTGACTGCGCCCGGCGTGTCGCAGGCCGCGGCGCTGCAGGCGCTGCGCGACACCCTGCAGCAGGTGGCGCCGAGCGGCTACACCGCCGACTACTCCGGCGTGTCGCGGCAGTTCCAGCAAGAATCGGGCGGCTTCGTCGGCACGCTGTTCTTCGCGGTGATCATCGTGCTGCTGGCGCTGGCCGCGCAGTTCAACAGCTTCCGCGATCCGGTGGTCATCCTGGTGTCGGTGCCGATGGCGCTGTTCGGCGCGCTGATCTTCATCAACCTCGGCCTGGCCACGCTGAACATCTACACGCAGGTCGGCCTGGTCACGCTGATGGGCCTGATCAGCAAGCACGGCATCCTGATCGTGCAGTTCGCCAACGAGCTGCAGCGCTCCGGCCTGGCGAAGCGCGAGGCGATCGAGCAGGCCGCGGCGATCCGCCTGCGGCCGATCCTGATGACCACCGCGGCGATGGTGCTGGGCGTGCTGCCGCTGGTGATCGCCTCCGGCGCCGGCGCCGCCGGCCGCCACGCGATGGGCCTGGTGATCTTCACCGGCATGTCGATCGGCACGCTGTTCACGCTGTTCGTGGTGCCGTCGTTCTACATGCTGCTGGCCGCCGACCACCACGCCGAGCGGGCCCGGCATCCGGACGCCGGCATCGAGGGAGCGGTCGAGGGCTGAGTGCCGCGCCGTGCCCCGCCCGCCGGTCGGGCGGAGGCGCGGCGATGCGCGGACGCGATCTTCGTCGCGCGCGCGAAGCCGCGGCCCGCGGTGGGGCGGCGACGGCCGCGGTCCGCGCGGCTGGCACGACGCCCGCCGATGCTGTCACCATCGCGCGCATGACCCAGGCATCCGAAATCCCGCTCGGCCGCGCCGTCGCCTATCCGCAGGCATACGACGCCGGCCTGCTGTTCCCGATCGCGCGCGCCGACAAGCGCGCCGAACTGGGCGTCGGCGCGCCGCCGCCGTTCGTCGGCGTGGACGTGTGGAATGCCTACGAGCTGTCCTGGCTGGACGCGCGCGGCAAGCCGGCGGTGGCGCTGGCCGAACTGCGCGTGCCGGCGGACTCGCCGCGCATCGTCGAGTCGAAATCGCTGAAGCTCTACCTCAACGGCTACGGCCAGACCCGATTCGACGACGCCGAGGCGGTGCGCGCGCGCATCGCGCGCGACCTCACCGTCGCGACGGGCGCGGCGGTCGCCGTCGCGCTGCTGCCCGCGGCGCGCTTCGGCGAGCTGCGCCTGCGCGAGCTGGACGGCGCCTGCATCGACGACCTCGACGTCGCCATCGACGACTACGGCCCGCCGCGCGCCGAATACCTGCGCACCGCCGCCGGCGCGGAGGTCGAGGAAGCGCTGGTTTCGCACCTGCTGAAGTCGAACTGCCCGGTCACCGGCCAGCCCGACTGGGCCAGCGTGCAGGTCCGCTATGCCGGCGTGCCGATCGACCGCGCAGGGCTGCTGCGCTACCTGGTCTCGTTCCGCCTGCACAGCGATTTCCACGAGCACTGCGTCGAGCGCATCTTCATGGACGTGCTGCGCCGCTGCGCGCCGCGCCGGCTCGCGGTGTACGCGCGCTACACGCGCCGCGGCGGCCTCGACATCAATCCGTTCCGCGCCACGCCGGGCTATGGCGACGCCGGCAACCCGCGCGGCGCGCGGCAATAACCGCACGGTAACGCAGCCCTAACGGCGCCTTCCCCGCCGCGCGCTTTAGCTGGGCGCCTGCCACACGGAGGGCGCGCGATGAGCAACGAACCCGGCAAATCCGATTTCTCGAACGTGAAGAGCGGCGCCAGCTCGACGGCGCCTGGCGCGGCCAAGGCCGACTTCGGCAACGTGCAGGCGGGCAGCAGCAGCACCGCGCCCGCGCCCGAACAGAGCTACACCGTGGTCAAGGGCGACACGCTGTCGAAGATCGCCAAGCACTTCTACGGCAGCCCCAACCGCTGGCGCGCGATCTTCGAGGCGAACCGCGAGCAGATCGCCAACCCCGACCTGATCCAACCCGGCCAGGTGCTGAAGATCCCGGCCGACGCCGGCAAGCATTGATGGCGAGATAAGGAGACGCTCCCATGAACCGCATCTTCCACCGTTCCGTCCTGGCCGCGGCCACGTGCGCCGCGGCGCTGGCGCTGACCGCGTGCGGCAAGCAGCAGGAACAGGCGCCGCCCGCGGCCCCGGCGGCGCAGGCGCCCGCGCCCGCGGCACCCATGCCGGCGCCCGCGGCGATGCCGGTGCACGTCGTCACGGTCGACCTCGGCAGCGCGATCGGCGCCGACAAGAAGGTGACGGCGGCGAAGACCACCTTCGCGCCGACCGACACCATCTACGCCGCGGTCAGCACCGATGGCAGCGCGCCCAGCGCCACCCTGCACGCGAAGTGGACCTACCAGGACGGCCAGACCGTCAGCGAGGGCGACGCCACGATCCAGCCGAGCGGACCGGCCGTCACCGAGTTCCACATCGCCAAGGCGGACGGCTTCCCGGAAGGCAAGTACAAGGTCGACATCAGCCTGGACGGCGTGCCCGCCGCCAGCAAGGATTTCGACGTCAAGAAGTGAGCCCGCCGGCCGCGGCGCCGATCCGCGCGCCGCGGCCGCCGTCGCCCTGACGACCCGGCACGCCGTGCGTGTTGGCGCTAGGATGCGGCCATGAAACACGACTACGACTACCTGATCGTCGGCGCCGGCATGGCCGGCGAGGCCGCGGCGCAGGCCCTGCGCGCCGCCGCCGCGAACGCCCGCATCGGCCTGATCGGCGCGGAAAAGCATCCGCCCTACGACCGTCCGCCGCTCAGCAAGGCGCTGTGGAAGGACGCGCAGGAGGATTCGGTGTGGCGGCCGATCGCCAAGGCGCGCGCCATGCTGCACCTCGATCGCCGCGCCGTGGCGCTGGACCGCGCCGCGCACACCGTCACCGACGACGCCGGCGACGTCTACCGCTACCGCAAGCTGCTGCTCGCCACCGGCGGCACGCCGCGCAGGCTGGCGTTCGGCGGCGACGCGGTGATCCACTACCGCACCCTCGGCGACTACCGCCGGCTGCGCGCCGCGGCCAAGCCGGGCGCGCGCGTCGCCGTGGTCGGCGGCGGCTTCATCGGCAGCGAGATCGCCGCCGCGCTGGCGCTGAACGGCTGTCGCGTCACCATGCTGTTCCCCGAAGACGCCATCGGCGCGCGCGTGTACCCACCGGCGCTGGCGCGCTTCGTCACCGACTACTACCGCGGCCGCGGCGTCGACGTGCGCAGCGGCGTCAGCGTCAAGGACGGCGCGCCGCGCGACGGCGGCTTCGAGCTGGCGTTGTCCGACGGCAGCGCGCTCGCCGCCGATACCGTGGTCGCCGGCCTCGGCATCACGCCCAACGTCGAATTGGCCGAGCGCGCCGGGCTGGCGGTCGACAACGGCATCGTCGTCGACGCGCATCTGCGCACCTCCGATCCGGACATCTATGCGGCCGGCGACGTCGCCGCGTTTCCCGCGCCCGCGCTGGGCCGGCGCCTGCGCGTCGAGCACGAGAACGCCGCGCTCACCCAGGGCCACCGCGCCGGCCTCGGCATGGCCGGCCGGGACGCGCCCTACGACGAGCTGCCGTTCTTCTACTCCGACCTGTTCGACCTCGGCTACGAAGCCGTCGGCACGCTGGACGCGCGCTTCGAAACCGTCGAGCAGTGGGTGCAGCCGTTCCGCGAAGGCGTCGTCTACTACCTCGACGCCGGCCGCGTGCGCGGCGTGCTGCTGTGGAACACCTGGGGCCAGGTCGAGGGCGCGCGCGCATTGATCGCCGCGCCCGGGCCGTTCGACGCGGAGAACGTGCGCGGCCGGCTGCCGGCCTGAGCCGCTTCCGATGACCGCGCCGCGCCCGCTGGGTGGCGCGGCGTCGTCGCGGTCACGCCCGCCGCGACGGCGTCACGACGCGTCGCCGCCGAGGATCCGCCGGATGGCTTCGGTGTCGTGCGGGCGCAGCGCACGGCAGCGCGCGTGCGCCTGCAGGTAGGCGTCGCGGGTGTCGTGACGCATCGCCTCCGGGGCATCCGGATTCTTCATCACCCGCAGGTACTCGCGGAACGCTCGGCCGGCCTCGCGGTCCAGGCGCTCGCGGGCCCGCTCGAAGTCGATGCCGAAGTTGATATCGACATAATCGTCGGGGATTTCGTTGCGCATGAAGCCCCTCCGTTGCGGTGCCACGACGCCATCCTGCGTTCGCTTGC
Organism: Lysobacteraceae bacterium; assembly: GCA_021372495.1. Taxonomy (GTDB): domain Bacteria; phylum Pseudomonadota; class Gammaproteobacteria; order Xanthomonadales; family Rhodanobacteraceae; genus Mizugakiibacter. The sequence goes on from JAJFUF010000043.1 coordinate 30,448, forward strand.
TTGAATCCTGGCTTACTGCGGCAGCGTGCTCATGCTCGGGCGAAACGACTGAAAGGGGCCTTTTCGGACTGGACACCGCCCAAGAGCCAGGCCAGCAAGAAGTAGCCGAGGACGCCCCGCTTCAAGAGGGGCGTTCTGCTTCTGGGGGCAGCGTCCGATGGGCGGTTTATCCCTGCGTGCGTGGGGAACAGCAGACGATTGTGCCGAGCTGACCACCCTCGGCCGGATCATCCCCGCGCATGCGGTGAACGCGTGGGCGGAGGTGCCTTGATCTGACACGGTGGCTCTTCATCCACGCGCACGCGGGGAACGCGAGTGCATCGTCGCCCCCGATCTCAGTTATTTCAGTTCATCCCCGCGCACGCGGGGAACGCAGGGATTAGTTAACGCCGGCCGTTAACTTGGGCGGTTCATCCCCGCGCACGCGGGGAACGCCGCCTTGGTCTGAGTCATCGGGATATTGGATGCGGTTCATCCCCGCGCACGCGGGGAACGCATCAACCGCGCCGTGTACGAGATCATGGCGGACGGTTCATCCCCGCGCACGCGGGGAACGCAAGGTTCGCGCAAGCATGGAACTCCCCGACCCCGGTTCATCCCCGCGCACGCGGGGAACGCGTCGTCGTCGGCCAGGCCGGGCGCGCCGATCACGGTTCATCCCCGCGCACGCGGGGAACGCGGTCGCCGCAAAAATGGCGGCTGTCTCGGCCTCGGTTCATCCCCGCGCACGCGGGGAACGCCCGTGCAGGCGGCGTTCAATGCGTGCGGAACGCGGTTCATCCCCGCGCACGCGGGGAACGCGTCGGGAACTCACCGTTCGGGCACTTGCCCTGCGGTTCATCCCCGCGCACGCGGGGAACGCAGATGTGACACGGGGGGTGGCATGCATTCATCCGGTTCATCCCCGCGCACGCGGGGAACGCCGTCCACCACCTGAGGAAAACCACCATGAAAGAGGTTCATCCCCGCGCACGCGGGGAACGCGTACACCGGTCGCGACTCGGTGACCGTCGACGTGGTTCATCCCCGCGCACGCGGGGAACGCGCCAGGCTCGCCATCGACCACAACCGCGCCGCGGGTTCATCCCCGCGCACGCGGGGAACGCAGGCCCATGTACTCGCGATAGCCGATGGTGGCCGGTTCATCCCCGCGCACGCGGGGAACGCGGGCGGTGCGAGCGGCGCCGGCCGGTCAGTAACGGTTCATCCCCGCGCACGCGGGGAACGCTCGCGCGACTGTCGGAGCATCGGCATTTGGGCCGGTTCATCCCCGCGCACGCGGGGAACGCCTGATGACGAGATCGTCATCGGCGATCCCCATCGGTTCATCCCCGCGCACGCGGGGAACGCTCGATCCTGCTCCTAGCCTGACCCATCAATCACGGTTCATCCCCGCGCACGCGGGGAACGCTTCCCACGGCGCCTCAAGCGCGGCCAGCGGGACGGTTCATCCCCGCGCACGCGGGGAACGCCACTGGCGCCGCTCGACCACGTGCGTTCCGAACGGTTCATCCCCGCGCACGCGGGGAACGCAGTCGCGGCCGACGGTGCCGGTGGACTGGAACCGGTTCATCCCCGCGCACGCGGGGAACGCTAGACACCGTTACGCGCGTACTGCCTACAGAGCGGTTCATCCCCGCGCACGCGGGGAACGCACGCTGCGGCCGGCGCGCACGCTGGCCTCCCACGGTTCATCCCCGCGCACGCGGGGAACGCCTGTCGTTGCTGCGCAGCTCCGTCACCTTCGGCGGTTCATCCCCGCGCACGCGGGGAACGCGAACTCACGCTGCAACAAAAACTCGAAATGCCCGGTTCATCCCCGCGCACGCGGGGAACGCACGAAGTCTTTGAAGGTTCCCATACCCCCATCCGGTTCATCCCCGCGCACGCGGGGAACGCTGCGTGATGGCGTTTTGGTCAACGCTGCGATCCGGTTCATCCCCGCGCACGCGGGGAACGCCAGAGCTGATTCAGCAGCCGTTCGGCCCACGGCGGTTCATCCCCGCGTACGCGGGGAACGCTCCGATCGCCTGGAGGCGCTGCTGCGCGAGACCGGTTCATCCCCGCGCACGCGGGGAACGCCTCACGTCCTCGAACGCGAGCGGCGTCTCTTCCGGTTCATCCCCGCGCACGCGGGGAACGCTGCGGCGGCACCATGCCGGCGTTGAACACGGTCGGTTCATCCCCGCGCACGCGGGGAACGCATCGC
>JAJFUF010000021.1 GCA_021372495.1 Lysobacteraceae bacterium
GGAGTGCAGCCCCATCATGAACAGCACCACCAGCAGGAGGCTCACGTGGTGGGTGACGAAGCCCGCCGCCGCCACCCCCATCGCCGCGATCTCGAACAGCTTCACGAAGCGGATGATGTGCGTCTTCTCGAAGCGCTCCGCCAGCTGCCCCGCCGTGGCCGAAAACAGGAAGAACGGCAGGATGAACAGCGCCAGGCCGAGGTTGGAGTACAGCGCCACCTGCTGCGTCGACAGCCCCATCTGGAACGCCACCAGCAGCAGCGTCGCGTAGCGGAAGGCGTTGTCGTTGAACGCACCCATCGCCTGGGTGGCGAAGAACGGCGCGAAGCGGCGCGTGCGCAGCAGCGTGAACTGGCTCATGGGCTCCTCCCTGCGCGCGCAAGCCTAGCAAAGCCGCGCGATGCGGCGCGCAGCGTGCGCTCCGCGCACGATCGGCCTTCGATCGGAACACGCCCGGACCGTGCGCCGGTGGCGCGTACAGCGCACGCTGCCTGGCTGCGGCGAGGTGGGTGATTCGTGCGCAGAGCGCACGCTACCTAGCTACAACGGGCTGAGGTTGATCGTCCCGTTGGGGTCCATGCCGAGGCGATATGTGAGCCGATCGTTGCGCTCGACCAAGACCTGGACCGCACGTTCGGCCCTGTCCGCGGCCTTGAGTCCGCAGAGTGCACGCCCCACCGATTTCGCGGACACAACAAATCGACCTGCGGGCAGATAAAGAGTTGCCCGCTCGCCTCTGTCGATTTCGACTGCGAGCTCGTGGTTCACGAAGACACCGAGATAGCAGCCACCCCCCGTAAGCCCTACGTCCCGAACGACGGTCAGCTCGCCGCTTCCTGCGACGGAAGGCGTCGAGAATGCGAGCAGGCGGTCAGCAGGCACTGGCTTCGCATCAACGAGGGAGATCGGCTTTGTGGCGCACGCCGTGAGCAAGAGGACAGCGAATACGACGAGGACGAACAGGATCCGTTTCATGACTCCTCCTCTGCTCAGCTGCGGCCGATCCTACCATCGGTCATCAGCGTGTAATCGGGCACGGAGTGTCGCTGGCCGATGTTAGGTGCCGGATCGTAATCCGCGGCGAGTGCGGGCGAGGTGTCGTGCGCGGAGCGCACGCTGCAGGTGCGTCAGCCCTGGCTGCCCCGCAGTGCGCGGTGGCCGATGTCGCGGCGGTAGAACGCGCCGGCGAAGCGGATGCGTTCGGCGGCGGCGTAGGCGTTGGCGCGCGCGGCGGCGAGGTCGCGGCCCAGCGCACACACGGTCAGCACGCGGCCGCCGGCGGTGACGGCGCGACCCTCGGCGTCGCTGCGGGTGCCGGCTTGGAACACCTTCACGTCGGCGCCGAAGTCGGCGTCGAGGCCGTCGATGGCGTCGCCGCTGCGCACCTTGCCGGGGTAGCCGTCGGCGGCGATCACCACGCCCAGCGCGGGGCGCGGATCCCACGCGGCCTGCACCTGGTCGAGGCGGCCGTCCAGCGCGGCATCGATCAGCTCGGTGAGGTCGGACTTCAGCCGCAGCATGATCGGCTGCGTCTCCGGGTCGCCGAAGCGCACGTTGAATTCCAGCACCTTCGGCGTGCCGTCCTTGCCGATCATCAGGCCGGCGTAGAGGAAGCCGATGAACGGCGCGCCCTCGGCGGCCATGCCGGCCAGCGTCGGCTCGATCACCTCGCGCAGCACGCGCTGCTCGACCGCGGGCGTGACCACCGGCGCCGGCGAGTACGCGCCCATGCCTCCGGTGTTGGGGCCGAGGTCGCCCTCGTCGCGGCGCTTGTGGTCCTGGCTGGTGGCCAGCGGCAGCGCGCGGTGGCCGTCGCACATGACGATGTAGCTGGCTTCCTCGCCGTCGAGGAACTCCTCGATCACCACGCGCGAGGAGGCGTCGCCCAGCGCCTTGGCGCCGAGCATGTCGTGCAGCGCCTGCTCGGCGTCGGCCAGCGTCAGCGCCACCACCACGCCCTTGCCGGCGGCGAGGCCGTCGGCCTTGATCACGATCGGCGCGCCGTGCTGCTGCACGTAGGCCAGCGCCGGCTTCAGGTCGGTGAACACCGCGTAGCGCGCGGTCGGGATGTTGTGGCGGTGCAGGAAATCCTTGGCGAAGGCCTTGGAGCCTTCCAGCTGCGCGGCGATGCGGCGCGGGCCGAAGCAGCGCAGGCCGGCGGCGCGGAAGCGGTCGACCACGCCGGCGACCAGTGGCACTTCGGGGCCGACCACGGTCAGCGCGATGCCCTCGCGCTGCGCCAGCGCGAGCAGGCCGTCGAGGTCGGTGACGGCGACGTCGGCATTGCGCAGGCCCGGCTCGCGCGCGGTGCCGGCGTTGCCCGGCGCGACGATCACCTCGCTGACGCGCGGCGACTGCTTGATTCGCCACGCCAGCGCGTGCTCGCGCCCGCCGGAGCCGATCACCAGAACCTTCATGCCGTGCATTCCTTCATCGCACCGCGACGGCGCGCCGCGGGGGCGCGCATTGTAGCGGGTCGGCGCAGCGACCGCGGCTGCGTTCCTGCTGCCGAGTCCCGGGCAGGGTGGGCTTCAGCCCACCGTCGCGCTGCTCAACCTTCGCGGCCGAGCAGCGCCAGCAGCGCGGCGCGCGGCAGCTTGCCGGTGTCGTTGCGCGGCAGGGCGGCGACGCGCTTCAGCGGGCGCGGCAGGAACACCGGGTCGACGGCGCGGCGCAGCGCGGCGAGGATGTCGGCCTCGGCCAGCATCGGTGCGACCGCCAGCGCGGCGATGCGGCGCACGCCGGCGGGGTCGGGCGCGTCGAGCTGGAACACGACGCCGTCCTCGACGCCGGGAATCGCCAGCAGGCGCCGGGTCAGGTCGCCCAGCGAGGCGCGCTTGCCGGCGATCTCCAGCAGGTCGGTGTTGCGTCCGCACAGGCGGAAGCGGCCGGGCGCGGGCAGTTCGACTACATCGGCCAGCGCGACCGGGGGCGTGAGGTGCGGCGCCTCGACCAGGGTGCCGTCCGGCTGCGGGTGCAGGCGCACGCCGGGGTAGAGCGTCCAGTCGTCCTCGCGCGCGGTGCGGCGGTGCGCGATCACGCAGGTCTCGGTCGAGCCGAACACCTCGACCACGGCCGCGCCGAAGCGCGCCTCGGCTTCGCGCGCCAGCTGCGCGGACAGCGGCGCGGTGGCGGAGACGATCGCCGCCAGCGGCGGCAGCGTTGGCGCTGCCGCGACCAGCGTGCGCAGGTGCACCGGCGTGGTCACCAGCACGCGCGGCGCGGGGATCTCGGCCAGCGCGTGCGCCACGTCGGCGGGAAAGAACGGCCGCCCGGCGTGGATCGCCACCTCGCCCAGCAGCGGCAGCAGCACCGACATCTCCATGCCGTACATGTGCTGCGCCGGCACCGTGGCGACGGCGTGGCAGGGGCCGCCGGTGGCCGCCATGACCACGGCGCGGTTGCACGCGGTGCTGAGGTGGAAGCCGCCGAGCGTCTTCGGGTTGGCCCTGGGCGTACCGGTCGAGCCGGAGGTGTAGCCGACCGCGATCACCTGGCCGGCCGGCAGCAGCGGCACGTCGCACAGCTCCGGCGCATCCACCCGCGGCAGCGCGACGCGCAGGTAGCCCGGCGGCGCGTGCTCGAGGGCCTGCTCGCCCAGCGCGTAGCTGCCGGGGTGCGCGGCCAGCACTTCGTCGACCACCTGCGGTGCGCGCGACGGCGGCAGCAGGTTGGCCTGGCCGCGCAGCGCCACCGCGCAGAATGTCACCAGGAAGGCGTAGCGGTCCTCGCACAGGTTCACCGCGCACGGCGCCTGCGGCAACCGCGCGGCCAGCGCGCGCGCTTCGGCGATGAACTGCGCGGCGCTGACCGCGTGGCCGTCGCGCCAGGCGAACGGACGCGACGGATCGCCCGCATGCAGCAGCGGCAACGTGGCGGCGGCCGCGGGCCGCTGCGTTTCGAACACTACCGACACGTGACGTCTCTCCCCCCGTGGCGATCCGTGTAGCGGCCGCGCGGTCCGCGCCCGCGTCGGTCCGCGCTGCGTCTTCCCCGCGTCGCCCGTCCGCGATGGCGCGGACGCCCCTTCGGCGCGCAGGCGAGGCGCGGTGAATCGGGCTTGCCCGGATCTTGCGCTCAGGAGCGGATGATAGCGTCGGTCAGGGCGTCGCGGATCGGCGTGGGGCGGTCCAGCCCGCCGACCGGGCCGTCCAGCACGGCTTCCAGCTCCGCGCCCAGCGCGGCCTCGACCGCCGCCGGCGTGGTCACCGGCGGCTCGCCGTGGCGGTTGGCGCTGGTGGACACGATCGGTCCGCCGAAGGCGCGGCACAGCGCCGCCGCCAGCGGGTGGGCGGTGACCCTGAGCGCGATGCCGGCGTGCCCGCCGGCGACCCAGTCCGGCACCCGCGCCGAGCGCGGGAACACCCAGGTGTGCGGGCCGGGCCAGGTGGCGCGCGCGCGTTCCAGCGCCTGCACCGGCGCCTCGCCGATCCACGGCCGCACCTGGTCGAGGTCGGCGGCGATCAGCAGCACGCCCTGCGTCGGCGGCCGCCGCTTCAGCGCGAACAGCCGCTCGAACGCCGCGCGGTTGTCGGGATCGCAGCCCAGCCCGTACACCGCCTCGGTGGGGTAGGCGAGCACGCCGCCGCCGCGCAGGAACGCGGCGGCGGCATCGACCTCGGCGGCGCTGAAGCGGCGCATGGCGTCACTCGCCGGCAGGGCGGGGCGCGGCGCGCTTGGACGGCGCCTTCTTTGCGGCCGCCTTCTTCGCCGGAGCCTTCCTGGCCGCGGCCTTCTTCGCCGGCGCGGCCTTCTTCGCCGCCTTGCGCGCCGGCTTGGCCGCGCCGTCGGCCGATGGCTTGGCCGCGGATTTCGCCGCGCCCTTCCTGCCGAAGCGCTTGGGCCGCACTGGTGCGGCGGCGAGCAGTTCGGCGCATTCCGCGGCGGTCAGCGTGGCCGGCTCGCGGTCCTTGGGGATGCGCGCGTTCTTCTCGCCGTCGGTGATGTACGGGCCGTAGCGGCCGTTCAGCACCTGCACACCGTTGCCGAAGTCCTTGATGACGCGGTTGGCGATCGCCTCGCGCTTGGCGCGCACCAGCTCCAGCGCGCGCTCCAGCGTGATCGTGTGCGGATCGTCCTCGGCCGTGAGCGAGGCGTAGGTGTCGCCCTGCTTGACGAACGGGCCGAAGCGGCCGATGCCGGCGCTGACCGCGTCGCCTTCCGGCGAAGTGCCCAGCGCGCGCGGCAGCTTGAACAGCTCCAGCGCCTCGGCGAGCGTGATCGTGTGCATGCTCTGGCCGCCGCGCAGCGAGGCATACTGCGGCTTGTCGGCGTCGTCCTTGCTTCCGATCTGCGCGTACGGCCCATAGCGGCCGAGCCGCACCGACACCGGCTTGCCGGACTTCGGGTCGGTGCCCAGCTCGCGCGCGCCGGTCGCCTCGCCGCGGTCGACGGTCTCGATCTTCTCGTCGACCAGCGCCTTGAACGGCTGCCAGAAGCGCCGCAGCAGCGGCACCCACTCCTCCTCGCCGCGGCTGACCGCGTCGAGCTCGTCCTCGAGCTTGGCGGTGAAGTCGTAGTCGACGTAGCGGGTGAAGTGGCCGCTGAGGAACTTGCTGACCGCGCGGCCGACGTCGGTGGGGCGGAAGCGGCGGCTGTCGAGGGTGACGTACTCGCGGTTCAGCAGCACCTGGATGATGCTGGCGTAGGTCGAGGGGCGGCCGATGCCGTACTCCTCCAGCGTCTTGACCAGGCTGGCCTCGGAATAGCGCGGCGGCGGCTCGGTGAAGTGCTGGTCGGCGTGGATCGCCGCCAGCGGCACCGCCTCGCCCTTGTCCATGCGCGGCAGGCGGCGCTGCTCGTCGTCGTCCTCGCCCTTCTGGTCGCGGCCTTCCTCGTAGACGGCGAGGAAGCCGGGATCGACCACGGTGGTACCGGTGGCGCGGAACGTGTTGTCGGCGCCGCAGGCGAAATCGACCGCGACGGTGTTCAGCGTCGCCGCCTGCATCTGGCAGGCCACGGTGCGCTTCCAGATCAGCTCGTACAGCTTGCGTTGGTCGTCGTTGAGGAACGCGGCCACGCTGGCCGGCGTGCGCAGCGCCGAGGTCGGGCGGATCGCCTCGTGTGCCTCCTGCGCGTTCTTCGACTTGGTCTTGTAGATCTGCGGCTGCTCGGGCAGCGCCTTGGCGCCGAAGTCGCGCGCGATCAGCTGGCGCAGCTCGGCGATCGCCTCGCCGGACAGCGCGGTGGCGTCGGTACGCATGTAGCTGATCAGGCCGACCGAGCCTTCGGCGCCCAGCGTCACGCCCTCGTACAGGCCTTGCGCGATGCGCATGGTGCGGCTGGTCGAGAAGCCGAGCTTGCGCGCGGCCTCCTGCTGCAGGGTCGAGGTGGTGAACGGCGCCGCCGGGCGGCGCTTGCGCTCCTTGCTGCCGACTTCGCTGACCACCAGGCGGCCCTGCGCGGCGCGGGTCAGCGCGTCGCGCGCGGCGTGCGCGGCGTCGGCGCCGGTCAGGTCGAACTGTTCGAACTTCTTGCCGGCGAGGCGGGTCAGCTTGGCGCGGAAGGCGCCGTCCGGGTGCGCCAGGTCGGCCTCGACCGTCCAGTATTCGCGCGGCTTGAACGCCTCGATCTCCTCCTCGCGCTCGACGATCATGCGCAGCGCCGGCGACTGCACGCGCCCGGCCGACAGCCCGCGCTGCACCTTGCGCCACAGCACCGGCGACAGGTTGAAGCCGACCAGGTAGTCGAGCGCGCGCCGCGCCTGCTGCGCGTCGACCAGGTCGTGCGAGAGCTGGCGCGGATGCGCCACCGCCTCCTGGATCGCGCGCGGCGTGATCTCGCTGAACACCACGCGGTGCATCTGCCGGCCGTCGAGCAGGCCGCGCTGCTTGAGGATCTCGCTGATGTGCCAGGAGATCGCCTCGCCCTCGCGGTCCAGGTCGGTGGCGAGGAAGATCGCGTCCGCCGCGCGCGCCGCCTTGGCGATCGCCTCGACGTGCTTGACGTTGCGGTCGATCAGCTCGTAGTTCATGGCGAAGCCGTGCTCGGGGTCGACCGCGCCTTCCTTCGGCACCAGGTCGCGCACGTGGCCGTAGGACGCCAGCACGTGGAAGTCCTTGCCGAGGTATTTGTTGATCGTCTTGGCCTTGGCCGGCGACTCGACGATGAGCAGGTTTTTCGCCATGGGATATCCGTCAGGGGATCGCTGAACGCTTGGCCGTTCCCGCGCGGGCGGGCATCACGTCGACCGGTGGTTCAGACCTTGCTTGCCGGGGGTGGGCAACCGCCCCGCGCGTATTTAGTGGAGGCACAGGGGCGTTTGCGCTGTCAAGCACGGCCGCCGTCCGGCAGCCGCTGGTAGCGCCCGCCGGGCTGCCCGGCGACCACGCCTTCCAGCTCCAGCATCAACAACATGGACGATAGCGCGGCGGGCGCGAGGCCGGTGCGGATGACCAGTTCGTCCAGCGCCGCCGGATCGTGGCCGAGGGCGTCGAGCAGGCGTCCGTAGTCCGGATCGTCGCGCCAGCCGCCGGAGGCGGGGGCCGCGGCGGCCGTCCCCGGTTCCGCGGCCGCCAGGCGTGCCGCCAGGGCCAGGCCGAGACTGTGCGCCAGCGGCGCCAGCTCCTCGACCACTTCCTCCGCGGTCTCGACCAGCTTGGCGCCCTCGCGGATCAGCCGGTGGCAGCCGCGCGCCAGCGGATTGTGGATCGAACCGGGCACGGCGAACACCTCGCGGCCCTGTTCGGCGGCCAGCCGCGCGGTGATCAGCGAGCCCGAGCGCAGGCTGGCCTGCACCACCAGCGTGCCCAGCGCCAGCCCCGCGATCAGCCGGTTGCGGCGCGGGAAGAACTCGGGCCGCGCGGTGGTGCCGGGCGGAAACTCGCTGACCAGCGCGCCGGCGGCGGCGATGCGCGCGGCCAGCGCGCGGTGCGTGCGTGGGTAGACCAGGTCGGGGCCGGTGCCCATCACCGCGACGGTGGTGCCGCCGGCGTCCAGCGCGCCCGCGTGGGCGGCGCCGTCGATGCCCTCGGCGAGGCCGCTGGTCACCACGAAGCCGGCCGCGGCCAGCACGCGCGCGAAGCTGCGCGCGGTGGCCAGCCCGGCGGCGTCGGCGCTGCGCGCGCCGACGATCGCCACCTGCGGGCGCAGCAGCAGCGCGGCGTCGCCGGCAACGAACAGCGCGGCCGGCGCCTGCGCGGTGTCGGCGAGCTGCGGCGGGAAGTCGGGATCGGTGCAGCGCAGCAGGCGGTGGCCGGGTTCGGCCAGCCAGGCGAGGTCGGCGTCGAGGCGGGCGGCGTCGGGGGCGGTCAGCCAGGCCAGCGCCTGCGCGTCGGGGCGCGGCTCGCCGCGCGGGCGCGCCGCCGCGGCCAGTGCCGCGACCGCGTCGCCGCCCGTCCGCGCCAGCCAGCCGCGCAGGGTCGCCGCGCCCACGCCGGGGGCGCGCAGCAGGGTCAGCCAGGCGCGCTGGTCGTCTCGTTCGTGCATGCGGGCAGTGTAGCGGGCGCCGAAAACGCGACGGCGCGGCCGGGGCCGCGCCGTCGTGTCGGGAAAAGCCGCGCGGTTATTCCGGCATGCGCGCCGGATCGCCGAGGTGCACCGGCTTGATGCTGTCCATCACCAGCGCGTAGCTGACGTGGTCGAAGGTGCGGAACACCATCGCGTGGCCGATGAATTCCTCCGGCAGGGTCACGCGCTCGCCGAACGAGCGCCGCTGGCTGGAGGAGATCACGTCGTCGTGGATGTCGTCGCCGGGGTGGACGAGGGTGTAGGTCTGGCCGTTCTCCACGCCCTCGTCCTTGCCGGCCGACAGCGCGACCACCTGGTGCGGGCCGACCGCGTCCATCGCGTCGCTGAAGGCGATCACGCGCAGGTTGTCGGGCACCTTGGCCGGCGCGTGCGGATAGAACGCGGCGTCGTAGGGCGTGTTGTCCAGCGGCATCAGGCGGTCGCCCTTGCGGATCTCCATGGTGGAGTCGCTGAGCAGCACGGTGGCCGGATCGCCGCCGCGCAGGTATTCGGCGGTGCCGATCACGGTGACCTCGTAGCCGAGCGGTTTGCCCTTGCCGAGGTGGCCGTCGTGCAGCGTCTCCTGGTGCCACGGACCGGTGTACATCTCGACGTTGCTGTCGAGCTCGTCGGCGATCTGGTCGCGGTAGTTGCCGCTGCCGTCGAAGCTGGTGAACACGTGGGTCGGGCGCACCAGCGCATAGCGCTGGCCCGGCTGCGCGTCGCTGATGCCGCGCACGTACAGGAAACGTCCGGGCGTGCCGCGCAGTTGGTCTTCCTCGAAGCCGACCACGTACGGCGCCTTGACGAGGCTGTCGCGGTCGAGCACGCGGGTGTCCTTGAGGAAGGGCTTGATCGCGGACAGCGGCAGCGCGGGCACGGCGTTTTCCGTCGCTTGCGCACGCGCCTGCGGCTGCAGGCCGAGGCGCGCCCTGCCGCCGGCATAGCCGAGCACCAGCACGTCGCCGGGGTAGATCAGGTGCGGGTTCCTCACTTTCTGGTTGACGTCCCAGATTTCGGGCCACAACCACGGTTTGGTGAGGAACCTGGCGGAAATGCCCCAGAGCGTATCGCCCTTCTTGACGACGTAGGTGTCCGGATGATCCGGACGCAGCGTCGTGGTCGCGGCGTACAGGGTCAGGGTCAGGCCGATGCCGGCCAGCAACGCAAGCGCTTTCTTAAGCATGGTGGGCAATCCCCCGATCCCCCGAGGTTTTCGCGAGTGTATCCGAATTGTTAACGGGTGGAAATCGCGCAGATGTGACCGCCTGCGCGAATTCGCGTGGCGCGCCTGCCGACCGTAAAATGGCGTTCCGCGATCATAGGTGCGGGTCCCGTTGGGTTTCGCCAACCCGACCGCATTTCAGGTGACACCATGGCCCTGCTGAATATCCTCGAATTCCCCGATCCGCGCCTGCGTACCAAGGCGGTGCCGGTGACCGACTTCGGCCCGGCGCTGGCGCGCCTCGCCGAGAACATGCTGGAAACCATGTACGCCGCGCCGGGCGTCGGCCTGGCGGCCACCCAGGTCGACGTGCACAGGCAACTGCTGGTGCTGGACGTCTCGGAAGAGAAAAACGCGCCGCACGTGCTGGTGAATCCGCGGATCCTCGCCAAGGAGGGCAGCCAGACCTACCAGGAAGGCTGCCTGTCGGTACCGGGCATCTTCGCCGAGGTCGAGCGCGCCGAGCACATCCGCGTGGAAGCGCAGGACGTGCACGGCGCGTCGTTCACGCTCGAGGCCGGCGGGCTGCTGGCGGTGTGCATCCAGCACGAGATGGACCACCTCATCGGCAAGCTGTTCGTCGACTACCTCTCGCCGCTGAAGCGCGAGCTGGTGCGCAAGAAGCTCGAGAAGCAGCGCCGCCAGGCGGCGTCTGCCGCGCCTGCCACCGCTGCGCTGTAAGCCGATGACGCGCCCGCCGCGCCTGGTGTTCGCCGGAACACCGGAGTTCGCCGTGCCCTGTCTCGCCGCCTGCCGCGCCGGCGGCGCGGAGGTCGTGGCCGTCTACACCCAGCCCGACCGCCCCGCCGGCCGCGGCCGCCGTCTGGCGGCGAGCCCGGTGAAGCAGGCGGCGCTGGCGGCCGGTCTGCCGGTCGAGCAGCCCGAGAGCCTGAAGTCCGCCGAGGCGCAGCAGCGCCTGCGCGCCTACGCGCCGGACCTGCTGGTGGTGGTCGCCTACGGCCTGATCCTGCCGCGTGCGGTGCTGGCGATTCCGCCACTGGGCTGCTGGAACGTGCACGCCTCGCTGCTGCCGCGCTGGCGCGGCGCGGCGCCGATCCAGCGCGCCATCCTCGCCGGCGACAGTGAAACCGGCGTGTGCCTGATGCGCATGGAGGCGGGCCTGGACACCGGTCCGGTGCTGCTCGAGCGGCGCACGCCGATCGCGTCCGACGACACCGGCGGCAGCCTGCACGACCGTCTCGCCGCGCTCGGCGCCGAAGCGCTGGCGGAAGGCCTGGCGCGCGTGCGGCGCGGCGAGACGCTTGCGCCGGCGCCGCAGCCCGAGGCCGGCGTCACCTACGCGCACAAGCTGGACAAGGCCGAGGCGCGGCTGGATTTCGCCGAGCCGGCCGCCGCGCTGGCGCGCAAGGTGCGCGCGTTCGATCCGTGGCCGGTCGCGGAAGCGGAGATCGCCGGCGAGCGGCTGCGCGTGTTCGCCGCGCAGCCGCTGCCCGCGCGCGCCGCGGCCGCGCCCGGCACGCTGCTGGCCGCCGGCAAGGACGGCCTCGACATCGCCACCGGCGACGGCGTGCTGCGCATCACCGAACTGCAACGTGCGGGTGGGCGCCGCATCCGCGCGGCCGACTATCTCAACGCGCGGCCGGAACTGCGCGCGCGATGAGCGACGCGCGCGCGCTGGCCGCGCAGGCATTGGCCGAGGTCGCGCTCGGCGGCGCCTCGCTGCGCGAGGTCGGCGAGCGCGTCGCGCCCAGGCTGCCCGATCCGCGCGACCGCGCGTTGCTGACGGCGTTGCTCGCCGAGGGTGCGCGCTGGTGGCTGCGCTACGACCGCGCGCTGGACCGGCTGCTGGAACAGCCGCTGCGCACGCGCGAGCCGGCGCTGCATGCGCTGCTGGTGCTCGGCCTGGTGCAGCTCGAGGTGATGGGGCTCGCCCCGTATGCGGCGGTCGCCGCCTCGGTGGAAGCGGCGCGTGCGCTGAAGCGCCCGCGCTTCGCCGGCCTGGTCAACGCGGTGCTGCGCCGCTGGCAGCGCGAGCGCGCGACGCACCTCGCCGCGCTCGACGCCGACGCGGCGACGCGCCACGCGCATCCGGCCTGGCTGATCGACGCGCTGCGCGCGGACTGGCCCGCCGAGGCCGAGCGCGTGCTGGCCGCGAACAACGCCGCCGCGCCGCCGATGCTGCGCGTCAACCGCCGTCGCGCCGCGCGCGAGGGCGTGATCGACGCGTTGCGCGAGGCCGGCGTCGCCGTACGGCCGCACGCCTGGCTGGCCGACGCGCTGGTGCTGGAGGCGAGCACCGACGTCGCGCGCCTGCCCGGCTTCGCGCAGGGCACGTTTGCGGTGCAGGACGGCGCCGCGCAGCTCGCCGCCGACCTGCTCGATGCGCACGCCGGCATGCGCGTGCTGGACGCCTGCGCCGCGCCCGGCGGCAAGGCCTGCCATCTGCTCGAGCGCGCGGATGTCGAGCTGCTCGCGCTGGAACGCGAGCCGGCGCGACTGGCGCGCGTGCGCCAGAACCTCGAACGTCTCGGCCTCGCCGCCGAGCTGCGCGCGGGCGACGCCGGCGATCCACCCGCATGGTGGGACGGCCGCCCGTTCGAGCGCATCCTGATCGACGCGCCGTGCTCGGCCACCGGCGTGATCCGTCGCCGCCCCGACGTGAAATTGCATCGGCGCGCCGCCGACATTCCCGCGCTGGCCGCCGGTCAGGCGCGCCTGCTCGCCGCGCTGTGGCCGCTGCTGGCGCCGGGCGGACGGCTGCTCTATGCGACCTGCTCGCTGCTGCGTGCCGAGAACCGCGCGGTGACCGACGGTTTCCTCGCAACGCACGCCGATGCATGCGCCGTCACGCCCGCGCTGCCGGCGGGTCGTGCCGACGGCCCCGGCTGGCAACTGCTGCCCGGCGATGACGGGCTGGACGGCATGTACTATGCCGTCCTCGACAAACGTTCCGCCTGACGCCACGGATCCGCCGATGAACGCCACGCCGTCCGCGCGCGTCGCCCGCCGCGAAGTCGCGCTGTTCTTCCTGTTCGCCTTCGTGCTGCTGGCCGCCGGCATCGGCCTGCGCGATCCGTGGCCGTCCGACGAGCCGCGCTTCACGCTGGTGGCGAAGCAGATGGTGGAAAGCGGCGACTGGCTGATTCCGCGGCGCGGCAACGAACTGTATGCGGACAAGCCGCCGCTGTTCATGGATCTGCAGGCGCTGTCGTTCACCTTGGTGCGCGATTGGCGCGTCGCCTTCCTGCTGCCTTCGCTGCTGGCCACCCTGGGCACCCTGTGGCTTGTGTACGACCTGGGCCGGCGCCTGTGGGACCGGCGTGCCGGCTTGCTGGCGGCATGGCTGACGCTGTTCGCCGTGGGCTTCACGTTCCAGGCCAAGCGTGCGCAGATCGATCCGACGGTGACGTTCTTCATCACCCTCGCCAACTACGGCTTGTTGCGGCACCTGTTGCAGGGGCCCGACTGGCGCCGGTGGGCGTTGGGCGGAGTCGCGGCCGGATTGGGCGTCATCACCAAGGGCGTCGGCGTGCTCGCCTTCCTCACGGTATTGCCATGGTTGTGGTGGCGATGGCGTTTGCGTCGGGCACATGCCGACCGCATTCCCACGGCAGGAGGTTCCGGAACCGGCCTTGCGGCGTACGCGGGCGGCTGGCGCTGGTTGCTGGCGCCGGCGCTGTGCGTCTTCACCGTGGCGTTGTGGCTGGTGCCGCTGCTGATCGTGGCGCATGCGAGCCACGATGCAGCCTACGGCGCGTATCTGGACAACCTGCTGTTCAAGCAGACGGCCGAGCGCTACGCGGCCGCGTGGCATCACCAGCAGCCGCCCTGGTACTACCTCGAAGTGATCGCGCTGCAATGGCTGCCGCTGAGCCTGTTCCTGCCCTGGCTCGCGCCGGCGTGGTGGCGCAAGCTGCGCGACGGCGATCCGCGTTTCGTACTGCTTCTGGGCTTCGTGGTGCTGTTGCTGGTTTTCTTCAATTTGTCCGCCGGCAAGCGTGAGGTCTATATCCTGCCCGGCCTGCCGATGCTGGCGCTGGCGGCGGCGCCATTGATTACGGACATCCTCGTGCAGCATCGCTGGCCAGGGCGCTTGCTGTGGGCGCTGTGCGCGGCGTTCGCGACCGCGGCCCTCGCCGTGGGGCTGCGCGCCTGGTGGATCGACCCGCAATGGGGGCAGCGGCTGCTGGCCGCGCGCGACGTCGGCCTGACGGCGGCCGCGGTCTGGATCTGGTTGGCCGGGTTCGGCGCGGCTGCGCTGCTGGCTTGCGTCATCGCGCGCCCGGGGCGGCCGTTGCTGGCGGCGAGCGCGACGCTCGGCCTGTTCTGGATCTGCGTCGGCATCGGCATCATGCCGGCATTGAACGATTCGAGTTCAGGGCGCGGCCTGATGCGCGCGGTAGGCGAGCGCATTGGCGCGGATGCCGGCTTGGGCCTGGTCGGCTGGCGCGAGCAGCAGTTGCTGCAGGCGGATCGCCCGGCGCAGACGTTCGGCTTCAGCCGCGATCCGTCCGCGCAGTTGCAGGATGCGCTGATCTGGCAGGCGCAGGCGCCGCAGCGCTGGCTATTGGTGCAGGCCGCGGCGCTCGCCGCATGTCCGCCGCGGGCCGATGCGATCGATCTCGGCCTCGGCAACCGGCGCGAGTGGGTGTTGCTGCCGCCGGATCCCGGCTGGCGTTGCCCGGTGCCGGCGCGGCGCTAGGACGGTCCGGAAAATCCGGCACGCCGTGGCCCGGCCGTTTTCCGCTGGCCGCGCGATCGGTGTGCCGCGAGGGCGCGGCGCGTGCCGGCGGGATCTCCGGGGGTGCGCGCCGGCCGTTGTTCAGGGATTTCCCAGGGCGCGCCACGCCTCGATAGCCGTTTTTGCAGCGATGTCTTCGACGCGGCCCGCGCTGCCGCGCTCGCCGCCGAGCACGCGCACGGCGGCAGGCCCGATCGGTCGCCATAACGCGACCGGTGCCGCACCGAACAGCACCACCAGCGGGCAACCCAGTGCCGCGGCCGCATGCGCCGGACCGGTATCCACCGATACCATGCTGTGGGCCTGCTCCAGCAGCGCGACCAGTCGTGCGACCGGCAATTCCCGCGCGAGATTGAGCACGCGCCGATCCGCACAGAGGCGGCGGATGTCTTCGAGCACCGCGTATTCCGCGGGCGAGCCGCACAGCACGACGCGGCCATCGGGGCAGGCATCGAGCACGGCGCGCGCAACTTGTGCCCAGCGTTCGGCGGGCCAGAACTTGTTCTGGCTCAGGGTGCCCAACTTGCCCCGCTTGTGGGTGCGCTTGTTGCCGGGCTGGAACAGGATCAACGGGCCGGCGATCCCCTCCCGTTGCCGCCAGCGCTGGATCGCAGCGCGCTGCTCGGCGTCGACCGGAAGCGTCGGCAGGCGATATCGCGCCGGGTCGCCGATCGGCCGCGTCGCGGCGCGACGCGCCGGATCGCGCATGCCGACATCGATCCACAGATCGGGCCAGAGGATATCGCCGGCGCCCGGATCGGCGCGCGTGAGTCCATCGACGATGTCGTCGGCGTCCACCCCCGCGCGCGCGATCAGACTGCGGATCTTCCCGCCGGCATCGCACAGATACACCGGACCGTGGCCGCGCGCCTTCAGCCAGCGCACCACGGCCCACTGGCTCGGGCACAGCGGATAGGGCGTGTTGCGGCTGGTCAGGATTTGGACGTGCCCGAGTTCGGGCATCCCGCGCAGCAGCGGCAGGGTCCACGCGCCGGAGGTGATCAGATCCACCGGGGCGCCATAGCGCGCGGCCAGCAGGCGGATCAACGGCGTCAGCAGCACCATGTCGCCGAAGGCGCCGCAACGAATGATCAGGGGTGGTGCACTCATCGTCGTTGCGGATTCTGCAGGTCTTGCGCTTCCCGGATCGCGTTGCGCGCGCAAGCCTGCGCGAGTTCGCTCCGGCGCGCAACACGCCATGAGTCGCGGCCACCGTCGACACGAGGGCTTGCGGCAATGGCGGCCGGTCCCCGCCGTGGCCGGGCCGCTGCCGCGGCGTGGCGCCTTCGCCCAGATGAGGGTCGAGCCGCGTGACGTGTCGCATTGCCGGCACGTGGGGCGGGCGGGGCCGGAACCCCGACATGGAATAGCGACGCAGGTCCGTTTTTTGCCGTGGGCGATCCGTTAGCGTCAGCCGACGGGGGACGTCATGCGGGAGCACGAGATTCCGGTCAAGACCGAGGCGGGGCAGCGCGAGGTGGGCGAGCGCCGGCGCGGCCTGCCGCCGCACGCGCGCACCCTGCTGATCGCGGTCAACGGGGTGCAGACGGTGGGCGAACTGCGCGAGAGTTTCCGTGCCTTCACCGACTTCGACCCCACCCTGATACGCCTGGTCGCCGAGGGCCTGGTGCAGGCGCGCGCCGCGCCGGCGGGGCCGGCCGGCGGGGACGCGGACACGCCGCTGGCGGACGAGGTGTTGCGCGCCAAGCAGTTGATGACCGAGAGCGCCGCCGCAGCGCTCGGCCTGCGCGGCTTCACCCTGACCCTGAAACTGGAACGTAGCTACGCCGCCGCCGAACTGGCCGCGCTGCTGCCCGAATTCCAGCGCGCGCTGGCCAAGGCGCGCGGCGCTGAGTTCGCCGAGGCGATCGTCGCGCGCGTCGGCGCGCTGCTCGACGCCGTCGCCGTGCCGCGCTGAGCGCGCGCTCGGCTACACTGCGGAGCCGCCCCTTGCCGGGACCGCCGCCCCGCATTCGATGAACGTCAACCTGATCGTCTGGGACAACGGCTTCGGCCTGACCCGCAATCTGCGCCTGCTGGGCGAAGCGCTGCGCGCGTGCGGCCACCGCGTCGAGGTCAGCGCGATCCGCCGCGGCAAGCTGCGCAAGATCCTGCAGCCGCGGCTGGTGCGCGCGCGCATCGCCTGGCGGCGCCTGCGCGGCGCGCACATGCAACGCTACGACGTCAACCTCATGCTCGAGCACGTGCGCCCCGAGTATTTCCCGCTGGCGCGGCACAACGTGCTGATGCCGCATCCCGAGTGGTTCCTCGGCAGCGACCGCGCCGCGCTCGGCGGCGTCGACCGCGTATTCGCGCTGACCCGCCACGCCGTGCCGATCTTCGAAGGCCTGGGCAGGCCGGTCGACTACGTCGGCTTCACCAGCGAGGACCGGCTCGACCGCGACGTGCCGCGCGAACGCGCGTTCTTCCACCTCGCCGGGCGCAGCCAGAACAAGGGCACCGAGGCGCTGCTGGCGCTGTGGCGGCGCCACCCCGAATGGCCGCGCCTGACCGTGGTGCAGAACCCGCGCACGGCGAAGCCGGGGCCGGCGGCGGCGAACATCGACCACCGCGTTGACTATCTTTCCGACGCCGAACTGAAGCGCCTGCAGAACGCGCACCGCTTTCACCTGTGCCCGTCGGAAACCGAAGGCTTCGGCCACTACCTGGTCGAGGCGATGGGCGTCGGCGCGGTCACCGTGACGGTGGACGCGCCGCCGATGCACGAGATGGTCACGCCCGGGCGCGGCGCGCTGGTCGGCGTCGCGCGCACCGGCACGCAGAACCTCGCCACCACGTATTTCTTCGACGAAGCCTCGATGGAGGCCACGGTCGCGCGCCTGATCGGCATGGACGACGCCGAGCTGGATCGCATCGGCGCCGCCGCCCGCGCCTGGTTCGAGGCCAACGACCGCGAATTCCGCGCGCGCATCGGCGCCGCCGTCGCCGCCTTGGGCTGAGCCGATCGCGCCGGCTCAGGCGGCCGGCGCCGCGTACATCCAGCGCAGCGTTTCCTGCAGCGGGATCGCAGGCAGCGCGCCGATCGCGCCGGCGAGGCGCGCGTTGCTGCCGACCAGGCGGCGCACCTCGTTGGCGCGCACGAACGCCGGGTTGACGCGCACCGCGATGCGGTAGCCGGCGATGCTCTCCATCATCGCCAGCACTTCCTGCAGCGACCACGCCTGGCCGCTGCAGAGGTTGAACACGCTGCCCGGCGGCGGCGACGCCTCCAGCAGGCGCCGGTAGCATTCGGCGACCGCGCGCACGTCCTGGAACTCGCGCCAGACCTGCAGGTTGCCCAGCTCGATGGTGTCCGCGCGGCGGCGGAAATGGTCGACGATCTTCGGGATCAGGAACTGCGGCGACTGGCCGACGCCGGTGTAGTTGAACGGCCGCACCAGGGTGATCGGCAGCTGCCCGCACCACAGCCGCGCCATGTATTCCATGGCCAGCTTGCTGACCGCGTAGTCGTTGGCCGGCGCCGGTGGGGTGTCCTCGTCGATCGGTTCGACCGTGGTGTTGCCGTAGACGTTGGCGCTGCTGGCCAGGATCACCGCGCGCGGTGCTCGCGGCAGCGCCGCCAGCGCCTCCAGCAGGTGGCGCGTGCCGACCACGTTGCAGCGGTAGATCGCGTCGACGTCGCCGTGCGCGACGAAGGCGATCGCGGCGAGGTGGATCACCGCATCCGGCCGCACCCCGGCCACCGCGCGCGCCACCGCGTCGCGGTCGAGCAGGTCGACGGTCAGCTCGCCTGCATCCGCCTGCGCAGGCGCTTGCGCAGCATGGCCGAGGCCGGTGACGTGCCAGCCGGCACGCTCCAGCTCGGCGCGCACGTAGCGCCCGGTGAAGCCGGTGCTGCCGGTCAGCAGCAGGCGCGGGCGGGCGGCGTCAGCAGGCGTAGCCACGACGGTTCCGCTCGAGGTCGGCTTCGACCATCAACGCGCACAGCCGCTCGAGGGTGGTCTGCGCCTGCCAGCCCAGCTCGGCGCGCGCCTTGCCCGGATCGCCGATCAGCAGGTCCACCTCGGCCGGCCGGTAAAACCGCGGGTTGATCCGCAC
>JAJFUF010000028.1 GCA_021372495.1 Lysobacteraceae bacterium
GATCGCCGACATCGTCGGCCTGATCGACGAGATCGCGTTCCAGACCAACCTGCTGGCGCTGAACGCGGCGGTGGAAGCGGCGCGCGCGGGCGAGCAGGGCCGCGGCTTCGCGGTGGTGGCGACCGAGGTGCGCAACCTGGCGCAGCGTTCGGCCGGCGCCGCCAAGGAGATCAAGGGCCTGATCAGCGACTCGGTGGACAAGGTGAAGGCCGGCACCGACCTGGTGGACCGCTCGGGCCACACGCTGGCGGACATCGTCGAGAGCGTGAAGAAGGTGACGGACATCGTCGCGGAGATCGCGGCGGCCAGCCAGGAGCAGTCGTCCGGCATCGACCAGGTGAACCAGGCGGTGATGTCGATGGACGAGGCGACGCAGCAGAACGCGGCGCTGGTGGAAGAGGCCGCGGCGGCCAGCCGGGCGATGCAGGAACAGGCGGAGGAACTGCTGCGGCAGGTGGCGTTCTTCCGCATCGAGGCGGACGAGGTCGCGCCGGCCGCGCCGCCCGCCCGCGGCGCGCGCGCCGGCCGCGCGGCGCCGCCTTCCGCGCAGGAGCCGGCCGCCCGCACCGCGCGCACGCCGGCTGCGCGTCCGCGCGCCGAGCCGGAGGCCGACGATGCCGACGCGCTGGCGCTGTCGCCGCCCAAGCGCTTCAACGGCCACGCCGGCAAGGCCGCCGCTGCGGAAACCGAGGCTGGCGGCTGGCAGGAATTCTGAGCGCGGACGCCCACGCATGGCCGCCACCGCATTCGCCGCCGAGCATGCCTACGCCTTCACCGACGCCGACTTCCGTTTCCTGCGCGAGTTCGTCGCGGCGAAATGCGGCATCGCGCTGGGCGAGCACAAGCGCCAACTGGTGTACGGCCGGCTGGCGCGGCGGCTGCGCGCGCTCGGCCTGTCCAGCTTCGCGCAGTACTGCGAGCTGCTGCGCCGCGAGCCCGAGGCGGAGCTGGACGCGCTGGTCAGCGCGATCAGCACCAACGTCACCGCCTTCTTCCGCGAGGCGCACCACTTCGAGTACCTCGCCGACGAACTGCTGCCGAAGCTGCTGGCGGCGCGCGGCGGGCGCGTGCGCATCTGGTCGGCCGGCTGCGCCACCGGCGAGGAGCCGTACACGCTGGCGATGGTGCTGGCCGAAGCGCTGGAAAAGCATGGCGCGGCCGACGCACGCATCCTCGCCACCGACATCTCGCCGCAGGCGCTGGACGCGGCGCAGCGCGGCAGCTACCGCATGGACCGCCTCGACGACGTCGACGCGACGCGCCGGCGGCGCTGGTTCCTGCGCGGCACCGGTCGCTACGCGGGCCAGGCGATGGTGCACCCGCGCCTGCGCGAGCTGATCGCGTTCCGGCCGCTGAACCTGCTGGAAGCGTGGCCGATGCGCGGCACGTTCGACGCGATCTTCTGCCGCAACGTGGTGATCTATTTCGACAAGCCGACCAAGGAGCGGCTGTTCGCGCGCTTCGCCGGCCAGCTCGCCGCGGACGGCCACCTGTTCCTCGGCCACTCCGAGTCGCTGTACGGCATGAGCGACGCGTTCCGCCTGGTCGGCCGCACCATTTACCGCAGGAGCGCGGCATGAACGCGGTCACCGCCCTGGCGGTCGCGCCGGCAGCCGACGTGCTGGCCGCGTCCGGCTTCGACCGGAACCGCGTGCTGCCCGGCTTCGAGCAGGTCAACCGCTACTGGGACCCGCACCTCAAGCGGGTCGCGGTGAAGATCCTGCCCGGCCAGTTCTACGTCACCGTGCAGGGCGAGGCGGTGGTGACCGTGCTCGGCTCGTGCGTGTCGGCGTGCATCCGCGACGCGGCCAGCGGCGTCGGCGGCATGAACCACTTCATGCTGCCGGAGCCGGCGCCGGGCGACAGCGGCGCGTGGGCCGCCACCGCCGGCCGCGCCGCGCGCTACGGCAGCGACGCCATGGAGCAGTTGATCAACGCCGTGCTCAAGGCCGGCGGCGTGCGATCGCGGCTGGAGGTGAAGATCTTCGGCGGCGCGCGCGTGATGAGCGACGTCGGCCGGCGCAACGTCGAGTTCGTGCGCCGCTACATCGCCACCGAAGGCCTGACCCTGGTCGCCGAGGACGTCGGCGACGTCTACCCGCGGCACGTGCAGTTTTTCCCCGACAGCGGCCGCGCGCGCATGCGCCCGCTGCGCGTCATGCACAACAGCACCATCCTGGATCGCGAGCGCGGCTACCTCAAGCAGCTCGAAAAGGATCCGATAAAGGGTGAGGTCGAGCTTTTCTGAGGCCAGCGATGTCAAAGGTACGCGTGCTCATCGTCGACGACTCCGCGCTGGTGCGGAAGATGCTGACCGAGATGCTTTCGGCGGATGCCGGCATCGAGGTGGTCGGCACCGCGCCGGACCCGCTGGTCGCGCGCGACAGGATCAAGCAGCTCGAACCCGACGTGCTGACCCTGGACGTCGAGATGCCGCACATGGACGGCCTCACCTTCCTCGAGAACCTGATGCGGCTGCGGCCGATGCCGGTGGTGATGGTGTCCTCGCTGACCTCGCGCGGCGCCGAGGTGACGCTGCGCGCGCTGGAGCTTGGCGCGGTCGACTTCGTCGGCAAGCCCAGCGCGGACCTGAGCGGCACGTTCGGCGACTATGCCGCCGAGATCGTCGCCAAGGTCAAGGACGCCGCGCGCGCGCGGCCGCGCGCCTACACCGCCAGCGTGCCGCGCCTGGGCGCCGCGCCGAAGCTCAACGCCGACGCGGTGCTGCCGCGCGCGCAGCTCAGGGAGCTGCCCTCGGCCGGGCGCGTGATCGCGATCGGCGCTTCCGCCGGCGGCACCGAGGCGATCCGCGTGGTGTTGGCGGCGATGCCGCCGGACGCGCCGCCGATCGTGATCACCCAGCACATCCCGGCGCAGTTCAGCGGCCCGTTCGCCGCGCGCATGGACGCCAACTCGGCGATGCGCGTGTGCGAGGCGCAGAACGGCCAGCCGATCCTGCCCGGGCACGCCTACATCGCGCCCGGCGGCCAGCACCTGCTGGTGATGCGCGACGGCGCGCGCTACGTCTGCCGCCTGCACGACGGCCCGCCGGTCAGCCGGCACAAGCCCAGCGTCGACGTGCTGCTGCGCTCGGTCGCAGCCAGCGTCGGCGCGCAGGCGGTCGGCGCGATCCTCACCGGCATGGGCGACGATGGCGCGCAAGGCCTGAAGGAGCTGCGCGAGGCCGGCGCGCCGACGCTGGCCCAGGACGAGGCCACCAGCGTGGTCTGGGGCATGCCCGGCGCGGCGTGGAAGGCCGGCGCGGCGCAGGAGCTGCTGCCATTGCCCGAGATCGCGATGCGCCTGCTGCAGCTCGCACAACATCCCATTACCCACGGCAGGACGCGCACGGGCAGCTAGCCCGCGCGCCCACAGGAGACGGCCATGCAGCCGCTGCACAGGAACGAACTGGCGATCGGATTCGGCGTGGGCGCGCTTGCGCTGCTGGCGGTGCTGGCCTCGGCGCGACCGTGGGTGGCGCCGCTGGCGGTGGCGCTGCTGACCGCGGCCTGGATCGTGCTGCTGCACCGCGCCAGCCGCCGCTGGGCGGCGGCGCCGGCGGACGCCGCGGCGCTGTCCACGGACGCCGCCGAGGGCATGCGCGACGCGCTCGACGAGGTGCGCGTGGCGCTGCTCGACGAGCTCGGCCACGCCGCGCGCGAACTGCACCAGGCGCTCGACATCATCCGCGATGCCGGCGCGCAGCTCGGCTCCGGCTTCGAGGGCCTGAGCAGCAAGACCGGCGCGCAGCAGGCGCTGCTGCGCCAGATCATGGAGGCCACCGCCGGCGGCGGCTCGATGCAGGGCTTCACCGGCAAGACCACCGAGCTGCTTGAGCACTTCGTCGGCCTGGTGGTGGAGCTGTCGCGCGAGAGCCTGCGCATCGTCTACCGCATCGACGAAATGTCCGAGGAGATGGACGCGGTGTTCGCGCTGCTGAAGAACGTCAACACCATCGCCGAGGAAACCAACCTGCTGGCGCTGAACGCGGCGATCGAGGCGGCGCGCGCCGGCGAGGCCGGACGCGGCTTCGCGGTGGTGGCCGGCGAGATCCGCAACCTGGCGCGGCACTCCAACCAGTTCAACGAGAAGATCGGCGCCCACGTCGAGCGCGCGCGCGGCGCGATGGAGCAACTGCGCGGGCTGGTCGGCCGGCTCGCCGCGCAGGACCTCAGCGTGGCGCTGTCGACCAAGGGCGACATCGACCGCATGATGGACCACGTCACCCACACCGAGGCGCGCGTGGCCGCGGCCGCGGACGAGGTGACGACGATCAACCACGGCCTCAGCAGCGACGTCGCCACCACGGTGCGCTCGCTGCAGTTCGAGGACATCCTGACCCAACTGCTGCGGCAGACCCGCCAGGGCCTGGTCGACCTGCAGGGCGTCGCCACCGAATGCACCCGCGACCTCGCCGCCCTGGCCTGCGACGAGCGCGACCAGGCCGCCGCGCGTGCCCGCACCGAGCGCCTGCGCGAGCGCCTGCACGTGCAGCGTGAGCGTGCCCGCGCGCGGCAGAAGGGCCCGGCGCTGCAGACCTCGATGAGCGCCGGCGAGATCGATTTGTTTTAGAACGGGGAGACGGGAGACGAGGCGCGCGCCCCTCGTCGGGCCGCCGTTCCGGCGAATCGCGGTTCGCGCTGCACCCGCCGCACGTTCCGGCCCAGTCCCGCTTTCTCAAGCTTCCTGTCCGCGCGCCGATAAAGAACCAGGAACCGCCGCAGCGCCGAAGCCCATGTCCATCACCGCCGAACACGACCGCGAGCACGGCTGCCTGACCATCCGCGTGCAGGAGCGCTTCGATTTCTCCGTGCACAAGCAGTTCCGCGACGCCTACCTGAAGCTGCCCGCGCCCGCGCGCAGCTACGTGATCGACCTCGCCGGCACCGAGGAGATGGACAGCTCGGCGCTGGGCATGCTGCTGCTGCTGCGCGAGCACGCCGGCGGCGACCGCGCCGAGATCCGCGTGGTCAACTGCAGCCCTTCGGTACGCAACATCCTGCGCATCGCCGGCTTCGGCGAGCTGCTGACCCTGCACTGAGCGGGCGCCTGCCCGAAATCGCCCGCACGCGGGCGCCTGCGCGAAGGCGTGGGCGCGGTTGCGGTCGCCTGCACGCAGGCTCCTACCGGCGCGCTGGTGTAGGAGCCTGCGTGCAGGCGACCC
>JAJFUF010000030.1 GCA_021372495.1 Lysobacteraceae bacterium
CGGCGCGGCGGCCGCGCCGCGCCACCCCGCGCTTGCGGCGCTGGCCGCGGCCAATCCGTCCGCCTGCGGGCTGGCCCTGCTGGAGGCGCTGGCGGCGGCCGCGCCGGCCGCGCTGACGCTGGCCGCGGGCCCGGAACTGAATCTCACGGTCCACATGGAGCCGAACCGATGAGCACTGCACGCTGGTGTGTGCTGATTCCCTGCCTCGACGAGGAGCGCGCCATCCGCGGCGTGGTCGAGTCCGCGCTGGCGCTGGGTGCGCCGGTGATCGTGGTCGACGACGGCTCCACCGACCGCACGCCGGAGATCGTCGCCGCGCTGCCGGTGACGCTGCTGCGCCATCCCGAGCGGTGCGGCAAGGGCGAGGCGCTGCGCACCGGCTTCCGCGAGGCGCTGAAGCGCGGCTACGACGCGGTGGTGACGATGGACGGCGACGGCCAGCACAGCGCCGCGGACGTGCCGCGCCTGGTCGCCGCCGCGCAGCGCTATCCCGAGCACATCGTGATCGGCGCGCGCCTGCTCGACCGCGAGCGCCAGCCGAAGTCGCGCCGGCGCGCCAACGCGGTCGCCGACTGGGGCATCTCCTGGGCGTGCGCGCGGCCGATCGCCGATACGCAGAGTGGCCAGCGCTACTACCCGCGCGCGGCGCTGGAGCTGGTCGACCTGCCGGCCGAGGGCTTCGTGTTCGAGGCGGCGATCCTGATCGCGGCGACGCGCGCGCGCGGCCTCGGCGTGGTCTCGGTGCCGATCGCCTCGCGCTATGCCGGCGGCCTGCGCAGCAGCCACTTCCGCCCGATCCGCGACGTCACCCGCATCACCGCCTACACGATCGGCCAGGTGATCCGCTACGGCGACGTCTGGGCCAGCTACCGGCGCTCGCGCGCCGCCGCGCCGCTGTGCGCGGACCCGCGGCCGGCGTAGTCCGGCGCCGGCGGAAGCCGCTGCGGGAGCAGGCCGTCCCGCCGCCGCTCAGTCCTCGTCGCCGGCGCCGAGCATGCGGCGCTGGATGGTGTCGAGGTAGCGGTCCAGTTCCGCGGTGCTGGCGAAGATCTCGTCGACCGGCGTCGCATGCACGATCTCGAACACCTTGCGCACCTGCGGCTGCGGGCTGAGCATCAGCAGTGGCGCGCCGTGCTGCTGCATCGCGCGGCGCGCCTTGAACAGCACGCGCAGGCCGGCGCTGGACACGTATTCCAGCCCGGCCAGGTCGAACACCAGCGCGCTAGGCGTGCCGTCGCGCAGCACGCGTTCGAGTTCGCGATCCAGCAGCGGGCTGGTGCCCGCGTCGAGCATGCCGTGCAGTGCGATGCGGCAGCGTCCCTGCGCATCGGTTGCGGCCTGGATGTCGAGCGCCATGTCGAGTCCCTCAGCGATCGGTGGTTTTCGTGCGCCAGCGCGGCAGCACGATCCGCGTGCGGTTGCGGTCGTCCGCGCGTGAATACTCGGCGACCGAGGCCAGCCGCCGCACCAGATAGAGGCCGAGCCCGCCGACCCGGGCGTCGCCGTCGGCCCATGCCGCGGGGTCGGCCAGCGGGTGCGTGAACGGGTCGAACGGCGGCGCGTCGTCGTCCACCGTCAGCTCGAGCTGGTCGAGGGTCAGCGTCACCGCCACCGCGATATGGTGCTGCGCGCCGCCGTCGGCGTAGCCGTAGCGCAGGGTGTTGGTCAGCAGCTCCTCCAGCACCAGGCGCGCGTCCACCACCAGCTCGCTGATCGCGCCGGCGCGCTCCAGCGTGCCCTGCACGCGCGCCAGCAGTTGTTCCAGCATGTCCAGCCGCGCAGGCATCACGAAGCGCGTGCGCATGCCGGCGTGGCGGCCTTCCGCCGGCATCGCCAGGTACTGCAGCGCGAACAGGGTGATGTCGTCGCCGGGCTCGCTGTCCTGCGTGTGCCGCTGCAGGCTGGCCAGCACGCGCTCGACCGCGGCGGCCGGCGCGCGCTCGCCGGCGAGCAGCGCGGCGGTCAGGCGCGCTTCGCCGAACAGCCCGCCGCCGCCGGCGCGTGCGTCGGTGACGCCGTCGGTGTAGGCGAGCAGCAGGTCGCCGGCATCGAGCGCGTAGCGCTGCGCGGCGAACTGCGCGGCCGGATCGACGCCCAGCGGCGGCCCGCCGGCGATCGGCAGGGTCACGCACTCGCCGTCGGCGCGCAGCAGCAGCGGTGCCTCGTGGCCGGCGCTGGCGTAGGCGAGCGCGCCCTCGGCCAGGTCGAGCACGCCGCAGAACAGGGTCACGAACATCAGGTTGTCGTTGCGCTGGCACAGCTCGGCGTTGAGCCGGGTGAGGATGCGCTGCGGGTCGAGCGTGTCGCGTGCGGCGCTTTCCAGATGGCCGACCACGCGCGCCATGAACAGCGCCGCCGGCACGCCCTTGTCGGAGACGTCGCCGAGCGCGAAGCACAGGTGGCGGGTGTCGTGGCGGAACACGCCGTAGAAATCGCCGCCGACGCTGCGCGCGGGCATCAGCCGCGCGCACAGCGCGAAGCCGCTGCCGCTGCGCTGCAGCGCGCCGCCGCCGGGCAGCATGCTGCGCTGGATCTCGCGCGCCGCCTGCAGCTCGCCGTCCATGCGCGAGCGCGCCTGCACCGCGGCGGTCAGCTCGCCGATGTGCGCCTTCAGCGCGCTGCGCATGGCGTCGACCGCGCGCGCCAGTTGGCCGAGCTCGTCCTGGCGGTCGATCGGCGTCAGCGGCGAGTCGAGGTCGCCGCGCGCGACGCGCTCGAGGTCGGCATTCAGCGCGCGCAGCGGCCGGGTGATGCGCCGCCCGGTGCGCACGGCCAGCGCGCCCAGCGCGAGCAGGCCGAGCAGCGACAGTGCGCCCACGCCGCCCAGCAGCAGCTCCGCGCGCCGCGCCAGTTCGCCGTGCGTCAGGATCGCGCCGGCGCCGCCGAGCAGCATCGCGTGCACGCCGAAGTAGATCAGCGCGAGCGCGGCCAGGTAGACCAGCGCGCTGGCCAGCAGGGTCCAGAACGCGATGCGCGCGGTGAGGCTGCGGAAGGCCATGCGTGGGGCCCGCGCGACGCGCTCAAGCCGGCGCGGCGAGTGCGGGCAGGGAGGCGAAGACGGGGCTGCGCATGCGGCTCTCCTCCTTCGGCGGGCGGCGGCGCACGCCGTCGCTCCGGCATCGAAGCATGCCGCAGGCGGCGCCGGCGCGCCACTGCGCGCGGACGCGGCGTGCCATGGCGGCCACCGCGGCGCACCCCGCCCGCGGGTGCGCCGCGCGGTTAGCCGAGATCGCCCAGTTCGGCGTCCATGGTCGGCTGCGCCAGCCATGCGCCGACGTCCTCGCCGATGGCCTTCACGGTGCGGCCGAGCACCGAGCAGGACCCCTTGAAGCCGGCGAAGGCGCCGCCCATCGAGTCGCGCCGGTCCTTGAAGCTGCCGATCAGCTTGCCGTCCTGGTAGAGCTTGCCGTGCACGCTCGTGGACTTGTGGTGGCCGAGGAAGGCGTTGCCGGAGGAGACCGCGTCGCGGATCTCGACCGCCAGCACGCGTCCCGGCGCTTCCGGCTTTGCGTCCGGTGCGAACCGCACCTCGACATGGTGTTTATCGGCGTACTCGCGGATGTAGTCCGCCAGCGTGTTGCCGAGGTCGCACTCGCGCTTGATGTTGCCGGCGATGTCGCTGTCCTCGGCGTACGGCACCGGCTTCGGTACGACCACCGCGTCCGCGGCGGATGCCGAGGCGGCGCCGGTCAGCGCGAGCACGGCGGCAAGAATGCGGTATGGCATGGCGATCTCCCCCTCTCGATGGTGATCCTGTCGGCCCGCTCCCTTTTCCCCTGGCGGGTGCAGATCCTATAGCGCAAATCAGCCCATGCCGCCGTTGACCCCGATCACCTGGCCGTTGACGTAGGCGGCGGCGTCCGAGCACAGGAAGGCGACCAGCGCGGCGACTTCCTGCGGCGTGCCGGCGCGGCCGGCGGGCACCAGCGCCTGGATCTGCTCGGGGGCGAACAGGCCCGCGGTCATGCGCCCGGCGATGATGCCCGGCGCGACCACGTTGGCGGTGATGCCGCGCGAGCCCATCTCGCGCGCCAGCGACTTCACCGCGCCGTGCAGCGCGGCCTTGGCGGCGGCGTAGTTGGCCTGGCCGCGGTTGCCCAGCACGGCGGCGACCGAGCCGATGGCGACGATGCGGCCGAAGCGCGCGCGCGCCATCGGCAGCAGCAGCGGCTGCGCCGCGTGGAAGAAGCCGTGCAGCGAGACGTCGATCACGCGGTGCCACTGCCCGGCACGCATGCCGGCCAGCGGCGCGTCGTCGTGGATGCCGGCGTTGTGCACCAGCGCGTGGATCGGGCCGGCGGCGAGCAGGGTCTCCAGCGCGGCGTTCGCGGCGTCGGCGTCGGTGACGTCGAAGACCACCGCCTCGGCGCGGCCGCCGGCGGCGCGGATCGCCTCGACCACGTCGCGCGCGCGCTCGCCGTTGGCGTGGGCGTGCACGATCACGTGCCAGCCTTGCGCCGCCAGCGCCTGGCAGATCGCGCCGCCGAGGTCGCCGCTGCCGCCGGTGACCAGCGCGCGGCGCGGGGATGCGGTTGCGTTCATGCGGAACCTCCCGACGGATGGATCACCGCGGCGCGGCCTGCGGCCAGTATCCGCCCGCGGTGCTCGACGCGGAACGCATACTGCGCGCCGCCGGCGTCGGCGAGCAGGCATTCGGCATGCACGTCGAGCGCATCGGCGATGCCGTCCAGCGTGTCCACGTGCAGGACGACGTCGCGCAGCGCCACCAGCAGGCCGGGACGCGGCGCGGTTTCGCCGCGGTCGCGCGCCAGCAGCGCGCCGTGCACCGCCATCGCCTGCGCGCCGACTTCGCACAGGTGCACCGCGTGGATGCGGCCGTCGCGCCGCAGCGGGTGGTCGGCGCGCAGGTGCGCTTCGCTCAGCGCGTGGATGTGCGTCGCATCGCAGGCCAGCACCGCGTCCAGCAGCACCATCGCGCCGGCGTGCGGGATCAGGTGCGCCCAGTCAGTCTTGTCGAGCATGCGGCGCCATCAGGATCGACAGGCAGAAGTGGAAGCCGACGCCGAGCGCGACGGTCAGGCCGATCGCGCGCAGCACCGGCAGCGACGACCACGCCAGCATGCCGAACACCAGCACCGCGGAGGCCACGCACACCAGCGTGGCGTGCAGCGTGCGGCGCTGCTCGGCGGCATCGCCGGTGTCGCGCTCGAAGAACAGCGCGTAGTGCAGGCCGAGTCCGGCGGCGAGGATCAGCGCGACCAGGTGGAACAGCGACAGCGGCACGCCCGCGCCGCGCAGCACCGCCAGCACCAGGAAGGTCGCCAGCGTCATCGGCGCCAGCACGTGCCAGGCGCGGCGCGCGCCGCGCAGCGCCAGCGTCACCGTCAGCACCAGCAGCACGGCGGCGACGGCGAGCGCGCGCAGGATGCGCGCGCGGTAGGCGGCGACCAGCGATTCGGAGGCGGCCTTGAGGTCGAGCAGGCGCGCCGCGCCGCCGGTGGTCGCGGTCCAGGCCCGCAGCGCCGCCGCGTCGCGCACGCCGATCAGCGTGGCGAGGCCTAGCCAGCGGCCGTCGCGCGGCACCAGCATGGCGTCGAGGCGCGCGCCCAGCGGCGTGCGCGCGAACGCCGCCGGCGTCAGCGGCGGCAGCGTGCGCGCGGCCTCGACGTCGGCGACGAACGGCGCGAACAGATCCGGCCTGAACGGCAATTCCACCTGCGCCTCCGCCAGCGCGGCCTCGAGCGTCGCGCGATCGGGCAGCTTCGCCTGGCGCGCGCGCTGCGTGGCGACGCCGGGCAAGTAGCGCGAGGGCAGCTCGACGCCGTCCAGCGCGCGGCGCGCCACCAGCGCGTCGAGCTGCGGCGCCAGGCGTTCGGACAGCGCCAGCACGCCGTCGGCGTCGGCCGCCTGCAGCACCAGCAGGTAGCGCACGTCGGGCGCGCCCAGCGCGCCGCGCAGCGCGGCGTCGCGCGCCAGCAGCGGCTGCGGCACCGGGGTCAGCGCGGCGAGGTCGTTCTGCCAGAACGGCCCCGGCGCCAGCGCGATCGTCGCGGCGGCCGCGATGGCCAGCAGCGCCGGCAGCCAGCGCGGCCGCGGCAGCGCCCGCAGCCACCGCCACAGCGCGCCCAGGCCGGGCATGTCGGCGGCGTCGCGGAAGCGCGCCGGCAGCACGCGCGGCAGCAGATAGCGGGTGGCGAGCCCGGCGACCAGCAGGCCGACGATGGTGAACACGGCGAGCTGCTTCAGGCCGGTCACGCCGGAGGCGTAGAACGCGAGGTAGGCGATGCAGGCCGAGGCGATCGCGGTGAGCAACAGCGGCCACAGGTCGCGCACGCTGGCCAGCGCGGTGGCGCCGGCGCGGCGGTGGCTGAGCACGCGGATCGGATATTCCTGGGCGACGCCGAGCAGGGTGAAGCCGAATGCCAGCGTGATGCCATGCACCTCGCCGAAGCCCAGCACCAGCGCAGCCAGTCCGGCCAGCGCGCCGCTCGCCAGCGGCAGCGCGGTGATGCCGAGCACGGCGAAGCTGCGGTAGGCGGCCAGCAGCATCAGCAGGAAGCCGAGCGTGGTGACGCGGCCGATGCGGTCGGCCTCGGCGCGCGTGCTGGCGTTGACGATCACGGTGAAGTAGCCCGGCCCGCTCAGCGCCAGCGTCGCGGCGGCGGCGTCGGGCAACGCAGCGAACGCGCGGCGCAGTGCATCCTGCGCCACACCCTGCGCGGCCGGGTCGAAGCCGGACGCGCGCGTCTGCGCGACCAGCAGCGCCTCGCCCTGCGGCGAGAACCACACGCCGTCGCGCAGCTCGGGCGACTTCGGCGGCGCCCAGCGTTCGGCCAGCTTCAGCGTTTCCAGCGTCGGATCGCGCGGCAGCAGCGGCTTCAACAGCGCCGCGGCGGGCGAACCGAGATCGTCCAGGCGCTGTTCGAGCTGGTCGCGCAGGTACGCGGCGTCGAGCGGTTGCGCGTCCAGCGTCGGCGACAGCAGGTAGCGGTAGGGCAGCAGCTTGTTGTCGAGCAGGTCGGCGTCGAACGCGCCGTTGCCGACCTGCGCGAAGTGCGCATCGCGGCGCAGCGCCGCGGCCAGGCCGCGGCTCAGCGCGGCGAGGCGTTCCGGCGGCGCGCCGGACAGCGAGATCAGCAGCAGGCGCGAGCCCGGCCCTTCGCCGATCGCGTCCATCAGCAGCTTCTGGTCGGCCGTGGCCGGCGGCGGCATGAAGCTGCGCAGGTCGGTGCCGACGTGCAGGCGCGCGATCACGCCGACGCCGAGCGTGGCCAGCGCCGCCAGCCACAGCGCGAGCAGGACGAGGCGCGCGCGCAGGCTCACCGCGCGGCGGTCCCGCGGCAGCGCGCGTCCAGTTCGGCGCGGGTCGCGTGCGGCGTCGGCAGCGGTTCGGCGGCGGCGCCGAACAGGGTGACGCTGCGGTCGCCGTCGGCCTCGTCGAGGCGCATGCAGCGCGGCTCGCGTTCGGCGCCGTCGACGGTGATCGCGGTCACGCGCCGGCGCAGCGCGGCGTCGCGCGGCACCAGGTGCAGGGTCCAGCGCGCGGCGTCGCCGTCGGCGCGCACCTCGAACGCGTCGGCGAGCGCGGCGGCGTCGCCCGAAAGCAGCGCCTGGAAACTCAGCAGCAGGCCCTTCAGTTCGGGCGCGCGCGCCAGCGACACCTCGCGCGGCGGTCGCTGCCCGCGCTGCACGCGCAGCGTGCCGTCGGCGATGTCGGACTGCTCGCGGTAGGGCGTCGCGACGCTGCGCCGCAGGTGGTCGCCGCCCAGCCAGGCAAGCTCGCCGGTCAGCACCAGCGGGCGCTCCAGCATGCCGAGGAAGCGCACCTCGGCGAACGCGGTGCGCGCCGGCGCGGGCCGCGCCAGCGACGCCACCAGCGCGTCAGGCGAGGTGGCCGCCGCGCAGGTCGGGCTGATCAGCGCGGCCAGGGTCAGCGCCGCCGTCAGGCGCAGGGTCGTGCCAGAAATCATAGAAATTGAACCAGTTGTAGGGATGCTCGCGCACCATGGCCTCCAGGCGCGCGGCGTAACCGCGGATGAGCGCGTCGAGCGCGGCATCGCGTCCGGCGCGCGGGATCGTCGTATCCTCGGCGTACGGCTCGAACATCAGCCGGTAGCGGTTGCCGCCGAGGTACAGGCCGAAGCACAGCACCACCGGCAGTTGCAGCGTCGAGGCGATCAGCCAGGGCGCGGCCGGGAACGGCGCCGGCTCGCCGAAGAAGGGCACGCGCCGCATCGCCTCGTGGGCGCGGCCGCGGTCGCCGAGCAGGGCCACCATCGCGCCGCGCTGCGCGGCCTCGTGCATCGCCAGCACCACGTCGGTGCTGCCGCGCGAGGCGTCGATCACGTTGTTGCCGATGTCCGGCGCCAGCGCTTCCAGCAGCTCGGTCATCACCGGCGTCTGCGCCTTGTCCAGCACCACGCGCAGCGGGACCTGCGGGCGCTTCAGCGCGAGCACGCGCAGCACCTCGAAGCTGCCGACGTGCGCGCCCAGCAGCAGCACGCCGCGGCCGCCGTCGAGGCGGCGCTCCAGCGCCTCCATGCCGACGATGTCGATGTCGAAGCCGCGCATGCCGCGCGCCAGCAGGAACACGCGGTCGAGCGTGATCGAGGCGAACGCATGGATGTGGCGCAGCACGTCGGGCACGCCGGCCGGGCGGCCCAGCGCGCGGGTCAGGAACGCGCGCGAGGCGCGCCGCTCGTGGCCGCGGCGGAAGAAGAAGTACAGCGTGATCGGATACAGGATCAGGCGCGCGACGCCGCGCCCGCAGGTCAGGCCGATGCTGCGGATCAGCCACAGCGCGAAGCGCCCGCCGCCTTCCTTGCGGCCCTGCCATTGCGCGACGGTCATGGCGCGCCCTCCAGTTGGCCGCGCGCCAGCAGCACGTCGCCGCGGCGCACCGCGAAGCGCACCCGCGCGCCGGCGTCGGCGAGTTCCACCGTGGCCTCCTCGTCGGGCAGCAGCGGCGCGGCGAACTTGGCCTCGACCACGCGCGCCAGGCGCTCGCCGCGCCAGTGCGCCAGCGCCAGCGCGACGTGCTCCAGCAGCAGCACGCCGGGCACCAACGGCCGGCCCGGGAAGTGGCCGGGCAGCACCGGGTGATCGGCGCCGATGCGGAAGCTCTCGCGGTAGGTGGCGCTCATGAACGTCGGCGCAGCTCCGGCCAGTGCCGCGCCAGCTCCTGCAGGAACGCGGCGAACCCGCGCCGCGGCATGTGTGCGAGCACGCGGCGGCGCAAGGCGTATTCCAGCACGAAGGCCAGCGCCAGCACGAGGTAGGCGAGGCCGTTCACCCACAGGCTCCAGTATTCGCGCGGCAGCGGCCAGCGCGGCGCGATGCCGAAGCCGGCGAGCAGGCCGTCCGGCACCGCCAGCAGGGCGAGGCCCAGCGCCAGCGCGGCCAGCGCCGCCAGCAGCCCGGCCCAGAAGCGCGTCACCGCGCGCGTGTAGCGGCGCACCGCGGGATCGGCGGCCGCGGCGGCGCCTTCGCTGATGCGCACGAAGCGGGTCACCAGCGGCTCCGCGCCGGTGCGCAGGCTGTCGGCGAACGCGATGGCGCCGGCGGCCGGCACCAGCGCGGGCAGCAGGTAGGCGGGCAGGCTCGCCAGGTCCGCGCGCGCCAGCGCCCACAGCGCCAGCGCCGCCGCGCACCACGCCAGCCAGGCCCACGGCCGCATGCGCAGCAGTGCGGGCAGCAACGGCAGGCTGATCAGCGCCAGCACCCAAAGTGCGGCGCTGCGCGGGTCGCGGCGGGTCACGGCGACGTGCGCCACCAGCGGCCAGGCCAGCACGAGCGCGACGGCGGACGCGCCGCGCACGTTCATCACTGCGGACGATGCTGCTGGATGTGCTCGGCGAGCGCGCGCAGGCTGCCGAAGATGCGCCGGTTGTCGGGGTTGTCCGAGCGCAACTGGAAGCCGTAGCGCTTGGACACCGCCAGCGCGATCTCCAGGGCGTCGATCGAGTCCAGGCCCAGCGTACCGCCGAACAGCGGCGCGTCCGGGCCGATCTCGGCCGGGGCGACGCTGTCGAGGTTGAGGCTGGCGACGATCAGTTCGGCGAGCTCGCGCTCGGCTGCGGTCTGCTCGGTCATGCACGCTTGCTCCGGTGCCGCCCCCCTGGCGACACGACCTTGAAGTGTATCATAGGCAGCTTTGCCGACTCGAAATCGCATGGCCGCCCGCGTCCGTCCACTTTGTGCCCGCCCGTCGGAGGCGCGATGAGCGCGCCTGCGCCGTTCACGGTGCGCTATCGCGACGACGACCCGCAGCGGCTGCTCGACCGTCCCGGCACGCTGGCGCTGCTCGGCTTC
Source organism: Lysobacteraceae bacterium (assembly GCA_021372495.1). Classification (GTDB taxonomy): domain Bacteria; phylum Pseudomonadota; class Gammaproteobacteria; order Xanthomonadales; family Rhodanobacteraceae; genus Mizugakiibacter. Next base: position 10,273 of record JAJFUF010000030.1, read on the forward strand.
GGCGCCGGGGCGCCCGCCTGCGCCGATCCGCGCGCGCTGCGCGTGCCGCTGGCGCCGCTGCAGGACGTCGTGCCGCGGGAATGCTGGGAGGTCGATGCGGCGGTGACCTGCGGCCGCGACGGCGAGCTGCGCTGGGCGGCCGGCGGCGGCTGGCTGTACGCGGCGATCGAGCTGGACGAGGCCGCGTGCGGCGGCGCCGAGGCCGCCGCCGAACGCGCCTATCGCCGGCTCGGCGCGTTCACCGCGGCGCGTCCGGAGCGCCACGTGCAGCGCATCTGGAACTACCTCGGCGCGATCAATGCCGGCGAGGGCGACGCCGAGCACTACCGGCGCTTCTGCAGCGGCCGCGCGCGCGGCATGACGACGCACTTCGCGGACGGCTACCCCGCCGCCACCGCGATCGGCCACGGCGATGCGCCGGGCCTGCTGCAGGTGTACTGGCTGGCGGCGAGCGCGCCCGGCGTCGCGGTCGAGAATCCGCGCCAGCTCAGCGCCTGGCGCTATCCGCGCCAATACGGGCCGACCGCGCCCACCTTCGCGCGCGCGCAGCGCCTGCCGGGCGGCGGCCTGGCGATCTCGGGCACCGCGGCGGTGGTCGGGCACGCCACGCTGCATGCCGGCGACGTGCTCGCCCAGCTCGAGGAGAGCCTGGCCAACCTGGATGCGCTGCAGGCGGCGGCGGGACTGCGGCCCGGTTTCGGCGCCGCGTCGCCGCTCAAGATCTACGTGCGCGACCCGCGCGACGCGCGCGCGGTGGCGGCGCGCCTGGACGCGCGCCTCGCGCCCGAGGTGCCGCGCCTGCTGCTGCAGGGCGACATCTGCCGCCGCGACCTGCTGCTCGAGATCGACGGCTGGCGCTTCGAGCGCGGGGAGTAGGGATTGGGGTGAAGAATCCGGAACCCTCCCACTCCCAACTCCCTACTCCTCGCCCTTCTTCGGCCTTCGCCAGCCCGGAATGGTGGCCTGGCGCGCGCGCGCCACGGTCAGTTCGCCGGGCGGCGCATCCTTGCCGATCACCGAGCCCGCGCCGATGGTGGCGCCGGCGCCGATCGTCACCGGTGCGACCAGCGCGCTGTTGGAGCCGATGAAGGCGCCGTCGCCGATCACCGTGCGGTGCTTGTTGGCGCCGTCGTAGTTGCAGGTGATGGTGCCGGCGCCGATGTTGACCTCGGCGCCGATCTCGGCGTCGCCGAGGTAGCTGAGGTGGTTGGCCTTGCTGCCCTCGCCGATGTGCGCGTTCTTCGCCTCGACGAAGTTGCCGAGCTGAGCGCCGGCGGCCAGCACGGTGCCGGGGCGCAGGCGCGCGAACGGGCCGATCGCGCAGCCGGCGGCGGCAGCGGCGCCGTCGATGTCGCAGTGCGCGCGCACCACGGTGCCGGCGCCGAGCGTGGCGTTGCGGATGCGGCAGAACGGGCCGATGCGCACGCCGTCGCCGAGCGTCACCTCGCCTTCCAGGATCACGTCGACATCGATCTCGACGTCGCGCCCGGCGTGCACGCGGCCGCGCAGGTCGAAGCGCGCGGGATCGGCGAGGCGCACGCCGGCCAGCGCCAGCTCGCGCGCCGCGCGCAGGCGCATGCGCCGCTCCAGGTCGGCGAGCTGCCAGGGATCGTTGGCGCCGAACGCCTCGGCCGGGTCGGCGGCGTCGATCGCGCGCGCCGGCGTGCGCTCCTCGGCGGCCTGCGCGAACACGTCGGTCAGGTAGTACTCGTGCTGCGCGTTGGCGTTGGACAGGTTGGCCACCCACACGCGCAGGCGGCGCGCGTCGGCGGCGAGGATGCCGGTGTTGACCAGCCGGATTGCGCGCTCGTCGGGGCTGGCGTCTTTCTCCTCGATGATCGCGCGCACGTGGCCGAGGCCGTCGCGGACGATGCGGCCGTAGCCGCGCGGGTCGTCCAGCTCGGCAACCAGCACCGCCAGCGGCGTGGCGGCGTCGACCAGCGTCTGCAGCGTCTCCGCGCGGATCAGCGGCACGTCGCCGTACAGCACCAGCACGCGCGCCTGCGCCTGCACGCGCTCCAGCGCCAGGCGCACGGCGTGGCCGGTGCCGAGCTGCTCGGCCTGGTGGATCCAGCCGAGGTCGCGCTCGGCGGCGAACGCCTCGCGCACCTGCTCGCCGCGGTGGCCGTAGACGACGTGGATCGCAGCCGGCGCCAGCGCGCGCGCGGCGTCGAGCACGTGCGCCAGCATCGGCCGCCCGGCCAAGGGCAGCAGCACCTTGGGCCGGTCGGATTTCATGCGCTTGCCCTCGCCGGCGGCGAGAACGATCACGTGCAGCGGTGCCATGGCATTCATCGGCTGAGTTCCCTCCCGGCGCGCACCTTAGCGGAAAACGCCGGACGCAGAAACGCGAACGCCGGCGGGATGCCGGCGTCGCGATGGCCATCGGATGGCGATGTCGCCTCAGTGCTTGAGCGAGCGGCGCAGCCGCTCCAGCGCCTGCAACTGGGCCACGGCCTGGGCCAGCTTGGCCTGCGCCTCGGCGATCTCCATCGCGTCGCTGCGGTCGGCCAGCGCGCGCTCGGCGTCTTCCTTGGCGCGGGTCGCCGCGGCCTCGTCGAGGTCGGCGGCGCGGATCGCGGTGTCGGTCAGCACCGTCACCACCTGCGGCTGCACCTCGAGGATGCCGCCGGAGACGTAGAAGAACTGCTCGTCGCCGCCCTCGAGGATGACGCGCACCTGGCCCGGCTTGAGGCGGGTGATCAGCGGCGCATGCCGCGGCGCGATGCCGAGCTCGCCCATCTCGCCGGTGGCGACGACCATCTGCACTTCGCCGTGGAAGATCTCGGCCTCGGCGCTGACGATGTCGCAACGAATTGTGCTGGCCATGCTGTAGTTCCGGTCGGTTGCCGCGCTGACGGAAAGGGAGTGGGGCGTTGGAAGCGGGGGGGAAACTGCTCCAGCCCCTCTTTGCCTACTCCCTACTTCCCGTTTCCTGCTTTCCTTTTCTTCACGCCGCCTTCGCGGCGCCCATCTCCTCGGCCTTCTTGAACGCCTCGTCGATGCCGCCGACCATGTAGAACGCCTGCTCCGGCAGGTGGTCGCACTCGCCTTCGACGATCATCCTGAAGCCGCGGATGGTTTCCTTCAGCGGCACGTACTTGCCCGGCGAGCCGGTGAACACTTCCGCCACGTGGAACGGCTGGCTGAAGAACTTCTCGACCTTGCGCGCGCGGTAGACGGTCTGCTTGTCCTCTTCCGAGAGCTCGTCCATGCCGAGGATCGCGATGATGTCCTTCAGCTCCTTGTAGCGCTGCAGGGTGCCCTGCACCTTGCGCGCGACCTCGTAGTGCTCGACGCCGACCACGTTCGGATCGAGCTGGCGGCTGGTCGAATCCAGCGGGTCCACCGCCGGGTAGATGCCCAGCGCGGCGATGTTGCGGCTCAGCACGACGGTGGCGTCGAGGTGGGCGAAGGTGGTCGCCGGCGACGGGTCGGTGAGGTCGTCGGCAGGCACGTACACGGCCTGGATCGAGGTGATCGAGCCGGTCTTGGTCGAGGTGATGCGCTCCTGCAGCACGCCCATTTCCTCGGCCAGCGTCGGCTGGTAGCCCACCGCCGACGGCATGCGCCCGAGCAGTGCGGACACCTCGGTGCCGGCCAGCGTGTAGCGGTAGATGTTGTCGACGAACAGCAGCACGTCGCGGCCCTTGCCGGAGGCGTCCTTCTCGTCGCGGAAGTACTCGGCGAGGGTCAGGCCGGTCAGCGCGACGCGCAGGCGGTTGCCCGGCGGCTCGTTCATCTGGCCGTAGACCATCGCCACCTTGTCGAGGACGTTGGAGTCCTTCATCTCGTGGTAGAAGTCGTTGCCCTCGCGGGTGCGCTCGCCCACGCCGGCGAACACCGACAGGCCCGAGTGCTGCTTGGCGATGTTGTTGATCAGCTCCATCATGTTGACGGTCTTGCCGACGCCGGCGCCGCCGAACAGGCCGACCTTGCCGCCCTTGGCGAACGGGCAGACCAGGTCGATGACCTTGATGCCGGTCTCCAGCAGCTCGTTGGCCGCGGCTTGCTCGTCGTAGGACGGCGCGGCGCGATGGATGACCCACTGGTCCTTCGCCTCGACCGGGCCGGCCTCGTCGATCGGATTGCCGAGCACGTCCATGATGCGGCCCAGCGTGGCCTTGCCGACCGGCACCTTGATGCCTTCGCCGGTGTTGCGCGCCAGCAGGCCGCGCTTGAGGCCGTCGGTGGAGCCGAGCGCGATCGTGCGCACGATGCCGTCGCCGAGCTGCTGCTGCACCTCGAGCGTGATCTCGGTGCCGTCGATCTTCAACGCGTCGTACACCTTCGGCACCTGATCGCGCGGAAACTCGACGTCCACCACCGCGCCGATGATCTGAACAACTTTGCCCTGGCTCATGCTGGCCACTCCCGAAACGGATTGAATGCTTTGGAAGCCAAAAGTCAAAAGTCGAAAGTCAATCGAGAAAAGACGCCCGCGTTTTCAATTGACCTTTGACCTTTGACCTTTGGCCGGAAAGATCACACCGCGGCCGCGCCGCTGACGATTTCCGAGATTTCCTGCGTGATCGCCGCCTGGCGCGCCTTGTTGTAGATCAGCGTCAGCGTGTCGATCAGCTTGGTTGCGTTGTCCGACGCGCTCTTCATCGCCACCATGCGCGCGGCGTGCTCGCTGGCGAGGTTCTCCAGCACCGACTGGTACACCAGCGACTCGAGGTAGCGCTGCAGCACGTGGTCGAGCACGGTCTCGGCGTCCGGCTCGTAGATGTAGTCCCAGTCGTGCTCGCGCTTCAGCATCACGTCGGGCACCGGCCGGGACGCCTCCGCCTCGGCCGACTCCATCTGCGCGGCCACCAGCGGCAGCGGCAGCAGCGCCTCGATGCGCGGCTTCTGCGTCATCGTGTTGACGAAGTCGTTGTAGCAGAGATGGACGCGGTCCACGCGGCCTTCGCTGTAGGCGTCCAGCATCACCTTGATGACGCCGATCAGCTGCTCGACCTTGGGACGTTCGCCGAGGTGGGTGGCCGAGCCGACCATCGTCACCTTCAGGCGCTTGAAGAACTGCGTCGCCTTCTGGCCGATCGTGACCACGTCGATCTCGACGCCCTTGGCCTGCCACTGGCGCATCTCGGCGAGCAGGCCGCGGAACAGGTTCGAGTTGAGGCCGCCGCACAGGCCGCGGTCGGTGGAGACGATCACGTAGCCGACGCGCTTGACCGCCGCGCGCTCGACCAGGAACGGGTGCCGGTACTCGGTGCTGGCGTGCGCGATGTGGCCGATCACCTGGCGCATCAGGCGCGCGTACGGGCGCGAGGCCTTCATCAGGTCCTGCGCCTTGCGGATCTTCGAGGCCGAGACCATCTCCAGCGCGCGCGTCACCTTGCGGGTGTTCGCCACGCTCTTGATCTTGGTGCGGACTTCTCTTGCGCCTGCCATCAGGGGACTCTGCTCTTCGTCGGGTGCCGTTTGTCGTTCTGCGCGCGGTGTCGCACTTCCACAACCCCCGCGCGCTTCGCGCGCCGCCCCCTTGACTCAAGGGGGCAACAGCCCGTTACCACGAACCAGTCTTCTTGAACTCGTCGAGCGCCCGCTTGAAGGTGCCCTCGATGTCGTTGTTCCAGTCGCCCGTCGCCACGATCTGCTTCATCAGCTCGCCGTGGTTCTGGTGCATGAACGCGTGCAGCGCCTTCTCGAACGGCAGGATCTGCGCGACCGGCAGGTCGTCCAGATACGCCTTCTCGGCGGCGTAGATCGAAACGGCCAGCTCGGCGATCGACAGCGGCGCGTACTGCTTCTGCTTCATCAGCTCGGTGACGCGCTGGCCGCGCTCGAGCTGGGCGCGGGTGGTGGCGTCGAGGTCGGAGGCGAACTGCGCGAATGCGGCCAGCTCGCGGAACTGCGCCAGCGCCAGCTTCACGCCGCCGGACAGCTTCTTGACGATCTTGGTCTGCGCCGCGCCGCCGACGCGCGACACCGAGATGCCGGCGTTGACCGCCGGGCGGATGCCGGCATTGAACAGGTCGGTCTCGAGGAAGATCTGGCCGTCGGTGATCGAGATCACGTTGGTCGGCACGAACGCGGAGACGTCGCCGGCCTGGGTCTCGATGATCGGCAGCGCGGTCAGCGAGCCGGTCTTGCCCTTGACCGCGCCGTTCGTGGCGCGCTCGACGTAGGCCTCGTTGACGCGCGCGGCGCGCTCGAGCAGGCGCGAGTGCAGGTAGAACACGTCGCCCGGGTACGCCTCGCGGCCCGGCGGGCGCTTCAGCAGCAGCGAGATCTGGCGGTACGCCCAGGCCTGCTTGGTGAGGTCGTCGTAGATGATCAGTGCGTCTTCGCCGCGGTCGCGGAAGTACTCGCCCATCGCGCAGCCGGCGTACGGGGCGATGTACTGCATCGCCGCCGACTCCGACGCCGAGGCGGCGACGATGATGGTGTGCGCCAGCGCGCCGTGTTCTTCCAGCTTGCGCACCACGTTGGCGATCGAGCTCTGCTTCTGGCCGATCGCCACGTAGATGCATTTGATGCCGGTGCCCTTCTGGTTGATGATCGCGTCGACCGCGAGCGCGGTCTTGCCGGTCTGGCGGTCGCCGATGATCAGCTCGCGCTGGCCGCGGCCGATCGGGATCATCGAGTCGACCGACTTGTAGCCGGTCTGCACCGGCTGCGACACCGACTTGCGCCAGATCACGCCCGGCGCGACCTTCTCGATCGGGCTGGAGCCCTGCGCCTGGATCGGGCCCTTGCCGTCGATCGGGTTGCCCAGCGCGTCGACCACGCGGCCGAGCAGGCCTTCGCCGACCGGCACCTCGAGGATGCGGCCGGTGGTCTTGGCGGTGTCGCCTTCGCGCAGGTGCTCGTAGTCGCCGAGCACCACCGCGCCGACCGAGTCGCGCTCCAGGTTCAGCGCCAGCGCGAAGGTGTCGCCCGGCAGCTCGATCATTTCGCCCTGCATCACGTCCGCCAGGCCGTGGATGCGCACGATGCCGTCGGACACGCTGATGATGGTGCCCTCGTTGCGCGCTTCCGCGGCGAGCTTGAACTGCTCGATGCGGGTCTTGATCAGTTCGCTGATCTCGGACGGATTCAGAGAGGTCTGCATGGGTGGTTTCCCTATACGCGTGCCGCCGGGCGGCGCATCGTCGAATTGAAATCGGTCGTCCGCGGCGGCCGCGGCCGCCGCGTTACTGCATCAGTGCGCCAGCGCGCCGGCCAGCTGCGCGAGACGTCCGCGCGCCGAACCGTCGATCACCTGCGCGCCGGTATCGATCACCACGCCGCCGATCAACGCCGGGTCGATCCGCACGTCCAGATCGATCTCGCGCTTGTAGCGGCGCTTCAGCGCCTGCTTGAGTTCGCCCGCCTGCGCGGCGTCCAGCGCCAGCGCGCTGGTCACCTTGACCCGCAGCCGCGACTCGGCCTCGCGCTTCAGCGTCTCGAACAGCACCGCGATTTCCGGCAGCAGGGCGAGGCGGCGGTGCGCGGCCAGCTCGCCGAGGAAGCGCGCGAACGGCTGCTCGGCGCCGACGTCCGGCGGCAGGTGCAGCGCGACCAGTTGCTCCGCTTTGACGCGCGGATCGTTGCCGAGCGCGGCCACGCGCGGATCGGCGGCCACCGCGGCGGCGAAGCCGAGCTGCGCGGACCACGCCGCCAGCGCGCCGTGCGCGTGCGCCAGCTCGAAGGCGGCGCGCGCGTAGGGTCGAGCGAGGGTGAGCGCCTGCGCCATGGTCAGATCTCGGCGGCGAGCTGGTCGAGCAGCGCCTTGTGGGCGCTGGCGTCGATCTCGCGCTGGATGATCTTCTCCGCGCCCTTCACCGCCAGCGAGCCGACCTGCTCGCGCAGCTGCTCGCGCGCGCGCTGCGCCATGCTGGCGATCTCGGCCTGTGCGGCCGCCTTCTGGCGGTTCAGCTCCGCCACGGCGTCCTCGCGCGCCTTGTCGAGGATCTGGTTGGCCTGCTGCTGCGCCTTGTCGATGATCTCGGCGGCCTGCTGGCGCGCCTTCTTGATCTCGACGGCGACGCGGGCATCGGCGTCCTTCAGCTCGGTGCGCGCGCGCTCGGCGGCGGCCAGGCCTTCGGCGATTTTCTTCTGGCGTTCCTCGATGGCGTTGAGGATGTGCGGCCAGATGAACTGGACGCAGAACCAGATCAGGATGGCGAACGAAAGGATTTCGCCAAACAGGGTCGCATTGAATTCCATCGGTGCGCTACCTGGTCGTTACCACGGACGGGCACGGGCGCCGCGCGCCCGTGCCGGGATCGGCTTCGCGCTGCGCGCTCAGCCCGCGCCGCCGAGCTTGGCCAGCAGCGGGTTGGCCACGGCGAAGTACATCGCCAGCGCCACGCCGATCAGGAACGCCGCGTCGATCAGGCCGGCGAGCAGGAACATGCGGCCCTGCAGCATCGGCACCAGCTCCGGCTGGCGCGCGGCGGACTCGAGGAACTTCGAGCCCATGATGCCGATGCCGATGCAGGCGCCGATCGCGCCGAGGCCGATGATCAGGCCGAGGCCGAGAGCGGTGAAGGCCTGGACCTGGGCGACGTATTGAACGAGCTGCTCCATGACGAACTCCTTACGGTGAAGGCTTGGATGGGTTGGAATGGGTCGGGATCAGTGATGGTCGTGCGCCATCGAGATGTACACGATCGTCAGCACCATGAAGATGAAGGCCTGGATGCTGATGATCAGGATGTGGAAGATGCCCCAGGCGGTGTAGCCGATCACGCCGAGGCCGAACAGCGCCCAGCTGCCGGCGCCGAGCAGGCCGGCGATCAGCATGAACACCAGCTCGCCGGCGTACATGTTGCCGAACAGTCGCATCGCCAGGCTGACCGGCTTGGAGGCCAGCTCGACCAGGTTCAGCGCGAAATTGGGGATCCACAGCAGCGGGTGCGCGCCGAACGGCGCGGTGAACAGCTCGTGCATGTAGCCGCCCACGCCCTTGGCCTTGAAGCTGTAGAAGATGATCAGGACGAACACGGTGAGCGACATCGCGAACGTCATGTTGACGTCGGCGGTCGGCACTGCGCGGAAGTGGCCGACGCCGAACTTGGCGAGGATCCAGGGCAGCAGGTCGACCGGCAGCAGGTCCATCGCGTTCATCAGGAACACCCAGACGAACACGGTCAGCGCCAGCGGCGCGAGGAAGCGGCGGTCGCCGTGGAACACGTCCTTGACCTGGCCGTCGACGAACTCGACCACCAGCTCGATGAAAGCCTGGGTCCGGCCCGGCACGCCGGCGGTGGCCTTGCGCGCGGTCGTCCAGAACCACAGCGCGAACAGCACGCCGAGCGCCAGCGACACCGTCAGCGAATCCAGGTGCACCGACCAGAATCCACCCTCGCTCACGTGCGGCGAGAGATGGGTGAGGTGGTGCTGGATGTACTCGGTGAGACCGCCCTGCTGTGCCTCGCTGGCCATGCCTTAACCCTTGAACCTGAGCGCCATCAGATTGACTGCCAGTGCGAGCACCAGCCCCGCGAGCGCGGGCACCGGCGGCAGCTGCCAGCGGACCAGAACCAGATACAGCCCCCCGAGGATCGCGGCCCACTTGAGCAGCGTTCCCGCCAGGAAGCCTGCGAGTGCGCGTCCCGCGCCTCCGCTGCCGAACAGGCGCAGCGCGAGCAGCGCATTGCCGACGGCGACCACCAGCGCGCCGATGCCCGCAGCAACCGCCGCGCCGCGCCCCTGCACGAGGAAGGCAAGGGCCGCCAATGCCGCCACGCCCAACTGCGCGACCAGGAGGCGCGCGGCGAGACGACGGCCGGCGGCAAGAGAGTTCAGCACGCAGACTTCCACCGAGGGCATCGCTGCGAGAGCGAACCCGATGCAACCGACAAAGCTACGGTCGAGCCTTAAAATGATAGCAGGCGCTATTGCGCCGCCGCAAGCCGAAAACGCCTGCGGCAAGGCGCCGCAACGGCCCCGTCCCGCCAAGCGTTCGTTCCCGTTCATGGAGCCCGCATGGCCATCGCTTGCGGGCGCATCCTCGTCGCCGCTTTCCTGCCGCGGCTTTTCGCCACCCCGGCCGAAGCCGGCGGCGACGGGCGCGACCGCGACGACCGCGCGCCGCGCGAATTTCCGGATCGGCAGGCCGGCTGGCGCGCCCGTGCGCACCGGGCGCAATTGAGCGGCCACGAGGCGTTTCCGCCGTTCGCTGCGGCGGTGCGGTAGCCGGAGGACCGCATGTGCCGCAACCGCGGATCGACGCGCGGGCGATGGCCCTCGTCGCTGCGCCAGGCCTGCGGCGCATGCCGCGTCCCCGACGTCGCGACGCTGCGCGGCCTGGCGTGGCTCGCGGCGGCGCTGTGCACGGTCGGCCTGTTCCTGCTGGCCGCCCGGGCGCGCAAAAGAAAGCGGCCGGACGGGGACCGTCCGGCCGCAAGGGGCGCCGCAACGCGGGAGGGGTGCGTGCGGCGCTTCTGACGTTGACGCTTAGCGGGCGGCCTTCTTGGCCGCCGCCGGGGTGGCGAAGGCCTCGTTGGCGGCCTTGAGCTGGGCATTGGCCAGCTCGCCGATCGACTCCGCGGTCTTCACCGCGATCGCGTAGATCTGCTGATTGACCGCAAAGCCCTGCTCGACCTGGGCGCGGGCCAGGGTCAGGCCCTTGCCCCACAGCGTGCGGGTCGCCTCGAGATCGCGCGCATCGGCGGCTTCGGCCGCGAAGGCGACGCCGGCGTCGGCCTGCGCTTCCAGCGCCTTCAGCTGCGCTTCGCCGATCTGCTCGAGGCCCTGCAGCGCCGTGGCCTGCGCCTTGAACGCGGCATCGGCGAACTGCTTGCCCAGCGCGAAGGCCTGCTTGTGCCAGGTGGTGATCATGGGGGTGCCCTCATCGGGTGATCCGAACGTGGGTGACAGGTTAGCAGGTGCTATTGTGCAATGCAACATTCGTGGGGCGAGGAGGTGCGCTTGCCCTTGTGGAGCCCTCACGATGCTTGCTTGTCGACTGTCTTGGCGGTGCCGGCAGACGTGCGGCACCGCAACATCACGTGCCGACGTAACGCGCCCCGCTGGTGCAGGTCTCGTGGACGGCGACGGCGCTCAGGCCCGGCAGCGCCGGCTTCAGGCGCTCCCAGATCCAGCGCGCCAGCCGCTCGCTGGTGGGGTTCTCGAGCCCCGCAACCTCATTGAGGTAGCGGTGGTCGAGCGCGTCGAACAGCGGCGCGAACGCCGCCTTGACGTCGGCGAAGTCCATCACCCAGCCCAGCTGCGGATCGGGCTCGCCGCCGACGTGGATCTCGATGCGGAACGAATGCCCGTGCAGCCGCGCGCACTTGTGTCCGGCCGGCACGTTCGGCAGCCGGTGCGCCGCTTCGATGTGGAAGACCTTGAAGATGTCCATCAGAAGGTGCCGGCTGCGCTGGAGGAGGGGAAAAGGCGTGGATTCACCTTCCCATTATGGCGTCGAAGCCCGTGCCGATCGAACGGCGCGGGGTCGCCGTGGCTGCGACCCGGCCTGGCGCCGTCGGGCGCCGCCATGGAAACGGACGGCGATCAGGCGCGGCCGTCGATCCGGAACCGCACCTGCAGCCCTCTGCCGTGCCTGCCGTCGTGCAGGCTGAGATCGGCGCCGATGACGGCGGCGATGCGGTCGACGATGGCCAGGCCCAGGCCCGCGCCGCCGCGATCCTGTCCGGCGAGCCGGTGGAAACGCTGCCGCGCCCGTTCGCGCTGGTCGGCGGGGATGCCCGGCCCGTCGTCGCTGACCGCAAGGGTGACGGCACCGTCAGCGTGGCGGGCGCTGACCATCACCTCGACGTCGTGCGCGCCGTAGCGGATGGCGTTGTCGACCAGGTTGCGCAGCACGATCCGCAGCAGGGTGGGCTCGGCATGGACGGCGACGGCTTCGTCGGCCGCGTTCACCGTCACCGCCACACCCCGTTTCGCGGCCTGCGGGGCCAGCTCGGCCACAACCTCGCGGACGATGGGCAGAACCGCCACCGACGCCGGTGCGGGTGCGGCCGCCGTCGCGTCCAGCCGCGACAGCACCAGCAATTGGTCGACCAGGCGTGCGGCACGGTCGCAGCCGGCGACGACGTGATCGAGCGCGGCAGTGCGCTCGGCCTCGTCGCGGGCGCCGAGCGCGACCTGCGCCTGGGCGCGGATCGCGGCGATCGGCGTGCGCAGTTCGTGCGAAGCGTCGCCGGTGAACTGGCGTTCGCGCGCAATGCTCTCGCCGGTCCGCGCGAACAGCGCATTGAGGCGATGCAGCAGCGGCCGGATCTCGCGCGGCGCGTCGCCCGCGCCGAGCGGCTGCGTGTCCAGCGGCGACCGCTGGCCGACCTCGGCGGCAATCCGCTGCAGCGGCGCCAGGCCGCGTCCGATCGCGATCCACACGCCCAGCCCGATCAGCGGAAGCGCGGCCAGCAGCGGCCACGCCAGGCGTGCGGGGACCGCGCGCGCGAGATGCTCGCGTGCCGCGACCGGCTCGCCGAGCTGCACCAGCAGCCCGTGCTCCGGATGCCGCACGCTGTACACGCGCCAGCGCACGCCATCCACCGTGGTGGTGCTGAAGCCCGCCGCGATCGCCGCCAGGCGCCGATTGGGGGCATCGGCCGAATGCAGGTGCAGGCGATCGCCTTCCCAGACCTGCACGACCAGCCGCGTGCGATCCTCGCCCCGTGCGGGCAGGTGCTCCAGCTCGATCTCGTCGAGATCATCGGAGGCCTGCGCCACCAGCAGCGCCGCGGATTGCGACAGGTGCGCGTCCAGCAGTTCGTCCAGCTCGTGCCGGGCGCCGGCGCGCGGCACGCGCACGTCATGCTCGGAATAGACGCCGCTGGCCGCATTGCGGTGGCAGGCGCCGCAATTGGCGGGCGACTTCACCGCGGGCAGGTTCCAGGTCGACGCCGGCAGTTCGTCGTGCTCGTGCAGGAACCAGCGCGAGCGGGTGATGCGCGGCGACGCCGCGTCGGAACGCTGTCCATCCGGGCGCGCGGCGTGGGTCTGCAGCCAGCGCTCGATCTCGCCGGCCAGCGCCGGTTCGAGGCTGGCATCCGTGCCGAAGTGGCGGTCGAGCCCGCCCATCAGCGTTTGCCATGAGGCGGCCGGCAGGCCGCGCGCCGGATAGGGCGCGTGGCAACTGCCGCATTCCTCCACGTAGACCTTGGGCGGCGTGACGCGGACGGCGCGGTTTGCGCCGTCCCCGGCCCAGGCTGGGGCGACGGCTATCGCCAGCAGCGCGATCGCGGCGAAACGCGCGCGGTTCATGGCCGCCCCTCTGCCGGAAGGCTGCTCAACCAGGCGGTGATGTCGGCTTTCTCCGCCGCCGTGCACTCCCGGCCCACGACGTCCCGGCAGTTGCGCCTGAACCACTTCTCCGCCTTGGCCGGATCCTTGAACCGTTCGGGGTTGGCCGCGGGCGCCAGCGGCGCCAGCTCGCGGCCGGTGACGGCGTGCCGGCCGGGTTGGCGCGGGTCGCGCGTGTGGCAGGACGCGCAGCTCCAGTCGTTGCCGTGCGTCGCGTTGAAGAATTGCCGGCCGCGTGCGGTAGCCTCGCCCGCGTTGGCTTGCGCGAGCGTCAAGGGAAACGAGAGCAGCAGGACCAGCAAGACCAGCAAGGGTGCGGACGCCATGGATGCGCTCCTTGGGACGACGGGAGCGATCCTGCCGGGCGCGGATTAAGGCAGCCTTATGGCGAGGGCGGACGTTGCGGCCGGCTGTCGGGCTCGCGGGTGCGGTCGCGCGGCTGCGCTTTCTGCGCAGGAGCCGCATTCGGTTGCTTCACCGCCACGCTTCCGATGCGCCCATCGAATTCGTGCGAAGTGGGGCACGAACCTCGCTGCGCCCCGCGCGCGGTCCGATGTGCTGCACGAGCGCGCGCTGCAACGGGAGCAGCCGGGAACGGCGCGGCGCGCCGTGAGGCGCGGGAATCGCGTCACGCCCGGCGTGCAGGCTGGAACAGGGATCGCGGGGGAGTCGTCGGGAACCGCGGTGGTGGCTAGGGGCGGGATCGAACCGCCGACCTCAGCATTATGAGTGCCGCGCTCTAACCATCTGAGCTACCTAGCCACAGGTGCCCGATACGAAGGGGCCGCAAGTGTAGTGCCGTACCGGGCGCTGTCAAGCCTCGGGCGTGGCCGTCGCACGCGCGCGCCTTGCCGCGCCTTTCCGGGCTGTGGTTGAATCCAAGCCGCAAGTGCGAGGTGACAGCGGCATGATCGACGCCGACGGCTATCGTCCCAACGTGGGCATCATCCTGCTCAACGGCGACGGCCGCCTGTTCTGGGCGCGTCGGGTCAGCCGCGACGGCTGGCAGTTCCCGCAGGGCGGCATGCACAGCGACGAAACCCCGCTCGAGGCGATGTACCGCGAGCTGGAGGAGGAAACCGGGCTGCGGACCGAGCACGTCGAGGTGCTCGGCACCACGCCGGGCTGGCTGCGCTACCGCCTGCCGCGTCGCTACCTGCGCCGCCACGAGCGGCCGATGTGCATCGGCCAGAAGCAGGTCTGGTTCCTGCTGCGCTTCCGCGGCGAGGAATCGCATCTTCGCCTCGACGCCACCGAGAAGCCGGAGTTCGACTCGTGGCGCTGGGTGGACTTCTGGTATCCCGCCGCGCACGTGGTCGCGTTCAAGCGCGGCGTCTACGAGCGCGCGCTGCGCCAGTTCGCGCCGGTGGTCGAGACGCACTGCCAGGTGCTGCTGCAACTGCCGCCGCGACGCGGCCTCGTCGCCGCCTGAGCGGCGCCGCAAGACCTCCTCGTCTCCCGCGACCCCGTGAGCAGCCGCGCTGCGGGAGCGGTTTCAGCCGCAACGTGCCGTGCCCGATCGCCGCGCAGGAGCCCGGTCGATCGGCTCCCTCGACTCGAGGGGCGGTCCCTTGCGCGGCAAGGGCGGTGGTGCGGGGCCAGGCCCGCCGTGCGTGCGTGGTGCGGAATCCCGCAACTCGCCCGGCATCCTCATTTGACAATCATTCTCATTTGCGTTCCAATGCCGCCCCGGAGGCCGGGCCATGTACGTCTGCATCTGCAATGCCGTCACCGATCGCGATATCCGCCGCGCCGTGGAAGCGGGCGTGCGCGGCTTCGCCGAGCTGCAGGCGCGCACCGGCTGTTCGACCACGTGCGGCTGCTGCGAGCCGCTGGCGCGCCAGGTGTTGAGCGAGGCCGTGGCCGAAGTCCGCATGCGCCTGCCTGCCGCCGCGGCTGCCTGAGCCGGCGCGCCCGAACGCGCACGATTCGCGTTAGCGTGCCGCCGCAACGGCGGCACTATAGTCGCCGCATCCACGGAGTCCGGAGACGGCGATGAAAGGCGACGCCAAGGTCATCGAGCACCTCAACAAGGCGCTGTTCAACGAGCTGACCGCGATCAACCAGTATTTCCTGCACTCGCGGATGTTCCGCAACTGGGGCTACGGTGAACTGGCCGAGCACGAGTACAAGGAATCGCTCGACGAGATGAAGCACGCCGATCAGCTGATCGAGCGCATCCTGTTCCTGCAGGGCCTGCCCAACCTGCAGCATCTCGGCAAGCTGCTGATCGGCGAGACGCCGCAGGAAGTGCTGGCCTGCGACCTCAAGCTGGAGCAGGTCGCGCATCCCGACCTCAAGGCCGCGATCGCGTACTGCGAGCAGGTCGGCGACTACGTCAGCCGCGAGCTGTTCGCGTCCATCCTCGCCTCCGAGGAGGCGCACATCGACTGGCTGGAGACCCAGCTCGGCCTGATCGCGCAGCTCGGCGAGACCGCTTACCTGCAGACCAAGCTGGACAGCTGAGCGCGCAGCGCGGGCCGCGGCCCGCCCTACAGGGCGAAGCGGCGCCGCAATGCGGCGGCGGCGGCGCCGTAGGCTTCGATCAGCGCGGCCACGCGCGCGGGCGGATCGGCGACGCGGCCGGCACGCGCGTCCAGTTCGAGGCTCTTCGCAAGCGCCGACAGCGTGCGCGCGCCGAGGTTGGCGCTGGCCGACTTCAGCGCGTGCGCGTGCGCGCTCAGCCCGGCGATGTCGCCCTGCGCGGCGGCGGCGCGCAGCCCGTCGAGGCGCTGCGGGCTGTCGGCGAGGAACACCCGCACCAGCATGCGCAGCTCGTCGCCCATGATGTCGACGAGGTCGTCGAGCACGCTGCTGTCCAGCACCGGCTCGTCACTGGGCGGGGCCGGCGCGGGTGCCGGCGTCGGCGCGGCGGCGACGGCCGGTGCGGGCACGGCGATGGCCGGCGGCAGGCCGGGGAAAGCGTCGTCCGGCGGCTCGACCGCGTCGGCCGCTTCGGCCTGCGCTCCCAGCCAGCGCCGCAGGGTGTCGGCGAGCAGGCCGCGGTCGAGCGGCTTGGTCAGGTAGTCGTCCATGCCGGACTCCAGGCAGCGTTCGCGGTCGCCGGCCATCGCGTGTGCGGTCATCGCGATCACCGGCAGGCGCGGCGCGCCGGCGGCGGCCTCGCGTTTGCGCAGCTCGCGGGTGGCGCTGTAGCCGTCCAGCACCGGCATCTGGCAGTCCATCAGCACCAGGTCGAAGCGCTGTCGCGCCAGGCTCTCCAGGGCCTCGCCGCCGTGCGCGGCGTGGGTGACTTCGAGGCCGAGCCGGCTGAGCAGCTTGCTGGCGACTTGCAGGTTGACCGGGTGGTCCTCGACCAGCAGCACCTTGCCGCGCAGCCGCAGCGGGGCGTCGGCGGCGCCCGGCGTCGGCATCGGCGCGGGCGTGGGCAGCGACGCGAGCAGGGGCGCGGGCCGGCTGTCGGCGATGGCGTAGAGGGAATGCAGCGCGGCGCGCAGCCCCGCCTCGTCGGAAATGCGCGCGAGGGTGGCGACGCGGCCGCCGGCATCGTCGACGCGGCCGCCGCCGAGCAGCAGCACGCGCGCGCGCTCCAGGCGCGGCTCGCGCAGCACGTTGCGCAGCAGCGCCTGCGCGTCGCCGCGCACGGTGGCGGGATCGACGATCACCAGCTCGTGGGCGAACGAGCGCCCCAGCGGCGCGGCGTGGCGCAACTGCGCCAGCGCCTCGGCGGCGCCGCCGACCTGGGCGTGCTGGATGCCGAGGCCGGCCAGCAGCGGCGCGAGCTGGTGCGCGGTCACCGGATCGGCAGCGATCAGCGCGCGCAGGCCGGCGAGCTCGTGGCGGGTGCCCGGGATGTCGCCGGGCATCTTCGCCAGCGGCACGCTGAACCAGAACACCGAGCCGCGTCCCGGCTCGGAGCGCACGCCGATCTGGCCGCCCATCAGGTCGACCAGGCGCTTGCAGATGGTCAGGCCGAGCCCGGTGCCGCCGTAGCGCCGCGTCACCGAGGCGTCGGCTTGGGTGAACGGACGGAACAGGCGCTCGGCGACGTCCGGGGCGATGCCGATGCCGGTGTCGCGCACCGCGAACAGCACCTCGTGGTGGGTGCGCGTGTCGCCGCGCTTGCTGACCCGCACCGACACGCCGCCGCGCTCGGTGAACTTGATCGCGTTGCCGACCAGGTTGGTCAGCACCTGGCGCAGTCGCACCGGGTCGCCGCGCAGGTTCGGGCGCACCTCGGGGTCGAGCGCGAAGCGCAGCGCCAGGCCCTTGCTCTCGGCCGGGCGCTGCATCAGCGCCAGCACGCTGTCGCCGAGTTCGCGCAGGTTGAGGCTGACGCTCTCCAGTTCCAGCTTGCCCGCCTCGATCTTGGAGTAGTCGAGGATGTCGTCGACGATGTCCAGCAGCTCCTGCGCGGAACGGTGCGCGGTGCCGAGGTAGTCGCGTTGCTCGGGCGTCAGCGAGGTGCCGAGCACGATGTCGAGCAGCGGCAGGATGCCGTTCAGCGGCGTGCGGATCTCGTGGCTCATGGTGGCGAGGAATTCGCTCTTCGCCAGCATCGCCGCCTCGGCCGTCTGCTTGGCGGCGATCAGCTCCTGCTGCACGCCGCGCAGCGACTCCAGTTCCGTGCCGAGCGTGCGGATGCGCTCCTCGGCGTCGAACAGCGCGCTGCGCGCGATGGCCGGCATCGGCGTCGCGCGCCGCCCGCGAATCGCGCCGAACAGCAGCAGCGCCGCGCCCGGCGCCAGCAGCGCGCCGATGCCGAGCGCGGTGGCGGCCGGCAGCAGCAGCGCGGCGGCGGCCAGCGCCGCCAGCAGCAGCGCGCTGCCGGCGCCGAGCAGCCAGCCGAATGCGTGCGTTCCTGTCGTCGTTGGCGAATCCATGCCCTGCCCTCAGCCGCCGGCGGTGCGGAAATCGTAGTCGAGTCCAACCCCGGCGTGATGCACGAAGTTGCCCTGCAGGTAATCGGCGCCTGCGGCCAGCGCGCGCGCGGCGCCGCCGGCGTCCTCGACGCGCGCCACGATCACGCGCCGCCCGTGCGCGTGCGCCGCGCCGACCAGTGCGCCCAGCATGCCGTCGTCGATGTCGCGCAGGGTCAGCTTGATGAAGTCCAGCGGCAGGTGCGCGATCAGGCCCGCCTGCGCGGCCTCGCGGTCCAGCCCGGACAGCGCCATGCCGACGCCGAGGCCGCGCAGGCCGGGGGCCAGGTCAATCAGCGCGCGCAGCCGCGTGCGCACCTCGTCGTAGCGGAATTCCAGCACCAGCCGGCCGCGCGGGACCGCCGCGGCCTCCAGTTCGTCGTGCAGCCACGGCAGGCGCCGTGGGTCGTCGGCGATCGCGATCGACTGGCTGGCGAACAGGTGCAGCGGCCGGCCCTCGCGCTCGCGCGCGGCAATCAGCTCGACGCAGCGGCGCAGCACCCAGCGGTCGATGGCGTCGAGCTGGCCGCTGCGCTGCGCTTCCGGCAGCAGGTCGGTGGCGGCGAGCACGCGGCCGCCCGGGCCGCGCAACCGCAGCAAGGTCTGGAAGCGGGCTTCCTCGGCGACGCCGCCGATCGGCACCACCGCCTGGAACGCCAGGTGCAGGCCGTCGTTGGCCAGCGCGCTGCGGATGCGGCCGGCGACGCCGGCGTCCGCACGCGCAAGCTGCGACAGCAGCGCGACACCGCTGGGGCCGTGCCGCGCCGCTTCCAGCGCGCGCTCGGCGCCGCGCAGCATCGCGGCGGCGTCGTCGGCACCGGCGGCGAAATCGCAGATGCCGCAGGCGATGGCGAGCGGCAGGGCGGCGCCGCCGAAGCGCTCGCGCGCGACGCGCTCGCACAGGCCGTGCGCCAGCCCGAGCAGCGCGGCCTCGCCGCGCTCCGGCGCCAGCAGCAGGAAACCGGCGTCGCCGAAGCGCGCGATCATCTCGTTCGGTTCGAGCTGCGCGGCGATGAAGTTGCCGGCCTGCACCAGCAGCGCATCGAACGCGGCCAGGCCGACCCGCTCGCGCAGCGTGCGCGCGTCGCGCAGTTCCACGCACAGCAGGCCGCCGCGCGTGCGCACCGCGCTGCCTGCGGCGATCAGCTCGTTGAGGCTGTCGAGCAGTTGCGCGCGCAGGTGCAGTCCGGTCGCCGGGTCACGCATGCGGCGCTGGCGTGCGCGCCGCGCCGACAGGCGCGCGCGGCGCACGCGGCTGGTCACCGCGGCGATCAGGTGCTTGGGCCGGATCGGCTTGGTCAGGAAATCGTCGCCGCCGGCGTCCAGCGCGGCGTACTGGCGTTCGGTGTCGGGATCGCCGGAGAGGAACACGATCGGCGTGTTGACGAACGCTTCGCGCTCGCGGATCAGCGCGGTCAGCTCCAGGCCGTCGCAGCCGGGCAGGTTCAGGTCCATCAGGATCAGGTCGGGCTGGAAGCGGTCCAGCTCGTCGAGCACCGGCAGCGGCTCGTGCAGCACGCGCGCCTGCATCTGCGCCTTGCGCAGGATCGCCTCGGCGAACAGCGCCTGCGCGGGATCGTCCTCGACGATCAGCACGCGATAGGGCTCGCTGCCGTCGCTGACCAGCAGCTCGCCGATGCGCGCCAGCACGTCGGCGGTCTGCGCCGGCGGCGGCACGCAGCTGTCGGCGCCGGCGCGTAGCGCGCGCAGGCGCAGGCCGACGTCGTCGTCCGGCAGCATGGCCAGCAGGGCGATGCGGTGCGCGCTGGCGGCGCGCGCCCGGCGCAGCGCGACGCCGATCGCGTCCAGCGCGTCGAGGTGGTGCGGGCCCACGCAGACCAGTTGCGGCGGCGCGCTGTCCAGCAGTGCGCACAGCGCCGCCGGCGTGTCGGTGCGCTGCAGCACATGGCCCTGCGCGGCCAGCCGTTCGGCCAGTTCCGCGCCCAGCGCCGCGTCGTCGCCGAGCACGCACACGCGCTGCGCGCCCGGTGCCGGTGCCGGTGCCGGTGCGGCTTCGGCGGACGCCGCGGCGTCCGGCGCGGGCGGTACGGCGGCGAGATCGGGCGCGCCGAGCTGGCGCCAGTAACCCGGGGGCGGAATTTCCAGCAGCGGATAGCCGTTCTCGGTGCGCGCCTGCGCCGATTCGTCCGCGCCGGCGTCGTCCTGTTCGATGTGCGGGCGCAGGCCGTCGAGCAGGCTGCCGAGGCGCGCGGTGGCGTCGGCATCGGGCACTTCGAGCGCATCGACGTAGGGGGCGAGTTCGGATTCCAGCGCGTACAGGCGCTCGCCCAGTTCGAGCAGGCCGTAGCGGCCACAGGCGGCGGCGAGCGTGCCGAATTCGGTGTGCAGCAGGCGCAGCGCGTTGACGTCCCAGCCGTCGCGGCACTGGCCGCGGGCGCGCCGCAGCAGCGTCTTCAGGCGTTGCGGCAGGAAGCGCAGGAAGGACTGCCGCAATTCCTCGCCGTGCTGGGGATCCTCGCGCTCGACCATGGCCATTCCCGGTGTCGCGGCCACTATAGCAAGGGCCGCGCCGGCCCCGGCGGCGCGCTCAGAACGGCTTCACCACCGCCAGCACCACGATCGCGATCAGCAGCAGCGCCGGCACCTCGTTGAACACGCGCAGCCGGCGGCTGGACCAGGTGCAGGCGTCGCGCGCGAATGCGCGCACCAGCCGCACCAGCCATGCGTGGTAGCCGATCAGCCCCAGCACCAGCAGCAGCTTGACGTGCAGCCAGTGGCTCGCCGCGAAGTAGCCCGGCACGTGCTGCAGCCACCATGCCAGCGTCGCCAGCCCGAACAGCACGGTCAGAGCGCCGCCGATGTGGGTGATCGCCAGCAGCCGCCGTTCCATCACTTTCAGACGTTCGCGCACCGGCGGCTCGACGGCCTCGACGTGATACACGAACAGGCGCGGCAGGTAGAACAGCCCGGCGAACCAGGTCACCACGAACACCACGTGGAAGGCCTTCAACCACAGCATCGGCAGCGTCCGGCGGCAAGGAAAATGCAGTATAGCCGGCGCGGGCCATTTCCTTGACGCTGCGCGCGCCGCGCCGCTATAAGCCGGATTCACCCTCGCGTGCCGCCATGAGCTCGTTCGAACCGCCCCGTTTCGTCGTCCGCCCGCACGATCCTGCGGCGCAGCGTCGCCGCCTGCTCGGCCTGGCGCTCGCCTGGGCGGGCAGCCTGCTGCTGGCGGCGCTGGTCGGCTTCTGGCTCGGCGACCGCGGGCCGCTGGCCTCGCCCGGGCACCAGCGCGAGCGGCAGATGCTCGCCGAGAACGAGCAGCTCAAGCAGCAGGCCGCGCTGCTGGCGCGCTCCGAGCAGGTCGCGCGCATCGCCGCGCAGGAGCTGAAGCGCACCGTGGCCGAGCGCGAGGAGGAAATCGCCGGCCTGCGCGCCGACCTCGCCTTCTATTCCAAGCTGACCGGCGGCGACGCGCAGCGCGAGGGCCTGGCGATCCAGGACGTGCGCCTCACGCGGGTCAAAGGCTCCAGCGCCTACAACGTCACCGTCACCCTGACCCAGAACGCCAAGCGCGGCGAGGAAAGCCGCGGCCGCCTCAGCCTCGCGCTCGAGGGCGTGCGCGGCGAGCGCCTGGTGATGCTCGACTGGGCCAGCCTCGGCGGGCCCGCCGAGAAGGACGGGCTGCCGTTCGCGTTCAAGTATTTCCAGCAGGTGAGCGGCACGCTGATCGTGCCGGCGGGCTTCGTGCCCAACCGCCTGCGCGTCACCGCGCAGCCGCAGGGCGGCGACGCGCTGGTGCGCAACGTCGCCTGGAACGAGGCATTGAAAGGTGCGCCCGAATGACGGGCGCGGAGCGCGCCGCGCACGCGCGAGGTCCGCGCCCAGGCGGAAATCACGGATCCGGGGAGTAGCGTCATGTTCAACAACAACAGGAAATCCTCGCCCGCGGCGGCGGCCGCGACCAGCCTGGTCGCCAAGGGCACCGTCGTGCGCGGCGACGTGCATTTCGCCGGCGCCCTGCATCTCGAGGGGCGCGTCGAGGGCGCGGTGCTGGCCGAGCCCGGCAGCGGCGCGCTGTTCACGCTCAGCGAGCAGGGCAGCGTGGTCGGCCGCATC
Organism: Lysobacteraceae bacterium; assembly: GCA_021372495.1. Classification (GTDB taxonomy): domain Bacteria; phylum Pseudomonadota; class Gammaproteobacteria; order Xanthomonadales; family Rhodanobacteraceae; genus Mizugakiibacter. The sequence goes on from JAJFUF010000030.1 coordinate 32,445, forward strand.
GACGTGCCGAACGCGATGATCAACGGCGAGGTGCACGGCGACATCCATGTCGGCGAGCGGCTCGAGCTGGCCGCCGCCGCGCGCGTCGAGGGCGACGTCCACTACCGCGTGCTGGAAATGGCCGCAGGCGCGCGCGTCAATGGCAAAATGATGCATCAGCCGGAGGCGCTCAAGCAGTTGCCGCGGCCGGAAGACGCACCGTCGCTGGCCGCGGCCGAAGCTTGAAAGCCCTGCCGGCGCCCCGATCTCAGTTGCCGGAGGCCGCATGAACGCCATTCCCGACTACCGCCAGGCCGAGACCGCGCTGCTGTTCAGCGCCGCCGCCGCGCACAAGGTGCGCGAGCTGATCACCGAGGAGGGCAACGACGCCCTCAAGCTGCGCGTGTACATCACCGGCGGCGGCTGTTCGGGCTTCCAGTACGGCTTCACTTTCGACGAGCAGCGCGCCGAGGACGACTACGCGGTCGACAAGGACGGCGTCACCCTGCTGGTCGATCCGCTGTCGCTGCAGTACCTCACCGGCGCCGAGATCGACTACTCGGAGACGCTGTCCGGCGCGCAGTTCGTGATCCGCAACCCGAACGCGCGCACCACCTGCGGCTGCGGCTCCTCGTTCACGGTGTGAGCTCGGCCGCGCGCTCGCGCCGCAATCCGCTGGCGACGCCGGCGGCGCTGGACCGCCTCGTCGAGCGCCGCGACGACGAGGTCTGGCTGGCGGAGCGCACGCGCGCCGACGACGCCCGCTTCCTCGTGCTGGACACCGAGCAGCGCGTGCTCGCCGCGCGCGACGGCGCACGGCTCGAATTGCTCACCGCCGTGCAGCGCGCACGCCTGCTGCCCGAGGCGCGACCGTGCCTGCTCGGCGCCGCCGACGGCCTGCACTACTTCTTCCTCGGAGCGGACGCCGGCGCGGCGACCGCGCTGGCCGAGTCGCTGGACGCGCGCTGGGCCGGCCTGCGCGAGCTCGGCATGAACCTCGACCCGCTCGGCGCCGGCCTGTGTGCCTACGCCAAGGGGCTGGCGCACTGGCAGGCGGCGACGCGCCACTGCGGCCGCTGCGGCGCACCGTTGACGCTGCTCGCCGCCGGCCACCGCGGCGCCTGCGGCAGTTGCGGCGCGCTGCATTTCCCGCGCACCGACCCGGCGGTGATCGTGATCGTCGAGCACGACGGCGCCTGCCTGCTCGGCCGCCAGGCCGGCTGGCCGGAGAAGCGCTATTCCACCCTGGCCGGCTTCGTCGAGCCGGGCGAGACCCTGGAGCAGGCGGTGCGCCGCGAGGTCGCCGAGGAGGCCGGCGTCGAGGTGCTGGACTGCGACTACCACTCCTCGCAGCCGTGGCCGTTCCCCGGCTCGCTGATGCTCGGCTTCACCGCCACCGCCGCCGGCCGCGACATCCGCCTCGCCGACGGCGAGCTGGAGGATGCGCGCTGGTTCACCGCCGCCGAGATCGTCGCCGCGCTGCGCGCGGGCGAGCTCGGGCTGTCGCCGTCGATCTCGGTGTCGTACCGCTTGATCGAGCACTGGCTGGCCGGGCGCGGCGTCGACCTCGCCGCCGAGCTGGCCGCGCTGCCGTCCTGACCGCCGCGCCGCGCGGCTACAATGGGCGCCTCGCCCGCGGAAGCCGCCCATGGCCACCAAGCTCGTCGCCGCCCTGATCGCCCTGGTGCTGGTCTCGGCCCTGCCCGACCTCGCCCGCCGCCGCGATTTCGGCTGGTTCCGCGCCTGGTCCGCCCGCCTGGGCGGCATCGGCGGCCCGCTGCGGATCGCGTTGGCCGTACTGCTGCCGGCGCTGCTGTGCGCGCTGCTGATGCTGGGCCTGCAGCACGCGCTGTTCGGCCTCGGTGGATTGGCCTTCGCGCTGCTGGTGCTGCTGTACACGCTCGGCCCGCGCGAGCTGGAGCCGGACATCGACGCCGTGCTGCACGCGCCCGACCTGCCGCAGCGCGAGGCGGCGGCGCAGGCGTTGCGTCCCGATGAATCATCGCCGCTGCTGGCGTTCGACGCGCCCAGCCTGGTCGAGGCGACCGTGCTGTCGGCGCTGAAGCGGCGCTTCGGCGTGCTGTTCTGGTTCTTCCTGCTCGGCCCGGCCGGCGCGCTGCTGTACCGGCTGGCGCAGCTCGCCGCCGCGCCCGACGATGCGCTGGACGAGGCCGCGCGCGGTTTCGCGCGGCGCGCCGCCGCGGCACTCGACTGGATTCCCGCGCACCTGATGGCGCTGGCGATGGCGCTGGCCGCCGACTTCGACGCGGTGGTGCGCGCCTGGCGCGCCTGGCACGCCGAAGCCGGGCGCTCGCCGTGGGAGTTCGAGTGCGGCTTCCTCGGCGCGATTGCGCGCGCCGGCGTCGACGCCGACGTGGTCGCCGGCGACGGCTATGCGCACGACACCCACGATCCGCTCGGCGAGCTCGAGGATGCGCGCCACCTGCTGCTGCGCGTGCTGGTGGTGTGGCTGGCGGTCGTCGCGGTGATCGTGCTGGCCGGCTGGTTCGCCTGATGCGGGAGCGCCTTTCGCCGCGCCCCGGCACCTAGGGTGGCGTCGGGTGGGCCTTGGCCCACCATCGCTTGACCTGGTGCGGGCGGGCGGTGGGCCAAGGCCCACCCGACGCCGCTTCGTCGTGCCCGTTACGCCCACGCGCCGCGCAGTTCGCGCACCGACGTCTCCAGCTCCGCCGCGCTGCTCGACGGCGGCAGCGGCGCGCCGACGGCCAGCGCGATCCGCGACCAGAACCGCCGCGGCAGGCGCGTGCGGTGCAGCGCCGAGTCGCGGCGGCTGAAGATCGAGCCCCACAGGCCGCGCAGCGCCAGCGGGATCACCGGCACCGGCCGTCGTGCCAGCATCTTCTCCACGCCCGGACGGAACGGCGCGATGTCGCCGTCGCGGGTCAGCCCGCCCTCGGGGAACACGCATACCAGCTCGCCGGCGGCCAGCGCGGCGTCGATCTCGGCGAACGCGCGCGCCAGCAGCACCGGGTCTTCCTTGGCGCCGGCGATCGGGATCGCGCGCGCGGTGCGGAAGATGAAGCGCAGCACCGGGATGGCGAAGATCCGGTGGTGCATCACGAAGCGCACCGGCCGGCGCACGCTGCCCATGATGATCAGCGCGTCCACGTAGCTGACGTGGTTGCACACCAGCAGCGCCGGGCCGTCCTCGGGGATGCGCTCCAGCCCGTCGCTGCGGATGCGGTACAGCGTGCTGACGATGATCCAGGTGAGGAAGCGCATCAGGAACTCGGGCGTCAGCGCGTAGATGTAGAACGCCACCGCGGCGTTCATCAGCGCGACGATCAGGAACAGGCGCGGGATGCTCACGCCCAACGACAGCACGCCGATGCCGAACAGCGCCGCGACCACGATGAACAGTGCGTTGAGGACGTTGTTGCCGGCGATCACGCGCGACAGCTCGGACTTGTCGGTGCGCGCCTGCACCAGCGCGAACAGCGGCACGATGTAGAAGCCGGCGAACAGGCCGATCAGGGTGAGGTCGAGCGCCACGCGCAGGTTGCCCGGTGCGGCGAGGAACGCCAGCCAGTCGAGGCCGGACGCCGGCGGCGCGTCCGGGCGCGCGAAGAACAGGTCGACGCCGAACACGGTCAGGCCGATCGAGCCCAACGGCACCAGGCCGATCTCGACGCGGCGTCCCGACAGCCGCTCGCACAGCAGCGAACCGACGCCGACGCCGACCGAGAACAGGGTCAGCACCAGGATCGACACCGACTCGTCGCCGCCCAGATGCAGCTTGGTGTAGTTCGGCAACTGCGCGGTGAAGATGCCGCCGAAGAACCAGAACCAGGAAATGCCCAGCACCGCGTGAAACACCGTCGAGCGCTTGCGCACGAAGCCGAGCGCCTGCACGGTCTGCCGCCACGGGTTCCAGTCGAAACGCAGTTGCGGCGCGGTCGCCGGCGCCGGCGGGATCGCGCGGCTTGCCAGCCAGCCGCAGGCGGCGACGGCGATCACCAGCATCGAGGCGTACAGCTCGCCGCGCGGGTGCTGCATGATCGCCGCGCCGCCGGCGATCTGGCCGGTCAGGATCGCCAGCGAGGTGCCCATCTCGACCATGCCGTTGCCGCCGATCAGCTCGTCGTGGCGCAGCGCCTGCGGCAGGATCGCGTACTTGATCGGCCCGAACACCGTCGAGTGCAGGCCCATCAGGAACAGCACGGCGAGCAGCAGCGCCACGCTGTGCGTGTAGAAGCCGACCGCGGCCAGCGCCATCGCGCCGATCTCGAACAGCTTCACGTAGCGGATCAGCCGCGTCTTCTCGAACTTCTCCGCGAGCTGGCCGGCGCTGGCCGAGAACAGGAAGAACGGAAGGATGAACAGCGCCGGCGCCAGATTCGTGTACAGCGACACGGTGTGGTCATCGAGCCCCATCTGGAACGCCACCAGCATCACCAGCGCATTGCGGAACGCGTTGTCATTGAACGCGCCGAGCGCCTGCGTCCAGAAGAACGGCGCGAAGCGACGCCGACCCAACAACGAAAACTGGCTCATGCGAGGTCCCTTCCGGCGGATCGGCCGAGCGTAACGGAGAAGCACGCCGTGGCAAGCACGACCCGGCCGCACCGCCCGGCGGCGAACGCGGCACTGCCGTGCATGCCCCGCCGCACGGCGTCAGGCGTCACCGGCGATGCAGCGCCCGATGGGCGATGTCGCGACGGCAGAACGCGCCGTCGAAGTGGATCTTCGCCACCGCGGCATAGGCCTGTTCGCGCGCCGCAGCGAGGTCGCGGCCGAGCGCACAGACGGTGAGCACACGGCCACCGGCGGTGACCGCGCGGTCCTGCGCATCGAGTTGGGTGCCGGCGTGGAACACCTTGGCGTCGCTGCCGAAATCCGCATCCAGCCCGTCGATCAGGTCG
>JAJFUF010000033.1 GCA_021372495.1 Lysobacteraceae bacterium
GCCGCCAGCGGCGCGACCGGCGGCGGCGCGACGGCGCCGGCCGCGGGCAGCACCCGCAGCGTGCGCGCGGGCACGCGCGCCACTTCGGCGCGGTCGCGCTGGGTATCCCACCACTGCACGCTGATCGCGGGCAGCGCCAGCGTGCCGGCGCGGGTCGGCACGATCGCGAACTTGCGCACGCGCGTGCCCGTCAGCCACTGGCCGTCGTCGCGCGTGGCGTCCTGCGGTTTGTCCGGATACACCTCGGCGCCGTCCAGCGCCGGCAGGGTCAGCGCCGGCAGCGCCTCGAACGGCAGGCCGACGGCCTTCAGCGTCAGCGTAAGCGTCAGCGGCTCGCCGACGCGCAGGCGGCCGTCGGCCGGCCAGCCTTCGGCATCGAGACTCAGCGCGCGCGCCGGCAGCCACGGCTGCGCGGCGCCGGCGGGCGGCGCACGCACGTCGAGCGCCAGCGCCTGCGAGCGTGCGGCCACCGGCTGGCCCTCGGCGAAGAAGGCGTCGCTGCCGTCCAGCGCCAGCGCGCGGCCGCGGAAACCGATGCCGGGGACGGTCAGCCGCCCGGCCACGCGGGGCAGCAGCGCGTAGCGGCGCTCGACCACGTGGTACATGCGGCCGGCGCGCTCGACGGTGTAGTGCAGGTCGTCGCCGAGGCGGCGCGCCTCGATGCCGTCGGCATGCGGCTCGTCGAGGTCGCCGTCGGTCAGGTTCGGCGCGTAATAGAGGCGCAGCGTGTACAGCACCTGCTGTCCGACGTAGGGCGTCGACGGCTCGACGCTGGCCTCGACGAACACGGCGTCGCCAGCCCGGCCCTCGGCGCCGGTCGGCGCCGGCAGCACGGTCAGGGTCAGCGGCCGGGTGCGGGCACCGTCCACCTCGAGCGCGGGGATGGTCAGCGTGCCGGCGCGCTTCGGCTCCAGCGCCACCGCCCACAGCGCGCGCGTCGCGGCGTGCCCGTTGACGATGCTGACGTCGCGCGAACTGGAGCGGCCGCGCACGGTGAAATCCTGCGCCAGCGCGGCGAAGTCGGGCGCCGTCGCGCCGGCCGCGTCGCTCTCGACGTTCAGCGTCACCGTTTCGCCGAGGCGCGCGGTATCGCGGTCGAGGAAGGCGCGCACGGAGGCGGCGTGCGCGCACGGCACGGCCAGTGCCAGCAGCAACAGCGCGGCGGCGAGGCGCCTCACGGGCTGCCCCCGTCCGCATCCGCGGCGACGCCTTGCCGACGCTGCCATTCGAGCAGGAACTTGCGGCGCAGCAGGCCGCCCGGATCGTCGGGCACGCGCGCCAGCGCCTCGCGCATCGGCGCGGGCAGACGCGATTCGTCGGCATCGCGATCGGCGGCTGCGCCGAGCCGGTGGCTGCCGTCGGGCGCGCGTCCGGAGCGCGCCAGCGCCTGGTCCATCGCCTGCTTCAGCGCGGCGCCGGCGCGCGCGGACTGCGCCTGCTGGCGCGGATCGGGGCGCGGCGCCGGCGCGTCGGCGGCGTCCGGCGACGGCGCCGCGCCGCCGTTCTGCGGCCCGGCCGTCGACGCCGACGGCTGCGACGATGCCGCCGCCGGTGCCCTGCCCTGCCCGCCGCGCGGCGGCGCGGCGGCGTGCTTGTCGGACGTTGGCGGCGAAGACGGCGGCGCGCCGCCCGCCTGCGGCGTGCCCGCACCCTCGCCCGCCTGCCCTGGCGGCGGCGGATGCCGCTGCAGCCAGGCGGCGACCGCATCGCGATTGGCGCGCGCGTCGGCCATGCGCGGATTCGCGCGCAGCGCTTCGGCATACGCGTCCAGCGCCTCGCGGTAGCGGCCCGCGCGCGCCAGCGCGTTGCCGAGGTTGTAGCGCGCATCGGCGCCGGGCAGGCCGCGATACAGCGCGGCCGCGCGCGCATAGTCGCCGGCGCGGTAGGCAGCGGCCGCGGCCAGCGCCGGATCGCGCGCGCGGGCGAGCGCCGCGCGGGCGTCGCCGTCGCGCAGCAGCCGCGCGGCCTGCTGGTCGGGCGTGCGCCACAGGTCGGCGAACGACGCGGCGCGCGCCGTCGGGTACGGCATGACCGCGAGCGCCAGCAGCAGCACCCAGCCGCGGCGGAAGCCCAACGCGGCCAGCGGCAGCAGCGCCAGCAACAGCCAGGGGCCGCGGTCGCGCCACTGCGCGCCGCGCACGTCGTACGCGGGCGCGGCCTGCACCTGCGTACTCGCCAGCGCGGCGAGCGCGGCGACGTCGCCGCCATCGGCGCGCATCGCCACGTAACGCCCGCCGCCGGCCGCGGCGAGCGCCGCCAGCGCACGGTCGTCGCGGCGCGCCACGACCACGTCACCGCGCGCATCCTCGAGGAAGCCGCCTTCGGCGCGCGCCACCGGCGCGCCCCGCGCGGTGCCGACGCCCAGCACCGACACGCGCACGCCGGCCGCGTGCGCGCGGCGCGCCGACGCTTCGGCCGCGGCGTCGGCATCGCTGGCGACCAGCACCAGGTCGCCGCCGGCCGCGCCGGCGCGACGGATCAGCGCCGCGCCGAGATCGATCGCGCGCGCCGGCGCGTCGCCCTGCACCGGCATCACGTCGGGCGTCAGCGCGTCGATCTGTTCGAGCACGGTGTCGACGTCGCGGGTCGGCGGCGCGACCAGGAACGCGTCGCCGGCATAGGCGATCAGCGCGCTGCGACCGTCGCGGCCGGCTTCGAGCAGGTCGCGCACCTTGTAGCGCGCGCGTGTCAGCCGGTCCGGCTTGACGTCCTGCGCGAGCATGTTCGGCGCCAGCGACAGCGCGACCACGCGCACCGCCTGGTTGCGGTAGACCGGCGCCGGCAGGCGCTCCCACGCCGGGCCGGCCAGCGCCAGCACGGCCAGTGCGCCGACCAGCGCGACCAACGCCAGCGCGCCGCGGCGGCCGCCGGCGTCGCGCTCCAGCAGCGCCGGCAGCAGCGCCGGATCGGCGAGCCGCGCCAGCGCGCCCTCGCCGCGCAGCGCGCGCGCCAGCAGCGCCAGCAGCGGCGGCAGCGCGAGCAGGGCCAGCAGCCACCACGGGCGCAGGAAATGGAATTCGGCCAGCGTGCTCACGCGCACGCTCCGTGTCGCCGCGCCGCGCCCCACGGCAGCGCCGCCAGCGCCATCAACACGGCCGCCGCCAGCGGCCATACGAACAGCTCGCGCCGCGGCCGCAGCGCCTGCTGCGCGCGCGCCGCCGGCTCCAGCCGGTCGATCGCGCGGTAGGCGTCGGCGAGCTGCGCGGCGTCGGCGGCGCGGAAGTAGCGTCCGCCGGTGGCCGCGGCGACCGCGCGCAGGGTGTCCTCGTCGAGATCGGACGCCGCGCCGGGCATGCTGCCGCCGAAGAAGTCGCCGAGTACGGCATGCGCGGAGCCGATGCCGATGGTGTAGATGCGCACGCCAGCCTTGGCGGCGATGCGCGCGGCATCGCGCGGATCGAGCGTGCCGGCGGTGTTGACGCCGTCGGTCAGCAGCACCAGCACGCGCGCCGGCGCCGGCTGCTTGAGCAGGCGCCGCGTCGCCACCGCGATGGCGTCGCCCAGCACGGTTTCGCGGCCGGCCAGGCCGACCGCGCTGTCGTCGAGCTGGCCGCGCACCGCATCGAGATCGAACGTCAGCGGCGTCACCAGGTAGGCGCGGCTGCCGAACAGGATCAGGCCGACCTCGTCGCCCGCGCGGCGCGCGACGAAGTCGCCGGCGATCGCGCGCACCGCGGCATAGCGGCTGACGTCCTGGCCGGCCAGGTCCATGTCCTCGATGCCCATGCTGCCCGAGGTGTCCAGCGCCAGCAGCAGCGCGCGTCCGCTCTGCGGCAGCGCCAGCGGCGCGCCGACCTGCTGCGGGCGCGCCGCCGCCGTGACCGCCAGCAGCCATGCCAGCAGCGGCAGCCAGCGCCGCACGCCGCGCGGCAGCGCGCGCCCGATCGCGCGCAGGTCCAGCCCCGCGTGCGGCAGGCGCAGCGCTGCCGTCGGCGCCGCCGGCGGCAGCGCGTGGCGCAGCAGCCACGGCAGCGGCAGCAGCGCGAACAGCCACGGCCAGGCGAACTCAGGCATGGCGCACCACCGCGCACTCCAGCCAGCGTACGCAGGCGGCGACCAGTACGGCCGCATCGAGCTGCGCGCCCGGCGCATACGTCGCCTGCAGCAGCCGCATGGCGTGCTCGCGCGGCAGCGCGCCCGGCGCGGCGCGTTCGAGAAAGTCCAGCCACGCCGCGCCGTCCAGCGCGGCCGCGCGCGGTTCGCGGCGCAGCGCGGCGCGGCGCAGCAGCGACGACAGGCCGCGCGCCAGCGCGGCGACATCGCCGTCGCGCGCGTGCGCGGCCGCCAGCGCCGCCAGCTCCCGACGCAGCGCGGCGCGTCGGCGCCGACGCGGCCCGGCGCGCCGCAGCCCGCGCGCGCCCCGCGCGACC
>JAJFUF010000006.1 GCA_021372495.1 Lysobacteraceae bacterium
CCGCGTCCCGCCGCCATGCCTCGTCGCGCCCGCCTCGAGTTCCCGGGTATCCCCCTGCACATCACCCAGCGCGGCGTGAACCGCTGCGCGGTGTTCGTCGACGACGACGATCGTCGCCACTACCTGGCGTTGCTCGAAGACGCGGCGCGCAGGCATGCGCTGGCGGTCCATGCCTACGTGCTGATGGGCAACCACGTGCACCTGCTGGTCAGCTCGGGAGAGGCCGGGGCGCTCTCCCGCGCCATGCGCGATCTGGGCCAGTGCTACGTGCAGGGCTTCAACCGCCGCCACCGGCGCACCGGCACGCTGTGGGAAGGGCGGTTCAAGTCCTGCCTGGTCGATTCCGAGCGCTACGTGCTGTCGGTGTACCGGTACATCGAACTCAACCCGGTGCGCGCCGCGATGGTGGCCGCGCCGGAGGACTATCGCTGGTCGAGCGTGCACGCCCATCTCGGAGCAAGCGACGATCCGCTGCTGACGCCCCATACGGCGTTTCTTGCCCTCGGCGCCGATCGCCGGGCGCGCGTCGCCGCTTACCGGACCTGGCTGGCCAGCGGGGTCGACGACGCCGAGCTGGAGGCGATTCGCGCGCATATCGTCCAGGAGCGCGCCTTGGGCAGCGAGCGGTTCCAGCGCATGCTGGAACGCACCTTGAATCGTCCGCTGCAGGTACGGCCGCGCGGCCGGCCACGCCGGGACGGGGCGTCGCAGGCCATCGCGGATTAGCGGCCTCCACCCTGCTGCTGCCCCGCGGCTGTTTGCCCTTCCCTCTCCACCCGGTCTGCTCGGTTCCCGCCTGCCGAGCCGACGCCATGGAACCGCACGCCGACCGCTACCGCATCCGCCTGGCCCGCCCGGACGAAGTGCTGCGCCTGCGGGAAATCGAAGACATCGCGGGCACGCGGTTCTACCGCCTCGGCTTGATCGACGAGGCGCTCGATCCTTCTTTTCCGCTGGATGAACTGGCGCGCCTGATCGGCCTCGGCCAAGCCTGGGTGGCGTGCATGGGCGACGACGTCGCCGTCGGCATGGCGATCGCCTCCGTGCGCGAAGGCGCCGCCTACCTCGAGGAGATGGACGTGCTGCGGGCGCACGGGCGGCGCGGTCTCGGCGGCCGCCTGCTCGAGCACGTGTGCGCGTGGGCGCGGATGCGAGGCCAGCCGGCCGTCACGCTCTCCACCTTCCGCGACGTGCCGTGGAACGGGCCGTTCTATCGCCAGCGCGGCTTCCGCGAACTGCATCCTGCGGAGTGGACGCCGGGCATGCGCGCGATCCGCGCGAAGGAGGCGCGGCACGGGCTGCACGTCGAGGTGCGGGTGTTCATGCGTCGCGAACTGTCTCGAACGGGGGAACGCAGGCAATTGACCGCCTTGATGCACACGCGAGCGCGGATGAAGCGAGCGGCGTGCGTGGACGCCACAAGTCTGCATGCCGGCACGCGGCGGCGGCACGGCGCGAGGGGCCGTGACGCGCGCGCTCCTGCCCTGGCGAGGTCGCCGATTCAGCCGCCGTCTCCTTGCCGCAGGTACAGCCAGATGCCGACGCATGCCGGCGGCATCGGCGGCGCCACCTGGTCCGTCGTCAGCGGCGTGCTGCCCGCGGGGCTGGTGCTGAGCGGCGACGGCGTGCTCAGCGGCACGCCGCTGCCGGTCGCGACGACCACCGTCTTCTACTTCAGCGCGCTGGTAAGCGACCAGGCGGGCGACACCGCGGCCAGGAACTACGCGCTGGCGGAGCAAGCGCCGTAACGCCGAGGCGCGAGGTCAAGACAGGGGCCACCCGTTCGCCGCCGGCGAAGGGTGGGCCCTTCTTTCCCGGTGCGCGATACCGAATCCGGATCATCCCGCCTTCGTCCTGAAGGCGTCGGCCAGCGTGCGCAGTGCGGCGCGCGAGCGGCGGTCGCGCAGCGCGGAGTACAGCACCACCTCCTGCGTGGGAAGCGCAGGAAGCGCGAGGCGCGCGCCGAGATCCTCCGTCCCCGCGGGCGCGGCGCGGCGGGCCAGCACGGCGATGGCCAATCCCGCGGCGGCGGCCGCACCCACCATCGCCGCGCCCTTGCCGACGAAGACCTCGGTCCAGGCAATGCCGGCACGATCGAGCGCGGCCACGGCAGCAGCGCGAATGCTGCAGGATTCGCCCTGGGTGGACAGGGGAAGCGGCTGACCTTGGCGCGGACGCCAGCCGGACGCGCCGATCCAGGCGAAGCTCTCGTCGAACAGCTTTTCGCCCCTGCGGCGCTGCTCGCTCGCCTGCAGGACCAGCGCTGCATCCATCTCGCCGGCCTCGTAGGACTGCATCACTTCGCGCGAGCCGCCCGCGTGCAGCTCGATGCGCAGCTTCGGATCGGACTCGCCCAGCCGGCGCAGCATGCCGGGCAGCTCGGCGCCCACCAGCTGATGGCCGATGCCGACCACCAGGCGCCGCTCCTCCGCTTCGAACGAGGCGACCGCGCGCTCGTGGGCACCGACCAGTTCGCGCGCCGCCTCCAGGAACACCGCGCCCTCGGCGGACAGGCGCACCTGCCGCGGCGTGCGCTCCAGCAGGCGGCGGCCCAGCTGGCCTTCCAGCTTGCGCACCTTCAGGCTGACGGCGGACTGCGTGCTGTCGAGCACCTGCGCGGCGCGGGTGAAGCTTTGCAGCTCGGCGGTCAGCACGAAGGCTTTGACGGCATCGAGGTCGAGGGTCTTCATGGGGCCTCGCGTTGGAACCATGGCAATCGGCAATGACTGAAATATCGGCGACCGGGTTCATCCCTGATGGAAGGGCGGACTAGGCTGCGCCCACCCTCCCCGTGGATGTGAGCACGCTCATGCAGATCCTTCGAACCGTCCTTGCCCTCTGCATCGCATCGACCCTGGGCGCCGCGCAGGCGGCGCAGCCTTCGCGACCGACGTCGCTGGAGGGCGCCTGGACCCTGGAGCGCGTCGACAACGTCTATCCGGACGGCCATCGCGTGGAACTCTACGGCCCCCATCCCCAGGGCCTGTGGCTGATCGACGCCCAGGGGCACTACATGATGCAGATCGTGCGGGCACAACGCACGGCCTTCGCCTCCGGCGACAAGTCGCGGGGCACGCCGGAGGAATATCGCGCCGCCTCGCTGGACTTCAATGCGCACTACGGCACGGTGAGCGTCGCGGGCGGCATGCTGCGCACCCACATCGAGCATGCCTCGTTCCCGAACTGGGACGGCCGCAGCGGCAGCAGGCACTACACGCTCAAGGGCGACGAGCTGACCTACATCGTGGCCAAGCCCACCAGCGGCGCCGCCGAGGGTGTGCACGGCGAGGTGACGTGGCGGCGCATGCGCTGAGGTGCCCGACGCTTCGAGCGACTCCGCGCCTTCATTGCCGACGCAGATCCGTTCAACCGAAAGGCCGTCCGGCCGAGTCTTCCTGGCGCCGCGTGCGCGGCGCGATTGCCGCTGACTCACCGGGCCGCAAAGACAACGGGGCGCCTGATCGCTCAGGCGCCCCGCGTTTGCTCCGCTTGGTCCAAAAGCGCGGGTCAGAGTGCACTTTTCTGTCGCATGCGGGTGGCATTGGACGACAGACCGGGAAAGTGCACTCTGCCCCCCTGCCTCGCCTGCCTCCGCAGCGCATTGCACGCATGCCCCACGCTCCGACAAGTGAGCCTGACGGTGTACAGAAATGGCCACCGGTGGCGGCCGGACTGGAACGGCAGGATCGCTACGCCGCCGCCACCTGCAACCCCGCTCACCGGCCGGCCCCGGCTGCCAGCAAGGCATCAAGATCCTCGCGCCGGAGCAGACGCCCGGCAAGCACGACGGCGCGGATGCGGCGCAGGTTGCGGACGTCCTGCAGCGGATCGCCGTCGAGCAACACGAGATCGGCGCGCTTGCCGACTGCGATCGAGCCGTTCGTCTGCGACAGGTGCAGCAGTTCCGCCGGGCCGATCGTGACGGCCCGTAGCGCCTGCGCGGGGCCGAGGCCGCACTGCACGAGCAGCTCCAGTTCGTCGTGCAGCGCGTACCCGGGATAGACCATGGGCATCGGCGTATCGGTTCCCGCCAGCACATCGACACCGGCAGCGTGCAGTGCCCGCACGATCGCGCAACTCACCTGCTCGCGGCGCGCGGCAAGCGCGGCGTCGGCCGTCGCTTCCGACGCCAGGATCCTGCGCCAGCGCGCCTGTTCGTCTTCGCGCAGCAGCGGCCAGCGCGGATCCGCGGCGAAATCGGCGCGGCGGTGGGCCTCGAAATGGCTCAACACCAGGGTCGGCACCTGCGTTTGGTGCGCCGCCGCGACCGCCCTGGCCACCGCGGCGCAGCGGTTTGGGCTGAAATGCCCGAGCACATCACGCTCCTGCGCCTCACCCATCGCCTCGGCGGCGTCGCCGTCCAGACCTCGGCGCGATGCGAGCACGCGGCGCTCGACCGAGGAACAGGCCTCGTACGCCTGCAGCAGATGCTCGGCGGTGCGTTGGCCGGCATCCGCCGCCTCCAGCAGCGGAACCTGCGCAGGCACGTGGCCGTCGACAGGCACGCGGGCCCGCCGTGCAGCAGCGATGATTGCATGCCACTGCGCCGACGGAACGTCGGAAAACACTTTGATGAAATCGGCACCGGATCGCACGGCCACGCGTACCTGCCGGCGCGCATCTTCCACGGTGTCGCCGCGCACGGCGACGCCCGCCGCCAGCACGTAGGGCGCGACCAGCGTGCCGCGATCCACCGACTGCCGCCAGCGCGCCACCTGCTGCACCTGCCCGGGAAGCGTCATCATTTCGCGCACGCCGGTCACGCCGTTGGCGACGAAGAGCGGGAACGTCCACGTGTTCGGGGCCCGGTGCGTGGCGTTGTTGAACAGGTGCACGTGCATATCGACCAGCCCGGGAACGAGATACTTCCCGCGCCCATCGATGCGCTCGGCGCCCGGCGGTGCCGCGACGTCGCTCCCGATGCGGGCGATGCGGCCATGCTCGACCAGTACCGTCTGCTCGCTGACGGCACGAGCGCGCTCGACGTCGATCACGGTGACGCGTTCGATCGCCAGCGGCGGCAGCGAGGGCGATGCAGCGGGCCGGGCGACACACGACAGGACGGCCAGCAGCGCCGCCGCCAGACCGCAAACGATGGCCTTCACGCGAACCTCCCCGAGCACGGACGTCGCCCGTGGCGACGGATCGATGGGCGCCCCCATGCGCACCCCGCCTGCGGCCCCGGCCCGGCACACGCCTGCCGCGGCCTGCCAGGACAGCCTACGGGGTCGAGCCGCCGAGAGCGAGCTTACCCGCCCGGCCTGACGTCACGGCCGTAGCGGAAGGTTTGCGCGGCAGCCAAGAAACAGGTGTCCGAGAAATCAGGGGCGGTCCAGCGGTGGTGACACTGAAGGCGACGGACACGCAGGGGCGCTCGGCGAGCGTCCGATGCAACTGCGCGCGCCCGGCAGGCCGAGCCCGTGCGGGCTGCCGCAGGCCATCGCGGAGCGATGGCCTGCGTACCCGTCCGATCACGCCGCCGCCGACAGCCCCGCCCGCGCGGCTTCCGCCTGCTCCAGCGTCACCGCCACCGCGTGCAGTACGGCGGCGATGCGCACCGCGCTCTGCACGGCCTGCGCAGAAACCTCGTGCTTGCGCAGGGTCTTCTCGTGCGAGTCCATGCACGCGCCGCAGCCGTTGATCGCGGAGACGGCCAGCGAGGCCAGCTCGAAGTCCACTTTGGCGCAGCCCGGGTTGGCCATCACGTTCATGCGCAGGCCGGCGCGCAGGGTGGCGTACTCGATGTCGCTCACCAGGTGGGTGAAGCGGTAGTAGACGTTGTTCATCGCCAGGATCGCCGCGGCGGCGCGCGCGCCGTCCTGTTCCTCGGCGGAAAGGTGCGCGGCGGCCTCGACGGCGATCGCGCGGGTCAGCGGCGCGTGGCGCGAGGCGATGGCCGAGGCCAGCGCGACGATGGCGATCTGCTTCGCGCTCAGGCCGGGCGCGCCGGCCTCGCTCAGCACGGAATCCAGGTTGAGGCGCAGGTCCTTGGCGTAGTCGGGCAACTGCGCCTTGAGTTCGGCAAGGCTCATGGTTCACCTCGGGGGATGGAAGAGAGGGCGGCGGGACACGCGGTCCCGCCGCCGAAGCCCGCGCCGCGCGGGGGGAGGGGTATGCGGCGCGGGGCAAAGCGGGGGCTGCCGCAGGACGGCGCTCGCGCGGCGAGCGTCGCGGCGGCCCGCACAGGAGACCGCCGCGACGGCGCCGGGCTTACGCGACCTTCAGCGTCGCCTCGCCCTGCTGCCAGTTGCACGGGCACAGCTCGTCGGTCTGCAGCGCATCCAGCACGCGCAGCACTTCCTGCGGGTTGCGGCCGACCGAACCGTCGGTGACGTAGGCGAAGCGGATCACGCCTTGCGGATCGACCAGGAAGGTGGCGCGCTTGGCCACGCCCTCGGCGTCGAGGATGCCGAGTTCGCGCGACAGGTCCTTGTTGATGTCGGCCAGCATCGGGAACGGCAGGTCGCGCAGGTCCTTGTGGTCCTTGCGCCAGGCCAGGTGCACGAACTCGGAGTCGGTGCTGCCGGCCAGCACCTGGCAGTCGCGGTCGGCGAACTGCGCGTTGAGGTCGCCGAAGCCCTTGATCTCGGTCGGGCAGACGAAGGTGAAGTCCTTCGGATAGAAGAACGCCAGCAGCCACTTGCCCTTGTAGCTGTCGTTGGAGATCTCGGCGAAGGCCTTGTCCAGGCTGTCGATGGAGACGGTGGCCTTGAGCTTGAATTGCGGGAACTTGTCGCCGACGGTCAGCATGTCGTTGCTCCTTGGTGAGGGTGGGGAAGCGGCGCCGGAGGGCGCGTCCGCAGACAAAGATAGGGGGCGTGCGCCCATCATTCAAATCGATTATCATCATCGCATCTATAGTCACTGACTATGGAAGCCATGAACCTGCGTGATCTGCGTTACCTCGTCGCCCTCGCCGAGCACCGCCACTTCGGCCGCGCCGCCGAAGCCTGTTTCGTCAGCCAGCCGACGCTGTCGACGCAGGTGAAGAAGCTCGAGGAGGAACTCGGCGTCGCGCTGGTCGAGCGCACGCCGCGCAAGGTGCTGCTGACCGAGGTCGGCCGCGAGATCGCCGAGCGCGCGCGCGAGGTGCTGAACGAGGTCGAGCAGATCCGCGCCATCGCGCGGCGCACGCGCGATCCGGAGTCCGGCACGGTGCGCCTCGGCATCTTCCCCACCCTCGGCCCTTACCTGCTGCCGCACGTGGTGCCGGAGGTGCGCGCGCGCTTTCCCAAGCTGGAGCTGCTGCTGGTCGAGGAGAAGACCGAGACGGTGCTGCGCCTGCTGCGCGAGGGCAAGCTCGACGCCGGCGTGCTGGCGCTGCCGATCCACGAGGACAGCCTGCACGCCGAGTTCCTGTTCGAGGAGCCGTTCCTGCTGGCGGTGCCGGAGTCGCACCCGCTGGCGCACCGGCACGGCCTGAAGCTGGGCGACCTGACCGACCAGAGCCTGCTGCTGCTGGAGGACGGCCACTGCCTGCGCGACCAGGCGCTGGAGGTCTGCCACCTCGCCGGCGCCAGCGAGAAGGCCGGCTTCCGCGCCACCAGCCTGGAAACGCTGCGGCAGATGGTGGCGGCCAACGTCGGCATCACCCTGCTGCCGACGCTGGCGGTGAAGCCGCCGATCGCGCCGACCGACAACGTGCGCCTGGTCGAATTCCGCAGCCACCCGCCCAGCCGGCGCATCGCCATGGTCTGGCGCAAGAGTTCGGCGATGGCCGGCTTCCTCAAGCGCCTCGCCGACATCTTCAAGGCGCTGCCGCAGGAGCTGCTGCAGACGCACCCTGCCGCCGCTGCGGGCGGTCCGTCGTCGGCTTGAGAAAAGCCGCCCTCTGGGCTACGGTAAGCGCATCCGTCGCCACCGGGCGCACCCTGCCCCCGGTGGCGTTTTGCTTTATGTACCCGGTCAGGATGCCAACGCCATGTCCGCCCACGCGCCCGCCATCGTGCTGTCCAGCCACGACGCCGACCGGCTCGAGCAGATGCTCGACACGCCGCCCTACCGCGACGCACCCGGCGCCGCCCAGCTGCGCGCCGAGCTCGAGCGCGCGCAGGTGGTCGAATCGGCATCGCTGCCGTCCGACGTGGTCAGCATGAACACCACCGCCGAGTGCGTGGACGACGCCAGCGGCCAGCAGCATCGCCTGACCCTGGTCTACCCCCGCGACGCCGACGCCGCGCAGGGCCGCGTGTCGGTGCTGGCGCCGGTGGGCAGCGCGCTGCTGGGCATGCGCGTGGGCCAGAGCATCGACTGGCCGACCCCGGGCGGGCGCACGCTCAAGCTGCGCGTCACCGCGATCCACCACCAGCCGGAAGCCTCCGGCCAGGCGCCGCGTCGATAGCGCACGGCTATCGCCTTCATCGCAACAATCAATTTCTTTCGGCCGTCGCCGCGCGCTACCCTCGGGTCATCCCGGACCGGAGGGGCCGGGCCGTGTTTCCCTCCAGCCGCCGCCAGAGGTGACGCCATGAGCAAGCTGAAAGGCTCCAAGACCGAGGAAAACCTGAAGTACGCGTTCGCGGGCGAATCGCAGGCGAACCGCCGCTACCTGTACTTCGCGCAGAAGGCCGACGTGCAGGGCTACAACGACGTCGCCGCGGTGTTCCGCTCCACCGCCGAGGGCGAGACCGGCCACGCGCACGGCCACCTCGAATACCTCGAGGAATGCGGCGACCCGGCCACCGGCCTGCCGTTCGGCGACACCAGCAAGAACCTCAAGAGCGCGATCGCCGGCGAGACCCACGAGTACACCGACATGTACCCGGGCATGGCCAAGGCCGCGCGCGGCGAGGGCTTCGACGAGATTGCCGACTGGTTCGAGACGCTGGCCAAGGCCGAGCGCTCGCACGCCAATCGCTTCCAGAAGGCGCTGGACGAGCTGAAGTAAGCGCGCCCGCCTCCTGCCGCGGCGCGGCGGGAGGCGGACACACGCCGGCCGCGGGCGCGGCTTCGGCCGCGACGTGCGGAATCGGCTACAGCCGCGGCCAGACCGCAGCCGCGCCCGCACGGGAGGACACCGCATGGCCGAGGAACGCAGCGCCGCGCGCGAAGGCAGCGTCGACGCGCCCACGCGACATCCGCTGGACTGGACGAATCCCGAGTTCTACGACCGGGGGGCGCTCGACAAGGAACTCGAGCGCGTGTTCGACATCTGCCACGGCTGCCGCCGCTGCGTCAGCCTGTGCAACGCCTTCCCCACCCTGTTCGACCTGATCGACGGCTCGTCGACGATGGAAGTGGACGGCGTGGCCAAGTCCGATTACGCCAAGGTCGTCGACCAGTGCTACCTGTGCGACCTGTGCTATCAGACCAAGTGCCCGTACGTGCCGCCGCACCCGTGGAACGTCGACTTCCCGCACCTGATGCTGCGCGCCAAGGCGGTGAAGCACCGCGACGGCGGCACCGGGCTCGCCGCCAAGCTGCTGTCCAGCACCACCGCGGTCGGCAAGCTGGCCTCGATTCCGGTGGTGACCGAAACGGTCAACGCGCTCAACCGCAACGGCCCCGCGCGCAAGCTGCTGGAGAAGACGCTGGGCGTGGACGCGCAGGCGCGCGTGCCCACCTATCACGGCAGGACCGGCCGCAAGCGCCTGCGCGACCTCGACGGCAGCGGCGACGCCCTGCCCGCCGGGCGCACGCGCGGGCGGCTCGCGCTGTTCGCCACCTGCTACTGCAACTACGCGCACCCGGACGTGCTGCAGGACCTGGTCGCGGTGCTGAAGCACAACGACATCCCGCTGATCCTGGTCGAGCGCGAGAGCTGCTGCGGCATGCCCAAGCTGGAACTGGGCGACCTCGCCAGCGTGGCGAAGTACAAGGCCGAGAACATCCCGGTGCTGGCCAAGGCCGTGCGCGAAGGCTGGGATCTCACCGCGGCGATTCCCTCCTGCGTGCTGATGTTCAAGCAGGAGCTGCCGCTGATGTTCCCCGACGACGAGGACGTGCGGCTGGTCAAGCGGCACTTCTTCGACCCGTTCGAGTACCTGATGCAACGCCACCAGGAAGGCCTGCTGAAGACCGACTTCAAGCAGCCGCTCGGCAAGATCGCCTACCAGGTGCCCTGCCACCAGCGCGTGCAGAACATCGGCCCGAAGACGCGCGACATTCTCGGACTGGTGCCCGGCACCGACGTGCAGGTGATCGAACGCTGCTCCGGCCACGACGGCACCTACGGCGTGAAGAAGGCCACCTACGCGATCGCGCGCAAGATCGCCAAGCCGGTGGAGAGCCGCGTGCGCCAGATCGAGCCCGACCACTTCACCAGCGACTGCCCGATGGCCGGCGGCCACATCGCGCACGGCCTCGACGACAGGCCGGCCGCGGAGCACCCGCTGACGCTGTTGCGCAAGGCGTACGGGATATGACGGGACCCGGGACTCGGAAATCGGACAATGGCCGCGTACGCCGCCGCTGCCCTACCCCACACGTTCTTTCCGTTCGACATCCTGCGTGCGATGACACCGCCATGCACAAGCTGACTCACGAAGACCTGTACACGCTGGAAGCCTACGCGCGCGAGCGCGCGCAGTTCCGCGCGAAGGTGCTGGCGCACAAGAAGGCGCGCACCGTGCATCTCGGCGAACACCTGACGCTGATCTTCGAGGACCGCCTGACCGTGCAGTACCAGGTGCAGGAGATGCTGCGCATCGAGCGCATCTTCGAGCCGGAGGGCATCCGCGGCGAGCTCGACGCCTACAACCCGCTGATTCCCGACGGCTGCAACCTCAAGGCGACCATGCTGGTCGAATACGAGGACGCCGCGGAACGCCAGCGCGAGCTGGCGCGTCTGCGCGGCATCGAGCATCGCGTCGGCCTGAGCGTGGACGGCCACGCGCCGGTCGCGGCGATCGCCGACGAGGACCTCGAGCGCAGCAACGAGGAGAAGACCTCGGCCGTGCACTTCCTGCGCTTCGAGCTGGCCGCGCCGATGATCGACGCGCTGCGCGCCGGCGCCGGACTCGCGCTCGCGGTCGACCACGCCGGCTACCGCGCGCACACCGCGCTGCCGGAAGCGACGCGCCGCGCGCTGCTGGCCGACCTCGCTTGAACGCGTTTCCGCGCTGGACGTGGGCGCTCGCCGCGCTGGCGCTGGTCGGCGCCTGGTGGTCGTGGAGCGGCCGCGCGAACGTGCCGCCGCCCGGCGTGCTGGCGCCGGACGCGCCGCTGCAGGCGGAACTCGACGAACCCGCGCCGCCACTGCACAAGGCCGACGCCGCGCTGACGCCGCTGGCGCGCTTCGAGGTCACCGCGCGCGTGCTGCATCGCGAGGACTACCGCCACGACGACGGCGCCGACCTCGCGCCGGTCGATCTCGCGCTCGGCTGGGGGCGCATGTCCGACAGCGCGGTGCTGAAGAGCATCGAGATCACCCAGGGCCAGCGCTTCTACGCATGGCACGTCGACGCGTTCCCGATCCCGCGCCGCGAGATCGAGACGCACAGCGCCAACATGCACCTGATCCCCGCCGACCGCGGCGTCGAGCGCGCGCGGGAGCGCGCGCGCGCCGGCGACGTGGTGCACTTCGCCGGCTACCTGGTCGAAGCCGACCGCCCCAACGGCTGGCGCTGGCGCAGCTCGCTGACCCGCGACGACACCGGCAACGGCGCCTGCGAGCTGGTGTGGGTGGAAGACTTCCGGGTGGAACCGCGGCCGTTGCCTGCCGCGCCGTCCGCCTCCATGTAAGCCTCCGGCCCGGACCACGGTCCCGTTGACCGCCCGCCGCAACGCGCGCGAACCGCACGAGGATTCCCCATGGCCGCAACCTGCGATATCCGCGGCGCCAGCCTGCGCATCGCGCCCGACCGTTTTCCCGACCCCGAACGCGATCTCGACGCGGGCGACGCGACCGAACGCAGCGCCGTGCTGGCCGGCGGCTGCTTCTGGTGCGTCGAGGCGGTGTTCCGCGAGCTGGACGGCGTGCTGGAGGCGACCTCCGGCTACGCCGGCGGGCGCGCCGCCGATGCCGACTACCGCACGGTGTGCAGCGGCACCAGCGGCCACGCCGAGGCGGTGCGCGTGCGCTACGACCCGCGGCGCCTCAGCTACGGCCAGTTGCTGAAGGTGTTCTTCGCCGTCGCGCACGATCCGACCCAGCGCGATCGCCAGGGCAACGACATCGGCACGCAGTACCGCTCGGCGATCTTCCACGCCGACGCCGACGAGCGCGAGGTCGCGCAGGCCTACATCCGCCAGCTCGACGCCGCCGGCGCGTTCGCCGCGCCGATCGTCACCGCACTGGAGCCGCTGGAGGCGTTCCATCCCGCCGAGACGTACCACCAGAACTACGCGGCGCTGCATCCGCAGCAGCCGTACATCGCCTTGGTGTCGACGCCCAAGGTGGAGAAGCTGCGCACATATTTCGGCGATCGCCTGAAGGCGTCTGCCGACAGCGAGTAAAGGAGGTCGCCATGAACCAGGATCCGCAGCGCTCCGCTTCCGGCCACGACCTCGGCCCGTTGTCGGACGCCGAGCGCGCGCGCCTCGCCGCGCGGCTGACGCCGGAGGAGCGCCGCGTGCTGCTCGACCACGGCACCGAGCGCCCGTTCTGCGGCACCCTGCTGCACCAGAAATCGCCGGGCCATTACGCCTGCCGGCTGTGCGGCCTGCCGCTGTTCACCGCGGGCACCAAGTTCGAGTCCGGCACCGGCTGGCCGAGTTTCCACGCGCCGTTCGACCCCGCGCACATCCGCGAAGTCGTCGACCGCAGCCACGGCATGCTGCGCACCGAGGTGCGCTGCCGCCGTTGCGACGGCCACCTCGGCCACGTGTTCCCGGACGGACCGCCGCCGACCGGCCTGCGCTACTGCCTGAACTCGGCCGCGCTGGAATTCGTGCCCGACGCCGCGCAACCGGCGTGACGCGCGGCGTCGCCGGCGCCCGCGCGGAGCACGTTCATTCGGCCTCGGCCGCCGCGCGCCAGGCGCGCACCGCGGGCATCGCGTCGATCGTGCGCACGTAGGCGGCGCAGCCCGGATCGAGGGCGATGCCGTAGGTGAGGAAGCGCAGCGCCACCGGCGCGTACATCGCGTCGGCGATCGAGAACTCGCCGAACAGGAACTCGCCGCCGCGGCCGTAGCGGGTGCGCGCCTCGCGCCACATCCGCTGCACGCGCGCGATGTCGCGCGCGGCGTCCTCGCCGGGCGTCAGCGCCGGGCCGCGCCGGTGCAGGTCGAACGACAGCTCGCGGCGCAGCGCGGCGAAGCCGGAATGCATCTCCGCCGAAATCGCGCGCGCGTGGGCGCGCGCGGCCGCGTGGGACGGCCAGCCGCGCTGGCCGAAGAACGTCTCGTTGGCGTACTCGAGGATCGCCAGCGAGTCCCACACCACCACGCCGTCGTGGTGCAGCACCGGCACCTGGCCGGTCGGCGACCAGCGCCCGATCTGCTCGTGGTACTGCGGCGTGAACAGCGGCAGCAGCACCTCGTCGAAGGCGACGTCGAAGTGCTTCAGCGCCAGCCACGGGCGCAGCGACCACGACGACTTGTACTTCTCTCCCATCACCAGCACCGGCAGAGCCATCACGAACCTCCTTGCGAATCGGCGGGAATCAGCAGCGGCAGCACCGCGCGCGGCGCCGCGGACAGCCGCAGCGCGGTCGCCTGCGCGCCGACGGCGCGCGGTATGAGGATGCGGCCGTCGGCGTCGGCCTCGAAGCGCCGCGGCGCGGCGCCCTCGGTGTCGATGTGCGCGTGCGCGGCCGGGTCGAAATCGAATTCGGCGCCGTCGCTACGGCCGCCCTGGCCGCGCACCACCGCGTCGGCCTGCGCAAGCGACGCCTCGACGTCGCGCCAGTCGACGCGCGCGCCGGGCGGCAGCTTCAACTCGAAGCTGACGGTCAGCGTCAGCGTGCCTTTCGGCTGGTTGGTGGCGACCGGCGGATTCTCGCGCAGCAGCGCGTCGCTCATCGGGAAGTCGAGGCGGCCGTCGGCGCCGACCGGCACCGCGATCGCGCCGCGTGCGCTCTCGACGGTCAGGCGGATGGCGTCCGCGCGCACGCCGGGCAGGCTGCTCTCGATGCGCTCGACCGGCCGCAGCCGGTCGAAGCCGCGCAGCGTCTGCGCCGGCGCCAGCACGCGGTGCAGGGTGGCGTAGTCGACGCGGCTGCCGGCATCCTGCGCGGCGGCGGCGAAGCTCGCCGCCAGGCACAGCAGCGCAAGTCGGATCGATGCGGGCATGGGCTTCCTGCCGTCGGAGAACGGCAACCTTGCAAGCCTAGCAGAGCGCGGCGCCCACCGGACCGCTCAGGCGCAGGCGGCGCGCAGGCCGTCGCTGCGGTAATGCGCACCGACGCTGGCATCGCGCGCCAGCATCGCATCGAGCATGCGCTGCGCCAGCGCCAGGCGGTCGGCGCCATGCGCGCCCGGCGGCAGCCCCGCGCGCAGCGCGGCGACGCCGGCCCGCGCGGCCTGCAGCCCGCGCGCGTCGCGCACCAGCGCGGCGTGGCGCCACATCAGGTCGGCCAGCGCGGTTTCGGCTGCCGCATCCAGCGGATGCCAGACGCGCACGCCGGCCACGGCCGGCGCCGGCGCGGCAGGCGCGGCCTGCGCCAGCGCCGCACCCAGCGTGCGGCCGAACGCGAGGCCCTCCAGCAGCGAATTGCTGGCCAGGCGGTTGGCGCCGTGCACGCCGCTGCACGCCGCTTCGCCGACCGCGTACAGCCCGGGCAGCGAAGTGCGCGCCTGCGCGTCCACGCGCACGCCGCCCATGTAGTAGTGCGCGGCAGGCACCACCGGAATCGGCTCGCGGCGCGGATCGAGGCCGCGCGCCGCGCATGCCGCGAACACGGTGGGGAAGCGCGCGGGGAAGGCGTCGCCGACCGCGCGCGTCGCGTCCAGGTAAGCGCGCCCGCCGCGCTCGCATTCCGCCCACACGGCGCGTGCGACCACGTCGCGCGGGGCCAGCTCGGCGTCCGCGTGCAGCGCCGGCATGAAGCGCCGGCCGCGCGCGTCCAGCAGCACCGCGCCGGCGCCGCGCAGCGCTTCGGTCAGCAGCGGCAGTTGGCCGCGCTCGCCGTCGCGCGGCGCCAGCGCGGTCGGGTGGAACTGCACGAATTCGAGGTCGGCGAGCTCCGCGCCGGCGGCCAGCGCCAGCGCCAGCCCGGCGCCGTCGGCGTAGGCCGGGTTGGTGGTGTAGCGGTACAGCGCGCCGATGCCGCCGCTGGCCAGCACCACCGCGCCGGCGCGCCACAGTTCCGGGCCCCGTTCGCCGTGCGCCCACGCGCCGACCACGCGGCCGTCGCCGGCACGCGCCAGCTCGAACGCGGTGCGCCGCTCCAGCACGGTGACGTGCGGCGCCGCGCGCACCGCCGCGCGCAACGCACGCATCAGCTCGGCGCCGCTGGCGTCGCCCTGCGCATGCACGATGCGCGCGTGCGCGTGCGCGGCCTCGCGGCCCAGCGCGTAGGCGCCGTCCGTGGCGCGGTCGAAGCGCGCGCCCAGCGCGTCCAGCCAGCGCACGGTATCCGGCGCGGCCGCGGTCAGCCGCGACACCGCGTCGGCGTCGTTGAGCCGCTGGCCGGCGGCGAGCGTGTCGGCGGCGTGCTGCGCCGGGCTGTCGCCCGGCCCCAGCGCGGCGGCGATGCCGCCCTGCGCCCAACGGCTGGCGCCGTCCTCGCCCGGCGCGCCGCGCGTCAGCACGGCAACGCGCCGCGGCGCCGCCGCGAGCGCGGTGGCGAGACCGGCGACGCCGGAGCCGACCACCAGGATGTCGAACGCAGTTTGTGACGTCACGCTTGTCGTCCCGTATTTGCCACGCACACGCCTTTGGCATGGGAGTGGGGAGTGGGGAGTGGGTGCGCAGTCGCTGCCGCACCGTGCTTTCCCCTACTCCCTACTCCCTACTCCCCGCCCGCGATCACGCGGCCTCGCGCCGCCCGACCGCGAGCATGCGCTCCAGCGAGCGCCGCGCGCGCTCGATCACTTCCGGCGCGATCTCGATGCGGTTGCTCATGTTCTGCAGCACGTTGTGGATCTTCGGCAGGGTGTTCTTCTTCATGTACGGGCACAGGTTGCACGGCCGGGTGAACTCGATGTGCGGGAACTCGGCGGAGACGTTGTCGCTCATCGAGCACTCGGTGATCATCACCACCCGCTTCGGCTGCGCCTTGCGCAGGTGCGTGACCATCGCCGCGGTGGAGCCGACGAAATCGGCCTCGGCCAGCACCTCCGGCGTGCACTCCGGATGCGCCAGGATGTGCACCTCGCCCTGCTCGGCGCGGATGCCGCGCATCTGCGCGGCGGTGAAGCGGTCGTGCACCTCGCAGGCGCCGTGCCACAGGATCAGCTTGACCTTGGTCTGCGTGGCCACCCACTTGCCGAGGTACTGGTCGGGCAGGAAGATCACGCGGTCCGAGCCCAGCGACTCGACCACGTGCACGGCGTTGGCCGAGGTGCAGCACACGTCGACCTCGGCCTTCACCTCCGCCGAGGTGTTGACGTAGGCGACCACCGGCACGCCGGGATAGCGCTGCTTCAGCAGGCGCACGTCGGCGGCGGTGATCGAGGCGGCCAGCGAGCAGCCGGCCTCGAGGTCGGGAATCAGCACCGTCTTGGCCGGGTTCAGCACCTTCGCCGTCTCGGCCATGAAGTGCACGCCGCACAGCACGATCACGTCGGCGTCGGTGCGTGTCGCCTGCTGCGCCAGCGCCAGCGAGTCGCCGGTGAGGTCGGCGACGGCGTGGAAGATCTCGGGCGACTGGTAGTTGTGCGCGAGGATCACCGCGTTGCGCTGCTTCTTCAGGCGCAGGATCGCGTCGATCCAGGGCAGGTGCGCCTGCCACTCGAGTTCCGGCATCACGCGACTGACGCGGGTATACAGGTCGGCGTAGCGGCGCTGCAGTTCGGGCAGCGAAGCGGCGACGGGGGGTAGCATGGCGGCCTCCTTATGCTCACGACGAGCATATATAGCCCGAAATGCTACATCCGAGCAAAAGGACGGGCAAGCGGCGAGGTCAAGCCGGCTGCGGATTGCCGTCCGGCAGCGCTTCGTCCGTGTCGGCGTCGTCGCGCGCGGCGGCCAGCAGGTCGCGCTCCAGCTCGCGCACCCGCGGCATGGCGGCATCGACCAGGCTGTCCGGCACCATCACCGCGATCAGGTCGCGCGCCGGCAACTGGCCGACGCCGCCGGTCAGGTATTCGCCGGACACGAAGGCGGGGATGCCGGCCTGCTCCAGCGCACCCTTGACCAGGTGTGCGTCGATGATCGATTCGGCTCGATAGACGATGCGCATGCCGTCACGCTAACGCCGCGCCCACGGCGCCGCAAGCACGCTAGGATCGTCGCTTATCCAGCCGGAGCGCCCCATGGACCTGCACCAGCACATGCGCCTGATGGCCGACTACCACCACTGGGCGTTCGCGCGCCTGTACGCCGAGGTGGACACGCTCGACGAGGAGACCTACCGCCGCGACGTCGGCCTGTTTTTCCGCAGCGTGCACGGCACGCTCAACCATCTGCTGCTGGTCGAGCATCTGTGGCAGGCGCGGCTGCGCGGCACGGTGTTCGCGGTCAGCGGGCTCGACCAGGAACTGGAGCCGGACCGCACGCGGCTGCGGGCGCGCATCCTCGAGTTCGCGCGCGGCTGGCGGCCGTTCGTGGACGCACTGACGCCGGCGCAGGTCGCCGGCGACCTCGACTACCGCAACACCGAGGGCAAGCCCTTCACCCTGCCCTGCGCCAGCCTGGTGCTGCACGTGTTCAACCACGCCACCCACCACCGCGGCCAGATCACCACCGCGCTGACCCAGCACGGCGGCAAGGCGCCGGTGCTGGACCTGCCCTACTTCCTGCTCGCCGTGCCGCGCGAGGCGCTGCACGGCTGAGGCGCGGCCCGCGGCGCGGGCGCCGGCGGCGGGCCTCCGCTACACTTGCGCGCTTCGGTCCCCACGCATCCGGCAACGTCTCACCATGGCGAACGAAACGCCCGTCGCGCAGCACTTCATCCGCCAGATCGTGGCGGCCGACAACGCCTCCGGCAAGCACGGCGGGCGCGTGGTCACGCGCTTCCCGCCCGAGCCGAACGGCTACCTGCACCTCGGCCACGCCAAGTCGATCTGCCTCAACTTCGGCATCGCCGCGGAAAACGGCGGCACCTGCCACCTGCGCTTCGACGACACCAATCCGGGCAAGGAGGACGTCGAGTACGTCGAGTCGATCAAGGACGACGTGCGCTGGCTCGGCTTCGAATGGGACCTGCTGCGCCACGCCTCCGACTATTTCGAGGTGTTCTACCGCGGCGCCGAGAAGCTGATCCGCCTCGGACTCGCCTACGTCGACGACCTGAGCGCCGACGAGGTGCGCGCCTACCGCGGCACGCTGACCGAGCCCGGGCGCAATTCGCCGTGGCGCGAGCGCGGCGTCGAGGAGAACCTCGACCTGTTCCGGCGCATGCGCGCCGGCGAGTTCGCCGACGGCGCCAAGACGCTGCGCGCCAGGATCGACATGGCCGCGGGCAACATCAACCTGCGCGACCCAGCGATCTACCGCATCCGCAAGGTGCCGCACCAGAACACCGGCGACGCCTGGTGCATCTACCCGATGTACGACTACGCGCACTGCGTGTCGGACGCCGTCGAAGGCATCACCCATTCGCTGTGCACGCTGGAATTCGAGGACCATCGGCCGCTGTACGACTGGTTCCTGGAAAAGCTCGACCTGCCGAACGATCCGTCGCTGACCGAGCCGCTGCGCGCCGCCGGCCTGTGGCTCGCGCCGGGCAGGCCGCAGCAGATCGAGTTCGCGCGCGGCAATCTCGACTACACCGTCATGAGCAAGCGCAAGCTGATCGCGCTGGTGCAGGAAGGCCTGGTCGACGGCTGGGACGACCCGCGCATGCCCACGCTGGCCGGCGTGCGCCGGCGCGGCTTCACGCCCGCGGCGATCCGCGCGTTCTGGGAGCGCGTCGGCATCAGCAAGCAGAACAGCGTGATCGACGTCGGCGTGCTGGAAGGCTGCGTGCGCGAGGACCTCGACGCCGCCGCGCCGCGCCGCCTCGCGGTGCTCGATCCGCTGAAGCTGGTGATCGCCAATCTGCCGGACGGCCACGCCGAAACGCTCACCTTCCCCAACCACCCGAAGGACGAATCCTTCGGCACGCGCGCCGTGCCGTTCTCGCGCGAGCTGTGGATCGAGCGCGAGGACTTCATGGAAGCGCCGCCGAAGGGCTTCCACCGCCTGGTGCCGGGCGGCGAGGTGCGCCTGCGCGGCGTCGGCATCGTGCGCTGCGACGCGGTGATCAAGGACGCCGCCGGCGCGATCGTCGAACTGCGCTGCACGCTCGATCCCGACACCCGTGCGGGCATGCCGGGCGCCGAGCGCAAGGTGAAGGGCACGATCCACTGGGTCAGCGCACGCCACGCGCTGGCTGCCGAGGTGCGCCTGTACGACCGCCTGTTCAACGTCGCCGCCCCGGACGACGACCGCGACGGCAAGACCTACAAGGACCACCTCAACCCGGACTCCAGGCGCGTCGTGCGCGGCTACGTCGAACCGTCGCTGGGCGACGCGGCGCCGGAGGCGCGCTTCCAGTTCGAGCGCCTCGGCTATTTCGTCGCCGACCGCCGCGACCACGCGCCCGGCCGGCCGGTGTTCAACCGCGCGGTCACGCTGCGCGACACCTGGGCGAAGCAGGCGAAAGGCTGACGCCGGTCACGCCGCGGGCCGCTGCTAGAATCGCGCGGATCGCAAGGTAGCCGCGCATGCTCTACGCCCAGGTTCATCTCACCCTGCCGCCCTGGGTCCACCAGGTGGTCGATCCGCTGCGCGTCTATGCCGACGACGATGCGCGCATCGCGCTGGCGATCGAACTGGCGCGGCGCAACGTCGAACTGCGCACCGGCGGGCCGTTCGGCGCGGCGGTGTTCACCGAGGCCGGCCGGCTGGTGTCGGTGGGCGTCAACCGCGTGATCGCGCAGAGCTGCTCCGTCGCGCACGCCGAGATCATGGCGCTGATGACCGCGCAGACGCGCATGCAGCGCTACCGCCTCAACGAGGACGGCCACCGCTTCGCGCTGGCCGCCAGCGCCCAACCCTGCTGCCAGTGCTACGGCGCCACCGTCTGGGCCGGCATCGACGAGCTGTTGATCGGCGCGCGCAACGAGGACGTCGCCGAACTGACCGAATTCGACGAGGGCCCGCTGCCGGCAGACTGGATCGGCGAGCTGCAGCGTCGCGGCATCGCGGTCAAGCGCGACCTGCGCCGCGACGAAGCGCGCGCGGTGCTGGCCACCTACGCGCAGGCCGGCGGCGCGCGCTACTGATGGCGACGATCGAGCCGCTGGCCGGGCGCCTGCTGTACTGCCGCCCCGGCTTCGAGCGCGAATGCGCGCAGGAGCTGGAAACCGTCGCCGCGGCCGCAGGCGCGTCCGGCTTCGCGCGCGCCGCCGCGGACAGCGGCCTCGCCGAATACGTGCTGCACGACACCGCCGCGCAGGCCGCGCTGGATGCCGCCGCCGGCTGGCGCGGGCTGGCCTTCGCGCGCCAGTCGCTCGGCCTGCTCGCGCGCGTGCGTGGACTCGATCCGCAGGATCGCCTCGGACCGCTGCTGGACGCGCTGCGCGCGCGCGGCGAGGTCTACGCCGACGTGTGGATCGAACACGCCGACAGCGACGCCGGCCGCGAGCTGGCCGGCCTGTGCCGCAGCTTCGCGCCGGTGCTGCGCGCGGCGCTGCGGCGCGAACGGCTGCTGGGCGACGACGCGCCGCGCCGGCTGCACCTGTGCTTCGCTTCCGGCACCGACGCGCTGCTCGCCGCCGAACCGCCGGCGCGCGCCGCGCCCTGGCCGGGCGGCATCCCGCGCCTGCGCTTCCCGCGCGGCGCGCCCAGCCGCTCGACGCTGAAGCTGGAGGAAGCGCTGCTGGTGCTGCTCGACGACGCCGAGCGCGCGCGCTGGCTGACCCCGGGCATGCGTGCGGTCGACCTCGGTGCCGCGCCGGGCGGCTGGACCTGGCAGATGGTGCGGCGCTCGATCCGCGTCATCGCGGTCGACAATGGCCCGATGGACGCCGCGCTGATGGACAGCGGCCTGGTCGAGCACCGCCGCGAGGACGGTTTCCGCTACCGGCCAGCGAAGCCGGTCGACTGGCTGCTGTGCGACATGGTCGAGCAGCCGCGCCGCATCGCCGCGCTGATGGCGCAGTGGTTCGCCGAGGACCGCTGCCGCATGGCGCTGTTCAACCTGAAGCTGCCGATGAAGAAGCGCTACGACGAGGTGCGCCTGTGCCTCGGCCTGCTGCGCGACGCCGGCTTGCGCGACCTGCGCGCCAAGCAGCTCTATCACGACCGCGAAGAAATCACCGTGTTCGCCCGGCGCGGCTGAGACGCGCCTGGCTGCGGCCGCCCGGCCGCTCACGGTATGCTTGGCGTTCCGCCACGCCCGGACGTCGACGCCCGGTCCCACATGAGCCGACTACGCGCCGTCCTGCCGCTGCTGCTGCTGATCGCCACCGGCGCCCTGCTGTTCGCATCGGGCGCGTTGGACCGCTTCCGCCCCGAGCACCTGGCCGCCTCGCAGGCGGGGCTGCGCGCGTCGGTGGCGGCGCATCCCGCGCTGTCCGCGCTCGGCTACGTCGGCGCGGTCGCGCTGAGCATCGCCACCGGCATCCCCGGCAGCCTGTTCGTGATCCTCGCCGGCGGCCTGCTGTTCGGCGTCGCCGCCGCCACCGCGCTGACCGGTATCGGGCTCACCCTCGGCTCGCTGCTGCTGTTCCTGGCCAGCCGCTTCGCCTTCGGCAGTGGCCGCCAGCCGCCGGCGCTGGCCGAACGCCTGCGCGCCGGCTTCCAGGCGCACCCGCTGAGCTACACGCTGTTCCTGCGCCTGGTGCCGGTGTTTCCCTTCGGTGGCGTGACCGTGGCGCTGGCCTGGCTGCGCTGCCCGCTGTGGCTGTTCCTCGGCGCGACCGCGTTCGGCGGTTCGCTGATGGCGGTGTTCGAAACCTCGATCGGCGCCGGCCTCGGCACCACGCTCGCCGAAGGCCATCCCGCCGACCTCGGCCTGCTGCTGGAGCCGCGCGTGCTGCTGCCGATGCTGGCGCTCGGCCTGCTCGCGCTGCTGCCCGTGCTGCTGCGGCGCCGACGCCGCCCGCTGCCGCCGGGCTGACGCGCCGCGGCCGCGCGTCATGTCGCGGTCATCCGCGCGGCCGCGGCCTGCAACATGCGCGGGCCAGACTGCGCGCCGTCGATGCCGACGGAGCGCCCTCATGCAGGATCACCTCGTCGCCGCCGCAGGCGAGCGCCGCCGGGCCGAGGTCTGGCGCGATTTCGCCCGCGCCTGCCGCAACCGCGGCGACGAGCGGCTGGCCGCCGAAGCGATCGAGCTTGCGCTGCTGCACGAGCGGCACGCGGCGCTGCTCGAAGTCGTGCGCCCGGATGTGCGTCGCGATGCGGGGAGTTGGTGGGCCGTGAAGGGATCGAACCTTCGACCAACGGATTAAAAGTCCGCTGCTCTACCGCTGAGCTAACGGCCCGGGTTTGCCTCGAAGAGCGAGACGGCGAAGCGCGCTCCCGGCGTGGCCGGGGCTGCGGATTCTAACCGGCTGCCATCGTCAACGGTAGCGCGTCGGGTCGGCGACGCCGGCCTCGCGGAAGCCCTGCGCGCGCAGGCGGCAGGCGTCGCAGCGGCCGCAGGCGCGGCCGTCGGTGTCGGCCTGGTAGCAGGACACGGTGGCGGCGAAGTCGACACCGAGGCGCACGCCCTCGCGCACGATCGCCGCCTTGCTCATCGCGATCAGCGGCGCGTGCACGCGGAGATTCGCGCCCTCGACGCCGGCCTTGGTGGCGAGATTGGCGAGCCGTTCGAACGCCTCGATGAAGGCCGGCCGGCAGTCGGGGTAGCCGGAGTAGTCGACCGCGTTGACGCCGCAGAAGATGTCGGCCGCGCCGAGCACTTCGGCCCAGCCCAGCGCGATCGACAGCATGATCGTGTTGCGCGCCGGCACGTAGGTGACCGGGATGCCGGCACCGCCCTGCTCGGGCACCGCGATGTCGTCGGTCAGCGCCGAGCCGCCGATGCTGCGCAGGTCCACGCGTACCGTCTTGTGCGCGACGGCGCCCTGCACCCGCGCGATGTGCGCGGCGGCATCCAGCTCGGAGGTGTGGCGCTGGCCGTAGGCGACGCTGAGCGCGTGGCAGGCGAACCCTCGCTCGCGCGCGATCGCCAGCGTCACTGCCGAGTCCATGCCGCCGGAGACGAGGACGACGGCGTTGCGGGGGGTGGTCATGCGGAAGTGTTCCCGTTGCAGGGGGCGTCAAAAGTCGAAGGTCAAAAGTCGATGAAGATCACGGCGCAACGCGTGCCGTTGACCTTTGACTTTGCCGCGCTCACCGCCCCGGCGCCTCGCCCCACAGCGCCTTGTGCAACTGCAGCTGGAAGCGCACCGGCAGGCGGTCGGCGAGGATCCACTCGGCCAGTTCGCGCGGCGGCAGCGCGCCGTACACCGGCGAGAACAGCACCGTGCAGCGCTCGGCGATGCGGTGTTCGCGCACGCGCGCGACCGCCCAGTCGTAGTCGGCGCGGTCGGCCAGCACGCACTTGACCTGGTCGCGCGGGGTCAGGTGTTCGAGGTTGGACCACAGGTTGCGCGCCGATTCGCCGGAACCGGGCGCCTTGAGGTCCATCACCTTGCGCACGCGGCGGTCCACGCCGGACACGTCGAGCGCGCCCGAGGTTTCCAGCGCCACGTCGTAGCCGGCGTCGCACAGCCGCGCGAGCAGCGCCAGGCAGCGCTTCTGCGCCAGCGGCTCGCCGCCGGTGACGCAGACGTGGCGCGCGCCGTAGCCGGCCACCTCGGCGAGAATCGCGTCGATGTCGCGCCATTGGCCGCCGTGGAAGGCGTATTCGGTATCGCACCACACGCAGCGCAGCGGGCAGCCGGTCAGGCGCACGAACACGGTCGGCCAGCCGACCGCATCGGCCTCGCCCTGGATCGAATGGAAGAGCTCGCTGACGCGCAGCCGTCCGGACGACGCTTCCGCCGCCGGCGCGGCAGGCTCGGGAACGGGCGCCGTCATTGCCGTGCGCTCAGCGCCCGGCCTGCAGCTTCAGCGCGCGCAGGCGCCCCTCGGCAAGGCGGGCGGGCGTGGTGTTGGGATACTTGGCGATCACGCCGTTGAACGATGCCGCGGCCGCGTCCCACTGCTTCAGCTCGTACTGGCAGTAGCCGACCTTGAGCAACGCATCGGCGGCCTTGGCGCTCTGCGGGTAGCGGTCGAGCACCTTCTGGAAGGCGTCCACCGCGATCGGGTAGTTCTGCGTCGCGTAGTACGACTCGCCCAGCCAGTAGTAGGCGTTGGGCGTGAGTTCGGTGTTCGGGTATTGCTGGATGAAGGCCTTGAAGCGGCGCGAGGCCTCGGCGAAGTCGCCGCCGCGGATCGACTGGAAAGCCTGGTCGTAGGCGGCCTGCGCGTCGGCCGGCGTGCCGCCCGCGGGAGCGGCGGCCGCTGCCGCGGGAGCCCTCGACGGCGCGCCCTGGGCCGCTGCGGCCGGCGCCGTCGGCGCGGGCGCGGCGGCGGTCGGCGGATTCGTACCGGCGGGTGCCGGGGGATTGGCGCCCTGGGCGCCCGGGCCGGCCTGGCCCGCGGCCGGCGTCCGCCCTTCCAGGCGGCCGATGCGCGAATCGAGGTCGACGTACTGATCCTTGTTGCGCTGCTGCAGCTCCTGCAACTGGTGGCTGAGTTCCTCCACCTGGCCCTGCAGCTGCTGCACCTGCGACTGCAAGGCCTGCACCTGGTTGACCAGGCTGACGCTGCCCTGCTCCTGCTGCGCCTGCTGCTCGAGGCGGGCGACCCGCTCGGCCAGGCTCAGGCGCTCCTGCGCCTGCACGGACACAAATGCGGCGGCGGCCACGAGGGCCGCCGCCAGGCGACTGACAACCTTGCGGGTGCCGGTCACGTTCATCGCTTACGCCCTTACTTCGCCGTGTAGACGAACTCGACGCGGCGGTTCTTCGACCAGCACGCCTCGTTGTGCTCGCGGCAGGTCGGACGCTCTTCGCCGTAGCTCACCACGTTGAGCTGGCTGGCGGAACCGCCGGCCGCCTGCAGCGCGCTCGACACCGCGTTGCCGCGACGCTCGCCCAGGCCCATGTTGTATTCGCGCGAGCCGCGCTCGTCGGCGTTGCCCTCGAGGGTCATGCGCGCATCCGGGCGGTCCTGCAGGTACTTGGCGTGGCAGGCGACGATCTGCTGGAACTCCGGCTTGATCTCGCTCTTGTCGAAGTCGAAGTAGACCACGCGCTGACGCAGGCACGCGTCGGTGTCGAGGTCGGCCGGGGTGTACTTGCCGGTGGTCGGCGCCGCCTCGGTGGCCGGCGCAGCCGCTTCGGGCTGCGGCTTGACTTCCTGCTTCTTGGCGCAGGCTGCCACGCCGATGCACAGCAGTGCAGCCATGGTGACGCGAACAGTCGTGTTCATTGTTGTTCCCTCAATAGATGGTGGTCGACAGTACGGTACGGGGTGTTTTTTCGGCCGGTTGCCCGGCGGTTGTCAGCGTTGCCGGAAGGGGCCCCATGCGGGCTCGCGCACGTCGCCATCGGCGAGGACGAGGCGCTGCCGCACGCGGCCATCTTCCGACACCGCGTAGAGCACGCCGCGGGGCCCTTCGGCCGCGGCGTAAAGAAGCATGCTTCCGTTCGGAGCGAAACTGGGCGACTCGTCCATATCGCCAGGAGAAACAAAGTGATACTGGTCGCCGATACTACGGTCCATGACCGCAATACGATACACGTTTCCGTTGCCCTGCACCATGGCGATCTGCTTGCCGCCGTAGGCGATCGAGGCGCGCGCGTTGTACTGGCCCTGGAAGGTGAGCCGTTGCGGGTTGCCGCCGGTCACCGGCACCTGGTAGAGCTGCGGCTTGCCGGAACGGTCGGACGTGAACACCAGGTTCTGGCCGTCCGCGGTCCAGGTCGGCTCGGTATCGATCGAGAAATTGTTGGTGAGGCGGGTCAGCGCCTTGCTGCCCAGCTCCATCACGTAGATCTCGGGATTGCCCTCGTAGGACAGGGTCAGGGCCAGCCGGCTGCCATCCGGCGAGAACGCCGGCGCGCCGTTGATGCCGCGGCGCGCGCTGATCAACTGGCGCGAACCGGTGGCGACGTCCTGGATGTAGATCGCCGAGTCGCCGCGTTCGAACGACACGTAGGCCAGGCGCTTGCCGTCCGGCGACCACGCCGGCGACAGCAGCGGCTCGCGCGAGCGCACCACCACCTGCGGGTTGTAGCCGTCGGAGTCGGCGACCATCAGCGAGTACTGGATGTTCTTGCCGACGCCGGTGGCGGTGACGTAGGCGATGCGCGTCCAGAACGCGCCGCGCACGCCGAGGATCTTCTCGTAGATCAGGTCGGCGATCTGGTGCGCGACCCCGCGCAGGTCGCCGGGCTGGCCGGTGATGGCCAAGCCGAGCATGCGCTGCTGCGTGCCCACGTTGTACAGCTCGAACTCGACGCGCAGCGCGCCGCCGCCGGCGTCGCCGACGCGGCCGACCGTGATGTAGTCCTGCTTGAGCAGCTTCCAGGTCGGGAACTTGATTTCCCCGCCGCGCGTCGGGAATTCCACCACGTCCTGCCGGGGCAGCGCGCGGAACTTGCCGGAGCGGTTGAGATCCATGCGGATCACGTCGGCGACGTCGGTCGACGGCGGCAGCCCGGGCGTCTCGTTGGCGAACGGCACGATCGCGATCGGGATCGCCGACGGCACGCCGTTGACGATGTCGAGGGTCAGCCCCTGCGCATCGGCGCGGCCCGTGGCCACGGCGGCGCAGACGAGCGCGAATGCGGCGAGGAGGAATTTGAAGCTACGCATGGTTCTCAGTCCTGGACCGTGAAATTCAGGGTGACGTCGCGCGAGAACACGTTCTCGAAGCCCTTGTAGGGCAGCGGCGACGCCTTGCCGACGGCGTTCTCGACCGAACGCCGGCCGAGATCGTCGTAGGGGCAGCTCGGGTCGACCCTGGCGCTGATCACCTCGCCGCCCGGAATCTGCACGATGTGGATCGGGCACACCGCACCCTTCGGGATGTTATCCGGCCGCAGCCAGTTCTGCGTGATCACGCTGATCAGCGCGGCCTGGTACTGCGCCGACAGCGAATTGTCCTGGCCGGCCATGCCGGAACGCGCCTGCGCGGCTTCCGGCACGGTGGCATCGGTGGCCGCGGCATCGCGCGTGCTCTGCTTGGCCTGCTCCTTCTTCAGATCGGCCAACTGCTGCAGGCGCTGCTGCTCCAGCTTGCTCTTGCGCTCGGCGGCGAGGCGCTGCTGCTTGATCTCCTCGAGCTGCTTGATCAGCTCGCGCGCCTTCTGCTGCTGCGCTTCCAGCTCCGCCTGGCGCATGCGCTCGCGTTCTTCCTGCTCCTTCTTTTCCTGCTCGGCCTTCTGCTGCGCCTCGGCGACGACCTTCTCCTGGTCCTTGACGTCGGGCTGCTTCGGCGGCGGCGGCAGCACCTTGACCGGCTCCGGCTCCGGCTTGGGCGGCGTCGGCTGCGGCACCTGCGGCGGCGGCGCGCTGGCCTGCGACGGCTTCGGCGGCTCGCTCTTGACCTTCGCCGGCTTCGCCGCCGCCGGCGGCGGCGCGCCGGCCGGCCCGACCAGGGTCGCCTCGATCACCGGCCCGGGCAGCGCGACCGGTTTGGCGCAGGTCACCGGGTTCATCCAGCCGGGCAGGTGCAGCACGCCGAAAAAACCCTCCCAGCTCGCGCAGGACAGCGTCGCCAGCCACAGGAAGGCGAGGATGCCGACATGCAGCAGCGCGGAGAGGACGACCGCACGCGGCGTCGTATCAACCTCGTCCATGGCCCCCACGCGGCTCCTGCACCGGCTGGCTCATCAGCCCCACCTTGGGCACGCCGGCCTGCTGCAACAGCACCATCGCCTGATAGATGCGGCCGTAGTCGACGCGCTCGTCGCCGCCGATCAGCACCGGCACCTCGGGATTCTGCCGCACGAACGCGGCGACCTTCTGCACCAGCGCGTCGGCCTCGATCGGCTCGCGCGTCGCGCCGCCCAGCGTCAGGAACAGGTTGCCGTCCTTGTCGACGCTGACCAGGATCGGCTGCTTGTCGTTCTGCAGCGACTTCGCCGCGGCCTGCGGCAACTGGATGTCCACGCCGAGGTTCAGCAGCGGCGCGGTCACCATGAAGATGATCAGCAGCACCAGCATCACGTCGATGTACGGCACGACGTTGATCTCGGCCTTCAGCTTGCGCTTGCGACGGTGCATGTTCTGCATGGCGGTATCCCCTCCGGCGTCGGCTCAGGCGCGGTCGTCGGACTGGATCTGGCGCTGCAGGATGGAGGAGAACTCGTCCTGGAAGGTGTCGTAGCGCGTGGAGATGCGTTCGAGCTTGGTGGTGTAGCGGTTGTAGACCCACACCGCCGGGATCGCCGCGAACAGGCCCATCGCGGTGGCGACCAGCGCCTCTGAGATGCCCGGCGCGACCATGGCGATGGTCGCCTCCTTGACGCTGCCCAGGCCCTGGAACGCGGCCATGATGCCCCACACCGTGCCGAACAGGCCGACGTAGGGGCTGATCGAGCCGACGTTGGCGAGGAATTCGAGATTGCGTTCGAGGCGGTCGACTTCGCGCATCACCGCCACGCGCATCGCGCGCTGCGCGCCTTCCAGCACCGAGCGCGGGTCCAGGCTCTTGCGCTGGCGCTGGCGCGCGAACTCGCGGAAGCCGGCCTCGAACACGCCCTCCAGGCCGCGCGCGCCGTCGCCCTTGCCGCTGACTTCGCGGAACAGCGCGGCGAGGTCGGTGCCGGACCAGAAGCGGTCCTCGAAGGCGTCGGCGTCGCTCATCGCGCCGTCCAGCATCGCCTTCTTGCGGAAGATGATCACCCACGAGGCGAACGAAAAGCCGATCAGGAGCAGCAGCACCGCCTTCACCGGCAGGCTGGCATGCAGCACCAGGTCGAGGATGTTCAGCGAACCGTTCATGCGTCGATGTCCCTCAGGGTGTCGCGTCTGTCTCGTTGCAAGCCCGCCCGGGCCCGCCGCCCACCTGCCGCGAACGGGCCCGCGCGTGCGCGGGCCCGTCGCTTGCGGCAGCGCCCGCGCGCGTCCGTATCAACCGTCCGCCAGCCGCTCCGCCAGCAGCCGCGGAATCGGCGCGGGCCGGAATCCGTCCGCTTCCACGCACGCCGCGCGCACCGTGGCCCGCACCAGCGCCGTGCCGTCGCCGACCCGCTCCAGCGCCTGCGCGAACTCCAGGCTCGCGGCGCGGCGGCGGACCGGCGTCACGCAGGCATCGACCTCGTCGTCGAGCCGCGCCGGGCGCAGGAACTCGATGGCGAGGTCGCGCACCACGAAAACGATGCCGTGCTCTTCGCGCACGCGGGTCTGGTCGATGCCGTGCGCGCGCAGCCATTCGGTGCGGGCGCGCTCGAGGAAGCGCAGGTAGCTGGCGTGGTAGACCACCCCGCCCGCGTCGGTATCTTCCCAATACACCCTTATCCGCCACCTGAACGGAGGCGGAAGCGAAGCGGGATCAGGCGGGTTCGGCAGCGGCACCGGCGGGCCTCGCGGCGGTTGCGGAAAGCATCACTCGGCGCCCTTCTCCGCGAACAGGTCGGCCGCGGCCGGGGTGCGCGGCGGCGCCAGGCCGAAGTGGCGCCAGGCGCGCGCGGTGGCCATGCGCCCGCGCGCGGTGCGGGTCAGGAAGCCCTGCTGGATCAGATACGGCTCCAGCACGTCCTCGATGGTGCCGCGATCCTCGCTGAGCGCGGCGGCCAGCGAATCGGCGCCGACCGGGCCGCCGTCGAAGCTCTCGATGATCGTGCGCAGCAGGCGGCGGTCCAGCTCGTCGAAGCCTTCCGGATCGACCTTGACCAGATCCATCGCCGCCATCGCCGCGTCGCGGGTGATGGTGCCGCCGGCTTTGACCTCGGCGAAGTCGCGCGCGCGCCGCAGCAGGCGGTTGGCGATGCGCGGCGTGCCGCGCGAGCGGCGCGCGATCTCGGTCGCGCCGTCCGCGTCGCAGGCGATGCCGAGGATTCTCGCCGAACGGCGCACGATCGCGGTCAGCTCGGCCGGCGAGTAGTACTCCAGCCGCTGCACGATGCCGAAGCGGTCGCGCAGCGGCGAGGTCAGCAGGCCGGCGCGGGTGGTCGCGCCGATCAGGGTGAACGGCGGCAGGTCCAGCTTGATCGAGCGCGCGGCCGGCCCCTCGCCGATCATGATGTCGAGCTGGAAGTCCTCCATCGCCGGATAGAGCACCTCCTCGACCACCGGCGACAGGCGGTGGATCTCGTCGACGAACAGCACGTCGCGCGGCTCGAGGTTGGTCAGCAGCGCGGCGAGGTCGCCGGCGCGCTCCAGCACCGGGCCGGAGGTCGAGCGCAGGTTGACGCCCAGCTCGTTGGCGATGACGTGCGACAGCGTGGTCTTGCCGAGGCCCGGCGGGCCGAAGATCAGCACGTGGTCCAGCGCCTCGCCGCGCCGGCGCGTCGCCTCGATGTAGATCGCCAACTGCTCGCGCACCGCCTGCTGGCCGAGGTACTCGTTTAGGCGCCGCGGCCGGATCGAAGCCTCGATGGCCTCGTCCTCGCGGGTGGCGGCGGCGGCGATGACGCGGTCGGTCATGGCGGCATTATGCATTGAGACGGGAGTGGGGAGTGGGGAGTGGGAAGTGCACTGCGTATAGCCATCGCACTTACTCACTACTTCCTACTTCCTACTCCCATTTATCAAATCTCCACCTGCGTCCCCAGCTCGATCAGCCGGTTGCCGGGGATGCGGAAGAAGGCGGTCGCCGGCATCGCGTTGCGCGACATGAACGCGAACACCTTGTCGCGCCACAGCGCCATGCCGGGGCGGCTGCTGGCCACCACGGTTTCGCGGCTGAGGAAGAAGGTGGTGTCCATCATGTCGAAGCCGAGGCCCTTGGCCGCGCAAGCGCCCAGCAGCGCCGGGACGTTCGGGTCCTCGGCGAAGCCGACGCGCAGCAGCAGCCGGAAGAAGTCGTGGCCGAGCGCCTGCAGCTCGATGCGCTCCTCCGGCTCCGCGGTCGGCGTGTCCAGCGTCTCCACGGTGAGCAGCACGTTGCGCTCGTGCAGCACCTTGTTGTGCTTGAGGTTGTGCAGCAGCGCGTGCGGCACCGCTTCCTGGTTGGCGGTGAGGAATACCGCCGTGCCGGGCACGCGCAGCGGCGGGTGCCCGGCGATGTTGGCGACGAACGGCTCCAGCGCCAGGCCGCTCTGCTTGATCTCGCGCATCACCAGCTCGCGGCCGCGCCGCCAGGTGGCCATCAGCGTGAAGATCACCGCGCCCAGCACCAGCGGGAACCAGCCGCCGTGCTCGACCTTGTCGGCGTTGGCGGCGAGGAAGGCCAGGTCCACGGTGAGGAACACCAGGCCGACCGCGCCGACCTTCGGCCAGCTCCAGTGCCACAGCCGGCGGAACACGATCATCACCAGGATCGAATCGATGGTCATGGTGCCGACCACCGCGATGCCGTACGCCGCGGCCAGGTTGCTCGACGAGCGGAAGCCGAGCACCACGGCGAGGGTCAGCA
Source organism: Lysobacteraceae bacterium (assembly GCA_021372495.1). Lineage (GTDB taxonomy): Bacteria > Pseudomonadota > Gammaproteobacteria > Xanthomonadales > Rhodanobacteraceae > Mizugakiibacter. The sequence continues at coordinate 31,502 of JAJFUF010000006.1, forward strand.
CCAGCAGCATGCGGTTGACCCACGGCAGGTAGATCTGGCCCATCGTCTCGCGCGAGGTGTGGCGCACCCGCATGCGCGGCAGGTAGCCGAGCTGGATCGCCTCGCGCGTCACCGAGAACGCGCCGGAGATCACCGCCTGCGAGGCGATCACCGTCGCCACCGTGGCCAGCGCGATCATCGGATACAGCAGCGGCTCCGGCACCAGCAGGTAGAACGGGTTCTGCACCGCGCGCGGGTCGGCCAGCAGCAGCGCGCCCTGGCCGAAGTAGTTCAGCATCAGGGCAGGCAGCACGAAGCTGAACCACGACATGCGGATCGGCCGCTTGCCGAAGTGCCCCATGTCGGCGTACAGCGCCTCGGCGCCGGTGATGCACAGCACCACCGCGCCCAGCGCGAAGAACGCGCCCCAGCCGTTGTGCACGAAGAATTCCAGCGCGTAGTGCGGCGACAGCGCCAGCAGCACTTGCGGCTGCTCGGCGATGTGCATGACGCCGAGCGCGGCGATGGCGCAGAACCACAGCATCATCACCGGACCGAACACCGCGCCGACCCTGCCGGTGCCGCGGCTCTGGAACGCGAACAGCAGCACGATGATCGCCGCGGTCAGCGGCACCACGTACGGCTGCAGCGCCGGCGCGGCGACCTCGATGCCCTCCACCGCCGACAGCACCGAGATCGCCGGCGTGATCACGCCGTCGCCGAAGAACAGCGCGGCGCCGAACAGGCCGAGCACGGCGATCCACCAGCGCGTCGCCGGCATGCCGCGCACGCTGCGCTGCGCCAGCGCGGTCAGCGCCATGATGCCGCCCTCGCCCTTGTTGTCGGCGCGCATGATGAAGCCGGCGTACTTCACCGACACGACCATCACCAGCGACCAGAACACCAGCGACAGCACGCCGAGCACGTTGCCCGGCGTGGCCGCCACGCCGTGCACGCCGAACGTCTCCTTGATGGTGTACAGCGGACTGGTGCCGATGTCGCCGTAGACGACGCCGATCGCGCCCAGCGCCAGCGCGGCGACGCGCTTGCCGAGATCATGCGAGGTTGCGCTCGCTGCCTGGGTCATGACCGGTGTTCCTGGAGATGCGCTCAGCCGCCGAGCGCGGCCCGCAGCGCCTTGCGGATGATGGCCTCGGCGTCGTCGCCGTCCTTCGCCGCGTCCTTGACGAGGCGCTGCGCCTCGGCCGGCTTGTAGCCGAGCTGCTGCAGCGCGACGGTGGCCTCCGCCACCGGATCCTTGGGTACCGCGCCGCCGACGCCGGCCAGCGGCACGCCGCCGGCGATGCCGTCGACGCGGTCGCGCAGCTCGACCACGATGCGCTCGGCGGTCTTCTTGCCGATGCCCGGGATCTTGGTCAGCGCGACCACGTCGCCAGCCTGCACCAGCCGCGCGAACTCGGCGGTGGACACGCCGGACAGCACCGCCAGCGCGATCTTGGCGCCGATGCCGCTGACCTTCTGCAGGCTGCGGAACAGCGCGCGCTCGGCGTCGCGCAGGAAGCCGTACAGCGCGACCGTGTCCTCCTTGACCGCGTAGTGGGTCAGCAGGGTCACCTCGCGGCCGAGCTCGGGCAGGTCGTACAGCGTCGACATCGGCACTTCCAGCTCGTAGCCGACGCCGTTGACGTCGATCACGATCCACGGCGGCTGCTTGCCGACCAGCCTGCCCTGCAACCGTCCGATCATCGCCTGCGCCTCCAAGCGGTGCGGGGAATGCCGATGCGGCCGACCGTGGCGCGCGTGTGCGCGTGCGCGATCGCCACCGCCAGCGCGTCGGCGGCGTCGGCCTGCAGCGGCCCCTTCAGGCCAAGCAAGACCGAGACCATGTGCTGCACCTGCGCCTTGTCGGCGCCGCCGCCGCCGACCACGGCCTGCTTGATCTCCGTCGGCGCGTACTCGTGCACCTCCAGCGCGCGGCTGACCACGGCGCAGATCGCCGCGCCGCGCGCCTGGCCCAGCTTCAGCGCGGAATCGGGGTTGCGCGCCATGAACACGCGCTCGATCGCCGCCTCTTCCGGCCGATGCTCCTCGATGATCGCGCACAGCCCGTCGTAGATGCGCTTGAGCCGCAGCGGAAAGCTGTCGGCGTCGGCAACCGCCAGGGCCGTGTGGAACACGTGTGCCGTCTTGCCCGCGCCGTCGGCGTCGACAATGCCGACGCCGGTGCGCTGCGAGCCTGGATCGATGCCGAGGATGCGCACCTGGCGGGACCCCGGACTCGGGACTCGGGACTCGACAGAGCGTGGATGCGGCATGGCCGTGGCGCGGCGGCCTACGAAAACCGCCGCGTGGCGTTCGCGGCCACGGCTACCGGGACGGGGCCCTCGCCCGGAGCCCTGAATCCCGGGTCCCGAGTCCCGCTCATGTCCCGTTCGCCGGCAGTTCGGCGTTGTGGTAGACCTCGCTCACGTCGTCGAGGCCTTCCAGCTTCTCGACCAGGTCGAGCAGGGTCTCCGCGGTCTCGGCGGACACCGCCACGCGGTTGTTGGGGCGCATGCCGACGCCGGCATGCTCGGCGCGCAGGCCCGCCGCGATCAGCGCCTGCTGCACCGCCTCGAAGCTTTCCGGCGCGCACAGCACGGTGCTCTCGCCGCCCTCGTTGATCACGTCGTCGGCGCCGGCATCGAGCGCCGCTTCCAGCACCTTCTCCTCCGCCGCCGCGTCGCCGCGCGTGGCGTACGCCAGCTCGCCGCAGCGGGTGAACTGGAACGCCACCGAGCCGCTGGTGCCGAGATTGCCGCCGTGCTTGGTCAACGCGTGGCGCACGTCGGCCACGGTGCGCGTCGGGTTGTCGGTGAAGCATTCGATGATCAGCGCCACGCCGCCCGGACCGTAGCCCTCGTAGCGCAGGTCCTGCATGTCGGCGCCGCCGTCGGCGCCGGAGCCGCGCTTGATCGCGCGCTCGATGGTGTCCTTGGTCATGTTGGCCGACAGCGCCTTGTCCACCGCCGCGCGCAGGCGCGGATTGCCGGCCGGATCGGCCACGCCCGAGCGCGTGGCGACGGTGATTTCGCGGATCAGCTTGGTGAACACCTTGGCGCGCTTGGCGTCCTCGGCGTTCTTGCGGCCTTCGATGGACGGGCCTCTACCCATGGGACTACCTGCGGCTGGCTGACTGGCAAGCGCGCGATTTTACCCCAGTCCGCGCTCGAAATGCCCGAGCTGCAGGAACGCCGCGGCCTGACCGGCGGCCTCGGCCGAGAACAGCAGGCCGGTGTGCGAGGCCGGCACCACGCAGTGGTCGGCGATGCCCGGCAGCCGCGTCTCGGCCACCGCCACGGTGCCGTCGTGCTCGCCGTCGAAGCGGCCCAGCCACGCGCCCAGGCCGATCGGCAGCCGGCCGGCGATCACGCCGACGTCGCGCGCGCCGTCCCAGCGTTCGAGGCCGTCGCGCAGCAGCGCGAAGCTCTGCCCCATCAGCATGGCGCCGCCCGGAAAGCCGGCCAGCCCGCGCGCGGCGGCGCTGCCAGCCAGCGGCGAGCCGAGGCAGACGATGCGCCCCGGCGGCAGCTCCAGCGCGGCCGCCGCGCGCAGCGCGATCAGGCCGCCCAGGCTGTGTCCGAGCAGGTGCAGGCGCCGCGCGCCGAGCCTGTCCGCCCGCTCCGCCAGGCGCCGCGCCGTCAGCTCCGGCGCGGCCGCGACGCTCAGGTACTCGAACGCATGCACCGCGAAACCGGCCGCGGCGAGCCGGCGCTTCAGCGCGCCCAGCGCGAAACCGCGCATCCACAGGCCGTGCAGCAGGATCACGTGGTCGGGCATGGGGTGCTTCGGGAGTCGGGAGTCGGGAGTCGGGAGTCGGGAAGAGCGTAACGACGCGCCGTCATTCCGGCGAACGCCGGGACCCGGCGCTTCGATTATGCGAAACGTGCTGCGTCGGTGGCCATGCGCTTCATGCGACGTACCGCGCCGCATCCCCGCTTGCGCGGGAAGGGCGCGGGGCGGGTCGCCTGCGCGCAGGCTCCTGCCGCGGTATCCGCCACGGAACGAGGCCGTGGGCGACGAACGCGAACGGGAACGACGGCGCGTTGTTACGCCTTGCCCGGGTCCCGGGCCCCGGGTTCCGCGTCCCGCAGGCCTTCCGCCACGCGCACGTGCAGCTCCTTCAACTGCGCCGCGGGAATCGCCGAGGGCGCGTCGGTCATCAGGTCCTGCGCGCTGGTGGTCTTGGGGAAGGCGATCACGTCGCGGATCGAGTCGGTGCCCGCCATCAGCGCGGCGATGCGGTCGATGCCGAAGGCGATGCCGCCGTGCGGCGGCGCGCCGAACTTCAGCGCCTCCAGCAGGAAGCCGAACTTGGCCTGCGCCTCCTCGGCGCCGATGCCGAGCAGGTCGAACACCGCGCTCTGCATGTCCGGGCGATGGATACGGATCGAGCCGCCGCCGATCTCGTTGCCGTTCAGCACCATGTCGTAGCCGCGGCTGACCGCGTTGGCCGGGTCGGCCTTGAGCGCGGCGATGTCGTCGACCTTGGGCGCGGTGAACGGGTGGTGCAGCGCGACGTAGCGCTGCGCCTCGGCGTCGTATTCGAACATCGGGAAATCGGTGACCCACAGCGGCCGCCAGGCGTTCTCGACCAGGCCGCGGTCGCGGCCGACCTTGAGCCGCAGCGCGCCCATGAAGTCGGTGACGGTCTTCCACGCGCCGGCGCCGATCAGCAGCAGGTCGCCGTTCTGCGCGCTGGTGGCGGCGAAGATCGCCGAAAGCGCCGCGTCGTCGAGGAACTTCACCACCGGCGAGGTCAAACCTTCCCGTCCCTTGGCAAGGTCGTCGATGCGGATCCAGGCCAGGCCCTTCGCGCCGTGCTTGGCGGCGTGCTCGGCGAGCAGGTCGATCTCGCGGCGGCTCAGGTCGCTGCCGCCCGGCACGCGCAGCGCGGCGACGCGGCCCTGCGGGTCGTTGGCCGGGCCGGCGAACACCTTGAACTCGACGTGTTTCACCGCGTCCGCGACATCGGCCAGCTCCAGCGCGATGCGCAGGTCCGGCTTGTCGGAACCGTAGCGGCGCATCGCCTCCGCCCAGGTCATGCGCGGGAACGGCGCAGGCAGTTCGGCCTCGACCACTTCCGCGAACGTGCGGCGGATCAGCGGTTCGACGAAGTCCTGCACGTCGCGCTCCCCGACGAACGCGAACTCCATGTCGAGCTGGGTGAACTCCGGCTGGCGGTCGGCGCGCAGGTCCTCGTCGCGGAAGCAGCGCGCGATCTGGTAGTAGCGGTCGAAGCCCGCCATCATCAGGATCTGCTTGAACAACTGCGGCGACTGCGGCAGCGCGTAGAACTGCCCCGGGTGCACGCGCGAGGGCACGAGATAATCGCGCGCGCCTTCCGGCGTGGCCTTGGTCAGGATCGGCGTCTCCAGGTCCTGGAAGCCGGCGGCGTCGAGCTGGCGGCGCAGCGCCTGCACCAGCTTGATGCGCGTGCGCATCATGCGCTGCATCTCCGGGCGGCGCAGGTCGAGGTAGCGGTACTTCAGCCGCGTCTCCTCGCTGGGATTCTCGTGCAGCGCGAACGGCAGGTCGCGCGCGGCGTTCAGCACCTCGATCGACTGCGCCAGCACCTCGACGCGGCCGGTCCTGACGCGGTCGTTGGCGCTGACGCGCCTGCGCACCGTGCCGGTGACGCGCAGGCAATACTCGTAGCCCACCGCGCTCGCCGTGGCGAACGCTTCGGCGGTGTCCGGATCCGCCACCACCTGCACGATGCCCTCGTGGTCGCGCAGGTCGAGGAACACCACGCCGCCGTGGTCGCGGCGGGTGTCGACCCAGCCGCACAGGGTGACGTTCCGGCCGATCAGGGACTCGTCGACGAGGCCGCAGTAGTGGGTGCGCATGCGCGAAAGCTCCGGCCGCCCGCAGGCGGATAAGGCAAGACGCGGAATGCTAAGGCCGGATTTGCTGCGCTGCAAACAAAACGCCCGCCGCGATCACGCTCGCGACGCCGGCGGCGCGGCCGGGGCGCGCCGGGTCGCGCGCGGGGTGCGCCGGCATCCGTCGCGGCGTCCTTGCACCCCGGGCACGGGGAAGGTGCGATCGCCGGCCCGCGCGGGGCGCGGCGGTGGCCTTGCGCTCAGCGGGTGCCCGACGCGGGCGTGTCGGCCTTGGGTGCGGCGGACTCGGCCTTGGCCGCGTCCTTTTTCGGCGCATCGTCCTTGTGCGCGAGGTTGCGCTTGGCGTCGCCGTCTTTCTTGAAGTCGGTCTCGTACCAGCCGCTACCGGCCAGGCGGAACGCCGGCGCGGTGACGCAGCGGTTCAACTCGGCGCGGCCGCACTCGGGGCAGTCGCGCGGGTCGGGGTCGGAAAGTCTCTGCAGGCGGTCGAAGCGATGGCCGCAGGCGCCGCATTCGAATTCGTAGATGGGCATGGGTGGCGGTGAAGCGGAAAAGAACGGAACAAGAGCGGAAGCGTCAAAGGTCAAGGGTCAAAAGTCAACAAAGCCCGCGGCCGCAACCGCCGGTTCGACCCTCGGCCTTCGGCATCATCCCTTGGCGAACGCCAGCCGGCCCTCGTGCACGCCGACCTGCACGCTGTCGCCCGGCTGGAAGCGGCCTTCCAGGATCTCGCGCGCCAGCGGGTTTTCCAGTTGCTGCTGGATCGCCCGCTTCAGCGGCCGCGCGCCGTACACCGGATCGAAACCGACGTTGCCGAGCAGGTCCAGCGCCTTGTCGTCGACTTCGAGCTTCAATTGGCGCTCGGCCAGGCGCTTCTCCAGGTAGCCGATCTGGATGCGCGCGATCGCGCGGATCTGCGCCTTCTCCAGCGGGCGGAACACCACCAGCTCGTCGAGGCGGTTGATGAACTCGGGGCGGAAGTGCGCCTGCACGACGCCCAGCACCGCCGATTTCATCTTGAGGTACTCCTCCTCGCCGTCGCCGCCGGTCATCTCCTGGATCAGGTTGGAGCCGAGGTTGGAGGTCATCACCACCACGGTGTTGCGGAAGTCGACGGTGCGGCCCTGGCCGTCGGTGAGGCGGCCGTCGTCGAGCACCTGCAGCAGCACGTTGAACACGTCGTGGTGCGCCTTCTCGACCTCGTCGAGCAGGATCACGCTGTACGGGCGCCGGCGCACCGCCTCGGTCAGGTAGCCGCCTTCCTCGTAGCCGACGTAGCCGGGCGGCGCGCCGATCAGGCGCGCGACCGAGTGCTTCTCCATGAACTCGCTCATGTCGATGCGCACCATCGCGTCGGCGGTGTCGAACATGAACTCGGCCAGCGCCTTGCACAGCTCGGTCTTGCCCACGCCGGTGGGACCGAGGAACAGGAACGAGCCGTTCGGGCGGTTGGGGTCGGACAGGCCGGCGCGCGCGCGGCGGATGGCGTCGGACACCGCGCGCACCGCCTCGTCCTGGCCGACCACGCGCTTGTGCAGCGCGTCTTCCATGTGCAGCAGCTTCTCGCGCTCGCCTTCCAGCATCTTCGACACCGGGATGCCGGTCCAGCGCGACACCACCTCGGCGATCTCCTCGGCGGTGACGCGGTCCTGCAGCAGGGTGAAGCCGCGCTGCTCCGCCTCCTGCGCGGCCTTGAGCTGCTTCTCCAGCTCCGGCAGGCGGCCGTACTGGATCTCGCTCATCTTCGCGTAGTCCTGGCGGCGCTGCGCGGCTTCGAGCTCGAGGCGCGCGGCCTCGATCTGCTCCTTGATCCTGGTCGCGCCCTGCAGCGTCGCCTTCTCCGATTTCCACACCTCGTTCAGGTCGGCGAACTCGCGCTCCAGCTTGGCGATGTCGGCTTCGAGGTCGGCGAGGCGCTTCTGCGATTCCTCGTCCTTCTCCTTCTTCAGCGCCTCGCGCTGGATCTTCAGCTGGATCAGCCGCCGCTCCAGCCGGTCGAGTTCCTCCGGCTTGGAGTCGATCTCCATGCGGATGCGCGACGCAGCCTCGTCCATCAGGTCGATGGCCTTGTCCGGCAGCTGGCGGTCGCTGATGTAGCGGTGCGACAGCGTCGCCGCGGCGACGATCGCCGGGTCGGTGATCTCGACGCCGTGGTGCACGGCGTAGCGCTCCTTCAGCCCGCGCAGGATGGCGATGGTGTCCTCCACCGACGGCTCGCCGACGAACACCTTCTGGAAGCGCCGCTCCAGCGCGGCGTCCTTCTCGACGTACTTGCGGTACTCGTCCAGCGTGGTCGCGCCGATGCAGTGCAGCTCGCCGCGCGCCAGCGCCGGCTTCAGCATGTTGCCGGCGTCCATCGCGCCCTCGGCCTTGCCGGCGCCGACCATGGTGTGCAGCTCGTCGATGAACAGGATCACCCGGCCTTCCTGCTTGGCCAGGTCGTTCAGCACGCCCTTCAGGCGCTCCTCGAATTCGCCGCGGAACTTGGCGCCGGCGATCAGCGCGCCCATGTCCAGCGCCAGCACGCGCTTGTCGCGCAGGCCCTCCGGCACCTCGCCGTTGACGATGCGCTGCGCCAGGCCTTCGACGATCGCGGTCTTGCCGACGCCGGGCTCGCCGATCAGCACCGGGTTGTTCTTGGTGCGCCGCTGCAGCACCTGCACGACGCGGCGGATCTCCTCGTCGCGGCCGATCACCGGATCGAGCTTGCCGGACTCGGCGCGCGCGGTCAGGTCGATGGTGAACTTCTCCAGCGCCTGGCGCTGGTCCTCGGCGCCCTCGCTCTGCACCTTCTCGCCGCCGCGCAGCTTGTCGATCGCCGCTTCCAGCGCGGCCTTGCTCGCGCCGGCCGCCTTCAGCGCCGCGCCGACCTCGCCCTTGTCCTCCAGCGCCGCCAGCACGAACAGCTCGCTGGCGATGAACTGGTCGCCGCGCTGCTGCGCCAGCTTGTCGGTGAGGTTGAGCAGGCGGCTGAGCTCGTTGCCGATGTTGAGGTTGCCCTCCTGGCCGGCCACGCGCGGCAGCCGCTCGAGGATCGCGGTCACGCGCTGGCGCAGCGCCGGCACGTCGACGCCGGCCTGGGTCAGCAGCGGCACGGTCGAGCCGCCTTGCTGGTCGAGCAGCGCGGCCAGCACGTGCGCCGGTTCGAGCATGTTGTGGTCGCGCCCGACCGCCAGCGATTGCGCGTCGGCCAGCGCCTGCTGGAAGCGCGAGGTCAGTTTGTCCATCCGCATGGGCAATCCCCTGCAAAACGATGGCGGCCACGGCCGCCGCTGCCCCGGAGGTGCGGGCCGCGAGGCGGGGATTCAAGCGGGTTTGGCCGCCCCCGCCCGTTGCGGCACAATCGCAAAGGTTTGATTTGCCCGTATCAACCCCAGATTTTCGAGGTGGACCCGCACCCGACACCCGCCCCACGGAATGCGCTGCCCGCACCGCCGCTGCCGCACCGCGCCGCGCGCTGGTCGCTGTTCCTGGATGTCGACGGCTCGCTGCTCGAGTTCGCAGCGAGCCCCGCCGGCGTGCGCGTGCCCCCCGCGCTGATCGCGCTGCTGCAGCGCTTGCACGCCGCGTTCGGCGGCGCGCTGGCCCTGGTCAGCGGCCGCAGCATCGACGACCTCGACCGGCTGTTCGCGCCGCTGCGCCTGCCGGCAGCCGGCATCCACGGCTGCGAGCTGCGCGACGCCGAAGGTGCGCGGCGCATGCTCGCCATCGACAGCCGCGTCGCCGGGCTGCTGCAGGCGCGCGCGCGCGAGCTCGCCGATGCGCTGCCCGGCGTGCTGCTCGAAGCCAAGGGTGCCGCCGTCGCCCTGCACTACCGTCGCGCGCCCGCGCTTGCCGCGCAGGTGCACGAGGGCGCGGCGCGCATCGCCGCGATGCTGCCGGGCATCGCCGTGCAGCCGGGCGCGATGGTCTGCGAACTGAAGCCGGTCGATGCCGACAAGGGGCGCGCGATCGACGCGTTGCGCGCCGCGCCGCCGTTCCGCGCGCGCACGCCGGTGTTCGTCGGCGACGACCTCACCGACGAGCACGCCTTCGCCGCGGTCAACCGCGCGGACGGCCTCAGCGTGCTGGTCGGCACGCGCCCCAGCGCGGCGCGCTACGCGCTGCCCGCCCCCGCCGACGTGCATGCCTGGCTGCAACGCGTCGCCGCCGCGCTCGAACGAGGAGACGCCCGCGCATGAACGCCGCCAATCTCGACCTCGGCATCGTCGGCAACGGCAAGATCGCCGCGCTGATCGACGCGCAGGGCCGCGTCGTCTGGGGCTGCTTCCCGCATTTCGACGGCGACCCCGCCTTCTGCGCGCTGCTGTCGCCGCGCCACGCCGGTGCCGGGGTGTGGGCGGTGGAGCTGGAGGACTTCGCCCGCGCCGAGCAACGCTACCTGCGCAATACCGCGGTGCTGGCGACGCGCCTGTACGATCGCCACGGCGGCATCGTCGAGATCACCGACCTCGCGCCGCGCTACAAGCAGCACGGGCGCATCTACCACCCGATGATGCTGGCGCGGCGCATCGCGCCGGTGGCGGGCACGCCGCGCATCCGCATGCGCCTCGCGCCGCTGGCCGGCTACGGCGCGCGCGTGCCGGCACGGACCTCCGGCAGCAATCACGTGCGCTTCCTGCTCGACGACGTGACGCTGCGCCTGACCTCGGACCTGCCGGTGCCCTACGTCACCGACGCGCTGCCGCTGATCCTGGAGCGTCCGCTGCACTGCGTGCTCGGCCCCGACGAGACCTTGACCCTGCCGGTCGACGACTTCGTCGACGCGCTGATGCGCCACACCCTCGACTACTGGCGCGAGTGGGTGCGCTACCTGTCGGTGCCGTTCGAGTGGCAGGAGGCGGTGATCCGTGCGGCGATCACGCTGAAGCTGTGCCAGTTCGAGGATACCGGCGCCATCGTCGCCGCGGTGACCACCTCGATTCCGGAAGCGCCCGGCACGCCGCGCACCTGGGACTACCGCTACTGCTGGCTGCGCGACGCGGCGTTCGTGGTGCGCGCGCTGAACCGCCTCGGCGCGACGCGCACGATGGAGGAATACCTGCACTACATCTTCAACCTAGCCGCGACGGACGGCGAGCTCGGCCCGGTCTACGGCATCACCTACGCGCGCGAGCTGCACGAGCGCGAAGCGCCCGATCTCGCCGGCTACCGCGGCATGGGCCCGGTACGCATCGGCAACGACGCCTGGCGGCAACGCCAGCATGACGTCCACGGCAGCGTGCTGCTGGCCGCCGCGCAACTGTTCTTCGACCAGCGGCTGGAACGTCCCGGCGACGCGGAAACCTTCGCGCGGCTGGAGCCGCTCGGCACCGCCGCGGCGCGGCTGGCCGGGCAGCCGGATGCGGGGCTGTGGGAGTTCCGCGGCAGCACGCGCGTGCACACCTACTCCGCGGCGATGTGCTGGGCCGCCTGCGACCGCCTGGCGCGCATCGCCGGCCAGCTCGGCCTGGCGGCGCGCGCGCGGCACTGGCGCGACGCCGCCGCGCGCCTGCGCAACGACATCGACACGCGCGGCTTCCACGGCGTGCGCGGCCACTTCGTCGACGCCTTCGACGGCGACCGCCTGGACGCCAGCCTGCTGCTGCTGGCCGACATCGGCTTCGTGCGCGGCGACGACCCGCGCTTCGCCGCCACCGTCGACGCGATCGGCCGCGAGCTGCGTCGCGGCGACTACCTGCTGCGCTACGCCGCGCCCGACGATTTCGGCACGCCCGAGACCAGCTTCACCATCTGCACCTACTGGTACATCGACGCGCTGGCCGCACTGGGCCGGCACGACGAGGCGCGCGAGCTGTTCGAACACCTCTTGGCGCGGCGCAATCCGCTCGGTCTGCTGTCCGAGGATCTCGACCCGCACAGTGGCGAGGCCTGGGGCAACTTCCCGCAGACCTACTCGCTGGTCGGCCTGGTCAACGCGGCGATGCGCCTGTCGCGGCCGTGGGAGGAAGCCCTGTGAGCCGGCTGGTGGTGGTGTCCAATCGCGTCGCGCTGCCGAAGGAGATCCGCGCCGGCGGGCTGGCGACGGCGATGCACGCCGCGTTGTCGGAGTGCGGCGGCGTGTGGTTCGGCTGGAGCGGCAAGCTGGCCGCCGCCAGCGCCACCGAGCTGCGCCGCCAGCGCGAGGGCCTGATCACCTACGCCACCCTCGACCTGTCGCGCCGCGACCGCGACGACTACTACGCCGGCTTCGCCAACCGCGCGCTGTGGCCGCTGTTCCACTGCCGCACCGACCTGGTCGACTACCAGCGGGAAACCTATGCCGGCTACCAGCGCGTCAACGCGATGTTCGCCGAGCACCTGGCCGCGTTGCTCGAACCGGACGACGTGGCCTGGGTGCACGACTACCACCTGATCCCGTTGGCCGCGCACCTGCGCCGGCGCGGCGTGGCCAGCCGCATCGGCTTCTTCCTGCACACGCCGCTGCCGCCGGCCGACCTGCTGGTGACCCTGCCGCACCATCGCGATCTGATCGAGGCGCTGGCCGCCTACGACCTGGTCGGACTGCAGACGCCGCGCGACCTGCGCGCATTGCAGGACTATTTCTGCCACGAAGCCGGCGCCGAGCTGGCCGACGACGACACGATCCGCACCGCGGATGGACGCCGCTTCCGCGCGGGCTGCTTCCCGATCGGCATCGACACCGCCGCGGTCGCCGAGAGCGCGGCGCGCGCGGCAACCGGCAGCGCGGTGGCGCACCTGCGCGAGAGCCTGGCCGAGCGCGCGCTGGTGATCGGCGTCGACCGGCTCGACTACTCCAAGGGCCTGCCCGAGCGCTTCGCGGCGTTCGGCCGCCTGCTGGAGTCCGCGCCGCACCTGCGCAGCCGCGTATCGCTGCTGCAGATCGCACCGCCCTCGCGCAGCGAGGTGCCGGAATACCGCGCCATCCGCCGCGAACTCGAACGCATCGCCGGCCACATCAACGGCGCCTACGCGGAACCGGACTGGGTGCCGATCCGCTACGTCAACAAGGCGTTCCCGCAGGCGACGCTGGCCGGCTACTACCGCGTCGCCCGCGTCGGGCTGGTGACGCCGCTGCGCGACGGCATGAACCTGGTCGCCAAGGAATACGTCGCCTGCCAGGATCCGGCCGATCCGGGCGAGCTGGTGCTGTCGCGCTTCGCCGGCGCGGCCAACGAGCTGAAGACCGCGCTGCGGGTCAATCCCTACGATCAGGACGAAGTCGCCGACGCGCTGCGCGCCGCGCTGGTGATGCCGATGGAGGAACGGCGCATGCGCTGGCAGGCGATGATGGAGGTCATGCGCCGGCAGGACATCACCGCCTGGCGCGGCGCCTTCCTGCGCGCCCTGGCGCGCACCGCCGCAAGCTGAACGGCGCCAGCATCGCCGCCCGTAGCGTGACCGCCGTCCGCGTTCGCCGGCGGCGCTTTGCACAGGATGCCGCGTGGGGAGGCAGCACGGTTGCAGGAGGCTCCATGCGCTTGTTCCCGAAGTGGCAGCGGCACCCGCCGTCGCTGGGACTGTACGCGCGGCTCGCCGCGCGCAATCGCCCGCGCAGCTACGCCGGCAAGTTCTTCGCAGTGGCGTTCGTGACCCTGCAGTTGCCGCTGCTGGCGCTGCTGGCATGGCTGCTCACCACGCGCACGGTCGACCGCGACACGTGGCTGCTGCCGGCGCTGGCCGCACTGCTGGCCGGCACCCTGCTGGCGTTCCGCGGCTTCCGCCAACTGGTCGCGCCGATCGAACTGGCGGCGCAGGCGCTGCGCGATTTTCTGCACGACGGCACTCCGGCCGCGCTGCCGCAGCACTACCGCGACACCGCCGGCCGGCTGCTGCGCGACGTGCGCTACGTCACCGCGGCGCTGGCGCGCGAGCGCGGCGAGCTGGAAAAGCTGGCGCAGTCGGACTTCCTCACCGGCCTGATGAACCGCCGCGCCGCCGACCGCGCGCTGCACGAGATCGAGGGCGCCTGGCCGCGCTGCGTCGGCATGCTCGACATCGACCGCTTCAAGTCGGTCAACGACCGCCACGGCCACGGCGTCGGCGACGCCGTGCTGGCCGAACTCGGCGACCTGCTGCGCGCCTCGCTGCGCGAGAGCGACTGGGCGGCGCGCTGGGGCGGCGAGGAATTCCTGCTGTTGATCCACGCGTCGCTGCCGGACGCGCGCAGCGCCTGCGAGCGCCTGCGCGCCCGCGTCGCCGAGCGCCGCTTCGCCGGCGAAGCGCGGCTGCGCATCAGCTTCAGCGTCGGCCTCGCCGAAGTCGAACCCGGCTGCGCGCTGGACAGCGCCATCGAACGCGCCGACGCCGCCCTGCTCGTCGCCAAGCGCAACGGCCGCGACCGCGTCGAGCTGTACGCGCCGGCAGGCTGAGCGCCGCGCCCGGCATCCGCCCGCAACCCGTCCTAACTGGCGTTCTGCGCGATCCACACCAGGCTGGCGAAGCGCCCGCTGCGCGCGCCGTCGCGGCGATAGGAATGGAAGCGCGGGTCGGCGCGGGTATCGAAGCCGCCGCCGTGCACGCGGGTCACGCCGGCGGCGGCGAGGCGGCGGCGCGCCAGCGCTTCGAGGTCGCAATGCCAGTGGCCGGGGCGGGTCGGCGCGAAGGCGATGGCAGCGCCGGGGTCGGCATCGACGAAAGCCGCGCGCACTTCCTCGCCCACTTCGTACGACGCCGCGCCGATCGCCGGGCCCAGCCACGCCAGCACGCGCGCCGGCGGCGCGGCGAGCGCGCCCAGCGTCGCTTCCAGCACGCCGGCCGACAGCCCGCGCCAGCCGGCATGCGCGGCGGCGACGGCGCCGCCGTCGTCACGCGCGAACAGCAGCGGCAGGCAGTCGGCGGTGAGGATGGCGAGCACGCGGCCGGGCGTGCGCGTCAGCGCGGCGTCGGCCTGCGGCTCGCCGCCGGGCGCGGCGGCATCGGCATCGACCACCCGCGTGCCGTGCACCTGGCGCAGCCACAGCGGCGCGGACGGCAGCGCCAGCGCGTCGGCCAGCGCGGCGCGGTTGGCGGCGACCGCGGCCGGGTCGTCGCCGCTGCGCGCGCCGAGGTTGCACGGCCCGAACGGCGCCACCGACACCCCCGGCGCTGCGCGCGTGGCGACCGCCGCGCGCACGCGCGGCGGCGCGGGCCAGTCCGGCTGCAGAAAGCCGGTGCGCACCTCAGCGCGACTCCGCGGCCAGGGCGGTGTCCGCGCGCAGCGCCTCGACCAGCGCGGCGAGGTCGGCCGGCCGTTCGGCGGCAAATTCGAGCGGCCGGCCATCGACCGGGTGCGCGAAGGCGAGCCGTTCGGCGTGCAGCGCCTGGCGGCGGAAGCCTTTCAGCGCCTCGACCAGCGCCGGGCTGGCGCCGCGCGGCAGCCTGAGGCCGCCGCCGTACAGCGGGTCGCCGACCAGCGGGTGGCCGATGTGCGCCAGGTGCACGCGGATCTGATGCGTGCGCCCGGTTTCGAGATTGCATTGCAGCAGCGTGTGCGCGCGAAAGCGCTCGCGCACGCGGTAGTGCGTGACCGCGCGCCTGCCGCCGTCGCCGTCGCGCACGGCCTGGCGCAAACGATCGACCGGATGGCGGCCGAGCGGCGCGTCCACCGTGCCGCCGGCAACCAGCGTGCCCAGCACCACCGCCTCGTACTGGCGGTGCACGTCGCGCGCGGCGAGCATCGCCACCAGCGCGGTATGCGCGCGCAGCGACTTCGCCACCACCATCAGGCCGGAGGTGTCCTTGTCGAGGCGGTGCACGATGCCCGCGCGCGGCACCTGCGCCAGCGCCGCATCGTGGTGCAGCAGGGCGTTCTGCAGCGTGCCGGCCGGGTTGCCGGCGCCGGGGTGCACGACCAAACCGGCCGGCTTGACCAGCACCAGCAGGTCGGCGTCCTCGTAGCGGACGTCCAGCGCGATCGGCTGCGGCACCATCGCGACCTCGTCCTCGAGGCGCGGCGTCAGCTCGACCGTCTCGCCGCCGCGCACCACGTGGCGCGGGGCGACCGCGGCGCCGTCGAGGCGCGCCGCGCCGGCGCGTATCCACGCGCTGAGGCGCGAACGCGAGAACTCGGGGAACATCCGCGCCAGCGCCTGGTCGAAGCGCCGACCCGCCTCCTCCGGCGGGATCGCGGTCCGGCGTACCGGTTCGTTCATGCCGCCCTCCGCGGGCGCGCTGCCGGCCGGGGGCCGGTTTGGGCTATCATGGCCATTCGTGTTTGCCTCCGGGTATTTCCATGCGCGTCGCCCCGATCCTGCGTCTGCCGCTGCTCGCCCTGCTCGTGCTGCTGGTGGGCTGTTCGCACTTCGGCAAGAACAAGCGCGACGAAGCCGAAACGCTGCCGGTCGAGCAGGTCTACGCCAAGGCGAAACAGTCGCTGCAGATCGGCAACTACGGCCGCGCCGAGAAAGCCTACCAGCGCCTGATCGCGCGCTTCCCGTTCGGGCCGTACACCGAGCAGTCCGAGCTCGAACTGGCCTATGCGCAGTACAAGAGCGACAAGCCGGACGACGCCTACTCGACGATCAACCGCTTCATCAAGACCTATCCGACCAACAAGCATATCGATTACGCGTACTACCTGCGCGGCCTGATCAACTTCAACCGCACCAACTCGTTCCTCGAGAACTACATCAAGCGCGACCGGTCGCGTCGCGATCCGGGCTACGCGGTGCAGGCGTTCAACGACTTCTCCGACCTGGTCACGCGCTACCCGAACAGCCGCTACGCCAACGACGGCCGCCAGCGCATGATCTACCTGCGCAACGGCCTCGCGCAGTACGAGCTGAACATCGCGATGTACTACCTGCGCATCCAGGCCTACGTCGCCGCCGCCGACCGCGCCGAGTACATCATCGAGCATTATCAGCAGACGCCGCAGGCGGCCGATGCGCTGGCGGTGATGACCAAGAGCTACCGCAAGCTCGGCCAGACCAAGCTCGCCGACGACGCCGAGCGCGTGCTCAAGCTGAACTACCCCAACCACCCGTATCTCGCCGACCAGAAGGGCTGGCCCAAGCGGCCGTCGACGATCCGCCGCATGATCCCGCTGTCGGGGCATTACTGAGGCGGGACTCGGGACTCGGGACTCGGGAAAGGCTCGACCGGTCGTCATTCCCGCGCCAGCGGGAATCCATCTCGTCCTTTCCGGTCGCCCGCACGCAGGCTCCTACCGGCGGGCGTCAACGCCAGCCTGAGGTGATCGGGTAGCGGCGGTCGCGGCCGAACGCGCGCGTGGTGATGCGCGGGCCCGGCGCCGACTGCCGGCGCTTGAACTCGTTGGCCAGCACCAGCCGCGCGACGCGGCGCACCGTTTCGGCGTCGAAGCCGGCGGCGACGATCTCGGCCTGCGACTGCTCGCCCTCGACGAAGCGCTCGAGGATCGCGTCCAGCACCTCGTACGGCGGCAGCGAGTCCTGGTCGGTCTGGTGCTCGCGCAGCTCGGCCGAGGGCGCGCGCTCGATCACCGCCGGCGGGATCGCCTCGCCGCGCGCGTTGCGCCAGCGCGCCAGGCGGTACACCAGCGTCTTGTACACGTCCTTCAGCGGCGCGTAGGCGCCGCACATGTCGCCGTACAGCGTGGCGTAGCCGACCGCCATCTCGCTCTTGTTGCCGGTCGACAGCAGCAGGCGGCCGCTCTTGTTGCTGAGCGCCATCAGCATCACGCCGCGGCAGCGCGACTGCAGGTTCTCCTCGGTGACGTCGGCCGGCTTGCCGGCGAAGGCCGGCGCCAGCGTGCCGAGGAACGCCTGGAACGCCGGCTCGATCGACAGCACCTGGTAGTCCACGCCGAGACGTTCCGCCTGCGCCCGCGCCTCACGCAGCGATAGCTCGGAGGTGTAGCGCGTCGGCAGCATCACCGCACCGACGCGCGAAGACCCCAGCGCATCCACCGCCAGCGCCAGCGTCAGCGCCGAGTCGATGCCGCCTGACAGCCCGAGCAGCACGCCGGGAAAGCCGTTCTTGTCGACGTAGTCGCGCACGCCGCGCACCAGGCCGGCGTAGACCGTGGCCTCGATGCCGGTATCTGCGGCGCGCGGCCAGTCGAGCGCGGCCAGGCGATGCGTCGCCGGGTCGTACTCGGCATGCAGCAGCGCGTCGACGAACGCCGGCGCGCGCGCCGCGACCGTGCCGTCCGGCTGCACCAGCAGCGCGCCGCCGTCGAACAGCAGGTCGTCCTGGCCGCCGACCGCGTTGACGTAGGCGATCGCCACGCCGTTGTCGCGCGCGCGTTGCGCCAGAACGCGCTCGCGCGTCGTCGCCTGCTGCAGGTCGTAGGGCGAGGCGTTGATCACCAGCAGCAGCTTGGCGCCGGCCGCCGCGGCCTTCGCCGCGGGCTCCGGTTCCCAGATGTCCTCGCAGACCAGCAGGCCGACGCGCACGCCGTCGATCTCGGCCACCGCGGCGTCGTGGCCCGGGCGGAACCAGCGCTTCTCGTCGAACACGGTGTAGTTCGGCAGCGCCTGCTTGCGATAGGTCAGCGCGATGCGGCCGTCGCGCAGCAGGCTGGCGGCGTTGTACACCTCGCCCTGCGCGTGCGGGTGGCCGACGATCGCGGCGATGCCCTGCGCCGTGCCCGCCAGCTCCTGCAGCTCCTGCGTGCAGGCCTCGAGGAAGCTCGGCCGCAGCAGCAGGTCCTCCGGCGGATAGCCGCTCAAGGTCAGTTCGGGAAAGGCGACCAGCGCCGCCCCGCCGGCGCGCGCCTGCGCCATCAGTTCGCGCGCGCGCGCCGCGTTGGCGGCGACCGCGCCGACCGGAAGATCGTGCTGGGCCAGCGCAAAGCGCAGCTTGGCCATCGGCTTCTCCTTGGCGTTCGTGGCGCTACTGCGCCTTTATGCTCTGCGGGAGCATAACACGAGGCTCCGCGCCGGCCGCGCCCGCCGCCAGCGCAAAACAAAGGCCGCGGCATGCCGCGGCCTATGTCCGGACGGGTCGCTGCCGCGCAAGCTTACTTGCGCATGCGCTCCGCCAGCGTCTTGCCGAGGTCGGCCGGTGAACGCACCGTGGTCACGCCCGCCTTTTCCAGCGCCTCGAACTTGGCTGCGGCGGTGCCCTTGCCGCCGGAGATGATCGCGCCGGCGTGGCCCATGCGCTTGCCGGCCGGGGCGGACGCGCCGGCGATGAACGACACCACCGGCTTCTTCACGTACTCGGCGATGAACTCGGCCGCTTCTTCCTCGGCGCTGCCGCCGATCTCGCCGACCATGATGATGCCCTCGGTCTGCGCATCGTCCTGGAACAGCTTCAGGCAGTCGATGAAGTTCATGCCCTGGATCGGGTCGCCGCCGATGCCGATCACCGTGCTCTGGCCGAGACCGACGTTGGTGGTCTGGAACACCGCCTCGTAGGTCAGCGTGCCGGAGCGCGAGACGATGCCGACCTTGCCCGGCGTGTGGATGTGGCCCGGCATGATGCCGATCTTGCACTCGCCCGGGGTGATGATGCCGGGGCAGTTGGGGCCGATCAGCACGGTATCCGGATAGCCCTTCAGCGCGTTCTTGACGCGCAGCATGTCCAGCACCGGAATGCCTTCGGTGATGGTGACGATCACGCGGATGCCGGCGTCGGCGGCTTCCAGGATCGCGTCGGCCGCGAACGGCGGCGGCACGAAGATCACCGAGGCGTCGGCGCCGGTGTCGTCCACCGCGTCCTGCACGGTGTTGTAGACCGGCAGGCCGATGTGCTCGCTGCCGCCCTTGCCCGGCGTGACGCCGCCGACCAGCTTGGTGCCGTAGTCGACCGCCTGCTCGGAGTGGAAGGTGCCCTGCTGGCCGGTGAAGCCCTGGCAGATGACCTTGGTGTTCTTGTTGACCAGTACGCTCATGAGTTCTTTCCTTCCCCTCAGGCCGCGGCGGCCGCAACGGCCTTCCTGGCGGCGTCGTTGAGGTCGTCCGCCGGGGTGATCTTCAATCCGGAGTTGGCCAGCAGCTCGCGGCCCTGCTCGACGTTGGTGCCCTGCAGGCGCACCACCACCGGGATGGTCAGGCCCACTTCCTTGACCGCCGCGATGATGCCCTCGGCGATCAGGTCGCAGCGCACGATGCCGCCGAAGATGTTGACCAGGATGCAGCGCACCTTGTCCGAGGACAGGATCAGCTTGAACGCCTCGGTGACGCGCTCCTTGGTGGCGCCGCCGCCGACGTCGAGGAAGTTGGCCGGCTCGCCGCCCGCCAGCTTGATCACGTCCATCGTCGCCATCGCCAGGCCGGCGCCGTTGACCATGCAGCCGATGTTGCCGTCCATGGTCACGTAGTTGAGGCTGTGTTCCTGCGCGACCGCCTCGGCCTGGTCTTCCTGCGTCTTGTCGCGCATCGCGGCGAGGCGCGGATGGCGGAACTCGGCGTTGTCGTCGGAATTGACCTTGCCGTCCAGCGCCATCAGCTCGCCCGATTTGACGATCGCCAGCGGGTTCAGCTCGATCAGCGCGAGATCCTGCTCCATGA
Organism: Lysobacteraceae bacterium; assembly: GCA_021372495.1. Classification (GTDB taxonomy): domain Bacteria; phylum Pseudomonadota; class Gammaproteobacteria; order Xanthomonadales; family Rhodanobacteraceae; genus Mizugakiibacter. Next base: position 51,708 of record JAJFUF010000006.1, read on the forward strand.
ACAGCTTGTACATGCCGAGCATGATCTTGGTGAGCTGGCCGACCTGCTTGGGATTGAGGCCCATCGCGAAGCCGAGCTTGCGGCACTGGTAGGGCTGCAGGCCCTGCACGTAATCGACGGTGACGGTGTGGATCTCGTCCGGCGTTTCGCGCGCCACCTGCTCGATGTCGACGCCGCCGCGCGCGGAGGCGATGAACGCCACCGCCTTGCTGCCGCGGTCGACCAGGATCGACAGGTACAGCTCCTTGGCGATGTCGTTGGCGTCGGTGACCAGCACCAGGTTGACCGGCAGCGCGCGGCCGCCGGACTGGTAGGTCTCCATCCTGCGGCCGAGCATGCCGGCCGCCGCGGCCTTGACCTCGTCGAGGCTCTTGCAGAACTTGACGCCGCCGGCCTTGCCGCGGCCGCCGGCGTGGATCTGCGCCTTCACCATCCACTGCTCACCGCCCAGCGCGCGGGCGGCTTCCGCCGCCTGCTCCGCGGTGGCGGCGACCTTGCCCGGCGGCACGGCGATGCCGTACTCGGCGAACAGCTCTTTGGCCTGATATTCGTGGAAATTCATGCCTGCACCTTGAACGAACGGAAACGGGAAACGCGCCGCGAACGATGCGCGCACGGCGCGCAACGGACTGCGCAGGGGGCACGCGTGCGGCCTGTGAGCCGGCGCGGCGCGAGCAAGACAACGGGATATTGTCCCGGAAGCGTCCGTCGATGGCAAAGGGGACGCCCCCGGCCGTCGCGCGCCCGGCAAGCCGGAGCTCCCTAGGCAAGCGCGCCCGACCCGCTTACCTTAGGCACATGAGCCCGCCCTTCCCCGTCCGCAGTCCGCACCAGGCCCGTTGAGCCGGGGTCCCGCCGTGTCCACCGCCGTCGCCCATGCCTCGCACGCGCCCTCCGGCGCCGGCGCGCTGCGCCGCGAGATCTACTTCTTCAACCTGTTCCGCGTGCTGCAGGCGGCGGTATACATCGGCCTGAGCTTCAGCCCGCTGGCGGCCGACTGGATCCCGCTGCGCGAGCCGCTGCTGGGCCGGCTGACCGCGGTGCTGTACCTGCTGTTCGCGCTGCTGGCGCTGGTGCAGACGCGCGTCTGGCAGCAGCATGCGCGCGCGGCGATCGCGGTCGCGCTGTGCGCGGACGTGCTGGCGGCGCTGCTGACCATCGCCGCGCTGCCCACCGCGCTCAACGGCGTGGCGCTGATGCTGGTGGTGGACATCTCCGCCGGCGCGCTGCTGCTGCCGCTGCGCCACGGCATGTTCTTCGCCGCGCTGGCCACGCTGGCCGTGCTCGGCCACACCTTCTCGGAAAGCTCCGGCGCGCGCGACGTCGAGCGCGACATGCTGGAGTCGGCGCTGTTCGGACTGGCCTATTTCGCCGCCGCCTCGCTGTGCTACGCGCTCGGCAAGCAGATGCGCGAGACCGAGGCGCTGGCCGAGCGCCGCGGCCTCGACCTGGCCAACCTGGCCCAGGTCAACGAGCTGATCATCCGGCGCATGCAGACCGGCGTGCTGCTGGTCGACGAGGCCAACCGCGTCCACCAGATGAACGAGTCGGCGTGGATGCTGCTCGGCAGCCCGCCCGCGGACCGCCGCGACCTCGGCGCGGTGGCGCCGGAGCTGTCGCGCCGGCTCTACCACTGGCGCACCTCGGACAAGACCGACCAGACCTCGGTGGCGCTGGCCGAGGGCGTGCCCGAAGTGGTGCCGCGCTTCACCCGCCTGGCCGCCAACGACGATTCGCACGTGCTGATCTTCCTCGACGACACCTCGCTGGTGTCGCGCCGCGCCGAGGAGCTGACCCTGGCCTCGCTGGGCCGGCTGTCCGCCTCGATCGCGCACGAGATCCGCAACCCGCTGGCGGCGATCCGCTATTCCGCGCAGCTGCTGGCCGAATCCGAGGACCTGCCCGCCGCCGACCAGCGCATGGTCGAGATCATCAACAACCACTGCGGGCGGATGAACGACATCATCGAGAACATCCTGCAACTGTCGCGCCGCGACCGCTCGCGGCCGGAGGTGCTGGACCTGAACGCCTGGGCGCTGGCCTTCACCGACGAGTACAAGGAATCCAACGACATCGGCGCCGACTCGCTGCGCGCGATCGTGCAGCCGCGCACGGTCGAGGCGCTGGCCGATCCGCAGCACCTGCAGCAGGTGGTGTGGAACCTCGTGCAGAACGCGCTGCGCTACGGGCGCATGCCGGGCGAGTCGGCGCGGGTGATGGTGGTGGCGCGCCACGCCTCCGACTTCGGCCCGCCGGTGATCGAGGTGATCGACCGCGGTCCAGGCATCCCGCCGAAGGTCGCCGCGCAGATCTTCGAGCCGTTCTTCACCACCCACGAATACGGCACCGGGCTGGGCCTGTATCTCGCCAAGCAGATGTGCGAGGCCAACCAGGCCACGCTCGAGTACGTGCCGGTGGCCGGCGGCGGCAGTTGCTTCCGCATCACCCTGACCCCGCCGGCGAACGCGCCGGGCGCGCCGGCCTGACGCGCGCGCTTTGCCGCGCGGCCGGCGCGCGGTACCCTCGCCGGGCGTACGCGCCGAGCGCAGCGCCCGAACGCCCGCGTCCGTCCGCACCCCCTGAGTCCAGCCAAGATCCGCCCATGAGCAAGCAGACCGTCCTGGTCATCGACGATGAACGCGACATCCGCGAACTGCTGACCATCACCCTCGGCCGCATGGACCTCGACGTCGATGCGGCCAGCAACGTCAGCGAAGCCAAACGCATGCTCGGCGAGCGCAGCTACGGCCTGTGCTTCACCGACATGCGCCTGCCCGACGGCTCCGGCCAGGAGCTGATCGAGCTGATCGCGCGGCAGTACCCGGAGACGCCGGTGGCGATGATCACCGCCTACGGCAACGTCGACGCGGCGGTCAACGCGCTCAAGGCCGGCGCCTTCGACTTCGTCTCCAAGCCGGTCGACATCGGCATGCTGCGCCGGCTGGTGCAGACCGCGCTGAGGCTGTCCGAGGAACGCCGCGGCGGCGACGCCGCGGTGGTTGCCGCCGCCAGCGCGCGCCTGATCGGCGATTCGCCGGCGATGCAGCAGGTGCGCGGCACCATCGGCAAGCTGGCGCGCAGCCAGGCGCCGGTCTACATCAGCGGCGAATCCGGCGTCGGCAAGGAGCTGGTCGCGCGGCTGATCCACGAGCAGGGCCCGCGCGCCGGCGGGCCGTTCGTGCCGGTCAATTGCGGCGCGATCCCCTCCGAGCTGATGGAGAGCGAATTCTTCGGCCACAAGAAGGGCTCGTTCACCGGCGCGCATGCCGACAAGGAAGGCCTGTTCCAGGCCGCCAACGGCGGCACCCTGTTCCTCGACGAAGTCGCCGAGCTGCCGGTGCACATGCAGGTCAAGCTGCTGCGCGTGATCCAGGAGAAGGCGGTGCGCCCGATCGGCGGCCGCGGCGAAGTGCCGGTCGACGTGCGCATCCTCTCGGCCACGCACAAGGATCTCGCGCACCTGGTCGAGCAGGGCCACTTCCGCCAGGACCTGTTCTACCGCATCAACGTGATCGAGCTGCGCGTGCCGCCGCTGCGCGAGCGCCGCGAGGACGTGCCCAAGCTGGCCGGTCGCATCCTGCTGCGCCTGGCCGAGGAAAGCGGCGGCAGCGATCGGCCGACCCTGCGCCCGGCCGCGCTGCAGGCGCTGGTCGACTACGACTTTCCCGGCAACGTGCGCGAGCTCGAGAACATCCTCGAACGCGCGGTGGCGCTGTGCGAGAACGGCCAGATCGAGGTGGCCGACCTGATGCTGTCGACGCGCGGCCCGCGCGTGGCCGTCGGCACCGCCGACGAGGACGAGGACGATCCCGCCGAGATCCCGGCGGGCGAGATGCCGCTCGACGACTACATCTCCAACCTCGAGCGCGAGAAGATCATGAAGGCGCTGCAGGAAACCCGCTACAACAAGACCGCCGCGGCGAAGAAGCTCGGCATCACCTTCCGCGCGCTGCGCTACAAGTTGAAGAAGCTCGGCATCGATTGAGAGCGGGAGACGGGTAGCGCCTCTCCGTCATTGCAGCGCAAGCCGAGACGACGGGATCGGGTCGTCGCGGGGTCACAACGTCCGCTTACGCTCCACGCGTGCGCGCCATTTCTTCCCGTCTCCCGCAGCCGTACGCTGCCAGGAACGTTTTCAACCGCGCGAGACTGGCAAAAAAAAAGCAAAGCCCTCTGGAAAGAGGGCTTTGCGTCGATCTTGCTCAACAGTCTGCTGGAGGGGTTCTCTAGAACGGTATGTCGTCGTCCTCGAAACCGTCGCCGCCGCCGGACGGCGTCGGCGCGGACGGCGCCGGGGCGCGGCTGCCGCCCTGCGGGCGCGCCTGCTGCGGGCGCTCGCGATAGCCGCCGCCCTCGCCGCGCGAGGCGCCGCCTTCGCCGCCGGGGCCGCCGAGCAGCTGCATCTCGTTGGCGACGATCTCGGTGAAGAACTTTTCCTGGCCGTCGTTGCCGGTGAACTTGTCGGTGCGGATCGAGCCCTCGACGTACACTTGGCGACCCTTCTTCAGGTACTCGCCGGCGATCTCGGCGAGCTTGCCGAAGAACTTCACCCGGTGCCACTCGGTGCGTTCCTGGGTTTCGCCGCTCTGCTTGTCGCGCCACGACTCGGTGGTGGCGAGGCGGATGGTGGTGATGGCCGAGCCGGAGGCGGTATAGCGCGTTTCCGGATCCGCGCCGAGGTTGCCGATCAGGATGACCTTGTTGACGCCGCGTGCCATGGAACGCCCCTCGAATGCGCGTGTCGGGAATGGGCCGGGATCGTAGCATGCTACGCACGCGCCCGGACCGGACCCGCGCCGCGCCGGCGCGTAGGGCGGATCTGCCGGCGCGCGTCCGCCGGCGCCGCCCCGCGCAGCCTATAATCCGCGCTCCATTCGCCCCGGAGCCCGCATGAGCCTGCCCGCCGCCGACGCCGTCGAATCCCCGCGCGGTTTCGCCGCGGTGCGCGCGCTGGCCGGCGCCGACATGGCGCGGGTGGATGCGCTGATCCGTGCGCGGCTGGCCTCCGACGTGGTGCTGATCAACCAGATCGCCGAGCACATCGTCGGCGGCGGCGGCAAGCGCCTGCGGCCGATGCTGCACGTGCTGGCCGCGCGCGCCGCCGGCTACGAGGGCACGCAGCACGTCCAGCTTGCGGCGGTGATCGAGTTCATCCACACCGCCACGCTGCTGCACGACGACGTGGTCGACGGCTCCGACCTGCGCCGCGGGCGCAAGACCGCCAATGCGCTGTGGGGCAACGCGGCCAGCGTGCTGGTCGGCGACTTCCTCTATTCGCGCGCGTTCCAGCTGATGGTCGAGCTGGACCGCATGCGCGTGATGCGCATCCTCGCCGACACCACCAACGCGATCGCCGAGGGCGAGGTGCTGCAACTGCTCAACATCGGCAACCCGGACACCGACGAGGCCGCCTACCTGCGCGTGATCGAGCGCAAGACCGCCGTGCTGTTCGCCGCCGCCACCGAGCTGGGCGCGGTGCTGGCCGGCCTGCCGGAAGCGCAGGAGCAGGCGCTGCGCCATTACGGCATGGAGCTCGGCTACGCCTTCCAGATCGCCGACGACCTGCTCGACTACGTCTCCGACGCCGACACGCTGGGCAAGAACGTCGGCGACGACCTCGCCGAGGGCAAGCCGACCCTGCCGCTGATCTACGCGCTGCAGACCGCGCGTGCCGACGAGGCCGCCGCGCTGCGCCGCGCGATCGAGTCGGGCGGGCTGGAATCGCTGGACCGCATCGTCGCCGCGATCCGCGACTCCGGCGCGCTGGAGCGCACTCGCGCGCGCGCGCGACGGCACGCCGACGCGGCGCGCGCGGCGCTCGCCACGATCGCGCCCTCGCCATGGCGCGACGCGCTGGCCGCGCTGGCGGACCATGCGGTCGAGCGGACGTCCTGAGACGCCTGAGGGGTCGCCTGCACGCAGGCTCCTGCAAGCGGCGGGCCTGGGGTAGGAGCCTGCGTGCAGGCGACCGCGACGCGCTCAGGGCATGCCGGCGAACGCCTCGTCCAGCCAATCACGCATCAGCCGGTAGCTGCGCCGCGCCGCGCGCGCGTCGTAGCGGCAGCCGGGCGCGTGGTCGTCGACCTCGGTGAAGCAATGCACCGCGTTGCCGAGCACGACGAATTGCCAATCCGCGCCGCTGCCGCGCATCTCGTCCATGAAACTGTCGGCGTCGGGCATGGTGCCCTTGTCGTCGGCGCCGTTCATGACGAGCACGTGCGCCTTGATGTTCTTCGCCAGCGCCGGATCGTCGGTGCCGAGGCCGCCGTGGAAGCTGACCACCGCGGCGACGTCGGCGCCGCTGCGCGCGAGGTCCAGCACCGCCGAGCCGCCGAAGCAGAAGCCGATCGCGGCGAGGCGCGTCGCGTCGACCGGCGCGCTCGCGGCCTGCGCACGCAGCACCTCCAGCGCCCTGTCGACGCGCTTGCGCATCAGCGCGCGGTCGGCATACAGCGGCTTGACCGCCTGCGCAGCCTCGTCGTTGCTCTTCGGCCGCACCTGCTCGCCGTACATGTCGGCGAGCAGGATCACGTAGTCGCGGCCCGCGATGCCCTTGGCCTTGGCCACCGCGCCGTCGTTGACGCCGCGCCAGTTCGGCACCATCAGCAGGCCGGGGCGTTTCGCGGCGACCGCGTCGTCGTACACCAGTACGCCGCGGAACGCGGTGCCGTCGAGCGTGTAGGCGACCGGCTTGGCGACCATCGCCGCCTGCGCCGCTCCGGCGGCGCCGAGGGCCAGCAGGGCTAACATCGCAATCGTCTTGCGCATGGCGGTGCCTCCTCGGGAAGTCGCAGAAGCTTAGCCCGCACCTTCCGGCGGCGGTAGATGGCGTTGCTAGACTGTCGGCTCACTGCCAGGAGACAACCGATGCGCCCAGCTTTCGCCGCCGCCATGCTCGCCACCGCCGGTTTCGTCCTCAGCGCGGGCGTGACGGCCGCGGTCAAACCGGAAACCGCGATCCACTACCGCCAGGGCGTCTATCACGCCATCGCGTGGAACTTCGCGCCGATGAACGCGATGGTGCGCGGCAAGCAGCCGTGGGACCAGGCCGACTTCGCCCGGCGCGCCGCACGCGTCGCGTTCTACAGCCAGCAACTGCTGGAAGGCTTCCCGCCCGGTTCCGACGCCGGTGCCAAGACCGACGCCAAACCGGCGATCTGGCAGAACACCGCCGACTTCAAGGCGAAGATGCAGGCCTTCCAGGACGCCTCGGCCGATCTCGCCAAGGCGGCCGCCGGCAGCGACGTCGAGGCGAGCAAGCAGGCGTTCGCCAAGACGGCGGAAGCCTGCAAGAGCTGCCACGAGAAGTACCGGGCGGAGGACTGAGGCGGGGCCGGGAGACGGGAGACGGGAGACGGGAGACGGGGGGCGCGCAGCGCCCCGCCCGTCATGCCGGCTTGTGCCGGAATGACGCGGTGGGAGTTTTGCGCGACCACGACGACCACGCATGCTCACCGCTGCGCGCCATCCTTTCCGCCTCCCGCTACCCGGCCCTCCGCTTCATACCCCCGCCGCATGCTCGGCCAGGCGGCGCTTCAGCGGCGTCAGGCGGTCGAGCAGGCGCACGCCCAGCCCGCGCAGCGCGACCAACGGTTCGGCCTGCCAAGCGAACACGCGCGCCAGCACGTCGAACGACAGTGCGTCCAGCGTGTCGGCGCTGCGTCGCCGGCGCGCGTAGCGGCGCAGCACATGGACCGCGCCGATATCGCCGCCGGCATCGCGCGCGGCGAGCAGCGTGTCGCGCAGCTCGGTCACGTCGCGCAGGCCGAGGTTGACGCCCTGTCCGGCCAGCGGATGCACCGCGTGCGCGGCGTCGCCGAGCAGGACGAAGCGTTCGGCGTCGTAGCGCTCGGCCAGCTTGAGGTGCAGCGGAAACGCCGCGCGCGGCGTGGTGGCGACGACGCGCCCCAGGCGGAAATCGCCGGCGAGGCCGACCTCGGCGCAGAACGCCGCATCGTCCAGTGCCAGCACGCGCGCGGCTTCGGCGTCCGGCAGCGACCACACGATCGAGCAACGTCCGTCCGCCAGCGGCAGCAACGCGATCGGGCCGCCGGGCAGGAAACGTTGCCAGGCAGTGTGCTCGTGCGGCCGCTCCGTCGTGACGTGCGCGACCACCGCGCGCTGGCCGTAGTCGCGGCCGCGCGTGGCGATGCCGGCGCGCCCGCGCAGCGGCGACTGCGCGCCGTCGGCGGCGACCAGCAGGCGCGCGGACAGCGCGCTGCCGTCGGCCAGTTCCAGCGCCGCGCGCTCCTCGCGCGCGGCGAAGTCGCGCACCTCGGCGGGGCACAGCCGGCGCACGCCGGCCGCATCCAGCGCCTGCCACAGGCGGTCCTGCACCAGCCGGTTCTCGACGATCCAGCCGAGCGCGTCGCGGCCCTGCTGCGCGGCGTCGAAGTCCAGCGCCGCGCCGTTTTCGGCGTCCCACACGTGCACGTGCCGGTACGGCGACACGCGCGCGGCGGCGATCGCCTCCCACACGCCGAGATCGCGCAGCAGCGTCGCCGACGACGGCGCCAGTGCGACCACGCGCAGGTCCACCTCGTCCTCGCTCCGCCACGGCGCCGGCGCACGCGCCTCGATCAGGCATGTGTCGAAGCCGGCGCGCGCCAGCGCCAGCGCGCAGGCGGCGCCGACCATGCCGCCGCCGACCACGGCGGCGTCGGGGATCGCGCGGCGGCTCATCCGGCGGGCTCCAGCACGGCGCGCGGCGGCGTGCCGCGGAAACCCATGCCGCGCCGCGCCAGCGCGCGCTTCAGCGGCGGCACGCGGTCGCAGGCGATCAGCGCCAGCGAGCGCAGCGGCGCCAGCGCGGGCTCGGCCAGGCAGGCCAGGCCGACCAGACCGTGGCTCATCGCCATGGTGCCTTCGCGGTCCGCTGCGCGGCGCGCGGCGTATTCGCGCAGCAGCGCGGCGGCGCCGGGATCGGCGGCGTCCGCGGCCAGCTCGGCCAGGGTCAGCGCGTCGCGCAGGCCGAGGTTGAATCCCTGCGCGCCGATCGGGTGGATCGTCTGCGCGGCGTTGCCGACCAGCACCGCGCGCGGCGCGGTCAGCGCAGCCGCGGCGACGCGGCGGATGCGGTAGGGGTGGCGCTTGCCGGGCCGCGCGAGGCGCCCCAGCCGCCAGCCGAAGCGCGCCTGCGCCAGCGCGAGGAAGGCGTCGTCGTCCAGCGCGGCGACGCGCTCGCCGTCGGCGGCGGGCACGGTCAGCACCAGCCCGGCGCGGCCGTGTCCCAGCGGCAGCAGCGCCACCGGACCCGCGTCGCCGAAGCGCTCGAAGGCGCAGCCGTCGGGCTCGCGTTCGGGCGTCAGCGTGGCGACGAACAGCGTCTGCGCGTAATCGTGCACTTCGGCGCCGATGCCGAGCCGCGCGCGCACGAACGACTCGGTGCCGTCGGCGCCGACCAGCAGGCGCGCGACGATCTCGCGCTCGCCGTCGGCGCCGCGCACGACCGCGCGCCAGCCGTCGGCGTGCGGTGCGAGTTCGACCAGCGACGCGGGCGCACAGCGCGTCAGCCGCGTGCAGGCCGAGAGGCGCGCCAGCAGCGCGCGGCCGAGTTCGCGCGCCGGCAGGGTCCAGCCCAGCGCGTCCACGCCGAACTCGGCGGCGGCCAGACGCGTCGCGCCGAACTCGCCGGCGCGGCTGACGTGCACGCGGCGGATCGGCGTCGCCTGCGCCTCGGCGTGCGCCCACACGCCGAGCGCGCGCAGACCGTTGCCGCTGGCGCGCGCGAGCGCCAGGTTGCGCTCGTCGTAGCTCGGCTGCGCGTCCGCGCGCGGCGCCGCGGCCTCGACCAGCACGGCGTCGCGGCCGGCGGCGTCCAGCGCGATGGCCAGGCTGGCGCCGACCAGGCCGCCGCCGACGATCAGGATTTCGGTGCGTTCGGGCATGCCGGCATGATACGTGCCGACGCTAAGATGGCGCCATGACGCGGAGCAGACGATGGAGCTGATCCTGGTGCGCCATGGTGGCGCCGACGCGCCCACCGGCGTGTGCGTCGGCCAGTCCGATCCGCCGCTGGCGGTGGCCGGTTTCACCGCCGTGCAGCGGCTCGCCGCGGGCTGGACCGCGCCGCCGCCGCGCTTCCTGTTCAGCTCCGACCTCAAGCGCGCGCAGCAGAGCGCGCAGGTGCTGGCCGCGCGCTTCGCGCTGGAGCCGCTGGCCGACCCGCGCCTGCGCGAGGCCGACTTCGGCGAGTGGGAAGGCCAGCGCTGGGAGGCGGTGATCGCGCGCGACGCGGCGCGCTACCGGCACTGGACCGAGAACTGGGTGATCCAGCCGGCGCCCGGCGGCGAGAGCTTCGCCGACGTGGTGCGCCGCACCGGCGCCTGGCTGTCCGCGCTGCTGGCGACCACGCGCGAAGGCGACTGCGTGCTCGCGGTCGCCCATCAGGGCTCGATCCGCGCGCTGCTGTGCCACGCGCTCGGCCTGCCGCCGTCGCGCGCGCCGGCGCTGCGCGTCGATCCGGCGCACGCGGTGCGCATCGCCTGCCGCAGCGGACAGTTTGAAGTATGCTATTCGAACGTTCCGCGCTTTCAGTGGGAGTAGAGACGCCGTCATGGAATCCGCCGCTCCGGCCCGCACCTTCACGCCCCGCACCCTGGTCCTGACCGGCATGATCGCCTTCGCGGTCGGCGTGCGCCTGCTGATCCACTTCGTGCCCGGCGTGCTGCCGTGGCACTTCACGCCGGTCGAGGCGATCGCGCTGTTCGGCGGCGCCTACTTCACCGACCGGCGCCTGGCGTTGCTGGTGCCGCTGGCGGCCATGCTGGTTGCCGACCTGGTCATCGGCACCTACGCGCTGATGCCGGTGATCTATGCCTGCATCGCCGCCAGCACGCTGCTCGGCTTCGGCCTGCGCGGCCGCGTGACGACGCTGCGCGTGGCCGGCTACGGCGTGCTCGGCTCGGTGCTGTTCTTCGCGGTCACCAACTTCGCCGAGTGGGCGGTCGGCGGCACCGAGTTCTGCCGCGCCGGCCTGCTGCCCTGCTACGTCGCCGCGCTGCCGTTCTTCAAGACCTGGCTGGCCGGCACCCTAGTGTGGAGCGGCGTGCTGTTCGGCGGTTTCGCCCTGCTCAGCCGCAGCGTCCCGGCGCTGGCGCCGCAGCCGGCGCACGCCTGACCGGCGGCCTCGACGCCCGCGCGCGGCGCGGGCTCGGGCATCCCCTGCCGCACGCAACGCGCCGCGTTCCCCCCGCGGCCGCATGCGCGGGCATGTTGCAGCGCGCGCTGCGCGGCCGCCGGCGCGGGGTTTACCATGAAGGCTCCCTCTTCACCGCGGAGTGCACCGTGGGCAACCGCCTCTCCAGGATCTATACCCGCACCGGCGACGACGGCAGCACGGGACTCGGCGACGGTTCGCGCGTAACCAAAGACTCGGCGCGCGTCAGCGCCTACGGCACGGTCGACGAGCTGAACTGCACCATCGGCATGGTGCTGGCGGCGGACGGCGTGTCCGCCGATGTTCGCGAAGTGCTCACCCAGGTGCAGCACGACCTGTTCGACCTCGGCGGCGAGCTGTGCATCCCCGGCATGGCGATGATCGAGGACAAGGACATCGAGCGGCTGGAAAGCACGCTCGACCGCCTCAATGCGGACCTGCCGGCGCTGAAGGAATTCATCCTGCCCGGCGGCGGCATGGCGGCGGCCTGCTGCCAGTTGGCGCGCACCGTGTGCCGGCGCGCCGAGCGCGCGGCGGTGACGCTGGCGCGCGGCGAGACGATCCGCCCGCAGGCGCTGCGCTACCTCAACCGCCTGTCCGACCTGCTGTTCGTGGTGTCCCGCGTGCTGGCCCGCGCCAGCGGCCACGGCGAAGTGCTGTGGCAGCACGAGCGGCGCCGCAAGGGAACATCGCCATGAGCGCAAAAGCCTACTTCGTCACCAGCAGCGCGGCATTCGCGCTGCTCGCGCTGGGACACGCGTGGCGACTGCTGCAGGGCTGGAGCCTGCACCTGGGGCCGCTGTCGATCCCGACGTGGGCCTCGTGGATCGTCCTGCTGGCCGGCGCCACGCTGGGCGGATGGGGACTGATGCTGTACCGCCGCACCGCTGCGTGACGCTGCGCCTCTACACCCACGCCGCCTGCCTCGGCCACCACGCCGGCCCGGGGCATCCGGAGGCGCCGGCGCGCCTGGAAGCGGTGCTGCAGGCCCTGGACCACGACCGCTTCGTTGCGCTCGACCGCGTCGAGGCGCCCGCGGCGACCCGCGAACAGCTGCTGCGCGTGCACGCGGCGGAGCACCTCGCACGGGTGTTCGGCGCGGCGCCGCAGCAGGGCTTCAGCCGCCTCGATCCGGACACCGCGATGTCGCCGGGCTCGCTGGAGGCCGCGCTGCGCGCCGCCGGCGCCTGCTGCGCGGCGGTGGACGCGGTGCTGGCGGGCGAGGCCCGCCGCGCGTTCTGCGCGGTGCGCCCGCCCGGCCACCACGCCACCCGCGACGCGGCGATGGGTTTCTGCCTGTTCAACAACGTCGCCGCGGCCGCGGCGCACGCGCTGGACGCGCACGGGCTGAAGCGCGTCGCGGTGGTCGACTTCGACGTGCACCACGGCAACGGCACCCAGGCGATCTTCTGGGACGAGCCGCGCGTGCTGTACGTCTCCAGCCACCAGATGCCGCTGTACCCCGGCACCGGCGCGATCAACGAGCACGGCGCCGGCAACATCGTCAATGCGCCGCTGCCGCCGGGCAGCGGCTCGGCGCAGTTCCGCGAGGTCTGGGAACACGCCCTGCTGCCGCGCCTGTTCGCATTCCGCCCGCAACTGGTGCTGGTCTCGGCCGGCTTCGACGCGCACCGGCTCGACCCGCTGGCCAACCTCGACGTCGAGACCGAAGACTTCGCCTGGATCACGCGCCGGCTGGTCGACCTGGCCGAGGCGCACGCCGGCGGGCGGCTGGTGTCCAGCCTCGAGGGCGGCTACAGCCTGACCGCCCTGCGCGCGGCCTGCGCCGCCCACGTCGGCGCGCTGCTGGACTGAACCGCGACGGCGGCGATTTGCCGCCGGACCGCGCTTTCAGGCATCTTACGCCCCTTCGCATCCTGGACGATCGGCCCCGTGCAGCGTCGCACACGTCCCTTGCCGCAACGGCGGCTTCTCGCACTCGCCACCACCCTCGCCCTGTACGGCGCCGCCGGCGCGGCGCAGGCCGGCGACGTCTGTCCGCTCGGCGCATTCACCTGTCCGAAGGCGCCGGTCAGCTACGCGCTGTGCAAGCCGAACGCGCTGCTCGACTTCTACGAGCCGGGCCTGCCGCAGGATCCGCAGCTGCGCGAGCAGACGCCGGCGGACATCGACGCCGCGCGGCTGCAGAGCCCGGACAGCAACGTATTCCACCTCAGCGGCGACGTGCGCATGCAGCGCGCCGACCAGTTGCTGCGCAGCGAGCGCCTCGACTACACGCGCGACAGCACGGCCTACAGCGCCAGCGGCGACGTGCGCTACCAGGACCACGGCCTGCTGTTCTCCGCGGCCGCGATGCAGGGCACCACGACGCCCAACCGCGCACGCGCCGACGACGTGCGCTACCAGTTGCTGCAGTCGCACGGCAACGGCGTCGCGCGCAGCGCCGAGCTGGAGGACCAGGAGCACAGCCGCTACCGGGACGTCACCTATTCGACCTGCGACCCGGGCGCGCGCCAGTGGGAGATGCACGCCGGCTCGCTCAGCATCGACCGCGCCACCGGCGTGGGCCGCGCGCGCAACGTCAGCATGTGGTACGGCGGGGTGCCGTTCTTCTACTTCCCGTACCTGCGCTTCCCGGTCGACGACCGCCGCCAGACCGGCTTCCTGTACCCGTCGCTGGTGAACTCGAACAACGCCGGGTTCAGCATCACCCTACCGTTCTACCTCAATCTGGCGCCCAACTACGACGCCACGCTCTATCCGCGCAGCTACTCCGCGCGCGGCTACATGCTCGGCGGCGAGTTCCGCTACCTGACCGAATCCAGCAAGGGCCAGCTCGATTTCGCCTGGCTGCCGGACGACCGCGAAGCGAACCGCGATCGCGGCTCGCTGGTGTTCCGCAACACCACCGCGGTGGCGCCGGGCTGGAGCTTCAACACCAACGTCAACCGCGTGTCCGACGCGCGCTACTTCGAGGATTTCGGCAACAGCCTGGTCGTCGCCGCGACCTCGGTACTCGGTTCCAGCGCCTACCTCAACGGTTCCGGCGACTGGTGGTCGGCGGGCCTCGGCGTCGACGCCTACCAGTTGACCGATCCCACCCTGTCGGTGCGCAGCGAGCCCTACAAGCGCCTGCCGCGCCTGTTCCTCAACGCCGAGAACGGCGTGTTCGGCGAGGACAGCGGGCTGCGCTGGGGCGTGCAGAGCGAAGCGGTGGCGTTCCGCAAGCCGGACGCGCTGGAGGGCGACCGCTTCGACCTGTTCCCCTACCTGACCTGGCCGTTCGAGGGCGCCGCCTGGTTCGTGCGGCCGCAGGTCGGCTACCGCTACACCACGTACGACCTCGACCGCGGCGCCGACAGCAGCCCGCACCGCGGCGTGCCGATCGCCGACGTCGACGCCGGCCTGGTGTTCGAGCGCGACGCCAACCTGTTCGGCGACAGCTACACGCAGACGCTGGAACCGCGCCTCTATTACCTGCGCGTGCCCTACCGCAACCAGGACAACCTGCCGCTCTTCGATTCGCGCCTGCTGACCTTCGACTACTGGCAGTTGTTCAGCACCAACCGCTTCGCCGGCGCCGACCGCCAGGGCGACGCCAACGACCTCACCGTGGCGCTGACCACGCGCCTGCTCGACGACGGCGGCGTCGAGCGGCTGTCGGCGAGCCTCGGCCGCATCTACTACTTCGACCCGCAGCGCGTGCAGCTGCCGGGCCATCCCGACACCGATTTCGCCGGTTCCAACTACGTCGCCCAGTTCACCCTGCAACTGAGCGACCGCTGGCGCATGACGGCCTCGCAGCAGTGGAACCCGAACACCAACATGACCGACGTCTCCACCGTCGGCTTCCAGCGGCGCATCGCCGACGACGGCATCCTGAACTTCGCCTACCGCTACCGGCGCAACCTGCTGGAACAATACGACGTGTCCGCGGTCCTTCCGGTCAACGAGCGCTGGAGCCTGGTCAGCCGCTGGAACTACTCGGTGCGCGACCATCGCACCCTCGAGGCCTTCGCCGGCGTGCAGTACGACAGTTGCTGCGTGGCGGTGCGCCTGCTGCAGCGCCACTACGTGCACAACTTCCAGGGCGAGAGCACCAATGCCACTTATTTCGAGATCGAATTCAAGGGCATCGGCAACGTCGGCCAGCAGACGGGGACCTTCCTGCGCCGTGCTATCCTTGGCTATCAAGGCTACGACTGATCGTGCCGCGTCCCGCGCGGCCTGAGGCCACCCACGCATGAAACGCATCGCCGCCCTCTTCCTGCTGGCGCTGGCCGGCAGCGTCGCGCCCCAGGTGCGCGCGCAGTTGCTGCAGCCCACGCAGGCGCAGCCGCTCGACCGCATCGCCGCCGTGGTCAACGACGACGTGATCCTGCAGAGCCAGCTCGAGCAGGCCGTGCAGAACATCCAGCGCCAGTACGCCAACCGGCCGCAGCAGTTGCCGCCGCAGGACATCCTGCAGCGCCAGGTGCTGGAGCGCCTGATCCTCGAGCGCCTGCAGGTGCAGAAAGCCAACGACCAGGGCGTGCGCGTCGCCGACCAGGAGGTCGACAACGCGATCGCCAACGTCGCGCGGCAGAACAACCTGAGCCTGCCGCAATTGCGCCAGGCGCTGGCCCAGCAGGGCTACGACTACGCGCAGTACCGCAGCCAGTTACGCGACCAGATCATGGTGCAGCGCCTGCGCGAGAAGGTGCTGCAGGGCGCGGCGCAGGCCAGCGATACCGAGATCGACAACCTGCTGTCCAGCCCCGGCTTCAAGAGCGGCGAGGTGCACCTCGCGCACATCGTGGTCGGCGTGCCGCAGGGCGCCAGCGCCGACGACATCGCCAAGGCGCAGGCCAAGGTCGAGCAGCTGCAGGCCGACCTCAAGGGCGGCATGGACTTCTCCGCCGCCGCGATCCGCTATTCCGACGCGCCGGACGCGCTGGAAGGCGGCGACCTCGGCTGGCGCCGCTACGACGAGGTGCCCAGCGCGTTCGTCAACATGGTCGCCGGCATGCAGCCCGGCCAGATCACCGACGCGCTGCGCGGCCCCGGCGGCTTCCAGATCCTCAAGCTGGTCGACAAGCGCGACGCCGCCGCCAAGCAGATGGTCACCGAGTACCACGCGCGCCACATCATGGTGCGCACCTCGGAGCTGGTCAGCCCGCAGCAGGCCGAACAGAAGGCCAGCGACCTGTACCAGCGCATCGTCGACAAGCACGAGGACTTCGCCAAGCTGGCCAAGGAAGATTCCGACGACACCAGCAGCGCCAACCTCGGCGGCGACCTCGGCTGGTTCCAGCAGAACGCGTACGGCACCGCGATCGGCCAGGTGCTGGCCGGGCTGAAGGACGGCGAAGTGTCGAAGCCGTTCCAGATCGAGGACGCCTGGCATGTGGTGCAGCGCCTCGGCACGCGCGAAGTCGACCGCAGCCGCGAGATGCAGCGCGAGCAGGCGCAGCAGGCGATCCAGAACCGCAAGGCCGAGGAGGTCTACGACGACTTCCTGCGCGGCATCCGCGCCGACGCCTTCGTCGACATCCGCCTCGGCCAGGGCGCCGCCGCGGGCGCCAACACGCCGTGACCGCGGTGCCCGCGCTGCCGCGCCTCGCCGTCACGCCCGGCGAGCCGGCGGGCGTCGGGCCGGAACTGGTCGCGCGCCTCGCCGCGACGCCGATCGCCGCGGACCTCGTCGTTATTGCCGATCCCGATCTCATGGCGCGTGCCGCGCGCGCCGCCGGCGTGGCGCTGCGCATCGAGCCGTACGATCCCGAGCGCCGCGTCGCGCTGCGCGCGCCCGGAACGCTGCGCGTGCTCGCCACGCCGCTGCGCGCGCCGGAACAGCCCGGCAAACCGGATCCGCGCAACGCCTTCTACGTGCTGAACACGCTGGCGCGCGCCGCCGACGGCTGCCTCGCCGGCGAATTCGACGCGCTGGTCACCGGCCCGGTGCAGAAGTCCTCGATCGCCGACACCGGCGAGCCGTTCAGCGGCCACACCGAATTCTTCGCCGAACGCGCCGGCGCGGACGTGGTGATGATGCTGGCCAGCGACACGCTGCGCGTGGCGCTCGCCACCACCCACCTGCCGCTGGCCGAGGTGCCGGCGGCGATCACCCGCGAGCGCATCGAACGCACGCTGCGCATCGTCGCGCGCGAGCTCACCGCCAAGTTCGGCATCGCGCGGCCGCGCATCGCCGTGCTCGGCCTCAACCCGCACGCCGGCGAGGGCGGCCATCTCGGCCGCGAGGAGATCGACACGATCGTGCCGGCCATGGACACGCTGCGCGCCGAGGGCCTCGACCTGCTCGGCCCGCTGCCCGCCGACACCGCGTTCGTGCCGGCGATGCGCGCGCGCTATGACGCGGTGCTGGCGATGTACCACGACCAGGCGCTGCCGGTGCTGAAGAGCGAGGCGTTCGACCGCACCGTCAACCTCACCCTCGGCCTGCCGTTCGTGCGCACTTCGGTCGACCACGGCACCGCGCTGGAACTCGCCGGCACGGGCCGCGCCGATCCGGCCAGCCTGGTGGCTGCCGCCGGCATGGCGCTGGACCTTGCCGGAAGAAAAGCGGGACGGGGAACGCGAGACGAATAAGGCTGCACCGCCATTCGCCCCGCGCACCCGCCCGGTTCCCCATGCCTCCCCATCCGTTGCTCGCCCCATGAGCGCCCGCCCCAAGAAAAGCTTCGGCCAGCACTTCCTGCACGAGCGCGGCTACATCGAGCGCATCGTCGCGGCGATTGCGCCGAAACCGGGCGACCGCGTGGTCGAGATCGGCCCCGGCGAAGGCGCGCTGACCCTGCCGCTGCTGGACGCGGCCGGCACGCTGACCGCGATCGAGCTGGATACCGACCTGATCCCGCAACTCGAGGCGCGCGCGCGCGATCGCGGCGCGCTGACGATCGTCCACGCCGACGTGCTCACGGTCGACTTCACCGCGCTGGCCGCGGGCGGCAAGCTGCGCCTCGCCGGCAACCTGCCCTACTACATCTCCAGCCCGATCCTGTTCCACTGCCTCGCGCACGCGGATGCGATCGCCGACATGCACTTCATGCTGCAGAAGGAAGTGGTCGAGCGCATGGCCGCCGCGCCGGGCAGCAAGACCTACGGCCGGCTCAGCGTGATGCTGCAGCTCGCCTGCCGGGTCGAGCCGCTGTTCCGCGTGCCGCCGGGCGCGTTCCGCCCGCCGCCGAAGGTGGACTCGGCGGTGGTGCGCCTGGTGCCGCTGCCGCCGGCCGAACGCCCCGACGCCGATCCGCAGCGCCTCGCCGCGATCGTCAAGGCCGCCTTCGGCCAGCGCCGCAAGACGCTGGGCAACGCGCTGAAGGGCGTGCTCGACGAGGCGGCGATCCGCGCCGCCGGCGTCGATCCGCGCGCACGCGCCGAGACGCTCGCACCCGCCGACTTCGTGCGGCTGGCGCAAACGCCCGCGCCGTGACGCGGGCTTGCCCGCCGCGACGGCGCTGGCCGACAATCGACGCATGAGCGCCCCGCAACCGCCTTACGCAATCGACGTCGCGGTCGAAACCCGCTTCGTGGCCGAGCAGTCGCAGCCGGCCGCGAACCGCTTCGTGTTCGCCTACACCATCACCATCCGCAACAGCGGCAGCGTGCCTGCACGGCTGCTGTCGCGGCACTGGGTGATCACCGACGCCAACGGCAAGACCGAGGAGGTGCGCGGCGACGGCGTGGTCGGCGAGCAGCCGTGGCTGCGCCCCGGCGACGATTTCCGCTACACCTCGGGCGCGGTGCTGGAAACGGCGATCGGCACCATGCGCGGCAGCTACCAGATGCTGGCCGACGACGGCTCGCGCTTCGAGGCGCCGATCCCGCAGTTCACGCTCTCGATCCCGCGGACCCTGCACTGATGGCCGTCTGGGCGATCGGCGACGTGCAAGGCTGCTACCCCGAGTTGCAGCGCCTGCTGGACAAGCTGCGCTTCGATCCGGCGCAGGATGCGCTGTGGTTCTGCGGCGACCTGGTCAACCGCGGCGGCGAGTCGCTGGAAGTGCTGCGGCTCGCGCACTCGCTGCGCGAACGCTGCACGATCACGCTGGGCAATCACGACCTCAGCCTGCTCGCGGTCGCGGAACGCAAGCGCGAGGCGCAGGCCAAGACCAACCCCGACCTGCGCCGCGTCCTGTTCGCCGACGACCGCGACGTGCTGCTCGATTGGCTGCGCGTGCAGAAGCTGCTGCACCACGACGCCGCGCTCGGCTGGACCATGGTCCACGCCGGCCTGGCACCGTCATGGACGCTGGAGCAGGCGCAAAGCGTCGCGCGCGAGGTCGAGCAGGCGCTGTCCGGCCCGCAGTACCGCCGGCTGCTGAAGCAGATGTTCGGCGACCGGCCGGCCGCCTGGAATCCGCGGCTGCAGGGCCTCGACCGCCTGCGCGCCTCGATCAACGTGCTGACGCGCATGCGCTACTGCGACGTGCGCGGCCGCATCGCCTTCGAGGAGAAAGGCGCGCCCGGCACGCAGAAACCGGGACTCTACCCCTGGTACGAAGTGCCCGGCATGGCGCGCCGCGATACGCGCATCATCTGCGGCCACTGGTCGGCGCTCGGCCGCTTCGCCGGCCTCGGCATCCACGCGATCGACACCGGCTGCGTGTGGGGCGGCACGCTCACCGCGCTGCGCCTCGACACGCCCGACCCGCTCTACGTCGCCGTCGCCGCCGAGCCGCAGCGCCGGCGCACGCCCGGCAGCGAGGAGTAGGCCGGCTCGGCCGTCGCTTTCCGGCCCAGGCGGGCGCGCCCTGCAACCGTCGCAGTGCGGTGCAACGCGAGCGTCCGTCGCCATGAAGCAGCCGCGACGCGCCCTTTTTGGCCACCCTGGCCAGCTCCCATTCCGATCGCGTCGCTCCGCGCCGACGGTCGCCGCACGGCGCCATTGATCTCGCGCAAGATGTGCCGCCCGCGCGGCGTCCAGATAGAAACCGCGACACCGCCGATGTCCCCCGCGACCGCGGCGGGCTGATCGAGGAGTACGCCATGATGAAGCCCGGCGCCTTGGGATTCCTGCTGATGCTGTTGGTGCTGCTGCCCGGCCTCGCGCAGGCGCAGCGCGTGTATGCCTCGGTCAGCGTGCATCTGCGCGCAGGTCCCGCGCCTGACTATCCGGTCGTCGCCATCGTGCCCGCCGGTGTCGCCATCTCGGTGCAAGGCTGCCTCGGCGACTACACCTGGTGCGACGTCGTCATCGGGCCCGACCGCGGCTGGATGTATGCCGCCTACATCATGTATCCGTACTACGGCCGCGACGTGCCCGTGATCTACTACGGTCCGCGGATCGGCATCAGCGTGGTCGGCTTCGTCCTGCCGGACTACTGGCGCGCGCACTACCGCACCCGCTACTTCTACCGCGACCGCGACCGCTGGGAATACCGCTACCGCACCCGCCGCGTGGGCCCGCCGTCGCACGGACCGCGCGAGCAGCATCCGCCGCGGCCCCGGCAACACGGCCCGGGATACCAGCGCACGCGGCCGGCCGGACAAGGCGGGCAACAGCCGCCCAGGAAGCCGAAGAAGGGCGGACCGGGCGGGCCACCACTGCGGCAGGACGAAGGATTGCACCCGGATTCGCGTGGCGCGGCTCAGCGGGGGCAGGTCACCGCGTCAACAAGTCGCCAGCGGTTCCACTTCCGAAGTGCCTGCTTGACGGCGGAGCTTGCAGGTGCAACCCGCAGTCGGGATCACGCTGCGGAGCAGCAGAGCCAGACACCGGCAAGGCGGCGGTAATAGCTGCGCAAAGGAAAAGGCGGCCGCGGGGCCGCCTTCCTCTATCTACCGGGTGAATCGACCGATCTCAAGCCAGCCGGCCGTGGCACTGCTTGTATTTCTTGCCGGAGCCGCAGGGGCAGGGATCGTTGCGGCCGACCTTGGGGCCTTCGCGCATCACCGGCGTATGCGCGGCGGCGGCGACGGCGGATTCGCCCGCCGACGCCTGCGCGGCGGCGGCCGGTTCGGCGGCGAAGCCGCTGGCCTCGGCGTGCTGGAACTCCAGCGGCGCGCGCTCGCTCTGGCGGCGCTGCTGCTCCTCCAGCGCCTGCACCTCTTCCTCGCTGCGCACGCGGATGCGCGCCAGGATCTGCGTGGTCTCGCGCTTGATGCGGTCGAGCATGGCGGAGAACATCTCGAACGCTTCGGTCTTGAACACCTGCTTGGGCTGCTGCTGCGCGTAGCCGCGCAGGTAGATGCCCTGACGCAGGTAGTCCATGCTGGCGAGGTGCTCCTTCCATGCGTTGTCGAGCACGGAAAGCATCACGTGCCGCTCGAGCGCGCGCATCACCTCGCTGCCGACCGCAGCTTCCTTGTCGCGGAACAGCCGCTCGGCGGCTTCCAGCACGTGCGCGTGAACCGCTTCCGCGTCGACGTCGGCCTGCTGCTCGACCCAACGCTGCAGGTCGAGCTGGAGGCCGTAGTCGGCGTCGAGCGCCTTCTCCAGGCCCGGCAGGTCCCACTGCTCGTCGATGCTCTGCGCCGGCACGTACCGCTGCACCATCTCCTCGAACACGTCGCGGCGGATGTCGGCCACGGTGTCGGCGACGTTCTCGCTGTCGAGCAGCTCGTTGCGCTGCTCGTAGATCACCTTGCGCTGGTCGTTGGCGGTGTCGTCGAACTCGAGCAGGTGCTTGCGGATGTCGAAGTTGTGCTGCTCGACCTTGCGCTGCGCCTTCTCGATCTGCCGGCTGACCATGCGGTCCTCCAGCGCGTCGTCCTCCTTCATGCCGAACGCACGCATCCAGCGGCCGACCCAGTCGCCGGCGAAGATGCGCATCAGGTTGTCTTCGAGGCTCAGGTAGAAGCGCGAGGAACCCGGGTCGCCCTGGCGGCCGGAGCGGCCGCGCAACTGGTTGTCGATGCGCCGCGACTCGTGCCGCTCGGTGCCGACGATGTGCAGGCCGCCGGCGGCCAGCACCTGCTCGTGGCGCCGCTGCCAGTCGGCGCGCACGCTCGCGCGCTCGGACTCGCCGACCTCCGCGGGCAACTCGGCGAGCTCGACCTCCAGGCTGCCGCCGAGCACGATGTCGGTGCCGCGGCCGGCCA
Organism: Lysobacteraceae bacterium; assembly: GCA_021372495.1. Lineage (GTDB taxonomy): Bacteria > Pseudomonadota > Gammaproteobacteria > Xanthomonadales > Rhodanobacteraceae > Mizugakiibacter. The sequence goes on from JAJFUF010000006.1 coordinate 73,870, forward strand.
TGTTGGTGGCGATCGTGACCGCGTTCGGCTGCCCGGCCTGGGCGACGATGTTCGCCTCGCGCTCGTGCTGCTTGGCGTTCAGCACCTGGTGCGGGACGCCGGCCTGCTGCAGGTGCTGCGAAAGCAGCTCGGAGGTCTCGATCGACGTGGTGCCGACCAGCACCGGCTGGCCGCGCCCGTGGCAGTCGCGGATGTCCTCCAGCACCGCCTTGAACTTGGCCTTCTGGGTCAGGAACACCAGGTCGGCGTGGTCCTTGCGCACCATCGGCCGGTGAGTCGGGATCACCACCACCTCGAGGCCGTAGATCTGCTGGAACTCGTAGGCTTCCGTGTCCGCCGTGCCGGTCATGCCGGACAGCTTCTTGTACATGCGGAACAGGTTCTGGAAGGTGATCGTCGCCAGCGTCTGGTTCTCGCGCTGGATCGGCACGCCTTCCTTCGCCTCCACCGCCTGGTGCAGGCCGTCCGACCAGCGCCGGCCCGGCAGGGTGCGGCCGGTGAACTCATCGACGATGATCACCTCGCCGTCGCGCACGATGTAGTCGACGTCGCGGTGGTACAACGCGTGCGCGCGCAGGCCGGCGTTGAGGTGGTGCACGACCGCCAGGTTCCCGGCGTCGTACAGGCTGGAGTCGGCCTCGATCACGCCGTCGGCGTGCAGCAGCTGCTCGGCGTGCTCCATGCCGTCTTCCGACAGGTGCACCTGCTTCTGCTTCTCGTCGACCCAGTAGTCGCCGGCGCCGTCCTCCTTCTCCTGCCGGGTCAGGCGCGGCACCACCTTGTTGACCTTGACGTAGAGCTGCGGCGAATCCTCGGCGGGGCCGGAGATGATCAGCGGCGTGCGCGCCTCGTCGATCAGGATCGAGTCGACCTCGTCGACGATCGCGTAGTGCAGCCCGCGCTGGTAGCGCTGGTCCTGCGACAGCGCCATGTTGTCGCGCAGGTAGTCGAAGCCGAATTCGTTGTTGGTGCCGTAGGTGATGTCGGCGGCGTACGCGGCGCGCTTGTCGGCGTGGTCCATGCCCGGCCACACGACGCCGACGCTCATGCCGAGGAAGCCGTAGACCTTGCCCATCCACGCCGAGTCGCGCCGCGCCAGGTAGTCGTTCACCGTGACCACGTGCACGCCCTTGCCTTCCAGCGCGTTCAGGTACACCGGCAGCGTCGCCACCAGGGTCTTGCCCTCGCCGGTGCGCATCTCGGCGATCTTGCCCGAATGCAGCACCATGCCGCCGATCAGCTGCACGTCGTAGTGGCGCAGGCCGAGCACGCGGCGCGAGGCCTCGCGCACGACGGCGAACGCCTCCGGCAGCAGCGCGTTCAGCGCCTCGCCGTTGGCCAGGCGCTGCCTGAAGGCAGCGGTCTTGGCGCGCAGTGCGTCGTCGTCGAGCTTTTGCAGCTCGGGTTCCAGCGCGTTGATGCGGGCCACGCTCTTGCGCAACTGGTGCACCACGCGCTCATTGCGGCTGCCAAACAGGCTCGTCAGGACACGGTTCAACATCGGCGATGCGCAGGCCAAGGAAATGGAAGGACGGACGCCCGCTGCGGCGGACGCGAAACGGCGATGATACTACGAGGCGGTCGCCACGCCCGCAAAGGCATGGCGACGCGGCGGCGGGGTTTCAACCCCGCGTGTTGGACCGGGCTCGCGCGGCGGGGTTCCCGCTCAGCGGTGGCCGCGCACGTAGGCCAGCGGATTGACCGGCCGGCCCTGGTACCACACCTCGAAGTGCACGTGCGGTCCGGTCGAGCGGCCGGTCGAGCCGACGTCGGCGATCACCTGCCCGGCGTGCACGCGCTGGCCCGGATGCACCAGCAGCCTGCTGGCGTGGGCGTAGCGCGTCATGTAGCCATTGCCGTGGTCGACCTCGACCACGTTGCCGTAGCCGGAGCGCGTGCTGGCGTAGGTAACCACGCCCTCGGCGACGGCGTGGATGCCGGTACCCCAGGCGGCGTCGATGTCGAGGCCCGCATGGAAGCCCTTCTCGCCCGAGAACGGATCGGCGCGGCTGCCGAAATAGGAGGCGATGTAGCCCGGCACCGGCATGCCGGTGGGGCGCAGCGCGGAATCGACCTTGCGGTCCAGCAGCAGGTTCTCGAGCACGTCGAGCTGGGCCTGCTGGCGGTCGAACTGCGCACGCAGGTCGTCGATCGAACGCCCGAGGCCCTGCGGCAGCGCGTAGCTGTCGCCGCCGGCGAGCTCCGGGCCGCCAACCGCGGGCGGCTGGTCGAAATCGAACTCGCCGTCGCCGAGCTTGCCGGCCTGGGTGAGGCGCTCGCCCAGCGCGTCCAGGCGCATCGCCTGCGCCTCGAGCCGGCCGAGCTGGACCGCCATCGCGTTCATGTCGCGCTCGGCACCACGCCGCACTTCGCCGAGCTGGACGCGCTGCTGCGCGACCTGCGCCTTCAGCGTCGCGATCTCGGCCAGCGCGCGATCGCGCGGGTTGGCCAGCCACAGCGCCAGGCCCGCACCGAGGCCCGCGCAGGCGAGCACCGCGGAGGCGAGGCCGACGGCGATGCGTCGGCGCACGCGCGTGCAGGTCAGATCGACGGTCTTGGGAGCCTTGGTGGACCTGGAGACGAGTAAGATATTCATGCGCACACGTTCGAGAAGGTTTCCGCCGTGCAGCCGTCGTCCCCATCACGCCGCAAACGCTCCGGGCCGGTGCCCGTGGGCGAATGCGTTTCCGTCGCGGCGCTGGCCGAACGCGCGCGCGAGCTGGATCGGATGGACCAGCGACTGCGCCAGACGCTGCCCGTCCCGCTCCGCGATCAGGTCAGGTTCGCGGATGTACGCAACGGTCGCGTCGTCTTTCTGGCGTCCTCTCCCGCCTGGGCTTCGAGGCTGCGCCTGGCACAGGCACAAATCCTCTCCACCGCGCGCACGCTGGGCGTGCGGGCCGAATCGGTCACCGTGAAAGTGGCAACCCTGCCGTCCGTTCCCCCGGAGCCGGCTGGGCGGAAGCCCCTTTCGCCTGCCGCCGCCCGCCACCTGCAGGCTGCGGCAAAGTCCCTCACAGACCCGGAATTGCGGGCCTTGTTCCTGGAACTGGCGTCCTTCGCCGAATTGTCTTCCCCGCACGGACGCTAGGTCCGCCCCTCTGGCGACGGGCTTGCCCCGTCGCGGTACCGCTTGTTGTTGTGGTGCGACTATCTCGAATCCCGCCCACCCGGTCCCGGATGGGCGTCACAAATGTCAACGGATGTTACACCGCCTGCGCCGGATGGGTATAGGAGATCGGAGCGGTCTCCGGATCCCTGAAGATCACCTCTTCCCACGCCTCGGCGTCGGCCATCAGCGTGCGCAGCAGCCGGTTGTTGAGCTCGTGGCCCGACTTGTGTCCGAAGAACGCGCCGATCAGGCTGTGGCCCAGCAGGTACAGGTCGCCGATCGCGTCGAGGATCTTGTGCTTGACGAACTCGTCCTCGTAGCGCAGGCCGTCCTCGTTCAGCACGCGATAGTCGTCCAGCACGATCGCGTTGTCCATCGAGCCGCCCAGCGCCAGGTTGCGTTCGCGCAGCATCTCGATGTCGCGCATGAACCCGAAGGTGCGCGCGCGGCTGACTTCCTTGACGAACGAGGTGGTCGAGAAGTCGATCTCGGCCATCGACGAGCGCTTGGTGAAGATCGGATGATTGAAGTCGATCGAGAAGCCCACCTTGAAGCCGTCGAACGGCTCGAAGCGGGCCCACTTGTCGCCATCCTGCACCTTGATCGGTTTCTTGATGCGGATGAAGCGCTTGGGCGCCTCCTGCTCCTCGATGCCGGCGGACTGCAGCAGGAACACGAAGGGTCCCGCGCTGCCGTCCATGATCGGCACTTCGGGCGCCGACAGGTCGACGTAGGCGTTGTCGATGCCCAGCCCGGCCATCGCCGAGAGCAGGTGCTCGACCGTGCCGACGCGCACGCCGTCCTTCACCAGCGTGCTGGAAAGGCGCGTATCGCCGACATTCTCGCAGCGGGAGGGGATCTCCACCGGGGGGGTCAGGTCGGTGCGGCGAAACACGATGCCCGTGTCCGCCGCTGCGGGCCGCAAGGTCATGTAGACCTTGTCGCCCGTGTGCAGACCGACGCCCGTCGCCCGGATGACGTTCTTGAGCGTACGCTGCTTGATCATTTCTAGTTGTAATCCCGTGGGGCAGCAGCAAAAGTGCGCCGGATGCTAGCACACCACCCGGCCCTGAAAATAAACCGGCCAGTCCAAATTCAGACGGCGGTCACGATTTCTTAACTTTTACTCTCCTCCGCCCCCGAAGGAAAGTGCCGCGGCCATCCACCCGGGAATGGCCGCGGCCAAGGCTGCCCCGCCTTCGCGAGAAGGCGGCCTGACCGGGGCGGCGGACGGGGAGCCGCCCCGGTGGGGATTACTCCCCCGGTCGCCCGGACCGGGGGATGCGCGCCGCGTCACCGCGGGCGCCGCCCCGCCGTCGCCGGCGGGGCCGGAGCGTCGGCCTCAATCCGCCTGGCGGCGCAGGAACGCCGGGATGTCCAGGTAGTCGATGGTCGGCTCGGGCTTGGCCTCCACCTGCGCCTCGGCCTGGGCGCGCGGCGCCGGCGCGCGGGCCGGGGCGGCGTAGTCCACCACCTCGGTGCCGGTACCGGTGCGCAGCATCACCGGGCGCGGGCGCGGCGCCGGTGCCTCCTCGCGCCGCATCGCCGGCGCGCCGCGGGTGACGACGGCGCGGTTGAGGCCGGTGGCGACCACGGTCACGCGGACGTCGTCCTGCAGGTCCGGGTCGAGCGCGGTACCGATCACCACGGTGGCGTCCTCGCTGGCGAAGTCGTGCACCACGCGGCCGATCTCGTCGAACTCGCGCATGGTCAGGTTCGGGCCGGCGGTGACGTTGACCAGGATGCCGCAGGCGCCGGACAGGTTGACGTCCTCCAGCAGCGGGTTGTTGATCGCCGACTCGGCCGCGGCCTGGGCGCGGTCGTCGCCGCGGGCGGTGCCGGTGCCCATCATCGCCATGCCCATCTCGGACATCACCGTGCGCACGTCGGCGAAGTCGACGTTGATCAGGCCCGGACGGGTGATCAGGTCGGCGATGCCCTGCACGGCGCCGAGCAGCACGTCGTTGGCGGCCTTGAAGGCGCTGAGCAGCGTGACCTCGCGGCCGAGCACGGTCAGCAGCTTCTCGTTCGGCACCGTGATCAGCGAGTCGACGTGCTGCTGCAGGTCCTCGATGCCCTTCAGCGCGACCTGCATGCGCCGGCGCCCTTCGAACGGGAACGGCTTGGTGACGATCGCCACGGTCAGGATGCCCATCTCCTTGGCCAGCTGCGCCACCACCGGCGCCGCGCCGGTGCCGGTGCCGCCGCCCATGCCGGCGGTGATGAACACCATGTCGGCGCCTTCCATCATCTCGACCACGCGCTCGCGGTCCTCGAGCGCGGCCTGGCGGCCGACCTCGGGGTTGGCGCCGGCGCCGAGGCCCTTGGTCACGTTGGCCCCCAATTGCAGGGTCACCTTGGCGCCGGAGTTCTTCAGCGCCTGCGCGTCGGTGTTGGCGCAGATGAACTCGACGCCGTCGATCTGCGAATTGACCATGTGGGCCACGGCGTTGCCGCCGCCGCCGCCCACGCCGATCACCTTGATCACCGCATTGGGTGCGAGTTTCTCGACCAGCTCGAACATTTCCCGTCCTCCGTCTTTGCGATCTCGTTGTTTTGTCGTCTTCCCGCGCCGCGCTCCTGCGCGGTTCGGGTACAAGGGCGGCGACCCGCACCGCCCGGCGGCGCCTCCTGCGCCGCTAGAAGTTCTTGCTCAACCAGCCGCGCATGCGGCCGATCACGTCGCCGACGCTGCCCGCCACCGGACCCGGCGCGTGGCGCATGCCGCCCATGCGCGCGCCGTGCAGCAGCAGGCCGACGCCGGTGGCGTGGATCTGGTTGGAAACCACGTCGGCGAGCCCGGTGACGTGCTGCGGCATGCCGACGCGCACCATCTTGTGGAAGATCTCCTCGGCCAGCTCCAGCGCGCCCTCCATCTTGGCGGCGCCGCCGCTGAGCACGATGCCGGCCGCGACCAGGCTCTCGTAGCCGGAGCGGCGCAGCTCGTCCTGCACCATCTCGAAGATCTCCTCGTAGCGCGCCTGCACCGACTGCGCGAGCGCCTGGCGCGCCAGCCGCCGCGGCGGGCGGTCGCCGACGCTGGGCACCTGGATGGTTTCCTCGGCGTGGGCGAGCTGGGCCAGCGCGCAGGCGTACTTGATCTTGATCTCCTCCGCGTGCGCGGTCGGCGTGTGCACGCCGTAGGCGATGTCGTTGGTGACCTGGTCGCCGCCGACCGGCAGCGACTTGGTGTAGCGGATCGCGCCCTGCGTGTAGATGGCGATGTCGGTGGTGCCGGCGCCGAGGTCGACCACGCACACGCCGAGCTCGCGCTCGTCGTCGGTCAGCACCGCCTTGGCGCTGGCCACCGCGGCCGGCACCAGCTCGTCGACTGCCAGCCCGCAGCGATTGATGCACTTGCTGATGTTCTGCACCGCGCTGGCCGCGCCGGTGACCAGGTGCACGCTGGACTCGAGGCGCACGCCGCTCATGCCGACCGGGTGGCGGATGCCGTCCTGGCCGTCGATGCGGTACTCCTGCGGCTCCTTGTAGAGCACCTTGCGGTCGGCCGGGATCGCCACCGCGCTGGCCGCTTCCAGCACCTGCTCGAGGTCGCCGGCGGTGACCTCGCGGTCGCGGATCGCCGCGGTGCCGTGCGAGTTCTTGGTCTCGAGATGGCTGCCGGAGATCGAGGCGTACACCGAGCGGATGTCGCAGCCGGCCATCAGCTCGGCTTCCTCCACCGCGCGCTGGATCGAGTGCACCGTGGATTCGATGTCGACCACCACGCCGCGCTTCAGCCCGCGCGAGACGTGCGAGCCGATGCCGATCACCTCGACCGGTTCGCCGGGCGCGTACTCGCCGACGATCGCCACCACCTTCGAGGTGCCGATGTCGAGCCCCACCACCAACTGCTTTTCGTTCTTGCGGTTCATGCTCAGACGTTCCCGGTAGGAGCGGCGGGCTTGGCCGGCGCGGCCGCAGGCAGCGGCGGCCACTTCACGGAAAAGCCGTTGGTGTAGCGCAGATCGGCGTAGTCGAAACCGCCGCTGCGCCCGGCCATCAGCTTCGGATACACGTCGAGAAAGCGCTGCATGCGCTCCTGCGGGTGGTCGCGACCGATCACCACCACCGCGCCGTCGGACAGCGTCAGGCTCCAGCTGCCGCGCTCGGACAGCTCGACCGCGGCAACGCGCATGCCGTCGGCGCCGAATGCCTTCTGCACCTGCATGTAGAACGTCACCACGTCGGCCAGGCGGTCGTCCGGCCCGGACAGCTTCGGCAGGCCATCCACCGCGTCCGCGCCGGGAGCGCCGAACACGCGGCCGTCGCGGCCGATCAGCCGGCCCTGGCCCCAGTGCGCGAACGGCTGCAACTCGTACACGCGCAGCACCAGGGTGTCCGGCCAGCGCTTGCGCGCCTCGACGCGCTGCACCCACGGCAGCGCCGCGACCGCCTTCTGCGCGCCGCCGAGATCCAGCGCGAAGAAGCCGGCGCCGAGCAGCGGCGTGACCGCGGCGCGGATCTGCTCCGCGCCGACGCGCTGGAACTCGGCCTCCACCTTGAGGTAGCGCACCGGCCAGCGGCCGGCCGCGAACCAGCCTTCGAGCACGCCGACGATCGGCAGCGCGACCAGGGTCAGCGCGATGCCCCAGGCGACGAGGCGGATGGCGAGCGCGCCCCTCATGCGCCCTCCCGGAACGAGGTCTCGAGGATGCGCCAGCACAGCGCTTCGAAGTCGATGCCGGCCGCGCGCGCGGCCTTCGGCACCAGCGAATGGCCGGTCATGCCGGGCGTGGTGTTCACCTCGAGCAGGAAGCAGCGGCCGGCGCGGTCGCGCATCACGTCGACACGGCCCCAGCCGGCCGCGCCGGCGGCCTGGAATGCGCGCAGCGCCAGCGCGCGCAGCTCGGTCTCGGCCGCGCCGTCGAGGCCGGGGCAGATATATTGCGTGTCCTCGGCGACGTACTTGGCGTGGTAGTCGTAGAAGCCGCCCTTCGGCACGATGCGGATCGACGGCAGCGCCTCGCCGTCGAGGATGCCGACGGTCAGCTCGTCGCCCTCGATCAACTGCTCGACCAGCAATTCGCCGTCGTAGCGCGCGGCGAGTTCGACCGCCGCCGGCAGGTCGGCCTCGCCCTGCACGCGCGAGATGCCGACGCTGGAGCCCTCGTGCGAGGGCTTGACGATCGCCGGCAGGCCGACCGCGGCGATCGCCGCGCGAATGTCCTCGCCGCGGCGGAAGGCGACGAACTTCGGCGTCGGCAGGCCGGCGGCGATCCACACCTGCTTGGTGCGCACCTTGTCCATGGTCAGCGCCGAGCCGAGCACGCCCGAGCCGGTGTAGGGCACGCCGAGCGACTGCAGCGCGCCCTGCAGCACGCCGTCCTCGCCGCCGCGGCCGTGCAGGATGTTGAACACGCGCGCGAAGTGGCCGGCGCGCAACGCGTCCAACAGCGCCGGGATGCCGTCGACGGCGTGCGCGTCGACGCCGCGCGCCTGCAGCGCGGCCAGCACGTTGCGGCCGGAGTCCAGCGACACCTCGCGTTCGGCGGAACTGCCGCCCATCGCCACGGCGACGCGGCCGAACTGTCGGGGGTCGGTGATGCGCATGCTCATGCCTTGTTCGCCTTCAGGTTTCCCAGCGCCGCCAGCTCCACCGCCGCGGCGCCGATGTCGCCGGCGCCCATCAGCAGCAGCAGGTCGCCGTCGCGCAGCAGTGCGGGCAGCGCGTTCTTCAGTTCGCGCGGATGCTCGACCAGCACCGGATCGACCTTGCCGCGCGCGCGCACCGCGCGCGCCAGCGCGCGGCCGTCGGCGTTGGCGATCGGCGCCTCGCCGGCCGGGTAGACCTCGGTCAGCACCAGCACGTCGACGCCGCTCAGCACGTTGGCGAAGTCGTCCAGCAGGTCGCGCGTGCGCGTGAAACGGTGCGGCTGGAACGCGACCACCAGGCGGCGCTCCGGCCAGCCGCCGCGCGCCGCCGCGAACACGGCGGCGAGTTCGCTGGGATGGTGGCCGTAGTCATCCACCAGCAGCGCGCGACCGTGCTCGAGCGCCAGCTCGCCGCGCTGCTGGAAGCGCCGGCCGACGCCCTGGAACTGCGCCAGCGCGCGCGCGATCGCATCGGCGTCGACGCCGAGCTGCCAGCCGACCGCGGCGGCGGCCAGCGCGTTCAGCACGTTGTGCCGGCCGGGCAGGTTCAGCGTCACCGGCTGCGCGACGTCGCGCCCCGGCAGGTGCAGGTCGAACAGCATGCGGCCGCCGTCCTGGCGCACGCCGCTGGCGCGCACGTCGGCATCGGCATGGTCGATGGCATAGGTGATCGTGCTGCGCGTCGTGGTGCGCGCCAGTTCCGCCACCTCGGGGTCGTCGACGCACAGCACCGCCACGCCGTAGAACGGCAGGCGATGCAGGAAATCGGCGAACGCCTTCTTCACCTTGCCGAAATCGCCGTCGTAGTTCTCGAGGTGGTCGGCGTCGATGTTGGTGACGATCGCGACCACCGGCGACAGCATCAGGAACGAGCCGTCGGATTCGTCCGCTTCGGCGACCAGGTATTCGCCGCTGCCGAGCCGCGCGTGGGTGCCGGCCGAGGTGAGCTGGCCGCCGATCACGAAGGTGGGATCGAGGCCGGCCTCGGCGAGCACGCTCGCGGTCAGGCTGGTGGTGGTGGTCTTGCCGTGCGTGCCGGCGACGGCGATGCCGCGGCGGAAGCGCATCAGCTCGCCGAGCATCTCCGCGCGCGGCACCACCGGGATGCGCGCGGCGCGCGCGGCGGCCAGCTCGGGGTTGTCGGCGCGGATCGCGCTGGAGACGACCACCACGTCGGCGCCCTCGACGTTCTCGGCCGCGTGGCCGCGGTGCACGGTCACGCCCTGCGCGGCGAGCCGCGCGGTGACCGCCGAGCCGGCGCGGTCGGAGCCGGACACGGCATAGCCGAGGTTGTGCAGCACTTCGGCGATGCCGCTCATGCCGGCGCCGCCGATGCCGATGAAGTGCACGCGGCGGAACGCGTACATGATGTCGTCGTGGGCGCGGAGCCGGCGCGGGGTCATGCGGCCGCCTCCATGCACGCCGCGGCGATCGTCGCCGCGGCTTCCGGCTTGGCCAGCGTGCGCGCCGCCTGCGCCATCGCCAGCAGGCGCGCGCGGTCGGCAAGCAGGCCGTCGAACTGCGCGGCGAGACGTGCGGCGTCCAGCTCGCGCTCCTGGATCATCAGCGCCGCACCCACCGCGACCATCGCCTCGGCGTTGCGCGTCTGGTGGTCGTCGACCGCGTGCGGGAACGGCACCAGCACCGCAGCGAGCCCGGCCGCGGCGAGCTCGGCGAGGGTCAGGGCGCCGGCGCGGCACGCGGCGAGGTCGGCCCAGGCGTAGGCCGCGGCCATGTCGTCGATGAACGGCTCGACGCGCGCCTCGACGCCGGCCGCGGCGTAGGCGGCGCGGGTTTCCTCGACGCCGCGCGCGCCGCACTGGTGCAGCACCTCGGGGCGGCGCTCGCGCGGCAGCCGCGCCAGCGCTTCCGGCACGCGCAGGTTCAGCGCGCGCGCACCCTGGCTGCCGCCCAGCACCAGCAGGCGCGCGCGTCCGGCGCGCTGCGCCATGCGCGCTGCCGGCGCCGGCAGCGCGGCGATCGCGGCGCGCACGGGATTGCCCACCCATGCGGCCTCGTTGGCCGCCGGGAACGCATCGGCGAAGCCGGCCAGCACGCGCCGCGCCAGCTTCGCCAGCACCTTGTTGGTGAAACCGGGCACGCGGTTCTGCTCGTGGATCAGCAGCGGACGGCCGGTCAGCCACGCGGCGACGCCGCCGGGCCCGGCCACGTAGCCGCCCATCGACAGCACCGCGCGCGGGCGCACGCGGCGCAGCGCCGCCAGCGAGGCGACCAGCGCGCGCGCCAGCATCCACGGCGCCTGCAGGCGCGCGCGCCAACCCTTGCCGCGCAGGCCGGCCACCGGGACGATCTCCAGCGGGATGTCGCGCGCCGGCACCAGCTTCGTCTCCAGGCCGCCGGCCGCGCCCAGCCATGCCACCGGCACGCCGCGCGCGCGCAGCGCTTCGGCCACGGCGAGGCCGGGGAAGATGTGGCCGCCGGTGCCGCCGGCCATGATCAGCACGGGCGCGTCCGCCTTCATGCGCCCGCCTCCTCGGCCAGCGTCGGCGCCGCGACGCGCGCCGCCATGCGCCGCGTGTCCTCGGCGCGGGTGATTTCGTAGCCGGCGCGCAGCAGCACGCCGGCCATCACGCAGGTCATCAGCACGCTGGAACCGCCGGAGCTGATCAGCGGCAGCGTCAGGCCCTTGGTCGGCAGCACGCCGAGGTTGACGCCGACCGACACCAGCGCCTGCAGGCCCAGCGTCAGCGACAGCCCGAACGCGACGTAGCCGGCGAAGCGCTGGCCCAGCTCGACGCCCTTCAGGCCCAGCCACAGGCCGCGGCCGACCAGCAGCGCGAACAGGCCCAGCACCAGCACGATGCCGGCGAGGCCGAGCTCCTCGGCGATCACCGCGAGGATGAAGTCGGTGTGCGCCTCGGGCAGGTAGAACAGCTTCTGCACCGAGCCGCCGAGGCCGACGCCGAACCACTCGCCGCGGCCGATGGCGATCAGCGCCTGGGTCAACTGGAAGCCGTCGTTGAACGGATCCTTCCACGGATCGAGGAACGAGGTGAGGCGCTTGATGCGGTAGTCCTCGGTCAGCGCCGCCCACGCCAGCGCCGGCGCCAGCGGCGCGCCGAGCAGCACCAGGTTGCGCATGCGCGCGCCACCCAGCCAGATCATGCCGACGCTGACGCTGACGATCAGCGCCGCCGAACCGAAGTCCGGCTGCGCCAGCAGCAGCAGCAGCACCAGCCCGGCCACGCCGACCGGCTTGACGACGCCGAACAGCTTGCGCTCGACGCCGTCGCGGTGGCGCACCAGGTAGCTCGCCATGTACACCACCACCACCAGCTTCACCGCCTCGACCGGCTGGAAGCCGATCACCAGCAGGTTGATCCAGCGGCGCGCGCCGTTGATGCGCATGCCGATGCCGGGCAGGAACACCAGCAGCAGCGCGATGAAGGCGAGCAGCATCAGCAGGAATGCGTGCTTCTCGAGCAGCTTCAGCTCGGTGCGCGCGGCGATCGCCGCCAGCACGCTGCCGAAGCCGAGGAACATCAGGTGCTTCTTCAGGTAATAGAACGCGCCGATGTGCTCGCCGTCGGCGACCGCGATCGAACTGGACGCCACCATCACGATGCCGAGGCAAGCCAGCCCGAGCGCGGCGAGCAGCAGCCACGCGTCCCAGCGCCCCTGCGGGCCCTGGCGGCGAATCGCCTGCGTCTGGCGCAACCAGTCGAACATCACCGCACCTTCAAGGTCGCCAAACCGACCAGCACCAGCACCACGCTGATGATCCAGAAGCGCACGATCACGCGCGGCTCGGGCCAGCCCTTCAGTTCGAAGTGGTGGTGGATCGGCGCCATGCGGAACAGCCGCTTGCCGGTCAGCTTGAAGCTGGCCACCTGCAGCATCACCGAGGCGGTCTCCATCACGAACACGCCGCCCATCACCAGCAACACGATCTCCTGGCGCACGATCACCGCGATGCAGCCGAGCGCGGCGCCGATCGCCAGCGCGCCGACGTCGCCCATGAACACCTGCGCCGGATAGGCGTTGAACCACAGGAAGCCGAGCCCGGCGCCGGCCAGCGCGGCGCAGAAGATCGCGAGCTCGCCCGCGCCCGGGATCGCCGGGATGCCGAGGTACTGCGAGAACACCGCGTTGCCGGCGAGGTAGGCGAACACGCCCAGCGCGGCGGCGACCAGCACCGCGGGCATGATCGCCAGGCCGTCGAGGCCGTCGGTCAGGTTCACCGCGTTGGAGAAGCCGACCACGATGAAGTAGCCGACCACCACCGACAGCGCGCCGAGCGGGATCGCCACGTGCTTGAACAGCGGCACGTACAGCTCGGTGGCGGCGGAGGTGTCGGCGGTCAGGAACAGGAACAGCGCGGCGCCGAGGCCGAACACGGACTGCCAGAAATACTTCCAGCGCGCCGGCAGGCCGCGGCTGTCCTTCAGCACCAGCTTCTTGTAGTCGTCGTAGAAGCCGATCGCGCCGAACGCCAGCGTGATGCCGAGCACGATCCACACGTAGCGGTTGCCGAGATCCGCCCATAGCAGCGTGGCGACCGCGATCGAAGCGAGGATCAGCGCGCCGCCCATGGTCGGCGTGCCGGCCTTGCTGAGGTGCGACTGCGGGCCGTCCTTGCGGATCACCTGCCCGGCCTTGATCGCGGCCAGCTTGCGGATCAGCCCGGGGCCGAGCAGCAGCGAGATCGCCAGCGCGGTCAGCGCGCTCATGATCGAGCGGAAAGTGATGTACTGGAACAGGTGGAAGGCGTTGACGTACGCCTTCAGCCATTCCGCCAGTTCAAGCAGCATGCCGTTCCCCTCCCCCGTCGTGCCCCAGCAGCGCGGCGACCACCCGGTCCATTGCCGACGAGCGCGAACCTTTCACCAGGCAGACCACGCCCGGTTTCAGCGCGACGCGCAACGCGGCGATCAGCGCCGTCTGGTCGGCGAAATGCTCGGCGCCTGCGCCGAACGCCTCCGCGGCGGCGCGGCTCAACCGGCCCACCGCGTACAGCCGCACGATGCCGCTGCGCCTGGCGAGCGTGCCGATCTCGGCATGCAGGCGTTCGGCCTCGGGGCCGAGCTCGGCCATGTCGCCCAGCACCAGCCATGGCCGGCCGGCCTCCAGCGCCAGCGTGGCGATCGCCGCCGCGGTGGAACCGGGGTTGGCGTTGTAGCTGTCGTCGATCAGCGTCCAGCCGGCACGGGTGACGTGGCGCAGCAGGCGCCCGGCCACGGTCGGCGCCTGTTCCAAGCCCTCGCGGATCGTCGCCAGCGGCACGCCGAGCGCGCAGGCGATCGACGCCGCGGCCAGGGCGTTCATCACGTTGTGGCGGCCGGCCAGCGGCAGCATCACCTCGGTCGCGCCCTGCGGCGTGTTCAGCACGAAGTCGCTGGTCGCGCCCAGCGCGCGGATCTCGGCACCGACGTCCGCCGCATGGTCCAGCCCGAAGCGCAGCACATGGCGCGTCCCGGCGAGGCCGGCGAAGAAGCCGGCGAAGGCGTCGTCGGCATTGATCACGGCGATGCCGTCGCCGGGCAGCGCCTGGTAGAGCGCGCCCTTGGTCCCGGCCACGCCTTCCAGACTGCCCATGCGCTCAAGGTGCGCCGGCGCGATGTTGTTGACGAGGCCGATTTCGGGCCGCGCGATGGCGGCCAGGTAGGCGATGTCGCCGGGCTTGCCGGCCCCCATCTCCAGCACCGCGTACTCGGCGTCCTCGGGCATCTCCAGCAGGGTCAGCGGCAGGCCGATCTCGTTGTTGAAGTTGCCGGCATTGACGTGGGTGCGGCCGTGGCGGGCCAGGATCGAGGCGGTCAGCGTCTTCACCGTGGTCTTGCCGTTGGAGCCGGTGATGCCGATCACGCGCGCGCGCCGCTGCGCGCGCACCGCGCTGGCGAGGTCGCCCAGCGCCAGCAGCGTGTCGGCCACCAGCACCTGCGGGATCGGTGCGTCCACCTTGCGCGCCACCAGCGCGGCGGCCGCGCCGTGCGCCGCCGCCGCGGCGACGAAGTCGTGTCCGTCCTGGCGCTCGCCCTGCAGCGCGACGAACAGCTCGCCGCCGCCCAGCTTGCGCGTGTCGGTGCAGACGCCGCGCACCGGCGCGTCCGCGCCGTGCAGGCTGCCGCGCGTCCACAGGGCGATCTCGGACAGCCGCAGGTTCAGCATGCGCGCGCCTCCAGTGCCCGTTCCGCTTCGGCGAGGTCGTCGAACGGCCGCCGGGTGCCGGCGACTTCCTGGTAGGTCTCGTGGCCCTTGCCCGCGATCAGCACGATGTCGCCGGCGTGCGCTTCGCGCACCGCGCGCGCGATCGCCGCGGCGCGGTCGCGCTCGACCACGGCGCGCTGCGGCGCGGCGAAGCCGGCCAGTACCTGCGCCACGATCGCATCGCCGTCCTCGCCGCGCGGGTTGTCGTCGGTGACGATCGCCGCGTCCGCGAGCCGCTCGGCGATCGCGCCCATCTGCGGGCGCTTGCCCTGGTCGCGCTCGCCGCCGCAGCCGAACACGCAAAGCAGCCGGCCGGCGCAGTGCGCGCGCAGCGTGGTCAGCGCCTGCTCCAGCGCGTCGGGCGTGTGCGCGTAGTCGACCACCACCAGCGGCGCGGCGCCGCCGCCGAGGCGGTTCATGCGCCCGTCGACAGGCTGCAGCGCGGCGAGCGCCTCGCACACGACGTCGAAGCGCATGCCGAGCGCGCCCAGGCAGCCGGCGACGGCGAGCAGGTTGGCGACGTTGAAGCGGCCGAGCAGGCGGCTGTGCACCGCGCCGGCGCCCCACGGCGTGCGCAGCACGAAGTCGATGCCGTCGGCGTGCGTGCGCACCTGCTCGGCGACCAGCTCGGCCTCGGCGCCATCCGCGCTGCAGCGCAGCCGGCGCACGCCCTGCGGCAACGCCGCGGCAAGCCGGCGCCCGTACGCGTCGTCGACGTTGATCACCGCCGCGCGCAGCCCCGGCCAGGCGAACAGCTTCGCTTTCGCCGCGCCGTAGGCTTCCATGGTGCCGTGGTAGTCGAGGTGGTCCCGCGTGAGGTTGGTGAACACGGCGACGTCGAAAGCGACCGCGTTGACGCGCCCCTGCTCGAGTGCGTGCGAGGACACCTCCATCGCCACGTAGGACGCGCCGGCTTCGAGGAACTCGGAGAGCAGGCCCTGTACGCTGATCGCATCCGGCGTGGTGCGCTCGCCGGCGACGGCATGGCCGTACATGCCGGCGCCCAGCGTGCCGATCGTCGCCGCGCTGTGGCCGAACCAGCTCAACGCGGCGGCCAGCAGCTGCACCGTCGAGGTCTTGCCGTTGGTGCCGGTGACGCCGATCACGTGCAGCGACTCCGAGGGCCGCTCGTAGAAGCGCGCGGCGATCTCGCCGAGGTGGTCGCGCAGGCGGTCGATCCACAGGATGGGCGCTTGCGTCTCGGCGCCGCGGCCCGCTTCCGCGCCGGGAGCAACCGCCTTCGCGGCAGCGTCGCGCCTCCCCTCTGCCCTGCGGGCATCTTCCCCCGCGCGCGGGGGAAGGAAATCGGTGCGGCCTTCGGCCGAGGCAGAAACAGGTGCGGCGGGCACAGGGGCTTCGGCCAGTACGGCCGCAGCGCCCTGTGCCAACGCCGCGGGGGCAAACGCGACGCCGTGCTGGCGCGTGCCGCGCAGGGCGACGAAGGCGTCGCCCGCGCGCACGCGGCGCGAATCCAGGGTCAGGCCGGCGATCTCGATCGCGCCGGCGGCGGCGGGATCGGCGATGCCGGCGAGCAGGTCGGCGAGGCGGACGCGGGCGTTCACGGCGTGCCGCCCTCCTCGTAGTTGGTGCTGCCCGGCGCGTAGTCCGGCGGCGGGCTGGTGCGGCCGATCGGCGCGCCGAGGTCGGGGCCGCCGGTGTACCAGCGGCGCACGTTGTCCGGCGGCACGTCCAGCAGGCGCAGCGCGCCGTCCATCACGCGGCTGAACGCCGGCGCGGAAACGAAGCCGCCGTAGTAGCTCTTCTTCTGCGGGTCGCTGATCACCACCACGCCGACCAGGCGCGGTGCGCTGGCCGGCACGATGCCGGCGAACAGGCTGACGTACTTGTCCTCGTAGCCGCCGCCGGAGGCGATGTGCGAGGTGCCGGTCTTGCCGGCGACGCTGTAGTTGGCGACCGCCGCCTTCAGCGCGGTGCCCTCGGGGCTGACCACGGTTTCCAGCATCTTCACGATCGTGCGCGCGATCTGCGGATCGAGCACGGCGTTGGCCGGGTTGTCGGCGCCCTTGACGAAGCTCGGCTGGCGCAGCCGCCCGCCGTTGGCCAGCGCGGCGTAGGCCTCGGCCAGTTGCAGCGCGGTGACGTTGAGGCCGTAGCCGTAGGCCAGCGTGACCTTGGTCAGGCCGTTCCAGGCGCGCACTTCCGGCAGCAGCCCGGGCGACTCGCCGGGAAAGCCGCTGCCGGTGCCGGCACCGAAGCCGAAGCGGCGGAACATGTCGTACAGGTGGTTGTTGTCCAGCGTCAGCGCGATCTTCGAGGCGCCGACGTTGCTGGAATAGGTGAGCACCCCGGTGACGTCGATCAGGCCGTGGTTGTGCGTGTCGCGCACGGTGTGGTTGAGATACTGGAACGTGCCGGGCGAGGTGTCGATCGGCGTGTCCGGCTTCCACTTGCCGCTCTCCAGCGCGGCGGCGATGGTGAACGGCTTCATCGTCGAGCCGGGCTCGATCACGTCGGTGACCGCGCGGTTGCGGCGGGCGGCGGGCGGGCTGGCGCCGACCGCGTTGGGGTTGTACGAGGGCTGGTTGACCATCGCCAGCACCTCGCCGCTGCGCACGTCCAGCACCACCATCGAAGCCGATTTCGCCTCGAATTCCTGCACCGCCTTGGCCAGCTCGCGGTAGGCGAGGTACTGGATGCGGCGGTCGATGCTGAGGGTGAGGTCGCGGCCGGGCTGCGGTTCGCGCACCAGTTCGACGTTCTCGACGACGTGACCGCGGCGGTCGCGGATCACGCGCTTGGCGCCGGGCTTGCCGGCCAGCCAGTCGTCGAAGGCGAGTTCCAGCCCTTCCTGGCCGCGGTCGTCGATGTTGGTGATGCCGAGCACGTGCGCCATCGCCTCGCCGCTCGGGTAGTAGCGGCGGAACTCGCGCTGGCCGTTGACGCCGGGGATGCCGAGCGCGATCACCGCCTGCGCGGCCTCCGGGCTCATCTGCCGCTTGAGGTAGACGAACTCGCGGTCGGCGCGCTGGTTGAGGCGCTGCTCGAGATCGCCGGCGTCGACGCCCAGCGCCTTGGCCAGCGCCGGCAGGCGGTCGGCATGCTCCAGCACCTCCTGCGGGTTGGCCCAGATCGACTCGACCGGCGTCGACACCGCCAGCGGCTCGCCGTTGCGGTCGAAGATCGTGCCGCGCGACACCGGGATCGGGATCTCGCGCAGGAAGCGCGCGTCGCCCTGCTCCTGCAGGAAGTCCTTGCGCACCACCTGCAGGTCGAGCGCGCGCACCACCAGGCCGGTCGCCGCCAGCGCCAGCAGCATGCCGACCAGATACAGCCGCCTGCGCGTGCTCGGCCCCGCGTTGCGGCGCGGCGCGGGCAGTTCGAGCTGGTCCTTGCGGAACATCATCGCTGGATCAGCTCCACGTCGGCGGGCGGCGGATTGAGCATGCCGAACCGGCTGCGCGCCATGTCCTCGACGCGACTGGGATCGGCCCAGGTCGCCTGTTCCAGTTCGAGCCGGCCGAAGTCGACGTTCAGCTCGTCGCGGCCGTTCTCCAGGCGGGTCAGCTCGACGAACAGCGCACGGCTCTCGTGACGCGACCACACCACCGCGATCGCGCTGACCAGGTCGGCGACCAGCAGCGCGGCGAAGGCGAGCGCGGCGAGCAGCCTCATGCGCGGCGCTCCGCCACGCGCAGCACCGCCGAACGGGCGCGCGGATTGGTCGCCAGCTCGGCGTCGGAGGGGAAGCGCGCCTTGCCGACCGCGGCGAGCCGCGGCGCGGCCGGCGCGACCGGCGGCCCGCGGCGCGTCTGCACGCGCACGCCGGATTCCGTCCGGATGAACTGCTTGACCACACGATCCTCCAGCGAGTGGAAGCTGATCACCGCCAGGCGCCCGCCCGGCTTCAGCCGCGCCAGCGCCGCCTGCAAACCCTTTTCCAGCGCGTCCAGCTCGCCGTTCACGTGGATGCGCAGCGCCTGGAAGCTGCGCGTCGCCGGATGCTTGCCCGGCTCGCGCCGCCCCACCGCGCGCGCGACCAGGTCGGCCAGCTCGCCGGTGCGCCGGATCGGCGCCTCGCGCCGTCGCGCCACGATTGCGCGCGCGATGCGCCGGCTCATGCGCTCCTCGCCGTAGCGCCACAGCACGTCGGCGATATCGCGCTCGTCCGCCCGCGCCAGGAAGTCCGCCGCACTCTCGCCGCCGGTGGGGTCCATGCGCATGTCGAGCGGCGCGTCGGCCATGAAGCTGAAGCCGCGCGCCGCCTCGTCCAGTTGCGGCGAGGACACGCCGAGATCGAGCAGCACGCCGTCCAGCCCTTCCGCCGTCGCCTCCCACGCCGCGAGTTCCGCGAAGCTGCCGTGGCGGATCGCGACGCGCGCGTCGCCGGCGAAATCGCGCCGCGCCGCCGCGATCGCCGCGGGGTCCCGGTCCATCAGCAGCAGCCGTCCGTCCGCCCCCAGCCGATCGAGGATCGCGCGCGCGTGGCCGCCGCGCCCGAACGTCCCGTCCAGGTAACGCCCGCCAGGCCGCACCGCCAACCCCTCCAGCGCCTCTTCCAGCATGACCGGGATGTGTCGCAGCTCTTCGCCCGCCATCGCCGCCATCCCGTTCATCGCTTCGCTAAAGCCTCAAGCCCGCCATGTCCTCGCTGATCTCGCCCTCGCCGATCGTCTGCCGGATCTTGGCGAGGTGCGCCTGTTCGCTCCAAAGCTCGAACTTGTTGCCCATGCCGAGCAGCACCGCGCGTTTCTCGATGCCGGCCGCGGCGCGCTGGCTGGCCGGCAGCAGGATGCGCCCCGCGCCGTCCGGCTCGACCTGCGCCGCGGCGCCGACCAGCTTCATCTGCAGCGCGCGATGCACCGCCTTGACGCTGGGCAGCGCGTTCACCTGGTCGCGCACGCGCTCCCACTCCTGCTGCGGGAAGATCCACAGGCAGCCGGACTCGAACGGGTTGTAGGTCAGCACCAGACGGTTGCCGCAGGCCTGCGCGACCGGCTCCCGATACGCGGTCGGGATGGCCAGGCGGCCCTTTTCGTCGACGCTGATGGCGGTTTCACCCTGGAACACGGTCGCGGCCTGTTACCACAAATTCCCACGATTTCACACTCGAACCCACGATAGTCGCAGGGTTTGAGACTGTCAAGGGAAATTTCGCTTGCAGATCAAGGAGAAAGGCGAAACCGTGGCAGTGCTTACAGCCATCTCTGAGAAACGTTCCGAAGGTGTTTGAAAGAAAAGGATTTCACTTGGACGCTTCGCGGCTCTTCGGCTTGGCGGACACGCCGAGCGGCACGGCGCTTGCTAGCGCCATGCCGTCGGCAGGAAAAAATGGAGTCGGCCTGTAAGCCGGGTCCTGTACGCCTCGCGGCGTGACAGTCATTCCTCTCGGCCGCGCGTCGCCACGCGGCTCCAGCGACCTACCCGGGAACGGCGCGGGCCACGCCATCGTTCCCCTATTCGGTCTTGCTCCGGGTGGGGTTTGCCGTGCCACGCGGCGTTGGCCCCGCGCGCGGTGCGCTCTTACCGCACCGTTTCACCCTTGCCTGATCCCTTGCGGGCCATCGGCGGTTTGCTCTCTGTTGCACTTTCCGTCGGCTCGCGCCGCCCAGGCGTTACCTGGCACCCTGCCCTATGGAGCCCGGACTTTCCTCGACGCGCTTGCGCGCGGCGCGACTGTCCGGCCGACTCCGGCGTCTATTCTATCAGCCTTCGTACAGCGCCCGCCGCGGCGCGCCGCTGATCGCCGCGGCGAGCTTCGCCGCCTTCGCCGGCGGCAGCTCCTCGCGCAGCAGGGCGAACACGCGCCGGCCTTCCTCGACGCGCGCATCGGCGTCGTCGCCGCGTCCCGCCACCAGCAGCACGAACTCGCCGCGCTGCTGGTCGGGATCGCGCGCGACGCGCTCGGCGAGTTCGCCCAGCGGCGCGGCCAGCACGGTTTCGTAGAGCTTGGTCAGCTCACGCGCCAGCACCGCCTCGCGCGCGGCGCCGAACGCCTCGCGCATGTCGGCCAGCGATTCGGCGACGCGGTGGCCGGACTCGTAGAACACCAGCGTGCGCGCCTCCGCGGCCAGTTCGGCGAGACGCGCGCGCCGTGCCGCGGCCTTCGCCGGCAGGAAGCCCTCGAACACGAAGCGGTCGCTCGGCAGGCCGGCCACCGACAGCGCGGCGATCGCCGCGCACGCGCCCGGCACCGGCGAGACGCGGATGCCGGCCGCGCGCGCGGCGCGCACCAGGCGGAAGCCGGGATCGCTGACCAGCGGCGTGCCGGCATCGGAAATCAGCGCCAGCGACTCGCCCGCCGCCAGCCGCGCCAGCAGCGCGGCGACCGCCTCGCGCTCGTTGTGCTCGTGCAGCGCGACGAGCGGCGTCGCGATGCCGAAATGGGCGAGCAGGGGCCGGCTGTGGCGGGTGTCCTCCGCGGCGATCAGGGCGACGTCGCGCAAGACCGCGACCGCGCGCGGCGCGAGATCGTCGAGATTGCCGATCGGCGTCGCCACGATCCACAGCGTGCCCGGCCTGGCGTCGTGCATACGTGCTCCGCATCGCCGCGGCTGCGCGGCCCGATCGGCTATCATCGCGCAAATCGCCGGCATCACGAGAGTTCGGGGACCACCGCATGCGCATCTTCCGCTCGCTCGCGGCGTACCTGATCGCCGCCCTGCTGCTCGCCGGCTGCGCCACGCTCGGCACACCGACGCCGCAGCAGCAGGCGCAGGCCGATCGCGCCGAAGCGCTGTACCGCCGCGGCGAATTCGACCAGGCCGCGCAGGCGTTCCTCGCGCTCGCCGCGCAGAGCCACGCCGGCCGCGACCACTACCGCCTGCGCGCCGCCGAGGCGTTCGGCGAGGAGGGCACGCTGGACCGCGCCGCGCAGGCGCTGGACGGGGTGAAGCGCCGCCACCTCGAGGGCGAGGAAGCCTCGCGCTACGACCTGCTGGACGCGCAGCTCGCGCTCAGCCGCAACGACGCCGCGCGCGCGCTCGGCCTGCTCGCCGGCGCAACGCCGACGCTGCCGCCGGCGTTGCGGTCGCGCGCGCAGGAGCTGAGCGCGCGCGCGCAGGCGCAGGCCGGCGACGCCTGGGGCGCTGCGGCCACGCGCACGGCCATGGACGCGCAGCTCGGCGGCCTCGATCGCAGCGGCAACGAGCAGCAGATCGTCGCCCTGCTCGGCAAGCTGCCCAGCGCCGAGCTGCTGCGCCGCCGCGACACGCTGCCGGCGACCGATCCGCTGCGCGTCTGGGTCGAACAGGCGCTGGCGCGGCAGGGCGTCGCGGTGGCGGTCGCGCAGCCGCAGCTCGAACATCCGGTCGGCACCGTGCTGCCTGCCGAGGGCGCCGCCGCCGGCACGCGCGAAGGCTACCGCGCGCTGCGCGCGGTCGCCCTGCTGCTGCCTGCGGACGGCCAGCTCGCCGCCGCCGCCGGCGCGGTGCGCGACGGCTTCTTCGCCGCCTATTTCGATGCCGCGCGCGGCGGCGCGCCGCGGCCGACGCTGAAGCTGTACGACAGCGGCAACGATCCCGCGCAGGCGGTGGCGGCTTACCAGAAGGCGGTGGCCGACGGCGCCGAGCTGGTGATCGGACCGCTGTCGCGCGAGGCCGTCGCCGCGGTGTTCCAGCAGGCCACGCTGCCGGTGCCGGTGCTGGCGCTGAACCATCCCGACGGCACCGCGCTGCCGCCGCCCGGCAGCGCCGAGTTCGGCCTGCTGCCGGAGAACGAAGGCGCGCAGGTCGCCGAGTACATGGCCGCGCGCGGGCTGAAGAACGCGCTGGTGTTCGCCGCCGAGGACGATTGGGCGCAGCGCGCGGCGCGCGCCTTCAAGGCGCAGTTCGAGGGCACCGGCGGCCGCGTCGCCGGCGAGGCCGCGCTGAAGAGCGACGCGGTCAACTACGCCGGGCAGATCGCCGGCATGCCGCTCGCCGATGCCGACGGCGTGTTCCTCGCGTTACGCCCGCAGCAGGCGCGCCTGCTGCTGCCGCAGCTCAAGCTGGCCAAGGCGACGCAGCCGGTGTTCGCCACCTCGCACGTCTACTCCGGCGACGACGCGCCGAATCTCGACCGCGACCTCGACGGCGTCGAGTTCTGCGACGCGCCGTGGCTGTTCGACGCGCAGCCCGGCCTGCCGCGGCGCGACGATATCGCCGCGCAGCTGCCGCTTGCCCGCGGCGCCGGCGCGCGCCTGTTCGCGTTCGGCATGGACGCGTTCGCGCTGACGCCGTACCTCGACTGGCTGCGCATGCACGCCGGCAGCTACCTGCCGGGCGCTACCGGCCAGCTCGCCGAGGACAGCTTCGGCCGCGTGCACCGCACGCTGACCTGGGCGCGCTTCGCCGACGGCGTGGCGCGGCCGCTGGCCGGCGGCCTCGACGTCGGCGCTCCCACCGCGACAGCCGCGCCCGCACCCGTACCGGCGCCCGCCGGCGCCGCGCCGTCGTCGCCCTGAACGCATGACGCGCGCGCAGGGCGACGCCTTCGAGCAGCGCGCGCTGGAACGGCTGGCCGGCGCCGGCCTCAGCCTGGTTACGCGCAACTTCAACACGCGCCACGGCGAGATCGACCTGGTGATGCGCGACGGCGACACGCTGGTGTTCGTCGAGGTGCGCTACCGGCGCGGCGCCGGTTTCGGCGGCGGCATGGCCTCGGTCGATGCGGCCAAGCGCGCGCGATTGGTGCGCGCCGCGTCGCTGTTCCTCGCCGCGCATCCGCGCCTCGCGCACCTGCCGTGCCGCTTCGATGTGGTAGCGTTCGCCGGCGACGCGGCGCAGCCGGCATGCGACTGGCAGCGCGCCGCCTTCGACGCCGACTGAGGATCCCCGATGCGACGCCTGCTCCCGCCCCTGCTGCTTGCCCTCGCCCTGGTCCAGCTCGCCGGCTGCGCAGCCGTCGTGGTCGGCGGCGCCGCGGCCGGCGCCGGCGCGGCGCGCGACCGGCGCGGCTTCGGCACGGTCGTCTCCGACCGCAACCTGCAGCTTTCGGCGATGAGCGCGATCAACAAGGACCAGGAGCTGGCGCTGAAGAACGACGTCAGCGTGGTCGTGTTCAACGGCGTGATGCTGCTGGTCGGCGAGGTGCGCACGCCCGAGCTGAAGGCGCGCGCCGTGCGCCTGGCGACCGGCTTCGAGGGCACGCGCAAGCTGGTCGACGAAATCGAGGTGATGGAGCCGCAGGGCTTCTGGGCGCGGCGCGGCGACGATGCGCTGACCGCGCGCGTGAAGGCCGCGCTGCTCAACATCACCAGCCTGTCAGGCTTCGACCCGACCCGCGTCAACGTCACCAGCGCGCACGGCACCGTGTACCTGATGGGGCTGGTCAGCCGCACCGAGGCCGATGCGGTCGTCGAACTGGTGCGCAACGTCGCCGGCGTCGGCAAGGTGGTCAAGGTGTTCGAGTACACCGACTGAGCGCCGGGACTCGGGACTCGGGAACGGCGTAAACTCGACGCCATGTCGCTCTCGCCAGACTTCGCGTCGACGCTGCGCGCGATCTTCGGCGACGCGCTCGCGCTCGACGTTGCCACCCGCGCCACCTACGCCTACGACAACTCGCGGCGCGAGACGCTGCCCGAGGCGGTGGTGCTGCCGACGGAGCACGCGCAGGTCGAGGCGCTGGTGCGCGCCTGCCGCGCGCAGCGCATGCCGCTGACCGCGCGCGGCCGCGGCACCAACACCACCGGCGCCAGCGTGCCGGTCGCCGGCGGCGTGGTGGTTTCCTTCGAGCGCATGAACCGCATCCTGCGCGTCGATCCCGACAACCGCCTGGCGGTGGTCGAGCCCGGCGTGCTGAACGCGGACCTGCAGGCGGCGGCCGCGCCGCACGGTTTCTTCTGGCCGCCGGACCCGACCTCGGCGCCGTTCTGCACGATCGGCGGCAACCTCGCCTGCAACGCCGGCGGCCCGCGCGCGGTGAAGTACGGCGCGACCCGCGACAACGTGCTGGCGCTGCGCGCGGTCGCCGGCAGCGGCGAGAGCTTCCGCGCCGGCGCGCCCACCACCAAGGGCGCGACGGGCTACGACCTGACCCGCCTGCTGCTCGGCTCGGAAGGCACGCTCGCGCTGATCACCGAGGCGACGCTGAAGCTGGTGCCGAAGCCGTCCGCGCTGCGCACGCTGCGCGCGGCCTACGCCGACGTCGGCGCCGCGGCGCGCGCGGTGGCGCGCATCATGGCGCAGCCGGTCACGCCGTGCGCGCTGGAATTCCTCGACGACGAGGCCCTGAAGCTGGCGCGCGCGCACGGCGGCGACGCGGTGCCCGACGCCGGCGCGCTGCTGATGATCGAGGTGGACGGCGAACCCGGGACGCTGGCCGCCGCGGTCGAGGCGGTCGCGTGCGCCGCGCGCGGCGACGGCCTGCTCGAACTGCGCGCCGCCGCCGACGCCGCCGAGGCGGCGACGCTGTGGGCCGCGCGCAGGGCGCTGTCGCCGGCGCTGCGCACGCTGTCGCCGAACAAGATCAACGAGGACGTGGTGGTGCCGGTCAGCCGCGTGCCCGAGCTGGTGGCGACGACCAAGCGGCTGGCGGCGAAGTACGCGCTGCCGATCGTCTGCTTCGGCCACGCCGGCAACGGCAACCTGCATGTCAACCTGCTGCCGCGCGATGCCGCCGAACGCGCGCGCGCCGAACCCTGCCTGGCGGAGGTGTTCGACGCCGTGATCGCGCTCGACGGCACGCTCTCCGGCGAGCACGGCATCGGCCTCGCCAAGCGCGCGTTCATGCCGCGCGCGCTGGACGCCGTCGCGCTGGGGCTGATGGGCGGCATCAAGGCGGCGTTCGATCCGGACGGGATTCTCAATCCGGGAAAGTTGTTGCCTTGAGACGGGAGACGGTGAAGACCATGGCGTCGTCATGCCCGTGCCGCCGGGTGGCGTGCGCTCCGCGCACGTCGCCGGGAGCTGGCGTGCGCGCAGCGCGCGCTACGCATGTTGCGCCTCTTCCCGCCTCGCACGCCGGCGCCGCCGAATGCCGGCTTTCGCCGGAATGACGCCGAAGGCGGCACGCACTGCCGCGACCTGACCATGCCGACCACACTCGACGCACTGCTGCGCGACATCCGCGCCTGCCGCATCTGCGAACGCCATCTGCCGCTGGGACCGCGGCCGGTGCTGCAGGCCAGCGCCAGCGCGCGCCTGCTGATCGCCAGCCAGGCGCCGGGAAGGCGCGTGCACGAGACCGGCATCCCGTTCAACGACCCCAGCGGCGACCGCCTGCGTGCGTGGCTCGGCATCGACCGCGACGCCTTCTACGACGCCGGGCGCGTCGCGATCGTGCCGATGGGCTTCTGCTATCCCGGCAAGGGCAAGTCCGGCGACCTGCCGCCGCGCCCCGAGTGCGCCGCGACCTGGCATCCGCGCCTGCTGCCGCTGCTCACCGAGGTGCGCCTGACGCTGGCCATCGGCCAATACGCGCACGCCTACCTGCTCGGCGCGCGGCGCCGCGCGTCGCTGACCGAGACCGTGCGCGCATGGCGCGACTTCACCGGCGACGGCATCCTGCCGCTGCCGCACCCGAGCCCGCGCAACCAGGTCTGGCTGCGCCGCAATCCGTGGTTCGAGGGCGAAGTGCTGCCGTGGCTGCGCGCGCGCGTCGCCGAGATGCTGCACGAGCCCGCGGCGCCGCGCGCGGCGCAAAGCGGCACGTAGGGGGGGCTTCAGCCCACCGAACGCGCATGTCGAAAAAAGCGATGGCGGGCTGAAGCCCACCCTACGCGACGGCCGCGATGCGGATGGGTTCGGCACGTAGGATGCGGTGTCTCATCGCATGCAGCGGTTGCGACCGGGTGGCGCGGCGTTACGCGAAGCGCGCAGCCAGTTGCAGCACCAGCGCCGCGGCGACGCCGGCCAAGAGGTCGTCCAGCATCACGCCGAGGCCGCCCTTGACGCGGCGGTCGAACCAGCGGATCGGCCACGGCTTCCACACGTCGAACAGGCGGAACAGCGCGAAGCCGGCCAGCATCCACGGCCAGCCGGCCGGCGCGGCGAACAGCGCCAGCCACTGGCCGACGAATTCGTCCCACACCAGCGCGCGGTGATCGTCGACGCCGAGGCGGGCGCCGGCGACGCCGCAGGCCCACACGCCCAGCGCGAACGCCAGCGCGAGCACGCCGGCGTACGCGGGCCACGGCAGCTCGCGCAGCACGAACCACCACGGCAGCAGCGCCGCCAGCGAGCCGGAGGTGCCCTGCGCGAACGGCGCGAGGCCCGCGCCGAAACCGGCCGCGATCCATCCGGCCGGATGCGCCAGCAGCGCGCGCCGCCGCGCGGCATCGAGCGCGGTCTTGGCGTTCACGAGGCGAAGTGTTCCCAGCCGCGCCGCGGCGGCGCCAGCGTCTGCCCGCGCGCGTCGCGCACGCGCACGCCGGCGCCTTCGACGATGCGGCCGATGCGCGTGGCGCCGCAGCCGAGCCGCGCGAGATCCGCGGTCGCGTTCGCCACGCGGTCCGGCGGCACGCTGAAGCAGAGTTCGTAGTCGTCGCCGCCGGCCAGCACGAACGCGAGGCGCGCGTCGTCGTCGAACAGGGTCAGCAGCGCGGAGGACATCGGCAGGGTGGAAGCGTCGATTTCCGCGCCCACGCCGCTCGCCGTGCAGACGTGGCCGAGGTCGGCGAGCAGGCCGTCGGAGACGTCGATGCACGCCGACGCCGCGCCGCGCAGCGCGAGCCCGGCGGCGACGCGCGGCGCCGGCCGGTTCAGTCGCGCCAGCAAGTGCTCGCGCGTGCCCGGCGGCGCGTTCAGCAGGCGGTCCGCGCGCGGATCGGCGCGATCGAGGCAGCGCAAGCCGGCGGCGGCGTCGCCCAGCGTGCCGGTCACGAACACCGCGTCGCCCGGCCGCGCGCCGGCGCGGCGCAGCGCGCAGCCTTCCGGCACGAAGCCGAGCGCGGTCACGGTGACGCTGAGCGGGCCCTGCGTGGTGTCGCCGCCGATCAGCGCGAGCTTGTGTGCGCGCGCGAGCTGCGCGAAGCCGTCGGCGAAGCGCTCGACGTAGCGCGCGTCGGCGGCGGGCAGGGTCAGCGCCAGCAGCGCCCAGGCCGGCGTCGCGCCCATCGCGGCGAGGTCGGACAGGTTCACCGCCAGCGCCTTCCAGCCGAGATCCTCGGGCGCGGTGCCGGGCGGGAAATGCACGCCCTCGACCAGCGTGTCGACGCAGATCGCCAGCTCGTGCCCTGCCGGCGGCGCGACCAGCGCGGCGTCGTCGCCGATGCCGAGGCGCACGTCCTCGCGGCCCTGCGCGGCGCGCGCCCGGATCGCCTCGATCAGATCGAACTCGCCCAATCAACCACCCTCGCAGACATGCGGCGCCCCGCACGATACCGGCAAGCGTGCCGACTGCGAATCCGCGCGGCACCAGCGCCCCTCTCCCGCCAACGGGAAAAGGAAAAGAAATCATCCGGCGACCCGGCTCCCTGCCGCGCCCGCGGGCGCATGTCGCGCTCCCGCAGGTTCCGCACGCCGACGGCGCCGCCGCTCAGCGTCCGCCGCCGCGGTACTCGACCTCGCGCCACTGCGCGGCCAGCTTGTCGAGCACGCCGTTGACGTAGGTGTGGCCGTGCTCGGAACCGAAGCGCTTGGTGGTTTCGATGGCCTCGTTCAGCACCACGCGGTAGGGCACGTCCAGGCGATGCTTCAGTTCGTAGGCGGCGAGGCGCAGCACCGCGCGCTCGATCGGATCCACCTGCGGCATGTCGCGGTCGAGGAACGGACGCAGGCCCTCGTCCAGCTCGGCGCAGTGGCGCTCGACGCCGCGCAGCAGGTCCTCGAAGTATTCGAGATCGGCGATCTCCATGTCCTGCTCGTGGCGGAACTCGTCGATGATCGCGGTCATCGTGTTGCCGCCGATCTGCCAGGCGTACAGCGCCTGCAGCGCGCGCCGGCGCGCACGCGAGCGCGCGGCCAGGTCGATGCCTTCGGGACGCCGCGCTTCCATCACAGCCGCGCGTACAGGTTGACCATCTCGAGCGCGGCCAGCGCCGCGTCGGCGCCCTTGTTGCCGGCCTTGGTGCCGGCGCGCTCGATCGCCTGCTCGATGGTGTCGGTGGTCAGCACGCCGAACGCGACCGGCACGCCGGAGGCGTGCGCGGCCTGGGCCA
The DNA here is from genome assembly GCA_021372495.1 of Lysobacteraceae bacterium. Classification (GTDB taxonomy): domain Bacteria; phylum Pseudomonadota; class Gammaproteobacteria; order Xanthomonadales; family Rhodanobacteraceae; genus Mizugakiibacter. Next base: position 102,783 of record JAJFUF010000006.1, read on the forward strand.
GGCCCTTGGCGGCTTCGCCGGCGACGAAGTCGAAGTGCGGGGTGGCGCCGCGGATCACGCAACCCAGCGCGACCACCGCCGCATACCGGCCGGACTTGGCCACGCGCTCGGCCGCCTGCGCGAGCTCCCAGGCGCCGGGCACGCGGATCAGGTCGATCGCGTCCTCGGCCACGCCGTGGCGCACCAGCGCATCGCGCGCGCCGGCCACCAGCGACTCGACGATGAAGCCGTTGAAGCGCGCCGCGACCAGCGCGAAGCGACCCTTGGGCGCGGCGAAATCGCCTTCGATGACCTTCATGGCGGGCGGTCCGTGGGAAAAAGGGCGCCAGTCTAACAGACTGTCGCGGAAGTGCTTTCCGGCCGCCCCGCGCGCCGGGCGCCGCTCAGGCCTCGACCTGCTCGATCACCTCGAGGCCGAAGCCGGCCAGGCCGACCAGCCGGCGCGGCGTGCCCAGCACGCGCAGCCGGCGCGCGCCGAGATCGGCGAGGATCTGCGCGCCGAGGCCGAGCTGGCGCCACTGCTGCTGCGCGGCGCCCTTGTCCTCGGCCGGCGCCTGCCGCGCGAGGCGGCCGAGCAGCGCCTCGGCGGTGTCCTCGCCGGACAGCACCACCACCACGCCGCGGTCCTCGGCGGCGATGCGGCGCAGCGCCGCGGTGACGGTCAGGCCGAGATCGTCGCGGCGCAGGTGCAGCACGTCGGACAGCGTGTTGCGCACGTGCACGCGCGCCAGCACCGGCGCGTCGTCGTCGATCGTGCCGCGCACCAGCGCGAAGTGCAGGCCGCGCTTCAGCAGGTCGCGGTAGGCGACCAGGCGGAACGCGCCGAACTCGGTGTCGACGGTCTCGGCGTGCACGCGCTGCACGGTCTGCTCGGTCTCCAGGCGGTAGCGGATCAGGTCGGCGATGGTGCCGATCCTGAGGCCGTGCTTCTTCGCGAACGCCTCCAGCTCCGGCCGGCGCGCCATGCTGCCGTCCTCGTGCAGTACCTCGACCAGCACGCCGGCTGGCTCGCAGCCGGCCAGGCCGGCGAGGTCGCTGGCCGCCTCGGTGTGGCCGGCGCGGGTCAGCACGCCGCCCGGCTGCGCGGTCAGCGGGAAGATGTGCCCCGGCTGGGTCAGATCCTCCGGTCGTGCGTCGCGGCGCACCGCGGTGCGCACCGTGTGCGCGCGGTCGTAGGCGGAGATGCCGGTGGTGACGCCTTCCGCCGCCTCGATCGAGACGGTGAAGTTGGTGTGGTACGGCGAGGTGTTGTCGCTGACCATCGGCCGCAACCCGAGCTGGCGGCAGCGCTGCTCGGTCAGCGCCAGGCAGATCAGGCCGCGCGCCTCGCGCGCCATGAAGTTGATGTCCTCGGGCCGCACCTTCTCGGCCGCCATGATCAGGTCGCCCTCGTTCTCGCGGTCCTCGTCGTCGAGGATCACGACCATGCGGCCGGCACGGAGGTCGTCGAGGATGTCCGGGATGCTGTCGAAGCTCATGGCGCAATGCTCTGAAGGCAAAAACGAGTGGGGAGGAGTGAGAAACGAGGAGGGGTGAATTGCGGGGTGCCGGCTTTCCCTCGTTTGCCGGGCCTATCCACTCGTTTCTCGATCTCCCCCTCGGGCAAAGCCGTGGCGCCTGAGAAACGTCTCGTCCAGCTTCGGCGCGTCGCTCGCGCCCAGCAGGCGCTCGACATAGCGCGCGACCAGGTCGACCTCGAGGTTGACCGCATCGCCTGGGCGGCGCGCGCGGAACGCGGTGTGCTCGACCGTGTGCGGGATCAGGTTGACGCCGAAGCGGCGGCCTTCGACCGCGTTGACGGTGAGGCTGACGCCGTCGATGCAGATGGAGCCCTTGGTCGCGACGTAACGCGCCAGCGCCGCCGGCGCCTCGAATGTCCAGCGCTGCGAGCGCGCGTCCGGTCGCACCTCGATCACCGTGCCGACGCCGTCCACGTGGCCGGAGACGAGATGCCCGCCGAGGCGGTCGGCCAGGCGCAGCGCCTTCTCCAGGTTCACCGGATCGCCCGGCTTCAGCTTGCCGAGCGTGGTCAGCGCCAGCGTCTCGTTGGAGACGTCGGCGGCGAAGCGCGTGCCGTCCAGTTCGACCACGGTCAGGCACACGCCGGACACGGCGATGCTGTCGCCGAGGCGCACGTCGGCGAAGTCGAGCGCGGGCGCCTCGACGCCCAGGCGCACGTCGCCGCCGCGCGCCTCCAGGCGCGCGACGCGGCCGACCGCCTGCACGATGCCGGTGAACATCAGCGCGCCTCCCGCCGGGAGGCGACGCGCTGCGTGGAAACGCGATGGGACATGAAACGTTCTCCGCACGAGCGTCCGCGAGAACGCCTCAAGGCATGAGGCCGACGCGCGGCGCGGGGCCGCACGTCCGACCGTCTTCTTTCATCCGGACTGTGAGGACGCCGCTCGCGCGGCATCCAACCGTCGGCTCCGGCTTCGCACCGGATCTGCTGACCTTCCATCGACATGGAAGCGCTCGCGGGCTCGTCGCCGGGTCGCCCCGGAAACCTACCGCCGGTGGGGAATTTCGCCCCGCCCTGAAGACGTCGTCGATCGCCGGAAAGCCCGGCCGCGCCAGTTTAGCACCCCGATTCGGCTCAGGCCCGCGCCAGCGCCTCGGCCAGGTGGTCGATCAACCCCCGCACCGCCGGCGCGCGGTCCGCACCCGGCAGCCACAGCAGGTGCACCGGCATCGCGGGCAATTGCCAGCCCGGCAGCACCTCGACCAGCCGGCCCTCGGCCAGCAGCGCATCGGCCATGTAATCCCCCTGCTGGCCGATGCCCACGCCGGCCAGCAGCGCATCGCGGATGGCCTGGGCGTCGTTGCAGCTCAATACCGGGTCGATCCGCACCGACCGCCGGCGGCGGCCCTGGCTGAACGGCCACAGCGTACCCGTGCGGTAGCCGCTGAAGGCGATGCAGCGGTGCGCGCGCAGATCCGCGGGACCGCGCAAGGGCGGCGCCGACGCGAGATAGGCGGGCGACGCGCAGAGAAAAATGCGCATCGTGCCGACCCGGCGCGCGCGCAGCTGCGCGTCGGCGAGGCGGCCCACGCGCACCGCGAGGTCCACCCGGGCCGCGACCAAGTCAACGTAGCTGTCGTCGTAAACCGCCTCGATGCGCACCCCGGGATGCTTGCGCATGAAGGCAGCCAGCAGCGGCGCAATCCGGTTGCGGCCGTAGTTCGACGGCAGGTGCACGCACAGCCGGCCGGCCAGCGCCCCGTCCGTGGGTCGCAGGTCCGCGGCCATGTCGATCATCGCCGCCTCCATGCGCTGCCACTGCGCCAGCAGCAGCTCGCCGCGCGCGGTCAGCGCCATGCGCCGCGTGGTGCGCAGGAACAGGCGCTGGCCGACCGCATCTTCCAGCGCGGCGATGCGCCGGCTGAGCACCGACGGGGTGCAGCCGACCTCGATCGCCGCCCGAGAGAAATTCAGCCTGCGCGCCGCGGCGGCGAACGCCCGCAGTTCGCGCAGGCGGGTTGGCGTGAGTTCGAAGGATTGATTCATTGCGCGAATAGAAGTTCGACCATTGGTGTGGATTATCACCGCTCGATCGCGGCCCGATCATCTGCTTCGTCCCCCCACGGAGCCACGCCATGCGTGCCATCGAGCTTTCCGCCTTCGGCCTCGATCACCTGCAGCAGGTCGACCTGTCCGCCCCACGCCCCGGCCCGAACGGGGTGCTGGTTCGCATGGAGGCAGCCTCGCTCAACTTCCGCGACTACATGCTGGTCAGCGGGCAGCTGTATCGCGGCGTACAGCTGCCGATCGTGCCGGTGTCCGACGGCGCCGGCACGGTGCTGGAGGTCGGCGAAGCGGTGACCCGCTTCAAGCCCGGCGACGGCGTCACGACGTTCTACAAGTCGCGCTGGATCGCCGGCGCCATGCGCCCGGAATGGGAAGGTGCCGAGATCGGCGCCCCGTATCCGGGCGTGATGCGCGAGCTCGCCTGCTTCGACCAGTATTCGCTCGCGCGCGCGCCCGGCCACCTGAGCAGCTTGCAGGCGGCCACCCTGCCGATCGCCGCGCTTACCGCCTGGCAGGCGCTGGAGCTGGCCCGCATCACCACGGGCCAGACAGTGCTGCTGCTCGGCACCGGCGGCGTTTCGCTGTTCGCGCTGCAGTTCGCCAAGTTGCGCGGCGCGCGGACGATCATGATTTCGTCCAGCGACGACAAGCTGGATCGCGCCAAGGCGCTGGGCGCCGACGTCGGCATCAATTACTCGAAGCACCCGCAGTGGGGTGCGCTGGTGCGCGAGGCCACGGGCGGCGCGGGCGTGGATGCGGTGATCGAGACGATCGGCGCGGCCACCCTGGCGCAGTCGCTGGATGCCGTGCGCATGCACGGCTTCATCGCCGTGCTCGGCTGGATCGGCGGGATGGACGCGACGCTGCCGCTGTCCAAGGTGGTGCTCAAGCGTGTGCATCTGCAGGGGATTTCGGTCGCCCCGCTGGAAGCGCACGAACGGATGGTGGCGGCCATCGAAGCGACCGGCCTGGAGCCGGAGATCGACCGCGTCTTCGGCTTTGCGCAGCTGCGCGCGGCCTTCGAGCACTTGGTCGCCGGCCGCCATTTCGGCAAGCTCGCCATCGACTTCAATGCCTGAGCCGCCGGGCGTCACATCGGGCGCAGCAGCAGACGGATGTCGGTGCCGACCATGCGTTGGTCAACGACCCGCAACGACTTGCGCCCCGCCATTTCCGCAAGCGGCGGCAGGTGCAGCAACGGTCGCGCCAGGTCGCCGAGCAGCACCGGCGCGACATAGAGCAGCAGTTCGTCGACCAGGCCGGCGGCGAACAGCGCGCCGGCCAGGGTCGGCCCGGCCTCGACCTGCACCTCGTTGACCTCGCGCGCGGCCAGCAGGCGCAGCGCGGCATCGAGGTCGAGGCGGCCGTCGCGCGTTGCCACCGGTGCGCACTCGACAGCGGCGAGGCGTGCGGGACGCACCGCATCCGGCGCGTGCAGCAGCAGGGCAGGCGCGCTGGCGTCGAGTACATGTGCCGACGCCGGCGTGCGCAGCGTGCGGTCCAGCACCACGCGCAGCGGCGGCGCGAATGCCATCGTGGCGCTTGCCTCCCTATCCCCGCCGGGGAGAGGGCTGGGGTGAGGAAAAGTCACCGCGAAGGCGGCCTCTCGTGCGGTATCCGTGGAATCGGCGGACGCGCCGCGTCCGCCCCCCTCACCCTGCCCTCTCCCCGCTGGGGAGAGGGGAACAAGGGCAGCCAGGCGCACGGTCAGGTGCGGATCGTCGGCGAGCACCGTGCCGCTGCCGGTGAGGATCGCCGAACTGCGCGCGCGCCAGCGCTGCACGTCGGCGCGCGCGGCTTCGCCGGTGATCCATTTCGATTCGCCGTTCGCCAGCGCGGTGCGGCCGTCCAGGCTCGTCGCCAGCTTGATCCGCAGCCACGGCCGGCCGCGTTCGAGGCGGCAGAAAAAGCCGCGATTGATCTCGCGCGCGGCGTCGCGCATCAGGCCGGACGCGACGGCGATGCCGGCCGCGCGCAGCCTCTCCACGCCGCGGCCGTCGACACGCGGATTCGGATCCTCGGCGGCGATCACCACGCGCGCCACGCCGGCCTCGACCAGCGCGTCCGCGCACGGCGGCGTGCGGCCGTGGTGCGCGCACGGCTCCAGGGTGACGTAGGCGGTGGCGCCGCGCGCGCGTGCGCCGGCGGCGCGCAGCGCGTGCGCCTCGGCGTGCGGCTCGCCCGCGCGTTCGTGCCAGCCTTCGCCGACGACTTCCTCGCCGCGCGCCAGCACGCAGCCGACGCGCGGATTGGGCTGCGTCGTGAACAGGCCGCGCCCGGCGAGGCGCAGCGCGCGCGCCATGTGCGCATGGTCGAGGGCGGAAAACACGCTCAGCATTTCGGTCCGCAGGTTGGCATGGCGATGTGGTTCGCGATGTGGGCGCGGCTTCGGCCGCGATCCGCTCCCGGCGGCCGGGGCCGTAGCCCCATCCCCCCCCGGGATGGACGGCGCACGAACCCGCCCGTCGTCTTTTCACCCGACCCGATCCGGCTCAGCGCTTGCCCTTGCCCGGCGCCGCTTCGCCCAGCAGCGGCAACTGCAGGCCCTCCATCGCCGGCAGGTCGCGCTCGAGGCGCTCGATCTCCTCGCGGAACGCCTGCACGTCCTCGAAGCGGCGATACACCGAGGCGAAGCGCACGTAGGCGACCTGGTCGAGCAGCTTCAGCTCGCGCATCACCAGCTCGCCGACATGCATCGACGGAATCTCGCGCTCGCCGCTGGTGCGCAGGTCGTGCACCACCGCATGCACCGCGTTCTCGACCGCGTCGCTGGCCACCGGGCGCTTCTGCAGCGCGCGCTCGAAGCTGACCCGCAGCTTGTGCTCGTCGAACGCCTCGCGGCGGCCGTCGCTCTTGATCACCGCCGGCAGCTTCAGCTCGGCGGTCTCGAAGGTGTTGAAGCGCTCGCCGCACTTCTCGCACTCGCGCCGGCGCCGCACGGTGCTGCCGTCATCGGCCAGCCGCGAATCGATCACGCGGGTGTCTTCGTGCTGGCAGAAGGGGCAGTGCATCAGCGAGGGCCGGGACTCGGGACCCGGGACGCGGGGCCCGGGGACGGCAGGCCGCGTGCGGCGCGTGGCGCGCTCGCGCGGCAACGCAAGGGTTTGCGCACGAACGGGCCGAGACACCGGCGACGCGTGGCTCTGCCGAGCCCCGCGTCCCGCGTCCCGGGTCCCGCGCGCTCAGCCATACACCGGGAACCGCGCGCACTGCGCCGTGACCTTCCCGCGCACGGCGGCGATCACCTGGTCGTCGTTGGGCGCGTCCAGCACGTCGCAGATCCAGTTCGCCAGCTCGGTCACGTCCGCCTCCTTGTAGCCGCGCGTGGTCACGGCCGGGGTGCCGACGCGCAGGCCGGAGGTGACGAACGGCTTCTGCGGGTCGTTCGGCACGGCGTTCTTGTTGACCGTGATGTGCGCCTTGCCGAGCGCGGCTTCCGCGTCCTTGCCGGTGACGCTGCGGCCGATCAGGTCGATCAGCATCAGGTGGTTCTCGGTGCCGCCGGAGACGATCTTGTAGCCGCGCGCCATGAACGCCTTCGCCATCGCCTTGGCGTTCTTCACGACCTGCGCCTGGTAGGCCTTGAACTCCGGCTGCAGCGCCTCCTTGAAGGCGACCGCCTTGGCCGCGATCACGTGCATCAGCGGGCCGCCCTGGATGCCGGGGAACACGATCGACTGCAGCTTCTTCTCGATCTCCTCGCCGGCGCCGCCGCTTGCTTTGCGGCTGGCCACGATGATGCCGCCGCGCGGGCCGCGCAGGGTCTTGTGCGTGGTCGAGGTGACCACGTGCGCGTGCGGCAGCGGACTGGGATAGACGCCCGCGGCGACCAGCCCGGCGACGTGCGCCATGTCGACGAACAGGTAGGCGCCGACCTTGTCGGCGATGGCGCGGAAGCGCGCCCAGTCCATCACCTGCGAGTACGCGCTGAAGCCGGCCACGATCATCTTCGGCTTGTGCTCGAGCGCGAGGCGCTCGACCTCGGCGTAGTCGACCAGGCCGTTCGCATCGACGCCGTACTGCACGGCGTTGAGGATCTTGCCGGACAGGTTGACCTTGGCGCCGTGGGTGAGATGGCCGCCGTGCGCCAGGCTCATGCCGAGGATGGTGTCGCCCGGCTTGAGCAGCGCGAAGTACACCGCCTGGTTGGCCTGCGAGCCGGAGTGCGGCTGCACGTTGGCGTAATCGCAGTCGAACAGTTGCTTCAGGCGCTCGATGGCGAGGCGCTCGGCGACGTCGACATACTCGCAGCCGCCGTAGTAGCGCTTGCCCGGATAGCCTTCCGCGTACTTGTTGGTCAGCACGCTGCCCTGCGCCTCCAGCACGCGCGGGCTGGCGTAGTTCTCCGAGGCGATCAGCTCGACGTGGTCTTCCTGGCGGCGGGCTTCGTCGGCGATGGCCTGGGCCAATTCGCCGTCGTAGCCGGCGATGCGCATGCTGCTGGAGAACATTCGGAACCTCGGCGGGAGCGGTGGACCAAGGCGGAAATGATAGTCCAGGCGCGGGTTTAAGCCTAGGCCGCGGTGGCAGAGCGCGGGCGGCTGGGCGATAATGCCGGGCTTGTCTCCGCCGCTGCGCGCCCCCAGTCAGGCGCGGCGGCACCGCCACCGTCCGGAGCGTCCATGCAGTACATCTACACCATGATCGGGGTCAGCAAGGTCGTGCCCCCGAAGCGCGAGATCATCAAGGACATCTCGCTGAGCTTCTTCCCCGGCGCCAAGATCGGCCTGCTGGGCCTGAACGGCGCGGGCAAGTCGACGGTGCTGCGCATCATGGCCGGCGTCGATGGCGAGTACAACGGCGAGGCGCGCCCGCAGCCCGGCATCAAGATCGGCTACCTGGAGCAGGAACCCCGGCTCGACCCGGCCAAGACCGTGCGCGAGTGCGTCGAGGAAGGCGTGTCCGAGATCCTCGATGCGCAGAAGCAGCTGGAGGCGGTGTACGCCGCCTACGCCGAGGAAGGCGCCGACTTCGACAAGCTGGCCGCCGAGCAGGCGCGCCTGGAAGGCATCCTCGCCGCCGGCGACGCGCATACGCTGGAACGCCAGTTGGAGATCGCCGCCGACGCGCTGCGCCTGCCGCCGTGGGACGCGAAGATCGCCAACCTCTCCGGCGGCGAGAAGCGCCGCGTGGCGCTGTGCCGCCTGCTGCTGTCCAAGCCGGACATGCTGCTGCTGGACGAGCCGACCAACCACCTCGACGCGGAATCGGTGGAATGGCTGGAGCAGTTCCTGCAGCAGTTCCCGGGCACGGTCGTCGCGGTCACCCACGACCGCTACTTCCTCGACAACGCCGCCGAGTGGATCCTCGAGCTGGACCGCGGCCGCGGCATCCCGTGGAAGGGCAACTACAGCTCCTGGCTGGAGCAGAAGGACCAGCGCCTGAAGCAGGAAGAAGCCAGCGAGAAGGCGCGCCAGAAGGCCATCGAGCGCGAGCTGGAGTGGGTGCGTTCCGCCGCCAAGGGCCGCCAGTCCAAGGGCAAGGCGCGCCTGGCCCGCTTCGAGGAACTGAACGCGGTCGACTACCAGAAGCGCAACGAGACCAACGAGATCTACATCCCGCCGGGCGAGCGCCTCGGCGACCTGGTGATCGAGTTCAAGAACGTCGGCAAGGCGTTCGGCGACCGCCTGCTGATCGACGACCTGTCGTTCAAGATCCCGCCCGGCGCGATCGTCGGCGTGATCGGCCCGAACGGCGCCGGCAAGTCCACGCTGATGCGCATGATCACCGGCAAGGAACAGCCGGACAGCGGCGAGATCGTGATGGGCCACACCGTCAAGCTCGCCTACGTCGACCAGTCGCGCGACGCGCTGGACGGCGCCAAGACGGTCTGGCAGGAAATCTCCGGCGGCGCCGACATCATCACCGTCGGCAAGTACGAGACGCCCTCGCGCGCCTACATCGGCCGCTTCAACTTCAAGGGCGCCGACCAGCAGAAGGTCGTCGGCCAGCTCTCCGGCGGCGAGCGCGGCCGCCTGCACCTGGCGAAGACGCTGATGGCCGGCGGCAACGTGCTGCTGCTCGACGAGCCGTCCAACGACCTCGACGTGGAGACGCTGCGCGCGCTGGAAGAAGCGCTGCTGGAATTCCCCGGCTGCGCGATCGTGATCTCGCACGACCGCTGGTTCCTCGACCGCATCGCCACGCACATCCTCGCCTTCGAGGGCGACTCGCACGTCGAGTTCTTCCAGGGCAACTACCAGGAATACGAGGCCGACAAGAAGCGCCGCCTCGGCGAGGAAGCGGCCAGGCCGCATCGGGTGCGGTACAAGAAGATCGGCTGAGGCTTTGGACTCGGGGCTCGGGGGAAGCGTGGCAACCCCTCGTCATTCCGGCGCAAGCCGGGATGGCGGACCGAAGCGGACCGCAACAGAGGGAGCGTAGCGATGGGCTTCATGCAGACATTGGCCCAGGCCTGGGCGCGCAACGACTCGCTGGTCTGCGTCGGCCTCGACCCCGAGCCCGCGCGGTTCCCGGCGCACCTGCGCGACGCGCCCGATGCGATCTTCGCGTTCTGCCGCGACATCGTCGATGCCACCGCCGATATGGTCTGCGCGTTCAAGCCGCAGATCGCGCACTTCGCCGCGCGCGGCGCGGAAGACGCGCTGGCGCGCCTGATCGCGCACATCCACGCGAAGCATCCGGGCGTACCGGTGATCCTCGACGCCAAGCGCGGCGACATCGGCAGCACCGCCGCCTACTACGCGCAGGAGGCATTCGACCGCTACGGCGCCGACGCGGTCACGCTGAACCCCTACCTCGGCCGCGATTCGGTGCAGCCGTTCCTCGACCGCGCCGACAAGGGCGCGGTGCTGCTGTGCCGCACCTCCAACCCCGGCGCGCGCGACCTGCAGGACCTCCTCGTGCGCGACGCCGCGGGCGGCGAGCGCCGGCTGTACCAGCACGTCGCCGCGACGGTCGCGCGCGGATGGAACGCGAACGGCAACTGCCTGCTGGTGGTCGGCGCGACCTATCCCGGGGAACTGGCCGACGTGCGCCGCATCGTCGGCGAGCTGCCGTTGCTGGTGCCCGGCGTCGGCGCGCAGGGCGGCGACGTCGAGGCGGTGGTGCGCAACGGCCGCACCGCGGCCGGCTCCGGCCTGCTGATCAGCTCCTCGCGCGCGATCCTGTACGCCTCGCAGGGCGAGGATTTCGCCGACGCCGCGCGCGCCGCCGCGCAATCGCTGCGCGACGCGATCAACCGCTGCCGCTGAAGCGGCGCCTCAACGCAGCGCGCGCACCTCGCCCTCGTCCTTCAGGCTGAACGGGGTGAAGCGGGTGCGCTCGTCGTAGGTATCGACGCCCTCGCGCACCTTGAGGAAGCCGACCACGGCATAGGTGATCGGCGTGAACACCACCTCGACCAGCACCTTCATCGCCCAGTTGAAAGCGATCACCTTGAGGATGGTCTGGCCTTCCCAGATGCCGATGAAGGCGATCGGGTAGAAGGTCAGGCTGTCGATGCCCTGGCCGACCAGGGTCGAGCCGATCGTGCGCGTCCACAGCCAGCGCCCGCGCGTCCACAGCTTCATCTTGGCCAGCACGAACGAGTTGGCGAAGTCGCCCAGCCAGTAGGCGACCAGCGAGGCCAGCGCGATCCGCCAGGTATTGCCGAACACCAGCTCCAGCGCCGGCTGCAACTGCGCGTTGAACGGCTCCAGCGGGCTGGGCGGCATGCGGATGATCGCCTGCGACATCAGCGTGGCGAACACCAGCGCGCCGAAGCCGGCCCAGATCGCGCGGCGCGCGCGCGCATAGCCGTACACCTCGGTCAGCACGTCGCCGAAGATGTAGCTGACCGGGAAGAACAGGTTGCCGGCGCCGAAGCTGAGCGCGCCGAGCAGCGGCAGGGTGATCGTGCACACCTTGGCCGGGCCGATCAGGTTCGAACACAGCAGCACGGCGACCATGCCGCCAACCAGCAGGTCGTAGTAGCGGAAACCGTGCATGCGCACGGTGGACGGGGACGAGCTCATCGGAGCCTCCGTGCAGGGACGGGAATCAGGATAACCGCGGACGCGGCGAGCATGGCCGCCGGCGCACGGCGCTCACGCCGCGCGCCGGCGATGCCGCCACGCCGTGAACGCATAGCGCGGCAGCAGCAGCGCGTAGTGCGCCCACAGTCCCAGCCAGACCAGCCCCGCCGGCAGCGGATGGCGCGCGGACGGATCGAACTTGCGGAACCAGCGCCACATGCCGCGGTGCTTGTGCCAGGCGACGAACGCGGGCCGGTGCCGGCTGGAACCGCCCTTGCCGTGCAGCACGCGCACGTCGCCGGCGAGCAGCACCGCGTAGCCGGCATCGCGCGCGCGCCGGCACAGGTCGAGATCCTCGCAGTGCAGGAAGTAGCCCTCGTCGAAGCCGCCCAGCGCCTCGAACACGCGCCGCGGCAGCAGCATCAGCGCGCCGGAGACCGCCTCCTCGCGCTCGACGCCCCGCGGCATCGGCCCCGGCACGTTGACGCCGGCGAAGCGCGCGTCGCGCGCTTCGCGCGCGGCCAGCCCGGTCAGCGTCATCAGCGCACGGCGCAGCAGCGGATCGCGCCGCCGCGAGGCGGGATCGGGGCGGCCGTCGGCGTCGCACACCACCGCGCCGATCGGGCCGGCATCGGGGTGCGCGCCCAGCACCGCCAGCAGGCGCGCCAGCGTGTCGCGCTCCAGCATGCAGTCGGGGTTGAGCACCAGCAGCGCCTCGCCGCGCGCCTGCGCCGCGCCGCGGTTGACCGCCGCGCCGAAGCCGAGGTTGGCGCCATTGCGCAGCACGCGCACGCGCGCGTCGCCGGCGTGCGCGCGCTCGAGCGCCTCCGGCATGCCGTCGGCCGAGGCGTTGTCGACCAGCACGAACTCGACGGCGACGCCGCCGGCCAGCGCGCGCGCCGCGCACTCCAGCAGGGCCGGGCCGCTGTCGGCCGCGACCACGATCACGCTGACCCGCGGCGCGCCGGCGTCCTCGCCTGCGGGCAACCGCGGCGTGCGCGCGCGGCGGTCGCCCGGGTCGCCGGCGCTCAGGGCCCGCCGTCCTGCGGGCCGGCCGCGGACGGCGCGGCGGGCGGCGGCGCCGACGGCCGCAGGCGCTCCATCTCGGTGCGCAGCGGCGCCAGCGATTCGAACTTGCGCTGGTATTCGTCGGTGACCTGGCGCGCCTCCGCGCTGTTGGTGATCACCCGCGGCGTGATCAGCACGATCAGCTCGGTGCGGTTGCGCGTGCGGTCGGTGGTGCCGAACAGGCGCCCGACCACCGGCACGCGGCTGACCCACGGCAGGCCGTTGTCGTTGACCAGCTCGTTCTGCTGGATCAAGCCGCCGAGCAGCACCGTCTCGCCGCTCTGCACCGCGACCTGGGTGCTGATCGCACGCTGCGAGATCGGCGGATTGCCCTGCAGGTTGGGCGTGCCCGGCGTGCTCACCTGCTGCTGGATGTCGAGGTAGACCAGGCCGCCCGGATTGACGCGCGGCACCACGTCGAGGATCACGCCGGTGTCGAGGTACTGCACCTCGCCCTGCGCCGGCACGGTGGTGGCGCCGCTGGCGTTGGTGGTGCCGACCGTGGTCGAGGTGATGAAGGTCTGCGTGATCGGGATGCGGTCGCCGACCTGGATCGTCGCCTCCTGGTTGTTCAGCACCACCAGCGAAGGCGCCGACAGCACCTTGGTGTTGCCGGTCGATTCCAGCGCGCGCAGCACGCCCTGCACGTCCTTGCTGATGAACGAATAGAACAGCGCGTCAGCGGCGGAGTTGTACTTGGTGCCGCCGAGGCCGGCGGCACCGCTGTGGCGGCGGCCGTACTGGTTGCCGTTCGGCGGCGCGTTGCCGCTCTGGTCGGTGTTGCCGACCAGGCCGCCGAGGTACCACTGCACGCCGAAGCGGAACTCGCCGGTGAGCTGCACCTCGAGGATGCGCGTTTCGATCTGCACCTGCAGCGGCACGTTGTCGAGGCGGCGGATCGCGGCCTGGATGTCGCTCCACTGCCCGGGCCGGCAGCGCACCAGCAGTTGGTTGTTCTCGTCGACCGCGGTGAAGCTCATGCCGCTGTCGCCCGTCGTCGCCGCGGCCGCGGCGGGCGTCGCCGGCGCGGCGGCCGTGCTGCGCTGGCGCAGCGTGGTCTGCTGGCCGATCGCGCCCATGCCCTGCTTCTGGCTGTCGGTGCCGCCTTCCATGCTGGTCGCCTGCAGCCCCGGGCCGACGCGACCGGCGGTCGTCTCGTGCTGCGGCGGCGCGGCGCCGTTGTAGATGCTGTTGAGGTAGCCGGCGAGGTCGGTCGCCTTGACGTTCTTGACGTCGTAGACGTAGAGCTGCGCGTCGTTGCCGCCGCCGTTGTCGATGCGCGCGATCCACTCGCGCATTTCCTCGAGGTAGGCCGGTTGCGGCGAGATCACCACGATCGCGTTGGTGCGCTCGATCGGGATGAAGCGCAGCATGCCGGCCAGCGGCGTGTCGCCCTTCGGGCCGAACATCTTCTCCAGCTCCGGCATCAGGTCGCCGACCTGCGCGTGCTGCAGGCTGTAGACGCCGACCGACATGCCGCGCAGCCAGTCGACGTCGAAGATCTGCACGCTGCGCTGGTAGCTGGCCAGTTCCGCCGGCGTGCCGGCCATCACCAGCAGGTTGCGCGCCGCATCGACCAGCAGGAACGCCTCCGGCCGCGCGAACGGCTTGAGCAGCTTCTGCATCTCGGTGGCGGAGATGTAGCGCAGCGGATACAGCCGCGCGGCGAAGCCGTCGGCCGGCGCCGCCGCGCCCAGGCCCGGGATCAGGTAGCCGGTGGTGGCCTGCTTCAGCGGCAGCACCACGTAGCGGCCGTCCTGGCGCACCAGCGCGTTGTCGGTCCAGGACAGCAGCATCTCCAGCACCGGCAGCACCTCGTCGCCGCCGATCGGCTGCGCGGTGGCGAAGGTGACGCTGCCCTGCACGCCGGGCGCGATGCTGTAGTTGACCTTGAGCAGGTCGCCGAGGACCGCCTTGACCACGGCCTGGATCGGCTGGTTTTCGAAGTTGAACACGACCTGGCCGCCGCCGGCCGCCTCGACCGCACGCCGCGGCCGTGCCGCCTGCGGGTTGACGAACTGGCCGCTGCCGAGGCGCACGTCGGCGCCGCCGGGCCGCGCTTCGGCGGCGCCTTCGCCGCGCAGCGGGCCCGCAGCCGGCGCTACTGGCGCATGGGCGCCGGTGCCGGCGACGGCCTCGCGCTCGAGCGAGTAGTCGCGCGCCGTCGATCCCGGGGTGGTGGCGCAGCCGACGAGAGCGACGGCGAGCGCCAGGATGACAATACGGGTGATACGCGGCGGGTTCACGGCGTGCCTCCATCGGCGTTCTGCGGTTGCGGTCGCTGTTCCATGCGGCGGCGACGCTCTTCGATACGTTGTTTCAGGGCCTGCACGCGCGCCGCGGCGGCGGCGTCGGGCGTTTCGGCGGCGGAAGCGTCCGCCTGCGGCCGCAGCGGAATCGGCGCAGGCGCCTCGGGCATCGAAGCGCTCGATGCGGGCGCGACCTGCTGCACCTGCACGCCGCCCTCGCCCATCGGCTCGGGTTTCTGCGCGGGCGCGGCCTCCGGGCCGGGCCCGGGGCCCGGCACGGCGGCGCCCGCGTCGTGCGGCGGCGCGCCGCGCTGCGGGCTGACCGGGGCCACCTTCAGTTCGAGTTCGGCGCGTTCGCCGCGGCCGTTGACGAAGGTGGCGCCGCGCGGCTTCAGCTCGCGCAGGGTCCAACTGCCGTCGGGCAGCGCGCTGCCTTCGCGAACCACGTAGCTCTTGTTGCCGGCGGCGTCGTGCAGCAGCGCCGCGTGCAGTTGCGGGGTCAGCATCACGCCGGTCAGCACCAGTTGGCCGATCGCCGGCCCGGCCTCGCCGCCGCCGGCGGCCTGCGGCTCCGGCTGGCGGTCCTCGCTGAACAGCGGGTGCTGCCAGATCGCGGCGTAGCGGTCGACGCCGGCCAGCCGCGGCGCCGCGGCGGCGGCCTGGCCCGCGCCGGCCAGCGGCGGCGGTGCGGTCGGCGCCGACCAGCGCACGCCGCGGCCCAGCCCGGCCCACAGCCCGAGCAGCAGCAGCGCCAGCGCCGCGCAGACGACGGCCAGCGCGGGGGTCAGGCGGACATGGTCGGCGGCGTTCACGGCGGCGCGGCGGCAGCGGGTTGGCGGATGTAGCCGGACAGCACGAACTGCACTTCCAGCCGCGCCGGCGCAGCCTCGCCGCCGCCGGCGGCCGGCGGCCGGTAGGCGCTCAGTTCGTCGACGAACAGGTACGGCATGCCGGCCTCCAGGTCGTACAGGATGCCGGTCAGCGGCTGGGTTCCGCAACGCAGCGTGATGCTGACGCTGACCCGACGATACGGCTCGTCGCCATGATCGCGCGAGACCGGCATCTTCTGCGGCATGTCGCAGCCGAGCCCCTCGCGGGCATGGCGCTGCACCGCGTCCATGGCGCGCTGCATCAGCGCGGCCGCGGCGGCGTTGGGGTCGGCTTCGGGCAGGAACGCGCGATCCTCGCGCTCGCCGCGCTGCATCGCGTTCAGCCGCGCCTGCACCGCGTCGCGCTGGGCGATGATGCCGGCGTAGCGCGCCTGCTGCCCGCGCAGGTCGCGCATCTCCTGCGCGATGCCGAGCTGCGGCGCGACGAACCACCAGTGCACGGCCAGCAGGTAGACCAGCGCCAGCGCGAGCAGCGCCAGCAGCAGCGCGAGCGCGCGCGATTCAGCGGGACGCAGCGGGCGCACGACCGGCCTCCGCAGGTTGGCGCAGCTTGGCGACGAGATAGAAACGCTCCTTGCCGGTGCGCGGGTCGGGCTGGATCACGCCCTGGAAGCTGGGCTCGCTCAGCACTGGCGATCCTTTCAGCAGGTCGATCAGCGCCGCCGCCTGCGCCGCCTGCCCCTGCAGGCCGATGCGGCCGTCGGCGTCGACGCTGAAGCGCTCCAGCCAGGTGGTCGCCGGCAGGCGCTGGCTCAGGTCGGACAGCAGCTCCAGCATCGACGGCGCGGCGCGCTTGCGCGCGGCGAGGAAGCCGGCGGCGGCGGCGCCATCGTCGAGCGTGCGGCGCAGCCGCGCCACCTGCTCGGCGTCGCCGCGCATCGCCTCGACCTGCGCGCGCATCTTTTCCAGCGCGCGCCCGCGGTTGTCCACCCACTGCGCCATCGCCAGCAGCAGCACCAGCAGCGCGACGCCGGCCAGCGCGAAGTTGAGCCGGCGGCGCGGATGCGGGCGCACCGCGCGCCGGTCCGCCGGCAGCAGGTTGAAGCCGAGGCGCGCGCCGTCGGCGTCGCGCAGGTCGACCGCATCGAGGCCGGCGCCGAGCGCCTCGACGCGCGCGACCAGCGGATCGAGCGCGGCGCGCGGCGCCAGCGCGAATTCCGCGGTCAGCGTGCGGCCGTCGGCGGCAAGGTCGAGCACGCGCTGGTCGTAATGGACCTGGTCGGCGCGGAACGGCGTCTGCCGGTCCATCTCGAACGCCAGCACCTGGCGCAGCCGCTGCGCGGTCGCGGCAGGCAGGGTCACGCGGCGCAGCAGGGCCTGCGCGGCCGGCAGGCAAAGCACCAGGCGCAAGTCGGGCGGGGCCACGCCGGCGCAGGCCTCGCGCAGCGCGGCGCGCTGCGCTTCCGGCGGCTGGGCCAGGTCGATGCGCGCCAGCGGCGCGGGATCGTCGGCGCGGGCCACGCTCAAGGTGTCGCCGGCGACCTCGAGCAGGCGCAGCTCCGGCCCGCGTGCCAGCCAGGCGCGCAGCCGTGCCGGCAGGCATGCGGCGAGTTCGCCGCCCCACCAAGCGCAGAAGCGCGGCAGCGGCGAATGCCGCCATGCCTGTCGCGCGCGCTCCAGCGGCTCCGCCAGCGCCAGCGGTATGGCCTTCATCCTTCCTCCCCGTCCTGCCAGCGCAGCACCACGTACGGCGGCGCGCCGGCCAAGCTCCCTTGCAGCCGCAACGTCGCGCGCAGTATTGCGCGTGCGCCGTCGGGCAGCGTCGCTTCCACGCGAATACTATGCGTGAAGCTGCTGCCGGCCGCCATCAGTGCGGAGGCGCCGGGCAGGTCGCCCAGCAGCGGCGCCAGCCCCTGGCGGGCGGCATCCGGCTGGCGGCGCGCCGTCACCAGCCCGGTGGCGCGCGCGGCATCGATGCCGGACAGCGCCTGCAGCGCCAGCGCCGACGCATAGGTCGGGTTGGGCAGGTTGCGGCCCGACCACAGGGTGAGCGCGGGGACGACGCGCCGGTACAGCGCGGGGTCCATGCCCAGCACCTGACGCAGCTCGTCGAGGGTGACGAAGGGGCCGTTGCGCGGACCGTACGCCAGGCGTGCGCGCCGGTAGGCTTCGGCTTCGGCGCCGTGCGCGCGCGCCAGGTCGTCGACGTCGCGCCAGTCCAGCACCGCATCGGCCAGCGCCTCGACGCGCGCGGGGTCGGCGCCGGCCGCGGCGAACAGGCGGCGCAGGGCCGGCGCATCGGCGGCGTTGAGGTCGACCTTGCCGGCCTCGTCGGTAATCTCGATGCGCACCTCGGCGTCGTCGAAGCGGAACGCGTAGGCGCGCCCGTCCGCCACCCAGTGCCGCGCCGGGTCGTTCTCGCGCAGCGCGTACACCGCGCGCGCCAGGCCGGCCTCGGCGGCATAGCGCGCCACCGCGTGATCGCGCTGGTAGCGCGCCTGCAGCACCTCGGTGCGCGCCATCGCGGCGAAGCCGCCGAGCAGGATCGCGGTGAGCGCGACCGCCCACAGCACGACCAGCAGCGCGATGCCGCGCGTCCGCCTCATCGCCGTTTCCCGTAATTGAACGTCGCCGGCCCGACCGCGCCCTGGCCGAGGCGCAGCGGCGTCTCCAGCACCGGCCAGTCGACGCGGCCGCGCTCGCCCAGGTCCAGCTCGATGCGCACCAGCGCCGGCGGCCGCGTCGCGCGCGGCCAGGCCGGCACCCACTCGCCCATGCGGCCGTCGCGGCCGATGCCGCGGTAGGCGAAGCGGCCGCCGCGGATGCCGGTGAGCAGCACCTCCGGCGGCTCGTCCGCAGCAGGCGCGCGTGCGGCCGGGCCATTCCAGCGCGCGTAGTCGAGGGTCAGCGCGTAGGCGTCGCCGTCGCGCACCAGCTTCAGCGTCTGCAGGTACGGGCCGCCGCGCGCGAGGTAGCCCGGCAGCGGCGCGAGGAAGCGCATGCTGGTCGGCGCGCCGTCGAACACTTCCGGCTGGCCGCCGTGCGGGTCGATCTCGTACGGCAGCGGCAGCGCCTGGGCCAACTGGCGGCGCAGGAAATCCTGGGTGGCGCGCATCGCGTCGAGGCGCGCGTCGCGCGCATCGCCGAAGCGCACCGCGCGCGTCGCCGCGCTCAGCCCGCCCCAGACGCCGGCCAGCAGCACCGCCAGCAGCGCGATCGCCAGCAGCACTTCGAACAGGGTGAAGCCGCGCGCCGTCGCGGCACGATCAGGCGCGCGCCGTGGCGGCGCCATCGGCGAACGCGCGCGCGCGCCGCTCATGGCCCACTCGCCGGCACGGCGCCGCCGACCGCCGGCGCAGTCAGCGCGCGCAGGGTGCTGAAGCGGATCTGCTGCGGCGACCCGGCGGCGCCCCAGCTCACGTCGAGCTGCACGCGGTACAGCGCGACCGGCGGCGGCAGCGGCGATGCCGCGGCATCCGGCGGCCGCCACGGCGCCACCGTCAGCCGCCAGCGGTAGCGCGCATCGAAGCGCCCCTCGCTGACGCCCGGCCGCAGCGGCGCGGCCATGCCCAGCGTATCCAGCAGCGATTCGCCCCACAGCGTCGCCGTGCTGACTTCGGCGGCGCGCTGGCCGCCGTGCAGCGACGCCGCCAGCGTGCCGTACAGCGCGGCCGAGGCCAGCGCGAACAGCGCCAGCGCGGCGACCAGTTCGAGCAGGCTGAAGCCGCGGGAATGCCGGGACCCGGGTCCCGAGTCCCGAGTCCCGAGTCCCGGCCTTCGGGAGTCCCGAGTCCCGATCATGACGACGCGGGGCGCGGCGCCCCGTCCTCCAGGCTGACCGTGCCGGTCAGCCAGCCGACGTCGACGCGCCAGGTGCGCGCGCCCGAGGTCAGCGTGATGTGCCCGCCGGTCGAGCTGCCGTCGGGATAGAAGCGGATGCCGGCGCTGTGCGCGTCGACGCGCTCGCGCGCGGCGGTGGTCAGCTCGACGCGCATGCCCGGCGGCAGCGCCACCGGATCGCGGCCGGGCACGCTGTAGCGCAGCGCGGCGAGGTCGAGTTCGAACACCTGCTCGCGCTGCTGCACGATCGCCTGCGCGCGCGTCCAGCGCAGCGCCGCGGCGAGATCGCGGCCGGCCGCGCCGACGCGCGCGCCGGCCAGGCTGCGGCTGGTCGCCACCGCGGCGACGCTGATGGCGATGCCGATCAGCACGATCACGGCGAGCAGCTCCAGCAGGGTGAAGCCACGCGATCCGGCCGCGCGGCCGCACGCATCGGAACGGAGCCGCTGCGCCGCCACGAAGCCGGCACGCGGCCCCCGGATCCCGGCGTTTTCGCGCCCCGGTCTCCGGCGCCCGCTCATCCGCTTACTGCCAATTGCCCACGTCGGCGTTCAGGCCGTCGCCGCCGGGCTGGCCGTCCTGGCCGTAGAAGATCACGTCGAAGCTGCCGTGCGCGCCGGGGTACTTGTAGCCGAACGGGTGGCCGAACGGATCGTTCAGGTCGGACGCCTTGGCGTACGGGCCGTTCCAATGCGGCGCGGCGGCCGGCTTCGTGACCAGGTCGGCGAGCTGCTGCGGCGGCGTGCCGTTGTCGAGCGCGTAGTTCTCGATCTTGACGCCGAGCGTGGCGAGCTGCGCCTTGCCGGCGCCGTACTTGCCCTTGTCGACGTTCTTGCCGACCTGGGTGACCACGATCGCGGCGACGATGCCGAGCAGCACGATCACCGCCAGCATTTCCATCAGCGTGAAGCCGGCTGCGCGGCGCGGACGGGAGCGGAACGAAACAAGACGCATCGGGAATCTCCTCGGAAAACGAAACGACCGGGCGTGCCGGTTCTGGTTACGGATTCTCGCCACCGCGCGGGCGCGTCCGCGCGCTCGCTCAACCCATGCTGCCGGTCAGGCTGAGCAGCGGCAGCAGCACGGCCAGCATGATCAGGGCGACCAGCAGCGCCATCACGATGGTCAGCGCCGGCACCAGCGCGGCGAGCAGGCGGTCGATGGCGTTGCGCACCTCCTGGTCGAAGGTGTCGGCCACTTTCAGCAGCATCGCGTCGAGCGTGCCCGATTCCTCGCCCACCGTGATCATGGACAGCGCGAGGCGCGGGAAGTATCCGGCCTGCGTCAGCGCGTGGCCGAGCCCGGCGCCGCCCTTGACCTCCTCGGCGACCGCATCAAGCGCGCCGGCGAGCGCGCGGTTGTCGACCACGTTGCGCGCTACCGCCAGCGCCGCCAGCAGCGACACGCCGTTCTTCAGCAGGGTGCCGAGCGTGCGCGCCAGGCGCGCGGTCTCGGTCTTCAGCACCAACGGGCCGACCAGGCGGCGGCGCAGCAGGCGCTCGTCCCAGGCGCGCCGCGTCTGCGGGTCGCGCAGCCGCGCGCGCAGCCAGTAGCCGGCGCCGGCCAGCAGCAACAGCAGCAGCCACCAGAAGTCGCGCAGCGTGGTGCCGATCGCCATCACGACGCGCGTCACCAGAGGAATCTCGACGTTCATGTCGGCGAAGATCGGCACGAACTGCGGCACCACGTAGGCCAGCAGCAGCACCAGCGAACCGAGCACGCCGACCAGCAGGAAGGCGGGATAGACCAGCGCGTTGACCACCGTCTCGCGCAGCGCGCGGCTGCGTTCGAGGTATTCGGCGAGGCGCTTGAGGGTTTCCTCCAGCGAACCGCCGGTCTCGCCGGCGCGCACCATGCTGACGTACAGGCGCGGGAACGCGCCGGGCTCGGCCTCCAGCGCGTCGGACAGCGGCGCGCCGCCGCGCACGCGGTCGCGCACGCGCTCGATCAGGCGCTGCGCGCGCTCGCCCTCGGGCAGGTCCATCAGCAATTGCAGCGCGCGGTCCAGCGGTTGGCCGGCGCCGAGCAGGGTCGCCAACTGCAGGGTGAACTGGGCGAGCTGCGCGCCGGCCAGCGGCTGGCGGCGGAACAGCGCGGACAGCGTGCCGTGCGTCTCGGCGCCGCCGGCGCTTGCGTCCAGCGGGATCTGGCCCTGGTCCTGCAGCCGCGCGACCACCTCCTCGACCGAAGAGGCGTCCATCTCGCCGTCGTGGATCTCGCCGGCGGCGTCGACCGCGCGGTAGCGAAACAGCGCCACCTCAGTTCTCCTGCGTCACGCGCAGCACTTCCTCGATCGTGGTGACGCCGGACAGCGCCTTGGCGAGGCCGTCCTCGTACATCGTGCGCATGCCTTCCTCGCGCGCCAGCGCCTCGACGCGGCCGGTGTCGGCGCGCTGCATCACCAGGCGGCGCAGCGGATCGGACATCACCAGCAGCTCCATGATCGTGGTGCGGCCGTAGTAGCCGGTCGGGTTGGCGGCGGAGCTGCCGGGCCGCCACAGGCGGATCGGGCGTTCGCTCGTGTAGCGGTCGAGGTGGAATTCCTCGATCACCTCGGGCAGCGCCTCGTACGGCTCGGCGGTGGCCGGATCGAGCCTGCGCACCAGGCGCTGGGCGAGGATGCCGTTGACGGTGGAGGCGAGCAGGTAGTCTTCCACGCCCATGTCGAGCAGGCGCGTCACGCCGCCGGCGGCGCTGTTGGTGTGCAGCGTGGAGAGCACCAGGTGGCCGGTCAGCGCGGACTGGATGGCGATGCGGCAGGTTTCCAGATCGCGCATCTCGCCGATCATGATCGTGTCCGGGTCCTGGCGCACGATCGAGCGCAAGGCGCCGGCGAAGTCCAGGCCGATCTGCGGCTTCACCTGGATCTGGTTGATGCCCTCGAGCTGGTACTCGACCGGATCCTCGACGGTGATGATCTTGACGTCCGGCGTGTTGATGCGCGACAGCGCGGTGTACAGCGTGGTGGTCTTGCCCGAGCCGGTGGGGCCGGTCACCAGCAGGATGCCGTTCGGCCGCTCCAGCAGTTCGATGAAGCGCGACAGCAGCGGCTCGGTGAAGCCGAGCGCGTCGAAGTCGAACACCACGTTGCCGCGGTCGAGGATGCGCATCACCACCGACTCGCCGAAGCTGGTCGGCATGGTCGACACGCGCAGGTCGAGCTCCTTGCCCTGCACGCGCAGCATGATGCGGCCGTCCTGCGGCAGGCGGCGTTCGGCGATGTTGAGCTTGGCCATGATCTTGACGCGCGAGATCACCGCCGCGGTGGAGGCCGCCGGCGGCGACTCCACCTCGTGCAGCACGCCGTCGATGCGGTAACGCACCTTCAGGCGGTTCTCGAACGGCTCGATGTGGATGTCGGAGGCGCGCTGCTCGACCGCGCGCTGGATCAGCAGGTTGACCAGGCGGATCACCGGCGCCTCGGAGGCGAGGTCGCGCAGGTGCTCGATGTCGTCCTCGCCGCGCGCGCCCTCGTCGGCAAGGTTCTCGACGATCGTGCCCATCGCCGAGCGGCCCTGGCCGTAGTGGCGCTCGATCAGGTCGTCGATCTCGGCGCGCACGCCGACGCGCAGCGCCACCGGCTTGCCGGCGGCCAGCGCCACCGCCTGCGCGGGATAGGGATCGGCCGGGTCGGCCACCAGCAGTTCCAGCGTGCCGTCGCGCTCGGCCAGCGGCACCACGTGGTGCTGCTTGAGGAAGCGCGCGGGCAACGCCAGCTCGGGCGGCGCCTCGGGGGCGTCCTTGGCGGAAACGAGCGGCAGGTCCAGCAGTTCGGCCCAGGTCTCCGCCATGTCGCGCTCGGACACCAGGCCGAGGCGGGTCAGCAGCGCGGTCAGGGTGCCCTCGGGCGATTCCTCGTGGACGCGGCGCGCGCGCGCCAGGTCGGACTCCTTCAGGCGCCCGCGCTCGACCAGCCGCGCGCACACGCGCGCCTCGTCGGCGCCCGCGCCCGCTTCCGCCTTGTCCACGACCATGTCGATGGTCATCGCCCGCCGTCCTCCGCACCGCCCGCGCCGACGGCGCCGGCCTCCCGGGCGGCCGAGTCTAGCACCCGCCCCGTGAGGGCACGGTTGCGTGCAGGCAGGCGCCGACCTACGAAAAATTCCTACTCCGCCCGCCCGATTTCCGGCCTATACCCGGTGCGGGGAGTCGTACTGCTGTCGACGTCGCACGCCGCCGCTGCGCGGCGCCGCGCGACGGAAGCCAATTTCGGAATTCGATAACCAAAAGATCACGGACGCGAACCTACTTCGGCCGTTCCCAGGGGGATCCGCGGCGGCAACGCCCGTGCCCCACGCACACGCGTGGAGCCGGCCAGGCACCATCGCCGCGGATAGCGGTGCTCCGCACCGCCAAGGGAACGCCGGGCATCACTCGGCTGGCAGCGGTTTCGGCTTGACCCCGTCGTTGCACATCCACCACTGGGAGTTGGGGCTCATGCGTTTCACCAAGACTGTTCTCGTTTCCTGTCTCGCGTCCGCGCTGTTCCTGTTCGGATCCGCCCACGCCGCCACCGTGCTGCAGGCGGCCCACGGCGACGAGCAGGAGCTGGCGCCGACCGGCAAGGGCTACGGCGTGCCGTTCGCGCATCCGTCCGCGTTCGCCAAGTCGACCGGCGGCGCCAAGACCACCAACAACGGCATCGTCTATCACGGCGGTCCGGTGATGCTCGGCACCACCAACGTCTACTACATCTGGTACGGCAACTGGTCCGGCAATACCGCCGGCACCATCCTGACCAATCTGGCGCAGTCGATGGGCGGTTCGCCCTACTTCAACATCAACACCACCTACTACGACGGCAGCAACACCCACGTCTCCAACGCCGTCAACTACGTCAAGGCGACCAACGACAACTACTCGCTCGGCACGGCGCTGGGCGACGCCGACATCCAGACCATCGTCAGCAACGCGATCAGCTCGGGCGCGCTGCCGAAGGACACCAACGCGGTGTACTTCGTGCTGACCTCGGCGGACGTCAACGAGACCTCCGGCTTCTGCACGCAGTACTGCGGCTGGCACACCCACGGCTCGATCCTTGGTTCCGACATCAAGTACTCGTTCATCGGCAACCCGGACCGCTGCCCGTCGTCCTGCGCGGCGCAGACCACCAGCCCGAACGGCAACGCCGGCGCGGACGGCATGGCCAGCATCATCTCGCACGAGTTGGAAGAGGCCGTCACCGATCCGGACCTGAACGCGTGGTACGACCGTCGCGGCCAGGAGAACGCCGACAAGTGCGCCTGGACCTTCGGCACCGAATACACGGTGGCCAACGGCTCGAAGGCCAACATGAACCTGGGCGGCATGGACTACCTGATCCAGCAGAACTGGGTGAACGCGGGCGGCGGCTACTGCGCGCTGCACCTGTGATCGACTGAAGCGAACGCCGGCGCCGCGGCGCGGTCCCACCAGGACCGGCCGCGGCGTCGCCATCTGCGGCTCCCGCACGATCGAGGAAGGAACGCGACCATGCGCACCATCGTCCGTGCCCGCAGCGCCGCGCTGGCGGCGCTGCTCGCCTGCGCCACCGTCGCCGCACAGGACGCCGGGCCCGGCCCGCAGCGCATCCCCACGGTCAGCCGCGCGGCGATGCTGTTCGCCGGCTTCGAGCGCGACCTCGGCGACGCCCTGCGCACGCGCGATGCCGCCCGCCTCAAGCGGCTGCTGGCCGAGGATTTCGAACAGCGCGACGCCCGCGCGCCCGACACGCCCACCCCGCGCGCCGACTGGCTCGCGCACCTGCCGCCCGCGCTTGCCGACGCCGAGCAGGAACGCTTCGCCGTGCACGACTACGGCGACACCGCGGTGGTGAGCTTCGCGCTCGTCCCGCAGGCGACCGACAAGAACGCAGCGGCCCCGTACTTCGTGGTGGACGTCTGGCGCAAGGCCGGCGAGTACTGGCAGCTCGCAGTGCGCTACATCGGCGCGGACGGCGCCGGCATCGCGTATCCGGGCAGCGCGCCCGCCGCGGCGCCGCCGAAGAAGATCTGACCGCGCTGCGAACGGCGCCCCGGCGCCATCCCCGCGCACGCGGGCATCCATGGGATGCCGCGTCGACGGTCGCCGTGCTGGACAGCACCGCGCGCCGGCGCTAGAACCGCACGATCCCCCGCCCCCCGGAGAGCGATCATGCGCCGCCTCGCCACCGCCCTCGCCTGTCTCGCCGGCCTCGGCCTCGCCGCCTGCCAGCGGCAGAGCGCCCCGCCGGCCGCATCCACGCCGCCACCGGCCGCCAGCGCCGCGGCGCCCGCGCCGCCGGCGCCGGTCGCGCTCGCGCCGCAGATCGGCGCCGACGCGTTCCGGGCCTACGACCGGACGCTCGCCGCAGACGACTTCCAGGGCCGCAAGCCCGGCACCGAAGGCGAACAGAAGACCACCGCCTGGCTGGTCGAGCAGTTCAAGCGCATGGGCCTGGAGCCCGGCAACCACGGCGACTGGTTCCAGACCGTGCCGACCGATTCCACGGAACTGCTCAACACCGACGTCGCGATGACGGTGACGGCGAAGGGCAAATCCGACCGCTTCGCCAACCGCGCCGACATGATGGTGGAGACGCTGCAGGCGAAACCGTCGGTCAGCCTGAGGAACTCGTCGATCGTGTTCCTCGGCTACGGCGCGATCGCGCCGAACTGGGGCTGGAACGACTACGCCGGCATCGACGTGAAGGGCAAGACGGTGATCGTGCTGGTCAACGATCCCGGCTTCGCGACCGGCGATCCCAAGCTGTTCAACGGCCGCGCCATGACCTACTACGGCCGCTGGATGTACAAGTACGAGGAGGCCGCGCGCCAGGGCGCCGCCGCCTGCTTCGTCGTGCACACCAGCGACGACGCGGCGGGCTATCCGTGGAGCGTGGTCGTCAACAGCGGCTCGGGCCCGCAGCTCGGCCTGCCCGCGAGCGTCGATCCCGCGCCGCGCCTGCCGGTGGCCGGCTGGCTGACTCGCGACGCCGCCAAGCGCCTGTTCGCCGACGCCGGCCTCGACTTCGACGCGCTGGAGAAACAGGCCGCGCAGCGCGGCTTCAAGCCGGTGCCGCTGCAGGCCACCGCCTCGCTGACGCTGAAGAACCGCATCGGCCGCTTCGAGTCGCACAACGTGGTGGCGATGGTGAAGGGCAGCACGCATCCCGACGAGGCGGTGATCTACACCGCGCACTGGGACCACCTCGGCATGGATCCGAAGCGCGAGGGGCATCAGGTGTTCAGCGGCGCGGTCGACAACGGCACCGGCCTGTCGATGCTGTTGATGATCGCCGACGCCTTCGCGCACCAGCCGACGCCGCCCGAACGCAGCGTGCTGTTCTTCATGCCGACGCTGGAGGAATCCGGCCTGCTCGGCTCGAAGTACTACGTGGCGAAGCCGGTGTTCCCGCTGGACAAGACCGTCGCCGACCTCGCCGTCGACGCGCTGCCGCCGGTCGGCCGCGCGCGCGACATGACCGTGATCGGCAAGGGCCAGTCGCAGCTGGAGGACCTGCTGGCCGACGTGCTGAAGTCGCAGGACCGCGTGATCTCCGGCGAGACTACGCCGGAGAACGGCTTCTACTTCCGCTCCGACCACTTCAACTTCGCCAAGGCCGGCGTGCCGGCGATGCTGGCCAGCTCCGGCCTCGACCTGCTGGACGGCGGCGAGGCCGCCGGCAAGGCTGCGGCGGCGGACTACACCGCGCACCGCTACCACACGCCGAACGACGTGTTCGACCCGAACTGGAATCTCGATGGCATCCTCGAGGACACGCAGGCCTACTACGAACTGGGCGAACGGCTGGCGAAGAGCGGCGTGTGGCCGCGGTGGTATCCCGACAGCCCGTTCGGCGCCAAGCGCGAAGCGATGCCAAAGGGCGAGGACGCGCACGCGAAGTAACGCAAGAACGCGACGCGCCATTCTTGCCCTCCTCTCCCGCCTCCGGCGGGAGAGGGTCGGGGTGAGGGTGGCGGCGCCGCAGGCGCCGGTCGAAACGTTCCGGGGTCGCCTGCACGCAGGCTCCTACAACGACGCCGCGCGGGGAACAGGGCGCCTGCACGCAGGCTCCTGCCGTGCCGTGCGCTCAGATCTCGTGATGCACCGACTCCGCGGTGAGTGCGGCGTCGGCCTTGTCGCGGCGGCGCGGCATCAGCTCGACCAGGTACATCGCCGACAGCACCAGCGCGCCGCCGGCGAGCATGCGCCAGGTCAGCACGTCGCTGCCGAAGGCGACGGCGAAGGCGGCGGCGAACACCGGCTCGGTGGTCATCACGATCGCGGCACGGGTCGCCGGCAGGTGCGCCTGCGCCCAGGTCTGCATCAGCATCGCGCCGGCGCCGGCGATCAGCGCCATGTACAGCACGGCGATCCAGGCGGCGCGGTCCGGCGGCAGCACCGGGCCGCGTGGCGCGGTGGCGAGCAGGCAGACCAGCGCGATCGCCACCATCTGCACCGCCGACATGCCGAACGCTTCCTCGGGCCGCGACCACTGGCCGAGGCCGACGATGTGCAGCGCGTACAGCAGCGCCGAGGCCAGCGTCAGCCATACGCCGAGGTCCACCGAGAAACCGTTCAGCGACAGCAGCGCCAGGCCCGCGGTGGCCAGCAGCACGGCCAGCCACACGACGCCGGCCATGCGCTGGCGCAGCAGCACGGTGGCGAGGATCGGCGTGAACACCACGTACATGCCGGTGGCGAAGCCGCTGACGCTGGGCGCGATCAGCGCCAGCCCCCAGGTCTGCAGCAACTGGCCGGCGCCGTAGACCGTGCCGAGCAGCAGCGCGCGGCCGACCTGCAGGCGCGACATTCGCTGCAGCGGCCGCGCGAACAGCAGCGCCATCGCCGCCGCCGCGATCGCGAAGCGCACGGCGAGGAAATCCGCCACCGGCATGCGCCCGACCACGTCCTTGATCAGCACGAAGGTCGAGCCCCACACCGCGGTCAGCGCCAGCAGGCCGAGCGTGGCGAGCGCGCGCAGGCGCGCCGGGGTGCGCTGTGCGACCGCGCTCAACCCACCCACGCCCGCGCGTTGCGGAACATGCGCATCCACGGCGAATCCTCGCCCCAGGTGTCGGGATGCCAGCTCATCTGCACGCTGCGCGCGACGCGCTCGGGATGCGGCATCAGGATGGTGACGCGACCGTCGGCGGCGGTGAAGCCGGTGTAGCCGCCGGGCGAGCCGTTCGGGTTGAGCGGATAGTTCTCGGTCGGCTTGCCGCGGTTGTCGATATAGCGCAGGCAGGCGCCGCTCCTGGTCGGCTTGGCGTCGTGCGCGAACTCGACGCGGCCCTCGCCGTGCGAAACCGCGACCGGGATGCGCGAACCCGCCATGCCGCGCAGGAGGATCGACGGCGACTCCAGCACCTCGACGGTGACCAGGCGCGCCTCGTACTGCTCGGAAGCGTTGCGCTTGAAGCGCGGCCAGTGCGCCGCGCCGGGGATGATCGGCGCCAGTTCGGCCAACGCCTGGCAGCCGTTGCACACGCCCAGCGCGAAGCGCCCGGGATCGGCGAAGAACAGCTCGAACTGCGTGCGCAGCGCCTCGTTGTACAGGATCGAGGTGGCCCAGCCGCGGCCGGCGCCGAGCACGTCGCCGTAGGAGAAGCCGCCGGGCGCGGCGAAGCCGACGAAGTCGGCGAGGTTGCGCCGGCCGCTCTGCAGGTCGGTCATGTGCACGTCGACCGCCTCGAAGCCGGCGCGGGCAAGGGCCGCCGCCATCTCGACCTGGCCGTTGACGCCCTGGTCGCGCAGCACCGCGACGCGCGGCCGCGCGCCCTTGCCGACGTACGGCGCGGCGACGTCCTCGGCGGGATCGAAAGCGAGCCTGGGGCTGAGTCCCGGATCGGCGTCGTCGGTGCGCCACACGCGCTCCATGTCCGCGCTGGCGGGGTTGTCGCGCCGGCGCTGCATGGCGTGGCTGGTTTCGTTCCACGCGGTGATCAGCTGGGTCCAGTTCCACTTCGCGATCGGATCGCCGCCGAGGCGCAGCTTGATGCCGAGCTTTTCCTTGGGCCGGCCGACCACGTGCGCCAGCGCGCCGATGCCGTGCTGCGCCAGCAGCGCGGCGAACGTGTCGTGGTCGCGCGTGCGCACCTGCACGACCGCGCCCAGCTCCTCGTTGAACAGCGCGTGCAGGGCATTCTCGGCCCAGCCGTCGAGATGGATCTCCAGGCCGACGTGGCCGGCGAAGGCCATCTCCAGCAGGCTGACGATCACGCCGCCGTCGGAGCGGTCGTGGTAGGCCAGCAGCAGGCCGTCGCGGTTCGCCTGCTGGATCGCGGCGAAGAACGCCTTCAGGCGCTGCGCATCGTCGAGGTCGGGCGGCACGCCGCCGCCGCGGTTGAACGCCTGGGTCAGCGCGGAGCCGCCGAGGCGGTCGCGGCCGGCGCCGAGGTCGAGCAGCCAAAGCTCGGACTCGCCCTGGTCGAGCCGCAGCTGCGGGGTGAGCGCGCGGCGCGCGTCGACGACGCGCGCGAACGCGGTGACGACCAGCGACACTGGCGCGACCGTGCGCTGCTCGCGCTCGCCGTCGTTCCACACGGCCTGCATCGACAGCGAGTCCTTGCCGACCGGGATGGCGATGCCGAGCGCCGGGCACAGCGCCTTGCCGACCGCCTGCACCGCGTCGTACAGCGCGGCGTCCTCGCCGGGCTGGCCGACCGCGGCCATCCAGTTCGCCGACAGGCGCACTTCGCCGAGGTCGGCGACCGGCGCGGCGGCGAGGTTGGTGATCGCCTCGCCGACCGCGAGCCTTGCGGCGTCGGCGCTGCCGAGCAGCGCCACCGGCGTGCGCTCGGCCATCGCCATCGCCTCGCCGGCATAGCCCTCGAAATCGGCCAGCGTCACCGCGCAGTCGGCCACCGGCACCTGCCACGGACCGACCATCGGGTCGCGCGAGCACAGGCCGCCGACGGTGCGGTCGCCGATGGTGATCAGGAACGACTTGCTGCCCACCGCGGGCAGGCGCAGCACGCGCGCGATGGCCTCGTCGAGGGTGATGCCGGAGAGATCCGGCACCAGGTCGACGCGCGGCTTCTTGCGCGTGGCGTCGCGGTGCATGCGCGGCGGCTTGCCGAACAGCGTGTCCAGCGACAGATCGATGACGACCGTGCTCGTGCGCGGATCCTCGACCCGCAGCACGTGTTCCGCGGTGGCCGTGCCGACCACCGCGTACGGGCAGCGCTCGCGCTCGCAGATCGCCTTGAACAGCGGCAGGTCGGCGGCGCGCAGGCCGAGCACGTAGCGCTCCTGCGATTCGTTGCACCACACCTGCATCGGCGACAGGTGCGGGTCGTCGCAGGGGATGCGGCTCAGGTCGATGCGCCCGCCGACGCCGGAGTCGTGCAGGATCTCGGGGATCGCGTTGGACAGGCCGCCGGCGCCGACGTCGTGGATGCTGACGATCGGGTTGGCCTCGCCGCGCGCCCAGCAGGCGTCGATCACTTCCTGGCAGCGGCGCTGCATCTCCGGGTTGTCGCGCTGCACCGAGGCGAAGTCGAGGTCCTCGCTGCTGGTGCCCGACGCCATCGACGAGGCGGCGCCGCCGCCCAGGCCGATCAGCATCGCCGGGCCGCCCAGCACGACCACCCGGTCGCCCGGTTCGAGCGTGCCCTTGGCGACATGCATGCGGCGCAGGTTGGCCAGGCCACCGGCGATCATGATCGGCTTGTCGTAGCCGCGGCGCACGCCGGGCTCGCCGGTTTCCTGCTCGAAGGTGCGGAAGTAGCCGCCCAGCGCGGGGCGGCCGAACTCGTTGTTGAAGGCGGCGGCGCCGAGCGGGCCGTCGCGCATGATCTCGAACGCCGAGGCCATGCGCGGCGGCAGCGGGCGCTCGCCCTCCCACGGCCGCGCCAGGCCGGGGATGCGCAGATGCGACACGCAGAAACCGCTCAGCCCGGCCTTCGGCTTGCCGCCGCGGCCGGTGGCGCCCTCGTCGCGGATCTCGCCGCCGGCGCCGGTGGAGGCGCCGGGGAACGGCGCGATCGCGGTCGGATGGTTGTGCGTCTCGACCTTGATCGCGTAGTCGATGGTTTCCGCATGCGCGCGCCAGACGCCGTCGGCGGGATCGGCGAAGAAGCGCCGGCCGGCGCTGCCCTCGATCACCGCGGCGTTGTCCTTGTAGGCGGACAGCGTGTGCGCGGGCGCGCTGGCGTGGGTGTGCTTGATCATCGCGAACAGCGATTCCGGCGCGGGCGCGCCGTCCACCGTCCAGCTCGCGTTGAACACCTTGTGCCGGCAGTGCTCGGAGTTCGCCTGCGCGAACATCATCAGTTCGGCATCGGACGGATCGCGGCCGAGCGCGCGGTAGGCGTCGGCGAGATAGGCGATCTCGTCCGCCGCCAGCGCCAGGCCGAGCGCGCGGTTGGCGCTTTCCAGCGCCGCCGCCGGGTCGGCGCCCAGCGCGATGCGCCCCAGCGGCCCGGGGCTGCCGGCGAGGAACAGGCGCTCGGCGTCGGCCAGCGCAGCCAGCACCGACTGCGTCATCGGATCGTGCAGCGCGCGCGCGATCGCCGCGTGCGCCGGCGTGCCCGCGGCGGGCATGCCGGCGAGCAGGAACGCCACGCCGCGCTCGACGCGCTTCACCTCGAAGCCGCAGCCCTTCAGGATGTCGGTGGCCTTGGACGACCACGGCGAGATCGTGCCGAGGCGCGGCACCACCCACAGCGTGGCCGGCTCCGGCGCCGCCGGCTTCGCCTGCAGCACCTCGACCAGGCGCGCGCGCGCGGCGGCGTCCGGCGCCTGCGTCGCGTCGACGAAGTAGGTGAACCAGGCGCCGCGCACGCGCGCGCCGCGCTCGATGGCGGCGAGGCTGGCGTTGAGGCGGTCGAGACGGAACGGCGAAAGGGCGCTCTGGCCGTCGAAGACGATCATGCCGGGGGCCGAAGGGGGCTCATGGGAGCCCCATATGGTACCCGATGCGCCGCCGCGGCGCGGGCCGCGGCCCTAGCCGCCGGCCTTGGCCGGCATGGCGTCGGCCTGCTGCAGCTTCTTCAGCAACTCGTCGGCGGTCATGTAGCCGCCGAGGATGTGGCCGTCGGCGCCGAACACGGTCGGCGTGCCGGGCAGGTCGATCCTGGCGCCCAGCGTGTATTCCTCGGCCACCGGGTTGTCGCAGGTCAGCGCCGGGATCTTCTCGCCGGCCATGGCGCGGGTCAGCGCGTCGCGCGGGTCCTTGGCGCACCACACCGACACCGCCTTGTCGTAGGACGGCGTGTGCAAGCCGCTGCGCGGGAAAGCGAGGTACTCGACGGCGATCCCCGCCTTCATGAAGTCCTGGATGTGCGAGTGCAGCTTGCGGCAGAACGGGCAGTCCGGATCGGTGAACACGACCACGCGGTACTTCGGATCCTGCGGGGCGAAGATCACCCGCTTGGAAGCCGGCACCCCGTCCAGCGCCGCCTTCACCATCGTCGCGGTGCGCGCCTCGGAAATGTTGGCACGGGTCTTGAGGTCGTAGACGTCGCCCTCGATCAGGTAGCGGCCATCGGTACTGACATAGATCACACGTCCGTCGGCAACGACCTGATAGAACCCGGGCAAGCCGGCCTGCTCGACCGCGCTGACCTGTACCTTCGGCGCGATCGCGTGGATCGCGTCGGCGACCGTCTGCTCGGGCGTCTTCGTCGGCGCGGGCGCTTGCGCCGCGGCGGCGACAGCCACGGCGCCGGCCACACACAGGGCAGCGGCAAGGAGGAATTTCGACATCGGCACGACCTCGCAGGAACGCCCCGGCCGGTGCGACCCGGGGCATGGCAAGGCGGAAGTGTACCCGAGCCGCGTGGCGGCTTCCCGTACGCCGGTCGCGGCGCGGCGCCAGGCCGCGTCCGGCCGGCCCGGCCGCGCCGGCGACGCCGCCGCAACCGCGCGCCAAGGAGGCAGCGCATGAACGACTTCTCGACACCCGACCTCTCCGGCCTGTCCGACCGGGAGGCCGCCGCGCGCCTGCACGACGAAGGCCCCAACGAACTGCCGCGCGACGGCCGGCGCTCGCTGCCGCGGATCGTGCTGGAAGTGGTGCGCGAGCCGATGTTCGGCCTGCTGCTCGCCGCCGGCCTGATCTACCTCGTCCTCGGCAACCGCGGCGAGGCGGCGATGCTGCTGGTGTTCGCCTGCCTCTCGGTCGGCATCGCGATCGTGCAGGAGCACCGCAGCGAGCGCGTGCTGGAGGCGCTGCGCGACCTGACCAGCCCGCGCGCGCTGGTGGTGCGCGAGGGCCGGCGCCTGCGCATCGCCGGGCGCGAGGTCGTGCGCGGCGACCTGCTGGTGCTGGCCGAGGGCGACCGCGTCGCCGCCGACGCGCGGGTGCTGGAAGGCCACGAACTCGCCGCCGACGAATCGCTGCTGACCGGCGAATCCGCGCCGGTGCGCAAGCGCAGCGCCGACGCCGATGCGGAGCTGCCGGCCGCGCGGCCGGGCGGCGACGACCTGCCGTTCGTCTATTCCGGCACGCTGCTGGTGCGCGGCCACGGCCTGGCGCGCGTCACCGCGACCGGCGCGCGCAGCGAGATCGGCCGCATCGGCGTCGCGCTGGGCCGCATCGAGCACGCGCCGACCCGGCTCAGCCGGCAGACCCGCCACGTGGTGCGCGCGTTCGGCCTGACCGGCCTCGCGCTCAGCACGCTGGCCGTGCTGCTGTATGGCCTCTTGCGCGACGGCTGGATGAACGCGGTGCTGGCCGGCATCGCGCTCGGCATGTCGATGCTGCCGGAGGAATTCCCGCTGGTGCTGAGCGTGTTCATGGTGATGGGCGCGTGGCGCATCTCGAAGGCACGCGTGCTGACCCGGCGCGCGGCCACCATCGAGACGCTCGGCGCCGCCACCGTGCTGTGCGCGGACAAGACCGGCACGCTGACCCAGAACCGCATGCGCATCGCCGAGCTGTGCGTGGACGGCGAGGTGTTCCGGCCCACCCCGCTCGACGACGGCGACCTGCCGGAAACGTTCCACCCGCTGGTCGAGTACGCGATCCTGGCCAGCGTGCCGGATCCGTTCGACCCGATGGAGCGCGCCGTGCACGCGCTGGGCGGCGAGCGCCTGGCCGGCACCGAGCACCTGCACGGCGAATGGCGGCTGGCGCGCGAGTACGCGCTGGACGCCGGGCTGCTGGCGATGACCCAGGCGTGGCGCGCCGAGGACGAGGAGACGTTCGTGGTCGCCGCCAAGGGCGCGCCGGAGGCGATCGTCGACCTGTGCCACCTCGACGCGAACGCGGCCGCCACGGCGCTGCGCGACGCCGACGCCATGGCGCGCCGCGGCATGCGCGTGCTCGGCGTGGCGCAAGCGCGCCACCGCGGCGAGGCCTGGCCGCCTTCGCAGCACGACTTCGCGTTCGCCTTCGTTGGCCTGGTCGGCCTGGCCGACCCGCTGCGTCCCGGCGCGGCGGACGCCGTGCGCGAGTGCCGCGCGGCCGGCATCCGCGTGGCGATGATCACCGGCGACTACCCGGCCACCGCGCGCGCGATCGCCGCCGAGGCCGGCATCGACGCGGCGCACACGATCACCGGCGACGAGCTCGAGCGCATGGAGGACTTCGAGCTGACCGAGCGCATCCGCGAGTGCAGCGTGTTCGCGCGCATCATGCCGGAGCAGAAGCTGCGCATCGTCGAGGCGCTGAAGGCCAACGGCGAGGTGGTGGCGATGACCGGCGACGGCGTCAACGACGCGCCGTCGCTGAAGGCCGCGCATATCGGCGTGGCGATGGGCGGACGCGGCACCGACGTGGCGCGCGAGGCCGCCGACCTGGTGCTGCTGGACGACGACTTCGGCTCGATCGTGCGCACCGTGCGGCTCGGCCGGCGCATCTACGACAACCTGCGCAAGGCGATGGGCTACATCCTCGCCGTGCACGTGCCGATCGCCGGGCTGGCGCTGCTGCCGCTGCTGGCCGGCACGCCGCTGGTGCTGGCGCCGGTGCACATCGCGTTCCTGGAGATGGTGATCGACCCGGCGTGCTCGATCGTGTTCGAGGCCGAGCGCGAGGAGAACGACATCATGCGCCGCCCGCCGCGCGCGCCGGAGACGCCGCTGTTCTCCGCCGTGCTGCTCGCGTGGAGCCTGCTGCAGGGGGCGCTGGCGCTGCTGCTGGTCGGCGCGGTGTACGCGGCGGCGCTGCGCGCGGGACTCGTCGACGGCCAGGTGCGCGCGCTGGCGTTCGTCGCGCTGGTCGCCTGCAACGTCGCGCTGATCCTCGGCAACCGCTCGCTGGACGGCGCGCTGACCACGACGCTGGCGCGCCCCAACCGCGCGCTGTGGTGGGTGCTGGGCGCGGCCACGGCGCTACTCGCGCTGACCTTGGCGTGGGCGCCGGCGCGCGCGCTGTTCCATTTCGCGCTGCCGCCGCCGGCCGGCCTGGGCGGCGCGCTCGCCGCCGGCGCCGTGCTGCTCGCCGCGCTTGCGCTGCTGAAGCCGCTGCTGCGCGCGCGTCTGGCGGCGTGAGCGCCGGCCCCGCGGCCGCGCGGCGCGGTCAGCCGCGCGGATGGTGCTGCGCGTGCAGGCGCTTGAGGCCTTCCTTGGCGACCAGCGTGTAGATCTGCGTGGTCGACAGCGAGCTGTGCCCGAGCAGCATCTGCAGCACGCGCAGGTCGGCGCCGTGGTTCAGCAGGTGGGTGGCGAACGAGTGCCGCAGCACGTGCGGCGAGATGCGCTTCGATTCGATGCCGGCCGCCAGCGCGTGCTTCTTCACCAGCGACCACGCCATCTGCCGGGTCATGCCCTCGCCGCGCCGCGACAGGAACAGCGCCGCCGGCAGGCGCCCGCGCGCCAGCGTCGGCCGCGCCTCGGCGAGATAGCGCTGCAGCCAGTCCTGCGCGACCTCGCCGACCGGCACCAGCCGCTCCTTGCCGCCCTTGCCGGTCACGCGCAGCACGCCCTGGCGCAGGTTCAGCGCGGCCAGCGGCAAGCCGACCAGCTCGCTGACGCGCAGGCCGGAGGCGTACATCAGCTCGAACATGGTGCGGTCGCGCAGGCCCAGCGGGGTGGCGTCGTCCGGCGCGCGCAGCAGCGACTCGACCTCGCGCTCGCTGAGCGCCTTGGGCAGGCCGCGCGGCAGCTTGGGCGGCTGCAGCAGCAGGGTCGGGTTGTCCGCGCCGGGCTGCACGCGCGCGCGATGCGCGTAGTAGCGGCGCAGCGCGCTCAGCAGGCGCGCGTTGCTGCGCGCCTTGACCTGCGCGGCGCCGCGCTCGCCGAGGTAGCGGAAGATGTCCTCGCGCGCGGCGTCGACCAGGCTGCGCCCGCGCGCGGCCTGCCAGCGTGCGAAGCCTTCGAGGTCGCTGCGATAGGCGGCCAGGGTCAGGTCGGCCAGCCCCTCCTCGGACCAGGCGCGCTCGAGGAACAGGTCGATGTCGGCCCGGTCGGCGGCGTCGATGCTTGCTTGCGTCTCCATCGCCGGCGATGCTGGCGCGTCCGCCGTCCGCGGCGCAAGCCCGCCGAAGCCCCCGATGAACGCCGCCGCTCCCGCCACCTCCGTTCCCGCGCCGCTGTGGCGCCGCCTCGCCGCGCTGGGCTACGACCTGGTGGCCGTGCTGGCGCTGGTGCTGGCGATCGGCCTGCTCTGCCAGCTCGCCGCCGGCGGCGAGCTGATCGCGACGCAGGGCGGGCACCTCGCCGCGCCGTGGTGGTACCCCGCGCTGCAGCTCGCCGCGGTCGCGACCTACTTCGCCCTGTCGTGGACGCGCGGCGGGCAGACGCTGGGCATGCGCCCGTGGCGCACGCGCGTGACCGCGGCCGGCGATGCGCTCGGCGCCGGCCGCGCGCTGGCGCGCTTCGCGCTGGCGGCCTCGCCCTTGCTGCTGCTGGCGCTGGGGCGCGCGCTCGACGCGCGCGGCGTGCTCGTCGCGATGGCCCTGGCGTGGGCGCTGGATTTCGCCGTCGCGCTCATCGACCGCCAGCGCCGCGCCCTGCACGACATCCTCGCCGGCACCGCGGTCGAACTGCGGCGCTGACAAACACGGCCATCGCCGGGCGGGCCTTGGCCCACCGTGGCATTCGCGGTGCCGGCGACGGGCGAGAGACGGCGGGCTGAAGCCTACCCTGCGGTCCCTCGCGCGGGATCAACCGAACTTGCGGAAATACAGCGTCGCCGCCACCGCCAGCACCAGCGCCGGCGCCAGGTTGGCCAACAGCGGCGGCGCGTCGTACACCGCACCCATGCTGACCAGCGCCTTCTGCAGGAAGAACCACACCACGCTCAGCAGCAGGCCGATGAACACGCGCTTGCCGAGGCCGCCCGAGCGCAGCGTGCCGAACGCGAACGGCAGCGCGCACATCACCAGCACCAGCACGTTCAGCGGATACAGCACGCGCCCCCACAGCGCGTTGGCGTAGGCGCCGGCGCTCTGGGCGTTGCTCTCGAGGTAGCGGATGTTGCGGCGCAGGTCGCGCACGGGGAGGTATTCGGGGTGCGCGACCGACAGCGCCAGCACGCGCGGATCGAGGCCCGAGTCCCAGCGCCGCTGCGCCGCCTGCGCGCTGCGCGCGGCGCCGTCGTGGAACGCGGTGGCGCGGACGTCGTACAGCGTCCACACGCCGTCGGCATGCTCGGCGCGGCGCGCGGTGGTCAGCGCGGTCAGGTTGCCGTCGGTGTCGAAGCCGTAGATGCGCACTTCGGCCAGCTCGACGCTGACGCGGTCGTGCTCGCGATGCGCCAGCGCGGCCTTGGCGTTGACGATGCTGCCGTTGTCGCGCGCCCACAGGCCGGTGCGCGTGGATGCGCCGAGGTTGCGCGCCTTCGCCTGCAACTGGATCGCGTCGGCGCGCTGCTGGCCGGCCGGCGCGACCGTCTCGCCGAGCGCCACCACCGCCAGCGCCAGCACCGCGACGGTACCGACGCCGGCCGCGGCGATGCGCAGCTTGGACATGCCGGCGGCGCGCAGCGCGGTCAGTTCGCCGCTGGCGGCGAGCCCGCCCAGTCCGAGCAGGCCGCCGATCAGCGCGGCGTTGCCGAACATTTCGTAGAAGCGCCGCGGCACCGTCAGCGCGATGTAGCCGATCGCCTGCGCCAGCGTGTAGCCGTTCTTGCCGATGCTGCCGAGCTGGCGCGCGAACTGGGTGAAGCTGTCGAAGCCGACCAGCAGCACCCAGGTCAGCAGCAGCGCGCCGAGCACGCCGGTGGCGACCAGGCGGTCGGCCTGTTTCAGGCGCGGCAGCGCGAACGCCATCAGCGAATCTCCCGCACGCGGCGCGGTGCGTATTGGCGCCAGAGCATCAGCGCCGCGACCGCGAACACCGCCAGGTGCACCGGCCACAGCCCGACCGCGGGGTCGAGTCGGCCCTTGACGATGCCCGCGCGCGCCAGCAGCAGCACGTTGGAATAGAGGAAGTAGCAGAGGATCGCGACCAGCATGCGCCCGTAGCGCGGCTCGCGCGGCGACTGCCGCGCCAGCGGCAGCGCCAGCGCCAGCAGCACCAGCCCGGTGAACGGCGCGCCGATGCGCCAGGCCAGCTCGGCATGCGCGCCGGGCTCGTCCTGCCGCCACAGCGCCGGCGTGGGCAGCGCGTGGTCGGGATCGTCGCCGTCGACGTCCTCCTGGTCCTGCGACAGCGCGAGGTCGTTGCGCGCGTAGCGCATCAGCCGCCAGTCGTCGTGGCCGCGCCGGCCCTCGAAGCGGTGGCCGTCGAACAGCGCGAGGAAGCGGTTGCCGCCCTGGCTCTCGTAGTACAGCTCGCCGCGCCTGGCGGTGACGATGTCGACGCGCTGGCTGCCGTCGGCGTCGGCGCGCTCGCTCTCGACGAACAGCTTGCCCAGCCTGGTGCCGTCGTTGCTCATGCTGTCGACGAAGATGATGCCGCTCTTGCCGGGCAATTCGACGAAGCGGCCGGGCTCGAGGCCCGCGGCGATGACCGAGCGGTTGGCTTGCTCGATCAGCGCGTCCGCGGTGCGCACCGACCACGGCCCCAGCCACAGCGACACCAGCGCGGTCGCCAGCGCCAGCGGCAGCGCGAGCAGGCCGACCGGTCGCAGCAGCCCCCCCGGCCCGAACCCGGACGAGGCCAGCACGTGCATCTCGCTGTCGCGCCAGACCCGGGACAGCGACTGCAGCGCGCCGAGGAACACCGCCAGCGGCACCACGAAGGTCAGCGTGTCGACCATGCGCAGGCCGAGCACCGGGAACATCACGCTGGCCGGATAGCGCCCGCCCGCGACCTTGCCGAGCACGTCGGCGAAGGTGCCGCCGACGGTGATCAGCAGCAGCACGGCGCCCACGGCGAGGATGCCGAGGCCGAGCTCGCGCAGCAGGTAACGGTCGAGAATGCGCAGCATGCGTTAGTATTTCGCTTTCATGGTTCGCCGCGCTGCGCGCGGCGAAGCGCCAAGTCTAGCCTGTCCGCCAGCGGCGGACCTCATTCCGGAAATGCCCATGACGCTGCAGTTCAGCCTCGATTCCGCCCACCCCGAGCTTGCCGACACCGCCTGCGCGGTGGTCGGCGTGTACGAGCACGGCGTGCTGTCCAGCGCCGCCGCGCGCATCGACGGCGCCGCACAGGGCGCGCTGAAACGCCTGATCGAAAGCGGCGACCTGACCGCCAAGGCCGGCGTCGCGCTGCCGCTGTTCGGCCTGCCCGGGGTGAAGGCGCCGCGCGTGCTGGTGGTCGGCCTCGGCGAGCAGAAGACGTTCGACGCCGCGCGCTTCCAGAAGATCAGCCTGGAGGCCGCGCGCGCGCTGAAGAGCCTGCCGGTGAAGAGCGCGACCTCGTGGCTGACCGCACTCGACGTGCCCGGCCGCGACGCCGCCTGGCGCGTGCGCACCGCCGCGCTCGCCGCCGACCACGCGGCCTACAAGTACACCGCGACGCTCAAGCCGAAGGCGGACAACGGCGCGCGCAACGTCCTCGAGCACGTCGCCTTCATCGCCGGCGACGACGCCCGCGACGGCCTCGCCCAAGCCGCGGCGATCGCCAAGGGCGTCGAGTTCGCGCGCGAACTCGGCAACCTGCCGCCGAACATCTGCACGCCGGCGCACATCGCCGCCGAGGCGAAGAAGATCGCCGACGCGCACGCCGGCGTGACGCTGGAAGTGCTCGAGCGCGCGGACATGGAAAAACTCGGCATGGGCGCGCTGCTCGGCGTGGCGCGCGGTTCGGCCAACCCGCCGAAGCTGATCGTGCTGCAGTGGAAGGGCGGCAAGACCGACGAGAAGCCGTACGCGCTGGTCGGCAAGGGCGTCACCTTCGACAGCGGCGGCCTGAGCCTCAAGCCGGGCGCCGGCATGGAGGAGATGAAGTTCGACATGTGCGGCGCCGCCGGCGTGCTCGGCGCGTTCCTCGCCGCGGCCGAGCTGAAGCTGCCGCTGAACCTGGTGTGCGTGGTGCCGTCGGTGGAGAACATGCCGGACGGCAACGCCTACCGCCCCAGCGACATCGTCACCAGCATGTCCGGCATCACCATCGAGGTACTGAACACCGACGCCGAGGGCCGCCTGATCCTGTGCGACGCGCTGAGCTACGCGCAGAAATTCCAGCCGCAGGCGATCGTCGACGCGGCGACCCTGACCGGCGCCTGCGTGGTCGCGCTGGGCAAGCACGCCAGCGGCCTGATGAGCAAGCACGACGACCTCGCCGAGCAGTTGCTCGCCGCCGGCGAGCGCACGCTCGACCGCGGCTGGCGCCTGCCGCTGTGGGACGACTACCAGACCCAGCTCGAATCCGGCTTCGCCGACGTCGCCAACATCGGCGGCAAGCCGGCCGGCGCGATCACCGCCGCCTGCTTCCTGGCGCGCTTCGCCGAAGGCCAGCGCTGGGCCCACCTCGACATCGCCGGCACCGCCTGGGAAGACGGCCGCAAGGGCCTCGCCACCGGCCGCCCGGTGCCGATGCTGGCGCAGTTCCTGATCGATCGCTGCGGCTGAGGTCGGGAAGCGGGAGAGGGGCGACGGGCGACGGGCGACGGGCGACGGGCGACGGGGGAGCATCGCATCCCCGCACGCGTCGTCACCGCGGAAACCGGCGCGACGATGATGTAGGCTCCCGTCCGATCGCCGCTGCCCCGCATCTCTCACGTCTCCCGTCTCCACGCTCCTATGCGCGCCGACTTCTACCTGATCGCCAAGCCGCGCTTCGCCGCGGAGCCGCTGCGGCTGGTTTGCGAGCTGGCCAAGAAGGCGCTGGCGGCGAAGCAGCCGATGCTGGTTTTGGTGCGTTCGCTGGAGCAGGCCGAGGCGCTGGACGAGTTGCTGTGGGCGTTCGACGAGGACGCCTTCATCCCGCACCAGATCGCCGGCGACGAGGACGATGCGGACACCGCGGTGCTGATCGTGCCGCCCGGCTTCGACGCATTCGACCGTCCGCTGGTGATCAACCTGCGCGACGCCTGCGCCGAGGGCCGCTACGAGCGCGTGCTGGAAGTGGTCGCCGCCGATCCCGCCGAGCGCGAAGGTTCGCGCGCGCGCTGGAGCGAGTACAAGCGCCGCGGCTTCGAGGTCGCCAAGCACGACATGTGAGCGCGGCGGCGACGCCACCGCTCGGAATGTAGGGTGGGCTTCAGCCCACCAGCGCAACGCCGCCGAACGAAGCGATGCAGCGGTGGGCCAGGGCCCACCGTACGCGCTCCGCTTGCCGTCGCTCGCGTCCGTCGCCTCGCGCAGCGCCGCGGGGTGGGCTTCAGCCCACCAGCGCAACACCGCCGAACGAAACGATGCAGCGGTGGGCCAGGGCCCACCCTACGCGCTCCGCTTCCCGCCGCTCGCGTCCGTCGCCTCGCGCAGCACCTCCGCGAGTTGCGAGCCGGTCAACGGCTTGCGCAGGAAGCGGTCCATGCCCGCCGCCAGCGCCTTGGCTTCCTCGTCGCCGCCGGAGCGCGCGGTGATCGCGACGATCGGCAGGCGCGCGCCGCCCGCCTGGCGCGCGCGGATCATGCGCGCGAGCTGGAAACCGTCCACGCCGGGCAGATCGAGGTCGAGCAGCATCGCGTCGCAGCCGACGGTGTCGAGTTCGGACAGCGCGGCGAGGCCGTGCGGCGCGTGGCGCACCGCGTGGCCCTGCGCTTCCAGCAGACCGGCGATCACCTGCGCCACGGTGGCGTCGTCCTCGACCAGCAGCACGCGCAGCGCGCCGCCCGCCGGTGCAGGAGCCGCCGGCGCCGTGCCACGCGCCTCCGCCGTGGGCGGCGCGCATTCCGGCAGCGGCAGGTGCACGCGGAACGTGCTGCCCTGCCCCGGCGTGGAGTCCACCTCGATGCGCCCGCCCATCAGCGCGACCAGCTCGCGGCAGATCGCCAGGCCAAGGCCGCTGCCGCCCTGGCGGCGGCCCTCGCCGGCGTCGTCCTGCTCGAAGCGCTGGAACAGGCGCTCGCGGCTGGCCTCGGGGATGCCGGGCCCGGTATCGGCGACGCGGAACAGCACGCCGCCGCCGGCGTCGCGCGCCAGGCCGAGGCACACCTCGCCGCGCTCGGTGAACTTGAGCGCGTTGTTGGCCAGGTTCAGCAGCACCTGCTGGATGCGCAGCGCGTCGCCGCGCAGCGCGCGCGGCGCGTCCGCCGCCACCTCGACGCGCAGCGCCAGCCCCTTGCGCGCGGCCAGCCCGGCGTCGAGTTCGGCGACCTCGCGCAGCAGCGCGGCGGGATCCAGCGGCGCGGATTCCAGCTCGAAGCGGCCGGCCTCGATGCGCGCCAGGTCGAGCGCGTCGTTGACCAGCTTCAGCAGCAGCGTGCCGGAGCGCTGGATCGCCTCGGCGTACTCGCGCTGGCGCTCGGCCAGCGTCGTGCGCAGCAGCAGCTCGGCCATGCCCAGCACGCCGGTCATCGGCGTGCGGATCTCGTGGCCCATGGTGGCGAGGAAGCGCGTCTTCGCCGCGCTGGCCTCCTCGGCCATGCGCCGGCGCTGTTCGGCGAGCGCGACGCGGTGGCGCTGCTCGACGCGCCGCTGCCACGCCTGCGCGACCAGCAGCGCGATCAGCGCGGCCGCCAGCGCGTAGGCCAGCCACGCCCACGGCGTGTTCCACGGCGGCGCGGCGACACGCATGGCGAGCGGCGCGGCCAGCGCGCCCCAGGCGCCGTCGGCGGCGCGCGCGCGCACCTCGACGCGGTAGTCGCCGGCGCCCAGCCCGGCCAGCTCGCGCACGCCGCGGTCGCCGGCGTCGACCCAATCGGCGTCGAAGCCGTCGATGCGGAACTGGTAGCGGTTGCGCTGCGGATCGGCGTACGACAGCGCGCGCGCCTCGATGCGCAGCTCGCGGTCGGACCAATCGAGCGACACCCGCCCGCGCTCGGGGCGCAGCGGCACCACGCTGCCCGCGCGGCGCACGCTGATCGCGCTCAGCACCACCGGCGGCGGCGATCCGCGCAGCGGCGCGGCGTCCATGCGCACCCCGACCACGCCTAGCGGCGTGCCCGCGTAGAACATGTCGCCGGCCCCGCGCACCAGCGTGTGCGGGATGAATTCCTGGCTGAGCAGGCCGTCGCGGGTGCCGAATGCCTCGACGCGCCGGCGCGCCGGGTCGTAGCGCAGCAGGTCGCGCAGCGCGGCCGCCCAGACGCGCCCGTGCGCGTCGATCGCGAGGCCGGACACGCGCACCGCGGACCAGCCGGACGCCGCATCGACCGCATCGAGGCGCGTCGCGCCGGCGGATTCGAGGCGGTAGTGCGCAAGCCCGTCGGCGCGCGCCAGCCACAGCGTGCCGTCCGCGGCGAAGGCGTAGGCAAACGTGTGGCCGGGCGGGATGCCGGGCACCGGCTCAAAGCGCGCCGCGCCGGCGGCGAGACGGTCCATGCCGGCGCCGGTGGCGCGCCACAGCGTGCCCTGCGCGTCGAAACCCATCTGCTCGCTCTGCGCGGCGTCGGGCGTGTCGGCGCTGCCGGGCACGAGGGCGGCGCCCAGCGTGGCCGGATCGACGCGATACACGCCGGCACCGGTCAGCGAAACGTAGGCGGTGCCATCGTCGGCGAACGCGAACAGTTGCGCGCCGGCGTGCGGGATGCCGGCGACGGCGCGCACGCGGCCGTGCTCGGCCACGCTCAGCCCCTGCCCCTGCTGGCCGATCCACAGGCGGCCGGCG
This sequence comes from Lysobacteraceae bacterium, assembly GCA_021372495.1. Taxonomy (GTDB): domain Bacteria; phylum Pseudomonadota; class Gammaproteobacteria; order Xanthomonadales; family Rhodanobacteraceae; genus Mizugakiibacter. The sequence continues at coordinate 147,226 of JAJFUF010000006.1, forward strand.
GCGTCCTCGGCGACGCCGGCGACCTGCCGCGCCGACGGCAGCCCCGGCGGCGCGAAGGCGACGTGCTCGACCTTGCCGCTGACCGGATCGAGGCGGTCCACCGTGGCCGCTTGGCCGCCGACCAGCAGGCGCCCGTCACGCGCCTGCGCCAGGCTGAGCACGCGCCCCGGCACGAGGCTCTCGCCGCGGTCGGGCACGTGGCGGTAGTGGCTGAAGTCGCGCCATTGCGCGGGCAGGTAGGCGAGACCGCCGTCCAGCGAGGAGAACCACAGTCCGCCCTCGCGATCGCACAGCACGTGCATCAGCGCCGCGCCCGGCAGCGCGCCGGCCAGCCCCGGCACGGCGGCGACGTGGCGGTAGCGGCCGTCGGCGTCGATGTAGTCCAGGCCGCTGGCGGTGGCCAGCCACAGCGCGCCGGCAGCATCGTGCGCGCTGGCGTAGGTCACGTGTGCGTCCAGCCCGTCCACGGCCAGCGGCCGCGCCAGCGCGTCGCCGTCGACGACGAACATGCCCGCGCTGGTCGCGGCCAGCACCGCGTCGCCGCGCTCCTCCATGCGCCACACGCGCAGCGGCCCGCTCGCGCCGGGAAAGCCGACGTGGCGCAGGCGTCCGTCCGGCTCGAGCACGTCGAGGCCGGCATCGGTGCCGATCCACAGGCGCCCTGCGGCGTCGGCCTGCAGCGCCATCACGGTGTCCGACACCAGGCTGGCGGGATCGGCGTCGGCGTGGCGCAGGTGGGTGAAGCCGCTGGCGCCCGGCGCGCGGCGGTCGAGGCCGGCCGCGTAGGTGCCGACCCACAGCGCGCCGTCCGGCGTCTGCGCCACCGCCCACACGTCGTCGCCGGCCAGGCTGGCCGGATTCGCGGCGTCGTGGCGCCAGTGCTCGAAGCGCTGCGCCTGCGGGTCGTAGCGGTTCAGGCCGGTGCCCTCGCCGCCCGCCCACAGGCGGCCGCCACGATCGACGAACAGCGTCGAGATGTCGTTGGCCGGCAGGCTGCCGGGATCGCGCCCGTCGTGGCGGAACACCTCGAAGCCGACGCCGTCGTAGCGCGCCAGGCCGTCGCGCGTGCCGACCCAGACGAAACCATCGCCGTCCTGCACGGTCATGTACACCGCGCTCGACGGCAGGCCGTCGGCCACGCCGTAGTGGCGGAACAGCGGCGTCGGCAGCGGCGCGGGCGCAGCAGCGGGCGCCGCGGCCAGCGCGGCGGCGAGCAACAGGGCCTGGAGCATGGCGGATTCCCTCCCCTTCGGAATCTCTGCGATCGATAGCGGAAACCGCGCCGCGGGCGCGCGCGCGCCGCGTCCTCGCATCCTTCTCCCTTGCGCGGCAAGGGATCCCCTTCGATGCGGGCGGGTCGCGGCGTCCGCGCGGCGCCCCCGGTCCCGGCATCGCAGCGGCGATCATGCCAAATCGCGGCGTCGGCGGCTGCAAGCGCGGATTCCTGCACGCTGCGTTCACGCCGCATCACTGCCGGCCACCGCACAATCGCGTAATCTCCCCGGCCGTGGAAACGCCCATGCGACCGTTCGCGTCCATCGCCCTGTTGCCGGTGCTGCTGGCCGCCGGCGCGCACGCCGCGCCGCCGCAGGACTACCGCATCGACCCGGTGCACAGCCAGATCACCTTCTGCGTCGACCATGACGGCTTCTCGACCGCGTGCGGGCGGCTGCGCGTCGCCGCCGGCTGGCTGCACTTCGACCGCGACGACTGGAGCCGCTCCAGCGTCGTCGCCGATATCGACCTCGGCAGCGCGGACATGGGCGACGCGGAATGGGACAAGGCGGTGCGCGGCAAGACCTTCCTCGACGCCGGGCGCGCGCCGCTGGCGCATTTCGAAAGCACGTCGGTGCGACGCGACGACGACGCGCACGGCGAACTGCGCGGCACGCTGAGCCTGCGCGGCATCGACCGCGAAGTGGCGATCCCGTTCCGCGTCAACCGCGTCGGCATCACCGCGTTCGGCCTGCACACCATCGCCGGCTTCTCCGGCAACCTCGCGCTGGCGCGCCGGGACTTCGGCATGACCGCCTTCGGGAAGTCGGTCGGCGCCGAGGTGCAGGTGCGGCTGGAGATCGAGGCGATCCTGGACAGCCGCGCGCCGGAAACCTACCGCATGCACGAGGCCGCGCACGATGCCGCTACGCAGCAGTGACGCGCGCTGGGGCGCGCTGGCGCAGTTCTTCCACTGGACGGTCGCGCTGCTGATCGTGGCGCAGGGCGCGATCGGCCTGAGCATGGTCGAGATGGCGACCACGCCGGCCAAGGTGAAGGTGTACGCGCTGCACAAGTCGATCGGCCTGACCGTGCTGGCGCTGGCGCTGCTGCGCCTGGCCTGGCGCGCGGCCGACCGCCGGCCCGCCGACCCGCCGGCGATGCCGCGCTGGCAGGTGCGCGCGTCGCGGCTGACGCATGCGGCGCTGTACGCGCTGATTCTCGCCATCCCGCTGAGCGGCTGGCTGTTCAACTCCGCCGCCAATTTCCCGCTGAGCTGGTTCGGCCTGCTGCACGTGCCCAGCCTGACCGCCGGCGCGGACCCGGCGCTGAAGGCGCTCGCGCGCGGGACGCACGAGGCGCTGTTCTGGATCCTCGCCGCGGTGCTGGCGCTGCACGTCGGCGCCGCGCTCAAGCACCACCTGGCCGACCGCGACGACGTGCTGGCGCGCATGCTGCCTTGGCGCACGCGGCGCGCGTCCGCTTCCGCCGGAGATCCCGCCCGATGAAACGCCTCGTCCTCGCCCTCGCCGCGCTCGCCTTCGCCCTGCCCGCCGCGGCGCGCGACTGGAACGTCGACGCCGCGCGCAGCTCGCTCGGTTTCGTCGGTACCTACCAGGGCGAGGCGTTCGACGGCACGTTCAAGCGCTTCACCGCGAGGATCGCCTACGACCCGGCCGATCTCGCCCACGCGAGGTTCGACGTCACGGTCGACCTCGCCAGTGCCGGCACGCAGAACGCGGAGCGCGACCAGATGCTGCCCGGCGCGGACTTCTTCGACGTGGCGAAGTTTCCCGCCGCGCATTTCGTCAGCAGCGCTTTCCGCAGGGCCGCCGACGGCGGCGTGCTGGCCGACGGCACGCTGACCCTGCGCGGCGTCAGCAAGCCGGTGACGCTGACGGTGAAGTTCGCGCCCGCCGGCGGCGGCGCCACGCTCGACGTGGCGACCACGCTGAAGCGCCTCGACTACGGCATCGGCGGCGGCGACTGGGCCGACACCTCGGTGATCGCCGACGCGGTGACGGTGAAATCGCACCTGGTGCTGACGCCGGCCGGCGGCTGAGCGGCACGCTGTCCACGATCATCACGGCTTTGCATTTCTCCCTCTCCCCAACGGGGAGAGGGTCGGGGTGAGGGGGTGCCGTCCGCAGGACGGTTTGTTCTTCGCCAGCAGAAACGAGAACGCGCTTCGCGCGTCCCCCTCACCCTACCCTCGTCCCGTTGGGGAGAGGGGCAAGATGCGCAGTCGCCGCTTGCAGCACCTCTACCACCGGGCGCGCATTCTGCGTGCGCGCCTACGCCACCGCCTGCGTCGGTGCCGCGGCCAGCAGGCTGCGCACCAGGCCGGCGAGGTGCGCGAGGTACCGTTCCGGGTAGTCGATGCCGTTCTCGGCGTCGTGCAGGAACGGGTTCATCAGCGTGTGGCGCAGGATCACGACGCGGTCGTCCTCGCCGGCCTCGTCGCGCGGCGTGGCCGAAAGCGTGGCCGGGTCGAGTTCCAGCTCGGCCAGCACGCGCGCGGTGTCGGCCGGGCCGAGCGCGTCCGGGCGCAGGGTGGTGATCGAGCCGAAGAACACCTTGGTCTGCAGCGGCTGGTGCGCGTCGATGCGCAGCGCGTCGTGCAGGCGGCCGACGAACTGGTTCATCGCGCGCAGCGAGCGGTTGCCGCGCGGGTTGATCGCCACGCACACCAGGTTGCTGTCCGGCTCGAACGGCACGCGCACGACGGCGATGTCGGCCAGCGCCGCGGCGAAGTCGGCGAGCGCGTCGTTGAAGCGCTCGGCCGCCTGCACGGTCTCGCGCGGGATGCGGCCGAAGTGCTCGCGGTCCAGCGGCAGCACGCGGTGGGCGACGTAGGCCGCGGCCGCGGCCGCGCCCGACTTCGAGCCTTCCAGCGTGTAGCGACCGAGCGCGCGGAAGGTGTCGCGGTAGTCCGCGGCCTCGCCGCGCTCGAACACGTAGTCGGCGTCCTCGGCCAGCAGCGCCATCGCGCGGTGGTCGCGGCAGACGAACGCGCCGGCGCCGTACGGCAGGTAGCCGAGCTTGTGCGGATCGACGGTGACGCTGTCGGTGCGCGCCAGCGCGGCGAAGGCGTCGTACACCGGACGGGTGGGAAAGTAGCGGAAGTCCTCGCGCACCGTCGCGTGCGGCAGCAGGCTTCCGTCGGGCGCGCGGAACAGCGTCGCCAGGTAGCCGCCCCAGGCGGCGTCGACGTGCACGCCGAAGCCGAGCCCGGCGCCGGCCAGGCGGTCGCGTGCGGCGACGATGCGGTCGATCGGGTCGAGCGTGCCGAACTCGGTGGTGCCGAGCACGCCGACCACGGTCAGCACCGGCTGGCGGCGCGCGGCGGCCTGCTCCAGCAGCGCGTCCAGCGCGTCGGCATCCATGCGCATGCGCTGCTCCGGCACGCGCTTCAGTTGCGCGGTGCCGAGGCCGAGCAGCTTCATCGCCTTCGGCCACGAATAGTGCGCGGTGACCGGCACCACCACCCACGGCGAGGCCAGCGCGGGGTGGCGGCGGAAGTATTCGACGCTGCCCAGGGTCTCGATGCGCTGCGCCTGCAGCGCCGCGGCGAGGCGCGCGCGCTCGCCCTGCGGCGCGGCGGCAAGGCGCGCGCCCCACGCCTGCTGCAGGGCGATCACGCCGGCCGTGTCGAGATTGCCCAGGGTCCAGTCGTTGCAGCGGCGCAGGCCGTCGGACAGGCCCGGCGCGGTCAGGTCCTCGCCCAGTTCGGCCAGCGCCTCGCGCAGCGCCGGCGCGTAGCACTTCAGCGCCAGCGCCAGGCGCAGCGCCTGGTAGTTGGCCGCGGTGCCGCCCGAGGTCAGGCAGCCGAACGCGCAGTCGGCGCGCCGCTCGTCGTCGGCATAGCCGAGCATGCGCGCGAGCTGCAGGCCGACGCTGATCTCCATGTCGAGCGTCACCGGCGCGGCGTCGCCGGCCACGTTGTTGGGGTTGTACGGCAGCGTGGTCATCCACGCCAGCAGGCCCGGCAGCAACAGGTCGGAGGCCATGTGGCCGATGTAGCGCGGGCTGTAGAACGGCACCGAGCGCTTCAGCGACGCCGACAGGGCGTGCAGTTCGCGGCGCATGCGCGCGGCGAACGCCTGGTAGTCGGGCTGCTGCGCGGCGCCGGTCGGGATCGCCGGCGGATCCTCGGGGTGGAAGTTGCGCCGCCAGTACACGTGGTCGCGCAGCAGTTCCACCAGCACCTGCTCGAACAGGACGTCGTTCTCGCCGTAGGGGCCGAGGAAACAGGGATAGAGCGAAGGATGGGCCATGGCGCCGGCTTCCGCAGGTTGCGCGGAGTCTAGGCGGCGCCCCGGCGCGGGCCGTTGACCTGCGTCAGCCCCCGACGAAATCGGCCGCCGCCGCGGCGTCGAACGGCCAGTCCAGCTCGCGGCCGCTGGCGACGTCGCGCAGCACCGGGATGCGCGTGCCGTAGCGCGCCTCCAGCGCGTCGTCGCCGTCGATCCACACGCTGTCGAAATCGGGCACGCGCGCGGCGGCCAGCACGGCCAGCGCCTGGTCGCACAGTTTGCAGTCGTCGCGTTGGTAGAGGATCAGGGGCATGGCGGCTGGAAGTGGGAAGTGGGAAGTGGGAAGTGGGGAGTGGGGAGTGGGGAGTGGGGAGTGGGGAGTAGAGAAGAGGGAGGATGTAATGGCGGGTACCACGCGACATTGCTGCAATGCTCTTCCCACTCCCCACTCCCTACTCCCGATCTCCTGCGTTTCCCCACGCCCACCGCGTAGAATACCGGAGCCCTCCCCATCATCCACGCCATGGCCGTCAGCGTCTTCGACCTGTTCAAGATCGGTATCGGACCGTCGTCCTCGCACACGGTCGGGCCGATGCGCGCCGCGGCGCGCTTCGCCAGCCACTGGCTGGAGGAAAAGGGCGTGCTCGGCGAGGTGCGGCGCGTGCGCTGCGAACTGTTCGGCTCGCTGGCGATGACCGGCCGCGGCCACGGCACCGACAAGGCGGTGCTGCTCGGCTTCGAGGGCGAATGGCCCGACCGCGTCGATCCCGACGCGATCCCCGCGCGCCTCGAGCGCATCCGCACGAGCGGCCGCATCCGCCTGCTCGGCAGGCACGAGATCGCGTTCGACGAGAAGCACGATCTCGTCTTCAACAAGCGCCAGAAGCTGCCCTACCACTCCAACGGCATGCGCTACTCCGCCTACGGCGAGGGCGAGAAGCTGCTGGCGACGCGCGATTACTACTCGGTCGGCGGCGGCTTCGTGGTCAATCCCGACGAGGCCGCCGAGGACCGCATCGTCGCCGACACCACGCCGCAGCGCTACCCGTTCTCCTCCGGCGACGCGCTGCTGCGGATCTGCGCCGCCGAGAAGCTCGGCATCGCGCAGGTGATGCTGGAAAACGAGAAGGCCTGGCGCAGCGAGGCCGAGATCCGCGCCGGCCTGCTCGGCATCTGGCGCGCGATGCAGGACTGCGTGACGCGCGGCCTGCGCTCGTCGGGTACGCTGCCCGGCGGGCTGAAGGTGCAGCGCCGCGCGCCGATGATGGCGACGGAGCTGACCAGCCGCCCCGAGGCGTCGCTGAAGGACCCGCTGACCATCCTCGACTGGGTGAACCTGTACGCACTCGCCGTCAACGAGGAGAACGCCGCCGGCGGCCGCGTCGTCACCGCGCCCACCAACGGCGCCGCCGGCATCGTGCCCGCGGTGCTGCACTACTACGACCGCTTCTGCCCGAACTCCAGCGAGAACGGCATCGTCGACTTCCTGCTGACCGCCGGCGCGATCGGCATCCTCTACAAGGAAAACGCCTCGATCTCCGGCGCCGAGGTCGGCTGCCAGGGCGAGGTCGGCGTGGCCTGCTCGATGGCCGCCGGCGGCCTGACCGCCGCGCTGGGCGGCTCGATGGGCCAGGTCGAGAACGCCGCCGAGATCGGCATGGAGCACAACCTCGGCCTCACCTGCGACCCGATCGGCGGCCTGGTGCAGATCCCCTGCATCGAGCGCAACGCGATGGGCGCGGTCAAGGCGATCAACGCCAGCCGCATGGCCCTGCGCGGCGACGGCAAGCACCACGTGTCGCTGGACAAGGTGATCAAGACCATGCGCGACACCGGCAACGACATGAAGGACAAGTACAAGGAGACCTCGCGCGGGGGCCTCGCCGTCAACGTGATCGAGTGCTGATTCCGCCACTCCCCTGCCGTGCAGGGGAGGCAGCCGGGGATGCGCGCGACGGCCTGCCCGCGTTCTACATCCCCGACTTCATGGTACGCACGGCCGATGCGATTTTTCTCGTCGAGACCAAGGCGCAGCAGCAGGTCGGCCACCCGAACGTGCAGCGCAAGCTGAAGGCGGCCACCACTTGGTGCGGACGGATCAATACGCTGGCGCCGGGGCAGCGCGGCGAACGCGTATGGCACTACGCGCTGGTCGGCGAGTCGCTGTTCCACGACTGGCGGCGGAAGGGCGCCCGGTTGAACGATCTGCTCGCATTCTCGCGAGCCCGCCCGGCTGCGGTCGCCCACGATCAGGCGGGACTGGCACTCGGGGACTGAGCGTCGGAACGCGGCCGCGGATTGCACGCCGCTCCGCCCGCATGACCCCTGGCAGGGCTGACAGCCCGGCCGGATGCTGAGATCATCGCGCCCTTGGCCGGACCTCTGGCCCGATGCCTTCGCCGGGAAATCTCCCTTCCGACCCGTTCCAGCGCGGACGCGCCTGCGCAGCGCGGCGCGCCAAGGAGTACGCGATGTCCGCAAACAGTCCGATCCGCCGCGAAGTCGGCCCCTTCGCCCTGATGCTGACCGGCCTCGGCTCGATCATCGGCTCCGGCTGGCTGTTCGGCGCGTGGCGCGCGGCCGGGCTGGCCGGCCCCGGCGCGGTGTGGGCGTGGGTGCTGGGCGCGGCGATCATCACCACCATCGCGCTGACCTACGCCGAGCTCGGCGCGATGTTCCCCGAGTCCGGCGGCATGGTGCGCTACGGCCACTACTCGCACGGCTCGCTGGTCGGCTTCATCGCCGCGTGGGCGAACTGGATCGCGATCGTCTCGGTGATCCCGGTCGAGGCGGAAGCGTCGGTGCAGTACATGGCCTCGTGGCCGTACGCGTGGGCGCACAACCTGTACGTGCACATGCCCGACGGCCGCGGCGAGCTGACCGCGCCGGGCCTGGCGATCGCCGCGGTGCTGGTGGTCGTCTACTTCCTGGTCAACTTCTGGAGCGTGAAGCTGTTCGCGCGCTCCAACACCGCGATCACCGTGTTCAAGCTGGTGGTGCCGGCGGCGACCGGCCTGGCGCTGATCGCGTCCGGCTTCCACGGCGGGAACTTCGCGGTCGGCATCGACGGCGGGTCGCACGCGATCGACTTCGCCGCCGTGCTGACCGCGGTCGCCACCGCCGGCATCGTGTTCAGCTTCAACGGCTTCCAGAGCCCGGTCAACCTCGCCGGCGAGGCGCGCAATCCGGGCAAGAGCATCCCCTTCGCGGTGCTCGGCTCGATCGCGCTGGCGACGGTCGTCTACGTGATCCTGCAGGTGGCCTATCTCGGCGCGGTGCCGCCCGAGCTGCTGGCCAAGGCCGGCTGGAACGGCATCGACTTCCGCTCGCCGTTCGCCGAGCTGGCGATCATCGTCAACCTGCACTGGCTGGCGATGCTGCTGTACGTCGACGCCTTCATCAGCCCCAGCGGCACCGGCATCACCTACACCGCCACCACCGCGCGCATGATCTACGGCATGGAGCGCAACGGCACGCTGCCGAAGATCCTCGGCGCGCTGCATCCGAAGTGGGGCGTGCCGCGCCCGGCGATGTGGTTCAACCTGGCGGTGTCGTTCCTGTTCCTGTTCTTCTTCCGCGGCTGGGGCACGCTGGCGGCGGTGATCTCGGTGGCGACGATCATCTCCTACCTGACCGGCCCGGTCAGCGCGATGACGCTGCGCCGCACCGCGCCGGAACTGCACCGCCCGCTGCGCCTCGCCGCGCTGCCGCTGCTGGCCGGCGTCGCCTTCGTCATGGCGACCGAGCTGCTGTACTGGGCCAAGTGGCCGCTGACCGGCGAGATCATCCTGCTGATGGTGGTCGCGCTGCCGGTGTACCTGTACTACCAGGCCAAGGCCGGCTGGCACGACTTCGGCCGGCAGATGCAGGGCGCCTGGTGGCTGGTGTTCTACCTGCCGACGCTGGCGCTCGTCTCCTGGGCCGGCAGCACCATGTTCGGCGGCAAGGGCTACCTGCCCTACGGCTGGGATCTCGCCGTCGTCGCCGTCGTCGGCCTGGTGTTCTACGCGTGGGGCGTGAAGTCCGGCTGGCGCACGCCGTCGGTGGAAGCCGCACAGATGGAAGCGCGCGCGCACCCGGCCGCGCCGCTGGTGCCGCCCGACGAGGAAACCGCGGAGCGCGTCACCGGGCATTGAGTTCCGTTCCACGCACGGAGGCAGCAGCGGCGGAACCGATGATGCCGATTCCGCCCCACGTCCCCATCCATCTTGGTCGCGTAGGGCGGAAGCCGCATCGCGGCTTCCGCCGGTGGTCGGCGAAAGCGCGCGGTGGAGCGGCGGCGGAACCGGCGAGGCCGGTTCCGCCCTACGTCCTGCGTTCGGCGGCAATCGGGTCACCGAGCGCCAGCACGTCGCCCAGCAGCGCCTGCGCGGTAACCTCCGGCCCGGCGCCGGGGCCCTGGATCACCAGCGGCTGCGCGCGATAGCGGGTGGTGGTGAGGACGAACAGGTTGTCGGTGCCGTCGAGGCGCGCGGCCGGATGCGTCGCGGGCACTTCGGTCAGGCCGACCCGCGCGCGGCCGTCGGCGTCGAGGCGGGCGAGGAAGCGCAGCACGCAACCGCGCGATGCGGCCGCGGCGTGGCGCGCGGCGAGCGGCGCGTCGAGTTCTTGCATGCGCGCGAGGAACGCCTCGGCGTCCAGCGCGCGCAGCGGCGCGGGCACCAGGCCCTGCACGTCCACCTCGTCGCAGTCCGGCGCGAAGCCGGCGGCGCGCGCGAGGATCAGCAGCTTGCGCGCGACGTCGGCGCCGGAGAGATCGCAGCGCGGATCGGGTTCGGCGTAACCGCCCGCGCGCGCCTCGCGCAGCAGCGCGGAGAACGGCCGACGGCCGTCGTAGCTGTTGAACAGCCACGACAGCGAGCCGGAGAACACGCCCTCCAGCTTGAGCAGGCGATCGCCGCAGGCGCGCAGGCGGCGCAGCGTCGAGAGCACGGGCAATCCGGCACCGACGGTGGCCGCGTCGCCATAGCGCGCACCGCCCGCCAGCGCCGCCTGCAGCGCACGCCAGCCAGCGAGTTCGCCGCCGGCCAGCGTCTTGTTCGCGGTGACCACGCGGTAGCCGCGCGCCAGCCAGCGCGGATGCTGCGCGGCGAGCGCGGTACTGGCGGTGGCGTCGACGATCGCCTTGTCCGCCGCGCCGCTGGCGTCGAGCGCCGCCAGCAGCACCGCGTCGTCGCGCGCCTCGCCTTCCGCCTGCAACCGCTCGCGCAGGCCGCGGCCGGCAAGGCATGCGGCATCGGTGCACTGCCGGCGCGAATCGGCCACGCCGACCAGGCGCAGCGGCGCCGCCGCCGGCGTATCGAGCAGCCGCAGGAACGCGCCGCCGACGACACCGGTGCCGAGCAGCACCAGCGCGGTCCGCGCGGGCACCGCGCCGCGCGCCGGCGCGGGACGCGCGCGATCGGCCAGCACTGCGCTCATGCCGGCTGCGCCCACGCAGGCGCGGCCGCGACCGCCGACGCGACCGCCGTTTGCAACTCGCCGTCGCCGAGAGAGTCGCGGCCACGCCCGCCCCTGCCGGCCGCCTGCGCGCGCGTCAACGCGGCAGCGAGATCGGCGCACAGGTCGTCCGCATCCTCGATGCCGATCGACAGCCGCAGCAGGCTGTCGGCGATGCCGGCGGCGCGGCGCGCCTCCGGCGCCATCGCCGCATGCGTCATCGTCGCCGGATGCGCGACCAGGCTCTCCACGCCGCCCAGCGATTCCGCCAGCGAGAAGCAGCGCAGGCCGTCGAGGAAGGCGACGATCGCCGCCTCGCCGCCGCGCAGCTCGAAGCTCAGCATCGCGCCATGGCCGTCCTGCTGGCGCGTCGCCAGTGCATGACCGGGATGCCCGGCGAGACCCGGGTAATACACGCGCTCGACCGCGGCATGGCCGTCGAGCAGCGCGGCGACGCGCGCCGCGTTCTCCTGGTGCACGCGCAGGCGCGCGCCCAGCGTGCGCAGGCCGCGCAGGGTGAGGAAGCTGTCGAACGGCGCGCCGGTCAGGCCGAGGCAGTTCGCCCACCAAGCGAGCTGGTCGGCGACGACCTCATCCCTCGCCACCACCGCGCCGCCGACCACGTCGCTGTGGCCGTTGATGTACTTGGTGGTGGAATGCACGACGAGGTCGGCGCCGAGCGTAAGCGGACGCTGCAGCGCCGGCGACAGGAAGGTGTTGTCGACCGCGCACAGCGCACCCGCGGCATGCGCGGCCTGTGCGACGCGGCGGATGTCGGTGATGCGCAGCAGCGGGTTGGACGGCGTCTCCACCCACACCAGCGCCGGTCGCTTCGCCAGCGCCTCGGCGCAGGCGCGCGCATCGCCGAGGTCGGCGAAGCGCACGCGGAAGCGGCCCTTGCGCGCCCACGCGTCCAGCAGGCGCCAGCTGCCGCCGTAGCAGTCGTGCGAGGCGACCACCAGCGCGCCCGCCGGCACCAGTTCCAGCACCAGCGCCACCGCGGCCATGCCGCTCGCGGTGACCACCGTGCCGGCGCCCTGCTCCAGCTCGGCGAGCGCGGCGGCCAGCAGGTCGCGCGTCGGGTTGCCGCTGCGCGAGTAGTCGTAGGCGCGCTTCTGCGCGAAGCCGGCGAAGGCGTAGTTGGTGCTGAGGTGCAGCGCCGGCACCACCGCGCCGTGCTGGCTGTCGGTCTCGATGCCGGCGCGCACCGCGCGCGTACAGGGGGCGAGTTCAGTCATGGCGGGTTCCTTCGATGGCGATGGCTTCGCGCAGCAGCGGGGCGAGCGCCGCGGCGTCCTTGAGGAAGGCGTCGTGGCCGTAGGGCGAATCGAGCACGTGCAGCGTCGCCGGCGCGCCCAGCCGGCGCTGCAGTTCGCACAGGTCGCCGAGCGGCACCACGCGGTCGGTGGAAAAGGCGATCAGCGTGGCCGGCACGCGCACCGACGCCGGCTCGACCGCATGCAGGTCGATGGACTCCGACAGCGCAAGGAAGCGCTCGGCGTCGCAGCGCGCCACGAAGCGCGCGCCCGCCGCCTGCAGCCAGTCTTCCGCGGCGAAGCGGTAGCGGCCGCCGCGGAATTCGGGCGCGGCACCGAAGCGCAGCGCGAACTCGCGCTCGCCGCGGTAGGTCGTCATCGCCAGCCGGCGCGCGAGATCGAGCCCGCCGGCCGCGTCGCCGTGGCGCGCGCCGAAGCGCACGACCTCACGCTGCAGGCCGCGCACCGCCGCGGCGAGCGGATGCGCGCGGTGCGCGCCGGCGATCGCGACGAGGTGGCCGAGGCGATCCGGATGACGCGCCGCGAACGCCAGGCCGACCATCGCGCCGTAGGACGCGCCGACGAAGGCGTGCGCGCGGCCCAGCCCCAGCGCAATCAGCAGCGCGGCCAGTGCGTCGGCCTGGTCCTCGCTGCCGACCGCGCGCGCATCGCCGAGGTCCGCGCGGTCCAGCCAGTCGATCGCCAGCACGCGCACGCGCGTCGTGTCGATCGCGGCGCCGGGACCGGCCAGCGCCGACCACCAGCCGCGTGCGCCGTCCTCGGCGAGGCAGACCTGTCGATCGGCGGAGATGCCGCCCTGCACGACCACCACCGGTGCGCCGTCGGGCCCGTGCAACGCATAGCGCACGCGCACGGCGCGCGGGCCGCCGCCGTGGCGCGGCTGCAGCCACAGGCGGCGCTCGCCGAACGGCGATGCGGGCGCGGCATCGCACGCGGGCGATGGCGCGGGCGCGACGGCAAGATCGGTGGACAGCAGGGTCATCGCGGTTCTCCGGCGGTGCGCCCATCGCGCCGCGGGGAAAACCGGAAAGGGGTTGCGTCGGCCGCGCCGCGCGGATGCGCGGGGCGGCCTTGCAACTCATCTCTCGGCAGATCGCGCCGGGCGCGTCCCCGCAGGAGTTGGCACCGTGCGGACCTTGCGGTTCCGCGGGTTGCCCCGGCTTCAAAGGGCCTGTCCCTCAGCCGGTCTCGATGAGCAGTGGGCGCACTCTAGCGGCGCATGCGGTTCGCGTCAATAGACGTATAGACGTCCAAACGACACGACCGCGCGCAGCGGGCAGGCGGCTCGGCGGGCAACAGCGCGCCGCGCACGATCCGCCTCCGGCCTGGGACGCGGGGGCGCCGCGCGCAGTGCCCGAACGCCGCCCCGATCGGCGCCAGCCGCCGTGGGCGCCGGCGTCCCGCCATGCCGTCGGCGCGAGCGTCCACGGGGGCAGGACGCTATAATGGCTGGTTCTCATACCCTCGAGCCGGGCCGCGCGGGCGGCCAGCCCCATGTCCGAGCACCTCCAAGAAACCCGGCGCCGCCGTACCTTCGCCATCATCAGCCATCCGGACGCGGGCAAGACCACGCTGACGGAGAAGCTGCTGCTGTTCGGCGGTGCGATCCAGATGGCCGGCTCGGTGAAGGGCCGCAAGGCGGCGCGCCACGCCACCTCCGACTGGATGGCGCTGGAGAAGGAGCGCGGCATCTCGGTGACCTCGTCGGTGATGCAGTTCCCGTACGAGGGCAAGATCGTCAACCTGCTGGACACCCCCGGCCACGCCGACTTCGGCGAGGACACCTACCGCGTGCTGACCGCGGTCGACTCCGCGCTGATGGTGATCGACTGCGCCAAGGGCGTGGAGGAACGCACCATCAAGCTGATGGAGGTGTGCCGCCTGCGCGACACGCCGATCATGACCTTCATCAACAAGCTCGATCGCGAGGGCCGCTCGCCGATCGAGCTGCTGGACGAGGTCGAGTCGGTGCTGAAGATCCGCTGCGCGCCGATCACCTGGCCGATCGGCATGGGCGCGCGCCTGAAAGGCGTGTACCACCTGCTGCTGGACGAGGTGCACATCTACGAGTCCGGCAAGAACTTCACGCGCCAGGACTCGACCATCTTCAAGGGGCTCGACGCGCCCGGCCTGGCCGAGCGCATCGGCGCGCAGGCGCTGGCCGAGCTGCGCGAGGAGCTGGAACTGGTGCAGGGCGCCTCGCACCCGTTCGACCCCGACGCCTACCTCGCCGGCCGCCAGACGCCGGTGTTCTTCGGCTCTGCGGTGAACAACTTCGGCGTGCAGCCGCTGCTGGATTTCTTCGTCGAGCACGCGCCGGCGCCGCGGCCGCGCGCCACCACCACGCGCGAAGTGCGGCCGGAGGAAGAGAAGCTGACCGGCTTCGTCTTCAAGATCCAGGCCAACATGGATCCGGCGCACCGCGACCGCGTGGCGTTCATGCGCATCTGCTCGGGCCGCTACGCGTCCGGCATGAAGGCGCTGCACGTGCGCGCGGCCAAGGAAGCGAAGCTCGCCAATGCGCTCACTTTCATGGCCTCCGACCGCGAGATCGTCGACACGGCGTATCCCGGCGACGTGATCGGCCTGCACAACCACGGCACGATTTCGATCGGCGATACCTTCACCGAGGGCGAGGCGCTGTCGTTCACCGGCATCCCCAACTTCGCGCCGGAACTGTTCCGTCGCGCGCGCCTGCGCGATCCGCTGAAGATGAAGCAGTTGGCGAAAGGCCTGGCGCAGCTCTCCGAGGAAGGCGCCACGCAGTTCTTCCGCCCGCTGATGTCGAACGACCTGATCCTCGGCGCGGTCGGCGTGCTGCAGTTCGACGTGGTCGCCTACCGGCTGAAGGACGAGTACGGCGTCGACTGCGCGTTCGAGAACGTCGGCGTGGTCACCGCGCGCTGGATCCACTGCGCGGACGCGAAGAAGCTGGAGGAGTTCCGCGACAGGAACGCGACGAACCTGGCGCTGGACGCCGCCGGCGAGCTGGTCTACCTCGCCCCTTCGCGGGTCAACCTGCAGCTCGCGCAGGAGCGCTGGCCGCAGGTGACGTTCGCCGCGACGCGCGAGCACGCCAGCGCGGTCGACGCCTGAGCATGCCTACGCCGATGATCGATCCCGGGCGGCCACGCCCGGCCGCGGGCTGACCCACATCGCGATGCGCGCGCGGAACACCGCCGCCCCTGCGGGGTCGCGCACCATCACCTCGACCGGCAGGGCATAGCCCTCCGCCGCGACGCGCGGCGGTTCGGCGAAGACGGCAGTGGCGCGCATGCGTCCGCGCGCCTTGGCCAGGTACTCGACGCTCATGCCCTTGGGGATCCAGCGCATGCCGGGCGGCAGCCCGGCCTCGGCCAGCAGCCCTGCGGCCAGTTCCGCCATCGCGCACAGCGCGATCGCATGCACCGTACCGATGTGGTTGCGTACCGCGCGGCGGTCGCGGATCGCCACCTCGCAGGTCTCCGCCGCGAGCCGTTCCACCCGCGGCGCGATGCTGGCGAAGTACGGCGCACGCAGGCAGACCAGGCGGCTGAACAGCCAGGCGCCGCCCGGCCAGCGCCGCAACGCCCGGTAGCGCCGCAGCAGCGGCGCGTCGGCCGGTGCCATCACGGCCCCGGGGCTCGGCGTGGCCGTGCCGCGCATGCCGGCGCCTCAGGCCACCGAGCGCAACGCCGCGCCCGGCCCGCGCTGCACGGCGGCTTCCAGCTCCTTCGGATCGAAATCGTCGACGGCGATGAACTCCGCGCTGATCCGGCGCACGCGCGCCAGCAGCTCGCGCTCCTCGGCGCCGATCTCGCCCAGCTTCTCCGCCTCGGCCAACTGCTCGAAATACTCGTGCGCCCGGATCGCGCCCGACTTCAGCGCCTTGAGGAACTTGCGCTCGACCGGCTCGGCGGCGATCGCCTCCGGCAGCAGCGCGTTCATGCGGCCGACCTCGTTGTTCGGCGCCGGCGTCAGGTAGGCCCACGTCGTCAGGCGGTCGCGCGCCTCGTTCGGCGCGGTCAGCAGCGCGGCGACGCGACGGCCGAGGCGATCGGACGCCGGCACCTCGCGGCGGCCGAACGGGAACACCAGCGCGCGCAGCAACCACGCCACCGGCCGCACCGGGAAGTTGCGCAGCACGCCGTCCAGCGCCATCTGCATGCGCCACACGCATTCGTGGAAGGCCCAGGCCAGCAGCGGGCGGTCGGCCTCGGGGCGGCCCTGGTCCTCGTAGCGCTTCAGCATCGCGCTGGCGATGTAGAGGTAGCTCAGCACGTCGCCGAGGCGCGCGGAGATCTTCTCCTTGAACTTCAGCTTGCCGCCGAGCACGCCCATCGCCACGTCGGCGGTCAGCGCCAGCGCGGCGGAATACCGGTTGAGCTTGCGGTAGTAGCGGCGCGTGTAGGCGTCGCCCGGCGCCTGGCCGATCTTCGCGTGTGCCAGCCCCAGCACCAGCGCGCGCACGGCGTTGGCGACGCCGAAGCCGAGGTGCTGGAACAGCACGCGGTCGAACGTCGCCAGCCGCTCGCGTGGATCGGCGATGCGCACCGCTTCCATTTCCTTCAGCACGTACGGATGGCAGCGCACCGCGCCCTGGCCGAAGATCATCAGGCTGCGCGTCATGATGTTGGCGCCCTCGACGGTGATCGAGATCGGCGCGCCCTGCCAGCTGCGGCCCAGGTAGTTCTTCGGGCCGAGCACGATGCCCTTGCCGCCGTGCACGTCCATCGCGTCCTGCACGACCTCGCGGCCGAGCTGGGTGGCGTGGTACTTGCCGATCGCCGAAGTCACGGCAGGTTTCTCGCCGCGGTCGACGGCGGCGGCGGTGGCGCGCGACAGCGCGGTGATCGCATAGGTCCAGCCGCCGATGCGTGCCAGCGCTTCCTCGACGCCCTCGAAGCGGCCGATCGCCAGGCCGAACTGCTTGCGGATGCGCGCGTAGGCGCCGGTGGCGGCGGCCGCCATGCGCACGAAGCCGGTGGCGTTGGACGGCAGCGAGATCGCGCGGCCGACCGACAGGCACTCGACCAGCATGCGCCAGCCGTGGCCGGCCATCGCCGGGCCGCCGATCAACTGGGCGAGCGGCACGAACACGTCCTTGCCGCGCACCGGGCCGTTCTGGAACGGCACGTTCAGCGGCAGGTGGCGACGGCCGATTTCCAGGCCGGCGGTTTCGCGCGGCAGCAGCGCCAGCGTGATGCCGAGGTCGGCCTTGTCGCCCAGCAGGCGCTCGGGGTCGTGCATGCGGAACGCCAGGCCGACCACGGTCGCCACCGGCGCCAGCGTGATGTAGCGCTTGTCGAAGGTGAGGCGCACGCCCAGCGTTTCCTCGCCCTTCCAGCGGCCCTTGCAGACGATGCCGTAGTCGGGGATCGAGGTGGCGTCGGAACCGGCGAACGGGCCGGTCAGCGCGAAGCACGGGATCTCGCGGCCGTCGGCGAGGCGCGGCAGGTAGTGATCCTTCTGCGCGTCGGTGCCGTAGTGCAGCAGCAGCTCGGCGGGGCCGAGCGAGTTCGGCACCGCCACCGTCGAGGCGACGGTGGCGGAGATGCTGGCCAGCTTCTGCAGCACCGCCGAGTGCGCCAGCGCGGAGAATTCGAGGCCGCCGTAGCGCTTCGGGATGATCATGCCGAAGAACTTGTGCGCCTTGAGGTAATCCCACACCGGCGGCGGCAGGTCGGCCAGCTCGTGGCTGATCTGCCAGTCGTCGATCATGCGGCACAGTTCCTCGACCGGGCCGTCGAGGAAGGCCTGCTCCTCCGCGCTCAGCTCCGGCTTGGGCTCGGCCAGCAGCTTCGACCAGTCCGGGCGCCCGGAGAACAGCTCGCCCTCGAAACCGATCGTGCCGGCCTCCAGCGCGGTGCGCTCGGTGTCCGACAGCGGCGGCAGCACGCGCTCGAACACGCGCAGCAACGGCGCGCTCAGGAAGGCGCGGCGGAAGCCGGTCAGGTTCAGCGGCAGCGCGATCAGCGCGAACGGCGCCGCCACGCTCCAGAAGCCGGCGTGGAAACCCGCGGCGAGGCCGGCGGCGGCGAGCGCCGCGGCGGTCGCGAGGGTCCACGCGCGCAGGCCGGCGCGGCGGTAGGCGCAGGCGAGCGAAACCGCCAGCGCCGCGAACAGGGGAAGCCATTGAGCCATGACGATCACCTCGGGTGTGCGGCGTCCGCGTCGAGGCCGCGGACGAAGGTTTCGATCTCGCGCGTGAACGCGTCGTTGGCGTCCCCGGCGACCATGTGGGTGGCGCGCGGCAGCTCGACGTGGCGCGCATGCGGCACCAGCGCGAGGAATTCGCGCACGGTGTCCGCCGAGACCACGTCGCTGCGCCCGCCGGACAGCAGCAGGGTCGGCAGCTCGACGCGGCGCGCCGCGGCCATCAGCCGCGGCTGGTAGCGTTCGCTCTCGCCGGCAACCGGCTCGAGCATGGCCGGATCCCAATGCCAGCGCAGGCGCGCATCGGCGCCGCGGCGCAGCAGCGGCCGCAACTGCGCCTCGCTCTTGCGCGCGCCGCGATGCGGCAGGTAGGCGGCGATCGCGGCGGCGGCCTCGGCGTAGTCGGCGAAGCCGTCCGGGTGCGCGCGCATGAAGCCGAGGATGCGTTCGACCCCGGCGGACTCCCAGCGCGGGGTGATGTCGACCAGCACCAGCGCGCGGAACGGCGGCGGGCGCCGCTCGCCGGCCAGCGCGAGGCCGAGCAGGCCGCCCATCGAGGCGCCGACCAGCACCGGCGGCCGCGGCAGCGATGCGGCCAGTCCGGCCAGGTCGCCGACGAACTGTTCCAGGTGATAGTCGCCGCCCGCGACGCGCGCGCTGTCGCCGTGGCCGCGCGCGTCGAAGCTGAGGCAGCGGTGGCCGGCCGTCGCCAGCGCCACGGCAGTCGCCGTCCAGGCGTGGCGGGTCTGGCCGAAACCGTGCGCGAACAGCAGCGGGGCGGCGGCGCGCGGGCCGCGGTCGTCCACGGCCAGCCACAGGCCGTCGGCGGTCGGATGGCGCACGCCGCATGCTTCGGGACGGAGTTCGGAAACCGCGACCATACGGGCGAGTATGTGACGCCCTCGCCAGGCAAGTCAATACGCGAAAGTATGGATGCTATCTCATTGTCACGCGTCCGTTTTCCGTCAGGCCGACGAAAGATCGCGTTGCATCGCCGACGCGAACCGCTACCATGCCCGGATGGAAGCCGCTAGCAAGCAAGAACGCACGCGCCTGTCCGCCGACGACTGGGAGCTGGGCGCGCTGGAGCTGATTGCCGAGCAGGGCGTCAGCGCCCTGGCCGTGGAGGCGCTGGCGCGCCGGCTCGGTGTCACCAAGGGCAGCTTCTACTGGCATTTCCGCACCCGCGAAGCCCTGCTGAAGGCGGCGCTGGCGCGCTGGGAGCGCGACGACGACCGCGCCCTGGTCGCCGACGTCGACCCGATCCCCGACCCGCGCGAGCGCCTGCGCGAACTGTTCCGCCGGGTCGCGCGCGAGGTGCAGCCGCACCGCATCTACGCTGCGCTGCTGAAGGCGCTGGACCATCCGCAGGTGCTGCCGCTGATGGCGCGCGTCTCGCAGCGGCGCATGGACTTCCTCGCCCTCGCCTACCGCCAGACCGGCATGGACCGCACCACCGCGCTGAACCGCGCGCGCCTCGCCTACGCCGCCTACGTCGGCTTCCTGCAATTGAACCTGACGCTGGGCCTGCCGAAGCTGAGCCACGAGGAATTCGACGCCTACGTGGCCCACGTGATCGACACGCTGATTCCGGCGTGATGCCCGCCGCGATTCGGTTGCATTGCCCCGGGGGCGGGGCTAACGTCGCTTTTCTGTCAATTCACCAGGGATCCGAGGGGTCATGACGAGCAAGCTGGAATCGCTGAACCGATGGGTGGACGAGGTCGCGCGCCTGACCCGTCCCGAGCGCGTGCACTGGTGCGACGGCTCGGACGCCGAGTACGCCACGCTGCTCGAGCGGATGCAGGCGGCCGGCACGCTGCTCGCGCTGAACCAGGACACCCATCCGCGCTGCTACCTGCATCGCTCCAACCCCTCGGACGTCGCCCGCGTCGAGCACCTCACCTTCGTCTGCACGCGCGAGCGCGACGACGCCGGCCCGAACAACAACTGGATGGCTCCCGCCGAGGCGCACGCGAAGATCGACGCGCTGTTCGACGGCTGCATGCACGGGCGCACGCTGTACGTGATTCCCTACTGCATGGGCCCGATCGACTCGCCGATCGCGCGCTGCGGCGTGGAGATCACCGACAGCCCCTACGTCGTCGCCAACATGCGCATGATGACGCGCATGGGCGAGGCGGCGCTGGCGCGCATCGAACGCGAGGGCGGCTTCATCAAGGGTCTGCACTCCACCGGCGAACTCGACCCCGAGCGCCGCTTCATCATGCACTTCCCCGAGGAGCTTTCGATCAAGTCGTACGGCTCCGGCTACGGCGGCAACGCGCTGCTCGGCAAGAAGTGCCACGCGCTGCGCATTGCCAGCTTCCAGGCGCGCACGGAAGGCTGGCTGGCCGAGCACATGCTGATCGTCGGCATCGAGAACCCGCAGGGCGAAACGCACTACGTCGCCGCCGCGTTCCCGTCCGCCTGCGGCAAGACCAACCTGTCCATGCTGATCCCGCCGGAGGGCTACCGCCGCGACGGCTGGAAGGTGTGGACGGTCGGCGACGACATCTGCTGGATGACGCCCGGCGCCGATGGCCGCCTGTGGGCGATCAACCCCGAGGCCGGCTTCTTCGGCGTGGCGCCCGGCACCAGCACGCGCACCAACGCCAACGCGATGGCGATGCTGCACCACGACACGATCTTCACCAACGTCGCGCTGACCGCCGACAACCGGCCGTGGTGGGAAGGCATCGGCGATGGCCAGCCGATCGTCGACTGGCAGGGCCGCTCCTACGACCCCGCCAACGGCCCGGCGGCGCATCCGAACGCGCGCTTCACCGTGCGCATCAACCAGTGCCCGAGCTGGTCGCCGCGCGCCGAGGATCCGCAGGGCGTGCCGATCTCCGCGATCATGTTCGGCGGCCGCCGCGAGTCGCTGGTGCCGCTGGTGTTCGAGGCGCGCGACTGGGCGCACGGCGTGCTGGTCGGCGCGGCGATGGCCTCGGAGACCACCGCGGCTGCGACCGGCAAGGTCGGCGTGGTGCGCCGCGACCCGATGGCGATGAAGCCGTTCTGCGGCTACAACTACGGCGACTACTTCGCGCACTGGCTGTCATTCGACAAGCCCGGCGCCAAGCTGCCGAAGATCTTCCACGTCAACTGGTTCCGCAAGGGCGCCAACGGCAAGTTCCTGTGGCCGGGCTACGGCGACAACCTGCGCGTGATCGAGTGGATGCTGAAGCGCGTCGCCGGCGTGGTCGCCGGCGCCGAGACCGCGATCGGCACCCTGCCGCGGCGCGAGGAGCTGAACCTCGCCGGCCTCGACCTGCCGGCGGACGCGGCCGACGCGCTGTTCGGCATCGACGTCGAAGGCTGGCGCGGCGAGCTGGCGGCGATCGGCGAATACCTCGACTCCTACGGCGCGCGCATGCCGGCGCGCCTGAAGGCCGAGCAGCAGCGCGTGGCCGCGGCGCTGGCCGGCGGCGAGGCGCGCGCCAGGGCGGCCGCGCACGGCTGACGCGGCGCCCGCGCCTGACGGCTACACTCGCGGGCCGGCACATCGCCGGCCCGCGTCGTTTGCGAGCGTGAAAGCGTTCTACTGCCACCACTTCGAACTGCCGCTGCCCGCCGGCCATCGTTTCCCGATGGCCAAGTACCGGCGGCTGTTCGAGCGCGTGGCCGGGCGCGCCGCCGCGCTCGGCATCGAGCTGCGCGAACCCGCGGCAGCCGACGACGCCGCGCTGCTGCGCGTGCACACCGCCGGCTACCTGGCGCGCCTCGACGCCGGCGCGCTGACGCCGACCGAGCAGCGCCGGCTCGGCTTCCCGTGGTCGCCGGCGATGGTCGAGCGCGCGCGCCGCTCGGTGGGCGGCACGATGGCCGCACTGGAAGCCGCGCTGCGCGGCGAGCGCATCGCGGTCAACCTCGCCGGCGGCACCCACCATGCGCACGCCGACCATGGCCGCGGCTACTGCGTGTTCAACGACGCCGTGGTGGCCGCGCGCCACGTACGGGCGCTCCGCCTGGCGCGGCGCGTGCTGGTCGTCGATCTCGACGTGCACCAGGGCAACGGCACCGCGGCGCTGGCGCGCGGCGACCCCGGCGTATTCGCGTTCTCCATGCACGACGCGCGCAACTACCCGGCACTGAAGGAGCCCGGCGACCTCGACGTGGCCGTGCCGGAAGGCTGCGACGACCGCCGCTACCTCGACCTGCTGGCGCGGCACCTGCCCGAGGCCATCGCGCGCGCGCAGGCCGACGCCGCGATCTACCTCGCCGGCGCCGACCCGTTCGCTGGCGACACGCTCGGCCACATGCTGCTCAGCAAGGCCGGCCTGCGCCAGCGCGACCGCCAGGTGTTCGACCTGCTGGCCCGCGCCGGCCTCCCCTGCGCGGTCACGATGGGCGGCGGCTACGCCGAGGACGTCGAGGACATCGTCGACATCCACTTCGCCACCGTGTGCGAAGCCGCCGTCCGCGGCGCGGCCACGCCCGGCATGGCCGGCGCCCCATCGACCGCCGCTCCCGCGGGTCCGGCTTAAACCGCCGCCGCCTGCGGCGCATCCAAGCTGGCAAGATGGACGGTGCCTGCCTTGCCCTCGTGACGCCCATGCAGCCAGCGCTCCGCCCGGAGCCCGCGGACGCCGAACTCGCGCAAGCCGCCGCGCGCGGCGACGTGCGTGCGTTCGAAGCGCTGTATCGGCGCCACGTCGGCCGCGTGCATGGCGCGCTGCTGCGCCTGGTCGGTTACGACCACGCGCGCGCCGAGGAGCTGGCGCAGGAGGCGTTCGTGCGCGCTTGGCAGAAGCTGGCCGGCTTCCGCCACGAGAGCGCGTTCGGCACGTGGCTGTACCGCCTCGCCGTGAACGTGGCGCTGATGGACCTGCGCGCGCAGCGCAGCGACCCGGTCGAGGCCGCGGGCGGCGGCGAGGACCTGCCCGAGCAGCCGCAGCACCCGTTCTGCCCGGTCGAGCGCGCCGAGCTGGAACGCGCGATCGGCGCCCTGCCGCCGCGCGCGCGCGCGGTGCTGGTGCTGCACGACGTCGAAGGCTGGAAGCACGAGGAAATCGCCGCCGAGCTGGGCATGGCGGTCGGCTCCTCGAAAGCGCAACTGCACCGCGCGCGCAACCTGGTCAAGCGCGCGCTGGGAGAACGGACATGAACGAGTTCGAATGGCTCAGGCAGACGCGCGCGCTGGACGCGCCGGCCGAACCCGGGCGCGACCTGTGGCCGGCGATCGCCGCGCGCATCTCGGCGATGCCGCCGCGGCGCCGGCCTTCGCCGCGCCTGCTGCTGGCCGCGGCCAGCGCGGCCGCCGTGCTGGTCGTCGGCGGCATCGGTGCGCGCCTGCTGCAGGCGCAGGCGCCGACCGCGCAGGTGGCGCACGAAACTCCACGATGGAACCCACGCGATCCGCGCCTCGCCGGCGCGGCGATCGAGCTGGACGCGGCACGCTACGAACTGCGCCAGGCCCTGGACGAGTCGCCCCGGGCCGCCTTCCTGCACCATCTGATCGACCGCACCGAGCGTCAGCAGGCCCGCCTGCAGCGCCTCGAGCGCAGCGCCGGCTGACGAGGAGACCGACGATGAAATCCACTTCGATCCTGGCCTTCGCCCTCGCCGGCTACGCGGCGGCGGCGCTGGCGTCCGGCACGCCGATCAACGAGCTGCGCAACGTCGCCGCCGACGCCCGCATCAGCATCAGCAACGTCAAGGGCGAGGTGAAAGTCACCGCCTGGGAACGCAACCAGGTGCAGATCACCGGTACGCTCGGCGAGGGCGCGAAGCGCCTGGCCGTCGAGGGCGACGCGCATGATCTGCGCATCAAGGTCGAGGGTCCGGAAAAGTCCGGCTGGTTCAGTTGGGGCAGCGACAGCCGCATGGGGCCGACCGACCTCGACGTGCGCGTGCCGCGCGGCGTCGCGCTCAAGGTCGACGTGGTCAGCGCGCCGATCGGCGTCAGCGGGCTCGCCGGCGGCGCGGTCGAGGTCAACACGGTCAGCGGCCGCGTGCGCCTGGACGCGCGCAGCCCCGCGGTCAGCGTCGACAGCGTCAGCGGCGACGTCGAGCTGGGCGCGCCGGTGCAGAAGGCCAACGTCGAAACCGTCAGCGGCAACGTGGTGATCCCGTCCGTGACCGGCTTCGCCGAGGTGCAGACGGTGTCCGGCGGTATCCGCGTCGGCGGCGGTCCGCTGCAAAGCGGCGAGGTCAGCACGGTCTCCGGCGATATCGCGCTCGGCGTCGGCCTCGCCGCGGGCGGCAACCTGCACGTCGAGACGATGAGCGGCGACGTGCGCCTCGACTTGCCGGCGGACCTGTCCGCGCAGCTCAGCGCGGAAACCTTCAGCGGCAGCCTGCAGAGCGACTTCGGCAGCACCCAGCGCCCCGAGCACGGCCCCGGCACGCACCTCGACGCCCGCGTCGGCGCCGGCCAGGGCCGCGTGACGGTGGAGACCTTCAGCGGCGATATCCGCATCCGCAAGGGCGGCGGCTGAAGCTGGCATTTCGACGAGGCCGGTCCCGTGCGGCGAGGCGACTCGCAGGAACACCGGCCCGGCATGCGCGACGGCAAGGTTTCGATCTTCCGCATCGCCGGCTGGCGGCAGCGGGGGAGACAGCCGCGCACGAATCCGCCAAACTCATCGTCCGAATGGCCTATCCGGACATCGGGCGTCGGTTCGCATTGCCTGGCATCACCTTCGTACCGTCCGCGCAATGGGTCGCCGACCGACCGCCGGTCGAATCCCCTCAGCACGAGCATCGATGGAGACAGGCATGGTTCCGCGGTTGCAGGGATTGAGCCCATTGTCCGTGCAGCACGTCGTAGCGGCCGCACAGGCGCTCGACGCGGGGCGGGCGGATGAAGCCGGCCGCCATCTTGCCGACGCGCTGGCGCTAAACCCGGACCACCCCGAGGTCCTGCGCCTGCACGCCGGCATCCTGAGCCTGCGCGGCGAGCACGCACAGGCGATCCGTGCGATGCAGCGCGCCGCTGCGCAGCGCCCGCAGGACGCCCTCTATCACAACACCATGGGCACGACGCTTGCAGCCGCCGGCGAGTTCGACGCCGCGGTCGCCGCCCTGCGACAGGCCTGCACCCTGCAGCCGGACCTGGCCATCGGCTGGTACAACCTCGGCGTGATGCTGATACGAAGCGTCCGCTTCGACGAAGCCGCCGATGCGTTGAAGCGCGCCGTCGCGCTGGCGCCCGATCACATGCTCGCACGCACGCAACTGGCCGACATGCTGCGCGTCGGCGGCTGCGCCGGAGAAGCGGCCGCCGAGTACCGCAAGGTACTCGCCGAACGGCCATGGGTGGGTATGGCGTGGTGGGGGCTGGCCGATCTCAGGACATCGCAACTGGGTACGGACGATATCGAACGCATGCACGCAGCATTGCGCGACCCGCGCGCCAGCGATGACGACCGCACCGCGACGGGCTACGCGTTGGCCAGCGCGCTGGACGCCGCCGGCCGCTACGCCGAGGCGCTGGCCGCGCTGGCGCAGGCCAAGGAGATCGCACTGCGCCGACAGCCATGGCAGGCGTCGGCGTTTTCCGCGGCCGTGGCAGCGATCGACGCCGCTTTCACGCCACCGCCGGACACCGCATCCACCGCAGACCTCGGCCGCGAGGCGATCTTCATCGTCAGCCTGCCGCGCTCGGGCTCGACCCTGGTCGAACAGATCCTCGCTTCGCACTCGCAGGTCGAGGGCGCCGGCGAGCTGCCCGACCTGCCGCTGGTGATCGCCGAGGAATCGCATCGCCGCCGCATGCCGTTCCCGCATTGGGTCGGTGCCATGCAATCGGCCGACTGGGAGCGGCTCGGTCGGCGCTATCTGGAACGCACCGCGCATTGGCGTGATCGGCGCCCGGTCTTCACCGACAAGCTGCCCAACAACTGGATCTACATCGGCGCGATCCGCGCCATGCTGCCAGGCGCGCATATCGTTGCCTGTCACCGCGATCGACTGGAAACCTGTTTCTCCTGCTACCGGCAGCACCTGGCCGGCAACGAATATTCGCGCACGTTCCCAGATCTCGCTTCCTACTGGCGGGACTTCGATCGCAGCACGCGTCACTGGGCGGAACAGCATCCGTCGAACGTGCGCTTGCACATCTACGAAGAATTGATCGCCGACCCTCCGGGTTGCATTCGTGCGCTGCTGGAATTCTGCGGGCTGCCGTTCGAGGAGGCTTGCGTGCGATTCCACGAAACCAAGCGCGACGTGCGCTCGCCCAGCGCAACCCAGGTACGCCAGCCGCTGCGCGCCGACACGGCGCGCACGCCGCGCTACGGTGCCCTGCTCGACCCGCTGCGTGCCGCGCTGGACCTGCCGCCATTCCGGGCCTGACAGCAAGGATTGCGATCCATGACCGATTACCATTCCACCCCGGCACCATCGAACAGTCGCAGCACGCGCGTCCTGGCCGACTACGCCGTGCGCGTGCAGCGCGACTCCGCGCAGGCCGCGCGCGCCGCGCTGCTCGCAGCGCTTGCCGGCGCGGCCGAGCAGGACTGGCTGGACTGCGCACGCCAGCTGGTCCTGCGCGATGACCGCGATGGCGCGGAAGCGCTGCTGGCCGGCGCGTTGGGCGAGTACCCGCAATCGGTCGAATTGCGGCGCGTGCTGGCCGGCATCTACCTGCAGACGCAGCGCGGCACGCAGGCCGAACCCGTCCTGCGCGAGCTGCTGACGCAGCACCCGGACGACGCCGGCGCTGCGTTTGCGCTGGCGCGCATGCTCAAGGACGAGGGCCGCATGAGCGCCGCCGCCGCGGTGATGCGGGCATGCTTCGAGCACGGTCGGCACGATACCGAGCTGGCGATCCAGGCAATCGAATTGCTCGACGATTGCGGGCGCAAGCAGGATGCGGCCGCTATTGCCGAGCACGCGATCGCGGTAAGCCCGCACGATCCTCGCCTGTATGCCTACGCGGGCATGCTGGAGGTCCAGCTCGGCGAATTCGAACGCGCGCGGCAACGCTACATCTTCGCGTTGGAGCACAGCCCGCAGGCCTGCGAATGGCACGTACCGTACGGAATGGCCTCCGCGCAACGCTATGCCAGCGACGCGCACCCGGACTTCCACCTGTTCGGCGAATGCCTGTTGCGCACCGACCTCAGCGACAAGGCCCGCGCTTCGCTGTTGTTTGCGCTGGGCAAGGCGCACGACGATGTCGGCGACTACGCACAGGCAGCCCGCTACTTCCGGCAAGCCAACGCGCTCGCGCACGCGCTGACGAAGTGGACGCGCAAGCCCTGGCGACGTGCCGTGGAAGCAAGGCTCGCCGCGCATCCCTACTCGCACCGGCTCGGTCCATCACACGATTTCGTGCCTGTGTTCGTGGTCGGCATGCCGCGCTCCGGCACCACGCTGGTGGCCGAACTGCTGTCGCGCTACCCCGGGGTCTGCAATCGCGGCGAGCTTCCCTGGCTGGCCACGCTGGCGCAGCAGTCCACGCTCGCCGGCGACCCGAGCCGCGCCGAGCTCGAACGCGCCGCGGCGACCTATGTGGCGCAGGCTCGCCAGGACGACTCCGAAGCTCGCTGGTTCATCGACAAGCAACCGCTCAATTTCCGCTATGTGGGCCTGATGCTCGCGCTGTGGCCCAATGCCAGGATCATCCATACCCGGCGTAGCGAGCGGGACACGGCGCTGTCCCTTTGGATGCAGTCGTTCACCGAGGAAGTGCAGGGCTACGCCTACGATTTCGCCGACATGGCGGTGGTCATGCGCGACTGCGACCGGCTGATGACGCACTGGCGCAAGTGGTACGCGGCATCCATATACACCGTGCACTACGAGCAACTCGTAGCCGACCCGAAGTCCACCATCGCCGACGCGGCTGCCTGGCTGGGCTTGCCGGCGGCCGATGCAACCATGGCGCCGGACAAGCCCGCGAGCACCATCAGCACCGCCAGCCTGTGGCAGGCGCGTCAACCGGTCTACACCCGATCGGTGGAGCGCTGGCGAAACTATGCTCCGTATGTGCCGGAGCTGTTGAAGTTCCCTGCCTAGTCGCCACAATCGGCGCGACGCCGCGCCGTCAGTTGCTCGCGGCGGTCGAATATCCCCAGTGCTCGAGCATGGGCTCCAGGATCGGCAGCACCGGCTCGAATTCCCGGCGGTACCGCAGCCAGCGGTTCACGCCCTTGGTATTGACCGGCTCGATGACCTGCGTGTAGCTCGGCGTGGCGATGTAGCCCTTCTCGCGTGCCCGCTGGTCGAACTTCATCATCGGCGAAGCATCCTCGAGCTCGAGGAAGTCGGCGATGCGCCGGGTCTGCCGCGGGAAGTCGGCAACCAGGTCCTCATAGCGCGAGAGCAGCACCTGCGGCTTGAACACGTCGACGTGGTGCAGCCAGCCGCGCATGGCTTGCACATAGGCCGCGGCGAGGCGCTCGAGCGTTTCGCTCGCAGCGCCGAGGATGCTGGAACGGAAGTTCTGCATGTAGCAGCTCAGGACCACGTCGCACGGGTGTCGCAGCGCAACGATGAACTTGGCCTTCGGGAAAAGGCGGTAGATCATCGGCAGCCACAGCATGTTGAACGGGTTCTTGTCGACCAGCTGCGCATCCCAGCGCCGGGGCACCTTCTCGCATGCCATGATCAGGTAACGCTTGCGCAGCTCATCGCAATCCAGCTGCCGCAATACGCTCAAATCGTCGAGGATGCGTTCGTCGTGCCGGCGCAGTGTACCGGCCAGCCTGTCGAAGAACGGATTTTCGTCCATCGACTGCAATGCGGGGTGGGCGTCCAGCATCTGCTCGAGCAAGGTCGTGCCGGAACGCGGGAAGCCGACGATGAATACCGGCGAATGACGGCTGTCCGGCGCTATCAGCTCGGGCCAGCGGCGATAGTCCTCCGCACTGACGTGCAGCGTCGCCGCGGGCAAGGGAAGCGCGTCGGGTTCGAATTTCCTTGGCGAGGAGAGTTTCAGTTCCTCGACCTGCAGGGCATGCGCACTGCGCAGCGCGCGCAGTGCCTGTTCGGTGTCGCCGAGTTTGTCGTATACCTTCGCGAGCTCGTAGTAGTGCCCGAAATCCATGTCGTGCATGGGCCCCGACTGTTCCAGCAGGGACCGTGCCGTCGCCGCGTCTCCCTTGCGCATCGCGAGGATGGCTCGCACGTGCGCCACCTCGCGGCGCGCCTGTTCCGGCAGGCCGTCCTGTGCGATCGAGCCGAGCAGGGCTTCCGCCTCCGCCAGCCGATTCAGTCTTTCATCGACTTTCGCGAGCTGCACCTTGGCTTCGAGGTGCGCGGGGTTGCGTCGCACGATGTCCTCCAGCAGACCGCGTGCGCCTTCGGCGTCGGCGAGCAGCAGCAACAGCCGGGACAGCTCCATCTGCAGCGCGTCGTCGCGCAGCGGCAACCAGTTGCGCCAAGGCTTCAGCAGGTCTTCCGCTCCGTGGAAATCCTGGCAGTGGCAACAGGCGCGGGCCGCATGAATGCGCGCCAGCGGCAGGTTCTGATCGATCTCGAATGCGTCCAGAAGCATCTCGCGTGCCGCCCGATAGTCCTGGCGCTGGATGAGCAGGAGGCCGAAATTGATGCGGGGGTCGGGATTGCGCGGATCCAGCCGCACCGCCGTCGCGTAGGCGGCCTGCGCCTCGTCCAGCCGTCCCAACGCGTGCAGGATGGTCGCGTAGTTGCCCCAGTGCACGCTGCTCTCCGGAACCAGTTCAGTGAGGCGCCGGTGGCTCTCGGCCGCTTCCTCGAGCTTGCCCTGGAACTGTTGGCTCATGGCCAGCGAGAACAGCGCGTCCTGGTCGTGCGGCTGCGCGGCAAGCCGCTCCCGGCACAGTCGTTCAGCCTCGGCCGGCCGGCCGCCCTGCAGTGCCGCGATGATCGTCTGGATGGATGGCATCGTCGTCATCAAAAAAAAAGAGCCGCGCGAGAGACTCGCGCGGCTCGTCAAGGTCAAACCACTCTGTGCCTGAACGTTTCCGATCAGAACTTGACCGTCACGCGAGCCCAGTAGTAGCGGCCCATCAGATCGAAGTCGCTCGGATCGGTATTGGCGTTGAGCGAGTTGTTGGCGTACACGAACGGCGGCTGCTTGTCGAACGCGTTGTCGATACCCACATCGATGCGCGTATTGATCGCCTCGATGTTGTAGCCGACCTGGAAGTCGTTGTACACGGTCGCGCCGTAGTCGATATACATGCCGTGGATCGTGCAGTAGTCCCCGTAGTAGCAGGTACCGGCCGGGAACACGTCCTGCGACGGCGACGGCGAGCCCATGCGGAACTTGCCGATGTAGCGCATCCGCCAGGAAGCGTCCCACGAGCTCAGCTGCCAGTTGACGAAGGTCTGTGCGCGCCAGCGCGGGAACAGACAGACGCCGCCGTTACCCGACGGGCAGGCCGATGCCAGCGGCGAGCCGAACGTGCCGAAGTGGCCGGCGCCATGCAGGACCGCGTTGGCCGGCGTACCCGGCGCGGTCTGCATGTCGTACTGACCCATGTAGGTCGCGTCGAGGCCGACGTTGAACTGGCCGAACGCGAACTCCGGCAGCCTGTAGCGCAGCGACATGTCCACACCGCGAACGTCGGTGCGGCCCAGGTTGCCGGTCGGCTCGATGATCTGGGTGATCTGGCCCGGAGCGGTGCTGCCCGCCGGGTTGCGCGAGATCAGCGAGCAGTACTGGGTCTGGCCGGCGAAGCACAGGTTCAGCACGTTCTGCGCACCGATCGAGGTGATGGTGTTGTTCAGATACACGCGCCACACGTCGGCGCTGAACGACAGCCCCTGCACCCAGCTCGGCGAATAGACGAAGCCGAAGTCGAACGACTTGCCCTGCTCCGGGCCCAGCGGGAAGTTGGCGTACTGGGAACCCGAGGAAATGCCCTTGATCTGCTGACCCAGGGAGACGTCGGTGTTGACGAACGAACCGTCCGTCGGCACGCCCACGCACGCCGGGTTGGCGACGGTGATGTGGTCGCACGGGTCGGTGCTCAGCTTGGGCGCATCGCTGATCGGGTTGCCGAACACGTCACCCACGGTCGGGGCGCGGAACACCTTGGAAACCGTGCCGCGCAGCAGCAGGTCGTCGATCGGGCGCCATTCCACAGCGAACTTCGTGTTGCTGGTGCTGCCGAAGGTGCTGTACTTGGAGTAGCGGTCGCCCACCGTCACGTTCAGGGAGCGCGCGAACGGCAGATCCTTCAGGATCGGCACGAACAGCTCGGCGTACGCCTCCTTCACGTTGTAGCCGCCCTGCAGCGAGGAGCTGCACTGGCTGCCCAGCGTGCAGTTGCCGGTAGCCGGATTGATCAGCAGCACCGGGTCGATGACGCTGTGGGTGTACTCCTTGCGATAGGAGACGCCGCCCGCCAACTGGGCGGTGCCCGCCGGCAGGTTGAACACGCCGCCGCTGACGTCGGCGTGCCAGGTGCGCTCGATGCTGTAGTAGTTGCTCAGCGCCGGCGAGGCGATGCTCTGCAGGGTCGCGACGGACTGCGGATCGAACAGGTTGAACGGATTGAACGGCGTGCAACCATCGATCTTCGTGCTGGCGTCGCCCGCGGTGCCCACGCAGATGGGCGAGCCGGTGGCCGGATCGAGCATCGACGGGCCCATCGCCGTGTTCAGCTCGTCGACGTTGGGCAGACCCAGGGTGGTGATGACCGTGGACGTGTGGCCGTAGTTGTAGCCGACGTCCCAGGTCCAGTCCTGATCGAACAGGTTCAGGTTGCCCCTGAAGCCCGCATTGGTCTGGTCGATGGCGTTGTTGGTGCGGGCGGCGCGGTTGCCCGCCGACACCAGGCGTGCGCGGTAGTCGTTGCCCGTGCCGGCGGCGAAGTCGACGCCGAACGGGTTGTACATGTTGTCCTTGGAGATCACCGCACCGTACAGCGTGCCCAGCAGCGCCGGCGCGAGCTGGAAGCCAGCGCTGGTCTTGTTGTGGTACGCCGCCATGTAGGCGTCGATGTTGTCGGTCAGGTGATAGGTGCCATTGACGAACAGGTTGGTGCGCTCCTGCGGCGTCATGATCAGGTTGACCGTGGCGTAGTTGTACTTGTCCGAGGAACCGAAGCAGTGGTAGTCAGTGGCAGCGTTCTGCCCGCTGGCACCCTGGTTCAAGGCAACGCGGCTGCAGCCATACTGCGCGCGAAGGTCGGGGAGGCCGGCGGCCGCGGCCTGGGCCGCGGTCGGCAGCTGGATGTTGAGGTACGGCGGGAAGCTGGAACCACCCACGTACCCCGTCGGCGGCTGCGGCGCGGACGGACCGGCGCCGTTGGTGCCGTACAGCGTCACCGCGTTCTCGGCGAACTTGCGGTTGGCGGACAGCACGCTCTCCGTCTTGTTGTAGTCGATGCCGGCCATGATGCTGCCCTTGTCGGACGTCTGGCCGAAGATGAAGTGGTAGCCCTTGCGCTCGCCGTCGTTGTGGTCGGAGATGCCGTAGTCGGCGGAGAACTCGGCGCCCTGGTAGTTCTTGCGCAGGATGATGTTGATGACGCCGCCGATCGCGTCCGAGCCGTACACCGCGGATGCGCCGTCGGTCAGGACTTCGATGCGCTCGACCGCGGTGGCCGGGATCGAGTTCAGGTCCTTGCTGATGGTGCGCTGGCCGTCGACCAGCACCAGGGTGCGACGGAAGCCCAGGCCGCGCAGGCCGACGATGCTCGAACCGCTGCCACCGCTGTTGTTGACCTGCGGGTTGACAGCCGGGCCGCTCACGACCGGCAGGTTCTGCACGATATCGCCCAGCGTCAGCTTGCCGGTCTGCTGGATCTGCGCGTGGTCGATGGCGACCACGGGGTTGGAGGTTTCCAGGTCCACACGGCGAATGTGCGAACCGGTCACCACGATGGTTTCGAGGGCCTGGGCCTTCTGCGGGTTCGGCTGATTACCGGCCGTGCCGGTATCCTGCGCATAGGCGGCGCCGGTGGCGCCCACCGCGGCTACCGCACCCAGCGACAGCGCCAAGCGGACTGCCGACGACAGCTTGTTCACGTCGAGTCTCATTACGCTCTCCAACGTCAGTGTTGTGACACAGCTACGGGACTAGCTCGGGACTAGTGTCCATCCTTGGAATGGCCACAAGATGGCCCACCGAAACCCCTGGCAAGGGCCGATCCTAACAACTTCATAACCCTTTGGGAATACCGCCGTAATACTCACATCCGTCCCCGTGAACCCGCATCGCTCCTGCCTTCTGCCGGTGGTCGCGGACCAGGCCTCACACTGCGGAGGGAAGTGCACAAAGGGGGCGCCGTGCGCCCGGCCCCAAGCCCCGTCAGTACAGATTATGTGATTTTTTTCAGCATGTTAGACCACGCTGCGGACATGGCGGCACCGGCGCGTGAACGTCAATCAGGCCTCGAGGGCCCTCCTCAAGCCCTCAAGCTGCCGCTCGTAGTGCCTCCACTCGCCGAATGACCGGGCGTGGATGGGTTCACGTACCTGCACCATGCTGAGGGTCGCGACCGCCGACTTGTTGCGGGTCAGGTCCACGCAGCCCGGCTCCCATTCCAGTCCGCAGAAGTCGAGCACCTTGCGGGCGGTCGCCTCAGGCTCGCGTACGAGGTCGGCGTACGGCACGGCCAGCAACTGCCCGGGCATCGCTGCGTGCCAGTGCGCCATCACGCGGCGGTACTGGCGATAGTGGGCGGCCAAGGCGTCGAGGTTGTAGGTGTAGGGGAACCGGTCGCTGAACTGCGTGCGGAAGTTCGAGAAGCACACGTCCATCGGCTCGCGCACCAAATGAAGGATGCGCGCTTGCGGCAGCGCCCGGCGGATGAGACCGGCGACCATCCAGTTGCGCGGCAGCTTGTCGATAAAGAACGAGCGACCCCGGGCACGCCACTGGGTCTGTGCCAGGTAGCGCCGGCCGATCTCCACGTAGTCGAGGCCAGGCAGGCGTTGCAGCATGTGGTCGTCCAGCGTGAAGCGATGATCCGCGGCCCAGCGCAGTTGCATGCCGAAATCGTCGAGCTCGCCCGCCGATGTCACGCGGGAGTGATTGCTCAGTATGCGATCGAGCAACGTCGTACCCGACCTCATCATCCCGAGGATGAAGATGGGCTGCGGCCCTTCGTGCTGCACTTCGACCGGTTTCAGGAAATCGGACGTACACAGATCGATGAGCCGATCGAAAAGACGGCGTTCGTACTCGGCATCGTAGCGAAGCTGCGCGTACATGATCGCGTTGGCCCGCTCAAGCGCCTCCCACGCCTCCTCGTAGCGCCCCAGGTCCTCGAGTTCCTTGTAGCGGGCGAACTCGAGCGCAGCATGGTCTTCCCAGCCTTGCGCCATCCCCGAGATCGCACGGAGACGCGCAGCGAGATCGTCCAGGTGATTGCTTTCGGGCGTCTGTTTGCGCAGCCGGGACAATGCCAGAGCCGCACGGCCGAACATCGGAGCCTGGCGCAGGCAGGCTTCGAACTCTCTCTCCGCATCCTGCATGCGACCGTTGAAGGTCGATTCAACCCCTCGATAAAAATGGAAGTCCGGTGTGTCGACGCCTGCCGCCGCAGCACGATCGAGGAGACTCAGCGCCTCGGCATGCTCGTTCACCATTTGCCTCGACAAGGCAAGGCGGACCAGGGTCTGGCCGTCGCGCAGGTTCGCCAATGCCGGATGGTTGAGGCAATCCCGGGCGGCCACGACCTCTCCGACCTGCAGAAGTGTCGCCACCACATCCACCACTACCGTCGGGTCGGCCTCGCGCGGAGTGTTGCGGGCGGCGTCCAGCGCGTGGCGGACTGCATCACGCAACGAGCCCTCGGCCCAGGCGACCCGCCCTACGGCCAGGTGGGCCTGTAGATGGGTTGGATCCCGCAACAACAACGACTCCAGCGCCGCCCTCGCCGGCCCGAACTGTCGTTCGGCCAGATAGCGCTGCGCGCGTTGCCACTGGCGGTCAATGCGGTCGGTCATGTCGACAACTGTCCTGTCCCCGCGAAACTGGTACCAGGGACCCCCAAAGGTCCGGCCGCGGACAATAACAGACCGCCGTCCGGGTCAGGCCGAGGATGGGCAGCGAGCCAAAGCGGCCGCGATAATGACGAGCGGATCGCTTACAGGTCCTGGTGGTACTGGACGTAAGGGACGCGGGTCTGGTCGGATGGATTGGAGCCCGGCGCGGCCAGCGGCGGGGTGCCCGAGGACCAGACGTTCTGGGCGCCGATGCTGAGCTCGCCCTGCCACGGCAGGCGCAGGGTGACGCCGAGGTCGATCGCGGTCCAGCGCTGGCCGGGGCCGGCGATGCCGGACCCGGCCGAGGGCTCCAGCATGCGGCCGACGATGTTGCCGCTCAGGCGGCCGCGATCCAGGCCGAGACTCAGGGTCTTGCTGTCGAAGCTGTCGCCGCCGGGGGTGAGCTGCGGCAGCACGCGGACGCGACCGACGCCCGCGCCGATATCGAACCGCGTGTCGTCGCCGAGAAGCAGCTGGCCGCGGGCGTTCAGGCTGTCGCTGCCGTCGATGCCGCCCACCGGCAGTCCGGGGGCCAGGATCGGCAGTTGCGGCACGATCTGCGGCAGCGCGCCGCCGCGAGCGGTTCCCGTATGGGTCAACCCCAGCGACAGGTCGAGGCCGAAGCGGCCGGCGCCGTACCCGGCACCCAGCTCGGTACCGAGCAGGGACAGGCCGTTGCCGCCCACGCAGATGCTGTGTTCAACGCCCGGCTGGGCCGGCACGCAGCCGGCAGCGGCGGCGTTCGACCACGTCGCCTGCGAAACTCCCGCGCGCAGGTAGGTCTGCGGCGTGACGTCCAGCCTGAGGCCGCCGCTCAAAAAAGACGTCGCGCCGATCAGCCGGTAGTCCAGCGGGCTGCCGATCTGCGGCGCCGCCGGCTGCAGCGGTCCGGGTTGCGCCTGCCCCGCCGCGACCAGCGCGAGCACGCGCCCGTCGGGCGAGCGCCACAGGGGCAGGTAGACGCCCGGAGCCACTTCGGCGACCTGGTTCAGCGGAACCGCCTTCCCGTGCGCAGCCACGGGCGCCTGCCCCCAGGCCGCGAAGGGCAGGGTCAGCAACAGGACCAGCGGAAGGACAGGACGCAACATCGTCGAGGGCATGATTATTGCTGTGCATGATCGACCGCCACCGCGGCGGCCGGTTCCAGCACGTCGTCGAATTATACGCATCTTTACGTTTTACTAACAGACGGAGACGTGCGCGGGCTCACAGCTTCGTCGGTGCGAGGCACCGCCCCCGGCGCTACACTGCCGGCCAACACCCGGCGCGAACAAATCGATGACGCCAGCGTATCCCGCACTCTCGGCAGGGGTCACGAGCGTGGGCGGGGCGGATGCCTCGTCCGGGGACACGATCGAAGCCCTGCTGGCCGTCGATACCCAGGCCGCCGTCGAGGCCGCCTGTCAGGCGTACGCTCGCGCGCGCTTCCCCGACACCGAGCTGCACTTCGCCCCGGCGCAGCCGTCGCAAACCCCCGCCGGCACGCTGCTCGACCGGCATGGCGAGGCGGGCCGCACCCGGCTGCGCCTGGCGCTGGGCGCCGGCCTGCCGCTGGCGCTGGACGTGGCGTTCCCGGGCGAGAGCCCGCGCCTGGACCTGCTGACCGCGCTGGCGCAGCTCGCCCGATTGGGCGGACTGCGGCTCGGCACCCTCGCCGAGCTGGCGCGGTTGCGCGAGGCGGTCGCCCGCCTGGAGCAGGCCGAACGCCTGCAGCGCGCGCTGTACGCGATCGCCGACCAGGCCAGCGGCGACCGCGAGATGGGCGAGGTGATGCGCGCGCTGCACGGCATCGTCGGCAGCCTGATGTACGCGGAGAACTTCTACATCGCGCTGCACGACCCGGCCCGCGACACCCTGCGCTTCGCCTACTACGTCGACATCGCCGACCGCGACCCGCCCGACTCCTCCCGCGATTACCCGCTGGAGGAGATGCGCCACAGCCTCACCTGGCACGTGATCCGCCGCGGCGAGTCGCTGATGGGCTCGATGGAGCAGCTCGCCGCCCAGGTCGACGGTCCGCTCGCCGCGACCGGCCCCGACTGCGTGGACTGGCTCGGCGTGCCGCTGCTGCACGGCCAGCAGGTGGCCGGCGTGGTGGTCGTGCAGAGCTATACCGAAGAGGCGCGCTACAGCGAGCAGGACAAGGCCCTGCTCACCTATGTCGCCCAGCACATCCAGACGGCGCTGGAACGCCGCCAGGCGCACCAGGAACTGGAGCGCCGCGTCGCCGAGCGCACCGAGGCGCTGCGCGAGGCCAACCGCGTGCTGCAGCAGCAGGTACTGGAGCGCCAGCGCGGCGAGCGCCTGCAGGCGGCGCTGTTCCGCATTGCCGAGCTGGCCGGCACCACCGAGAGCATCGAGGAATTCTACGCGGCGGTGCACCGCGTGATCGGCGGCCTGCTGTACGCGCGCAACTTCTATATCGCGCTGCTCTCGGACGACCAGAGCGAGCTGAACTTCCCCTACTCGGTGGACGAGTTCGACGCATCGCGCCAGCCGCGCCGGATCGGTCGCGGCCTTACCGAATACGTGCTGCGCCACGGCACCGCCCTGCTCGCCCACACCGGCGACATCGAGCGCCTGTGCGCCAGCGGCGAGCTGGTGCAAAGCGGCGCGCAGTCGGTGTACTGGCTGGGTGTGCCGCTGGTCTGCGAGGAGCGCACGGTCGGCGTGCTGGCGGTGCAAAGCTACAGCGAGGAACACCGCTACAGCCAGCGCGACCAGGAACTGCTCACCTTCGTGTCCTACCACATCGCCAACGCGCTGGAGCGACGGCGCGCGGCGGAATCGCTGAAGCAGGCCAACACCGAACTCGAGCGGCGCGTCAGCGAGCGCACCCGCGCGCTGGCGCTGGCCAATCGCGACCTGCGCGAGCAGATCGCCGAGCGCGAGCGCATCGAGCGCCGCCTCAAGCACGAGACCCTGCACGACTCGCTGACCGGCCTGCCCAACCGCAGCCTGCTGATCCAGCGTCTGGAGCGCGCGCTCGGCCGCTACCACGAGGACGCGGCGCGCCAGTTCGCCGTGCTGTTCCTCGATCTCGACCGTTTCAAGGTGATCAACGACTCGGTCGGCCACCTGATCGGCGACGACCTGCTGTTCCAGGCCGGCGGCCGCATCCGCGCCTGCCTGAAGTCGCAGGACGTGGTCGCGCGCCTCGGCGGCGACGAATTCGCCGTGCTGCTGGAAGACATCGGCGACGCCGAGGACGCCTGCAAGGTGTCGCAGCGCATCATCGACGAGCTGAACGCGCCGTTCCGGCTCGGCGCCAAGGAGCTGTTCACCTCGACTTCGATCGGCATCGCGCTGGCGGCGCCGCACTACCGCCGGCCGGAGGAACTGCTGCGCGACGCCGACTCGGCGATGTACCGCGCCAAGGACGAGGGCCGCCAGCGCTACGCGCTGTTCGACGAGCGCCTGCGGCGCGAGGCGGTCAGCCTGCTGGAAATCGAGAACGACCTGCGCCGCGCGCTGGCGCGCGGCGAATTCGAGCCGCACTTCCAGCCGATCGTGCGCCTGCAGGACGCAGGCACCGTCGGCTACGAGGCGCTGCTGCGCTGGCGCCATCCCGAGCGCGGCCTGCTGCTGCCGATCGACTTCCTCGCCATCGCCGAGGACAACGGTTCCGCCGAGGCGATCGACTGGAAGGTATTCGAGCAGGTGTTCGCGGCGACGCCCGCGCTCACCGCCACCGGCGCATTCGTCAGCATCAACCTGTCCGGCCGCCATTTCCGTTCGGTCGACCTCGACCGCCGCCTGCTCGGGCTGATGGCGGAGCACGGCGTCGTCGCGCAGCGCGTGCGCATCGAGGTCACCGAGCGCGCGCTGCTGGAGAATCCGGCGCGGGTCAAGCGCACGCTTGAGACCCTGCGCTCGCACGGCATCGGTGTGGCGCTGGACGATTTCGGCACCGGCTACTCCTCGCTCAGCTACCTGCACCAGTACCCGATGCAGGCGCTCAAGATCGACCGCTCGTTCGTCGCCGACCTGCCCACTGACGGCGAGGGCGGCAGCAGCGCGGTGGTGCGCGCGATCCTGGCCATGGCCGGTTCGCTGGGCATGCAGACGATCGCCGAGGGCATCGAGCAGGAAGGCCAGCGCGCCGCGCTGCAACGCATGGGCTGCGGCTTCGGGCAGGGCTTCCTGTTCGGCCAGGCGCAGCCGGCCGCGGCCTGGCTGTCGCCGCAGGCGGCGGTCTGAACCGCCCGCCCCGCCTTCGCGGGGGCGGGATCCGCGCGGCAACGCCGGCGAGCGCGCCGCTTGCGCCGGCGTCCCGCGGCTAGTGCGACAGCGGCGAAGCCGGCGCGGCCGGCGTCGCGCTGAGCAGCCGTTCGGCGTCGACGCGGTCGAACAGGTAGCGGCTGGCGCAGAACTCGCAGGTCACCTCGATCTCGCCGTCGCGCGCCGCGAGCGCGGCCTCGACCTCGTCGCGGCCGAGCGCGCGCAGCACGTGCTCGACGCGTTCGCGCGAGCAGCCGCAGCCGAACGTCAACGGCCGCGCCTGGAACAGGCGCACGCCCTCCTCGTGGTAGAGCCGGCGCAGCAGCGTCTCGACCGGCAACCGCAGCAGTTCTTCCTCGCCGAGCGTGGCGGTAAGGTGGCCGACGCGCGCCCAGGCGTCGTCGTCGACCTCGGCCGCACGGCCGCCCTCGCGCGGCAACCGCTGCAGCATCAGCGCGGCGGCGCGCTCGCCGTCCGCGGCCAGCACGATGCGCGTCGGCATCTGCTCGGAGCGCTCGAAGTAGCCTTCCAGCAACTGCGCGAACGGCGCGGCCTCGACCGCGACCAGCCCCTGGTAGCGCTGCTGCCCGGGCTCGGTACCGCCGATCGTGATCGCCAGCAGCGCCTGCGGCAGCGCGCCCAGGTCCAACGGCTCCGCCAGCGCGCCTTCCCAGCGCGCCAATCCGCGCAGGCGACCCTGGTCGCTGCATTCGGCGAACAGCAGGCGCAGCGCACCCTGGCTTTTGAGTTCCAGCGACAGGCTGCCGCGCAGCTTGATGTTGCCGGTCAGCAGCGCGCTCGCCGCCAGCGCCTCGCCCAGCAGCCGCCGCAGCGGCGGCGGGTAGTCGGCGCGGCCGGCGACTTCCCGCCAGACGCCCGACAATTGCACGAGCACCCCGCGCACGCCGGCGCGTTCGATCAGGAAACGGTGCAGGACATCGCTGGCGGGGGACACGGGCGGAGCAACCTCGCAACTGTCGGGTGGAGCCGGGCGGCGAACCCGCCGCGGCCGTGCCGGGCGCGGCCCGGCGTCCCGCATAGGTAGGGTGGCGCGCGGCCGATTGCAACCGCGGCGGCGGCGCTCCGCCGGCCGCGAGGCCGCGCGACCCGCCGCCGCGGCGCCCGACGCGTCTATACTTCTTCGCGCGCCGGCCGATCCGGCGTTCTCGGGAACCATGGGAACCTCCTCACGCGGACTCGCGCGGCGCCTGCTGCGCACGCTCGGCTTCGCCGTCCTCGCCTGGGTCGCGCTGACCTGGGCGCTGGTGCTGCTGCTGCGCTACGTGCCGCCGTGGACCAGCGCGTTCATGGTCGAGCGCCGCATCGCCGCGCTGCTGCACGGCGAACACGACTTCCATTTGCGCTATCGCTGGACGCCGTGGGGAAAGATCGCACCGACGGTGCCGCTGGCGATGGTCGCCAGCGAGGACCAGAAATTCCCGTTCCACCACGGCTTCGACGTCGAGGCGATCCGCGACGCGATCGGCGAAGCCGGGGACGGCGAGCGCCTGCGCGGCGCCAGCACCATCTCGCAGCAGGTGGCGAAGAACCTGTTCCTGTGGCGCGGGCGCAGCTTCGTGCGCAAGGGCCTCGAAGCCTATTTCACCGTGCTGATCGAGGCGACCTGGCCGAAGCGGCGCATCCTCGAGGTGTACGTGAACATCGCCGAGCTGGGCGACGGCATCTACGGCGTCGGCGCCGCCAGCGAGGCGTTCTACCGCACCACGCCCGCGCGTCTCTCCGCCTGGCAGGCCGCCCTGCTCGCCTCGGTGCTGCCCAACCCCAAACGCCTGCACGCCGAGCGCCCGTCGCCCTACGTGCTGCGCCACGCCGCGTGGACGCAGCGGCAGATGGCGCAGCTCGGCTGGACGTCCTACCTGCCGCGCTGATTCAGGCCACCGCCTCGTACCAGCGCCGGCTGCGGTTCACCACCGCAACCACCGCCAGCATCACCGGCACCTCGATCAGCACGCCGACCACGGTGGCGAGCGCGGCGCCGGAGGCGAAGCCGAACAGGCTGATCGCGGCCGCCACCGCCAGCTCGAAGAAATTGCTGGCGCCGATCAGGGCGGACGGCCCGGCGACGCAGTGCGCCTCGCCCAGCCAGCGATTCAGCCCGTAGGCCAGCGTTGCGTTGAACACCACCTGCAGCGCGATCGGCACCGCCAGCAGCGCGATCACCCGCGGCTGGCGCACGATCGCCTCGCCCTGGAAGCCGAACAGCAGCACCAGCGTGGCGAGCAGCGCCACCAGCGACCACGGCTGCATGCGCCGCAACGACGCTTCCAGCGCCGCCGGCCCGCGCCGCAGCAGGCGCGCACGCAACGCCTGCGCGAGCGCCAGCGGCAGCACGATGTACAGCGTGACCGACAGCAGCAGCGTCGCCCACGGCACCCGGATCGCGGCGACGCCCAGCAACAGCGCGACGATCGGCGCGAACGCGAACACCATGACGGTATCGTTGAGCGCGACCTGGGCCAGGGTGAAGTTGGCCTCGCCGCGCACCAGCCGGCTCCACACGAACACCATCGCGGTGCACGGCGCGGCGGCCAGCAGGATCAGGCCGGCGATGTAGCTGTCGAGCTGCTCCGCCGGCAGCCAGGGCGCGAACAGGTGACGCACGAACAGCCAGCCCAGCGCCGCCATCGAGAACGGCTTGACCGCCCAGTTGACGAACAGCGTCACGCCGAAGCCGCGCCAGTGGCGGCGCACCGCGCCAAGCGCGCCGAAGTCCACGCGCATCAGCATCGGCACGATCATCACCCAGATCAGCGCGCCCACCGGCAGGTTGATCTGCGCGACCTCCAGCGCAGCGAGCGCGCGAAACGCACCGGGCGCCAGCCGGCCGAACAACACGCCGACGACAATGCACGCGGCCACCCACAGCGTCAGCCCGCGCTCGAATACGCCCAGCGCCGGGGGCGCGGAATCGGCAACGGTCGCACTCATGTGGCGGCCTCGGCGATGCGGCGCAGGGCCGCGGCCGCGACCGGACCTTCGAGGCTGGCGTCGGGCAGCGCGACCAGCAGCTCGACGCGCCGGCGCAGCAGCGTCCACGCGTCGTGGAACGCCTGCCGGCGCTGCGCCTCGTCGCCCTCGACGGCGGCGGGATCCGGCACGCCCCAGTGCGCCGCGGCCGGATGCCCCGGCCATACCGGGCAGCGCTCGCCCGCGGCGTTGTCGCAGACGGTGATGATCAGGTCCATCGGCGTCGCGGCGGCACCGGCGAACTCGTCCCAGGACTTGCTGCGCAGGCGCCCGGCCGGATAGCCGAACGCCACCGCCAGTTCCGCCGCCAGCGGCTGCACGCGCCCGCCCGGATGGCTGCCGGCGCTGTATGCGACGAAGCGGCCGCGGCCCAATACGCCGAGCAGCGCTTCGGCCATGATGCTGCGCGCCGAGTTGGCGGTGCACAGGAACAGGACGTGACGGGGATGCGTGCCCTTTGCGTTCACGCGCAACCGCCGCTGCCGCACGCCGCGACCGTGCCGACGGCCGGCGCTGCCGCAGCGCTGCCGGGCGCCGCGCAGGCCGCGCCGGGACCACAGCAAGCCGTCGCGCCCGCGGCCGGCGCTTCATGCGGCGCGTAATAGGTGGTCGCCACTCCGTGGGTCAGGAAGCTCTCCCAGCGCAAGCCCTGTGGATCTTCGGCCCAGTACTTGTCGGAGTGCGCGTAGCAGCAGGTCGTGCCGGTCTCGGCCAGCGCGACCGCGTCGGCCGCCTTCAGGCGGTCGCCGATCGCTTCCAGCTCGGCAGCGTCCTCCGCCTGCAGGCCAAGATGATCGACGCCGGGCGCGCGCTCGCGCTGCGAGATCGCGAAGTTGAGGCGCGGATCGTCCAGCATCCATTTCGCGTAGTCGCCCTTGACCACGCTGGGCGCGGCGCCAAACAGTTGTGCATAGAAGCGGATGCTGGCGTCGAGGTCGCGGACGTTGACGTGCACGTGGAAGCGTTTCATGGGCGTTTGCTCCGGGGCTTAGGCGCGCAGGTCGGCGCGGGGGCGCAGGCGCTCGCGTCGCCGGCGCAGCAGTTTTCGGTCAGGAAAGCGATCAGCGCATCCATGCGTGCGTAGTCCGCGCGGCAGACGATGGTGCGGCCGCGGCGCTCGTCGCGGACCAGGCCGGCCGCGCGCAGCACGTTGAGGTGGTTGCTCAGGGTCGCGCCGGGCAGACCCAGTCGTTCGGCGAGGCCGCCGACCGGCAGCCCGTCCGCGCCGGCCTGCACCAGCAGGCGGAACAGCGCCAACCGGCTTTCCTGGGCCAGCGCCTTCAGGATGTCGAGCGCGCTTGATGTTTTCATTGTTCCGGAATTATAGAAATACTTTCCGCCGCGTCAAGCGCGTCTCCGAGCCGAGGTTCCGCTTCCGCCGCGGCGCAGCAACGCCAGCGGCGAGGGCGCGCTAGACTGTGCCGGCCGGTCACCCAGGACCGGCGCGGGAGGGCCTCATGCGGCAGGTCAAGCATCTCCTGGAGGCGAAGGGGCGGCAGGTCTTCGCCATCGAACCGGAACGCCCGGTGCTGGACGCGGTCAAGGCGATGGCCGAGCACCGCATCGGCGCGCTGCTGGTGATGCGCGGCGGCGATCTCGCCGGCATCGTTTCCGAGCGCGATTACGCGCGCAAGGTGGTCCTGCACGGACGCGCCTCGGCCGATACGCCCGTGGCGGAGATCATGTCGGCGCCGGTGGTCACGGTCGGCCCCGAATCGACCGTCGAGGAATGCATGCGGCTGTGCACCGATCGCCGCGTGCGCCACCTGCCGGTGGTCGAGCGCGGCAAGCTGATCGGCGTGGTCTCGATCGGCGACCTGGTCAAGGCGACGATCGACGAGCAGGCCGAGCAGATCGAGCACCTGCAGCGCTACATCGCCGGCTGATCCCTGCGGCCGGCGTCGACGGGCTCGGGCGCGAGGTCGCGCGAGTGCGCCGCGCGCCAGCCGAACCAGCCCGCCAGCAACCCCGCGCCGGCGCTCAGGGCGGCCAGCACGGACAGACCGATGCCCAGCGCGCGCAGCCCGCTGAGCGCGCTGGTGATGGTCAGATCGCCGAAACGCCACACCGCGGTGTCGATGAAATTCTTGCCCTTGTAGCGCGCCTCGCGCTCGACGCGCGTGTACAGCGCGTCGCTGGCCGGCTTGAGCATGCCGTAGGTGAAACCGCGGCTGACCACCAGCATCAGCGCAAGCAGCGAGGCCGGCACCATGATCAGCCGCGGCCACGCGTCCGGCGACACCGCGATCCACG
This sequence comes from Lysobacteraceae bacterium, assembly GCA_021372495.1. Taxonomy (GTDB): domain Bacteria; phylum Pseudomonadota; class Gammaproteobacteria; order Xanthomonadales; family Rhodanobacteraceae; genus Mizugakiibacter. The sequence goes on from JAJFUF010000006.1 coordinate 191,888, forward strand.
GCATCGGCAGATGCACGCCGCCGGCGCTCGCGACCCAGGTCAGCAGCAGCACGTTGATCGTGGCCCACGCCACCACGCACGCCGCCGGCCCGCGCCGCGCCAGCAGCCAGCGCGTCGGCGCCAGCTGCAGCAGCACCACCAGCGTGTTGGTGGCGAGATCGAGGTGCGCGTAGAACGCGGTGCGCGCGGCATTGCCGAGGAAATGCGCCTTGGCGTAATCGGCGACGAACGCGTAGGCCACCGTGCCGACGCCGTCCGACAACAGCATCAGCAGCGCCATGTTGCGCAGGAACGGCCGCGTCAGCACCTGGCGTACGCCCGCCAGCAGCGAGCCGCCGATCGGCGCCTCGTCCTGCGCGGCGCCGCCGGCCGCCCGCCCCGTCGGCGCGAGCGATGCACCGACCGCCGCCTGCCCGCCGACGCCCGCGGACAGCATCAGCATGCCGACCAGCCCCGCGCCCAGCAGCCCCGCCGACACCAGCAGCAACGCGGCGACGCCAATCGTCTGCACCAGCAGCGAGGTCAGCAGCGGCCCCGCGATGGCGCCGGCCGTGCCGCCGATCGCAATCAGCGGAAACAGCCGTCGCGCCCGCTCGCTGGAGCAGATGTCCGCCATCAGGCTCCAGAACAGCGACACCACGAACAGGTTGAACACGCTGACCCAGATGAAGAACGCCACGCCCAGCACGCGCGCGCCGATGCGGTCCTGCGCCGCGAACAGCGGCACGAACGCGATCAGGCAGACGATGAAGAACAGGTAGCTCCACGCCAGCAGCCGACGACGCGGCAGGCGCGCCACCAGCGCACCGAACAGCGGCGTGATCAGCAGGGTCGCGGCGAAGGTGCCGGCATAGAACATCGGCAGCGCGATCGAGCCGACCGCGCCGGCCAACTGGTCGCGCACCGGCCGGATCACGTAGTAGGCCGCCAGCACGCAGAAGAAGGCGAGGCAGGCCAGCACGAGGGCGCGCCCCTCGCCCGCACGCACGGCGAATCGCGTCATCACGCGCCCTGAGGGTCCCGCAGCCCGGAATGGGCGGCAAGACTATCATGCGGCGGGGGCCCGCCCGCGGCTGGAGCAAAGGCTCTAACGCGGGCCGCTACCGTCGCCGCAACCGAGGATCGCCCATGCTCTACGACTTCGTCATCGTCGGCGCCGGCTCCGCAGGCTGCGTGCTGGCCGAGCGCCTCAGCGCCGACCCGACCCGCCGCGTGCTGCTGGTCGAGGCCGGCCCGCGCGACTGGCACCCGTTCATCCACATGCCCGCCGGCCTGGCCAAGCTGGTGAACCGCAAGGGCGTCAACTGGGACTACGACACCGAGCCGGAGGCCAGCCTCGAAGGGCGCCGGCTGTGGTGGCCGCGCGGCAAGGTGCTGGGCGGCTCCAGCTCGATCAACGCGATGTGCTACGTGCGCGGCGTGCCGGCCGACTACGACGACTGGGCACGCCTCGCCGGCGACCCGCGCTGGGCGTGGGCGAACGTGCTGCCGTACTTCCGCCGCAGCGAGGGCAACACGCGCGGCGCCGACGCGCTGCACGGCGCCGACGGCCCGCTGACGGTATCCGACCTGCGCTACCGCAACCCGCTGTCGCAGGCGTTCATCGACGCCGCCGATGCCGCCGGCTTCGCGCGCAACGACGACTTCAACGGCGCCCGCCAGGAAGGCTTCGGCTTCTACCAGGTGACCCAGCGCAACGGCGCGCGCTGCTCGGCGGCGACCGCCTACCTCAAGCCGGCGCGCGAGCGCGCCAACCTGACCGTGCTCACCCACGCGCTGGCCGAGCGCGTCGTGCTGGACGGCACGCGCGCGGCCGGCGTCGACCTGCGCCTGCGCGGCGGCAAGCGCAAACGCGTCGAGGCCGGCGAGGTGATCCTGGCCGGCGGCGCGATCAACTCGCCGCAACTGCTGATGCTGTCCGGCATCGGCCCGGCCGACCACCTGCGCGAGCGTGGCGTCGGCGTGGCGCTGGACCTGCCCGGCGTCGGCACCAACCTGCAGGACCACCTCGACATCTGCACGCTGGTGCGCTCGACCCAGCCGATCACCTACGACCGCACCAACGACGTGGCGATCGCGCTGGAGTTCCTGCTGCGCCGCAGCGGCATCGGCACTTCCAACATCGCCGAGGCCGGCGGCTTCGTGCGCTCGCGCCACGCCGAGGACGCGCGCTGCGACCTGCAGTTCCACTTCGTGCCCGCGCAGCTCGACGACCACGGCCGCCACCGCCTGCCCGGCGACGGCTACACCGTGCACGCCTGCGCGCTGCATCCGAAGAGCCGCGGCTGCATCCGCCTCGCCAGCGCCGATCCGGCGGCGAAGGCGGCGATCCACGCCAACTACCTGGGCGACGCGGAAGGCTACGACCTGAAGATGCTGATCGAAGGCGCGAAGCTGTCGCGCGCGATCCTGGCGCAGGCGCCGTTCGCCCCGTACCGCGGCGCCGAGATCTTCCCCGGTGCCGACGCACAGGACGACGCCGCGCTGGAAGCGTTCATCCGCCGCAAGGCCGAGACCATCTACCACCCGGTCGGCACCTGCCGCATGGGCGCCGACGCCGGCGCGGTGGTCGACCCGGCGCTGCGCGTGCGCGGCATCGACGCCCTGCGCGTGGTCGACGCCGCGGTGATGCCGCGCCTGCCGACCGGCAACACCAACGCGCCGACCATCATGATCGCCGAGGTCGCGGCCGACCTGATCCTCGGCCGCGCGCAGGACACCGCCGCCAGCTAGCGTGCGCTCCGCGCACGATGCGTATCGGCGGCGTGCGCGGAGACCGCAGGATGCGGTGAGCGAAGCGCGCCGCATCATCCTCGCGGTCCGCCACGTGCGGTCAGCTCCGCTCACCGCAACCTGCGAAGCTCACCGCATCCTGGCGGCTTATGCCGTGGCCAGCAGCGGCGGCAGCGGGCAGTGCAGCGCGGCGCAGACCACGCGCAGCAGCTCCGCCTCGGCCACGTTGACCAGGCCGTCCTCGCCGATCGCGCGCGTCAGCCCGCGCACCACCAGTTCCTTGCCCTCCGGCGCCAGCCGCGCCAGCTTCGCGAGCGCGGCGTCCAGCGCCGGCCGCCAGTCGTCCGGGTAGGCGAACAGCGGATTCGCATCGGGCAGCGCCTCGTGCATCGCCAGCAGGAACGCGCGCCGCGCCGCCGCATCGTCGTCGTGGCCGTAGCGCGCCACCAGCGCGCACAGGTCACGCAGCTCCGCCGCGCAATCGGCGAGGCGCAGGCTGCCCGGCACGAAGCCGCGGCTCGGGTCGAGCGCGGCAACGACCTGCAGGCGCACCAGCGTTGCCAGGCAATACTCGTCCAGCTCGACGCGACCGTCGGCGTTGACCAGCGCGGCCAGCGCGGCGAGGAAGCGCTGCAGCTCGGGACGCGGCCGCCGCCGCAGCGCCGGAAACGCCAGTTGCGCCAGCGGCAGGCGCAGCAGCGGATGCAGCGCGGCGACGCCCTCGGCGAGCGCGCGCGCCGCGTCGGCAGCCGCCGCGCCGAACGCCCGCGCGATCGCTTCGCGCTGGCGCATGCGGGTGTCGGCGTCGCCGCCCAGCGCCAGCGCGAACACCAGCGCAGGCGCGCTCTGCGGGTCGCGCGCCTGCGCGCGCAGCGCGTCCGGGATCTGCGCGTGCAGCGCTGCCGCGGTGCGGAAATCGTCGGCGCCCGGGCGGCCGACCTGCGCGGCGACGCCGCGCGCGTCCAGGCCGACGGCGCCGGTCGCCACCGGCAGCGCGCCGGGCGGGACGACTGCGGCGGTCGTCGCGCCCGCCGGCGCGAAGCCCGAGATCGAGGCCTGCGGCGCATCCGCGTCGGCGGCGCGCACCGGCTGCTGCCAGGCGCGCGCGATGCGCGCGATTTCGGCATCGCCGAAGCCCGGCTCGAGCGCGCGGATGCGCGCCAGCAGCGGCGGATGCGTTGCGAACAGCGCGGACAGGCCGACGCCGTCGCCGAACAGCATGTGCGCCACCTCCTCGCGCTGCGCGCTGGCCAGTTGCGAGCCCTCGGCCAGCGCGGCGATCTTCTTCAGCGCGCCGGCGATGCCGCCGGTCTGCCGCGTGAACTGCACCGCCGAGGCGTCGGCGAGGCATTCGCGCGAGCGCGACACCGCGGCCTGGATCAGCCGGCCGAAGAAGAAGCCGACGTAGCCGATCACCAGGATCGCCAGCCCGAAGGCGACCAGCGCGCCGGCGCCGCGCCCGCGCGTGCGGCCGCTGCCGGCGAGGATCTTGCGTCCGGCGACGCCGAGCACGAGGATGCCGAACAGCAGGCCGATCAGGCGCACGTTCAGGCGCATGTCGCCGTTCAGCACGTGGCTGAACTCGTGCGCGACCACGCCCTGCAGCTCGTCGCGGGTCAGCTTGTCGAGCGCGCCTTGGGTGACGCACACCGCGGCGTCCGCGGGCGTGTAGCCGGCGGCGAAGGCATTGATGCCGGCCTCGTCCTCGAGCACGTACAGCTCGGGCACCGGCACGCCGGAGGCGATCGCCACCTCTTCGACCACGTTGCGCAGCCGCTTCCACGCGAAGTCGCCGGTGTCGGCCGGCACCGGCGTGGCGCCCAGCCCGCGCGCGACCGCACCGCCGCCGCCGGCGAGGCTGGCGACGCGCCATGCCGAGGCCAGCGCGATCACCGCCGCCGTCACCAGGCTGATGCCCAACAACACCAGCGGATCGACGCGATCGGCGTGGCGGCCGATGCCGAACAGCCCGACCAGCACCGCATCGACGGCGGCGACGATGGCGAGCACGGCCAGCGCGAACAGCACGACCAGGCGCCGGCTGGCGCGGCGCGCGCGCTCCTGCTCCGCGAAGAAGTTCATCGGTGGTTCCCCCGACCCCGGCCGAGCCGGGGCGATCCCGTCATCGCGTTCAGCCGAACGCCACCTTCGGCGCCGCACGCTTGGCGGCATCCTCGATCGGCAGCGGCTCCGCCGCCTGGAAGCCGAAGCGCCCGGCGATCAGCGAGCCGGGGAACATCTCGCGCCGGTTGTTGTAGTTCATCACGCCGTCGTTGTAGGCCTGGCGCGCGAAGGCGACGCGGTTCTCGGTGGAGGCCAGTTCCTCCGAGAGCTGCATCATGTTCTGGTTGGCCTTGAGGTCCGGATACGCTTCGCTGAGCGCGAACAGGCGGCCCAGCGCCTGGGTGACCTGGTTGTCGGCGCCGGCCAGCTGCTGCATCGCCTGCGCGTCGCCGGGCTGGGCCTTGGCGCCGGCCAGGCCGGACACCGCGGCATTGCGCGCCTGCACCACCGCTTCGAGGGTTTCGCGCTCGTGCTTCATGTAGCCCCTGGCGGTCTCGACCAGGTTCGGGATCAGGTCGTAGCGCCGGGTCAGCTGCACGTCGATCTGCGCGAATGCGTTCTTGTAACCGTTGCGCGCGGCGACCAGCCCGTTGTAGAGCCCGACGATGTACAAGACAATGCCGACCAGAACCACCATCAGCACAATCGTGGTCATGCCAAAATCCTCCTTTTCGCAGCGCCCCTTCGCGCCGCGCCCGTCCGAGCATAGCAGTCCGCTTGCCCGTGCGTTCCTCGCCGCACTGCTCGCCTGCGGCGCGTGCGCGGCCACCGGCAGCGCGCACGCGCGCGACCGGGCCACGCCGGTGGTCGGCAACGATCCCGGGGCGACCGCGCTGCCCGCGGCGCGCGTCGACGCGGCGATCGCCGACTACGGCCGCTGGCTGGATCGGATCGAGGCGAGCGGCCAGGTGTCCGGCCTCGCCACCGCGGTGGTGATCAACGACAAGGTGCGCTTCGAGCGCACGCTCGGCTACGCCAACGCGCGCAGCGGCGAGAAGGTCGGGCCGAACACCGTATTCCGCATCGCGTCGCTGTCGAAGGCGTTCGCCACCGCGCTGACCGGGCTGCTGGTGCGCGACGGCGTGTTCAGTTGGGACACCCGCCTGTCCGACGTGCTGCCGTTCTTCAAGCTGAAGGACGCGCAGGCGTCCGAGCAGGCCACCGTGCGCGACATCCTCGCCCAGCGCCTCGGCCTGCCGCGCAACACCTACGACCGCATGCTCGAGGACGACGTGCCCTATGCCCAGCTGGTGCGCCGCCTCGACGAGGTCGACATGGCCTGCGGCGTCGGCAGTTGCTACGGCTACCAGAACGTCGCCTTCAGCCTGATCGGCGACGTCGTCTACGCCGAGACCGGCGATTTCTTCTACCACCAGGTCGAGAAGCGCGTGTTCCTGCCGCTCGGCATGCGCACCGCCACCTACGGGCGCGAGTCGCTGGAGGCGAGCAAGAGCTGGGCGCATCCGCACCGGCGCATCCGCGACGGCTGGGCGCCGTTCGAGCCGAAGGACAACTTCTACGTGCCGCCGGCCGCCGGCGTCAACGCCAGCCTGCACGACATGGAGCAGTGGCTGATCGCGCAGATGGGCGGGCGCCCGGACGTGCTGCCGGCCAGCGTGCTGGATGTGCTGCACGCGCCGGTGATCGTCACGCCCAGCGAGCGCGTCGCCACGCCGTGGCGGCGGGCGCGCCTGAAGCACGCCGACTACGCGCTCGGCTGGCGCGTCTACGACTACGCCGGCGAGACGCTGGTGTTCCATGCCGGCGCGGTGCAGGGCTATCGCGCGATGATCGGGTTCTTCCCGAAATACCACGCCGGCGCGGTGGTCATGTGGAACTGCGAGTGCGCGGCGCCCTCGGGGCTGATGCCGATGCTGCTGGACAAGATGCTGGGTCTGCCGTACATGGACTGGGCCGGACTGGACCGCCCGGCGTCGCGCGACGCCCCGGCGCCGCGCAACGCCTCGAAGCGCAAGCGCCGGTACTGACCGCGCAGCGCGCGCATCGCAGTGGGGGAACGGCATGCTGATCGCCGAACGGCTGCTGCTGCTGTGTCTCGACCCGGTCCACGGCACGCTGCGCAGCGAGCGGCCGGACACGCCCTTCGGCGCGCTGTGCGCCGCCGCATTGCTGATCGAGCTGCAGGTCCATGGGCGCCTGCGCTATGCGCGCGACATGCTGCGCGCGGAGGCTCCGCTGCCGACCGCGCACCCGCTGCTGGCCGCCGCGCTGCGCGCGCTGGGCACCGCGCCGCAACCGGCCGCGGAAGCAGTGCGCCTGGTCGAGCATGCGCTGCGGCCGCTGCCGCGACGCCTGCTCGACACGCTGGCGCGCGGCGACCTGGTGCACCGCGTCGCGCGCGTGCCCGGACTGCCCTTCCTCGGCGTGCGCCACCCGCTGCGTTCGGTGCAGGCGCACAACGCCGCCGTGCACGCGCTGCGCGAGGCCGCGCGCGCGCCGCACGACGTCGCCGCACTCGGACTGCTGCTCGGCGCCGACCTGGTCGGCGTGATGGTGCGTTGCCTCGACGCCGTCGCGCACGCGCGCGCCAGCGCGGCGCTGCTGGCGCTGGAACGCCTGCCTGCGGATGCGCCGGAAGGCCTTGCGACCCTCGCGGCGCTGCGGCGCACGCTGCTGGACGCCTGAACGCGCGGGCGCGTCGCTCGCGCGCGGCAAATCAGCCGTTGCCCAGCTTGAACTCGATGCGCTGGCGCAACGTGGCGTCGGTCGGTACGCCGTTGCGCAATGCCGGCTGGAAGCGCCACTGGCGCACCGCTTCCAGCGCGGCGCGGTCGAACAGCCGGCGCGGCTGCGAATTCAGCACCTTCGCGTCGACCACCGTGCCCTGGCTGGTCACCATGAACTCGACGTCCACCCAGCCCTGGGTGCCGGCGCGCGCCGCCTCCTGCGGGTACTGCGGCGGCACCTGGCGCGTCACCTGCGGCTCGCGGTTGACGGCGGCGACCTGCTGCGGCGCGGGCGCCGCGGGTCGGGCCGGCGCGGGCGCGGCCGGCGCGGGCGCCGCGGCTGCGCTTTGTTGTGCCGAAGCCTGCGCGGGCGCGGGCGCGGCCGGGGTCGTCGCCGCCGCCTGCTTCTGCTGCGCCGCCTGCTGCTCGGCGAGCTGCTGGCGCTGCTGCTGCTCCTGTTCGCGGTCGGCCAGCTTGCGCTGCGCGTCCAGCTTGGAGCGCAGGATGGTCAGCGTGTAATTGTTCGGATCGGCCTTCGACAGCAGGTCGATCTCGCGCTGCGCCTCGGCGAAATTGCGCTGGTTGATCTCCTGCTCCGCGACGGACGTCGCGAACGGGAAGGTCTCGCGCAGCGCATCCTGCGCCACCGGGTTGTTCGGTTCCTTCTGCAGCACGTTCAGGTAGAACTCGAACGCGTTGTTGCCGGCCGGCGCCAGCAGGCGCTGCTCGTGCATCGCCTTGCGCGCTTCCTTCAGCAGGTCGCCGACACTGAGGTTGGCGACGCTCGGCGGCACCGCCGTACCGGCGGCCTGCTGGGCGGCCTGCGCCGGCCCCTCCGCGGCGGTCGGCGCGGCGGCCTGCCGGGGCCTGAAGTAGAAGAAGTACGCGGCCAGCAGGATCGCCAGGACGACGATCACGGCGATGATCGCCGGCGCGGCGACGCCGCGCGCGCGGCGGGAAGCGGAAGCGGAGTGGCGGGCAGTCATGGTCGGTCGCATGCGGAAGTGGGACGGATTTCCGCGCCCCCTGTGTTCCCCATGGAACCGCGGACCCCAGGTCCGCCGCAGCGCGGTGTCGCAAACTTACCGCCAACATGCGGCGCCGGCAACGCCGCGCCGCATGCCGGCCGCGCGCATCGCGGCGGCGGTGCGCCGCGCGGGCGGTTTCACGCCCCTGAAAACGGAACGCCCCGGCGGGGCCGGGGCGAAGCGGTAGCTCCTCGAAATACTCTCCCTGCGCTGGGCATACCGCAGGGAGAGAGTCGATCGACTTCGTATTGTTGTCTTGCGGGTAAAGCGTGTTGCGTACGGCTTGCTTCGCTTACTTCTTCGCCGCCTTGGTGGCGCGGCTGACCTTGGCGGCCGCCGACTTGCGCACGGTGCGCTTCTTGGCCGTCTTCTTCGCCGCAGCCTTCTTGCGCGCCGGCTTCTTCGCCGCCGAGGTCTTGCGCGCGGTGGTGGCCTTGGCCTTCACGGTCTTGCGGACCGCCTTCTTGGCAGTGGACTTCTTCGCCGCCTTCTTCGCGGCAGGTTTCTTCGCAGCTTTCTTGGTCATAGCCATGGTTCGTCTCAGCTCCTCGTCAGTTGGCAGTGGTTGCCCAGTAAAAGCGTGCAGGAACGCCTCGCACAACAGATCGCTGTTGGTGGCGTGCCGGAGATTGTTGACCTGGCGCCGGGTGCGCTCGTCGGAAAGCAGCTGGAGCACGTGGAGCGGAACCGAGACGGTGATCTTCTTCACCGCGCCCGCCTTCGCGCCGTGCTCGATATACGGTTTGATGTACCGCACTGCCGCCATGATTTTCCATAACACAAGCCGTCGGGCGCAGAAACTAGCCCTGTCCAAACGTGCTGTCAATAAATTTCGCGCGTGTAATTAGGGCCTTACGGAACCCCCGCGGGCGCGCCGGAATGCCCTGCCGCGAGCGCACGGCGACGCGCACGCGCAACGCGCGGCGGACGTATGGACGTCCATATGAATTGCTCGCTGCGGAGTGCGTGGAATCGCTGCAGGGCTTGCCGCACAAGGCCTGCAGCGATTCCGCGCGATGTCCTGCACGCCACGGGAACACGCGCGCGGCACGCAAAACAAAACCGCCGCGCACCTGCGTGCGCGGCGGTTCTGTCGCGACCGGACGGGCGCCGCGGACTCAGCCGAGCGCGTTCGCCAACGCGGTCGCAAATCGGTCGAGATCGTCCGCGGTCTTGGTCTCGGTCGCGCACACCAGCAGCGCGTCGCCGAGCTGCGGGTACTCCTCGCCGAGCGCGAAGCCGGCGACGATGCGCTGCTCGGCGAGGCGCTCGACGACGACGCTCGCCGGCAGCGGCAGCTTCAGCGCGACCTCGTGGAAGAACGGCCGCGCGAACAGCGGCGTCACGCCGGGAATCGCGCACAGGCGATCGCGCAGCGCGCGCGTGTTGCGCATGCTGGCGGCGGCGACGCGACGCACGCCCTCCGGCCCCAGCATCGCCATGTGGATGGTGGCGGCGGTGACCAGCAGGCCCTGGTTGGTGCAGATGTTGGAGGTGGCCTTGGCGCGGCGGATGTGCTGCTCGCGCGCCTGCAGGGTCAGCGCGAAGCCTTCCTTGCCGTCGAGGTCGGTGGTGCGGCCGACGATGCGCCCGGCCATCTGCCGCACGAACTCCTGCTTGCAGGCGAGGATGCCGAAGTACGGGCCGCCCGAGCTGAGCGGCACGCCCAGCGGCTGGCCGTCGCCGCAGACGATGTCGGCGCCGGTGGCGCCCCACTCGCCCGGCGCCTTCAGCACCGCCAGCGACAGCGGGTTGACCACGCCGATCGCCAGCGCGCCCTTGGCGTGCGCCCAGTCGGTCAGCGCGTCGGTGTCCTCCAGCACGCCGAAGAAGTTCGGCTGCGGGATCGCCAGTGCGGTGAACGCGCCGAAATCCTGCGCCGCCAGCCAGGCCGGATCGAGGTGGCCGCCGTGCGCGTCGACGTCGAGCTCGACCACCTCGATGCCCTGCAGGCCGACGATGGTCTTCAGCGTCTTGCGATAGGCCGGATGCACGCTCTTCGGCACCAGCACGCGGCGCGGCCCCTTCCTGGCACAGCGCTCGGCCATCAGCACGGCCTCGGCCAGCGCGGTGGCGCCGTCGTACAGCGAGGCGTTGCTGACGTCCATGCCGGTCAGCCGCGTCATCATGCTCTGGTATTCGTAGATCAGTTGCAGCGTGCCCTGGCTGGCCTCGGCCTGGTACGGCGTGTAGGCCGAGTAGAACTCGCCGCGGCCGACGATCGCCCACACCGCCGCCGGGATGTGGTGCTCGTAGGCGCCGGCGCCGGCGAAATTCAGTTCGACCTCGTCCTGCGCGGCGCGCGCCTTCATCAGGCGCGTCACCTCCATCTCGCTCATGCCGACCGGCACGTGCTGCAGCGGGCCGGCCTTCAGCTCGGCGGGGATCTCGTCGAAAAGCTGCTCGATGCCGTCGACCCCGATGGTCTTCAGCATGGCGCGCACGTCGGCCTGGGAATGGGGGATGAAGGGCATGGTGGCGGTGTCCGGATCTCAAAACGGCGCCGGCCGCGAATGCGGCCGGCGGTGCTGCACGGCGCGCTGGCCGCTCAGTGTTCTTCGCCTTCGATCAACTCGGCGTAGGCGTCGGGATCGAGCAGCTCGGCGAGGTCGTCCTTGTTCTCCATCTTGACGACGAAGATCCAGCCTTCGCCGTAGGCGTCCTCGTTGATCGTCTCCGGCTTGTCGCTCAGCGCCTCGTTGACGGCGACGACTTCGCCGCTGACAGGCGCGTAGACGTCGGAGGCGGCCTTGACCGACTCGACCACCGCGCAGGCGTTGCCGGCCTGCACGCGGTCGCCGACGCCCGGCAGTTCGACGTAGACGAGGTCGCCGAGCAGGCTCTGCGCGTGGTCGGAAATGCCCACGGTCACGGTGCCGTCGCTCTCGACGCGCGCCCACTCGTGGCTCTTCTGGAACTTCAGATCGCCGGGGATCTCGCTCATGGCATGGGTCCTATGCTGGGCCGCGGCATTCTATATCAGCCCGCGGCGGGTCCGCGCGCGGCTCAGACGCCCTCGCAGGGCTTGCCGTCGCGCACGAAGGGATATTTCACGATGCGCACCGGCACCTCGCGGCCGCGGATGTCGACGCGCACCGCGCCCGGGTCGCCGGCCGGGACGCGCGCGAAGGCGATCGCCTTGCCCAGCGTCGGCGAGAACGTGCCGGAGAGGATCTCGCCCTCGCCGCGCGCGGTCAGCACTTTCTGGCCGTGGCGCAGCACGCCCTTCTCGTCCATCACCAGGCCGACCATCACGCGCTTCGGGCCTTCGGCCTTCTCGCGCTCCAGCACCGGGCGGCCGGTGAAGCCGCGGCCCTCGTCCAGCGCCACCGTCCAGGCGAGGCCGGCCTCGTACGGCGTCACCGTCTCGTCCATGTCCTGGCCGTACAGGTTCATGCCGGCTTCCAGGCGCAGCGTGTCGCGCGCGCCGAGGCCGGCCGGGGCGACGCCGGCGTCCTTGAGGCGGTTCCAGAACGCGATCGCCTGCGCCTCCGGCACCATGATCTCGAAGCCGTCCTCGCCGGTGTAGCCGGTGCGCGCGATGAACAGGCCGTCGCCGTCGCAGGCGACGAACTTGCCGAGCTTCTCCGCCTTGGCGCGGGCCTCGGGCGAGAGCAGGCCGAGCACCTTGGCGCGCGCGTTCGGGCCCTGCACGGCGATCATGGCAAGGTCGGCGCGCTCCTTCACGGCCACGCCGAACGGCTGCGCCTGCGCGACGATCCAGGCCAGGTCCTTGTCGCGCGTGGCGGCGTTGACGACGACGCGGAAGAAGTCCTCGGTCAGGTAGTAGACGATCAGGTCGTCGATCACCCCGCCGTCGGCGTTCAGCATGCACGAGTACAGCGCCTTGCCCGACACCTTCAGCTTGTCGACGCTGTTGGCCAGCAGCCTGCGCAGGAACGCCCGCACGTTCGCGCCGGTCAGGTCGACCACGGTCATGTGCGAGACGTCGAACATGCCGGCGTCGCGGCGCACCGCATGGTGCTCCTCGATCTGCGAACCGTAGTTGAGCGGCATGTCCCAGCCGCCGAAGTCCACCATCTTGGCGCCGAGCGCGCGGTGGGTCGCGTTGAGGACGGTGTGCTGGGTCATGGCGTGGCCGGGCGGGGGAAACGCGCATTATCGGCGGCGCACGGCCGCAATCCAAGCGCCGGCACGCATGACGGCGCGACGACGGAGCTGCTAGCCTCTGCGACATGAGCCGCGACGCCTTTCCCGGCCGCGCCGAACTCGTGGCCGACGCCGACGGCCAGGCGGTGGTCCGCATCAGCGGCGACTGGATCCTGGCGCACTTCGAGGCGATCGAAGCCTCGCTGGCGGCGCTGCGGCCGCGGCTGCCCGCGGCGCCGCGCTACGACCTGTCCCCGCTGGCGCGCCTGGACACCGCCGGCGCCGGCCTGCTGACCCTGCTGATCGGCGCCGAGCGCCTCGGCGCGCTCGTCGAGCAGTCGGCGCTGCGCCCCGAACAGCGCGCGCTGCTGGCCACGGTCGGTTGCGCGGTGCACGAACTGTTCGCGCACCCGCCGCCGGCGCCGCGCAGCACGGGCTTCGTCGACATGGTCGAGCGCGTCGGCCGCGCCACCGAGTCGCTGTGGAAGCAGGCGCGCATGCTGCTCGGCTTCGTCGGCCTGACCCTGGAGACGCTGGCGCGCAACCTGCCGCAGCCGCGGCGCTGGCGCATGACTGCGCTGGTCCACCACCTCGAGCAGACCGGACTGGACGCGGTGCCGATCGTCGCGCTGCTGTCGTTCCTGGTCGGCGCGGTGATCGCCTTCCTCGGCGCCACCGTGCTGGAGGACTTCGGTGCCACCATCTACACGGTGGACCTGGTCACCTACTCGTTCATGCGCGAGTTCGGCGTGCTGCTGGCCGCGATCCTGCTGGCCGGGCGCACCGCCAGCGCGTTCACCGCGCAGATCGGCTCGATGAAGGCGCGCGAGGAGATCGACGCGATGCGCACCATCGGCCTCGACCCGGTCGAGCTGCTGGTGCTGCCGCGCGTGCTGGCGCTGGTGCTGGCGCTGCCGATGCTGACGTTCCTGGCGACCCTCGCCGGCATCGTCGGCGGCGGGCTGGTGTGCATGGTGTCGCTGGACATCTCGCCGAGCATGTTCCTGTCGATGTTCCAGGCCGACACGCCGCTGCGCTACCTGTGGGTGGGCCTGGGCAAGGCGCCGGTGTTCGCGTTCCTGATCGGCGTGATCGGCTGCCTGGAAGGCTTCAAGGTCGCCGGCAGCGCGGAGTCGGTCGGCGAGCGCACCACCTCCAGCGTGGTGCAGGCGATCTTCGTGGTGATCCTGGTCGACGCGCTCGCCGCGCTGTTCTTCATGGAGATGGGCTGGTGAATGCGCGCGAGGCGGTGGTCGAGGTGCGCGGCCTGGTCAACCGCTTCGGCGAGCATGCCGTGCACGAGAACCTCGACCTCGACCTTTACCGCGGCGAGATCCTCGGCGTGGTTGGCGGCTCCGGCTCGGGCAAGTCGGTGCTGATGCGCTCGATCGTCGGCCTGCGCCGCCCCGACGCCGGCAGCATCCGCGTGTTCGGCGAGGATCTGCTGGCGCTGCCGCCGCAGCGGCGCTCGCGGATCGAGCGCCGGTTCGGCGTGCTGTTCCAGGACGGCGCGCTGTTCTCCTCGCTGACCGTGTCCGAGAACGTCTGCGTGCCGCTGCGCGAGCACACCGCGCTGAGCGCGCGCGACGCCGAGCGGCTCGCCGCGCTGAAGATCGAGCTCGCCGGACTGCCGGCCGAGGCGCGCGGCAAGTACCCCGCGGAGCTTTCCGGCGGCATGCGCAAGCGCGCCGCGCTGGCGCGCGCGCTGGCGCTGGACCCGGATATCCTGTTCCTCGACGAGCCCACCGCCGGGCTCGATCCGATCGGCGCCGCCGCGCTCGACCAACTGGTGCGCACGCTGCGCGACGCGCTCGGCCTGACCGTGTTCCTGATCACCCACGACCTCGACACGCTGTATGCGATCTGCGACCGCGTCGCCGTGCTCGCGCACCGGCGCGTGCTGGTCGCGGACACGCTGGACGTGGTGCAACGCTGCGACGACCCGTGGGTGCGCGACTATTTCCACGGTCCGCGCGGCCGCGCCGCGCAGGCGGCGCGCGGCGGCGAACGCCGCGCCGGACCGCGCGCGCAGCCGCCGGCCGGTTGAGCGCGAAACGAGGCCCTGTTCGGAGGCGCAACGATGGAAACCCGGGCACATCACGTACTGGTCGGCGCGTTCACCCTGCTGGTGGTGTTCGCCGCGCTGCTGTTCACGCTGTGGCTGGGCAAGACCCGCGCGGACCGCGAGTACGCCTACTACGATATCGTGTTCTCCGAGGCGGTGACCGGCCTCAGCAAGGGCGGCATGGTGCAGTACAACGGCATCAAGGTCGGCGAGGTGGCGCAGCTCAGGCTCGATCCGGCCGATCCGCGCAAGGTGCTGGCGCGCATCCAGGTCGGCGCCGGCACGCCGGTCAAGCAGGACACGCGCGCCAAGCTCGGCCTGCTCGGCCTGACCGGCGTCGCCTTCATCCAGCTCACCGGCGGCTCGCCCGGCAGCCCGCCGCTGCTGGCGACGCGCGCGCATCCGGTGCCGCAGATCGAGGCCGACAATTCGGCGCTGGCCAAGCTGCTCAGCTCCAGCGAGGACATCGTCACCACGCTCAACGACATCCTCTACCGCGTGCGCGACGTGCTGTCCGAGGACAACATCGAACGCATCGGCCGCACCCTCGACCACCTCGACCAGGCCACCGGCGCGGTCGCCGGCGAACGCGAAGACATCCGCACGCTGGTGCAGCAGCTCGCCCAGGCCAGCCGCCAACTCAACGCCGCGCTCAGCGGGGTGAACGGGCTGGCGCGCAGCAGCCAGCAGTTGCTGGACGGCGACGGCAAGGCCACGCTGGAAAGCGCGCGCGCCGCGATGGCCTCGCTGGACCGCGCCAGCGCCAACCTGGACGCGCTGCTCGGCCAGAACCGCGGCGCGCTGCAGAGCGGCGTGCAGGGGCTGAGCCAGCTCGGCCCGGCGATCGGCGAACTGCGCGACGCGCTGCAGTCGCTGCGCCGCGTCACCACCCGCCTCGAGGACAACCCGGCCGGCTTCCTGCTCGGCCGCGACCACAGCAAGGAGTTCGAGCCCAAATGAAGCGCCTGCTCCTGCCGCCCGCCCTGTTCGCGCTCGCCGCGCTGGCCGCCTGCTCGGTGCTGCCGCCGCGCGAAAGTCCGAACGTCTACCTGCTGCCGGCCGCCGCCGCCGCGCCGCAGGCCGGGGCGGCACCGCTGCCCTGGCAGCTCCGCGTCGACACCCCGCAGGCCGACCGCATGCTCGACGGCAGCCGCATCGCCGTGGTGCCGGAACCGGGCCGCATTACCGTGTACAAGGGCGCGCGCTGGAATGCGCCCGCGCCGCGGCTGCTGCGCGACCGCCTGATCGACAGCCTGCGCGCCGGCGGCCGTCTCGCCGGCGTCAGCGGCGACAGCGACGGCCTGTACACCGAGTACCGCCTCGAATCGCAGCTGCGCGCGTTTCAGTCGGAATACCGCGACGGCCGGCCGGTGGCGGTGGTGCGCCTGGATGCGATCCTGGTCGACGCCGCCCGCAACCGCGCCGTCGCCACGCGCAGTTTCGCCGCCGAGCAGGCGGCCGAGGGCACGGCCGTGCCGCAGGTCGTCGCCGCGTTCGGCCGCGCCTGCGACGCGCTCGCCGCACAGGTCGGCGCCTGGGCCATCGACGCCGGCGCGCGCGACCGGCAGACGACCGCCGCACCGCATTGAGCCGCGGCTGCACGTCGTGGCCGCGCTCGTCGCGCAGGCGTAGGGCGGAATCATCGCGCAGCGGCGCTTCCGCCGCGTAGATCGGTTCGGATGAGAAGTCCGACCCAAGCCGCCGCACGGAGGCGGATACGCGGCTGCGCCGCGGATCCGCCCTACGCGAGGAGGATGCGGCGGAAGGTGAGGTTGAGGCGCGGCCCGACCGCGGCGCGCGTCTTCGGCAGGTCGTGGCGGTACAGGCGCTGGGTGGCGCCGGCCATGCGCAGCAGGCTGCCGTGCGGCAGCTCCAGCGCGAGCGCGATCGAGGCATCGCGCCTGTGCCGCAAACGGAAGCGCCGCACCGCGCCGAGGCTGAGCGAGGCGATCACCGGCGCCGGCCCCAGCTCGCGCTCGTCGTCGCCGTGCCAGCCCATCGAATCGGCGCCGTCGCGGTAGAGGTTGGCGAGCACGCCGTTGAACGTCTCGCCGCACGCCTCGCCCACGCGCGCGCGCAGCGCCGCCAGCGCCGGCGGCCACGGCCGCGGCTCGAAGCGCACCTTCGAGTAGGTGTAGGCGGCTTCGGGATCGCCGATCCAGCACGACAGCCGCGGCGCGTCGAATTCGCGGCCGAAGATGCGCACGCGATGGCGCTCCCAGGCGATCGCGTCGACGAGTTCGGCGAACAGCGCGTCGGCCTCGGCGCGCGCCAGCCAGCCGGGCGCGAGGCGCACGTCGGCGCCGGGCAGGTCGAGCGCCTGCCAGCGCGGCAAGGCGATGTGTTCGGGCATGCGCGTCATTCGCTCATAACGCAACGCAGCCATCGGCCGCGGCCGCGACCCTGGCGCCCCGGCCTCAACCGCGACGCCGGCTCAGCGCGCGCCCACCGGAAACTCCGGCGCCGCATCCAGTGCCGACGCGCACACCTCGGCCAGTTCCAGCAGGCGCAGGTCGGAGCCGGGCGGGCCGACGAACTGCAGGCCGATCGGCAGGCCGTCCGGCAGCGTGCCCATCGGGATGCTCACCGCCGGGCAGGCGGCGAGGCTGGCGAAACCGGTCAGGTCGGCCTGGCTGGCCGGCGCCGGCGCGTCCAGCGGGAACGCGCCCTGCGGCGTGGTCGGCAACACCAGCACGTCGACCTGCGCGAACAGGCGGCGCGCCTTCAGCGTGGCCTGGTCGAGCAGGCGGTCGGCGACGACGTAGTCGGCGGCGCTCTTGCCGCGCGCGAACTCGAGCATGTGGCGGAATTCCGCCGACACCGGGCGTCCGGCGTCGGCGAGGTCGTCGGCGAAGGTGCCGAGCATCTCCGCTTCCATCAGCAGCAGGCCGGCACGGCGCGTATGCGCGAAATTCCAGTCGGCGAAATCCACCGTGCGCCGCTCGCCCAGCTCGCGTTCGAGCCTGGCCAGCGCCTCGCCGAACACCGCGGCGACGCCGGGCGCGACGCCGATCGCGGCGAGGTCCGGCAGCAGGCCGGTGCGAAGCCGACCCGGCTCCCAGTCGGGCAGCGCCAGCGCGACGCGGCGCCGGCGCGAGCGCGGATCGTCGGCGTCGTAGCCGGCCAGCACCTGCAGCAACACGGTGAGGTCGCCGACGCTGCGCGCCAGCAGGCCGACCGCATCCAGCCGCCGCGCCGCCGGCACCAGGCCGCGCGCGGAGATCTCGCCGTGGGTCGGCTTCAGCGCGCACAGGCCGCAGTAGCTGGCCGGGATGCGCACCGAGCCCAGCGTGTCCGAGCCGATCGCCGCCGCCGCCAGACCGGCAGCCACCGCCGCCGCCGAGCCGCCGGAGGAGCCGCCCGCGGTGTAGCCGTGCCGGTGCGGGTTGTGGGTGGGGCCGAAGTGCGGATTGCGCGTCACCGCGCCGAGCGCGCCTTCGTCCATGTTGGTCTTGCCGAGCAGCACCGCGCCCGCCGCGCGCAGCCGCGCGACCACGTGCGCGTCGTGCTGCGCGACGCGTTCGCGCCGCCCGGGCAGGCCGGCGGCGGTCGGCCAGCCGGCGATGTCGAGGTTGTCCTTGACGGCGACCGGGATGCCGTCGAGGCGACCGAGCACGCCGTTGCGGCGGCGCCGGTCCGCGGCTTCGGCCTGCTCGCGCACCAGCGCCGGACGCACGTCGACGAAGGCGCCGAGCTGCGGATCGAGCCGCGCGATCGCGTCGAGATAGGTCGCGCACAGCTCGCCGACCCCGACCCGTCCCAGCGCCAGCCAGTGCAGGGTCTGGATCAGGCTGGCGCCGCGCAGGGTTTGCGGGGACAGGCTCGCTTCGGGGATCGCATGCATGCAGAGGGTTCCTTGGGACCGGCGGATTATGGCGTAGCCGAATGCTAAAACGATGCTAATGCGAACATGGCGTTGCCGCTGCGCGCGCGAACCCGGACAATCGGGCCGTTTCAGCCTACGCAAGAGCGGAGCCCGCCATGAGCGAACGCGAAGTGATGGAATACGACGTCGTCACCGTCGGCGCCGGCCCGGCGGGCCTCGCCTTCGCGATCCGCCTGAAGCAGTTGAAGCCCGACGCGCGCGTGTGCGTGATCGAGAAGTCCTCGACGATCGGCGCGCACATCCTGTCCGGCGCGGTGATCGAGCCGCAGCCGCTGGACGCGCTGCTGCCCGGCTGGCGCGACAACCCGCCGCCGGTCTGCGTGCCCGCCGCCGAGGACGAGTTCTGGTGGCTGACCAAGTCCGGCGGCATGCGCCTGCCGACGCCGCCGCAGATGAAGAACCACGGCAACTTCATCGTCTCGCTGGGCGCGCTGTGCGTCTGGCTGGCGCCGCAGGCCGAAGCGCTGGGCGTCGAGATCTACCCCGGCTTCGCCGCCGCCGACATGCTGTACGACGACCACGGCGCGGTGTGCGGCGTGCGCATCGGCGACATGGGCGTGGCCAAGGACGGCTCGCACAAGCCCGGCTACACGCAGGGCATCGACATCAAGGCGCCGCTGACCGTGCTCGCCGAGGGCGCGCGCGGCCACCTGACCAAGCGGCTGGTGGCGAAATACCGCCTCGACGCGGAAAGCGACCCGCAGACCTACTCGATCGGCATCAAGGAGTTGTGGCAGGTGCCGGCCGGGCGCGTCAGGCCCGGCAAGATCGTGCACTCGGTCGGCTGGCCGGCGGACAGCCGCACCTACGGCGGCAGCTTCCTCTACCACCTCGACAAGGACCGCATCGCGCTCGGCTACGTCTCCGGGCTCGACTACACCGATCCGCTGTACCAGCCGTACGAGGCGTTCCAGCAGTGGAAGCACCACCCGCACGTGAAGCCGCTGCTGGAGGGCGGGCAGATCCTGTCGGCCGGCGCGCGCGCGATCGTCACCGGCGGCTGGCAGTCGCTGCCCAAGGTGGAGATGCCCGGTGCGCTGCTGATCGGCGACGGCGCCGGCCTGCTCAACGTGCCGAAGATCAAGGGCACGCACCAGGCGATCCGCTCCGCCATGCTGGCCGCCGAGCACATCGTCGAGAACAACACCGCGGCCGGCTGGGACGCGCGCCTGCGCGCCTCGCCGGCGATGGACGAGCTGCGCCGCGTGCGCAACGTCAAGCCCGGCTTCAAGAAGGGCGTGTACTTCGGCATGCTCAACGCCGCCTGGGAGACGATCACCGACGGCCTCTCGCCGTGGACCTGGCGCAACAAGGCCGACTACACCACGCTGTACAAGCTCGGCGAATACGAAGCGCCGAAGCGCGACTACGTCGAGCGCGACCTGCCGCCGCGCGACCGCCTGGCCGGCGTCTACTTCGCCGCCACCCAGCACGACGAGGACCAGCCGGTGCACCTGGTGATCACCGACCCCGAAGTCTGCGTGACCCGCTGCACCGAGGAATACGGCAACCCCTGCACGCGCTTCTGCCCGGCCGGCGTCTACGAGATGGTCGAGGACGAGAACGGCCGGCGCCTGCAGGTCAACGCCGCCAACTGCGTGCACTGCAAGACCTGCGACATCAAGGATCCCTACGAGGTGATCACCTGGGTGACGCCGGAAGGCGGGTCGGGGCCGAATTACCAGAACCTGTGAACGGAATAGGGGGACGCGACCAATGGGATTACTTACGCCGTACCTGACAAAGGCACGGACATCAAGGATAGCTTCATATATCCATGGAGATGTCCTTGATCTTGGCTGCGGAAGTCTTGGCCGTGCTGCAATTCTCGAACAGTACGGGAAACAGACAACTTCCTACTGCGGTGTCGAACGCTCAGAAGAGTCGGTCCAGCAACTTCGCGACCGGTATCCGAATTTCCAGTTCTTCGCCAGAGATCTTGATCGCGACTCTCTTGCACTCGATCGCAAGTTCGATTGCATTCTCATGGTTGCGCTGATCGAACACTTGTTCAATCAGCAGCATGTGATGTCCGAGGTCGCCAACGCGCTGAAGCCAGGCGGCATCATTGTAATGACAACGCCAACACCCTTTGGGAACGATGTTGTGCATCGTCTTGGCGCAAGCATTGGGCTCTTTGCAAAAGCAGCCGTAGACGATCACATCGTGATCTACAACCACCACCGTTTCCGTCTGATGGCGAAGGAAGTGGACCTGCAACTGAAGTCCTATCGGAAATTCCAGTTCTTCTGCAACCAGATTGCCGTGCTTGCGAGGACGTAGGCACGTGCACTAGGGCCGGATGCGCCAGCGCGCGCGTGTACCGCCGGCCGCGCACGGCCAAGGCCATGCCGGCCAGACCATCCCGCCGGCGATCCACCGCAGGATGGGAGGCTTGACAGGTTTGCTAGCGTGATCGGTTCCCCCCTTGCCCACGCATCGCCGCCATGACCGCCCCCATCAGCGCCGCCACCGCCCTCGCCTTCTGCGTGCTCAACGTCGGCTTCGCGCTGATCCCGGGGCCGGACGTGCTGTGCATCGTGTCGAACGCGGTCGCGCGCGGCCGGCGCGCCGGCTGGGCGGTGTGCGCGGGCATCGCCGTCGCCTGCCTGTTCCACGCCTTCTGCGCGGTGGCCGGGCTGTCCGCGCTGCTGCTGGCGGTGCCGACGGCGTACCTGGTGGTGAAGATCGGCGGCGCGCTGTACCTCGCGTGGATCGGCGTCAGGTTCATCCGCCAGCCAGCGCGGCTCTCGGCGGAACGCGCCCCGACGCTGCTGGCGCACCCGTTCGCGCAGGGCGCGATGACCAATCTGCTCAACCCGAAGATCGCGCTGTTCGCGGTGGCGATCCTGCCGCAGTTCATCGATCCCGCGCGCGGCCACCTCGCCCTGCAGACGGCAGCGCTGGCGGCGCTGTGGATCGCCTCCGGCACGGCCATGAACCTGGTCACCGCCACCGCCGCCGCGCAACTGCGCCACCTGCTGCTGGCGCGCCCGCGCGTGTTCGAGCGCATGCAGCAGGCCGCCGGCGCGGCGCTGCTGGCGCTGGCCGCGCGCATCGCCCTCGACAAGGCCCGCTGACATGACCACCGCGCCCCGCATCGCCCTCGTCACCGCCCGCGCCGCGCGCGATCTCGACGACGACCTCGTCCCGCTGGAAGCCGCGCTGCGCGCCGCCGGCGCCGAGGTCGCGGTGGTCGACTGGGACGATCCCGCCGCCGACTGGTCGCGCTTCGATCTCGCCGTACTGCGCTCGACCTGGGACTACACCGGGCGCCTGCCCGAATTCCTCGCCTGGGCCGCGCGCGCGGCGGCGCGGACCACGCTGCTCAATCCGCTGCAGGTGGTGCGCTGGAACACCGACAAGCACTACCTCGGCGAGCTGGCGCGCGCCGGCGTGCCGGTGGTGCCGAGCGCGTTCGTCGAACCGGGCGAGGACGCCGTCGCGGCGCTCGAATCCTTTCTCGCCGCGCACGCGGACGCCGCCGAGTTCGTGGTCAAGCCCTGCGTCGGCGCCGGCTCGCGCGATGCACAGCGTTACGGCCGCGGCCAGCGCGACGCGGCGGCCGCGCACGCGCGTCGCCTGCTCGACGCCGGCCGCAGCGTGCTGCTGCAGCCCTACCTCGAGCGCGTCGACGAACACGGCGAGACCGCCCTGCTGTTCTTCGACGGCACGTTCAGCCACGCCATCCGCAAGGCGCCGCTGCTGCAGCGCGATCAGGGTCCGACGCGCGCGCTGTTCGCCGCCGAGCGCATCGCGCCGCGCACCCCCGGCGCGGAGGAGCACGCGGCGGCGGCGCGCGTGCTGCAGGCGCTGCCGTTCGGCCCGCTGCTGTACGCGCGCGTCGACCTGCTGCACGACGCCGACGGCCGGCCGCGCCTGCTGGAACTCGAACTGACCGAGCCCTCGCTGTTCTTCGCGCAGGCGCCCGGCTCGGTCGAACGCTATGCCGCGGCGATCCTGCGCCGCTGCACCGCGCCGCGCGCCGCCGCCTCGGCCTGACCGCTGCACAGGCGTGGTCGTAGGCTGGGCCTTGGCCCACCGCCCGGCAGCGTCGGAATCGGCGATGGTGGGCCGAGGCCCACCCTGCCGCCCACCTTGCGATCTACCTCGAGGCCCTGATCGCGGTCAGCCGGCTGCCGCGGGCGAGCGGGTATGATCCCGCCTCGCTTCCTCCGGAATGGAATTCCGCCATGAAGGTCCTGGTCGCCGGCGGCGCCGGTTACATCGGTTCGCACACCTGCGTCGAGCTGATCCAGCGCGGCCACGAGGTGCTGATCCTCGACAACCTGTGCAACGCCTCGCCGCGCGTGCTGGAACGCCTCGCCGCGATCACCGGCCTGCGCCCGGATTTCGTCGAAGCCGACGTGCGCGACGCGCGCGCGCTGGCCGCGGTGTTCCGCGAACGGCCGATCGACGTGGTGATCCACTTCGCCGCGCTGAAGGCGGTCGGCGAGTCCTGGCAGAAGCCGCTGGCCTACTTCGACAACAACATCACCGGCACCATCGTGCTGCTGCAGGCGATGCGCGACGCCGGCATCCGCCATCTGGTGTTCAGCTCCTCGGCCACGGTGTACGGCGATCCCGACGCCTGCCCGATCCCCGAATCCGCGCCGCTACGCGTGACCAATCCCTACGGCCGCACCAAGCTGGTGATGGAGGAGCTGATCGGCGACCTGTGCGCGGCGGATCCCGCGTTCCGCGCCGCGGTGCTGCGCTACTTCAATCCGGTCGGCGCGCATGCGTCCGGCCTGATCGGCGAGGATCCGGCCGGCACGCCGAACAACCTGATGCCGTACGTCTGCCAGGTCGCGGTCGGGCGCCGCCCGTACCTCAACGTCTACGGCAACGACTATCCGACCCGCGACGGCACCGGCGTGCGCGACTACATCCACGTGGTCGACCTCGCCCGCGCGCACGTCGACGCGATCGACACGCTGGCGCGCACCGACGCCGGTTTCACCGTCAACCTCGGCACCGGCAGCGGCTGCAGCGTGCTCGAGATGGTGCGCGCCTTCGAGGAGGCCAGCGGACGGCCGGTGCCGGTGCGGTTCGCGCCGCGCCGCGCCGGCGATGTCGCCGCGTGCTACGCCGACCCCGCGCTGGCCGCGCGGCTGATGGGCTGGAAGGCCGAGTTCGGCATCGAGCGCATGTGCGCGGACGCCTGGCGCTGGCAGTCGGCGAACCCGCACGGGTACGCCGAGTGAACGCATTGCGTTCCGCACGCGGTGCGGCGGCGCTGCGCGCCTCGCAACGATCTTGTCTCCCTCTTCCCGGCGGGGGAGCGCATGTGCGCCGGCGCCTGGTGCCGACAGTCGGCCAATCCGGGCGGCTACGCCGAGTGAACGCATCACGTTCCACGCGTGGCGCGGCGGCCCACTGCACATCGCAACGATCTTGTCTCCCCTCGGGGAGAGGGGAAGGGCAACGCCGCGGCTTCCGCCGCGCGCGAACCGCGGACGACTGCCCGGATCCGCACGCGGGCGGACACAACCGCTCCGGGTTAAAATGAGCGTTTGAAAGGCACTACGTCCCGCCGCGGCGGGATCCCACAGGCAAGGAATTCCCCGGCATGAAGATCCTGGTCGGCTACAAGCGCGTGGTGGACTTCAACGTCCGCATCACGGTCAAGCCCGACGGCTCCGGCGTGGCGTCCGAGGGCGTCAAGCTGTCCGCCAATCCGTTCGACGACATCGCGCTCGAGGAGGCGTTGCGCCTGCGCGAGAAGGGCGTCGCCACCGACGTGGTCATCGTCGGCATCGGCCCGGCCGACCTGCAGGCGCACCTGCGCAACGGCCTCGCCATGGGCGCCAACCGCGCCATCCACGTGGCCACGCCCGACGCCGTGCAGCCGCTGACCGCCGCGCGCGCCTTCCTCAAGCTGATCGAGAAGGAGCAGCCGCAACTGGTGATCGTCGGCAAGCAGGCGATCGACGACGACTGCAGCCAGACCGGCCAGATGCTGGCCGCGCTGTGGAACCGCCCGCAGGCCACGTTCGCCAGCAAGGTCGAGGTCGCCGACGGCAAGGCACGCGTCACCCGCGAGGTCGACGCCGGCCTGGAAACGCTGGAGATCGACCTGCCCGCGGTGATCACCACGGACCTGCGCCTCAACGAGCCGCGCTTCATCAAGCTGCCGGACATCATGAAGGCCAAGTCCAAGCCGATCGAGACGGTCGAGTTCGCATCGCTTGGCGTCGAGTCCGGCGACCATCTCAGGACCACGCACTACGCGCCGCCGCCGAAGCGCCAGAAGGGCGTGATGGTGAAGGACGTGCCGGAACTGGTCGCGGCGCTGAAGGCCAAGGGCCTGCTGTGACGCGGGTTGCCGTCCGTTTGCCGCGGATGGCGCGCACATTCGTGTAGGGTGGGCTCAAGCCCACCTCACGCACCGGTGGGCCAAGGCCCACCCTACGAGATACGAAGGGCAAGCCATGAGCAAGATCCTGATCGTCGCCGAACACCTGGGCGGCAAGCTCAACCCCGCCACCGCCAAGTGCGTCACCTGCGCGAAGCAGATCGGCGGCGAGATCGCCGTGCTGGTGCTGGCCGACGCGGTCGACGCGATCGCCGCCGAGGCGGCGAAGCTGGACGGCGTCTCCAAGGTGCTGACCGTCGCCCGCGCCGAGAACGCGCATCCGCTGGCCGCCGTCTACGCGCCGCAGGTCGCCGCCGCCGCCGCCGGCTACAGCCACGTGCTGGCGCCCTCGACCACCTTCGGCAAGGATCTGCTGCCGCGCGTCGCCGCACTGCTCGGCGCGGCCCAGGTCAGCGACATCATGGCGGTCGACGGCCTCCACGCTTTCAAGCGGCCGATCTACGCCGGCAACGCCATCGTCAGCGTCGAGGCGCCGCAGGACCGCGTGCTGCTCGGCACCGTGCGCGTCGCCTCCTACGCCGCCGCCGGCAGCGCCGCCGCCGCAGCGCCGGTCGAGGCGCTGAACCTCGCCGTCGAACTGCCGAACCACACGCGCTTCGTCGAGCTGAGCCAGGGCAAGAGCGACCGCCCCGACCTGCAGAGCGCCGCGCGCGTCGTCTCCGGTGGCCGCGCGCTCGGCTCGGCGGAGAACTTCGCGATCATCTACAAGCTGGCCGACAAGCTCGGCGCCGCGGTCGGCGCCTCGCGCGCCGCCGTCGACGCCGGCTACGTGCCGAGCGACCTGCAGGTCGGCCAGACCGGCAAGATCATCGCGCCGGAGCTCTACATCGCCGTCGGCATCTCCGGCGCCATCCAGCACCTCACCGGCATCAAGGACGCCGGCACCATCGTCGCCATCAACAAGGACGCCGAAGCGCCGATCTTCGAAGTCGCCGACATCGGCCTGGTCGGCGACTTGTTCGCGCTGGTGCCGGAGCTGGAGAAGGCGCTGTAGCCATTCCCTTGTGGCTCAAGCACAATCCGGGCTTACGACGAGGTCCATCAAAGGGGATCCAGTGGCCAATCAGGTCGCCCAAGGGCTGCTCTCGCCGTGGCTCCAAAGACACCGCCTAGCTGCGGTCAAGCCATGGCTCCGGGGAAAGATCCTCGATTTCGGTTGCGGTGCCGGTGTGCTTGCGGATTTCATACCGCCCTCCAAATACATCGGATACGACATCGACACTGCATCCGTGTCCGCCGCGCGCAGTCTTCACCCGGACCATACTTTTGTCTCCGTCCCACCGATCACGGCTGACTTCGACTGCATCGTGAGCCTTGCAGTGATCGAGCACTCGGACGACCCACGCGCCTTCCTCGAACGAATCGGGTCACTGGTCAAGGAAGGAGGGCGTATCGTAGTCACCACGCCGAATCCCCTGTTGGATCCGATCCATCACGCCGGCGCCAAGATCGGCATCTTCAGCCATGACGCGAGCGAAGAGCACGTATCCCTACTGAATCGCAAAGCGCTGATGCAGCTTGCCGCCTCGCTCGGTCTAAGCGTCGAGCGATATGAACGCTTCCTCCTGGGCGCCAACCAGCTGCTGGTTCTGCGCAAGTGAAAGGCGATGGAGAGTGATTCCATGGACAACGCGCAGCCCGCAGGCAACTACTACGACAAGTACGGCACGAAGAACCCTATCGCTCGTGCGCTGATGGCGGGGTTCCTGAACTCGTTCGATGGACTTCTCGCCCAATGCGGCGAAGCGAAGACAGCTCTCGAGGTGGGTTGTGGCGAAGGTGAACTGTCCATCAGAGTCGCCAAACGTGGCATTCGTGTTAGTGGTTTCGATATCTCTCCCGAGATCGTCGATGAGGCACGCCGGCGGTCGGCAGCCGCTGGTGTCTCCTTGAGCCTCCGCAGCGACAGCATCTTCAACCTCCGGCGCGACCGTGATCGCGCTGATCTGATCGTCTGCTGCGAAGTGATGGAACACGTCGACGATCCGGAGTCGGCTGTGGATCGTCTCTACGAAGTCTGCGGCCATCGCCTGATCACGAGTGTTCCGCGCGAACCGATCTGGCGAATGATGAACCTGATGCGCGGCAAGTACATCCGGAATCTCGGCAATACGCCTGGTCATGTCCAGCACTGGACTACACGCGGATTCATGAAGCTGATAGGACGCAGGTTCAAGGTGATTGAAGTGCGCACGCCCCTGCCGTGGACCATGGCCCTCTGCGAACCTCGCACTTGAAGCTCAAGCACGTCCTTCGCGCCGTCAGTTGGACACTTAGCCTGGCGGCAATTATCTATTTCGTTCGCATCGTGGCGCGCACGGGGCTGACGACGTCCGGGCTCACGGGCGGTCAACTCGTCGGTGTGGTCGCGCTCGGCGCCGCGATCTACGGCCTGAGTGTGGCACTCCTGGCGATGCTCTGGTCGGCGCTTGTGGTGATCGAGCCGGCATCGAGAAATCACAGGTCCGAGGTTGTATCCATTTACCTCATAAGCCAATTCGGAAAATACCTTCCGGGCAATGTATTCCAGTACGTCGGGCGCCACATGCTCGGGCGTCAACTCGGCATTGGACACAGCCGACTGGCGGCGGCTGCCGTGATGGAGGCCCTCTTGCTGGCAGTTGGCAGCGCCGTCCTTGTGTTGTCACTCGGTCGGCACGTGCTACATGCGCTCATCCCATCGATTCCCCCCATCCCCGCCATCGCCGGAGCGGTACCGCTACTCATGCTGCCGGTCGTCACTTGGCTGCCCGGCAGATTCCGTGCGCTAAGTTGGATTCCGGCCTACCGGCTACCGAAGTTGGCGTCGCTAACGGTGGGGTATATGGTGTTCTTCACCATTTTCGGCACGCTCTACTGGGCGTTGTTGTTGTGGCTCAGCCCTTCGCCAGCGCAGCCGATCCACAGCGTCATCGGCGCGAGCAGCACGGCGTGGCTGGTGGGCTTCCTGGTGCCAGGGGCTCCCGCGGGTGCAGGCCTGCGCGAGGCCGCTCTTGCGCTTGCCGCAGGCGGCCACCATCCCGAGCCGTCCACGTTGACGGCCATCTTGCTGTTTAGGCTCATTACGCTCGGCGGCGATCTTCTGGCTTTCCTTGCCGGCCACATCCTGAAAGCGCTGCACGCAACGGCAACCTAACGGCGTACCGGCCCTGCGTGCACTCTGTCTCTGCGAACGTCGCATGCCACCAATGCCGGTGCACCAGGCCGCCACACTGATTCCAAACAAACGAACGCCCCGCATCGCGAACCGGCGGGAAGCAGCCCCCTCACGGGGTGTCGGCTATCGGCGTCCAACCCGTCCCGAAGCTTCTGGCATACGTATTACCAGTAAAGCTGGTCCCATTTCCGAACCAGATCTGGATGTCATTGGCATTGCTCGTCCATGCCACGTCGAGATCGCCATCGCCGTTGAAGTCTCCGGTACAGGCGACGTGATAGGCCGGATTGACCGAGGTCGACCAAGTCCTCACGACGGTCGATCCGTTCATATTCCAGTAGCCGAAGCGGCTGACGCCACCCGAGTTGTAGAGAAACAGCAAGTCGGTCTTCCCGTCGCCGTCTACGTCGCCCCCGCCGATGAGCGACCAGCCTTTGGCGAAAGTCCCCGCATACGCGCTGCTGCTGAACGACGTGCCATTGCCGAACCACATCTTCACGTCGTTCGCCGCGCTCGTCCACGCAATATCCAGATAACCATCCCCGTTGAAGTCGCCGGTGGCGCCCACGCGATACGTTGTCGTGGTCGCGGTGGCCCAGGTTCTGACGACTGTGGACCCATTCATGATCCAGTAGCCGAACTGGCCACTAGAGCCTGAAACGTAGCGGAAGAGCAAATCGGACTTGCCGTCACCGTCGATATCGCCCGCGCCGATAATCTGCCAGCCAGCGCCGTAGCTGCGCACGTAAGCGCTGCTGCTGAACGACACCCCATTGCCAAACCAGAGCCGCACGTCGCGACTGCTGCTCGTCCAGGCGATGTCCAGGTAACCATCGCCATTGAAATCGCCTGTCGCAGCTACGTGATAGCCGGTGCCGGTTGAAACCGCCCAGGTCTTGGCGACCGTGGAGCCGTTCATGATCCAGTAACCGAACGCTCCGCTACCTCCCGAGGTGTAGCGCCAGAGGATGTCCGACCGCCCATCGTTGTCGACGTCGTTCCGGATGCGCTGCGCGCTCAACGGCACCTTGGTCGCCTCGAACGTGGCAACGGTTGCTGCCGTCTGATTTAGCGTCCGCGCGTTGTCGGCCTGGTTGGCGACGCCGCACGGCACGTTCTGGCACAGCAGGTTCGGGCTGGAGAACACCTGCACCGACTCTTGGGTGGCACCCTCGTAGGCCATGATCGTGCCGAAGCCGGTGTTGCCGCTGACGCTGGTCTTGTAACCGTAGGAGTAGGCGTACGCACCAGGAATCGGGTTGTTGCTGCTGTCCTTGCTGGCGTTGGCGATGTCGTGCGCCAGGCCCATGGTGTGGCCGAGCTCATGGGTCAGCGCCTTGTCCTCGCAGTAATAGCCCGCGTCGGTGCCGTCGCTGATCACCGCCATGCCTGCAGGATAGTCGTCCTGCACGACCCCGACCGCACCCGCACCGTTCAGCCAGGCGATGCCGCAGCTGCCGTTGGTAGCATGGTCGTACTTGCGCACCAGCGCGACCAGGTCGGCGCCGTACTGCACGCGCAGGGTCGGCAGCGTCGACAGCGATGCGGGAATCGTCACGCTGTTGCCGTTGTCGTCGAACCCGGACAGGTCGAACAACGCGTTGTCGTTGAGCGTGTTGTCCGGATAGCTGACCTTGACGGTCTCCACCAGCCGTATGCGCAGATTGACCTTGCTGTTGACGTAAGTCTGGTTCGCG
Source organism: Lysobacteraceae bacterium (assembly GCA_021372495.1). GTDB lineage: Bacteria > Pseudomonadota > Gammaproteobacteria > Xanthomonadales > Rhodanobacteraceae > Mizugakiibacter. Next base: position 221,694 of record JAJFUF010000006.1, read on the forward strand.
TAGGCGACCAGATAGTTCAGCCGCGTCTGCGCCGCCGAGTCCGAGCCCAGTCCGGTCGCAAAGCCGGCGGTGTAGGCGATCATCACGTCGACCACCGGGCCGCTCGCAGCCGTCGCGCTCGCAGCCGTCGCGCTCGCAGTGACCTGCGCGGAAGCAGCGGACAGGGGCGCCGCGGTATCCTCGCTGGGCTGCAGCCGCGTATTTGCGCCGCGGCGGAAGCGAGCCGTTGGGGGAGCGAGCGCGTCATTGCGGCGCACCGCATTCGCCATCAGCGCCACGCTCTGCGCCGCCAGGGCAGGGTCGACCTGGGCGACCCACGCCTTGCCTTCGTGCCGCACGATGTGCAGCGCGCGCCCCGAGGGCATCGGGATGCTGCCGAACACCGCGTCCTTGCCAAAAGTCAGCACCGCCGACTGCTTGCCGATCGCTGTGGCAACCTCACCTATCCAGCTCCAGTCGCCGTTCGCGTAAACTTCGTTCCGCACGTACTTGACGTAGACGCGGCCGCCGGAGGCGAGAGGCACCCACAAGCCGCTGCCTTCGGCGGCGGCGGCAATCGCCTGGTCCTCGTCGATCGTGGCGGGGTAGAGTTTGCGGATGCCAACCGTGACAGACTGGGCGTAGACCGACGAACCGAGCAGGTAACGGTCCTTCGCCTGCACGGGCGCAACGGATGCGAGCACCAGAAGTGCTGCCAGGATCAGGATGGAACGCACGCGGGTACCCTCAAGAAGCTGTTGACCGAAACGGGGGCCGCCAACGACGGCGCGGGGATATTAACGCAATCGGCAACCTGGAAAATGGCGGGTTCGCGTTAACTGCCAATTAACCGTCGCTCAATCGGCCAGGACTCTCTCGAGCAACCGCGCAACAATTTCGAAGTTTGGATAATCCCAAATCACGCCATCATGGAAACCGAAAAGCTCTGGACCCCCACCGACGAGCGCATCGAGCGCTCCAACCTCAGCCGCTTCCTGCGCTTCGCGCGCGAGGAGACCGGCAACGAGGAATTGCGGCGCCATGCGCCGCTGTACGACTACTCGGTGACGCATCCGGAGCGCTTCTGGCCGCTGGTCTGGGACTTCTGCGGCATCCGCGCCAGCGGCGAGCGCGAGCCGGTGCTGGTCGATGGCGAGCGCATGCCCGGGGCGAAGTGGTTCCCGAACGTGCGGCTGAACTTCGCGCAGAACCTGCTGCGCTACAAGGACGACAAGCTCGCGCTGGTGTTCCGCAACGAATGGGGCCACCGGCGCCAGTACACCTATGCGGAACTGCACGCCGAGGTGGGCCGCGTCGCGCACGCGCTGCGCGAAGCCGGCGTGGTAGCGGGCGACCGCGTCGCCGGCTTCCTGCCGAATATGCCGGAAACGGTGATCGCCATGCTCGCGGCGACCTCGCTGGGCGCGACGTGGTCGTCGTGCTCGCCGGACTTCGGCATCAACGGCGTGGTCGACCGCTTCGGCCAGATCGCGCCGAAGGTGCTGTTCACCGCCGACGCCTACCCGTACGGCGGCAAGACGCACGACTGCCTCGACAAGATCCGCGGCGTGCTGGACCGCATCCCCGGCATCGAGCGCCTGGTGGTGATCCCCTACTCCGGCCGGCCGCTGCGGCTCGACGGCCTGCGTGGCGCCGTCGCCTGGCCGGACTTCGCCGGCAACGCCGAACACCCCGTCGAATTCACGCCGACGCCGTTCGACCACCCCGTCTACATCATGTATTCCTCGGGCACCACCGGCGTGCCCAAGTGCATCGTGCACGGCGCCGGCGGCACCCTGCTGCAGCACCTCAAGGAACTGGTGCTGCACACCGACCTCAAGCGCGAAGACCGCATCTTCTACTACACCACCTGCGGCTGGATGATGTGGAACTGGCTGGTGTCCAGCCTGGCGGTGGGCGCGACCGTGGTGCTGTACGACGGCTCGCCGTTCCATCCCGACGGCAACGCGCTGTGGGACCTGGCCGACGAGGTCGGCATCAGCGTGTTCGGCACCAGCGCCAAGTGGATCGCCGCGATCGAGAAGGCCGGCATCCGGCCGCGCGAGACGCACAAGCTGGCCCACCTGAGGACCATCCTCTCCACCGGCTCGCCGCTGGCGCCGGAGAGCTTCGACTACGTCTATCGCGACGTGAAGGAAAACGTGCTGCTGGCCTCGATCTCCGGCGGCACCGACATCATTTCCTGTTTCGCGTTGGGCTCGCCGCTGCTGCCGGTCTATCGCGGCGAACTGCAGTGCCGCGGGCTCGGCATGAAGGTCGAGGTGCTGGACGACGCCGGCAAGCCGGTGCGCAATGCGCCGGGCGAACTGGCCTGCCTGGCGCCATTCCCGTCGATGCCGGTCGGCTTCTGGAACGATCCCGACGGGGAGAAGTACCGCAACGCCTACTTCGCCCGCATCCCAAACGTCTGGTGCCACGGCGACTACGCCGAGCTGACCGACCGCAACACCATGATCATCTACGGCCGCTCCGACGCGACCCTGAACCCGGGCGGCGTGCGCATCGGCACCGCCGAGATCTACCGCCAGGTCGAGCAGGTGCACGAGGTGCTGGAGTCGATCGCGGTCGGCCAGAAATGGGAAGGCGACGAGCGCGTGGTGCTGTTCGTGCGCCTGCGCGACGGCCTCACCCTCGACGACGGCCTGCGCGAGAAGATCCGCCAGCAGATCCGCGCCAACACCACGCCGCGCCACGTGCCGGCGAAGATCCTGCAGGTCGCCGACATCCCGCGCACGATCTCGGGCAAGATCAGCGAGATCGCCGTGCGCGACACCATCCACGGCAAGGTGGTGAAGAACACCGACGCGCTGGCCAACCCGCAGGCGCTGACGCACTATCGGGCGCTGGCCGATGAGCTCGCTCGCTAGGCCACCGACCCCAACCGCCACGAGGGCACAAGGACGAAAGCCAATGAAGCTGGTGATCCAGATCCCGTGCCTGAACGAGGCGCAGACGCTGGCCATCGCGCTGGGCGAGCTGCCGCGCCGGGTGGACGGCTTCGATGAAGTCGAATGGCTGATCGTGGACGACGGCTCGACCGACAACACCGGCGCGCTGGCGAAGCAGTTGGGGGTCGATCATGTCGTGCGGCACCCGGTCAACCGGGGGCTGGCCGCCGCGTTCATGACCGGCATCGACGCGGCGCTGCGCCTCGGCGCCGATGTGATCGTCAACACCGACGCCGATAACCAGTACTGCGCCGACGACATCCCCAAACTGGTCCGACCGATCCTGGACCATCAGGCCGACATGGTGATCGGCGCGCGCCCGATCGACGAAACCGAGCACTTCTCCTGGATCAAGAAGAAGCTGCAGCGGCTCGGCAGCTGGGCCGTGCGCATGGCCAGCAAGACCGACGTGGCCGACGCGCCGAGCGGATTTCGCGCCGTCTCGCGCGAGGCCGCCATGCGCCTGAACGTTTTCAATGCCTACACCTACACCCTCGAAACCATCATCCAGGCGGGATTGTGCAACATGCGGGTCATCTCGGTGCCGATCCGCACCAACGCAGACCTGCGCCCCTCGCGGCTGGTCAAGAGCATTTCCAGCTACGTCAAGCGCTCGCTGATCACCATCCTGCGGGTGTTCGTGATCTACCGGCCGCTGGCGCTGTTCTTCTGGATCGGCGTCATCATCCTGGGGCTGGGCTCGATCGTCGGCACCCGCTTCCTCTATCTGTACCTGCTCGGCCAGGGCGAAGGCCACGTCCAGTCGGTCGTATTCGCCTCGATGTGCATCATCCTCGGCATGCTGCTGTTCATGATGGGGCTGATCGCCGAACTGATCTCGGCAAATCGCAAACTGCTCGAACGCGTGAACGTGCGATTGCAGCAGCTCGAGACGCAGCGGCGTCGCGAGCACTGAACGCAGACGTTTCCGGGCATCGCCGGCAGCTTGCCGGCAATCTTTTCGATCGGGTTTTGGAGTCGACAAATGCTTGTTCCAGTCATTCTCAGCGGCGGCAGCGGCACGCGCCTGTGGCCGCTGTCCCGCAAGAACCTTCCCAAGCAGTTCCTGCCCTTGGCGGGTGACACGACGCTGTTCCAGCAGACGGTTGCCCGTGCCCGGGCGCTGCCGGAGGTCGATGGCTCGATCGTCGTGTGCAGCGAGGATCACCGCTTCCTTGTCGCGGAGCAGTTGCTGGAACTCGGCGTCGCCGGCGCCTCGATCCTGCTCGAGCCGATCGCGCGCAACACTGCGCCGGCGATCGCGCTGGCGGCGATGCAGGCGCTGGCCGAGGACGCCGACGCGATCCTGCTCGTCCTGCCGGCGGACCACCTGATCGGCGATACCGCGAGTTTCTCCGACGCCGTCGCCATGGCGCATCCACTGGCCGCGCAGGGCTGGCTGGTGACGTTCGGCATCCGTCCGGATGCCCCGGAAACCGGGTTCGGCTACATCCGCAGGGCGGAGGCGATCGACGCCCACGGCTTTCGCATCGACGCCTTCGTCGAGAAGCCCGACCGCGCCACCGCCGAGTCCTACCTCGCCGCCGGCGGCTACGACTGGAACTCGGGCATGTTCATGTTCAAGGCCTCCCGCTTCCTCGAAGAACTTGCCCAGCATGCGCCGGCGATGCATGCGGCGGTCGAGGTCGCATTCCGCAGCGCACATGCCGATCTCGATTTCACGCGCGTCGACAAGGCAGCGTTCGCCGCGGTTCCGGATGATTCGATCGACTACGCGGTGATGGAGAAGACCACGCGCGCCGCCGTGGTGCCGGTGAGTTGCGGCTGGAGCGACATCGGCTCATGGGCCGCGCTGTGGGCCGCCTCCGAGCGCGACGACGACGGCAACCGGCTGGAAGGCGACGTGCTCGCCGTCGACAGCACCAACTGCTACGTGCGCGGCTCCGAACGCCGCATGGTGGCGATGCTCGGCGTCGAGGACCTGATCGTGGTCGACACGCCGGATGCGGTCCTGGTCGCCTCGCGCGACCGCGTGCAGGACGTGAAGAAGCTGGTCGACCGGCTCAAGGCCGCGGATCGGCCGGAGCATCTCTTCCACCGCAAGGTTTACCGCCCCTGGGGCAGTTACGACTCGATCGACATGGGCGACCGCTTCCAGGTCAAGCGCATCATGGTCAAGCCGGGCGCGGCGCTCAGCCTGCAGAAGCACCACCATCGCGCCGAGCACTGGATCGTCGTGTCGGGCACCGCCGAAGTCACCCGCGACAGCGAGGTCTTCCTGCTCGGCGAGAACCAGAGCACCTACCTGCCGCTCGGCAGCGTGCACCGGCTGCGCAATCCGGGCAAGGTGCCGCTGGAGCTGATCGAGGTGCAGTCGGGCAGCTACCTCGGCGAGGATGACATTGTGCGTCTCGAGGACGTGTACGGGCGGAGCTGAGCTTCGCTCGTACAACGCCGGTCTGACCGAAGTCGCTGATTGACTCGCTGCAATCGGGGCCGGATATCCTGCACTTCGGCGCCACCCGGCACGGGTTCTCTCCCACGCCGGCCGCTGCCCCCCCCGCCCCGTCGATCCGGCGGGCTTCCGCTGGACCTCAGGCCATTGCCGGATCCGCGCGCCGCAATCAGCCGAAGGTCGCCGAGCCTCGCACGCGTAGCAGGCGAACGGGGCCATTTCCGGGGCGGACGCTTCAACGCGTACCGTTTTTCGGGGGACCCGTTGGGGTGTCGGGATTCGGCCCTGAGTGCAATCGATCGGCCGACGGTGCGGCGCTCTGGTCCGAAGGTGCGTCCATTGCGGTAACGCTGACAAGCCCCAAGGCAAGCACCCGCATGTCATTGCTCAAGCTTACGGCCTTGGGCGATGTGGCGTCGGGAAGATCGAAGTTGATGACGATCTTACGCGTCCCATCAAGAAGGTCTCGCGACAGCGGAACCGACATCCGCACACGGTTGTTCGGATAGGTCACGGTATATGCATTCACCAGCGATCCGTTGACGCTTACACGAACGGTCTGCCGCGGGTGCTTCGGGGTTATGAATGCCTGAGCGGCGAACTGAAGTGCGATCCCACCTTTTCGCTCCGGCAGTTGACGCGGATCGATCTGCAATTGGGCGCTCTTGCCGATACTCCACACACCCCACGCTTCCGGATTACTCCATCCGGAAGCCAACCAAGAATTCCATGCACCCGGAGCGTGGAAATATTCGGAAGTTCCGAATGGAAACATGGGCCGCTCCAGACGATGCATATAGAGACGCATGTCTTCGCGCAGGAAAATCCGTACCGGTGGCCCATAACCCCATCGGAATGCCCAGACCCTGATCCGCGTGCTGTCGATCGGAGCGAATCCCCGCGGTGGGTTCGCATTGGGCGATATCAGGTACACGTCGTCGTACCGACTGTTCAGTGCGGAAACATAAGAAGCATCGTCGAGGCTGGCGTCGTCGATAGCGACAACGGAAAGTCCGAACGTGTAGACAAGCGGGGTTTTGATTTCATGCGTATTTGGCAGTCCAGGTCCGAGCGAGTCGAGCAGGATTACGTCGGCACTGTCGACACGGGAAACGAGATGGCGCAAGCCCGCATAAAGGCCGTCATTTTCGCGCTTGCCGATCTGCGACATCGTCGTCGCACCCGCATAAGCCGTACTCAATGCCAAGGCGGCAGCAACGATGATGCGTCCTCGTCCTGGCGGCATGCCTGCCCAACAGCACACCACGAACAGGATCATATACGGCACCAGCTCGCTGAGCAGGTAGCGGGCGTAGTACGGTCCGTAGGGAATCGTCCATTGGAGTATGGCCGTATAGACGAAGAAGCCTGCGATGAAGACGCGCAGGAATTCGATTCTTGGGTCGGCCTGCCTGCGCAGCACCGCAAACATAAATACCAGTGGAATCAGCGGACCAAGATAGACGGCCAGACCGGCCAGACTCGATGCGCGCGCCGCTCTCCAACCGGAACCGGCGAGCCCCCACGCAGTGGATAGCCATGGGTCGGTGGCGTAGTGCGCCGTCCAACCCAGCCGATAGATCTTGAACAAGCCGATTGCCAGACCGAGCAGAACAACGACGGCAATGCCCGAACGCACCGGTACGACCAGCCAACGCGCAACGACCGCGGCGCCGCCGGGTCTGCGGGCGAACATGGTCAAACCGAACCAGAACGCGATCCCTAGCACAGCCAGCGCGACGATATGCGACGGCCAATGCGCGCCGAGCGGCCCCGCGAAGAAGATCCGATAGATATCCGTCGCGTAGTAGTACGACCAGTGAAGGCCGTAGACGACGGACAGCAGGTACAACCCTACGACCGCAACGGCCCAGCACACGACTACACGGCGTCGTCCATCATCCGGATCGCAAGACACCGCGGCGACCGCCGCCGCGACGACAAACGGCATGTACATCAACCCGCTGATCCGGGTGGTGAACAGCGCTGCGAACGCGGCCACGGATATCCACAGCCAGCGCCGCTGCCGTAACGACGACGTGCTGCTCCAGCAGGCCGCGAGATAAGTAAACCCTATCAGCGAGAATGCGAGCGTTGGGACTTCGGTTACGGGAAATTTCGAGAAGAACGCGTGCAGCGGGGACAGCGCGAGCAGAAGCCCAGCCGCCAACGCCGCGGCGTGCGAACGAGTGACGACAAGCGTCAGCCGGTGGAAGAACAGAATCGAAAGGAGAGCGAACAGCGTAAGCGCGTAGACGCCAAACGTGGCGCCGAATACGCCCCCGAACAGTGCCATCCACACCGGGAAGAGATGGTAGAACTGGAATTCGAGCCTGGGGCTCGCGCCGTCACGCGCGTACACGCCGGCGACGAAGACGCCACGGCCCCGGTTGTCGCGCAGGTACTCGTCCTTGAAGGCACTGTCGTCAAGCCGGTCGAGCACGGTGTCGCGAACCTCGACGCCGCCGGTACGCTCGATATAGTTGGCGATGTTGACGTACAGCCCCTGATCCTGCCCGCCCAGCACGTATTGATAGGCGGGCAAGCGGAAGAAAAGCGCGACAAGCACCAGCAGCGCCAGGTGTTGCCAGCGTGGCCCCGGTCCAAGCGCCGACGGGCGCGCATGCGTTCGCCACGCATAGGTTCCGGTTACAAGCACCGAAACAATCCAGACCTGAGGTGCTAAAAAATAGCCCGCCAGCGTCGAGCTTAGCCCGACAAAACTGGTCACCAGCACGAATACGGCCACCAGCTCCAACGCGCGGTCCATACGCGCACCGGCGCCCTCGTTACGCTGACTCATCCCTCCCCCTATGCCGCCGCTGTCGGCGGACTTTCGTTATCTCCGCAAATCGCGCCCCAATGCTGCCGGCTCGCGCATACACCTGCAGTGGTTCGCCGCACGCCCGGTCGCCGCAACGGGTAGCCTTCAGGACGACCTGCCGCGCCGATTGCGGCTGAGGTCGGCTTCGACCATCAACGCGCACAGCCGCTCGAGGGTGGTCTGCGCCTGCCAGCCCAGCTCGGCGCGCGCCTTGCCCGGATCGCCGATCAGCAGGTCCACCTCGGCCGGCCGGTAAAACCGCGGGTTGATCCGCAC
>JAJFUF010000015.1 GCA_021372495.1 Lysobacteraceae bacterium
ACGGCAAGGCTGCCAAGGTCGCCATCGTCGCCTGCATGCGCAAGTTGCTCACCATCCTCAATGCCATGGTCCGCGACGGCACACGCTGGAACCCCGATCTGGCAAAACCGGCTTGACGATCAACACAGTTGCTCTCCCGCCCGGGGCGGGAGAGGGAAGCTGTCGACGCGCGGCGCGACTTGCCGACCAACGATGGCAGAGCTACGCGCGGTGATAAGGATGCCCCGCCACGATCGTCGCCGCGCGATAGAGCTGCTCGACCAGCACCAGGCGCACCAGCATGTGCGGCAGGGTCAGCGGGCCCAGCGACCAGCGCTGGTCGGCGCGCGCGAGCACTTCGGCGGCGTGGCCGTCGGGACCGCCGATCAGGAACACGAGGTCGCGGCCGGCCATGCGCCAGTGCGCGAGCTGCTGCGCGAGGTCCTCGCTGGACCAGGCCTTGCCGCGGCCGTCCAGGGCGACCACGTGCGCATCGCGCGGGATCGCTGCAAGCACGGCGGCGCCTTCCTCGGCGATCGCGCGCGCAGGATCGCGGCCCTTGCCGCGGCCGCCCAGCGGGATCTCGATCAGTTCCAGCTTGAGGTCGCGCGACAGGCGCTTTTCGTATTCGGCGTAACCGTCGGCCACCCATGCGGGCATGCGTTCGCCGACGGAGAGGATGCGTGTGCGCACGAGGGCTCGGGACTCGGGACTCGGGACTCGGGACTCGGGACTCGGGACTCGGGACTCGGGACTCGGGACTCGGCCAAGCATCACGGATACCGTCATTCCCGCGCAAGCAGGAATGACGTCCCGGACAGGCGGATCGGCGGTGGGGAGATACGGCGCCCTGGAGCCATCCGCACCGGTAACGCGCGCTCTGCGCACGCCGCCGGTTCGCGCAGGCCGGCGCTCAGCTCGCGTTGGCGGCTTCGGGCATGTCGTCGCCCACGGTCCACAGCCGCTCGAGGCCGTAGAACTCGCGGATGCGCGGCAGCATCACGTGCACGATGATGTCGCCGAGGTCGACCAGCACCCACTCCGCTTCCTGCTGGCCCTCGACGCCGAGCGGCAGCACGCCCGCCTGCTTGGCGAACTTGACGACCTCGTCGGCGATGGATTTGACGTGGCGGCTGGAGGTGCCGGAAGCAACGATCAGCAGGTCGGCGATCGAGGTCTTGCCGCGCACGTCGATCTCGCGCACGTCCTTGGCCTTGAGCTCGTCCAGCGCGGCGAGCACGCGGCGGCGCAGGGCCTGTTCGGAGGTGGAAGAAGCGGGAATCCTGGTGGTCTTGCGGGATGTCGAACGCGTGGCCAAGTGAGCCTTACCTCGTCGGGCGCGCGGCTGCGCGCGGGGCCAGTATAGCGCTGCGATCCGGGCCGGAAAGTGGCCGCAAGCAGTGCCGAAACCCGGCTCAGCCGGCCCGCCGGTAGGGCGTCAGCAGGGCCGGATCGGCCAGCAGCGCGTCGGGCACCAGATAGCGCGGCTCGTGCCCGGCGGCGAGCAGCGCGCGCACGCGGCTGGCGGAGATGTCCAGCGCGGTGACGGCGATCGCCAGCACGCGCCCGGCCGGCGCCGCGCGCAGCGCGGCGGCGGCCCCGGCGCGACGCGGCGCCACTTCCGTTTCCAGTTCCGCCGGCAACGGCGGCAGCGCGCCGGGGCGCGTCAGTACGCCGAGATGGGCCAGCGCGAACAGCTCGCGCCAGCGGTGCCAGGTGGCGAGACCGGCGAAGGCGTCCGCGCCCAGCAGCAGCACCAGCGGCCGCGCCGGACCGACCTCGCGGCGCAGGTCGGCCAGCGTGTCGACCATGTAGGACGGCCCGCTGCGTTCGATCTCGCGCGTATCCAGCGCCAGCCGCGATTGCCCGGCCAGCGCGGCGCGCAGCATGGCGACGCGCTGCGCGGCGCTCGCCAGCGGCGGCGGCCGGTGCGGCGGCACGTGCGCGGGCATCAGGCGCACCGCGGCGTCCAGCGCCTCGGCGGCTTCCCACGCCGCGCGCAGGTGGCCGAGGTGCACCGGGTCGAAGGTGCCGCCGAGGACCGCGAGCATGCTCATGCCAACGCCGCGGCGGCGCGCGGCTCGGCGATCGCCGCGACCAGGCGCTCCAGCTCGCGCCACGGATCGCCCGACGCGCGGCCCTTGGCGATGCGGTCGATCAGCCCGGCGTGCACCAGGCAGCGCGTCCAGTGATCGGCGGGCGCGCGCTTCAGCGCCTTGCGGAACAGCTGCTCGCGCGCCTGCCACAGGCCTTCGGCGCGCGCGGCGGCGGCGAAATCGCGCGCCGCGGCGAGGCGCGCGGCCGTGCCGAGCTGGGAAATCAGCCAGCCGAGCAGCGGAATCAGGTCCTCGCCCTCGCCGCGCAACCCCGCCAGCACGCGCAACGCGCGCGCGGCTTCGCCGCCGAACGCGGCGTCGCTGAGGCGGAACGCGTCGTAGCGCGCGCTGTCGGCGACCAGGCTTTCCAGCGTGGCGGCGTCGAGCCGGCCCTCGCCGTGCAGTACCACGAGCTTGTCGATCTCCTGCGCGGCGGCGAGCAGGTTGCCCTCGACGCGCTCGGCCAGCAGCGCGATCGCGTCGGGCGTGGCGGCCAGGCCGCGCGAGCGCATGCGCTGGCCGATCCAGCCGGGCAGTTCGTGCGGCTTCAGCGCCCACACCGGCACGTAGACGCCGGCCTTCTCGATCGCCTTCACCCACGCGCCCTCGCTCTTGCGGTCCCACTGCGTGCAGGTGACCAGCAGCACGGTGTCGGGCGGCGGCGCGGCGCAGTACTCGACGATCGCGGCGGCGCCGTCCTTGCCGGGCTTGCCGCTGGGCAGGCGCAGGTCGAGCAGGCGGCGCGCGGCGAACAGCGACATGCCGGCCGCGGCGCGTGCGAGATCGTTCCAGTCGAAGCCGGACTCGACGTCGAGCACTTCGCGCTCGGCGTAGCCCAGCGCGCGCGCGCGGGCGCGCAGCGCATCGGCGGCTTCCAGCAGCAGCAGCGGCTCCGCGCCGGCCAGCAGGTAGACCGGCGCGAGTTCCTGCGCGCCGAGCGCCTTGTGGAACGGGGCCAGGCCGGTGGACATCGCTCAGCGCGGCGACGGGCCGCCGGTGTCGCCGTCGTCGGGCGGCGCGGCGGACGGCGCGGGCTGCAGCACCGCCTCGGGATGCAGGCGCGCGGCTTCGAGGCGGCGCATGATCGCCTGCACCATATCGCGGGTCAGGCCGCGGCGGATCTCCTCCTGCTGCGCCTCGTTGCCGACCAGTTGGGTGGCGTCGAAGGTGTACTCGCGCGACATGTCGATCACCTGCCTCGCCACCACCGGTTTGCCGTCGGCGTCCTTGACGTCGAACTCGACGTGGTAGCGCACCGCGTATTCGGTGATGCGCGCGAAGCCGCTGACGGTCAGCGCGTCGGTGCGGAACGCCGCGACCGGCACTTCCAGCGTGGCGATGCCCGGCCCGGCCTCGTCTTCGATCCGGGCGCCGGACAGGCGCACCGCGAGGCGCAGCTCGCGCGGCAGGTCGCCGCCGCCGTTGACGTTCAGGTACACCCGCTGCATCGCGTCCGGCAGCGCGGCGCTGCGACGCAGATGGAAGCCGCAGCCGGCGAGCAGCAGCGCGGCGCAGGCGGCGAGGACGAACGGCAGGCGGCGCAGGGTCATGTGCGGGTTCCGGCGGGGATGGAATGACGTGCCAGGCGCGGATCGTACGGCGTGCGCCGGCCCGGTTGCGAGCGCGCGCGCCGCGACCACCGGGTCCGGGCTGGCGGCGACGGCGCGCGTTCGCACCGTTCAGACCACGATGTTGACGATCTTGCCGGGCACCACGATCACCTTCTTCACCGGCTGGCCGTCGAGGAACTTGATCACGTTGGGCTCGGCCAGCGCGAGCTTCTCGGCTTCCTCGCGCGGCGCCGCGACCGCCACCTCGATGGTGCCGCGCAGCTTGCCGTTGACCTGCACCGCCAGCGTCACCGCCTCGCGCAGCAGCGCCTGCGGATCGGCCTGCGGCCACGGCTGGTCCTCGAGCAGCGTCTCGCCGTGGCCGAGCGCCTGCCACAGCGCGTGGCAGACGTGCGGCGTGATCGGGTTGAGCAGCAGCACGATCGCCGCGAACGCCTCCTGGCGCACGGCGCGGCCCTGCGCGCTCATGTCGTCGAACTTGCCGAGCGCGTTCAGCAGCTCCATCAGCGCGGCGATCGCGGTGTTGAAGGCGTGGCGGCGGCCGACGTCGTCGCCGACCTTCTGGATGGTTTCGTGCAGTTGCCGGCGCAGCGCCTTCTGGCGCGCGTCCAGCGCGGCGGCCTCCAGCGCCGGCGCGGGGCCGGCGGCGACGTGCGCGTGCACCTCGCGCCACAGCCGCTTGAGGAAGCGCGCCATGCCCTCGACGCCGGCCTCGTTCCATTCCAGCGACTGCTCCGGCGGCGCGGCGAACATCGAGAACAGGCGCACGGTGTCGGCGCCGTACTTGTTCACCATCGCCTGCGGGTCGACGCCGTTGTTCTTCGACTTCGACATCTTCTCGATGCCGCCGATCTGCACCGGCTTGCCGTCGGACTTCAGCAGCGCGCCGACCACGCGCGCGCGCTCGTCGCGCTGCACCTCGACGTCGGCGGGATTGATCCACGCCTTCGCGCCGCCGGCCTCGTCGCGGTAGAACGTCTCGGCCACCACCATGCCCTGGCACAGCAGGTTCGCGGCCGGCTCGTCCGAGCGCACCAAGCCCGCGTCGCGCATCAGCTTGTGGTAGAAGCGGAAGTACAGCAGGTGCAGGATCGCGTGCTCGATGCCGCCGATGTACTGGTCGACCGGCAGCCAGTAGTTGGCGCGTTCGTCGACCTGGCCGTCGGCGCCGGGGCTGGTGTAGCGCGCGTAGTACCAGCTCGACTCCATGAAGGTGTCGAAGGTGTCGGTTTCGCGCTCGGCCGGGCCGCCGCACTGTGGACAGGTGGTCTTGCGCCACGCCGGGTCGGCCTTGATCGGCGACTGCACGCCGCTGAAGGCGACGTCCTCGGGCAGCACCACCGGCAGTTGCTGTTCCGGCACCGGCACCGCGTCGCACTTCGGGCAGTACACGATCGGGATCGGGCAGCCCCAGTAGCGCTGGCGGCTGACGCCCCAGTCGCGCAGGCGGTAGTTGACCTTGCGCCGGCCCTTGCCGGCCTGCTCCAGCACGCCGGCGATGTGCTCGAACGCCTCGCGGTAGTTCTTGCCGTCCATCGCGCCGGAGTGGATCACGCGCATGTCGGCGCGCGTCTTGTCCGCGTACCAGTCCTTCCAGCGCGCGGGGTCGTAGGCGGCGTCGGCATCGGCCGGATCGATCGCGATCACCTGCCTGATCGGCAGCGCGTACTTGTGCGCGAACTCGAAGTCGCGCTCATCGTGGCCGGGCACGGCCATCACCGCGCCGGTGCCGTAGCCCATCAGCACGAAGTTGGCGATCCATACCGGCAGCTTCTCGCCGCTGACCGGATGCACGGCGAACAGGCCGGTGGCGATGCCCTTCTTCTCCTGCGTCTCCAGCTCCGCCTCGGAGACGCCGCCGTGGTGGCAGGCCTCGACGAAGGCGGCCACCGCGGGGTTCGCCGCGGCCGCCTTCGCCGCCAGCGGGTGCTCGGCGGCGATCGCGACGTAAGTGGCGCCCATCAGGGTGTCGGGGCGCGTGGTGAACACGGCGACCGGCTCGGCCTCGCCTTCCACCGCGAACTGGATTTCCAGGCCTTCCGAGCGGCCGATCCAGTTGCGCTGCATGGTCTTGACCGCGTCCGGCCAGCCCGGCAGCGTGTCCAGCCCGGTCAGCAGCTCCTCGGCGTAGGCGGTGATCCTGAGGAACCACTGCGGGATCTCGCGCTTCTCCACCGGCGCGCCGGAACGCCAGCCGCGGCCGTCGATCACCTGCTCGTTGGCGAGCACGGTGTGGTCGACCGGATCCCAGTTGACGACGCTGTTCCTGCGGTAGACCAGGCCCTTCTTGAACAGGCGCACGAACATGCGCTGCTCGTGCACGTAGTACTCGGGGCGGCAGGTGGCGAACTCGCGCGACCAGTCGATGGCGTAGCCCATCTGCTGGAGCTGCGCCTTCATGTGCCCGATGTTGGCGTAGGTCCACTTGGCCGGCGCGGTCCTGTTCTTGATCGCGGCGTTCTCGGCGGGCAGGCCGAACGCGTCCCAGCCCATCGGCTGCAGCACGTTCCTGCCCTGCATGCGCTGGTAGCGGCTGATCACGTCGCCGATGGTGTAGTTGCGCACGTGGCCCATGTGCAGCGCACCCGAGGGGTACGGCAGCATCGACAGGCAATAGAACTTCGGCTTCGAGGGGTCTTCCTTCACCTCGAAGGCGCGGTTGGCGTTCCAGTACTGCTGCGCGGCGGCCTCGACCGCCTGCGGATCGTAGTGTTCCTGCATATCTCGGTTTCGGCTGGAGCGGGCGCCGGCGCGGCGCCGCGGCTGCGTGACGGGTCAGCCTACCGCAGCGCAGCAAAACCGCCAACCGGGATGGCCGCGCCCGCGACCAAGGTCGTGCCGGGCACCCGTGCCGAATGGCACCCGCGCCGCGGCGGCGCATGGCCAAAGATGGGCGGCAGTGTTCGACCACGGGGGACTCCCATGACGCTACGCCTCGCCGCGGCCATCGCCGCCGTATTCGCCGTTTCCGCCGCCGCCGTTTCGGCCGCCGACGCGCCCGCGCCCGCGGCGCCCGCGCTCACCGTCCTGCAGTGCGGCCACCTGCTCGACGTGGTGGCCGGCAAGATGCTGGGCGCGACCACGGTCGTCATCGAGGGCAACCGCATCAAGGAAGTCGCCGCCGGCCTGCAGGACCGCCCGGGCGCCACGAAGATCACGCTGCCCCCGGCCAGCACCTGCCTGCCCGGCCTGATCGACAGCCACACCCACCTGACCGGCCAGACCAGCCCGACCGGCTACAGCGACCAATTCCGCTGGAACGTCGCCGACTACGCGATCCGCTCGACGGTCTATGCGAAGCGCACGCTGCTGGCCGGCTTCACCACCGTGCGCAACCTCGGCGATACCGCCAACGAGTCGGTGGCGCTGCGCAACGCGATCAACGCCGGCGTCGTGCCGGGGCCGCGCATCTTCACCGCCGGCGAGCCGATCGGCTCCACCGGCGGCCATGCCGACCCCACCGACGGCTACCGCCAGGACCTGGCCGGCGACCCCAGCCCGAAGGACGGCATCATCAACAGCCCCGAGGACGCCTGGAAGGCGGTGCGCCAGCACTACAAGCAAGGCGACGACCTGATCAAGATCATGCCCTCCGGCGGCGTGCTGGACGAAAGCGCCAGCGCCGACAACCCGCAGATGACGATCGAGGAGATCAAGGCCGTGGTCGCCGCCGCGCACGACTACGGCTTCGCCGTGGCCGCGCACGCGCACGGCGCCGAGGCGATCCGCCGCGCGGTGATCGGCGGCGTCGACTCGATCGAGCACGGCACCTTCATGAGCGACGAGGACATGAAGCTGATGAAGCAGCACGGCACCTGGTACGTGCCGACCATCATCGCCGGCAAGTACGTGCAGGAGATGGCCGACAAGCCCGGCTACTACCCGCCGCAGGTGGCGGCCAAGGCCCGCCAGGTCGGCCCGATCATCCAGGCCACCGCCGGCAAGGCGTACAAGGCCGGGGTGAAGATCGCCTTCGGCACCGACGCCGCGGTGTATCCGCACGGCCAGAACGCCAGGGAATTCGAGTACATGGTGCAGGCCGGCATGCCGCCGCTGTACGCCATCCAGGCCGCCACCACGCACGCCGCCGAGCTGCTGAAGCAGGACAAGAACCTCGGCAGCATCAGCGCCGGCAAGTACGCCGACGTGGTCGCCGTGCCGGGCAACCCGCTGGACGACATCGCCCTGATGCAGAAGGTCGACTTCGTGATGAAGGACGGCAAGGTCTACAAGGACGCCGCCGCGGCGCCCTGAGCGCGCGCTCCGCGGCGGCGCCCGGCGCCGCCGCGGACTGCCTTGCATTCCGCGACGCTGGCACAATCTAGGGCGATCTGGACCATGGACTGCCCGCATGAACGCCGACCCCGCCGCCTCGCCCCACATCTTCGACGCCACCCAGGCCAATTTCGAGGGCGAGGTGCTGCAGGCCTCGCTCGCGCAGCCGGTGCTGGTCGACTTCTGGGCGACCTGGTGCGGGCCGTGCAAGACGCTCGGGCCGCTGCTGGAAAAACTGGTCGACGAATACAACGGCGCGGTGCGCCTGGCCAAGGTCGACTGCGACAAGGAGCAGATGCTGGCCGGCATGTTCGGCATCCGCAGCATCCCCACGGTGATGCTGGTGCGCGACGGCCAGATCGTCGACGGCTTCCAGGGCGCGCTGCCGGAGAGCGCGCTGCGCGAGTTCCTGTCGCGCCACGTGCAGCCCGCCGCGGCGCCGGCCGAGGAGGAAATCGCCGGCGAAACCGTGGCCTTTCCCGCCGAATCCCCCGAGGAAACGATCGCGCGGCTGCAGCAGGCGATCGCCGAACAGCCCGAGCAGGCGGAGCTGAAGCTGGACCTGGCGCTGGCGCACATGCGCGCGGGCAACGCCGCCGCCGCGGAGGCCGAACTCGACGCCCTGCCCGCCAACCTCGCCACCGACGACCGCGCCAGGCGCCTGCGCGGCCAGCTCGACTTCGCGCGCGCGCTGGAAGGCGCGCCGTCGATGGCCGACCTGGAAACGCGGCTCGCCCGCCAGCCGGACGACCACGCCGCGCGCGACCTGCTCGGCGTGCGCCTGCTGGTGGAGGGCGAGACCGCGGCCGGCCTCGAGCAGTTCCTCGCCATCCTGCGCGCGCAGCGCGACTGGAACGACGGCCAGGCGAAGAAGCGCCTGATCGCCGCGTTCAGCGTGCTCGACGACGCCGAGCTGGTCGCCAGCTACCGGCGCAAGATGGCCTCGCTGCTGTTCTGACGTGATCTGGCGCGGCTTCGAGCACCGCACCGACCCGCTGCTGCCGCGCCGGCGCTTCCTGCGGCGCGTCGCGCGCACGCTGCTGGCCGGCGTCGTGGTGGTCGCGCTGTCGCTGGCCATCGGCATGCTCGGCTACCACTGCACCGAGCACATGGGCTGGCTGGACGCCTACGCCAACGCGGCGATGATCCTGTCCGGCATGGGTCCGCTGGCGGCGCCGCAAACCAGCGCCGGCAAGCTGTTCGCCGGCAGCTACGCGCTGTACAGCGGGCTGGTCGTGGTGTTCCTCACCGGCCTGCTGTTCGCGCCGTTCGTGCACCGCCTGCTGCACCGCTTCCACCTCGAGCGCGGCAAGGATCCGGCGCAGCCATGAAGCTGTCCGCGCGCAGCCTGCGGCGGGCGATGAACCTGTGGCCGCCGTATCTCTTTGCCGGCGTGCGCGTGCTGGCGATCGCCGATGACTGGCGCTCGGCGCGCGTGGCGCTGCGGCTGCGGCGCTGGAACCGCAACTACGTCGGCACCCACTTCGGCGGCAGCCTGTTCGCGATGACGGATCCGTTCTGGATGCTGCTCGCCCTGCACCGCCTGGGCACCGACTACCTCGTCTGGGACAAGGCCGGCGCGATCGACTTCGTCGCGCCCGGCCGCGCCGACGTGTACGCCGAGTTCACGCTCGACGACGCGGCGGTGGACGCGCTGCGCGCCGCCGCGGCCGACGGCGAACGCGTGCTGCGCTGGTTCGAGACCGAGGTGAAGACCGCCGACGGCGAGTTGGTCGCGCGCGTGCGCAAGCAGCTCTACGTGCGCCTCAAGCCACGCGCCCGCGGCGCGTAGGGCGGCTCCCGGCCCGCCACGGGATGGCCGCGCACGCCGGCCGGCATTTCGCACGCCGCAACCGCAGCGGCGGGTCGAGACCCGCCCTGCGCCCGCGAAACGGCGGCGAGCGCCTGCGCGAGCAGGCGGTTGCGCGGCAGGCCGGCGTCCAGCCGGATCGCGTCCGCCGGCGGCGGCGCGAAGCGCGCGGCCACCGCATCCACCAGCGCGGGCGTGCGGTCCGGCGCGGGATGCGCGCGCTGGCGCGCCACGCGACCGCGCGCCAGCGCCGGCGGGCAGTCCAGCCACAGCCATACCAGCCGCGCACCGTGCCGTCGCGCCAGCGCCGCAACCCGACGCCGGTCGGCACCGCGCGCGAAGGTCGCGCCGTCGAGCACGCAGCCGCGTCGCGCGCGCAGATGCGCATCGGCCGCGGCCAGCGCGGCGGCGAACGCGGCGCGCTTCTCGGCGGCAGCGGCGGTACCTTCGGGAAACATCGCCGCACGGATCGCGTCGCGGCAGACCCGCGGCAGGCCCAGCCGTCGCGCCAGCGCCCGCGCCAGCGCGCTCTTGCCCGCGCCGGGCAGGCCGAGCGGGGCGATCAGGACCGGAACAGACGGCGCGGGCACGCCCGGATTGTCCCACGCGGGGCGTAAACGCCGCTTGGGCTAGAATCGGCCGGCCTTGCTTTGGGGATCCCCCCGCACATGAGTATCGCCGTCGCCGGCGCCAGCTTCGACATTCCCGGCTACCGCCTGGTGCGCCAGATCGGCCAAGGCGGCATGGCGACCGTCTATCTGGCGATCCAGGTCTCGCTGGGGCGCCCTGTCGCGGTCAAGGTGCTGGCCGCCGAGCACACGCCGAACGACGAGGCCGCCACCCGCTTCGAGCAGGAGGCGCGCACCATCGCGCGGCTCGACCATCCGCACATCGTCAACATCTACGACGTCGGCCGCACCTCGACCGGGCAGCTCTACTACACCATGCCCTACCTGCCCAACGGCGACCTCGGCCGGCGCAAGCTGGGCGAGCTGCCGGCGCGCATCGTCGAAACCATGCGCGCGCTGCTGAAGGCGCTGGCCTACGCGCACGAGCAGGGCATCGTGCACCGCGACGTCAAGCCGGAGAACGTGCTGTTCGACAAGCTGGACCGGCCGCTGCTGGCCGACTTCGGCATCGCGCTGGCCACCCGCAACCACCTGCGCGTGACCCGCGAGGGGGCGACGCTGGGCTCGTCCGGCTACATGAGCCCCGAGCAGGCGCGCGGCCAGGCCACCGACGGCCGCTCCGACCTCTACAGCCTCGGCGTGGTCTGCTACGAGCTGCTGACCGGCGATCTGCCGTTCAACGGGCCAGACGCGCTCTCGGTGGCGATCGCGCACCTGGAGAACCCGGTGCCACGCCTGCCGCCGATGAAGCGGCTGTGGCAGCCGCTGCTGGACCGCGCGATGGCCAAGGCGCCGGCCGATCGCTATCAGAACGCCGACGAGATGCTGGAAGCGGTCGAGGAACTCGCCGCGCGCCTGGACAACGGCGAGAGCGGCGGCCTGGGCGCATGGATCGACGCACACCGGCCGCGGCCCGGGCGCGGCGCGCTGGTCGGCCTCGCCGCGCTGGTCGGCGCGGGACTGCTGCTGGTCACGCTGGCGAAGGTCGTGCACGCGCCGCGCGCCGCGGCCGACCCCGTCGCCGCGACGCCGACCGCGGCCGGCATCGCCGCGGCGCCGCTGCCCGCCGAGGCGGCGCCGGCGCCCGCCGCCACGACCGCACCCGCCGGGCCGATGCTGAGCGCCGACGCGATGGACGGCCTGCTGCGCGAAGGCAACGCCATGCTGGGCAAGGGCAAGCTGGTCTCGCCCATCGGCGCCAACGCCGCCGAACGCTTCCTCGCGGTGCTGCGCACCTATCCGGACAACGCCGAGGCGCAGGCCGGCCTGCAGGGCGTGGTCGACGCGCTCGGCACGCGCATCGTCCGGCGGGTGCAGGACGGCGAAGGCACGGACGCGCGCGATCTGTACGAACAGGCGCAGCGGCTTGCCGACCAGGGCCGCCTGCGCGGCAAGCCGGCCTGGCGCGCCTTCGAGACGCGCGTCGGCGACGCCGCTTCCGCGGCGGTGGGCGACGCCACGCGGGCGCTCGACCGCGACCGCCTCGACGCGCTGGCGCCGCTGGCCACCGTGCTGCGCCATAAACCGGATGCGCTGTCGCAAGCCGGCGGCCTCGCCGAGCTGATCGCGCGCGTGCCGAAGCCCGGCACGGTGTTCGAGGACGCCGGCGGCCCGGCGCTGGTGTTCGTGCCGGCCGCGTGGGACGGCGACCGCACCGACCGCGCCTTCGCGATCGGCCGCAGCGAAGTGACGCGCGGCCAGTACGCCGCGTTCGTGCGCGCCAGCGGGCGCGCGACCAGCCGCTGCGCCGAGCCGCTCAATCCGTTCTCGCGCCTGCGCCGGTTCGCCTGGGACGATCCCGGTTTCGCCCAGACCAACGACCATCCGGCGGTCTGCGTGAGCTGGCGCGACGCGCTCGCCTATACGCGCTGGCTGAGCCAGCGCACCGGCCAGCGCTATCGCCTGCCGACCGAGCGCGAGTGGCTGCACGTCGCGCGCGGCGTGGGCGGCGGCAGCCCCTGCGCGCTCGGCGACGTCGCCGACGCCAGCCGCGAAGGCCGCCGCGGCGGCACGCCGTTCGCCTGCGGCGACGGCTTCCCGCACACCGCGCCGGCCGCGCACTTCGCCGCCTCCGACCTCGGCGTCTACGACCTGCTCGGCAACGCCAGCGAATGGACCGCCGACTGCGCGCGCGGCAGCGCGCTGCGCCGGCTGTTCGACGACGACACCAACTGCGTCGGCCGCTGGTACCGCGGCCTGTCCTGGCGCGACGGCGACGGCGAGAGCAACCTGCAGCGCCGCGGCGACGCCGCGCCCGACATCGGCTACACCACCGTCGGCTTCCGCGTGCTGCGCGAAGTCGACGCCGAGCACCTGCCACCACCGCCCGCGCCATGACCCTTCGTTCCCTGCGCATCCAGCGCTACCTGATCACCGGCCTGTTGACCTTCATCCCGCTGTGGGTGACCTGGCTGGTGTTCAAGTTCATCTTCGGCCTGCTCGCCGGCGTCGGCGCGCCGCTGGTCGCCGCCCTGCTCGGCGTGGCCTCGCCGCCGCTGCGCGAAGCGCTCGGCCACGCCTGGCTGCTGCCGCTGCTGGCGCTGGTGGCGACGCTGCTGTCCCTGTACACGTTGGGGTTCCTGGCCTCGCGCGTGCTCGGTGCGCGCATCCTCGGCGGGTTCGACCGCGTGATGGAACGCATCCCGATGGTGCACACCATCTACGGCGGCGCCAAGAAGCTGATGAGCGTGCTGAGCACGAAGCCGTCCGGCACGCAGCGCGTGGTGCTGATCGACTTCCCGGCGCCGCCGCTGAAGGCGGTCGGCTTCGTCACCCGCACCTTCCGCGACGAGCAGGGCCGCGAACTGGCCGCGGTGTACGTGCCGACCACGCCGAACCCGACCGGCGGCTACCTGGAAGTCGTGCCCACCGAGCGGCTGACCGCGACCACCTGGAGCGTCGACCAGGCGATGGCGTTCATCCTGTCCGCCGGCGCGGTGGTGCCGGACAGCGTGCCCGCGCCGGCCGAGCGACCGGCCGGCTGAGCGCCGCCTCGCAAAACATGGCTTCCAGCACGGTTGCGGCGTCGGCGTCGCGGCTACAGTGGCAACGCCTCTTCTCAGGCATCGTATGTCTCCTTGACTTCAGGCCGGCCCGCCCGGCCTGTTTCTTTTGCGGAGGCCGCATGCGCGCGCTCGTGCTGTTGTCGTGGCTGGCCCTGCTGCCGGCGCTCGTGCCGGCGGCCGACGCCGCCGACTGGACCACGCCGGCCGAAGCCGCGCATTACCGCAGCACGCCCGACGGCGCTGCCACCCGCGCGTACCTGCAGCGGCTCGCCGACGCCGCGCCCGGCACGCTGCGCCTCGCGCGGTTCGGCACCACGCCGCAGGGCCGCCCGCTGGACGTGGTCGTCGCCTCGAACGGCGGCACGTTCACGCCCGCGGCCGCGCGCGCCGCCGGCAAGGCGGTGGTGCTGGTGCAGGCCGGCATCCACGCCGGCGAGATCGAGGGCAAGGACGCCGGCCTCGCGCTGCTGCGCGACCTCGTCATCCGGCACAAATATCCGCACCTGCTCGACCGCGTCGTGCTGCTGTACGTGCCGGTGTTCAACGTCGACGGCCACGCGCGCACCGGCCCGTACAACCGCATCAACCAGAACGGCCCCGCGGCGATGGGCTTCCGCGCCACCGCGCAGAACCTCAACCTCAACCGCGACTACGTCAAGGCCGATGCGCCGGAGATGCGCGCCTGGCTGGCGCTGTGGAACGCCTGGCTGCCGGACCTGCTGATCGACGTGCACACCACCGACGGCGCCGACTACCGCTACGACCTGACCTGGTACACCGAAGACCCGCACAAGCTCGATCCCGCCATCGACGCCTGGCAGCGCGCCGCGCTGAACGCCGTGCTGCCGCGCTTCGAGCGCCGCGGCCACCTCGCCTCGCCGTACCTGGAGCTGAAGGACGGCCGCGACATCACCAAGGGCATCGTCAACTTCGGCTCCGGCCCGCGCTTCTCCACCGGCTACGCCGCGCTGCAGAACCGGCCCGCGCTGCTGATCGAGACGCACATGCTGAAGGACTACGCGACGCGCGTGCGCGCCAGCTACGACATGGTCGAGCTGATGCTGGAGCGCGTCGCCGCCGATCCCGCGGCGCTGCGCGACGCCGTCGCGCGCGCCGACGCCGCCACCGTCGCGCGCGCCGCACGGACGGACGTGCGCGTGCCGCTGGCCTTCAAGCTTGCCGAGCCGCCGACCACGATCACGCTGAAAGGCTTTGCGTTCACGCAGGAGCGCAGCGAGATCTCCGGCGACCTGTGGGTGCATTACGACCCGAGGCGGCCGCAGACCTACACGGTGCCGTGGTGGCGCGACCTCGCGCCCGAGGTCAGCGTGGCGCCGCCCGCCGCGTATCTGGTGCCGGCCGAATGGTCCGCGGCGATCGAGCGCCTCGACGCGCACGGCATCCGCTACGAGCGCTTGGCGAAGCCGCTGACGCTGGAAGCCGACACCTGGCGCATGACGCACCCGGAGTGGGCGACGCAGCCCTTCGAGAGCCACCTGATGCTGGCGCGCTTCGACATCGCGCCCGAGCGCACCACGGTCACGCTCGCGCCCGGCGCGGTGATCGTGCCGCTGGACCAGCGCGCCGCCAACGTCGCCATCGAACTGCTGGAGCCGCAGGCGCCGGATTCGCTGGTGGCCTGGGGCTACTTCGACGCGATCTTCCAGCAGCACGAATACGCCGAGCCGCGCGTGGCCGAGCAGCTCGCCCGCGACATGCTGGCGAAGGACCCGGCGCTGCGCGCCGCGTTCGAAGCGAAGCTGCGCGACAACCCCGCCTTCGCCGGCAACCCCGCTGCGCGTCTGGCCTGGTTCTACGACCGCTCGCCGTGGAAGGCGGTGCAGCGCGTCGGCCTGTACCCGGTGCTGCGCCTCGACGCCGCCGCGCTGGCGAAGGCGCGCGCGGCGGAGTGACGACCCCCACGCCGCGTAGGGCGGAAGCCGCGCAGCGGCTTCCGCCGATCGCCGGCGAAGATGCGCGGCAGAGCGACGGCGGAACCGATGAAGCCGGTTCCGCCCTACCCGTAGGGTGGAAGCCGCAACGCGGCTTCCGCCGTGCCGGAGCGGTGCACGTGCCGGAGCAGCGAAGCGGCGGAACCGATGAAGCCGGTTCCGCCCTACCCGTAGGGTGGAAGCCGCAACGCGGCTTCCGCCGGTCGCCGCTCAGCGCAGCGCGAGGAAATCCACGCTGCAGACGAAGCGCACGGCGTCGAGGCGCGGGCGCGCCTTGGCCATGGCCTCGCGCAGCGCCTGCAGTTCGCGCTCGACGGCCTGCACTTCGTCGGCGCGCACGGCGGGGTTGACGCGCTGCAGCGCCAGCAGGCGCTCGTGCTCGGCGCCGAGCGCGCGGTCGGCCGCGGCGGTGGCGCGGGCAACTTCGGCGGTCGCCCGCTCGCGCGCCTCGCGCTCGGCGCGTTCCAGCATCGGCGCCACCAGCTTGGCGAGGTACTTGCGGTAGCGCGGCACGTCCACCGGGCGGTCGCCGGCGCGGCGCAGCGCGTTCTCGGATGGCCGGAACTCCGCGCGCACGGCGAGGCGCGTGTCGACGGCGATGCGCAGCGGCAGCGGCGGCAGGAAGCGCTCGACGCCCAGCCGGCGGTCGGCCACGCACTCCAGCACGAACACGCACTCGAGCACGGCGCTGCGCGGCGGCAGCGCGTCGTCGACGAGGAAGGCGGCGTTGCCCTGCTCGCCCTCCAGCAGCAGGTCGAGCGCGCCGGCGACCATCGGATGGTCGAGGCGCAGCAGCGGCAGCTCCTCGCGCGCCAGCGCCACGGCGCGCTCGAAGGTGGCCTGGCGCGGGCCGTCCTTGAGGCCGGGGAAGGCGTCGGTGGCGACGTACTCCGGATCGAGCAGCACGGTGCGCCCGCCATGTTCCTCGACGTGCACGCCGAACTGTTCGAACAGCTCGCCGATGAAGGCGTCGCGCGCGAGATCGGCGTCCTCGGCGGCGAGCGCGTGGCGCAGCGTTTCGGCGCGCGCCTCGCGCGCGGCGGCCAGTTCCAGCAGGCGGTCGCGCCCCTGGTGCACCAGCGCGGACAGCTCGGCGTGCGCAGCCGCGGTCTCGGCGATCAGCACGTCGAATTCCTGGTCGGGCGCGTCGCCGCCGCGCGCGTGCTCGGCGGCAAGCTCGACGACGGTCGCGCCGAAGCGGCGCAGCAGCTCGCGGCCGTCGGCCGGGCTGTCGCGGAACGCGCCGACGCCCTCGTCGAACCAGCGCAGCAGCACGTGCTGCGCAGTGCCGGCGAAGGCGACGGCGTGGATCGCGATGTCGCGGCGCTGGCCGATGCGGTCGAGGCGGCCGATGCGCTGCTCCAGCAGGTCGGGATCGAGCGGCAGGTCCCACAGGATCAGCCGGTGCGCGAACTGGAAGTTGCGCCCTTCCGAGCCGATCTCGGAGCACAGCAGCAGGCGCGCGCCGTCGGGCTCGGCGAAGAACGCCGCGTTGCGGTCGCGCTGGACGATGCCGAGCCCTTCGTGGAAGCGCGCCAGCTTGGCGCCGCTGCGCGTGCGCAGCGCTTCCTCCAGCGCCAGCACCTTGGCCCGGCTGCGGCAGATCAGCAGGAACTTGTCCTGCGGATGCGCGTCCAGCAGCGCGACCAGCCAGGGCAGGCGCGGATCGCGCGCGTAGTCGTATTCCAGCGCCGGCGCCGGCTGCTGGATGTCGGCGTGGAATTCGCCGAGCAACTGCTGGCGCTGGTCCTCGCCGAGCGCGCTGCCGTCGAGCACGTCCAGCGCCGGCACGCGCTTCGGGAAGCCGCCGACCACGGCGCGCCGGTTGCGGAACATCGCGCGGCCGGTGCCGTGGCGGTCGATCAGCGCGTCGGTCAGCGCTTCGGCGCTGCCGGCGGCCTGCGGATAGGCGGCAAGCGTTTCGAGCAGCGCCGCGTCGCCGGCGAAGTGCGCGGCGAGCGCGTCGTGCTCGGCCGCGTCCAGCGCGGCGCCGTCGCCGAGCTTCTCGGCGATACGCGACAGCGCGAGGTAGCCGTCGGCTTCGGCGAGGTAGGCGTCCAGATCGCGGTAGCGCGCCGGATCGAGCAGGCGCAGGCGCGCGAAGTGGCCGCTGCGGCCGAGCTGCTCCGGGGTCGCGGTCAGCAGCACCACGCCGGGCGTGGCCGCGGCGAGGCGCTCGACCAGCGCGTACTGCGGGCTGGCGCCCTGCGGCGTCCAGGCGAGATGGTGCGCCTCGTCGACCACCAGCAGATCCCAGCGTGCGTCGAGCGCCTGCTCGGCGCGCCGCGGCGACGCGCCGAGGAAAGCGAAATCGGCGATCACCAGTTGCTCGTCCTCGAACGGATTGCGGCCCGAGTCGGCGACCTCGATCGACTCGCAGCGCTCCTCGTCGAAGATCGCGAACTGCAGGTTGAAGCGGCGCAGCAGTTCGACGAACCACTGCGTCACCAGCGTCTCCGGCAGCAGCACCAGCACGCGCTCGGCGCGGCCGGCGGCGAGCAGGCGCGCGATCAGCAGGCCGGCCTCGATGGTCTTGCCGAGGCCGACCTCGTCGGCCAGCAGCACGCGCGGCGGGCGGCGCGTCGCGGCGACCTCGGTCACGCGCAATTGGTGCGGGATCAGGTCCACGCGCGCGCTGCCGATGCCCCAGCCGGGCGAGCGCTGCGCCTCGGCGCGGCGCGCCAGCGCCTGCACGCGGAAGTCGAACTGGTCGGGACGGTCGACGCGGCCGGAGATCAGGCGATCGTCGGCCTGCGACACCGCCTGCTCGTCGTCGAGCTGGCCTTCGCCCAGTTCGCGGCCTTCGCCGTTGTAGACCAGCAGGCCGTCGCGCATCTCCACGCGCTCGACCAGGAACGACAGCCCCTTGCCGGCGATGCGCTGGCCGACGCGGAATTCCGCGCGCACCAGCGGTGCGCTCTGCGCGGCGTACTGCCGCAGCACGCCGGACTTGGCGAACAACACCTGCACGCCGCGGCCTTCGACGCGCAGCACGGTGCCGAGGCCAAGCTCGGGCTCGGCGTTGGAGATCCAGCGTTGTCCGGGGACGAAGTTCATCGAGCGCGGCGAGTGAGGCGGGCCGCGGATTATCCGCTGGCCGGCAAAAGCGCGCAAAGCGAGCAAGCGCCGTGCCGGGCTGCGCTACGCTTGTGCTCCGGTCCGATGACACGCCGACGATGCCCCGGATGCTTCGCCTGACGCTGGCGCTGCTGCTGGCCGCGGCGACCTTCGCCACCGAAGCTGCCGCCCCGGCCGCCGCGCCCGCGCAAACCCTCGCCACACGCGCCTGCGACGCCCTCGCCGCGCGCGTCGACGCGGTGCCGGGCCGCGGCCCGCTGCTGCTGCGCAGCTACGACGACGAGAGCGGCAAGGGGCCGTCGCGCGAGCCGGCGCTCGCCACCGCCGCGTTCACCTACGACAACGCGCTGGCGACGATCGCGCTGGTCGCCTGCGGGCGGCCGGCGCAGGCCGAACGCATCGGCGCCGCGCTCGCCGCGGCCGCACGCGGCGATTCCCGCCTGCGCAACGCCTACCGTGCCGGCACGGTCGACGGCGCGCCGCTGCCGAACGGCTGGTGGGACGCGGCGCAGCGGCGTTGGCTGGAAGACGGCTACCAGATGGGCACCGCCACCGGCAACGTCGCCTGGACCATGCTGGCGCTGCTGACCGTGGCCGAGCACGACGGCGACGCGCGCTGGACCGGCGGCGCGCGCCGGCTGGGCGCGTGGGTGGTCGCGAACGCGCGCAGTGCGACCGGCGCCGGCGGCTTCGGCGGCGGCGTCTACGGCTTCGACGACCATCCGCAGGCGCTCACCTGGAAGTCGACCGAACACAACCTCGACCTCGCCGCCGCGTTCACCCGGCTGGCGCGGCGCGATCCGGCCGGCCATTGGGACGCGCAGGCGCGCGCCGCACGCGCCTTCGTCGATGCGCAATGGGACGCCGCCAGCGGCCACTTCCTCACCGGTACCGCGCCCGATGGCATCACGCCCAACCGTTCGACCTCCGCGCTGGACGCGCAGTTCTGGGCCCTGCTGCTGCCGGATGCGCCGCCGGCATGGCGCCGCGCGCTCGCCTACGCCGAGCGCGTGCACGGCGTCGCTGCCGGCTTCGACTTCAGCGAAGACCGCGACGGCGTGTGGGTGGAAGGCACCGCGCAGGGCGCGCTCGCCTATCGCGTGGTGGGTCGTCGCGACGACGCGCTACGCCTGCTGCGCGGCCTCGCCGACGACATCAGCCCCGGCGGCCTGCTCTACGCCACGCCGCAAGCGCGCCTCAGCACCGGGCTGGCGCTCACGCCGACGAGCAGCACCGACGACTTCCGCTACTACCACTGGCCGCACCTCGGCGCGACCGCGTGGGCGGCGTTGGCTGCGCTAGGCTGGAATCCGTACACCGGTGGGCGCGTGCGCTGATGGCGGATGGAACGTGACTGCGCCGATTTAAATAGGTGTAAGTGAGTCCGGTACCGTTTTGGTGCCAGATGAGCCTGGCACCGCTATTCAGAATTCTATGATCGCGGCGGCGAGCTGAAGTGCCAATCCGGTGACAAGCACGATCAGCCCGAGACGCTGATGTCTAGGTGTCAGTTCTTGGAGTCGAACTGAGCGTGGATAGGTAACCGTAGCGTCGACTACGCCACCGATTAGCACGACGTAGCTGAACAGGCTGAGCGCGAATCCATAAGCAGCATATGCCGATGGGCGCCCGGAGAAGAATACGATGACAGCACCGATACAAGCACCCAGCGCAAGCCCAGTGTGCGCCCAAAGCAATGCTGCACCCACCCAAATGACCATAAAACGCTTGATTCGATCACTGCGAACAACTGCTTCAGAGAGCACTACTACGCCGATAAGCCCATAGGCAGTGCCTGCGAGGTTCAACATCTTCGCGGCAGGAATGACAAGTAATCCTGACAACAAGAAGGTCAGCATGATGCCTGCAGCCAACGACACCAAGATCAAGACAGCGAAGCCTGTCGAGTAAAAAATCGGCCAACTGCGCGCGCTGAGTTTGAGTCGTTTCATAGTCTGATCGCTTCCCTTCCTCACACTGTAATTTCGTGGCGAGCCGAACGACACAATGGCATCAGGTTCATAAACTTACTTTTTCAATCTACCAAAATCGTACAAAAACGGTGCCGGGTTCACTTGTCGCCGTTTGAATCACGCATCTTGCCAAGGCGCGGAACGTTCGCGGGTCATGCTCAGCCGGAACTGTGCAATCCCTACCACAATGCGCGGTGCGGCGATTGAAGCGTACACGTGCCGGCATCGCGATGACGCCAGGTCAAGGCGGGCCAGATCGCAGAGAGAAAAAAGGGCGCCGCTCGCGCGGCGCCCTCCGTCTCTGCGAAACAACGCCGCCGCGGCGTTACCAGATCTTCACCTGCGTGTCGTCCGGCCGCACCATCGGCTGGCCGGCCTTGCACTGGAACGCCTCGGCGAAGGCGGGCATGTTGGACGGCGCGCCGATCGCGCGGAACTTGGCCGGGGCGTGCGGATCGGCGTTGAGGCGCACGATCTGCGCCTGCTCGCGGATGTCGCCGCGCCACACGCGCGCCCAGTTGAGGAAGAAGCGCTGGTCCTGCGTGTAGCCGTCGATCTTCTCCGCGGCCTCCTGCGGCTTGTTCGCCAGCGCCATCTGCAGCGCGTCGTGGGCGACGTTCAGGCCACCCAGGTCGGCGATGTTCTCGCCCAGCGTCAACTGGCCGTTGACGTGCAGGTCGGGCTTGTCGGCCAGCGGCGCGTAGCCGTTGAACTGCTCGACCAACCGGTGCGTGCGCGCGTCGAACTTGGCGCGGTCGTCCTTGGTCCACCAGTTGGCGTTGTTGCCCTTGGCGTCGAACTGGCTGCCCTCGTCGTCGTAGCCGTGGGTCATCTCATGGCCGATCACCGCGCCGATGCCGCCGTAGTTGATGGCGTCGTCGGCGTGCGGGTCGAAGAACGGCGGCTGCAGGATCGCGGCCGGGAAGTTCACCGTGTTGTCGGTCGGGTTGTAGTAGGCGTTGACCGTCTGCGGCGTCATGCCCCATTCGAGGCGATCGGTCGGCTTGCCGACCTTCGACAGGTCGTAGTCGTGGTTGAACCTGGCCGCCGCCATCGCATTGGCGTAGTAGTTGTCCGGCGTGACCGTCAGGCCCGACCAGTCGCGCCACTTGTCCGGATAGCCGATCTTCGGCAGGAAGGTGCTCCACTTCTCCAGCGCCTTCTGCTTGGTCGCGTCGCCCATCCAGTCGAGTTTCTCGATGCGCGCCTTCAGCGCGTCGCGCAGGTTGTTGACCAGCACCAGCGCCTGCTGCTTGGCCTCCGGCGGGAAGGTCTTGGCGACGTAGAGCTCGCCGAGCGCCATGCCCATGCCCTCGTTGGTGGCGCCGAGCACGCGCTTCCAGCGCGGCTTGATTTCCTTCTGGCCCTGCAGGGTCTGCGAATAGAACGCGAAGTTCTCCTGCACGAACGGATCGGACAGGTACGGCGCCGCGCCCTCGATGGCGTGGTAGCGCAGGTAGGCGCGCCACTGCGATGCCGGCGCCGTCTTCAGCAATTTGCCGACCTCGCCGAAGAACGCCGGCTGCGACAGCGAGAAGCCGTCCTTGACGTCGAGCCCCTGCGCGGCGAAGAACTGCTGCCAGGAGAAGCCCGGGGTCAGCTTGTCGGCCCGGGCGAAGCTGACAAAGTGGTACTGGTTCTCCGGCTTGCGCAGCTCGACCGGCGCCAGCGACGCCTTGGCGAGGCGCGTTTCGAACGCCATCACGGCCTTCGCCTGCTTTGCCGCATCGGCGGCCGGCGTGCCGGCCAGCTCAAGCATCTTCGCGATGTGCGCGACGTACTGCGTGCGCAGCTTGGCGTAGTCCTTCTTCAAGTAGTAGTCCTTGGTCGGCAGGCCGAGGCCGCCCTGGTAGGCGTAGGCGATCTGCATCGAGGAGTTCTTGAAGTCGGCACCGGAGCCGAACTGGAACAGGCCGCCCTGGCCGCGCGCGAAGCTGTCGTTGAGGTAGGCGACGACGTCCTTGCGCGACTTCAGCGCGTCGATCTTCGCCAGTTCCGGCTTGATCGGATCGAAGCCCGCCTTGTTCACCGCGGCCTCGTCCATGCCGGCGGCGTAGAACCAGCCGATCTTCTGCTCGATCGAGCCCGCCTGCGCGCCGGCGGCGTTCTTCGCCGCGTCCTCGACGATGGCATGCTGCGTGTCGAGGCTCTTCTCCTGCAGCGCGTCGAACGCGCCCCAGCGCACGCGGTCGGCCGGAATCGGATTGGCCGCCACCCACTTGGCGTTGACGAAGGTGTTGAAGTCGGTGCAGGCGCTGGCCGGATCGCCCAGCTCGCTCACGTCGAACACCTTGGGCGCGGCCGGCACGGCGGCGGCCGCCATCTTCGCGGCGCCCTTGGATGGTGTCTGCGTGGCGCAACCGGCCAGGCCGAGCGCCAGCCCCATCGCCAGCGCAAGCGGCTTCATTGCGGAAAGTTTCATGCGAGCTTCCTCGTGAAATGGTCGGACCCGCGGGGCGGGAACCAGAACGGGTCGTGGCACGGGGGAGACGGCATACGCACGCATCCGTCCCGCGAACCTAAGCGCCCGGCCGGCAAGCTTACAGTGTCGAAGGTCAGGGGCCGGAGCCGGCCGCCGTTGCCAGCAGCACGCGATGCAGCACGGTGTAGCGCGACCCGTTCGCGTCGGGGCTGCTGGCGTACAGGGTCAGCGCGTCGAATCGGCAGGCGGGCAGCGCCGCTTCGGGGTTCGGCGCCGGCCACGCCGCCTCCGGCGTCAGCCGCGCCAGGGTGACGTGGGCGCGGAACGCGCGACGTTCGGCGCTGAATTCGTGCGCGCGCGCCAGCGCCTCGGCGCGCTCGGCCAGGCTGCGCAGCGCCGGCGGCATCGCCAGTTGCAGCACCAGCACGCGCGGCCGGCGCGCGTCCGGCCACAGCCCCAGGCCGCAGCCGGCCAGGGTCGGCGCCGCGATCGCCAGCCCGGGCAGCGCGGCGCCGAGGCTTTCGGCCTGCGCGGCGCGGGTAGCGCCGAAGAAGCGCACGGTCAAGTGCTGCTGCGCGGGCGCGGTCCAGCGCACGCCCGCCTGCGCGCGCTGCCCGCCGCGCAGGCGCGACTGCAGCGCGGCGAGCGCGTCCAGCGTGGCGGCGTCGGGGTCCAGCGCGAGGAAACAGCGGAGCGGCACGGGGGCCATCCGTGCATTCTTGCCGCAAGTGCGCACCAACGCCAGCGCGGCATAATGCCGGCGGCATCCACGGGAGCGATCCGATGCGAGTCGAATTCCACGGTGCGGCGGGCGGCGAGGTCACCGGTTCCTGTCACCTCGTGCACGCCAACGGCAAACGCGTGCTGCTCGACTGCGGCATGATCCAGGGCGAGCCCGACGAGGACCATCGCAACCGCGCGCCGTTCTCCTTCGACGTCGGCGCGATCGACGCGGTGGTGCTGAGCCACGCGCACATCGACCACCTCGGCCGCCTGCCGCTGCTGGTGAAGCGCGGCTACGCCGGTCCGATCTACGTGCACGAGGCCACCGCCGCGTTGGCGCCGGTGATGCTGGAGGATTCCGCCTCGCTGGCCGCGCACGACGCCGAATGGGCGCGGCACCACGGCCAGCCGCACGCCGAACCGCTGTACGACCTCGACGACGTGCGCCATGCGCTGCACCTGCTGCGCCCCCTGCCCTACGCCGCGGCGCGCGAGATCCTGCCCGGCGTGCGCCTGACCCTGCAGGACGCCGGCCACATCCTCGGCTCCTCGATCGTCGAGCTGGCCGCGGACGAGGGCGGGCGCACGCGCAAGCTGGTGTACTCCGGCGACCTCGGCATGCGCGGCGCGCCGATCATGCGCGACCCCACGCGCATCGCGCAGGCCGACCTGGTGCTGATGGAAGCGACCTACGGCGACCGCAACCACCGCTCGCGCGCGGAGACGGTGGCCGAACTGGGCGAAGTGTTCCGCCACGCGCGCGCCGGCGGCGGCAACGTGCTGATCCCGGCGTTCGCGGTCGGCCGCACGCAGGAGCTGCTGTACTGGTTCGCGCGCTACTACGAGGAGTGGGGGCTGGCGCAGTTCCACATCTTCCTGGACAGCCCGATGGCGGCCAAGGTGATCGGCGTGTACGAGCGCTTCGACACGCTGTTCGACGAGGCCGCCAAGCGCCTGTGGAGCGGCAAGCTGAAGCCGTTCCGCCTGCCCAATCTGCATCTCACCGTGGATACCGCGCAGTCGAAGGCGATCAACCGCGTGAGCAGCGGCGCGATCATCATCGCCGGCTCCGGCATGTGCAACGGCGGCCGCATCCGCCACCACCTGTTCTACAACCTCGGCAAGCGCAACGCGCACGTGATCTTCGTCGGCTACCAGGCCGCCGGCACGCTGGGCCGGCGCCTGGTCGACGGCGCCGAGACGGTGCACCTGTTCGGCGAGGAGATCCGCGTGGAGGCGATGCGCCACACCATCGGCGGCCTCTCCGCGCACATCGACCAGGCCGGCCTGCTCGACTGGTACGGCGGTTTCGATGGCCGCCCCGCGCTGTGCCTGGTGCACGGCGAGAACCCCGCGCGCAACGCGCTGGCGGAGAAGCTGCGCGAGCGCTACGGCATCACGCCCGCGCTTAGCCAGCCGGGCATGACGCTCGAGGTGTAGCGCTCAGCGCATCAGGATGCGTTTCGGCTTGATCGGCAGGCGCCCGCGCCAGTACTGGATCAGCACGAAGCCGCCCAGCGCGCCGCCGAGATGGGCGAAGTGCGCCACGCCGGCCTGCGTGCCGGTGACGCCGAGGAACAGCTCCAGCGCCATGTAGCCGATCACCACGATCCACGCCGGCAACGGGATCGGCATGTACAGCGAGATGATGCGCGCCTGCGGATACATCATGCCGAACGCCAGCAGCAGGCCGAAGATGCCGCCGGAGGCGCCCAGCGTCGGGTAATAGCCGCCGGTGAACCAGTGCACCACGGCGAGCTGCGCCACCGCCGCCATCACCACGCAGACGAAGTAGTAGACGAGGAAATTGCGCTCGCCGAACAGCCGCTCGATCTGCCCGCCGAACATGAACAGCGCGAGCATGTTGAAGAACAGGTGCGGCAGCCCGCCGTGCATGAACGCGTAGGTCAGCAGTTGCCAGGCGCGGAAACCGACCATGACCGGCGTGCCGTCGGCGGCGAAGCCGGCGACCTGGTCGGGGCCGAGCGGCCACAGCGCGAAGTGCACCACCAGGATCTGGCCGGCGAACATCTGCAGCAGGTAGACGGCGATGTTCGCGATCAGCAGCGCGCGCGTCATCGGTGGCAGGTCGAAGGGCATCGGGGGTACCTGTCGCGGCATGCAAACGGGAGGCAGCGCGGCTTGCGCAGCCGAAGCCGCACGGCCGGCGCGGACGCGCGCCCGCGCGGGAATCCGCCAGATAGTCGCACATCCGCGCAAGCCCGGCCCAGCCGGCACGGCGGCACTGGACGGCGCCCGCCCGCCAGCTTATACCTTGGCGCCGCGCGGGGAGCGCGGGAGGGGCACGTCATGAAACGCTGGCTGCTGCGGGCGCTGGCCGCCCTGCTCGTCGTCGTCGCCGCCTTGGTGGCATTCGTCTGGATCCGCAGCGCCGCCGCGCTCGGCCAGCACTACGCCATCGACGAACCGCCGCTCGCCCTGCCCACCGACGCGGCCAGCCTGGCGCACGGCGAGCGCGTCGCCATCATGCGCGGCTGCCGCATCTGCCACGCGCCCGATCTCGCCGGCCACGTCGAGATGGACGTGCCGCCGATCGGCCGCCTGGCCGCGCCCAACCTGACCCGCGGCCACGGCGGTCTCGGCGCGACGCTGAGCGTCGCCGACTGGGAGCGCGCGATCCGCCACGGCGTCGCGCCGGACGGCCGCCCGCTGCTGTTCATGCCGGCACGCGATTTCGCCAACCTCAGCGATGCCGACACCGCCGCGCTGATCGCCTGGGCACGGCAGGTGCCGCCGGTGGACCGCGAGATGCCGCCGCCGCGTGTCGGCCCGGTCGGGCGCGCGCTGTTCGCGTTCGGGCGCATGCCGAACCTGCTGGAGGCGCGCCTGATCGACCAGCACGCACCGCACGAAGCGGC
Organism: Lysobacteraceae bacterium; assembly: GCA_021372495.1. Taxonomy (GTDB): domain Bacteria; phylum Pseudomonadota; class Gammaproteobacteria; order Xanthomonadales; family Rhodanobacteraceae; genus Mizugakiibacter. Next base: position 26,393 of record JAJFUF010000015.1, read on the forward strand.
GGTCGCCGCGACGCCCACCGCCGACTACGGCCGCTACCTCGCCGGCGCCTGCGTCGGCTGCCACGGCGAGCACTTCTCCGGCGGCGCCATCCCCGGCCTGCCGCCGAGCTTCCCCAAGGCCGCTAATTTGACGCCGGACCCGGCCACCGGGCTCGGCAAGTGGAGCGAAGCGGATTTCGTGCACACGCTGCGCACCGGCAAGCGTCCGGACGGCACGGCGCTCGACCCGTTCATGCCGTGGCGCAACCTGGCGCAGATGAACGACACCGAGATGGCGGCGCTGTGGGCCTACCTGCGCACGCTGCCGCCGCGGCCGCGCGGGCGGCGCTGACGGCGCCGCTGCCGGGCAAGCGCAGGGCGGGTTTCGATCCGCGGATGTTTCGGCCGTGCGCCCGGGAAAGACGGGGCGGGCGGGCCCCGCCCGGCGCCGGCAGGATGCGGTGGGCGCGCCGGCCGAGGCGCCTATCGCCCGCCGCGCCCTGCCTCCGGCCCCGGAACGGCTGCGCGCTCAGCAGCAGCCGTGGTCGCCCATCTGCGCGTGGCCGGCCTGCGCGGCGACGCCCAGGGTCAGGCCCTTGGCGCTGGCCTCGGCGTGCTTCGCCACCACCTGTGCCACCACCATCGACACGCGCTTGCCGGTCGGCACGTGCAGGAACTCGTTGGGGCCGTGCGCATTGGAATGCGGGCCGAGCACGCCGGTGATCAGGAACTGCGCGCCGGGGAATTTCTCGCCGAGCATGCCCATGAACGGGATCGTGCCGCCCTCGCCCATGTACGCCGCCGGCGCGCCGAACGCGCGCTGCGAGGCGTCCGCCACGGCCTGTTCCAGCCACGACGAGAGCTGCGGCGCGTTCCAGCCGGTCGAGGCCTTCTCCAGCTCGAAGGTCACCTTCGCGCCGTACGGCGGATTCGCCTCCAGCAGGCGCTTGACGAATTCGCCGGCCTTGGCGCCGTCCAGCGTCGGCGGCAGGCGCAGGCTGAGCTTGACCGCGGTGTGCGGGCGCAGCACGTTGCCGGCGCTGCCGAGCGGCGGCAGGCCATCGACGCCGGTCACCGCGAGCTGCGGGCGCCAGGTGCGGTTGAGCACCAGCTCGGCGAGGTCTTCGGCGACCGGGCGCATGCCGGCGACGAACGGAAACTTGTCGTACACCGCGGTGCCCAGCACCTCGGCGGAGCGGCGGGCCTGCTCGAGGCGCTGCGCGGGAACCTCGACGTACAGCTCGCGCGGGCGGATCGCGCCGGTGACCTCGTCCTCCAGCCGCGAGATCAACTGGCGCAGCAGGCGGAAGCTGTCGGCGACCACGCCGGAGGCGTCGCCGGAATGCACGCCCTCGTCCAGCACGGTCACCTTCAGGTTGCCGCCGGTCATGCCGCGCAGCGACGTGGTCAGCCAGAGCTGGTCGTAGTTGCCGCAACCGGAATCCAGGCACACCACCAGCGACGGCTTGCCGATGCGCGCGGCGAGGTGGTCGACGTAGTACGGCAGGTCGTAGCTGCCGGATTCCTCGCAGGCCTCGATCATCACCACGCAGCGCGCGTGCGGCACGCCCTGGTCGCGCAGCGCCAGCAGCGCCGACAGCGAGCCGAAGATCGCGTAGCCGTCGTCGGCGCCGCCGCGGCCGAACAGCTTGTCGCCCTTGATCACCGGCGTCCACGGGCCGAGACCGTCGCTCCAGCCGGTCATCTCCGGCTGCTTGTCGAGATGCCCGTACAGCAGCACGCAGTCGTCGCCGGAGGCGGCGCCGGAAGCCGGCACGTCGATGTAGATCAGCGGCGTGCGGCCTTCGAGGCGCACGACCTCGAGCGTCGCCCCGGCCACGCCGGCAAGCTTGGCGCGCGCCCAGCGCTCCATCAGCTTCACCGCATCGTCCATGTAGCCGTGCTCGACCCACTGCGCGTCGAACATCGGCGACTTGTTGGGGATGCGGATGTACTCGACGAGCTGCGGCACGACCTCGTCGTCCCACATCCCTCCGACGAACGCTTGCAGCCTGGCGGTATCCATGCGCGGGTCCTCGGTCGTATTGGCGGAGTCGCAGAAGCGGCGATTCTAGCAGGGCGGCATGTCGGCCCATTCCGACAGCGCGACGCGCCCGGCGCGGACAGGCGCGCCCGCGATGCGCCGGCAGCGGCGGAACACGCGCCTGCGTACCTTGGCCCCACGGCGCAAGCCGCGCCGCACCGACACGGAGACCACCGTCATGAAGACCCTTGCCGCCCTGCTGCTCTCGCTCGCCTTCGCCCTGCCCGCCATGGCCGCCTCGCCGGTCGACATCAACCATGCGGACGCCGCCACCATCGCCAAGTCGCTGGACGGCATCGGCCTCAGCAAGGCGCAGGCGATCGTCGCCTGGCGCGAGGCGCACGGCCCGTTCAAGAGCGCCGACCAACTGGCGCAGATCAAGGGCATCGGCCAGCGCACGCTGGAACGCAACCGCGACGCGATCCGCCTGAACGGCGCCGCGGCCGCGGCCCGGCCGGTCGCGGCCGCCAAGCCGACGCGCCCCGCCCCCGCGAAGTGAGCCCTGCGGCGGGAACGCGCGCCGCGCGGCGCCGTTCCCGCCGGCGTCTGCGGCACGGCGCGCTGCGCTACACTCGCGCGCCTTCGCAACCCGCCGCCGCACGCCATGATCCTGCCGCGCTACCGCATCGACGCATCCACCATCCCCGGCGCCGGCAAGGGCCTGTTCGTCGACGAGGCGACGCGCCGCGGCCGCATCGTGGTCGCGCCGGACGCGATCGACCGCACCTACGGCTTCGACGAGATCAACGCGCGCCCCGAGCTGGCCGCCCTGCTGCACACCTCGGTGCGCTGGTTCGAGGACCGCTACACGCTGTCGCCGGACTGGCCCGACGAGTGCTACGTCAACCACAGCTTCGCGCCGACCGCGCTGTGGCACCTCGGCTTCATCTTCGCCGCCGCCGACCTCGCCGCCGGCAGCGAGATCACCGTCGACTACCGCCACCTGCTCGCGCCCGGCCAGGAAGAAGCGTTCCGCGACGCCGCCACCGGCGCGCCGATCGTCGGCTTCGGCTGGGACGAGAGCTTGCGCCGCACCACCGCGCAACTGCAGTCGCTGCTGGGCTGAGCCGCCGTGGCCCTGCTCGCGCGCCTGGCTTCGGCGGACTACCGCCGCACGCGCTGGAAGAACGGCACCGGCTGGACCACCGAGCTGGCGCGCGACCCACCCGGCGCGGCCGACGCCGCGAGCGCGTTCCGCTGGCGCGTCAGCATCGCCGAGGTGGCCGCCGACGGGCCGTTCTCGCCGTTCCCCGGCGTGGACCGCGAATTACTGCTGCTGGACGGCGCCGGCATGCGCCTCGAATTCGCCGACGCCGCGCCGGTGACGCTGACGCGGCGCCTGCAGGCCGCGCGCTTTGCCGGCGAAGCCGCGGTGACCGGTCGTCTGCTCGACGGGCCGACCCGCGACTTCAACGTGATGGCGCGCCGCGACGCGGTGCGCATGGCGGTCGACGCGGGCGCTACGGCGGACCTGCCGGCGCTGATCGCCCAACCCGGCGTCGAATGGCTGCTGCACCTGCTCGACGGCGGCGTCGAGGCGAGCGCCGCCGGCGCGCGCATCCGCCTGCAGGCCGGCGACTCGCTGCGCGTGGCCGCCGCGGCCGCGCCGCAACCGGTTGCGCTGCGCGGCGACGGGACCGCGGTGCTGGCCCGGTTTGCGGCGCTTCCGTGACGGCGCCGGGGGTGCGACAATCGCTTTTTTGAGCGCCCCAGGGCCGGTTCAATGTCCCGTCCCGTCCAAGCCATGCCGGACATTCCCGTCCTGGAGACCGAGCGCCTGCGCCTGGTCGCCTTCAACGAAGGCCATTTCGACGCCTACGCGGCGATGCTCGCCGACCCCGAGAGCACGCGCTGGATCGGCGACGGCCAGCCGCTCGACCGCATGAACGCGTGGCGTTCGCTGGCGATGCTGCTCGGCCATTGGCAACTGCGCGGCTACGGCATGTGGGCGCTGGAGCGCAAGACCGACGGCGCCTTCGTCGGCCGCGCCGGCCTGATGCGGCCGGAAGGCTGGCCCGACCTCGAGCTCGGCTGGATGCTGAAACCGGAGCACCGCCATCGCGGCTACGCCACCGAGGCCAGCCGCGCCGTGCTGGCGTTCGCGTTCGGCACGCTGCAGGTGCCGCGCGTGGTCAGCCTGGTGCGGCCCGGCAACGAGTCCGCGGCCAAGGTCGCGCAGCGCCTCGGCGGCCAGGTCGTCGACGACATCGACTTCCTCGGCGCGCCGGTGCAGGTCTACGCCTACTACCCGCCGCACCACCCTGCGGATCGCTAGCCAACCGCTCATCCCGCACGCGTCGCAACATGCTGCTGCGCGCGGCGCGGCATCGCCTTCGCGCGCCTCCCGTGCGGCGCGACGGCCGCGGTGTTCCGGCCCGTCCTCCCTGAAAAAAAAAGCCCGCGAGGGGAACGCGGGCAGAAGTGGGCGTGGGATCTTCGCCCAGAATCGAAGTAGAGGCGGGCGCACGCTAGCGGGCGCGGCTTTCCCGTGCCTTTCACCGCGGTCGGGCCGGAAAACGCTACGCTAGCCGCGGCTGGCAGGGCCCGGGACGGAGGCGGACATGCGGGTGCTGGTGGTGGAGGACGACGCGGCGATCGCCGACGCCGTGTGCGCGACGCTGGCGCGCGCCGGCCACGCGGTCGACCGCCTCGGACGCGGCCGCGACGCCGAGCGCGCGCTGCGCGACCACCCCTACGACCTGCTGCTGCTCGACCTCGGCCTGCCGGACAGCGACGGCGCCGACCTGCTGCGCAGCCTGCGCCAGCGCGGCGACACCATGCCGGTGCTGGTGATCACCGCGCGCGACGCGCTGCGCGAGCGGGTGCGCACGCTCGACCTCGGCGCCGACGACTACCTGGTCAAGCCGTTCGCGCTGGCCGAGCTGGAAGCGCGCATCCGCGCGCTGCAGCGCCGCCGCGCGACCCAAGGCGCGCCGGAACTGGTGGTCGGCCGCCTGCACCTCGACCTCGCCGGACGCCGCGCCAGCCTGGACGGCATGCCGCTGGAGCTGACCGCGCGCGAGCTCGGCCTGCTGGAGGCGCTGGCGATGCGGCGCGATCGCGTGGTCAGTCGCGCCAGCCTGGTCGAGGCGCTGTGCGACTGGGACACCACGCTCACCGACAACGGCCTCGACATCAGCATCTACCGCCTGCGGCGCAAGCTGGAAGGCTCCGGCGCGCGCGTGCGCACGATGCGCGGCCTCGGCTACCTGCTGGAAGCGGGCGATGACTGAAGCCGGCCCGGCGCGGGCCCAGCCGATGCCGTCCGACGCCCCCAGCCTGCGCCGGCGCCTGCTGGCGCTGCTCGCGCCGCCGCTGTTCCTGATCCTCGCCATCGGCGCGCTCGCCGCTTACGGCCTCGCGCTGCGCTACGCCGGCCACGTCTACGACCGCTGGCTGCTCGACTCGGCGCGCGCGCTGCAGAAACTCGTGCAGAGCGGCGAGGCACGCGGCGAGCTGAATCCGCAGGCGCGGCTGCTGATCGAATTCGACACCGAGGACCGCAGCCTGTTCGCGGTACGCAGCCTGCGTCACGGCCTGCTCTCCGGCGACGCCAGCGTGCCCATGCCGGCCATGCTGCCGGCGCGCGACGACCGGGCCGTGTTCGACGACATCCGCATCGGCGGCCATGTGCTGCGCATGGCCACGGTCACGCTCGGCGCCGGCGAGCCGGGCGACCGCATCGTCGTTTCGGTCGCCGAAACGCTGCACAAGCGCCAGATACTCGCGCGGGAGATCCTGCTCGGCACGCTGCCGATCGAACTCGCGCTGGTGCTGCTCGCGCTGGGCGTGGTGTGGCTTTCGATCGGGCGCGGCCTGCGCCTGCTCGACCCGCTGGTGGCGCAGGTCGGCGCGCGCAATCCGCGCGACCTCGCCGCGCTCGACACCGCCGGCGTGCCGGCCGAGATCCTGCCGCTGGCGCGCACCATCGACGCGCTGCTGGCGCGCCTGCGCGAGATGGTGCGCCTGCAGGAACGCTTCATCGCCGACGCCGCGCACCAGTTGCGCACGCCGCTGGCCGGCCTGCGCCTGCAGGCCGAGCGCGCGCTGGCCGATCCGCGCCCCGAAACCGTGCGCGATGCGCTCGGCCACATCGAGCGCCTGGCCGAAGGCGCGGGCCGCGCCGCCGGCCAGTTGCTGGCGCTGGCGCGCACGCAGGCGCACGAGCGCGCGATCGCCGTCGCCGAGCCGCTCGACCTGGCGGCCCTGGTGCGCGAGTGCGTCGCCGAGCGCGTGCCGGAAGCGCTGGCGCGGCAGATCGACCTCGGCTACGTCGGCCCGGCCGAAGGCGTGCCGATGCGCGGCGACGCCGTGCTGCTGCGCGAGATGCTGTGCAACCTGGTCGACAACGCGATGCGCTACGGCCGCGACGGCGGGCAGATCACGGTCGGCCTGCAGCGCGACGCCGAGGCGGACGCGCTGTGGGTCGAGGACGACGGCCCGGGCGTGCCGGCCGAACTGTGGCTGCGGCTCGGCGAGCGCTTCTTCCGCGTCCCCGGCACCGCGCGCGAGGGCAGCGGGCTCGGCCTGGCGATCGTGCGCGAAATCGCCGCGCGCCACGGCGGGCGCGTGCGCTTCGGCGTCGGCAGCACGGGCACCGGCCTGCGCGTCGATGTGCGGCTGCCGCAAACCTGACCGCGGCCGGCGACGGGCGCGCAGCGCGCGCTGCCGGCCCGTCTTCCGTCCGCGCTAGCGGTCGTCGCGCGTGTACACCACGCCGTCCTCGACCTTGACCGGGAAGCTCGCGGTCGGCTCGTAGGCGGGCGCGCACAGCGCATCGCCGGTGCGCACGTCGAAGCGCGCGCCGTGGCGCGGGCACTCGACTTCGTGGCCGCGCAGCTCGCCGCCGGCCAGCTCGCCGCCGTCGTGGGTGCACACGTCCTCGACCGCGAACAGGTCGCCGTCGATGTTGAACACCGCGATCGCGGTGTCGCCGTCGTAGACGACCTTGAACTCGCCCGGCAGCAGCTCGCTGCGCTCGCAGACCCGCACCCACCCGCTCATGCCGCACGCTCCGCGGTCAGCGGCTTGACCAGCAGCTCGAAGCGCAGGTCGGGACGCCGCGGCAGGCCGAAACGCTCGTCGCCATAGGGGAACGGCTTGTGGATGCCGGTGCGGCGGTAGCCGCGGCGCTCGTACCAGGCCAGCAGTTCGGTGCGCACGTCGATCACGGTCAGTTGCATCTCGTCGCAGCCCCAGTCCGCGCGCGCGATGCGCTCGGCCTCGGCCAGCACCGCCTTGCCCACGCCGCCGCCCTGCAGGGCCGGCCGCACCGAGAACATGCCGAAGTAGGCCGCCTCGCCCTGCTTCTCGATGTGCGCGCAGGCGAGCAGCTCGCCGCCGCGCTCGGCGAGCAGCACGCGACTGCGCGGCTCGCGCAGCAGCGGCAGCAGGTCGGCGACGGAGGTGCGCCGGCCGTCGAGCAGGTCGGCCTCGGTGGTCCAGCCGGCGCGGCTGGCGTCGCCGCGATAGGCGGACTCGACCAGCGCGACGATCGCCGGTGCGTCGGCGGGTTCGGCGAAACGGAATGTCGGGGTTGCGCTCATGCAGTGGCTTCGGTGGTTGCGTGCGGCGTGCCGCGCAGCGCCGCCGCCAGCGTCGCCCAAGGCAGCAGCGCGCACTTGCGCCGCGCCGGATAGGCGCGCAGCTCGGCCAGCGCGTTCAGGCCGTCCAGCGCGGGATCGGCATCGCAGTCGCCGCGCACCAGGCGGGCGAAGCGCGCGTCGAGGTCGGCGATCGCCGCGGCGTCCAGCCCGCGCACGCGCTCGCCGAGCAGCGACGCGGTCGCGGTGGTGATCGCGCAGGCCTCGCCGCTGAACGCAAAACCCTGCACGCGCCCGGCGGCGTCCAGCGCCAGTTCGATGCGCAGGCGATCGCCGCACAGCGGGTTGTCGCCCTCGGCGGCGTGGGTGCAGGCGGGCAGCGCGCCGAGGCCGCGCGGACTGCGGTTGTGCTCCAGCACCAGGTCGCGGTACAGCGCGGACTCGCTCATGCACGTCATTCTAGCGGCGCACCCGCGGCGCGGCGCTACGCCAGCAGCTTGCGCACCTTGCGCAGCGCCGCGACGAAGCGGTCCACTTCCTCGCGGGTGTTGTAGAAGGCCAGCGACGCGCGCGCGGTCGCCGGCACGCCGTAGAACTGCATCAGCGGATGCGCGCAGTGGTGGCCGGAACGCACCGCCACGCCCTCGTGGTCGAGCAGCGTGGCCAGGTCGTGCGCGTGCGCGCCCTCGACCAGGAACGAGATCACCGCGGCCTTGCGCGCGGCCGTGCCGAACACGCGCAAGCCCTCCACCTCGGCCAGCGCGTCGCTGGCGTAGGCGAGCAGCTCGCGCTCGTAGGCGGCGATGCGGTCCATGCCGACGCCCTCGAGGTAGTCGATCGCGGCGCCGAGGCCGACCACGCCGGCGATATTGGGCGTGCCCGCCTCGAACTTGTGCGGCGGATCGGCGTAGGTGGTGCCCTCGAAGCTGACCCGGCGGATCATCTCGCCGCCGCCGAAGAACGGCGGCATCGACTCCAGGTGCTCGCGTTTCGCCCACAGCGCGCCGGTGCCGGTCGGGCCGAACATCTTGTGGCCGGTCAGCGTGTAGAAGTCGCAGCCCAGCGCGGCCACGTCCACCTTCATGTGCGGGCAGGCCTGCGAGCCGTCCACCAGCAGCGGGATGCCGCGCCGGCGGCACTCGCGCGCCAGCTCGGCGACCGGGTTGACCGTGCCGAGCACGTTGGAGACGTGCACCACGCCGGCCAGCTTGACGTCCGGCGTCAGCATCTCGACGAACTTCTCGACGATCAGCTCGCCGGACTCGGTGATCGGCGCCGCCTTCAGCGTCGCGCCGGTGCGCGCGCACACGAGCTGCCACGGCACGATGTTGGCGTGGTGCTCCATCTGCGTGACCAGGACCGCATCGCCCGGCTGCAGCCGCGACAGCGCCCAGGTGTACGCCACCGTGTTGGTGGCCTGGGTGGTGCCGGAGGTGAACACGACCTCGTTGCGCGACGGCGCGCCGATGAAGCGCGCCAGCTTGTCGCGCGTCGCCTCGTAGGCGGCGGTGGCCTCCTCGCCGAGCTGGTGCACGGCGCGCGCGACGTTGGCGTTGTGCTCGCGGTAGAACGCGGAGGTGGCCTCGATCACCGCGGTCGGCTTCTGGCCGGTATTGGCGTTGTCGAAATACACCAGCGGCTTGCCGTGCACCGTGCGCGCCAGCAGCGGGAAGTCGGCGCGGATGCGCTGGGGGTCGAGCGGGGTTCCGGCGGGCAGGGTGCGGGCGGTCACGAACGCGCCTCCTCGTGCGGCGCCGCTTCGCGGTCGCCATGGCTCTTCGGTGCCGACACCACCAGGAAACGGGCATCGGCCGCGGATTCGTTGCGCAGCTGGTGCGCCGCGCCGGGCGCCACGTGCAGGCCCTCGCCGGCGCGCAGCCGGTGCACCGTGCCGTCGACTTCCAGCGTCGCCTCGCCGGCGAGCACGTAGAAGAACTGCCGTGCGCGATGATGGCGATGGCGCACCTCGGCGGCACCCGGCGGCACGCGCTCCTCGATCACGCCGAGGTCGTCGCCCTCGTGCAGGTGCCAGCCGTCGCAGACCTGGCCCCAGACGTAGTGTCGGCCGCTGGCGGTGCTGACCTTGGTCATCTCAGTCCTCGCCGCGGATCGGCAGCCGCGCCAGCAGGCGCGTGCCGAGGTGCTCGGCCAACGCTGCGTTGGACAGCGAGTCCAGCGCGGCGCGGCAGAACGCGTAGGTCAGCAGCGAGCGCGCCTCGGCGGCGCCGATGCCGCGCGAGCGCAGGTAGAACAGCGAGCGCTCGTCGAGCTGGCCGACGGTGGCGCCGTGCGCGGCCTTGACCTCGTCGGCGTAGATCTCCAGCACCGGCTTGGTGTCGATCTCGGCCTGCGGCGACAGCAGCAGATTCTTGTTGCTGAGCTTGGCGTCGGCGCCGTCGGCGCCGGGCGCGACCACGATCGCGCCCTGGAACACGCCGCGCGCGCGCTCGTCGGCGATGCCGCGCCACAGCGCGTCGCCGGCGGTGTCGCGGCCGCGATGCTCGACGGAAAGGCGGGTGTCGACGTGCTGGCGGCCGCGCAGCGCGAACACGCCGCGCGTGTCGAAGCGCGCGCGGTCGCCGTCGAGGCTGGCGTGCACCTCGTGGCGCACCAGCGCGCCGCCCAGTTCCAGCGCGTGCAGCGTCGCCGTGGCGTCGGCGCCGAGGCGCATCTCGGCGCGGCGGAACAGCGTGGCGCCGGCGTCGGCGTCCTGCAGCACGGTCAGCGCCAGCCGGGCGCGGTCGCGCAGCACGACGTCGCTGAGCAGGTTGCCGAAATGCGGCGCGGCGCCGGCCGCGGCGTGGTGCTCGACCAGGCTCAGCTCGGCGCCCTCGCCCAGTTCCACCAGGCAGCGCGCGTGCCAGGCGATCTCCGCCTCGGTCGGCGCGCCGACGTGGACGATGTGCACCGGCGCGGCGATGCGCGCGCCGGCGGCCACGCGCAGCACGGCGCCGTCGGCGGCCAGCGCGGCGTTGAGGCGCGCGAACGCGTCGCCGCTGGCGCGGAACATGCGGGTCAGGAAGAAGCGCAGCGGCTCCGCGTCCTCGGCCAGCGCGCGCGACAGCGGCACCAGGGTCAACCCCGCGGGCAGCGCGTCCAGCGCCGACAGGTCGGCGCGGAACGTGCCGTTGACGAACACCATGCGCGGGCCGTCGACGCCGGGCAGCGTCCAGGTTTCCGGCGCCACCGCGCGCGCGCCGGCCTGCGCGTCGCCCAGCGCGTAGCGGCGCTGCTCCAGCGTGCGCAGCGCGGTGTATTTCCAGGCCTCCACGCCGCGCGCGGGCGGCAGGCCAGCGGCGGCGAATGCGTCCAGGCTCTCGCGCCGCGCCGCGTCCAGCCAGGCGATGCCGCTGCCCGGCAGGCGCGCGGCCGCCGCGGCCGCAACCATCGCCTGCACGAACGGGCTGCTCATGCGCGCGCCTCCGCGACGGCGCCGCGCTCGCCGACCCAGGCGTAGCCGTGCTCTTCCAGCTTCAGCGCCAGCGTCTTGTCGCCGCTCTCGACGATGCGGCCGTCGGCCAGCACGTGCACGAAATCCGGCACGATGTAATCGAGCAGGCGCTGGTAGTGGGTGACGACGATGAACGCGCGTTCGGGCGAGCGCAGCGCGTTGACGCCCTGCGCGACCTGCTTCAGCGCGTCGATGTCGAGGCCGGAGTCGGTTTCGTCGAGGATCGCCAGCCTCGGTTCCAGCAGCGCCATCTGGAAGATCTCGTTACGCTTCTTCTCGCCGCCGGAAAAGCCTTCGTTGACCGCGCGGTGCAGCAGCTCGTCGGAAATCTGCATCACCTTGATCTTCTCGCGCACCTGCTTGAGGAACTGCATCGAGTCCAGCTCCGACTCGCCGCGGTGCTTGCGCTGCGCGTTCAGCGCCGCGCGCAGGAAGTAGGTGTTGTTCACGCCGGGGATCTCGACCGGATACTGGAAGGCCAGGAACACGCCCTCGGCGGCGCGCTGCTCCGGCTCCAGCTCCAGCAGGTTCTTGCCGTTGTAGGTGACGCTGCCCTTGGTCACCTCGTAGCCCTCGCGCCCGGCCAGCACGTTGCCGAGGGTGGACTTGCCGGCGCCGTTCGGGCCCATGATGGCGTGCACTTCGCCCGCGTTCACTTCGAGCGAAAGGCCGCGCAGGATTTCCTTGCCGGCGACGCGGACGTGCAGATTTTCGATCTTGAGCATGGTCGGTCTTTGGTGGCGTGCGCCCTGCGCACGACTGGCGGATGCGTGCGCGCGGCGCACGCTTCGGTTAACCCACGGCGCCCTCGAGCGACACCTCGAGCAGCTTCTTCGCTTCCACCGCGAACTCCATCGGCAGCTCGCGGAACACCTGCTTGCAGAAGCCGTCGACGATCATCGACACGGCGTCTTCCTCGCCGATGCCGCGCGAACGGCAGTAGAACATCTGGTCGTCGGAGATCTTCGAGGTGGTCGCCTCGTGCTCGACGATCGCGGTCGGATTCTTCACTTCCATGTACGGGAAGGTGTGCGCGCCGCACTGCTTGCCGATCAGCAGCGAGTCGCACTGCGTGTAGTTGCGCGCGCCCTCGGCGTTCTTCTCGACCTTGACCAGGCCGCGGTAGCTGTTGGAGCTCTTGCCGGCGCTGATGCCCTTGGAGACGATCTTCGACTTGGTGTTGCGGCCGAGGTGGATCATCTTGGTGCCGGTGTCGGCCTGCTGGTAATGGTGGGTCAGTGCCACCGAGTAGAACTCGCCGACCGAACGATCGCCGCGCAGCACGCAGCTCGGGTATTTCCAGGTGATCGCCGAACCGGTCTCCACCTGCGTCCAGCAGATCTTCGAGTCGTCGCCGCGGCACTCGCCGCGCTTGGTCACGAAGTTGTAGATGCCGCCGACGCCGTTCTCGTCGCCGGGGTACCAGTTCTGCACGGTCGAGTACTTGATCTGCGCGCGCTCCAGCGCGACCAGCTCGACCACCGCCGCGTGCAGCTGGTTCTCGTCGCGCATCGGCGCGGTGCAGCCCTCGAGGTAGGACACGTGGCTGCCCTCCTCGGCGATGATCAGGGTGCGCTCGAACTGGCCGGTGTGGCCGGCATTGATGCGGAAGTAGGTGGACAGCTCCATCGGGCAGCGCACGCCCTTGGGGATGAACACGAACGAGCCGTCGGAGAACACCGCCGAGTTCAGCGCGGCGAAGAAGTTGTCGCCCTGCGGCACCACCGTGCCGATGTACTTGCGCACCAGTTCCGGATGCGAGCGGATCGCCTCCGACATCGAGCAGAAGATCACGCCGGCCTTGGCCAGCTCCTGTTGCGCGGTGGTGGCGACCGAGACCGAGTCGAACACCACGTCGACGGCGACGCCGGCCAGCTTGGCGCGCTCGTGCAGCGGCACGCCCAGCTTCTCGTAGGTTTCGAGCAGCTTGGGATCGACCTCGTCCAGCGACTTCGGCTTTTTCTTCGGCGCGGCGTAGTAGCTGATCGCCTGGAAGTCGATCGGCCCGAGCTTGACCTTGGCCCATTCCGGCGAGGTCATGGTCAGCCACTGCCGATAGGCCGCGAGGCGCCACTCGGTCATCCACTCCGGTTCGTGCTTGAGCGCGGACAGCGCGCGGACGATGTCCTCGCTCAGGCCCGGCGGCAGGCTTTCCGTCTCGATGTCGGTGACGAAGCCGGCCGCATAGCGGCGGTTCAGCGCCTCGTCGACGGACGCGTTGCCGGACGGCACCGCGGTGCGGATCTGCTGCTCGATGTCGCTGCGTTCGGTTGCCATGGTTGTCCTTACACCGTCGCGGCCGGACGCGCTGCGGCGCGCCCGGTCGGCGGCGCCAGCATGTCGGCCAAAGTCACTGCCCGCAGCGCGGTGGCGACGGCCACGTTGATGCGCTGCCAGTTGCCGCGCACGCTGCAGTGCCCCTCGCGTTCGCAGGAGCCGGGGTTGGCGCCGCACTCGGTCATGCCGAGCGGCCCCTCCATCGCCTCGACGATCTCGGCGACGGTGATCGCGCTGGCCGGGCGCGCCAGCCGGTAGCCGCCGCTGGCGCCGCGGAACGACTCGACCAGCCCGGCGTGGGCGAGCTGCTTGAGCAGCTTGCTGACCGTCGGCATCTCCAGGCGCGTGCCCTCGGCGATCTGCATCGCCGACAGCACCGCGTCCGGCGCGCCGGCCAGGCAGGTCATGACCACGGTGGCGTAATCGGTGAGACGGCTGACGCGGAGCATGGGGGCGGCTCAATAAGTACCAAAATGGTACTGATTGGCGGCGGGGAGGTCAATGCGGGGCTTTGCCGCAGTTACCCGGTCCGATGCCTAGGGCGCGGGGCGCGCGTGCGCCGGCTCGAAGCTCAGCACGCGCTCGACCAGCCGCTGCGCCAGCACGCCGGCTTCGGCCTCGGCGGTGCGCAGCGTGATCTCCGCCGCCTCCGGCGCCTCGTAGGGCGAATCGATGCCGGTGAAGTTGCTGATCTGGCCGGCGCGCGCGCGGCGGTACAGGCCCTTGGGATCGCGCCGCTCGCATTCGGCCAGCGGCGTGTCGACGTGGATCTCGAGGAACTCGCCCGCGCCGAACAGCGCGCGCGCCATGCGCCGCTCGTCGCGGAACGGCGAGATGAACGACACCAGCACGATCAGGCCGGCATCCACCATCAGCTTCGCCACCTCGGCGACGCGGCGGATGTTCTCGACGCGATCCTCGTCGGTGAAGCCGAGGTCGCGGTTGAGGCCGTGGCGCACGTTGTCGCCGTCGAGGATGTAGGTGTGGTAGCCGAGCGCGTGCAGGCGCCGCTCGACCAGGTTGGCGATGGTCGACTTGCCGGAGCCGGACAGGCCGGTGAACCACATGCAGCATGGGCGCTGGCCCTTGATCGTCGCGCGCGCCGCCTTGTCGACGTCGATGTACTGCCAGTGCACGTTGCTGGCGCGGCGCAGCGCGAAGTCGAGCGTGCCGCCGGCAACGGTGGCGTTGTTCTGGCGGTCGACCAGGATGAAGCCGCCGAGCGCGCGGTTCTCCGCGTAGGGCTCGAACGCGATCGGCTGGTCCAGCGAGAGATTGCACTGCGCAACCTCGTTCAGCTCGAGGCGCTTGGCAGCCAGCTCGGACTGCGTGTTGACGTCGATCTTGTGCTTGATCTCGGTGATTTGTGCGCCGACCGTGCGCGTGCCGATCTTCAGCCAGTACGGACGGCCGGGCAGCAGCGGCGCGTCGCCCATCCACAGCAGGCGGCAGGCGAACTGGTCGGCGACCTGCGGCGGATGCGCGGCGTCGGCAATCACGTCGCCGCGCGCGACGTCGAGCTCGTCGGCGAAGGTCAGCGTCACCGCCTGGCCTTCGGCGGCGACCTCGAGATCGCCGTCCGGGCCGAGGATGCGCGCGATGCGCGAGCGGCGCCCGCCCGGCAGCGCGACGATCTCGGCGCCGGCGGCGATGCTGCCCTGCGCGATCGTGCCGGCGTAGCCGCGGAAGCTGTGGTCGGGCCGGTTGACCCACTGCACCGGCAGGCGGAAACCCGTGCCGCCCATGCCGCGCTCGACGCGCACGGTTTCGAGATGTTCGAGCAGGGCCGGGCCCGCGTGCCAAGGCATTTGCGGCGAGCGCGCGGTGACATTGTCGCCGCGCAGCGCCGACAGCGGGATGCAGGTGGCGTCGGCGATGCCGAGCGCGCGGGCGAGCGCGGTGTACTCGGCGGCGATCGCCTCGAAGCGCGCGCGGTCGTAGCCGACCAGGTCCATCTTGTTGACCGCCAGCACCACGTGGCGGATGCCGAACAGCGCGCAGATCCAGGTGTGCCGGCGCGTCTGCGTCAGCAGGCCCTTGCGCGCGTCGACCAGCACCACCGCCAGCTCGGCGGTGGACGCGCCGGTGGCCATGTTGCGCGTGTATTGCTCGTGCCCCGGGCAGTCGGCGACGATGAAGCCACGCTTGTCGGTGCCGAAGTAGCGGTAGGCGACGTCGATGGTGATGCCCTGCTCGCGCTCGGCTTCCAGCCCGTCCAGCAGCAGCGCGAAATCCAGCGCGTCGCCCTGCGTGCCGTGGCGCGCGCTGTCGCGCGCCAGCGCCGCAAGCTGGTCGTCGAACAGCAGCTTGGTGTCGTACAGCAGGCGGCCCAGCAGCGTGCTCTTGCCGTCGTCGACGCTGCCGCAGGTGATGAAGCGCAACTGGTCGCGGCTCTCGTGCTTGCGCAGGTAGGCGGCCAGCGCGGCGTGGCGTTCGGGCGTGACCGTCATCAGAAGTAGCCCTCCTGCTTCTTGCGTTCCATCGAGGCGGTCGGGTCGTGGTCGATCACGCGGCCCTGGCGCTCGGAGCTGCGCGTGGTCAGCATCTCCTCGATGATCGCCTCCAGCGTGTCGGCCTCGGACTCGATCGCGCCGGTCAGCGGATAGCAGCCGAGCGTGCGGAAGCGCACGCGCCTCATCGTCGGCGTCTCGCCGGGCCGCAGCGGCAGGCGCGCGTCGTCGACCATGATCAGCGCGCCGTCGCGCTCGACCACGGGGCGCTCGGCGGCGAAGTACAGCGGCACCACCGGGATCTTCTCGCGCCAGACGTACAGCCAGACGTCCAGTTCGGTCCAGTTCGACAGCGGGAAAGCGCGCACGCTCTCGCCCGGCCGGATGCGCGCGTTGTACAGGTTCCACAGCTCCGGGCGCTGGTTGCGCGGATCCCAGCGGTGCTGCGCGCTGCGGAAGGAGAAGATGCGCTCCTTGGCGCGCGACTTCTCCTCGTCGCGGCGAGCGCCGCCGATGGCGGCGTCGAAGCCGTACTTGTCCAGCGCCTGCTTCAGCGCCTGCGTCTTCATCACGTCGGTGTGCACGGCGGCGCCGTGGGTGAACGGGCCGACGCCCTGGCGCACGCCTTCCTCGTTGATGTGCACGCGCAGCTCGACGCCGGTCTCGGCCGCGCGGCGGTCGCGGAAGGCGATCATCTCGCGGAACTTCCAGGTGGTGTCGACGTGCAGCAGCGGAATCGGCGGCCGCGCCGGCCGGAACGCCTTCAGCAGCAGGTGCAGCAGCACCGAGGAATCCTTGCCGACCGAATACAGCAGCACCGGATTGCGGAATTCCGCCGCCACCTCGCGCAGGATGTGGATGCTCTCCGCCTCCAGGCGGTCGAGCTGCGAGAGGCGCGCGGCCTCGGTCTTGATGCTCACGATCCGAGATTCCCTCACATGCCGACCCCGGCGCCGGGAACGATGCAATGCGCCACATGGCCCGGCGACGATGCCGGAACGGGACGAGGATAGCGTGATTTTCCCCGCCCGCGCTCGTCGACCGGCTGCCGGCGCGCGCGCAAGGCTATAAGCTTGCGCATCGTTCCGGACACCGCCCATGCACGCACCGAACCCCGACCGCGCCGCCGCACGCCTCGCCTGGGCCCGCTCCGCCGCCGGCGATCCCGCCGCCACGCTCGTGCGTGCCTCCGACGACGCCAGTTTCCGCAGCTATTGGCGCCTCGCCAGCGGCGCGCGCACGCTGATCGTGATGGACGCGCCGCCGGACAAGGAGGACGTGCGGCCCTGGCTGGACATCGCGCGCCGCCTGCGCGCCGCCGGCGTGCACGCGCCGGCGGTGCATGCCGAGGACGCCGCGCGGGGTTTCCTGCTGCTGGAGGACCTCGGCACGCGCACCTACCTGCCGGAACTGAATGCGGGCACCGTCGACGCGCTGTACGCCGACGCGCTGGACGCACTGCTGCGCATGCAGACGCGCGTCGAGGTCGCCGGCCTGCCGCCGTACGACGCCAACCGGCTGATCGCCGAGATGGAGCTGCTGCCGACCTGGTTCCTGCAGCGCCACCTCGGCTTCACGCCGGCCTGCGAGCAGTGGGACACGATCGAACTCGCCTTCCGCCGGCTCGCAGACAGCGCGCTGGCGCAGCCGCGCGCGTTCGTGCACCGCGACTACCACAGCCGCAACCTGCTGATCGTCGCGGACGACAACCCCGGCGTGATCGACTTCCAGGACGGCGTGGTCGGCGCGGTCACCTACGACCTGGTCTCGCTGCTGCGCGACTGCTACATCGTCTGGGACGACGCGCGCGTCGAAGCCTGGTGCGAGGGCTATCGCGAACGCCTGCGCCACGCCGGCCTGATCGGCGCCGCGGTCGATGCCGCGCGCTTCCGCCGCTGGTTCGACCTGATGGGCCTGCAGCGCCACCTCAAGGTGCTCGGCATCTTCTGCCGCCTGTGGTACCGCGACGGCAAGCCGGGCTACCTCGGCGACCTGCCGCGGGTCTGGCACTACGTGCGCTCGGTCGCCGCGCGCTACCCGGAGTTCGCCGACCTGGCCGCGCTGCTGGAACGCGCGATCGGCGAGCGCGACCTGACGCGGCCGCGCGACGAGGCGGCCGTCGCCGCAGCCTCGCGATGATCCGCCGCGCGCTGATCCTTGCCGCCGGCCGCGGCGAGCGCATGCGCCCGCTCAGCGAGCGCACGCCCAAGCCGCTGCTGGCCGCGGGCGGCAAACGGCTGATCGAATGGCATCTGCAGAAGCTCGCCGCCTGCGGCGTGCGCGAGGTGGCGATCAACACCGCGCATCTCGCCGCGCAGTTTCCCGAGACGCTCGGCGACGGCGCCCGCTGGGGCCTGCGGCTGCACTACGTTCACGAGGGCGACGAGCCGCTGGAGACCGGCGGCGGCCTGCTGCACGCGCTGCCCGTGCTGGGCGAGGCGCCGTTCCTCGCCGTCAACGGCGACATCTGGACCGACTTCGATTTTTCGGCGCTGCCCGAGACGCCGGACGGCCTCGCCCACCTGGTGCTGGTCGACAACCCCGCGCACCACGCGCGCGGCGACTTCGCGCTGGACGGGACCGGCCGCGTGCACGCCGACGGTCCCTCGCGGCTCACCTTCGCCGGCATCGGCGTGTACCGGCCGGAACTGCTGGACGGCTGGCGCGCGATCATCGGCGACGCGCCCGGCGCCGACGCGACGCCGCCGCGCTTCAAGCTGGCGCCGCTGCTGTACGCCGCCGCCGCGCGCGGCGCGCTCACCGGCCAGCACCACCGCGGCGCCTGGAGCGACGTCGGCACGCCCGAGCGGCTGGCCGCGCTGGATGCGCGGCTGCGCGCGGGCGCAGGTTCGGCCTGAGCGGCGACGCGCATTGACGGCGGAATCCGCGGTGCGGATTCCGCCCTACCTCGGAGTGAACTCATGCAGTGGGTGTACGAAGACACATCGATCGACTGGCACGAGCTGTCGAACCTCTACCGCATCGCGCCGCTGGGCGAGAAGAAGCCGGAGGACCTGCGGGTCGTCTTCGCCAACAGCCGCTACAAGTGCTTCGTGCTCGACAACGGCCGGCTGGTCGGCGTCGGCCGCGCGCTCGCCGACGGCCGCGATTGCGCCTACCTCTGCGACGTCGCCGTGCATCCCGACCACCAAGGCAGCGGCCTCGGCCGCGCCGTCATCGGCAAGCTGAAGGAACTCGCGGCGGGCCACCGCAAGATCATCCTGTACGCCAACCCCGGCAAGGAAGGCTTCTACGCCAGGCTCGGCTTCCTGCGCATGTGCACGGCAATGGCGATCTTCGCCGACCAGGCGCGGGCGGTGCAGACCGGCCTGGTCGAAGAGCCGTAGGGTGGGCCTCGACCCACCGAGCGCATGCCAAGGACCATAGGGTGGGCTTTAGCCCACCATCGATTCGCCTTGCGCGTGCGTTCGGTGGGCCAAAGCCCACCCCACGTCCACCCTGCGGCCAATCCACGGCATCGATGCGAAGAGGCCGCGCTCAGCCTTCCCGCGCCAGCAACGCGCGCAGGAACGGCACGGTGATGCGCCGCTTGGCGGCGAGCGAGGCGCTGTCGAGGCGTTCCAGCAGCGCGGTCAGCGCGCCGAGGTCGCGGGCGTGGCGGGCGAACAGCCAGTCGAGCACGGCATCGTCCAGCTCGATGCCGCGCGCGGCGGCGCGGGCGCGCAGCACGGCGCGGCGTTCGGCGTCGTCGAGCGGTTTCAGCAGGGCGAGCGTGCAGGCGCCGAGGCGCGAGCGCAGGTCCGGCAGCGTCAGCGCGAGCTGCGCGGGCGGCGCATCGGCGGCGAACAGCAGCGTGGCGCCTTCGGCGCGGCAGCGGTTGTAGAGGTCGAACAGCGCGTGCTCGGCGGCGCGGTCGCCGGCGACCGCCTGCAGGTCGTCCAGCGCGATCAGCGCGCTGCCGGCGACGCCGCGGATGGCCGCCTCGCGCGGCCCGCGCAGGCTCGCCAGCGGCAGGTACTGCGCGCTGCGGCCGGCCTCGATGGCGGCCTGGCAGGCGGCGACCAGCAGATGGGTCTTGCCGGCGGACGCCGGGCCGGCGAGAACCACCCACGGCGCGCCGTCCTCGCGCGCGGCGCGCCGCAGCAGCGCCAGCGCGCCGGCGTTGGCGCCGGGCTCGTAGTGCTCGAAGCGCTGCTGGCGCGGCCAGCGCAGGGAGAGCGGCAACTGGTCCATCAGCGTTCCGGCGCCGGCGACGCGCGCCCATCGGCCGCGGCGGGCGGCGCGGCGGCAGCAGCGGCGTCGGCTGTCGGCGGAACTGCGCCGCCGCGCTCCAGCCCGACGTCGCCCGGCGCCGCCTGCGGCCGCGCCCCGCCATACAGCGCGCTGTCGCGGTAGCGCTCGTGCAGATAGCGCACCACCACCTTGATCACCGCCGCCATCGGCAGCGCCAGCAGCACGCCGAGGAAGCCGAACAACTGGCCGCCGGCGAGGATGGCGAAGATCACCACCACCGGATGCAGGCCGATCTTCTCGCCGACCAGCTTCGGCACCAGCACGTAGCCTTCCAGCGTCTGGCCGACGCCGAACACGCCCAGCACCAGCGCCACGTGCAGCCAGTCCTGGTACTGCACCAGCGCGGCGATCAGGCCCATCGACACGCCGACGATCGCGCCGAGGTACGGCACGAAGCTGATCAGGCCGGCGATCATGCCGATCAGCGGGCCGATGCCGATGCCGACCGCCCACAGGCCGAGCGCGTACAGCGTGCCCAGCACCACCATCACCGCCAACTGGCCGCGCAGGAACGCCCCCAGCACTTCGTCGGACTCGCGCGCCAGGCGCGCCACGGTCGGCTCGATGCGGCGCGGCACCAGCTCGTGCACGCGCGCGACCAGCACGTCCCAGTCGCGCAGCAGGTAGAAGCCGGCCACCGGCACCACCACGACGTGCGCCAGCCAGGCGACCAGCGCGATGCCGGATTTCGACACCTGCGCCAGCACGGTCGCCGCCACGCCGCCGGCCTCCTTCAGGTTGGCCTGCAGCGCGGCGACGAGCTGCTGCGGATCGAGCGCGGCGGTCGACAGGCCAAGGTGCTGTTGCAGCCAGGGCGCGGCATTCTGCTGGAACCAGGCGTACCACGCCGGCAACTGGCCGACGAAGCTCGCCAACTGGCGCTCGACGAACGGCACCAGCCACAGCAGCGCCAGCACCAGCGTCAGCGTCATCACCGCGAACACCAGGCTGACCGCGAACGTGCGGCCGATGCGCAGGCGCTCCATGCGGTCGACCAGCGGATCGCAGAAGTAGGCGAACATCGCCGCCAGCACGAACGGCGTCAGCATCGGCGCCAGCAGGTACAGCAACGCGCCGGCGACCAGCGCCACGATCAGCCACTGCCAGCGTTGCACCACGTCGGCTCTCACCCGGATTCTCCCTTGCCGCGCAGCCGTCGCCGCGCCTGCAGCGACCAGCGCAGCACGTAGTCCGCGCCGCTGGCCACGGTCAGCGCGACCACCGTCCACAGCAGCGGCGCCATCGACAGCGCGGCGATGCCGTCGAGATCGAGCAGCACGGCCAGCACGTAGACGATCTGCGCCAGCGTGGTGAATTTCGACAGCAGCGTCGGCTGCGCCTCCAGCGCGCCGAACAGGCGCTGCCAGACCAGCGCGCCGGCGACGATCATCACGTCGCGCCCCAGCACCAGCAGGGTCAGCGCCCACGGCACGCTGCCGACCTGGCTGAGGCCGAGGAAGCAGGTCGCCAGCAGCAGCTTGTCGGCGATCGGGTCGAGCAATCCGCCGAGACGGCTGCGCCAGTCGTAGCGACGCGCGAGGAAACCGTCCAGCGCGTCCGAACCGCCGGCCGTCGCGGCCAGGCCCAGGGCGAGATCGAAGCGTCGCTCGAGCAGGCTCCAGCCCAGCGGCAGCACCAGCAGGATGCGCAGCAACGTGATCAGGTTGGGCAGGTGACGCAGCGGCGAGGCGCCGACGGGGACCGAGGCGGATCCGCGCCCGGACATGCCGTGCCCCTCAACGCAGCCAGCGCAGCGCCGCGTCCGCGCCGGGATGCGCCGCGGTCGGCAGCATGCGCCCGTCGGCGGCGAAATCGTTCAGCACGCCGGCGAGGTCGCCATCGAAGCGCAACTGCAGCAGCACGCCGTCGCCCTGCGCCGCCAGCGGCATCGCGCCGCGCACCTGCGGATCCTGGCGCAGTTGCGCCAACATCGCGGCGAAATCGGCGGCCGCATCGATGCCGGACACCCACAGCGTCGCGCTGCCGCCGCTGCCGCCGGGCGCCGCGGCGAAGCGCGGGATCAGGCGGTCGGCCGTGGCGTCGCCCGCGTTCGCCAGCAGGCCGGCGGGCGGGCCCGCGTCCTGCCAGCGCTGCGGTGCGCCGCCGCCGACCAGGACCCAGGCGGCGTTGCCGGCGCCCAGCGAGCCGGTCAGCACCAGGCCGGTGCGATAGCCGCGCGCGACCCGCGCCAGCGCGGCCTCGTCGCCGACCGTCAGCGCCGCGGCGTCGGGCGCGTCGCCCGCGGCGGGAAACACGAAGCGCAGGCCGCGCGCGGCGCCGGCCTGGACCAGGCCGGCGCACTGCGCCTCGCCGAGCAGGGCGCCGTCGGGCCCGCGAACCAGCACCAGCACCGGCGGCCGCGGGCCGGGCCAGACGCCGAGCCTGAGGCTGCCGGCGAGGCGGCGCACCGCCGCCGGATCGAAATGCGCCTGCAGGCGCAGCCCGGCAGCGCCGCCTTCCTGACGGTACTGGTACTGCTGTACCAGCGTGGCGGCCTGCGCCAGCGCCTCGGCGACGCCGGGGCGCGCGCCGACGTTGCGGTCGCCGCTCAGCTTGACCAGCACCTGCGCCAGGGCTGCGTCGAAAGCCTGGTCGCGCTGGGCGTCGGAGGTGTCCGCCACCGCTGCCTCGCCGGCGTACAGACCCGGATCCTCGGCGGCGCGCAGCGGCAGCGCCATCGTCGTCAGCAACAGCAGGGCGGCCAGCAGGCCAGGGGGGCGCATCATGCGGAAAACCTCGCGAATCCGCCCGAAGTCTGCCCAATCGCGGCACGAACGTCTATCATGTGCGGCTTGCTCCGACGGTGCCGCGCCATGTCCGCCGAGAAGGAATCCCTCACCTACCGCGCCGCAGGCGTCGACATCGACGCCGGCAACGCCGTGGTCGAACGCATCAAGCCGCTGGTCGCGCGCACCTTCCGCAAGGAGGTGATGGCGGGCCTAGGCGGCTTCGGCGCGCTGTTCGACCTGGCCGGCCGCTACAGGGAACCGGTGCTGGTGTCGGGCACCGACGGCGTCGGCACCAAGCTGAAGCTGGCGCAGATCCTCGGCCGCCACGACACCATCGGCATCGACCTGGTCGGCATGTGCGTCAACGACGTGCTGGTGCAGGGCGCCGAGCCGCTGTTCTTCCTCGACTACTTCGCCACCGGCAAGCTGGACGTCGATACCACGGTCGCCGTGGTCGGCGGCATCGCCAAGGGCTGCGAGCTGGCCGGCTGCGCGCTGATCGGCGGCGAGACGGCGGAAATGCCGGACATGTACCCACCCGGCGAATACGACCTCGCCGGCTTCTGCGTCGGCGCGGTGGAGAAGGCCGCGCTGGTCGACGGCGCGGCCATCGCCGCCGGCGATACGATCCTCGGCATCGCCTCCAGCGGCCCGCACTCCAACGGCTACTCGCTGATCCGCAGGATCGTCGCGCGCGCCGGCATCACCCCCGACGGCGGCGGCTTCGACCTCGACCTCGGCGGCGTCACGCTGGCCGACGCGCTGATGGCGCCGACCATCATTTACGTCAAGCCGATCCTGGAATTGCTGCGCCGGCAGCCGCTGCACGGCATGGCGCACATCACCGGCGGCGGCCTCAAGGAAAACATCATCCGCGTCGTGCCCGAGCACCTCGGCATCGCGCTGGACAGCGCGGCGTGGACGCTGCCGCCGGTGTTCGACTGGCTGATGCGCGAGGGCAACGTGCCGCGCGAGGAGATGTGGCGCACGTTCAACTGCGGCATCGGCTACACGGTGATCGTCGCACGCGAGCAGGCCGCCGCCACGCAGGCCGCGCTGGCCGCGCTGGGCCTCGACGCGCGCGCCATCGGCGAGATCGTGCCGGCGCACGGCGACGAGCGCGTGCACATCCGCTGACGGCCCGTCCGAACGCGCACGCGACCCGCGCATGCCCGCTCCCTTCCCCATCGCCGTGCTCGCCTCCGGCCGCGGCAGCAACCTCGCCGCGCTGATCGAGGCGCAGCGCGCCGGCGCGCTGCCGGTCGGCTTCACGCTGGTCGCCAGCGACAAGGCCGACGCGCCCGCGCTGCGCATCGCCGAGGCGCACGGCATCCCGACCCTGGCGCTGGACCCGCGCGGCTATGCCACGCGCCGCGACTACGACCTCGACCTGTTCGCCCGCGTCGCCGCGACGCAGCCGGCGCTGGTCGTGCTGGCCGGCTTCATGCGCGTCCTCCACGCGGACGCGGTCGCGCCCTGGCACGGACGCATGCTCAACATCCACCCCTCGCTGCTGCCGAAGTACCGCGGCCTGCATACGCACCGCCGCGCGCTCGAAGCCGGCGATGCCGAGCACGGCAGCAGCGTGCACTTCGTCACCGCCGAGCTGGACGGTGGCCCGGTGGTCGCGCAGGCGCGCATCGCCGTGCAGCCGGGCGACAGCGCGGAGGCGCTCGCCGCGCGCCTGCTGCCGCTGGAGCACCGGCTGCTGGTCGCCAGCGTCGGCCTGATCGCCGCCGGGCGGCTGGCGCTGAATGCGGACGGCCCGACGCTGGACGGCCGCCCGCTGCGCGCGCCCCTGCAGCTTCGGACGGACGGCGAGCTGGCCGCCGCCGCGTGAGCCGGCGTTCAGCCTGGCGCGGGCAGACTGCGGCGCCATGCATACCTTCCTGCCCCGCTTGCTGACGCGCGCGCTGCCGGCACTCGCGCTGGCCTGCATCACGGTCGCCGCGACGGCCGCGCCGCTGTCCGCCTTCACCGCGCGCTACCAGGTCGAGCGCGACGGCGCGGCGATCGGCGAGGCCACGGTGAGCCTGCGCGCCGACGGCGGCGGCCGCTGGGTCTACCGCACCGAAACCAAGGGCACCGACGGCCTCGCCGCGCTGCTCGGGTTGAGCGCGCTGGAAGTCTCGACGCTGCGCTGGGGCGCCGACGGGCGCCCGCAGAGCCTCGACTACCGCTACGACCAGCAGGGCGGCTTCAAGCAGCGCTCGCGCACCGCCCATTTCGACTGGCAGGCCGGCCGCATCGCCGTGCAGGAAGGCAAGGGTCGCTGGGACTACGCCACCGCGCCCGGCGCGGTCGACCGCCACGCCGCCACCCTGGCGATCGCCGCGGCGCTGCGCGCGGGCGCGCAGCAGGTCGCCGGGCCGGTGGCGGTCAAGGATCGCATCGAAGTGCAGCACTTCGCGGTGGCCGGCGCGGAATCCGTCCAGGTGCCCGCGGGCCAGTTCACCGCCCAGCGCGTCGAGCGCCGCGACGACGGCAAGACGATGCATTCCTGGTACGTGCCGAAGCGCTTCCCCGTGCCGGTCGAGATCGCCGGCGGCGACGGCGGCATCACCATGAAGCTGGTGAGCTACGCAGCGCAGTAGGGGCCTGCGTGCAGAGGCGACCGGGAACCTGCGTGCAGGCGGGACCGCCGCACGCCCTCCCTCAATTCGGCAGGCGGCGGATCTTCGCGCCCAGCGTGCCCAGCTTTTCCTCGATGTTCTCGTAGCCGCGGTCGATGTGGTAGACGCGGTCGACCACGGTGTCGCCCTCGGCGACCAGGCCGGCCAGCACCAGGCACGCGGAGGCGCGCAGGTCGGTGGCCATCAGCGGCGCGCCGCTCATGTGCTCGACGCCCTTGATGATCGCGGTGTTGCCCTCGAGGCGGATGTCGGCGCCGAGGCGCTGCAGCTCGTGGGCATGCATGAAGCGGTTCTCGAACACCGTCTCGGTGATCACGCCGACGCCCTCGGCCACGCAGTTCAGCGCGGTGAACTGCGCCTGCATGTCGGTCGGGAACGCGGGATACGGCGCGGTGGTGATGTTGACCGCCTTCGGCCGGCGTCCGCGCATGTCCAGCTCGATCCAGTCCTCGCCGACGTTGATGTGCGCGCCGGCTTCCTCCAGCTTGGCCAGCACCGCGTCGAGGATCTTCGGCCGCGCGTGCTTGGTCAGCACGCGGCCGCCGCTGATCGCGCCGGCGACCAGGAAGGTGCCGGTCTCGATGCGGTCGGGCAGCACCTCGTAGTGGGTGCCGTGCAGGCGTTCCACGCCCTCGATCACCAGGGTGGCGCTGCCCGCGCCCTCGATATGCGCGCCCATGCTGTTCAGGCAGCCGGCGAGGTCGACGACCTCCGGCTCCTGCGCGGCGTTCTCGATGACCGTGGTGCCCTGCGCCAGCGCCGCCGCCATCATGATGTTCTCGGTGCCGGTGACGGTGACCATGTCCATGGCGATGCGCGCGCCGCGCAGGCGACCGGCGCGCGCACGGATGTAGCCGTTCTCGACCTTCACGTCGGCGCCCAGCGCCTGCAGGCCGCGGATGTGCTGGTCGACCGGCCGCGAGCCGATCGCGCAGCCGCCGGGCAGCGACACCTCGGCCTGGCCGAAGCGCGCCACCAGCGGCCCCAGCACCAGGATCGAGGCGCGCATCGTCTTGACCAGCTCGTACGGCGCGAAGCAGCGGTCGGTCGGCCGCGGGTCGACGTGGATCTTCATGCGGTCGTCCAGCACCAGCTGCACGCCCATCTGGCCGAGCAGCTCCATGGTGGTGGTGACGTCGTGCAGATGCGGCACGTTGCCGATGCTGACCGGCTCGTCGGCCAGCAGGCAGGCGGCCAGGATCGGCAGCACCGCGTTCTTCGCGCCGGAAATCGCGACGTCGCCGCTGAGAGGTGTGCCGCCGCTGATAACGATCTTGGCCATGGGTTCCCTTGGTTACTGCCTGCGCGCCGCTTCGTCGGGGGTCAGCGCCTTCAGGCTGAGCGCATGGATCTCGCCGCCCATGCGTTCGCCCAGCGTCGCGTACACCATGCGGTGGCGCGCCAGCGGCAGCTTGCCGGCGAACGCCGCGCTGACCACCTCGGCTTCGAAGTGCACGCCGTCGTCGCCGCGCACCTCGGCGCGCGCGTCGGGGAGGCCCTGCTCGATCAGCGCTTTGATGCTGGCTGTATCCATGGGGAAAAGGTCCGGGGGCGACGGCAGCTCCGGCGTGCAGCTTTGGCTGCCGTTCAGAAGCTACAATGAGGATAGGGAATGTTAATGGAAATCCCCGGGCACAGGAACGGCGTTGCCCGCACTTTTCCCCGATAGCCTCGCCCACCGCCCATGGACGCAACCACCGTGAATGCCCAAATCGAGCTGCCCGCCCCGTCGCCGCTGCTGGACGCGGAGGCGATCACGCGCACCGCGCGCGGGGTGATCGCGATCGAGGCGCTGGCCATCGCGGTGCTGGAACAGCGCATCGAGGCCGCGTTCATCCGCGCCTGCCGCATGATGCTCGCCTGCCGGGGCCGGATCGTCGTCACCGGCATGGGCAAGTCCGGCCACATCGGCCGCAAGACCGCCGCCACGCTGGCCTCGACCGGCACGCCGGCGTTCTTCGTGCACCCCGGCGAGGCCAGCCACGGCGACCTCGGCATGATCACCGAAAAGGACGTGGTGCTGGCGCTGAGCAACTCCGGCGAAACCGAGGAGCTGCTGACCATCCTGCCGGTGATCAAGCGCCAGGGCATCCCGCTGATCGCGATGACCGGCAACCCGAATTCCTCGCTGGCGCGCCAGGCCGACCTGCACCTCGACGTCAGCGTGCCGGCGGAAGCCTGCCCGCTCGGCCTGGCGCCCACCGCCAGCACCACCGCGACGCTGGTGATGGGCGACGCGCTGGCGATCGCGCTGCTGGAGGCGCGTGGCTTCACCGCCGAGGACTTCGCCCGCTCGCACCCCGCCGGCAGCCTCGGCCGCCGCCTGCTGCTGCGCATCTCCGACCTGATGCACGCCGGCGCCAGCGTTCCCAAGGTCCGCGCCGACGCCAGCCTGACCGAAGCACTGATGGAAATGAGCCGCAAGAGCCTCGGCATGACCGCGGTGGTCGATGCCGACGACCATCTGCTCGGCATCTATACCGACGGCGACCTGCGCCGCACCCTGGACGACCACCAGGTCGACCTGCGCAACGTGCACGTCGCCGACCTGATGACGCGCAACCCGAAGACGATCGGGCCCGACAAGCTGGCCGCCGAGGCCGCGCAGCTGATGGAGACGCACAAGATCCACGCGCTGATCGTGGTCGACGGCGAGCGCCGCGTGGTCGGCGCGCTGAACATCCACGATCTGCTGCGCGCGAAGGTCGTATGAGCGCGGGACGGGACGTCGCTTGCCCGGCCCGGCTGCGCAAATGCGCCAAGGGTCGATCGAGACACTTGCGTCGACGCCCCTTCGACCTTTGACCTCCGCCCCTCTCCCAGCCATCGCCTCGTCACCACGCGCCCATGCCCTACAGCCCGCTCGCCGACATGCCCGAGGACATCCGCGCGCGCGCCGCGCGGATCCGGCTGGCCGCGTTCGACGTCGACGGCACGCTGACCGACGGCCGCCTCTGGTACAGCGAGGACGGTCGCGAGCTGAAGGCGTTCAACGTGCAGGACGGGCTCGGCCTGAAACGCCTGCGCGCCAACGGCATCGAGGTGGCGATCGTCACCGCACGGGTCAGCCACACCGTCGCGCTGCGCGCCGAGGAGCTCGGCCTGGTGCACGTCTACCAGGGCCAGGCCGACAAGCGCGCCTGCCTGGAGCGACTGCTGCGCGCGCTGCACCTCGGCCCGGAGCAGGCCACGTTCGTCGGCGACGACCTGCCCGACCTCGCCGCGATGCGCCTGGCCGGCCTCGGTATCGCCGTGGCCAACGCGCACCCGTGGGTGGCCGCGCGCGCGCACTGGCGCACCCAGCGGCGCGGCGGCGACGGCGCCGTGCGCGAGGTCTCCGACCTGCTGCTGGCCGCGCACGGCGTGGCCGAGGCGGAACTGGAGCGCTGGCTGTGATCGAACGGCGCAGCGCGATCGGCGTCGCCGCACTGCTGCTGGCGGCCGGCGCCAGCCAATTGCTGGTGTGGTGGCTGCGCCCGCCGCCGCGCCCCAGCGAAGTGGTCGGCCCGCCGCGCTCCGCCTACACGCTCAACGACTTCACCCTGAACGCGCTCGGCAAGGACGGCCGGCTCAGCCTGCGCGTCGACGCGCCGTACCTGGCGCGTCGCGAGGGCGACGACTCGCTGTACATCAACGCGCCGCGCTTCTTCATGCCCGGCAAGGACGGCGCCGACTGGCACGGCACCTCCGAGTACGGCTGGGTCAGCGCCGACGGCAACCTGCTCAAGCTGCTCGGCAAGGTCGACATGCAGCGCCCGCCGACCGCGCAGCTCGCCGCCGCGGAAGTGCATACTTCCGACCTGACCGCCTGGCTGAACGAAAACCGGGTCGCCACCGACGCGCCGACCCTGATCCGCCAGCCGGGCAGCATGACGCGCGGCACCGGCATGCGCGCCAACCTCGACACGCACGAAATGGAGCTGCTCTCCGATGTCCACTCCCGGTTCACGCCCCGCAAACGTGCGCAGGCTCGCTGAGCTGGCCGTGCTGCTGGCCGGCCTCGCCGCGCTGGCGCCGGCATTCGCGCTGAAGAGCGACGCCGACCAGCCGGTCAGCATCGACGCGCAGAAATTCAGCGGCCGCCAGGGCGACAAGGTCACCTACTCGACCGCCGTGCACATGACCCAGGGCAGCTTCGTCGCCGACGCCGACGCCGCCACCGGCTACTTCGACCAGGACGACGCGATCGACCGCGCCGTGCTCACCGGCAGCCCGGCCAAGATCCAGCAGAAGCTCGACGACGGTACGATGATGTACGGCCGCGCCGACACCATCGACTACCGCGTCAGCGCCAACACGGTGATCCTGGCCGGCAACGCCAGCGTCGTGCAGACCGGCAAGGGCGAGTACCACGGCGCGCGGCTGGTCTACAACACCGACAGCGGCGAAGTCAGCGGCGAAGGCGGCGCAGAAGGCCGCGTGCACATGATCCTGCAGCCGAAGAAGAAGCCCGCGACCGCGGCGCCGGCGGCCGCGCCGGCGCCCGCGTCCTCGGCGGCATCCGCGCCCGCCGCCGCCAGCAGCGCCGGCCCGGCCGGCCAGCCGCGCTAAGCCATGCTCGCCGCCAAGGGTCTGCAGAAGCGCTTCCGCGCGCGCCAGGTGGTGCGCGATTTCGGCTTCGACATCAAGCAGGGCGAAGTGGTCGGGCTGCTCGGCCCGAACGGCGCCGGCAAGACCACCTGCTTCTACATGGTGGTCGGCCTGATCGAGGCCGACGCCGGCCGCATCACGCTGGACAAGCAGGACATCACCGGCCTGCCGATGCACGCGCGCGCCAAGCTCGGCATCGGCTACCTGCCGCAGGAGCCGTCGGTGTTCCGCCGCCTGACCGTGGCCGAGAACGTGCTCGCCGTGCTGGAACTGCGCGAGGGCCTGGACGCACGCGCGCGCGAACGCGAGCTGCAGGGCCTGCTCGACGAGCTGAAGGTGTCGCACATCGCCGACCAGAAGGGCGTCAGCCTGTCCGGCGGCGAGCGCCGCCGCGTCGAGATCGCGCGCGCGCTGGCGGCGCGGCCGCGCTACATGCTGCTGGACGAGCCGTTCGCCGGCGTCGATCCGATCTCGGTCGGCGAGATCCAGCGCATCGTGCGCCATCTCAAGGAACGCCGCATCGGCGTGCTGATCACCGACCACAACGTGCGCGAGACGCTCGGCATCTGCGACCGCGCCTACATCCTGAACGAGGGCGAGGTGCTGTCGCGCGGCACGCCGGCGCACATCCTCGCCGACGAGAAGGTGCGCGAGGTCTACCTGGGCCGCGAGTTCAAGCTGTAGCGGCGCGCTTCACGCTTCCGCGCGCTCCCCCTAGCCGCCTGCCCGCCCCCGGGGTAGCATCGGGCTGCGTCATCCGGCAACGCTCGCATGAAACCGGGACTCCAGCTCCGCCTACACCAGCAGCTAGCGCTGACCCCCCAACTGCAGCAGGCGATCCGGCTGCTGCAGCTCTCCCAGCTCGAACTGGAAACCGAGCTGCGCCAACTGGTCGAATCCAACCCCATCCTCGAATTCGCCGACGAAGCCGGCGACGACGCGTCCGCAGGCGCGGACGGCGCCGAGCCTTCCGCGGACGGCGGCGGCGACGAAGCGCCGGCGGCGGCGGCGGAAAGCGCGCCGGAAACCGCCGCCGACAGCTGGGATGCCGAACCCGACTTCGGCTTCGAGCCCAGCTACGCGGGCGGCGGCGCCGGGAGCGACGACGACGCGCTGGAACCGCAGGACGCCGCGCCGGTAGGCCTGCGCGAGCACCTGCAGTGGCAGCTCAACCTGACCCCGATGTCCGAGCGCGACCGCGCGATCGCCACCGCGCTGATCGACGCGCTGGACGAGGACGGCTACCTGCGCGAGGGCCTGGAGCCGGTCGCCGCCACGCTGATGCCGCTGTTCCCGGTCACGATGGAAGAGATCGAGGCGGTGCGCCATCGCGTGCAGCGCTTCGACCCGGTCGGCGTGGCCAGCCTCGACCTCAAGGACTGCCTGGCGGTGCAGCTCGAACTGCTGGAACCGGCCACCGAGGGCCGCGCGCTGGCGCAGCAGATCGTCGCCGGCGAGCTCGAACTGCTGGCGAAGCAGGACCTGGCGCGGCTGGCGCGGCGCCTGCGCGCCGACGACGGCGATGTCGCGATCGCCGCCGCGCTGATCCGCAGCCTCGACCCGCGTCCCGGCGCGGCGCTGAACCCGGCGCCGATCGAATACGTCGCGCCCGACGCCTACGCGTGGAAGGTCGACGGCCGCTGGCGCGTGTCGCTCAGCCCCGGCTCGCAGCCGAAGCTGGCGGTCAACCAGCACTACTGCTCGCTGATCGCGCGCGCGCGCCGCGAGGACGCCGCCTACCTGCGCGGCCAACTGCAGGAGGCGCGCTGGCTGCTGAAGAGCCTGAAGGCGCGCGCCGACACCCTGCTCAAGGTCGCCGAGGCGATCGTGCGCGCGCAGAGCGCATTCCTCGAATACGGCCCGGAGGCGATGAAGCCGCTGGTGCTGCGCGAGGTCGCCGAGCAGGTTGGCATGCACGAATCCACGATCTCGCGCGTGACCACGCGCAAGTACCTGCACACGCCGCGCGGCACCTTCGAGTTCAAGTATTTCTTTTCCAGCGGCGTCTCCACCGACGACGGCGGCAGCGCCTCGGCCACCGCGATCCAGGCGATGATCCGCAAGCTGGTCGCCGACGAGGACCGCCGCCAGCCGTTCTCCGACCAGGCGCTGGCCGAGGAACTGCACCGGCGCGGCATCCAGGTCGCGCGGCGCACCGTCGCCAAGTACCGCGAGGCGCTGCGCATTCCCAGCTCCGGCGAGCGCGTGCGCGCGGGCTGAACGAGGAGGAGGAACTTCGCGCACGCCGGCCGGCTCACACGAACAGCTAACGGCGCTCCGCAGGGGCGGCGCGCCGGCCACCGCCGCGGCGACGCGGCGTCACGACGAAGTAGGAGGCGGTTATGCAGATCCAGATCAGCGGCCACCAGGTTGAAGTCACTCCGGCGCTGCGCGACTACGTGCGGATGCGGATGGAGCGCCTCGAGCGCCACTTCGACAACCTCACCTCGCTGAACATCGTGCTCACCGTGGAGAAGCTGGAGCACCGCGTCGACGGCACGCTGGCCGCCGCGGGCCGCGTGCTGCACGCCGTGGCCAATGCCGCCGACATGTACGCCGCGATCGACGCGCTGGTCGACAAGCTGGTCGCACAGTTGCGCAAGCACAAGGAAAAGGTCACCGACCACCGCGCCAAGGACGCGCTGTCCGCGCGTCCGGACTGAAGCGGCGCGCAGGGATGCGGTTCATCGACCTGCTCGGCCCGGAGTCCGTCGCGACCGGGCTGCGCGCAGGCAGCAAACACCGTCTGTTCGAGGAGATCGCCCGGCGCCTGGCGCCGGGCGATTCCGCATTGGCCGTACTGGAAGCGCTGACCGAGCGCGAAACCATGGGCGGCACCGCGCTGGGCGCCGGCGCCGCGCTGCCGCACGGGCGCTGCGACGCGCTGGCCGCGCCGCTCGGCGGCCTGTTCCGGCTCGCCGCGCCGATCGCCTGGGACGCCGGCGACGGCCGGCCGATCGACCTGGTCGCCGCACTGGTGGTGCCGGTGCAGTTCACCACCCGCCACCTGGAACTGCTGGCCGAGCTCGCCGAAGCGTTCGCCGACCCCGACCTGTGCGCGCGCCTGCGCGCCGCGCCCGACGCGGGCGCCCTGCGCGGCGAACTGGCACAATGGAGCGCACGCCGCGGCTGAAGCCGTCCGATCCGGAACGTCCGCGCGGCGCCCGCTGGCCCATCCCGGAACCGCGAACCTTGGATCGACTCACCGCGCGACAACTGTTCGACGGCGTGCACGAGCGCATGGCCCTGCGCTGGATGGCCGGCGCGCGCGGCGAGACGCGCGCGCTGGAGCCGAAGGAATCCGAATCGCGGCGGCCGTCGCTGATCGGCTACCTCAACGTGATCTACCCGAACAAGGTGCAGATCATCGGCACCGAGGAGCTGAACTACCTCGACAGCCTGGACTCGCGCCAGCGTTGGGAGACGGTGCAGAAGATCGTGCAGGCGCGGCCGACCGCGCTACTGGTCACCAAGGACCAGGCCGTGCCCGCCGACCTGCGCGAGGCGGCCGAGGAAACCGACACGCCGCTGTGGGTCAGCGCCAAGCGCGGCCACGAGCTGCTCACCTACCTGCAGTACCACCTGGCGCGCACCCTGGCCAAGCAGGTCGTGCTGCACGGCGTGTTCATGGAAGTGCACTCGATCGGCGTGCTGATCACCGGCGAGTCGGGCACCGGCAAGAGCGAGCTGGCGCTGGAGCTGATCACCCGCGGCCACCGGCTGGTCGCCGACGACGCGCCCGAATTCACCCAGATCGCGCCCGACGTGATCGACGGCACCTGCCCGGAGATGCTGCGCGACCTGCTCGAAGTACGCGGCCTGGGCGTGCTGAACGTGCGCGAGATGTTCGGCCACACCGCGGTCAAGCCGTCCAAGTACCTGCGCTTGATCGTGCACCTGAAGCCGCTCAAGGAATGGACCGACGACGCCGACGCGCTGAAGCGCCTGACCGGCGACGTCGGCTACCGCGACGTGCTCGACGTGAGCGTGCCGATGATCACCATCCCGGTCGCCTCCGGCCGCAACCTCGCGGTGCTGGTCGAGGCCGCCGTGCGCAGCCACATGCTGAAGAGCAAGGGCATCGACCCCGCGCAGACCTTCATCGACCGCCAGGCGCACCAGTTGCGCCGCCTGCCGCCCTGGTGACGCCATGCAAGACGACGCCCCCGACAAGAACAAGCCCGATCGCCGCCGGCCGCCGGCGATCGCGCACGCCGACAACACCCGCCTGGTGGTGCTGACCGGCCTGTCCGGCGGCGGCAAGACGGTCGCGCTGCGCGCGCTCGAGGACCTCGAGTTCTACTGCGTCGACAACCTGCCGGCGGCGCTGATGCCGCAACTGGTCGCGGCGATCAGCGAGGGCCGCGGCCCGCATTCGCGCATCGCCGTCGGCGTCGACGTGCGCAACCGCAGCGCCGACCTCGAACGCATGCCGGGCGTGCTCTCGCACCTTGCCGGCGAGGGCGTCAAGGTCGACCTGGTGTTCCTCGACACCCGCGACGACGTGCTGATCAAGCGCTACTCGGAGACGCGCCGGCGCCATCCGCTGTCGACCGAGGGCCTGGCGCTGCAGGACGCGATCATGCTGGAGCGCAAGCTGCTGCGCCCGCTGTCGGCGATCGCCGACCGCGTGATCGACTCCAGCGACCTCAACGTGCACCAGTTGCGCCGGCTGATCGCCACCGAATTCGGCACCGCCAGCGGCGAAATGACCGTGCTGTTCGAGTCGTTCGCGTTCAGGCGCGGCCTGCCCGCCGACGCCGACTTCGTGTTCGACGCGCGCTGCCTGCCCAACCCGCACTGGGACCCGCGGCTGCGCCCGCTGTCCGGCAAGGACGCGGCGGTGCGCGAGTACCTCGAGGGCCAGCCGCTGGTCGGCCAGTTCCTCGCCGACATCGAGCGCATGCTGGACACCTGGCTGCCGCGCTTCGAGAGCGAGGACCGCAGCTACGTCACCGTCTCGATCGGCTGCACCGGCGGCCGCCACCGCTCGGTGTACCTGGCCGAGCGCCTGGCCGACCGCTTCCGCAGCTCGCACCGCCAGGTGCTGACTTTCCACCGCGAGCTGGAATGAACATGCGCTATTTCCCGCCCGCGCGGCACGCAACCGGGGCCGCTGCACCATGAGCGTCGGCGTGCTGCTGATGACCCACGAGGACGTCGGCCCGGCGCTGGTCGCCGCCGCGCGCCACGTGATGGCGCAGCTTCCGCTGCACGTGGACACGGTGGAGGTGCCGGCGTCGGCGGACCCCGCGCAGATGCTCGCCACCGCCGCGCAGCACGCCCGCGCGCTGGACGCCGGCGACGGCGTGCTGACCCTCACCGACCTGTACGGCGCCACGCCCTGCAACATCGCGCAGAAGCTCGGCGGGCTGGGCGCCAACGTGCGCTGCGTGTCCGGCCTCAACCTGCCGATGCTGCTGCGCGTGCTGAACTACGCGGACAAACCGCTCGCCGAGCTGGCCGAGATCGCCGCCAGCGGCGGGCGCGGAGGGATCTTCGTCGACCATGCTTGAACAGGACATCGTCGTCTCCAACCGGCTCGGCCTGCACGCGCGCGCCTCGGCCAAGCTGGTGCAGCTCACCCACGGCTTCAAGTCGGCCGTGCAGCTCGTCTGCAAGGGGCGCGAGGTCAACGCCAAGAGCATCATGGGCGTGATGATGCTCGCGGCCGGCCTGGGCACGCCGCTGACGGTGCGCGCCGACGGCCCCGACGAGGCCGAGGCGCTGGCCGCGGTGGTCGCGCTGTTCCAGCGCAAGTTCGACGAGGGGACGTGAGATGACGGGACTCGGGACTCGGGATTCGGGACTCGGGAGAACCGGAAGGCACCGCTGCGCGCGCGGTGCGGCACCCGTGCGTCCGGCGGGGCGCAACCGCGGCGGATCCGCGACGCTTTGCCGAGTCCCGAGTACCGGGCCCCGGGTCCCGGAAGGTGCCGCATGCGACGCGTGCTGACCGGCACCGTCGCCGCGCGCGGCATGGCGCTCGGCCGTGCGCGGCTGGTGCAGCCCAGCCAGTTCGCGATCGACGAGCGCCCGCTGTCGGCCGAGGAGGTCGAGGCCGAGGTGAAGCGTCTCGACGAAGCGCTCGCCGCCGCGCGCGCCGAGCTGGCCGACCTGCACGACAAGCTGCACGGCGCGCTGGCGCGCGAGGTCGGCGAATTCCTCGACGCGCACAGCATGCTGCTGTCCGACCCCGAACTGGTCGCCGGCCTGCGCGACCTGGTGCGCAAGGGCCGCTACCGCGCCGGCGCCGCGCTGAAGGCGCAGCGCGACCGCCTGGTCGCGGTGTTCGAGTCGATGGACGACCCGTACCTGCGCAGCCGCCGCGAGGACATCGACCACGTGATCGCGCGCGTGCACGCCGCGCTGGTGCGCCAGACCAGCCGCGAGGAGCGCAAGCTGGCCGCGCGCGTCGGCGAGATCCTGGTGTCCGACGCGATCGCGCCGGCCGAGCTGGCCAACCTGTCGCGCCACGGCCTGCTCGGCATGGTGGCGAGCTCCGGCAGCCCGTATTCGCACAGCGCGATCCTGGCGCGCAGCCTGCGCCTGCCGATGCTGGTCGGCGCGCACCAGGCGCTGACCGAGATCCAGGACGACGACCTGGTGCTGGTCGACGGCGAGCGCGGCGAGGCGATCGTGCACCCGACCGCGCAGGATCTCGCGCGCTACCGCGCCTGGCAGCGTGACGCCGCGCGCGAGGGCCAGCGCCTGGCCTCGCTGGCCGGCGCGCGCACGCTCACCCGCGACGGCCACGAGGTGCACCTGTTCGCCAACGCCGAATTGCCCGAGGAAGTGGCGCAGGCGCGCGCGCTGGGCGCCGCCGGCGTCGGCCTGTACCGCACCGAATTCCTGTTCCTGATGCGCAACGTGCTGCCCGACGAGGAGGAGCAGTACGCCGCCTACCGCGACCTCGTGCTCGGCATGGGCGGCCTGCCGGTGACGATCCGCACGCTCGACCTCGGCGCCGACAAGGCCGACGCCACCGGACTGGCGCTGGCCGCCGAACCCAACCCCGCGCTCGGCGTGCGCGGCGTGCGCCTGTCGCTGCGCCGCCCGGCGGTGTTCGCCACGCAGGTGCGCGCGATCCTGCGCGCGTCCTGCTACGGCCGCGTGCGCGTGCTGGTGCCGATGGTCAGCGGCGTCGACGAGCTCGAGGCGGTGCGCGAGCTGGTGCGCCTGTGCGCGCGCGACCTGCGCAGCGAAGGCCACGAGATCCCCGAGCACTGCGAGATCGGCGCGATGGTCGAGGTGCCCGCCGCCGCGATCGGCGTGCGCGCGTTGCTGGCGCGCGCCGATTTCGCCGCGATCGGCACCAACGACCTGGCGCAGTACGTGCTCGCCGTCGACCGCAACAACGACGCGCTGGGCGCGCTGTACGACCCGCTGCACCCGGCGCTGCTGCGCCTGATCGCGTACGTGATCGCCGCCGGCCGCCGCGCGCGCAAGCCGGTCAGCCTGTGCGGCGAGATCGCCGGCGACGTGCGTTTCATCCCGCTGCTGCTGGCGCTGGGACTGGAGGAATTCAGCATGCACACCGGTCAGATCCTCGCCGTGCGCGACCGCATCGCCGGCCTGCACCGCGGCAAGCTGCGCGCACTGGCGCCGCGCCTGCTGCGCGCGGCCACGCGCGACGAGGTCGAGCGCATCCTCGCCGCCTGCAATGGCGGCTGAACCGCGCATGCGTTCGCGTCCCGGCATCCATTCCGCGGCCGCCCGCGCCAACGGCGGCGCCGCCGGCGCCGCGCCCGCGCCTGCGGCGCCGTGGCTGCGCGCGCACGCGCCCGGCCTGCTGCTGACCTGCGCCGTCGCCGTGCTGGCGCTGCTGCTCGGCAAGGCGGCGCCACTGATCGGCGGCCCGGTGTTCGGCATCGTGCTGGGCATCGTCGTGCGCACGCTGCGCGCGCCCGGCGGCGCGTTCCTGCCCGGCATCCGCTACGCCTCGAAGCAGGTGCTGCAGGCGTCGATCGTCGCGCTCGGCCTCGGTCTCAGCCTGACCCAGGTCGCGCGCACCGGCCTGCATTCGCTGTCGGTGACCGCGGTGACGGTCGCCACCGCGTTCATCGCGGCGTGGGCACTGGGGCGCGCGCTGCGCGTGCGCGACCACCTCAAGCTGCTGATCGGCGTCGGCACCGCGATCTGCGGCGGCTCGGCGATCGCCGCGGTCGTGCCGATCATCAAGCCGGACGAGCACGACACCGCGTTCGCGATCTCCACGATCTTCCTGTTCAACCTGATCGCGGTGCTGCTGTTCCCCGCGCTGGGCCACCTGCTGCACCTGTCCGATCTCGGCTTCGGCCTGTGGGCGGGCACGGCGATCAACGACACCTCCTCGGTGGTCGCCGCCGGTTACAGCTACAGCCACGCCGCCGGCGACTACGCGACCATCGTCAAGCTGACCCGCGCCACGCTGATCATCCCGATCTGCGTGGTGCTGGCGATGCTGGTGGCCTGGCGCGAGCGCAAGCGCGGCGCGACCGGCTTTCGCCTCAGCCGCGTGTTTCCGTGGTTCATCCTGTGGTTCCTGGTCGCCTCCGGCGTACGCACGCTCGGCTTGGTGCCGGTGCCGTGGCAGCCGTGGATCCACGCCGGCGCCGAGTTCCTGATCGTGGTGGCGCTGACCGCGATCGGCCTGTCCGCCGACCTGCGCCGCATGGCGGCGTCCGGCGCGCGGCCGATCCTGCTCGGCCTCGGCGTGTGGGCGGCGGTGGCGCTGAGCAGCCTCGCCGTGCAGTACGCGATCGGCCAACTCTGAACGTAGGGTGGGCCTTGGCCCACCATCGCAGCGTTGTCGAATGATGCCGGTGGGCCAAGGCCCACCCTACGGGGCGCTCGCCTCAGGCGCGCTGCTGTTCCGCCAGCGTCAGCGCCACCTTATCGCGCAGGTAGACCGGCAGCGCCTGCTCCGCGGGCAAACCCTGCCCCGCCGCCAGGCGCGGCGCGGCGAGGCGCGCGACATGGCGCGCCTGCGGATAGCGGTCGGCCTCGGCCCAGCGCGGCGGCGACGGCAGGCGCGCGGCGAGCGCATCGCCATAGGCGCCCCAGCCGCTGCCGACCACGCTCCACGCCGCCGCTGCGGGCAGCGCCAGCGTGGCGGCGGCGCCGACGCTTTCCCCGCCCAGCGCTTGCAGCATGCCGTCGTCCGCGCGCAGGAAGGTGCCGGCATAGACCTCGCCCATGCGCGCATCGATCACGGCGAGGATCGCGGCAGCGTCCGCCGGCGCTTCCAGCGCCAGCGCCGCCAGCGACGACACCGGCAGCACCGGCAGGTCCAGCGCCAGCGCCAGGCCCTGCGCCACCGATACCGCCAGGCGCACGCCGGTGAACGCGCCGGGACCGCGGCCGAAGGCGATGCCGTGCAACTGCGCGCGCGCGACGCCGGCCTCGGCCAGCACCGCTTCCGCCATCGGCAACACCAACTCGGCGTGGCGGCGCGGCGCCAGTTCGCTGCGTTCGTGCAGCACGTCGCCGCGCAGCAGCGCGACGGAGCAGGCTTCGGTGGCGGTTTCGATGGCGAGCAGGTTCATGCCGGCATTGTCGCATCCGCGCCGAGCCCATGGCAGCGCGGCGCGAAAATGCATGTCCGGCGCGCACCGCGGCGGATCCGCGGCGATGCCGCGGATCCGCCCTACGCGGCCCCCGCGTCGGCGAAGAAGCGCTGCACGTCGGCGAGCGCGCGCGAGGTCGGCATCGGCGGCAGGCTCCGCAGGAACAGGCGGCCGTAGCCGCGCGTGGTCAGGCGCGGGTCGCACAGCATCAGCACGCCGCGGTCGTGCACGTCGCGGATCAGGCGGCCGGCGCCCTGTTTCAGCGCGATCACCGCGGTCGGCACCTGCCAGTCGGTGAACGGGTTGCCGCCGGCGCGGCGCAGCGCTTCCAGGCGCGCCTCCAGCACCGGATCGTCCGGCGCGGCGAACGGCAGCTTGTCGATGATCACGCACGACAGCGCCTCGCCGGCGACATCGACGCCTTCCCAGAAACTGGCCGCGCCCAGCAGCACGCCGTGGCCGGAGGCGCGGAACTCGTTCAGCAACTGGTGGCGCGGCGCGGTGCCCTGCACGAACAGCGGCCACGGCACCTTGTCGCGCAGCAGTTCGGCGGCGCGGCGCAGCGCGCGGTGCGAGGTGAACAGCAGGAAGGCGCGGCCGCGCGAGGCTTCCAGCACCGGCAGCGCCATCTCGACCACGCGCTCGGTGTAGCCCGGCGTGTTCGGATCGGGCAGGCCCTTGGGCAGGTAGGCCAGCGCCTGCGTGGCGAAATCGAACGGGCTGTCCAGGCTGAGCGTGTGCGGATCGTCCAGGCCGAGCTGGCGCGCGAAGTGATCGAAGCTGCCGGCCACCGACAGCGTCGCCGAGGTAAAGATCCAGCTCGCGTGCGTGGCCTCACGCAGCGCACGCAGCGGCGGCGCGAGATCGAGCGGCGTGGCGCTCAGCACGAAGCCGCGCTCGCTCAGCTCGTACCAGCGCACCTCCTCGCCGTCGTCCTCGTCGAACAGCTTCTGCAGGCGCGCGGTCAGCGCCTCGGCGCGCTCGTGCACGCTGCCCATGCCGCGCGAACGCTCGGCCTGCGAGGCCAGCGCCTCGGCCAGCGCGGCCAGCGCGTCGTGCAGCGCGCGCAGCGCGTCGACGGCCTCGCCGCGCTGCTCGATCTGCGCCCAGGCGCCGCGCGCCGGCAGCGGATCCAGCGCGAGGCGCGCCCGCTTCAGCGCGGCGTCCAGCGCATCCAGCGGCGATTGCAGCACGTTCAGCGCGCCGCTGACCTCGCCGCATTCGGCCAGCGCGTCCTGCGCGAGATCGCTGAGCTGGCGTGCGCTGACGCTGGTCGAGAAGAACTGCCCGGCCAGCTCGGGAATCTGGTGCGCCTCGTCGAGGATGAAGGCGTGCGCGCCGGGCAGGATCTCGCCGAAGCCCTCCTGCTTCAGCGCCAGGTCGGCGAACAGCAGATGGTGGTTGACCACCACCACGTCCGCTTCCTGCGCCGCGCGCCGCGCCTTGAACACGTGGCACTCGTCGAAGAACGGGCACTCCGCGCCGAGGCAGTTCTCGGTGGTCGAGGTGACGCGCGGCCACAGCGGCGAGTCCTCGGGCACCTCGGCAAGTTCCGCGCGGTCGCCGCTCGACGTACGCGCCGCCCAGGCGCGGATCGCCTGCAACTGCGCCGCCTGCGCGCGCGAGGCGAAGCGGCCGTCCTTGACGGTCTGTTCCAGCCGGTAGCGGCACAGGTAGTTGGCGCGCCCCTTCAGCAGCGCCGTCTTCAGGCGCGCGCCAAGCACCGAGCGCACGCGCGGCAGGTCGCGGTGGAAGAGCTGGTCCTGCAGCGTCTTGGTGCCGGTGGACACGATCACGCGCTTGCCGGAGAGCAGCGCCGGCACCAGGTAGGCGAAGGTCTTGCCGGTGCCGGTGCCGGCCTCGGCGATCAGCGTGCCGCGTTCCTCGATCGCCTGCGCCACCGCCTGCGCCATCGCCTGCTGCGAAGCGCGCGGCGCGAAGTTGGGCAGCTCGCGCGCGAAGGGGCCGTCCGGGCCGAGCAGCCCGGCGATGTCGTCGTCCGTCATCCGGCAAGTATCGCCGAGCGGCGCGCCGCTTGGGAGTGCTGCGGGGCGATCCGACGCTACGCGCGGTCCAGCGGGCTCGTCACGCCGCGGCCGCCGCGGTTCAGCACGTGCGTGTAGATCTGCGTGGTGGAGACGTCCTTGTGGCCCAACAGCTCCTGCACGGTGCGGATGTCGTAGCCGTCCTCGATCAGATGGGTGGCGAAAGAGTGGCGCAGCGTGTGGCAGGTGGCCGGCTTGACGATGCCGGCCTTCGCGAGGGCGCGCTTCAGCGCACGCGCCAGCATCGCCTCGTCGAAGTGATGCCGCCGCACCGTACCGTCGCGCGGGTCGCGCGAGCGCTGCGCCGACGGGAACACGTACTGCCAGCCGAACTCGCGCGCGGCCCGCGGATACTTGCGCGCCAGCGCGTGCGGCAGCCACGCCTCGCCGAAGCCGTCGGCGAGATCGCGCCC
This sequence comes from Lysobacteraceae bacterium, assembly GCA_021372495.1. Lineage (GTDB taxonomy): Bacteria > Pseudomonadota > Gammaproteobacteria > Xanthomonadales > Rhodanobacteraceae > Mizugakiibacter. The sequence continues at coordinate 68,349 of JAJFUF010000015.1, forward strand.
GTGCAGGACGCGCGCCCGCTCCACTTCGCGCAGCAACGGCTCGACCAGCGCGCGCGGAAGCATCGTGCGGCGGTCCTTGCCGCCCTTGCCGTCGCGCACGGTGATCTCGTTGCGCGCGAAGTCCAGGTCCTTCACGCGCAAGCGCAGACACTCCATCAGGCGCATGCCGGTGCCGTAAAGCAGGCTCGCCAGCAGCCACGGGCGTCCGTCCATGGTGGCCAGCAACGCGCGCACCTCCGCCTGCGAGAGCACGGTGGGCAGGCGCCGCGGGCGTTTGGCGCGCACCACGTTGTCCAGCCACGGCAGCTCGATCCGCAACACCTCGCGGTAGAGAAACAGCAGCGCCGAGAGCGCCTGGTTCTGCGTGCTCGCCGCCACGCGGCCGTCGACGGCCAGCGACGACAGGAACCGCTCGACCTCGGCGCCACCCATCTCGCGCGGATGGCGCTTGCCGTTGGCCAGGATGAACCGGCGCATCCACTGCAGGTACGCCCGCTCGGTGGCCAAGCTGTAGTGTTTGAGCCGCAAGCGGCGGCGAACTTCGTCCAACAGCCGCGGTCCGCGCGGAGCCGCGTCGCCACCTTTTATCGCTCCGGATTCGGGGTGATAAGACATATCCCTGCGGCCGTGTCGGATAACACGGCCAGCATTCATCCCGAGCCATGCCACCGCCAGCGTGCAAGGCCTTGTCCGCGTGTAGGAAATCGGCTTGACGGCCCGTAGGCGAGCGGCGCAGGCTAGCGTTTATCACCCCGGATACGGGGTCTACTTGTAGTTAGGCAGCCGAGGTCCGCGTGGAAAACCCTTCCACCCAAGTCCCGAAGTTCGATCAGCGCGTAAACGCGTTGATATTTGGGGTTGGCTTTCTAGTGAACTCGCTAGCTTCGGTTGGCTTGTTCCTCTACGTATGGTGGTTTCTTGTTGGCAAGTTTGGCGTCATCATCGGTGGCGTCCTTGGTTTTTTTGCAGGAGCAATCGCGGGCGTGGCCGCCTTTGCTCTTGGCATTGCCCTTTCACCGCTAACCGGCTTAGTCGTTCTGTTGGCACTTGGCTATTTAGGCTACCGCTGCGCCAGTGCCTAACCACTCGTCCAAGCGGACGGCTTCGCCGCCGCTTAACTCCAGCGTTAGACGTCAATGAAGAATTCTCGCCAAGAGCAACAAATTGACGATTTGGACTGGGGGCCAGTCAAAGTCTTGGCTGGGCCACATAAAGGGCGTATCGGATATCTGGATGATACTGAAGGACGCTCTGGCTACGTCTACTTCGGCACATTCATGCTTGCTCTGAGGTCAAACCGGATACAACTCAGGTATTTGGCACCAATCACTACGGCAGACCTTATGCAAAGGCATGAGGTTCTATTCCGCGTGCTGCACATGCCAAGCAACGTTCGCCCTTACGGTGACCTTAATGATCCAGAAGAATTCATTGATCACCTTCTTGAGTATTCTTTTGTGCAAGAGCAGCTAATGGACAGAATGTTCACGGCCAGACTTGCGCAGTCGAGCGGGAAAAAAGTATTCATTTCCCACTCCTCAAAAGATAAGCAGTTCGCTACTTGGCTCTCTGTGGACTTGGCCAATCGTGGCCATCAGCCGTGGCTCGATGAATGGAAAATCAAGGCTGGGCAGTCCATCGTTAAAGCAATCGCGAATGGTCTTGATGATTGTGATTTTGTCATCGTTGTCTTGTCGGAGAACTCCGTCCAGTCAAGATGGGTAGAACGTGAGTGGCATGAGAAATGTTGGGATGAGGTCTCAAGCGGTAGGATTTCTGTCATTCCCGTCCTTCTAGAAGAATGTGAAATTCCCCGCTTTCTAAAGACCAAGAAATATGCGGACTTCACAGGCAGCTTCAACGACGGACTGGAGGATGTGCTAATCGCACTGTCGGACAGTGTGGTTGACGTCTAACAATTCATGTATGGACTCCCCCTGCAAGTGACCATGTGACGCGCGGACGGCAGAGCGGATCGGTTGCAGTCGTGTATGCGGCCTTGGGGTGAGCCACGGAGGCTCGGGCCAGGATGGAATCCGCCGGGACGAAGCCACACGTTCAATCGGCCACGACCGGCCAGAAGTGTTATCGGCTTGCTCGTCCCGGGGACCGACACGTTTGCCATCGACGTTCGCGCGGTGCAACGCAGGAAAGGGTTTCAGGGCGTCGGCGCGGGCGCGCTGACGTGATCCGGATCGAAGCTCGTTCGATGGTGCTCGGCGGCCCACAGGCGCCGTGCGGTCTTGTTGGCCAGCGCGACCGCCGCCTTGTTGTGGCCGACGCGTTCGGCGAGGGCGAGCGCCCAGGCGCGGGTGCGGTCGAGCGGCTGCTGCCGCTGGCGGGCGACTTTCGCGCTGCGCAGCACGGCGCGGGCACCGTGGATCAGCAGCATGCGCAGGTAGACGTCGCCGCGTTTGGTCACGCGGCCGAGCCGGCGTCGCGTGCCGCTGGAGTGTTCGCGCGGCGTGAGGCCGAGCGAGCTGGCGAAGTGGCGGCCGGAGGGGAAGCGGTCGAAGTCGCCGACCGAGGCGCTGAGCGCGGTGGCGGTGAGCAGGCCGACGCCGCCGGCGCGCTGCAGGCGCTGGCTGCGCAGATCCTCGGCGGCGAAGGCGGCGAGCTGGTCCTCGACCGCGCGCATCCGGTCCTCGGCCTGCGCGACCGCATCGAGCAGGGCGGCGAGCGCCGGGCGCAGCGTCATCGGCAACGCGTGCTCCGCATCCTCCAGCGCGGCCAGCACGGCGGGCCGCACCTTGGTCGCGCCCATGGGCACGGCAACACCGAACTCGCGCAGCAGGCCGCGCAGGAGGTTGATGGCCGCGGTGCGCTGCGCCTTGTGGAATTCGCGGACGCGGTGCAGGCCCTGGATGCCCTGCTGCTGCGGCGTCTTCACCGGCACCGGCCGGATCGCGCCGCAACGCTGGGCCTCGAGCAGGCCGGCGGCATCGGCACGGTCGGTCTTGCTGCGATGCACGTACGGGCGCACGTCGTGCGCCGGCAGCAGCGTGACGGCGTGGCCCTGGCGCTGGAAGCGCCGCGCCCAGTGATGCGCCGAGCCGCAGGCTTCCATCACGATGCGCAGCGGCGCGTGGTTGTCGAACACACGTGCGAAGGCGGCGCGCCCCAGGCGACGGCGCGCGACGATGCGCCCCTGGGCATCGGCATAGGCCAGTTCGAACACATCCTTGGCGAGGTCGACCGCGACCGTGGTCGCGACCGCAGGCTTGGGCGTAGCATGCATGGCGGACTCCTCTCGTGATCCCGTGTCCGGAACGGTACGCGTTCCGCCTGGCTCATCGAAGCCGTGTGGTGACGCGGGAGGAGTCCACCATTCGATCATTCAAGGCGGACGGCTTCGCCGCCGCTTAACTCCAGCGTTAGGCTTCATATCACTGCCCGCGGGCTAAAGTGAAAGGGGGGTGCTCGTGAAAACATTCACAGTCGTACTTTGCCTGTCCCTGCTACTCGCCGGGTGCGCATCTTCCGGGATCGTTCCCGCAGATCGCGGAACGTACCTAATTTCGAAGCAGAGTGCCGCAGGCATCTTCGGTACGCCTGAGGGCGTAAAACTGGATATCTACAAGGAGGCTAACGAATTCTGCGCTCGTAAGGGACAAGCGGTCGAGACCATCGACGCTGAGACGCAACACGCGGTTCCGTTCGTGCATGAAGGCAGTGCAACCTTGCATTTCAAATGCGTTTCGAAATAGCCGCCAAGCGGAGCGTGCCTAACAATTGCTGCAGCCGACCGTCAACCCGCTACGCGGGCTGCGTCGGCTGAGCTCAAGCGTTAGCCGTCTTTCATCAGGAGTCGTTCATCTATGCACCCAAGCGAATTCTTTGACGAACTCAAGAAACGGAATGGGCTTACGTCCGACACTGAACTCGCCAGCCTAATTGGCCTTACTTCGGCTCGAATCAGTCAGATGCGAACCCGCAAGGGCAAATTAACTGCGCGACAGTTGGCCTCGTATATCCAAAAGGCTGAAGATCGCGGCCGCGTGCTTGCACTGACCGATCCAATTCTACCGATTGTCGAGATGTATCCAATTAGCGCCGTCTCATCCAAGCAGGACGCCAAATGGGAAATGCTTCCGACCGGAAAGACACATCCGAGAAACCAAACCATTCGGTCGATTCTTGAGAAATCTCAAGGGATCTATTTGCTTTACGACTCGCAGGGCTGCGCAATATACGCAGGTAAGACGGAGAAGCAAAACATATGGAAGGAAATGAACGACGCATTCAACCGGGAACGATCTAATCACCAGGCGTTCTTTGTTCGGCATCCGACCAACGGATCAACATTTTCGCCCGCCTGGGAGACGCGGAGGCAACCGAAAAAAATGGTCGTCTATCTCTATAACACTGCGCACTACTTCTCAGCCTACGAAGTAACGCCGTCTCTTATCCCAAAGCTTGAGGCTCTCGTGGTGAGAGCTTTCTGTAATAGCCTTTCCAACAAGAAGATGGAAAAGTTCTGACCGTGAGGGCGAAACCGATGGCTAACCCATCATTCCACCGGACCTTGTGCGTAAAGCCGCGCAAGGCCGGTGAATTCAAACGTTATGCATCTGGAGATGCGCTATGAACGCGGTCCTTGGTATTGCCGGCTTTCTTGCCTTTCTCACGTTTGGCATCGCGCAGCTTGTGGCCGGCTTCGTCGGAATTGAGCACGGTATGGGCGCAGGGTGGGCATGGGGCGCTCTCATTGCCGCGCTGATGTTCCGTTTCACGTTGCCAATCACTATTGGTTCATTCTTCGGCGCAATGAACGTGTGGGGCTGGCACTGGGCTTTAGCTGCTCTATTCGCCGCCCCCGGCTTGGCTTTTGTCATTCCCGGCGTCTTGGCGTCCACTTTCGCATTGGTCAAGCGGTAATGCCGATTGGAGTCATCTACGCCTGTGCCGCCATGCTCTTCGTTGGCACAGCGCCTCTCCCCTACGGCTACTACACCTTGCTGCGGTTGGTCGCGTGCGGCGTCTTTTCACTTGCTGCGTTCGTCTCTGCCGATAGAAAGCACAAGGTACTTCCTTGGGTCTTCGGCTTGGCGGCACTACTGTTCAATCCAATCGCGAAGGTACACCTCCCCAAAGAGGCGTGGGCGCTTGTTGATGTTGCGGCTGGTGTCTTTCTGCTTGTTGCCGCGAAGGCTGTGCGCACCAATGCATAACATGGCGCTCAACCTCGCTCCCTTCGGTCGCTAGGCGCTGCGCGATAAAGCCGCGCGGCGCCGGTTAGCTCTACGTTAGCCATCGTAGGAAGAGAACGGATGACTCAGCCAAAAGGCAACGCATCACCGACCAGTGACTGGCGAGCCGAGCGTTTGAACCGGGTCCGTGCATTGATCAGGCAGGCGGCACCGGCTGCGATCGAAGAGGCGAAATGGAAGAAGCCGTCTAATCCGGCGGGCGTGCCCACATGGTCCGATCACGGCATCATCTGCACCGGCGAATCGTACAAGGAGAAGGTCAAGCTCACCTTTGCCAAGGGGGCCAGCCTGCGTGACCCGCATGGGCTGTTCAACACCAGCCTGGACGGGAACACCCGTCGTGCTATCGATCTGAAGCAGTCGGATATGCTTGATGAGCAGGCGTTTGTCGAGCTGGTTCAAGCGGCCGTTGCGCTCAACCGCGGCGTCGCTGAGGGCTAGCAGTTCATTCAAGCCGACGCCGCTTCGCGGCGCGGCTTGATTCAGGTATCGGGCGCGCTCCAGCCGTATTTCGCCGCCTTGGGAGTTCATGGTGATCTTTGCCGAGTTGCAGCCAGAACGCGATGACGTCGAGTTCCATGGAGAGCTTGCAGCCTTTTTGGCAGGACGCTTTCCTGGAACCCGTGCCGGGTTGCAATGCGACTCTTGGGTCTGGATCTGCGATGGCAAAACCAAGGTTGCAGTAGACACGTTCACATCCCGGCACCATCAGATAAAGGCAGCGGCGGCGGGCTCGCTTGTCGAGCAGGTTATCCTCGCTTTGGCTGAAAAATACCCACTCGAACGGTTCAGTCCGCCGTTGCTCGAAGAGCACGAAGAAGCACCGGACGATTCCTGACAAAAAATGTGCCCGCTGGCCAGCAATGGCGGCAACTCGGGCGTCCGAGTCGGCACGCCTGACAATTCGTGTATGCCCCCGCCTGCAAGTGACCGTGGGGTGTGCGGACGGCAAAGCGGGTCGGTTGCGAGCCGTCGGCTAACTCAGGAGTCAGGTGCACCATGGATCGCACGCGGCCACCCGAAGTACCTGTAGAGCCCGCCTGGCGGAAAATGAAGTGTCCCGCCTGCGGCGAGGCCAACACGGCCAGGATCATGTATGGCTTGCCGAGCTTCGATCAGGAGCTGGGAGAGTCTCTTTCGACGGGGGAGGTGGTGCTGGGGGGCTGCGTGCTCTCTCCCGACAACCCCAAGTGGCATTGCAACCTCTGCCATCATGAATGGGGCCAACCATGAAGGCGCAAATGCGCTTGACCGCACGATGAAGGCGGACGCCCCATCGGACCGTGGCCTTGGCTCGCGCGTTCGGGCCGGACCCGCATCGTTGCTGCGATACGCGGGATAAAGTCCCGCCGCGTTTTCATTCCCACATGCGACACGGCGGTGTCCGGCGGGCCCGGCGTGGGGTCATGCCGGGCGTGCCGCCCGGCCTGCGCGCTGCTTCGAATAAAGGGATCGTAGCCCATCAATTCGACCTTCCCGGCATCCGCCGTGGCGATCCTCGCGCTGGCAGGCTGCGCGATGCTGCCGCCGCTCGAGGAGGGCGTCCTCGGTGCGGTCCTATGACCGTACCAGCGGCGCTTACGTCCTGGAGCTCCGCAACCAAGCCAGGCGTCCGGTTCTCTACCTCGCCCCCTACCTGACCTTCAGCACCACCCGCACCCCCGATCCGATGGCGTTTCGGGCAGCGCCGGAGGGCATGGCGCTCATGGCGCACGACACCAAGCTTGACCCGGGCGAGTCGGCAACCTTCGCCGGCCGTTGCACCGCCACCGGCGCATGCTCGTCGCCGGGTACTTACGCGGCCATCCCTGCCTGCTGGTTCACGACGGCCTGGACCTGCGGGAAATACTTGCCTGTCTGGTCGGAAACGCCGTTGAATGGCGTCCGGTAGGGCCTGACGGCCGACGCCGGGTCGCGATATCGAGGCCTCACCGAGCGGGAGAACGTGCATGGCCGATCAGCCTTCCCCCTTCGACGCGGCGAAGTACAAGCGCGCGCAGCGCGAGCAATGGAACAAGGACGGCGCGGCGTGGCGACGCTGGAATCCCGTCCTCGACCGTTGGTACGGCGACGCGACCCGCGAGATGCTCGACTTGGCGCGGATCCAGCCGGGCCAGCGCATCCTCGACGTCGCCGCCGGCGCGGGCGAGCCGGCGGTCAGTGCCGCCGAACGCGTGGGCCCCGACGGTTACGTGCTGGCGACCGACCTCTCGGAAGGCATCGTCGCGCTTGCGCTCGAGGTCGCCCGCGAACGGGGACTCCGACAGATCGAGACCCGCGCCATGGACGGCGAGAAACTGGACCTGCCCGACGCATCCTTCGATGCGGTGCTGTGCCGGCTGGGGCTGATGTACATGCCGCATCCCGTGACGGCGCTGCGCGAGTGGCGCCGGGCCCTGAGAGCGGGCGGCCGCGTGGCCGTCGTGGTCTTTTCCACGCCCGAGCGCAACGCCTGGGGGGCCATCCCCGCGTCCATCATCCGCCGGCGCGCGCAACTGCCACCGCCCGCGGCAGGGCAACCGGGACCGTTCGCCCTCGGCGGCCCCGGGGTGCTGGAAGATGTATTCCGTCAAGGCGGATTTGCCGGTCCCGAAGTTCGCACCGTGCCGGCGCCCTTGCGCATGGCCAGCGCCGCCGAGTACGTGCGGCTCGCCCGCGAAGCCTTCGGCGCCTTCAACGCCATGATGGCCCACCTGCCCCCGCAGGAACGGGAGTCCGTGTGGGACGAAGTGGAAGGCGCCATGCGCAGCTTCGAATCGGCGGGCGGGTTCGAGGTGCCGGGTGAATGCCTTGTCGGCACAGCCACGAAATAATCGTACGCAATGGCTGGGACTGGGTGGACTGGTTCAACCATCGGCGCTGCTCGGGCCGATCGAGAGCATCCCGCCAGCAGAAGCCGAAGCGGCTTACGATCGGCGACAGCGTGAGCTCGCGATGGCGGCGTGACCCACACCCACGAGCCTCCGGGATACCCGGGGCGATTCATGTATGCCCCTTCCGCATCGCGCGGGCCGCAAGGCAAGCTTGGCCCGCCCGCGCCGATCCGGCGCGATCCGACTGACGGAGCCATTCAATGCCTACCCTGCACTGGGAACGCCACCGCACCGAACGCATCGGCTGGCTGCGCGCCGCGGTGCTGGGCGCGAACGACGGCATCGTGTCCACCGCCAGCCTGGTGCTGGGCGTGGCGGCGGCACATGTCTCGCACGGCAGCATCGTGGTGGCGGGCGTGGCCGGGCTGGTCGCCGGGGCGATGTCGATGGCGGCGGGCGAGTACGTCTCGGTGCATTCGCAGGCCGACACCGAGCACGCCGACATCGAGCGCGAGCGCGGCGAGCTGGCGGCCGAGCCGGAGGCGGAGCTGAAGGAGCTGACCGCGATCTACGTCGGCCGCGGCCTCGACGCCGCGCTGGCGCAGCAGGTGGCGGCGCAATTGATGAGGCACGACGCGCTGGAGGCGCACGCGCGCGACGAGCTCGGCATCACCACCGCGCTGCGCGCGCGCCCGCTGCAGGCGGCGCTGGCCTCGGCGGCGAGCTTCGCGGTCGGCGCGGCGCTGCCGCTGGCGGTGACGGCGCTGAGCCCGGCCGCGCGGCTGGTCCCGCTGGTCGCCGCCACCTCGCTGGTGTTCCTCGCCCTGCTGGGCGGCGTCGCCGCGCGCACCGGCGGCGCGTCGGTGGCGACCGGCACGCTGCGCGTGACCTTCTGGGGCGCGCTGGCAATGGCGCTGACCGCGGGCGTCGGCGCGCTGTTCGGCGTGGCGGCCTGAACCGCCCGCGCGGGCGGCCACGATTCCCGCCCCGCCTGATCTGGGACAAGACGAGGTCCGGCCGGCGTACCTAGGCTGGTCGCGGCGCGCGCCGACGGCAACGGGCGGTACGCGCCCGGCCCGGCATGCTCGACGCGGCCGACGCCGCCCGGGACGTGCGCGCCGCGTCGGTCGGCGGCATCTGTGGAGGGAGAGCGACATGGATCTGCGCGATCGTGCGGTCGTCGTCACCGGAGCGAGCCGCGGCCTGGGCGCCGCGATCGCGGACGAGCTCGCCCAGGCGGGCGCGTCGGTATGCGTCAACTACCTGCGCAGCCAGGAACGGGCGGAAGCGCTGGTGGACGCGATCGGCAGCCGCGGCGGCCGCGCCTTCGCGTTCCGCGCCGACGTGACCCGCTCCGACGAGGTCGAGGCGATGATGCGCGCCGCCGCCGCGCGCTTCGGCACCATCGACGCGGTGGTGAACAACGCGCTGCCGGCCTACCGCTTCGATCCGAGCGCGGCGTACACGCGCATCGAGACGATCGCCTGGGACAACTTCCAGCGCCAGTTCGAGGGCGCGGTGCGCGCGGCGGTGAACACCACGCGCGCGGCGCTGCCGTACATGCAGCAGCGCCGCTACGGCAAGATCGTCAACATCGCCACCAACCTGATCTTCAACCCGGTGGTGACCTACTACGACTACACCACCGCCAAGGCGGCGCTGCTCGGGCTGACGCGCAACCTGGCCGCCGAGCTGGGCCCGCACGGCATCCGCGTCAACCTGCTGGCCGGCGGCCTGCTCAAGACCACCGACGCCAGCCGCGACACGACCAGCGAAGTGTTCGAAAGGGTGGCGCACGCCTCGCCGCTGCGGCAGGTGGTCACGCCGCGCGAGTTCGCGCAGGCCGTGCTGTTCTTCGTCTCGGGCCTGAGCGACGCGGTGACCGGGCAGACGCTTGCGGTCGACGCCGGGCTGACGATGACCTGAGCGGCGGCACCGGCATCGCCGCGTGCGGCCTCGCACGTTCGGCACCGTCCGCCAGTCGCGTGCGCACGGCGCACGAGGCTTCAGGCCAGGCTCGGGCGCGCGCTGCCGCGATGGATCTGGCATCGCGCTCCATCATCGCAGCGCATCGGCCCAACGCCCCGCGGAACCCTGATCCGGCGCAAGAAAGCGCCGCCGCGGCGATGATCGGATGCGGCCATCGCTGGCCGTGCTGCATTCCGCCGAGGTTGCCGTCGTGGATGCCGTCGCGCACACCGGAACGCCGATGCTGTATCTCGCCTTCGGCCTGCTGGTGGCGGCGCTTGTGGCGGTCGACTTCCTGCTGCTGCGCGCGCAGGGCAGCCACCGCGTGTCGACGCGCGAGGCGGCGCTGTGGTCGCTGGTGTGGGTCGCCGCCGCGGCGGCGTTCGGCGCCTGGCTGTGGTGGCATCTGCACGGCCTGTATGGCGCCGAGGTCGCGCGCCGCAAGACGCTGGAATACGCCGCCGGCTACCTGATCGAGAAGGGGTTGGCGGTGGAGAACGTGTTCGTGTGGATCACGATCTTCACCTACTTCGCGATTCCCGCCGAGTTGCAGAAGCGCGTGCTGCTGTGGGGCGTGGTCGGCGCGATCGCGATGCGCGCGGTGCTGATCTATCTCGGCGCGGTGCTGATCCGGCAGTTCGAGTGGATCTTCTACGTGTTCGGCGCCTTCCTCGTCGGCACCGGCGTCAAGATGTTCCTGTTCACCGGCAAGTCCGCCGACCTTGGCGGCAATCCGCTGCTGCGCTGGATGCGCGGCCACCTGCCGGTCACGCAGGCGCTGCACGGCGAGCGTTTCCTCGTGCGCGAACGCGGGCGCCGCGCGCTGACGCCGCTGTTCCTGGTGCTGGTGCTGGTCGAGGTCACCGACGTCGTCTTCGCGGTGGACAGCATCCCCGCGATCTTCGCGGTCACCGCCGACCCGTTCATTGTGTTCACCGCCAACACCTTCGCCATCCTCGGCCTGCGCGCGATGTACTTCCTGCTCGCCGACATGGCCGCGCGCTTCCACCTGCTCGGCTACGGGCTGGCGCTGATCGTCGCCCTGGTCGGCGCGAAGATGCTGCTGATGGACGTCTACAAGGTGCCGGTGACGTTGATGCTGGGCGTGACGGCGGCGGTGCTGGCGATCTCCATCGCCGCCAGCCTGCTGGTGAAGCCTCGAGCGTCGCGCTGAGCCGCGGCGGGCTTACATCCGCACCGGGCCGGCGACGCGGCAGTCCTCGCGCGCGCGTTTCGCCGCGGCCGCGCCGGCACCGTCGCTGGCCAGTGCGCGCAGTTCCGCCACGGTCTGCCAGTTGCGCGCGCACAGCTCGCCCAGCCGCGGGCCGAGGTCGAACGAGCGCTGCGCCAGGCGCTCGGCGTCGGCGTAGTCCTTGAGGCGCACCGCCAGTTCGGCGCGGTACTGCAGCAGGTCCGGCGCTTCGGGCGAAAGCTTCAGCGCCTGGTCGGCCTTGGCCGCGGCGTCGGCGTAGCGGCCGGCCTGTTCGTCGGCGTGCGCGGCGTCGAGCAGGCCCTGCACGGCGGGATCGCGCAGCGGCGCGACCTGCACCACCGAATGGTCCTGCTCGCCGGCGGCGCGGATCGCGGCGACCAGGTCGCGGTCCGGCGGGCGCGTCGACGGCGCGGAGGGGGCCGGCTGGCCGCACGCGGCCAGAATCAGCGTGCCGCCGAGCGCGGCGGCGAGTCGGATGCGATGGATCGTCATGGTGCGTTTCACGGTTGGCCGGCGGCGGGCTGCGGCGGCGCGCCGTCGCCGCCGCCATCGCCGCCGAAGATGTTCTTCAGTTCCTGCCAGAAGCAGTGCTCCTCGTCCTGCGGCGCGTAGCCGACGACGAACGGCAACTGGCGCGCGTCGGGGCAGACCTGGTCGGTGCGGTGGCCGCTCTTCGGATCGATCCAGGCGAATTCGAGGCCGGGACCGGGGTCGGTGGACAGCGGCTTGGTCGGCAGCCGCTGGAACAGCTTTTGCCACACGCGCAGGCCGCCGGTGGCGCCCCACAGGCCGGTCGTCTTGTTGTCGTCGCGGCCGACCCAGGCCACCGCGAGGCGGTTGCCGGTGAAGCCGGCGAACCAACTGTCGCGCTGGCTGTCGCTGGTGCCGGTCTTGCCGGCGGCATGCAGCCAGGCGAGGTTGGAATTGGCCAGCACGCTCGCCGTGCCGGACACCGCGACCTGCTGCATCGCGTAGGTGGTCAACTGCACGGCCTGGTGGTATTCGCCGTTGCCCGGCTTGACCTCGTAACGCTTGAGCGGATGCCCCTGGCCGTCCATCACGCCGCGCACCGACAGCAGCGGCAGCGCGTGGCCGCCGGAGGCGAGGTACTGGTAGATCTGCGCCACCTGCAGCGGCGACAGGTCGACCGCGCCGAGCAGCAGCGACGGATTCGGGTTGACGTCCTTGAGCCCGAGCGACTGCAGCAGCGCCTTGACGCGATCGACGCCGAGATCGAGGCCGAGGTGCACGGTGGCGAGGTTCATCGACTCGGCCAGCGCCTCGATCAGCGGCACCTCGCCATGCTCCTCGTGGTCGTCGTTCTGCGGCGACCACTCGCGGCCGTCCGGCTGGCGCAGGCTGACCGGCGTGTCCGACAGCAGCGAGGCCAGCGAATAGCGCTGCGGCTGCGCCAGCGCCACCAGGTACACGAACGGCTTGACCAGCGAACCGATCGGCCGCTGCGCCATCAGCGCGCGGTTGAAGCCGGGATCGCCGGGGTCGCGGCTGCCGACCACGGCGAGCACGCTGCCGCTGTCGGCGTCGGTGACCACCGCGGCCGCCTGCATCGTCTCGCCGCGCTTGCCCATGCCGTCCAGCGTTTCCGCGATCGCGCGCTCGGTGTAGAGCTGCGCGGCCGCATCGAGCGTGGTGAACACGGCGAGCCCGCCGCCGCGCAGCGCCTGCTCGTCGAAGTCGTTCTGCAACTGCGCGCGCACCAGGTCCATGAACGCCGGGAAGCGGTTCGCCGGCAGTTGCGGATTGGCGCTGACGCCGAGCGGCGCGGCCTGCGCCTGCTTGAGCTGGGCGGCGTCGATCAGGCCGGTGGTGAAGAATTCCTGCAGCGCCAGGTTGCGCCGCGCCAGCGCGCGCTGCGGAGAGCGGCGCGGATCGTAGTAGCTCGGCCCCTGCACCATGCCGACCAGCAGCGCGATCTCCTGCGGGCGCAGCGCCTGCAGCGGACGGCCGAAGTAGAACTGGCTGGCGGCGGCGAAGCCGTGCACCGCCTGCGCGCCCTGCTGGCCGAGGAACACCTCGTTGACGTAGGCCTCGAGGATGCGCGACTTGTCGTAGTTGGCCTCGATCAGCACCGACAGCAGCGCCTCGTTGAGCTTGCGCACCAGGTTCTGGTTGCGGTCGAGGAACAGGTTGCGCACCAACTGCTGGGTCAGCGTCGAGCCGCCCTGCACGACGTGGCCGGCGCGCAGGTTGGCGAACGCGGCGCGCAGGATCGCGCTCAGGTCGATGCCGTGGTGGCTCTTGAAGTCGCGGTCCTCGACCGCCTGCAGGCCGGTCAGCAGCAGCGGCGGCACTTCGCCGAGCTTGACCACCTGGCGCTCCTCCTGCTCGGCGCCGTACAGCGTGGCGATGCGCGCCGGGTCGAGGTGGGTCTCGCGCAGCGCGCGGCCGGCGGCGGCGTCGCGCAGGGTGGCGACCTGGCCGTGCGCCAGGGTCAGCTCGATGCGATGCGGTAGCTCGCCGCCGTCGGGGCCGGCATAGCCGCGCGAGGCGATCGCGTAGCGGCCGCCGCTCTTGGCCCAGGTGCCCGGCAGGCGGCCCTGGCCGTCGCTGGTGTAGCCGGCGAAGGCGAGTTCCAGCTCGAGCGCGTCGGCGTTCATCGGCTCGCCCGGCGCCAGCAGCAGCGGGCGGGCGTAGACGCGCGTCGGCACCGAGAACACCAGGTCGCCGAAGCGCTCGCGCACGCGACCGTTCAGCACGATCGTGTAGGGCACGAGGAACCCGGCGGCCACGCCGAGCAGCAGGAACATCGGCTTGTGCAGGACCCGCCAGGCGACGGCGCCAACGGCCAGGCTGCGTTGCAGGAACGGCGACAAGGACTTCACCCGCAGTCAAACCGGAGCAGTTTAGCCGAAGGCCGCAGGCCGTTTCCCTGACGCACGCACGCCATTCCGCGTCCGTACATGCAACCCGTGGCCGCCGCCGGACCGCACCGCCCTCGCCGACCCCGAGGCTGGCGGCGCCCGCGGGCGGCGCGCGGGCCGCTGGCGGGCGGATCGCGGGCAGGCGCGGCGCGCCCGCCCGCCCCGTTTTCCTTCCGCCGCAGGGGAGGCACGGAATGCGCGCGCCGCCGCGGGGCGGAATCGCGGCGGCTTCGCCCTGCGCGCTAGGAGGACGCGCCCGGGTACGGACCGAGCCGCCCGCGCAGACCGTCGGCGATGCCGCGCAGCATGTGGCGCAGGTTGGCGCGCCGCGGCGCGAGCAGCAGCCCGAAGATGGCCAGCTTGAGGCCCAGCCGCGGCAGGTCCTGCGCGATCCACACCCGCGGCGTCTGCGGCAGGCGGTACAGGAACACGCGGTTGCGCATCATGTAATAGAGCCGCAGCGGCCCGTGCACCGCCAGCGTGCCGAGCAGCGGCAGCCGCCGGTGCGCGTCGCCGAGGCGGTGCTGCATGGTCGCGGCGCCCACGCCGTACAGCCGGTAGCCGCGGGCGCGCGCGCGGAACGACCACTCCATGTCGACGTTGTCGATGAACAGGCGTGCGTCCATCGGACCGATCGCGTCCAGCGCGTCCAGCGCGATCAGGCAGCCGGAGGTGATCAGGAAATCGCACTCGATCGCGCCGCCATCGCCCGCATGCAGCTTGCGGTTCAACGGAAAGCCGATGCGCACGAACGGCGCCGGCACGCCGGTGCGCGCGTCGCGATACGCCGGCCCCACCGCCGCCGCACGCGCCGGCCCGCGCAGCGACGCCAGCGCGGCGGCGAGCGTCGCCACCATGTCCGGCGCCGGCAGGCTGTCCTGGTCGAGCAGCAGCGCGGCGCCGCAACCCGCGGCGCGCAGGCGCTCGATGCCGAGATTCAGCGCGGCGGCCAGGCCGACGTTCTGCGCCTGGCGCAGCACCTCGACGTCGACCTCGCCCGCATGGCGCGCCAGCAGCGCGTCGAAGGCGGGATCGCGGCTGGCGTTGTCGACGATCACCAGCCGCGCGACCTGCGGGCGCACGCGCTCGATCAGCGCGGCGAGCACGGCGGCCTCGGGACGGTAGGTGACGATCACCGCGCCGACTCCGAGCGACGACGTCGATGTATGCGTCGAATCCCTTGCCTCGATTCCGCTCATTGCGTCTCCGGCACGCACGGCACGCCCGCCCCACTTTCTGCCCTCACCCCTGCCCCCAGGAAAGGCCTGAACAAATCGACTGACGTCATGCCCGCTTTCGCGGGAATCACGGCTTTTTCAGAGCCCTCTAATCCCCCCGCAGCAGGTCGCGCAGCATCGAGCGCAGACCGTTGGAGTAGCGGCCGTAGGCGCCGCCGCGCGCCTCGCGCAGCACCGTGCCGATGCGCGCGAACCCGCGCGGCGGCAGCGCGGCGCGCAGGCGCATGTGGCGGGCCTTGTCGCGCGCCCCAGCCAGGCATGCATCCGGCACGCGCGCGCCGAGTCCCTGCAGCCGCGTGCCCAGCAGGTCCATGCGTGCCGCCAATCCGTGCAGCGTCTCGGGACGCAGCCGGCGCAGATCCTCGAACTTGTCGGCCAGGCCGCGCCGGCGGATGCCGATCTGGTTGCCGCCGTGCTGGCGATAGTCGATCAGCGTGTCCTCGATCGCATCGACGGTGCCGGTGGCGGCGGCGATCAGCGCCAGCCATTCGTCGTGCACCAGCTCGGGCGGGAACGGCCGCGCCGCGGCGAGCAGTTCGCGGCGCAGCGCGACGGTGGCGCCGGTGACGAGGTTGCGCCGCAGGAGCACGTCGAAGCCGCGCCCGGCGTGCAGCGCGTCCAGCTCGGCGCGGCGCGCCTCCAGCGCGCGGAACAGGGTCATGCCGGTGGCGTGGCCCTGCGCGTCGACCAGGCGCGCGTCGGAATGCAGCAGCAGCAGGTCGGGGCGCCGCTCGAACTCGGCGGCCATGCGCGCCAGCTTGTCGGCGCGCCAGACGTCGTCCTGGTCGCACGGGAACTGCAGCGCGCCGCGCGCCGCGGCCAGCGCCTGCTCGAAGTTGCGCACGTAGCCGAGGTTGGCCGCGTTCTCGATCAGCACGACCTCGACGCCGCGCTGCGCGGCGCGCGCGCGGAACGCGCGCAGCCGCGCGCGGGTGTCGTCGGCGGAACCGTCGTCGGCGATCACGATCTCGTCGGGGCGGCGCTGCTGGCCGAGCAGGCTGTCGAGCTGCGCGTCGAGGTACGCCGCGCCGTTGTAGGTGCACAGCGCGACCGAGATCGTCAGCGGTTCCGCCACGGGCGCGTGCATCAGCCGCCCGCGCCGGCGAGGCGCTGCGCCAGCGCGCCGACGCGCGGGTCGTTGGGTTCGAGGCGCCGCGCCTGATCCAGCGCGATGCGCGCGTCCTGCAGGCGGCCCTGGTCGGCGTCGAGGGTGGCACGGTCGAGCCAGGCCTGGGCGAGGCGATGCTTCAGCGGCTGCGCGGCGGCGTCGCCCGGCGACAAGGCGTCGAAGGTGGACAGCAGGTCGGCGGCGCGCTCGAGCCGGCCCTGCGCCAGCGCCTGGTCGAAGAGCTGCGCCGCGCGCTGCGGCAGCGCCTTCAGCCCCGCCTGCGCGGCGGCGTTGTCGCCCTCGATGGCGAGCGCGGCGCGGTACTGGTCGTAAGCGCTGGTGCCCGGCGGCAGCATCAGGTCGCCGTTGCGCGCCGCGGCCTGCGCGGCGTGCACCAGGCGCAGCACTTCGGCCTGCTGCGCGGCGGTGAGCCTGGGCCGCTCGGCGGCTATCGCCGCCTGCTCGCCCGCCTCGCGCAGGCGTGAGCGCGCGGCGGCGAGGTCGGCCGATTTCGGCGCCAGCTTCTCGGCCTGGTCGAGCAGGCGCGCGGCCTCGTCGCGATGGTCGTCGTCCAGCGCGGCGCTGGCCTGCACGATCAGCGCCTGCGCGACCTGGCCGAGGCCGGCGCGGGCGCGCGCGTTGTCGGGATCGACGGCGAGCACGGCGTTGAACTGCGCCAGCGCGTTGTCGTCGCCCTCGCCGCTGAAGCGGCCGGCGCGCAGGAACGCTTCGCCGTCGGCGAGCCGCTTGTCCTGCGCGGCCTGGGCGTCGCGCTCGGCCTGCGCCAGCGCGGCGCGCAGGCTGGGCAGGTCGCCGTAGTTCGGCAGCAGCGCGGTGAGGCGGTCGGCGATCTGCGTGGCGCCGGCGCGGTCGCCCTGCGCCAGCGCCGCGCGCGCCTGCTGCGCCAGCGCGTCGCCGATGCGGTCGAGGCCGTGCCTGGCGACGGCGTTGCCGGGGTCGGTGGCGAGCGCGCGGCGGTAAAGCGCGGCGGCGCCGTCGTCGCCGTCGAGGCGGCCGTCGGCGAGTGCCTGCTGGGCGCGTTCGACCAGCGCGTCGAGCGCGCCGCTGCGCGTGCGCTCCGCGCGGATCGCCTGCGCGACGCGCTCGACCTCGGCGCCGCCGCCGAGCAGCGCGCGCGCTTCCGTCAGCGCCGCGTCGGCGTCGTCGAGCCGGCGTTTCGCCAGCGCCTCGCGCGCCTGCGCAAGTTCGGCGGCACCGACGTTCTTCAGGCCTTGCAGCGCATGCTCGTTGTCGGGTTCGAGGGCGCGCGCGGCCTCGTACAGTTCGCGCGCGCTGTCGCCGGCGCTGCCGTCGAGCTTGCCGGCGGCGAGCGCCTGGTCGGCGCGCGCCAGCACGGAATTCAGCTCGGTGCGCGGCAGCAGCCCGCGCAGGCCGTCCTGGTGGACCACCAGCCAGCTTCCGACGGCCAGCAGCAGCACCGGCAGCAGCCACTTCCACCACTGCCGGCGCGGGCCGCGCGCGGGCACGGGCGCGGGCCGGCGCGCCGGCGCATCGGCGACGATGCGGGGCAGGCCGTCGTCGGGCGCGGGTGCGTCGACACGGTCGAGATCACCGATGGTGGGTTCGGTGCGGCCGCGCGTGGATGGATCATCTCGTCCGGCCATGGCTTTGCGCGAAATCGGGAGGCGACGCTTTAGAGTAGCAAACGCGCCGCGGCGTTCCCGGAATCGCGTCGGCCCGGGTTCAGCCCGCGGCCAGCCGGCGCGCGTCCAGCACGTTCGGCAGCGCGGCGAGCTTGGCCAGCAGCGCGGACAGTTGCTCGTAGTCGCGCACGCGCAGGGTGAAGCGCATGTCCACCTCGGCGGTGCGCGTGGCGACGCGGCTGGAGGAGGCGACGATGTGCGCGCCCATGTTGGTGATCAGGCCGGTGACGTCCTTGTGCAGGCCCTTGCGGTCGTAGCCGCGCACGTCGATGTCGACCTCGTAGGCCTGTGCCGGCGCGCGGCCCCATTCGACCTCGATCACGCGGTCGGGATCGCGCGCGCGCAGGCGCGCCAGCGCGCGGCAGTCGGTGCGGTGGATCGACACGCCGCGGCCGCGGGTGATGAAGCCGGCCACCGGATCGCCCGGCAGCGGCTGGCAGCAGCGCGCCAGCACGGTGAGAAGGTTGCCGATGCCCTGGATGGTCAGCGCGCCGCGGTCGGCGGGCGCGCTGCGCTGCAGCGGCGCCGAGGACTGCGTCACTTCGGGCGGCGCGGCCGGCTCCTGCAGCGCGCGCGCGACCTGGCCCGGCGTCACCTCGCCCAGCGCCAGCGCGACTAGCAGCTCGTCCTGGGTCTTCAGGTGGAAGCGGCCGGGCAGCTTCTCCGGCTCGGCGTTGGCCAGCGCGAGGCGCTTGAGCTCGCGCTCGAGGATGGCGCGGCCGGCGGCGAGGTTGGTCTCGAGGTCGGCGCGGCGGAACCAGGCGCGCACCTTCTCCTTCGCGCGCCCGGTGGCCAGGTAGCCGTGGTGTGGCGACAGCCAGTCGCGGCTGGGCTCGGACGCCTTGCCGGTGAGGATCTCGATGCGGTCGCCGCTGGCCGGCTGGAAGGTCAGCGGCACGATGCGGCCGTTGACCTTGGCGCCGCGGCAGCGATGGCCGACCTCGGTGTGCACGCTGTAGGCGAAATCGAGCACGGTGGCGCCGCGCGGCAGGTCGAACACCTCGCCCTTCGGCGTCAGCAGGTAGACGCGGTCCTCCAGCAGGTCGGTGCGAAAGCCGGCCAGCAGCGTGGCGTCGTCCTCGCCTTCGCCGCGGCCTTCCAGCAGGCGGCGCATCCACGCCACCTTGGCCTCGAAGCCGGGATCGACCGCGCCGCCTTCCTTGTAGCGCCAGTGCGCGGCGACGCCGAGCTCGGCGGCGCGATGCATGGCGTGGGTGCGGATCTGCACCTCCAGCGTCTTGCCCTCGGGGCCGATCACCGCGGTGTGCAGCGAGCGGTAGTCGTTGCCCTTGGGGCGCGCGATGTAGTCGTCGAACTCGCCGGGCACGTGCGGCCACAGCGAGTGCACCACGCCGAGCGCGGCGTAGCAAGCGGGCACGTCGTCGACCAGCACGCGCACCGCGCGGATGTCGTACAGCGCGGAGAAGTCGACGCCCTTGCGGCGCATCTTCTTCCAGATCGAGTAGATGTGCTTCGGCCGCCCCGCCAGCTCGGCGCGGATGCCGGCCTGCTGCAGCGCCGCGCCGAGCGCGCGCACGCAGCCGGCGATGTAGGTCTCGCGGTCGGCGCGGCGCTCGTCGAGCAGTTGCGCGATGCGCTTGTAGGTTTGCGGCTGCAGGTAGCGGAACGCCAGGTCCTCCAGCTCCCACTTCAACTGCCAGATGCCGAGGCGGTTGGCCAGCGGCGCATGGATGTCGGCGGTCAACTGCGCCAGCGCGCGGCGCTCGTCCTCGGGCAGCGCGGCGGCCGCGCGCATGCGCGCGAGCTGCCGGGCCAGCAGCACGAACACCACGCGCAGGTCGCGGATGATCGCCAGCAGCAGCCGGCGCAGGCCTTCCGCGCCGCCGCCCTGCGAACGCTGCGCGTGCAGCGCCCACACCCGCTCGGCGGCGAGCTGGCCCTCGACCAGGCGGCGCAGGCCCTCCGGCAGCGCGGCCGCCTGCGCCGGCCAGTCAACCGGCGCCGCGCGCGCGCGTTCGAACCAGACGGCGGCCGCGAGCGTTTCCTCGTCGCAGCCGAGCGCCTGCAGCAGGTCGAGCACCGCGATGCACTCCGCGGACGGGCCGGCCGACGGCGCAGCGGCCCGCAGCGCGGCGTCCAGCAGCGCGCCGCGGCCGCGCCAGGCGGCGGTACTCGAAGCCGATTGCGGAGAGGACGCCATGAACCGACCGAAAGGTCTGCGAAAGGACCGCAGTTTAGCCGTTGTGACGTACCGCACGGACCTTTGTGCCACGCCTGCCGCTTGCTATGATTGAATTTATGCCGACTCTCCGTCCGACCCTCCTCGCCGCCGCGCTGCTCGTCGCCGCGCTGCTGGCCGCCCCGATCCTGCATGCGCAACAGTCGTTCTCCTCGCTGGAAGAGCGCATGTCCTCCGCCGAATTCAAGGCCGCCGGCCTCGACAAGCTTTCGCCGGAAGAGCTGCAGACCCTCGACGACTGGCTGCGCACCCACGACACGGGCACCACGCGGATAGTCACCCCGAGCGGCCGGCCGGTGTTCTATCCGAACGAATCCGCGCGGACGGAAGTGCAGAGCCATCTGGTCGGCCACTTCGCCGGCTGGAGCGGAGCGAGCGTGTTCACCCTCGACAACGGCCAGGTGTGGAAGCAGGCCGAGTCGGGCGCCGCCACTTGCCCCGAGCGCGACAATCCCGGCGTCACCCTCAAGCCGATGCTGCTGGGCAGCTGGCTGATGTACGTGGAAGGCTGTAGCCAGAGCGTAAGAGTCCAGCGGGTACGCTGAGCGGCGCATCGCGACCCGATCGCCGCCGTCGCGCCGCCTGCACGGACCGCGGCGCGCCCGGCCCGGCGCCGCGGCGACCGCGATGCGCAATCCACCCGCCAGGGAGCCGACGCCATGAACCTGCTCCGCGCCCTGCGCCTGCCCCTTCTCGCCTGCCTGTCCGCACTGCCGCTGCTCGCGTCCGCCGCCGGGCCGGCGCAGCACGGCTTCTCCTCGCTCGAGGAGACCATGCCCTACGCCACTTTCAAGGAATTCGGCCTCGACCGGCTGAGCCCGGAGCAGCTCAAGGGCCTGAACGCCTGGCTGCGCGAGCACGGCATGCCCGACTCCGCCGGCGCCGCAGCCGCGCCCCCCGCCGCGGCGGCCGCGCCGACAGCGCGCGCCTTCAGCAGCCGCATCGCCGGCAAGTTCACCGGCTGGAGCTTCGACACCGTGCTGACGCTGGAGAACGGCCAGCAATGGCGCGTGCTCGACCACGACCCGGTGATGGCCAATCCGCGCGCGAATCCGAAGGTCAGCCTCGAGCCCGGCATGCTCGGCGGCTGGACGCTGAGCGTGGAAGGCACCCCCGGCATCGCGCACGTCGAGCAAGTGCAGTAAGCCGGGCGTTTCCCCGCGCGCGGCGACCCGGCCGCCGCGGCGCGGCGGAGCCGCGATGAAGCCGCTTGACCCAGCCTGGCGGCCTGCCCTGCGACGCCGCATTCCTGTCCCTCCCTCCCTGCCGGGGGAGGGGAAAAGCAAGAGCGCCAGCGCACTCGGGCCCGCGCGGCCGCTCAGCGCAGCGCCGCCAGCGCCTTCGCCAGGCGCTTGGGCGAGACCGGCTCGGCGGTCTTCAGCTCCTGCGCGAACAGCGACACGCGCAGCTCCTCGATCAGCCAGCGCAGCGTGTCCAGCTCGGCCGAGAGCGCGCCGCGCGCGCGCTTGAGGTATTCGCGCCAGTACGGCTGCACCTGCAGCATGCGCGCCTGGTCGCGCGCGGGATCCTGGCGCAGGCGTTCGGCGCGCAGGCGCATCGCCTTCAGGTAGCGCGGATAGTGCGCCAGCCGCGCGGCCGGCAGCTCGCGCAGGAAATGCGGCGCGAGCAGCGCCTCGCGCTGTTCGCGCAGGTCGTCGTAGCTGGCGCGCGCGAAGCCGAGCAGCGGCGGCTGCAGCCAGGGCGCCAGTTCGGCCTGCGCCTCGATGACCGGTTCGGCCAGTTGCAGCCGCTCGACCGCCGCGGCGAACAGCTCGCGCGCCAGTTCCGCGCGCAGCGCCTCGAAGCCGACGCGCGTGCGCACGTCGAGATCGCGCGCGGCCAGCAGCTCGGCGAAGCCGGCCTCGACCAGGTCCTCGCGCAGCGCCTCGACGCCGCCCAGCGGCGCGTACTTCAGCGCCAGCGCGTTGCCGATCGGCAACTGCCGGCGCGCGCGCTTGAATTCGGTCGCCAGCGCGTTGCGCAGCAGGCGGATGACGCCGGCGGCGTGCGCGGCGCGCGCCTCGTCCTCGCGCTCGAACACGCGCAGCGCGGCGGTCTCGCCGAGATCGACCAGCGCCGGATACGCCGCCAGCCCGCCGGCGGCGCGCACTTCGCGAGGGATGTCGTCGAAATCGAACGCGGCGACTTCCTCGCGCACCAGCTCGGTATCGGTCTTGCGCGCGAACGCCTCGCGTGCGCGCGCCGACCACTCGGCGCGGATCGCCTCGAGGTCGCGCCCCTCCGCCAGCACGCGGCCGGACTCGTCGTGCACGCAGAAGCGCATGCGCAGGTGCGCAGGCGGCTCGATGCCGGCGAAGGCGCCGGCGTCGATCGCCACGCCGGTGGTGCGCGCGAGGAACGCCGCCAGCGCGTCGGGCAGCGGCGCATCGCGCGCCGGCTCGGCTTCGACGAAGGCGCGCGCGAAGTCCGGCGCCGGCACGAAGTTGCGGCGCAGCGCCTTCGGCAGTCCGCGGATCAGCTCGGCGGCCTTGTCCGCCAGCAGGCCCGGCACCAGCCATTCGCAGCGCGCCGCCGGCACCGCGTTCAGCAGCGCCAGCGGCAGGTTCAGCGTCACGCCGTCGGCCGCGTCGCCGGGGACGAAGCGGTAGTCGAGGCGCAGGCGGTGGCCGGCCACCTCCAGCGCCGCGGGATAGGCGTGCGCATCCAGCGCGGTCGCGCTGTCCAGCACGTCGTCCAGCGTCCAGCGCAGCGCGGCCTGCGCGGCCGGCGTCGCCTTGCGGTACCAGGCGTCCAGCGCCGCCGCGCTGGCGACGTCGTCCGGCAGCTTGCCGGCGAAGAACGCGGCCAGCGCGTCTTCGGATTTCAGCAGGCCCTGGCGGCGCTGCTTCGCCTCCAGCTCGTGCGCCTGCTCCAGCACGCGCGCGTTGGCGCGCGCGAAGTCGGCGCGGCAGTCGATGTCGCAGCGGGCCAGCGCCTCGCGCACGAACACCGCGTGCGCCAGCGCCGGATCCTGGCGCTGGAAGGTGACCGCGCGCTTTTCCACCAGCACCAGCCCGAACAGCACCGCCTGCTCGTAGGCCACCACCACGCCGCGCTTGCGCGACCAGTGCGCGTCGCGGTGGCTGCGCCGGATCAGGTGCGCGGCCTGCTGCTCGATCCACTCGGGCTCGACGCGCGCGCAGGTCATGCCCCACACCTTGCCGCCGAGATCGACGATCTGCGCCGCCAGCAGCCACGGCGGCGCGGCCTTGACCAGCGCGGAACCTGGAAAGATCTGGAAGCGCCGCTCGCGCGTGCCGCGGTAGACGCCCTTCTCGTCCTTGTGGCCGACCTGGGTGGGCAGGCCGGCGAGGAGGCAGCGGTGGATGGTTTCGAAGCTGCGCGCCGCCTCGTCCTCACTCCCTCCCCTGCCTGCTTGGGAGGGGAGGGGTGGGGTGCTGTTGGCCGCAGCCGCCTTACCCCCTCCCGACCTCCCCCTGCGCGCAGGGGGAGGAGAAAGGCGTGCGGACGCAGCGACAGGCTGGGCATCCAGCTTCCACCCCAACTCCTGCACCACCAGCAACAACTGCCGATGCAGCTCGCGCCACTCGCGCATGCGCAGGAAGCTGAGGAAGTGCCGCGCGCACCAGTCGCGCAGCTTCGACTGGCTGAGTTCCTCGTGCGCGGCGCCGTAGGCCTGCCACAGGCGCAGCACGCCGACGAAGTCGGACTTCGGATCGGCAAACGCGGCATGCGCGGCATCGGCCTGCGCGCGCGCGTCGGCGGGGCGCTCGCGCGGATCCTGGGTGCTGAGGAAGGCGACGATCGTCAACAGCTCGCGCAGCGCGCCGCGCTGCTCGGCCTCGACCAGCATGCGCGCCAACTGCACGTCGATCGGCAACTTCGCCAGCGTGCGGCCGACCGCGGTGAGGCGGCGCCGCTCGTCGATCGCGCCCAGCTCGGTCAGGCGCCGGTAGCCGTCGGCGATCGCGCGTTCTTCCGGCGCGTCGAGGAACGGGAACGCCTCCACCTCGCCGAGGTCCAGCGCCAGCATGCGCAGGATCACGCCGGCCAGCGAGGAGCGCAGCAGCTCGGGGTCGGTATAGCGCGGCCGGTTGGCGTAATCGTCCTCGGCGTACAGCCGGTAGCACACGCCCGGGCCGACGCGGCCGCAGCGGCCCTTGCGCTGGTCGGCGGCGGCCTGCGAGATCGGCTCGACGTGCAGCCGTTCGAGCTGGCTGCGCTGCGAGTAGCGCTTGACGCGCGCGCCGCCGGTATCGACCACGTAGCGGATGCGCGGCACCGTCAGCGAGGTCTCGGCGACGTTGGTGGCGAGCACCACGCGGCGCTGCGGGCCGGGCTTGAACACGCGGTCCTGCTCGGCCGCGGACAGTCGCGCGTACAGCGGCAGCACCTCGGTATGGCGGTAGTTGCGCCGCGCCAGCGCGAGGTGCGCGTCGCGGATTTCGCGCTCGCCGGGCAGGAACACCAGCACGTCGCCGCGCGGGTCGGCGGCGCTGATCTCGTCCAGCGTCTCGGCAACCTGCTCGGTGAGGTTGGCCTCGCCGCGTTCCGGCGGCGGGCGCCAGCGCACCTCGACCGGCCAGGCACGGCCCTCGACCTCGACCACCGGCGCGCCGCCGAAATGCGCGGCGAAGCGCGCGGTGTCGATGGTCGCCGAGGTGACGATCAGCTTGAGGTCGGGCCGGCGCGGCAGCAGGCGCTTCAGGTAGCCCAGCAGGAAGTCGATGTTGAGGCTGCGCTCGTGCGCCTCGTCGACGATGATGGTGTCGTAGGCGCTCAGCCAGCGGTCGGAGCCGGTCTCGGCCAGCAGGATGCCGTCGGTCATGAACTTGACCAGCGTAGCGTCGCCGACCTGCTCGGTGAAGCGCACCTGGAAGCCGACCTGGCCGCCGACCGTCGTGCCCAGCTCCTCGGCCACGCGCCGCGCCACCGCGCGCGCGGCCAGGCGGCGCGGCTGGGTGCAGCCGATCAGGCCGGCCTCGCCGCGGCCGGCGGCGAGGCACAGCTTGGGCAACTGGGTGGTCTTGCCGGAGCCGGTCTCGCCGGCGACCACGACCACCTGGTGCGCGCGGATCAGGCGCACCAGTTCCTCGGCCTTGGCCGCGATCGGCAGCGACTCGTCGAGGCGGATCGCCGGCTTGGCCGCGGCGCGCGCGGCGCGGCGGGCGGCCGAGGCCTCGACGGCGGCGGCCAGCGCGGCCAGCCGCGCCGCATCCGGCTGGCGCACCAGCGCCCGCCAGCGCCCCAGCAGGCGCCCGTAGTCGCGCGTGCAGGCGCCGCCGAGCGCGGCGCGCAGCGCCTCGAGCGTTGTGTTTCGCCCCGCGGGCAACGTCTCGTTCATACGAACCGCGCATCATAGCCGCACGCTATCGGCGGCATCGACCGCTTTCATTTCCTTCCGCCGCCGCCGCGCACTAGGCTGACCGCACCCAGAGCTGAGGAGAAGCATCCCATGGCGATCGACATCGGCATTTCCAAGAAGGACCGGGAAGGCATCGCGAAGCACCTCGCCAAGCTGCTCGCCGACACCTATTCCCTCTACCTCAAGACCCACGCCTTCCACTGGAACGTGACGGGCCCGATGTTCAACACGCTGCACCTGATGTTCGAGCAGCAGTACAACGCGCTGTGGACCGCGGCCGACGCCATCGCCGAGCGCATCCGCGCGCTGGACGTGACCGCGCCGGGCTCGTACACCCAGTTCGGCAAGCTCACCTCGATCAGGGAGGAAACCGGCGTGCCCGACTGGAAGGCCATGGTCCAGCAGCTCGTCGAGGGCCACGAGACCGTGGCGCGCACCGCGCGCGAGGCCTTCAAGGCCGCCGACAGGGCCGACGACCAGCCCACCGCCGACCTGGTCACCCAGCGCATGCAGGAGCACGAGAAGACGGCCTGGATGCTGCGCTCGCTGCTGAAGTGAGCGCGGGCAGCGCGCGCCGGCCGGGCTTCCGGCGGCGCGCCGCCTGACTTGCGCATGACCGGCGCCGCGGCTGCGCATTGAGCGCGCCGCGGCGCTTCGCTAAGCTCGCGGAGTTTTGTCGCCTTCCGGCCGCAGAGACCCGCTTGAGCCTCCCCCCCGCCCCGACCCGCCGCACGCTGTTCGCCGCCTTCCTGATGGCGACCGCGGTCGCGGCGATGAACTTCGGCCTGTGGTGGTGGGCGAACAGGCCGACCCGCGTGGTCGACTGGGACGGCCCGGTCGCCGGCTACGCGTTCAGCGCCTTCCAGCGCTATCAGAGCCCGTTCACCGACAGCTACCCGAACACGGCCGAGCTGGCCTCGGACATCGGCCTGCTGTCGAAGTACACCCACCGTCTCCGCACCTACTCGACGCTGGACAACCCCGAGATCCCGCGGCTCGCCCGCGACGCCGGGCTGCAACTGCTGGCCGGCGCCTGGCTGGACCGCCGCTGGGCGCACAACGAACGCGAGCTGGATGCGTTGATCGCCGCATCGCGGCGCTACCCGAACATCACCCGCGCGATGGTCGGCAACGAGGTGCTGCTGCGCAACGACATGACGCCGGCGCAGCTGATGGCCTACCTCGACCGCGCCCGCGCGGCGATCCGCCAGCCGGTGTCGACCGCCGAGCCGTGGCACATCTGGATGAAGTATCCGGAGCTGGCCGACCACGTCGACTACATCACCGTGCACCTGCTGCCGTACTGGGAAGGCGTGCCGCGCAAGGACGCCGTCGGCCAGTCGCTGATGCGCTACCAGCAGATCAAGCAGCTGTTCCCCGGCAAGCACGTGGTGATCGGCGAGATCGGCTGGCCGTCCAACGGCGATCGCTTCGAATACGCGCAGCCGTCGATCGCCAACGAGGGCATCTTCCTGCGCGAGTGGATGAACGTCGCCCGCGAGCGCGGCATCGACTACTACCTGATGGAAGCGTTCGACCAGCCGTGGAAGGAAAACCTCGGCGAAGGCCGCGTCGGCGCCTATTGGGGCATGTTCGGCGCCGACCGCAAGCTGAAGTTCCCGTTCGCCGGGCCGGTGATCGAGGACGTCGACTGGCCGTGGAAGGCGCTGGCCTCGGCGATGCTGGCGTTCCTGCCGATGCTGTGGTTCGCGCGCCGCTACGGGCGCTTCAAGCCGGCCGGGCGGCTGTTCTTCCTCGGCCTGATCCAGCTCGCCGCCGGCCTGATCGTGTGGTCGGTGACGGTGCCGTTCCAGTTCTACCTCGGCGTGATCGACTGGGCGATGCTGGTGATCCTGTTCCCGGCGCAGCTGGCAATCCTGGCCGTGCTGCTGATCAACGGCTTCGAGTTCACCGAGGTGCTGTGGCGGCGCAAGTGGCTGCGCCACGCCGGCCTGCGCGCGCCCGAGCCGGCCGCGTCGCAGCCGTTCGTGTCGATCCACCTGGCCTGCTACAACGAGCCGCCGGAGATGGTGATCCTCACCCTCGACTCGCTGGCCGCGCTCGACTACGCCAACTTCGAAGTCCTGGTGATCGACAACAACACCAAGGACGAGGCGATCTGGCGGCCGGTCGAGGCGCACTGCGCCAAGCTCGGCCCGCGCTTCCGCTTCTTCCACCTGGCGCCGTGGCCGGGCTTCAAGGCCGGCGCGCTGAACTTCGGCCTGAAGGAAACCGACCCGCGCGCCGACGTGGTCGCCGTGGTCGACGCCGACTACGTGGTGCGCCGCGACTGGCTGTCCGCGCTGACCGGCTACTTCCACGACCCCAAGGTGGCGGTGGTGCAGTGCCCGCAGGCGCACCGCGACTTCGAGCACAACCCGTTCCGGCGCATGACCGCGTGGGAGTACGACGGCTTCTTCCGCATCGGCATGCACCACCGCAACGAGCGCAACGCGATCATCCAGCACGGCACCATGACCATGGTCCGGCGCAGCGCGCTGGAAGGCACCGGCGGCTGGTCGGAGTGGACGATCTGCGAGGACGCCGAGCTCGGCCTGCGCCTGATGCACTCCGGCTACCAGCTGGTCTACGTCGACGAGCTGATGGGCAAGGGCCTCACCCCCGCCGACTTCAAGGCGTACAAGTCGCAGCGCACGCGCTGGGCGTTCGGCGCGATGCAGATCCTCAAGGGCCGCTGGGGCTGGATGGTGCGCA
Source organism: Lysobacteraceae bacterium (assembly GCA_021372495.1). Classification (GTDB taxonomy): domain Bacteria; phylum Pseudomonadota; class Gammaproteobacteria; order Xanthomonadales; family Rhodanobacteraceae; genus Mizugakiibacter. Next base: position 96,686 of record JAJFUF010000015.1, read on the forward strand.
AGGGCCCGCTCTCCGGCGGCCAGCGCTTCCACTTCCTGACCGGCTGGTTCAGCTGGTTCGCCGACGCGCTGCACCTGGTGTTCACGCTGATGGCGCTGTTCTGGACCGCCGGCATGATCGGCCTGCCGCAGGTGTTCAGCCTGCCGATGCAGTTGTTCCTGGTGCCGGTGATCGGATTCTTCTTCGCCAAGGCGATCTTCGGCATCGTGCTGTACCGCGCGCGCGTGCCGTGCGGCTGGCGCGACACGCTGATGGCCTCGCTGGCAAGCATGGGCCTCAGCCACGCGATCGCGCGCGGCATCCTGCAGGGCTTGGTGAAGAAGAAGGGCGAGTTCGTCGTCACCGCCAAGAGCCGGCGCATCGGCGGCGGCGCGTTCGGCGCGTTCGCGCCGGTGCAGGAAGAGCTGATGATGGCGGTGGCGCTGGCGCTGGGCGCGGCCGGCATGATCCACGCCTTCGGCGGCACCTACATCGAGGGCAAGTTGTGGGTGACGATCCTCGCCGCGCAGTCGATCCCCTACCTGTCCGCGCTGGCCGGCGCCTGGGTCGCGCACCGCGCCGGTTCCGAGGTCGGCTGACCGTCCCGCCGCGTTGATGCAACGTGAACCTCCCGGCTGCTATAAGCGCAGCACGGGAAGGACCTCGCGATGCGCCGACCCCTGCGACGCCTTGGAAGCCTGCTGCTCGCGCTGACGCTGCTCGCCGCGCCGGCCGCGTGGGCGGCGCGGGTGACGGTGAGCGTCGACGGCATCGACGGCGCGCTGAAGGACGCGGTGCTGGCGTCCATCGAGATCCGCCAGTACGCGGCGCGCGACGTCACCGAGGCACAGGTGCGCCGCCTGTACCAGCGCGCGCCCGAGCAGGCGCGGCGCGCGCTGGAACCCCACGGCTACTACAACGCGCAGGTCCGCGGCGAGCTGCGCCGGGACGACGCCGGCTGGCACGCGACGCTGCACGTCGTACCCGGCGAGCCGGTCGAGGTCACCGCGCTGGAGATCGCGCTGGAGGCCCCCGCCGCCAAGCTGCGCGAGGTCGGGCAGGCGATCCGCCAGTTCCAGCCGAAGGTCGGCCAGCCGCTGGACCAGGCGGCGTACGAGAAGTCGAAATCCGCGATCGGCGCCGCGCTGACCGAGACCGGCTTCCTCGACGCGCGCCTGACCGTGCACCGCATCGAGGTCAGCCGCCGCGACAACCGCGCCACGATCCGCCTGGCCTGGGAGCCCGGCCGCCGCTACCGCTTCGGCGCCACCGAATTCCACGGTGCGCAATTCCGCCGCGGCTTCCTCGACCGCTACCTGCCGTGGAAAGCGGGCGACGACTTCGCGCTGAGCAAGCTGCTGGCGCTGCAGCGGCGCCTGACCGACGCCGACTACTTCGCCTACGTCGACGTCGAGCCGGACGTCGAGCACGCCGTCGACGGCGTGGTGCCGATCAAGGTCGGCGTGGCGCCGGCCAAGCGCACCGTCTACAGCGCCGGCATCTTCGTCGGCACCGACACCGGCCCGGGCGTGCGCGCGGGCATCCAGCGCCGCTGGATCAACGACCGCGGCCACAAGTTCGGCGTCGACACGCTGATCGCGCAGCGGCTGAAGACCGCCGCCGTCACCTACGGCATCCCCTACCCCGGGCCGAACGACCGCAGCTTCAACTTCGGCGCCAATTTCCGCGACGAGAACACCGCCACCACGCGCTCGCGCACGTTCGGCCTGGTCGCCAACGAAACCCGGCAGTGGCGCGGCTTCACCCGCACCGTCGGCGTGCACCTGCTGACCGGCGATTTCACCATCGGCAGCGGCCCCGCGGCCGAGCGCGGCAACACCACCCTGCTCTATCCGCAGGTGTCGCTGTCGAGGAAGCAGGGCGACGACCCGCTGTTCGTGCGCCACGGCTGGGCGTTCACCGTCGCCGCGCGCGGCGCTTCCGCCGGCCTGCTGTCGCAGGCCGACTTCGGCCAGATCGTCGCCGACGCCAAGTGGATCCGCGCGTTCAAGGGCCGCAACCGCCTGATCCTGCGCGGCAGCGCCGGCGTCACCTGGACCGACGCCTTCGACAAGCTGCCGCCGGAGCTGCGCTTCTTCGCCGGCGGCGACCGCTCGATCCGCGGCTACGGCTACCAGACCATCGGCCCGAAGAACGACGCCGGGCTGGTGATCGGCGGCAAGAACCTCGCCGTCGCCAGCGCGGAAGTCGAGCACTACTTCACGCGCAACTGGGGCATGGCCGCGTTCGTCGACGCCGGCGACGCGTTCACCTCGACCGCCGACTTCCGCCTGAAGACCGGCGTCGGCCTGGGCGTACGCTGGCGCTCGCCGGTCGGCATGGTGCGCGTCGACCTCGGCACGCCGGTGCGCGACAGCCAGCGCCACGGCGTCGAGCTGCACATCGTGATCGGGCCCGATCTATGAGATGGCCGCGCCGGTTCGCGCTGTTCCTGCCCGCGCTCGCGCTGCTCGCGGGCGGCGCGCTGGCGTGGCTGCTGTACACGTCATCGGGCCTGCATTTCGCGCTGGCGCGCGCCGAAGGCCTGCTGGACGGCCGGCTCGCCGTGCGCGGCGCGACGGGTACGCTGGCCGGACCGCTGGCGCTGCAGGACGTGCGCTGGCGCGACGCCGGCGTCGAGGCGCGCATCGCGCGCGTGCAGCTCGACTGGTCGCCGTGGCCGCTGCTGGCGAAGCGCCTGCACGTGCGCATGCTCGACGTCGATGGCGTGGACGTGGCGCTGACCGCACGGCCGCCGCAGCCGCAGGCGGCAACCGCATTCGATCCGCGTCCGCCGCTGGACATCCGGCTGGACCGCCTGCGCGTCGCCCGCATCCGCATCGTCCGGAACGGCGCGCCGGCGTTCGCGGCCGACAGCCTCGATTTCGCCGGTGCGTGGACGCGCGACGGCTTCGAGGCGCGCCGGCTGGCGCTGCGCGCGCCCGCCGGCAGCGCCGACCTCGCCGGCACGCTGGCGCTGCGCCGCGGCTATCCCGGCAACGGCCGCGCGCAGTTCGACTGGCGGATCGGCACCGCGCGCTATGCCGGCACGCTCGGCGCCGCCAGCGACGGCAGGCGTGCGACCTTCACGCTGGCGCTGACGCAACCCGCGACGGCCACGTTGAACGCCACGCTGACGGCGGACGCCACGCGGGCCTGGACGCTGGCGCTGGACGCGCCCGCGTTCGATCCGGCGCCGCTGCTCGGCACGAGCGCGCTGAAGTCGCTGGGGCTGCGCCTCGACGGCCGCGGCGACCGCGGCGGCGGCGACCTGCGCGGCCGCATCGATGCCAACGGCCACCGCGTGCTGATCGACCCGCTGCGCTTCGCGCTGACGCCGGGCCTGCTGCGCGTCTCGACGCTGACGCTGCGCTCGCCCGAAGCCAAGGGCGCGCTGCAGGCGCACGGCGACGTGCAGCTGAAGGCGCAACCCGTCGCCGCCGAATTCGCGGTGGCCTGGCGGGACGTGGTGCTGCCCGCCGACCTGGCCGGACAGGCGCTGGCCACGCGCGGCGACCTGCACCTCGCCGGCAGCGCCGCGCGCTACGCCGCACAAGGCAGCTTCGCGCTGGGGCCGCCGCGGCACGTGGCCGATTTCGCCGTGGTGCTGGACGGCACGCCGCGGCAGGTCGCGCTGCAGACGTTGCGGCTGGTGCAGCCGCAGGGCGATCTCGACGCGCACGGCACGCTGACCCTGCAGCCGCGCTTCGGCTGGGACATCGACGCGGTCGCCAAGCGCCTCGACCCCGGCGCGTTCTTCGCCGACTGGCCCGGCGCGCTGGATTTCCGTCTCGCCAGCCGCGGCACGCTGACCGACCGCGGGCCGCAGGCGACGCTGAAGCTCGACCGCGTCGGCGGCACGCTGCGCCGCCGCCCCGTGCGCGGCGGCGCCGACCTGCGCCTGGCACCGGATTACGTGCTCGACGGCTCGCTCGAACTCGCTTCCGACACCAGCCGCGTCGGCATCGCCGGCCGCGGCGGACACACCACCGACGCCACGGTGACGCTGGCGATCGCTTCGCTGGGCGACTGGCTGCCGCAGGCGTCCGGCCGTCTGGACGGCCGTTTCGACATCGCGGGCCGCTGGCCGCGGCTCGCCGTGCGCGGCCGCCTCGACGCCGCGAAGCTCGGCTACGCGGGCGCGCGGGCCGCCACGCTGCGGCTGCAGGCCGACCTGCCCGACGCGAGCGCGCCCGGCGGCAGGCTCGACCTCGACGCACGCGACGTCGCGCTGGGCGGCTTCGCCTTTTACCGCATCGACCTGCGCGGCGACGGCGTCGCGGCAAAGCACGCGCTGCGCCTGGACGCGCGCGGCGCGCAGCTCGGCGTCGCGCTGGCGCTCGACGGCAGCTACCGCAACGCCGCGTGGAGCGGCACGCTGGCCGCGCTGCGGCTCGAACCCACCGGCTTGCCGGCGTGGACGCTGCAACAGCCGGCGCAGCTCGGCTGGCGCGACGGCGCGGCCAGCCTGTCGCAACTGTGCCTCGCCGCCGGCGAGCCGCGGCTGTGCGTGTCCGGCCAGCGCGACGCGCGCGGCACGGCGCGCGCGAACTACAGCCTCACGCGCATGCCGATCGCCCTGCTCGCCGCGCTGGCGGCGCCCGACGCTCCGCTACGCATCGACGGCACGCTCGACGGCAGCGGCGAACTGCGCCGCGATGCGAACGGCGCGCTGTCCGGCCGCGCCGGCCTGCGCTCGGCGGCAGGCGGCGTCGTCTACACGGAACGCCCCGAACAGCCCCTGCTCGGCTGGCGCGAGTTCGCCGTGGACGCCACGCTCGCGCCGTCCGCACAGCGCGCGACGCTGCGCGCCGCGCTCGCCGACGGCGGCCGCATCGACGGCGAAGCGACGCTCAGCGGCGCACAGCGAGCGCTGTCCGGCGCGGTGAGCGTGAACCTGCCCAGCATCGCCTTCGTCGAGCTGCTGACGCCGCAACTGGCCGCGGTGAAGGGCGCGCTCGACGGCCGCTACGCGCTGGGCGGCACGCTGGCCGCGCCGCGCGTGGCCGGCCGGATGACGCTGCGCGGCTTCGCCGCGGAAGTGCCGGCGGCCGGGCTGAAGCTGCACGACGGCGAGCTGGCGCTGGATGCGCGCGACGCCGAACACTTCGAGATCGACGGCCGCGTCGCCTCCGGCCAGGGCGCGCTGGCGGTGAAAGGCAGCGTCAGCACGCGGCCGGCCGAGCCGCTGCGGCTGGACATCCGCGGCGAAGACTTCCTGGCCGCCGACATTCCCGCCGCGCGCGTGCGCGTCACGCCCGATCTCGCCGTCACGCGCGCCGACGGCGTCTACGCCATCGGCGGAAGCGTGGCGATTCCCGCCGCCGACGTCGATCTGGCCAGGCTGCCCGGCGGTGGCGCGGCGCGGCGCTCGCCGGACGTCGTGATCGTCGACGCGCCGGCGGCGGAGGGCGGGGCGCCGCTGCCGGTCAACGCCGACGTCACCGTCGTCCTCGGCGACCAGGTGCACCTCAAGGGCTTCGGCCTGGACGGCAAACTTGGCGGCCAGCTCGCGGTGCGCGACCGCCCCGGCAAGCCCACCACCGCGCGCGGCGAGGTCCGTGTCGACGGCACCTACAAGGCCTACGGCCAGAACCTCGGCATCGAGCGCGGCCGCCTGCTGTTCGCCGGCACGCCGATCGACAACCCCGGCCTCGACATCACCGCGGTGCGCAAGCTGCCCGACGTCACCCCCGGCCTGCGCGTGCAGGGCACCGCCGCGCAGCCGCTGCTGACCGTGTTCTCGGATCCGCCGATGGAGCAGTCCGAGGCGCTGTCCTACCTCGTCACCGGCCGGCCGCTGTCGGCACTGAAGAGCGGCGAGGGCGACATGCTCGGCTCCGCCGCGCAGGCGCTCGGCACGGCCGGCGGCGACCGCCTGGCCAAGCAGATCGGCAGCCGGCTCGGCATCGAGGAGATCGGCGTGTCCACCAGCGACGCGCTGGGCGGCGCCGCGTTCAGCGTCGGCAAGTATCTCTCGCCGCGCCTCTACCTCGGCTACGGCGTCGGCCTGTTCAGCCCCGGCGAAGTGGTGACGTTGCGCTACACGCTGACCCGGCACCTGCGCTTCGAGGCGCAGAACGCCACCACCGGCAGCCGCGCCGGCCTCGACTACCGCTACGAGCGTTGAGGCGCGCCCCGCGCAACCGTAGGGCGGAATCCGCGCAGCGGCTTCCGCCTTGTCGCGCACAGCCGCAGTCCACACGCGGCAGAAGCGCCGCTGCGCGGCGATTCCGCCCTACGCGACGCACGGCGCGCGGCGTCAGTACGCCGCGCCGCCGGCTTCGCCCCAGGCCACCACGCCCCACACCAGCGCCGCGGCGATCGCCAGCAGCAGCCACGCGCGCCATCCGGGCGCGAAGCGCAGCGCGACCGCCGCCGGCCAGCGCTTCCAGCCGTGCAGCATCGGCGCGATCAGGTTGTCGCGCTTGAACGCGAGGTGCGCGAACACCGCGACGAGGTGCAGCGCGACCAGCGCCAGCAGCACGACCCGGTTGAACTTGTGCAGCGCGGTCATCAGCGCCACCGCACCGTCGGAGACGCGGCTGCTCAGCGGACCGAACAGGGTGATGTCGTCGCTGCCGAACAGGCCGCTGACGCCCTGCACCGCGAGGCACAGCAGCAGCGCCAGCACCGACCAGCCGCCCAGCGGATTGTGGCCGAGCGTGCGCGCCTCGCGCCGCGCCAGCGTCGCGCGCAGGTACGCGGCGACGCGCGCGGGCCCGCGCACGAAGTCGGCGAAGCGGCTGCTCCGCGAGCCGGCGAAGCCCCAGGCGACGCGGAACAGCACCAGCGCCAGCGTCGCGTAGCCGAAGCGGAAGTGCCAGTCCATCGACAGCCAGTGCCACTCGGCGGTGCCGTACTGCAGCAGCACCAGCGCGGCCAGCGCCCAGTGCGTCAGGCGCGTCGGCAGGTCCCATACCTTCACGCGGTGCATGGTGGGCTCCATCGTTGCCTCATCGAGGGATACGCGTCGCGCCGACGCCGCTTGTCCGCCGCCCGCCTTCCCCTGCCGCGAGGGAAAGCCTTCGCAGGAGCCTGCGGGCAGGCGACCCCGGCGCCATGCCCGCGCAAAGCAGGCGCCTTGCGCCGCCGCCCCGCTTCCGTGCGGGGCGGAGAGGGAGGCGCGCGCAGCAGGAATCTCGACCGGTCCACCGCCGCGTCCGTTTCGCCGGGCGGACGAGGCTCACGCCACGCCCAGCCCTTCGATGCCCGCGATCGCCGCGCCGTCGAAGCCGGCCAGCGCGGCGAAGGTGCGGCCGCGCTCGGCGTAGTTGCGGAACTGGTCGAAACTGGGCGCGCCGGGCGACAGCAGCACGCAGCCGCCGGGCGGCGTCAGTGCACGCGCCTGCGCCACCGCATCGGCGAGGTCGGCACAACGCGCGGCCACGGCGACGCCCGCCGCGGCCAGCTCGTCGGCGATGCGCGCGCCGCTGGCGCCCTGGCAGACCAGCGCGTGCGGCGGCTGCGTGCGCATGCGCGCGACGAAACCCGACCAGTCCAGTCCGCGGTCGTGGCCGCCGACGATCAGCGTGACCGCGCGCCCGTGCACGCTGTCCAGCGCGGCCAGCGCCGCCTGCGGCGTGGTGCTGATCGAGTCGTTGATCCAGGCGATGCCGCCGCGCTCGCCCAGCGGCTGCAGCCGGTGCGGCAGCGCGCGGAACGTGCGCAGCGCCGGTGCCGCCGCGCGTGCATCGAGATCGAGCAGTTCCAGCGCGGCCAGCGCGGCGCAGGCGTTCAGCGCGTTGTGCGCGCCGGGCAGCGGCAGCTCGGTCAGCGGCAGCAGCGCTTCGTCCACGCGGCGGATCGCGCCGTCGGCGACATGCCAGCCTTCGGCGTCGCCGAACGTGCGGCGCCGCGGATGCGCCGCGGTCAGTTGCAGCAGCCGCGGCTGCGTGGCGTTGACCAGCAGCGTGCGCGCGGCGTCGGCCAGCGCCAGCTTGTCGGCGACGTAGCGCTCGCGCGAGCCGTGCCAGTCGAGGTGTTCCTCGTACAGGCTGGTGATCGCGGCGAGCTCCAGCGGCCCGGCCTCGCGGGTCTGGAAGCTGGACAGCTCGACCACCCACAGCTCCGCCTGCGCGTCGAGCAGTTCCAGCAGCGGCATGCCGATGTTGCCGGCCAGCGCGGTGCGCACGCCGAGGCTGCGCGCGAGGTGCGCGACCAGCGCCGTGGTGGTGCTCTTGCCCTTGGTGCCGGTGACCGCCACCACGCGCGCGTCGGGCCGCTCGCCGAACCACAGCGCGGTGCCGGAGGTGAAGCGCGTGCCGCGCGCGGCCGCGGCGGCGATCTCGGGACGGTACGCGCCGATGCCGGGCGACTTCACCACCACGCCGTGACGCGCCAGCGCGTCGGCATCCGGCGGCGCATCGACCACGCGCACGCCCTCGGCGAACGCCGCGCGCGCGGCGTCCGCTTCGGCAGGCAGGCAGTACAGCGTCAGCGGCGTGCGCGGCGCTCGCGCGCGCAGCGCGGCCAGCGCGGCGCGGCCTTCGCGGCCGTAGCCCCACACCGCGACGTCGGCGCGCTCAAGTTCCGCGAATCGCATCCAGCGCTCCGGCCAGCCGCGCGGGCACGAGGTGCTCGCCGCCCGGCTCCAGCCACGGCTCCAGCGCGAGCTGCGCGGCGAGGATCTGCGGGCGGATCTCCTCGCGGTAGCGCGCCACCAGCGCGTCCTCGCGCCACTCCGGCCGCGCCGCCAGCGCCTCCATCGCCGCGCGCGCTTCGGCGCCCTCGCCGACGCACTCGAACGGCTTGTGGTCGCGGTACTCCATCAGCGCGTCGAAGCCCGGCGCCTGCGCGTCGTCGTCCAGCAGGTTCTGGCCGAAGATCGCCAGCAGCCGCGGCTTGGGCAGGAACGGCGCCAGCGCCAGGAACACGAAGTGGCACTTCGGGCACTGTCCGCACCAGCGGTCGGCGGGACGCGGGCCGAGGATGCGGAAATTGCGGTTGCAGCTCGAGAACACGTCGAAGTACTGCGGCAGCCGCGCGAACGCGCGCGTCACCGCCAGCTCCGGGAACGGCCGCAGCAGCGAGCAGTAGTGCAGGTCCGCGGCGACGTGCGCCTTGAGATACGCGTGCAGCATGCGCTCGAACGCGAAGCTCTTGCTCCACTGGTGGTTGACCGCCTGCCCCTCGTACTCCAGCGTCGCGCTGGACGCCGAGCGCTCGTTGGCGAAGGCGATCGCGTCGTAGCCGTACAGCAGCGCGGCGCAGACGAGGATCGCCGAATTCACCGCGGTCACCGGGATGTGGCCGTTCAACGCGCCGAGGCGGTTCAGTTCGAACAGCAGCGGCGACAGCTCGCGGCCGATGTTGAGCATCGGCAGGCCGGTGCGCGCGGCGCAAGCCTCGATCAGCGCGGAGCGTCCGACCCACACCGCGGTGGCGTCCTCGCCGATGCGCTTCAGCGCTTCCACCACGACCAGCGAATCCTTGCCGCCGCCGATCGGCGCCAGCGTGCGCCGCGGCAGGCCGAGCGTCGCGGCCGGCGCGGCCGCCGCGCCGTCGCGCGGGAAGCGGATGCGCCCGCGCAGGTCGAGCTTGTTGCGGTAGGCGAACTCGGCGAGGCCGTGCAGGTACAGCGCGTCCAGCAAGGACGCCGTGTCCGGGCCGGGCGTCCAGCCCTCGACCACGATGCGCTCCGGCACGCCCGCCTTGTAGTAGCTGACGCCGGCGACCAGGTGCAGCAGCCGCAGCGCCGCGGCGAACGCCTCGCGGCGCGCGGCCGGCAGCGCCGGCGCATCCGGATACAGGATGCGCTCGACCAGCTCGGGGCCGTCGTCGAACGCGTACACGAGTTCGGCCACGCCGTCGGCATAGCCGCAGCGCACGAAGCGGAAGGCCTGCGCCTGGCGCGGGTCGGTCAGGGCCGGCGCGCTCACGACGCGCTCCTGCCTGCCACCCTCTCCCCACCGGGGAGAGGGCCGGGGTGAGGGGGCGCCGCCCCAAGGGCGGCGAACACGCTTTCGAGCACGGCGTCGGTTTGCGTCAACACGGCATCGTTCCAGAACCTGAGTACGCGGAATCCCGCTTCGGCCAGCTTCGCGCTGCGCGCGGCGTTCGCGTCGGCATTGTCCGCATGTTGCCCGCCGTCGAGTTCGATCACCAGCCTCGCTTCCAGGCAGACGAAATCCACGATGTACGTTTCGACCGGATGCTGGCGCCGGAACTTCCATCCCTGGAAGTGGCGACCGCGAAGATGCCGCCACAACATCCGCTCCGCATCGGTCATGCGCTCCCGCAGACCGCGCGCCAGGGGAACGTTAGGCCGTTTCACGGCCTCCCCCTCACCCTAACCCTCTCCCCGCTGGGGAGAGGGGATCAAGACAAGAGTCGAACCTCGCGACCGCCACCGCAGCACCGCTCCAATCGCTATCTGCTGCACCGCGCCCACCGGCGTCGGTGAGCCGCGCCCGTCCCCCTCTCCCCAACGGGGAGAGGGCCGGGGCAAGGGGGACGCGCGCAGCGCGCTGCATTGCGTGCATCAACGCCATCGCACCAATCCGATCACCATCGCCCCACCCCGCTTGTCTCCCTCTCCCCAACGGGGAGAGGGTCGGGGTGAGGGGGACGCGCGCAGCGCGCCGCTCTGCATGTCCCACCACCATCGCACCGATCCGATCACCATCGCCCCACCCCGCTTGTCCCCCTCTCCCCAGCGGGGAGAGGGCCGGGGCAAGGGGGACGCGCGCAGCGCGCTGCTCTGCATGTCCCACCACCATCGCACCGATCCGTCCATGGCGACCGCATCCCGCTTGTCTCCCTCTCCCCAACGGGGAGAGCAACTGTGTTGATCGTCAAGCCGGTTTTGCCAGATCGGGGTTCCAGCGTGTGCCGTCGCGGACCATGGCATTGAGGATGGTGAGCAACTTGCGCATGCAGGCGACGATGGCGACCTTGGCAGCCTTGCCGTTGGCGCGCAGCCGCGCATAGAAAACGCGCACGACCGGATTGCTGCGAATGGCGGTCAGGGTGGCCATGTAGAGCACGTGACGTACGGGCGCCCGTCCACCCCAGACGGTGCGGCGCCCGTGCAGGGTGCCGCTGTCGCGATTGAGCGGTGCGACGCCGACCAGGGCGGCGATGCGCTTGCGGTCGAGCCGGCCGAGTTCGGGCAGGCAGGCGAGCAGGGTGAGGAGGGTGACCGGGCCGAGGCCCTGCACCTCGCGGAGCAGGTCGCGGGTGGCCTGCCAGGCAGGCGAGGCTTCGACGGTACGGCGCAGGCCATCGTCGCTGGCGCGCAGGCGGTCCTGCAGCCAGTCGATGTGTTTCTTGATGTCCTGGCGCACCGACTTGCTCGGCGCCTGCTTGAGCCGGGTCTTCTCCGTCGCCAGCATCTCCACGAGTTGGCGGCGGCGGGCGAGCTGGTCGGCGAAGGCTTGCGTGTCGGCATCCGGCAGCGGACGTTGCACCGGCTGGATGGCGGCAGCGAAGTGGGCCAGCACGCGGGCGTCGAGACGATCGGTCTTGGCCCACTGGCCGCGGGCCTTGGCGAAGTCGCGCACCTGGCGCGGGTTGACCACCGCCACCGGCAGGGCCGCCGCCAGCAGTTGTGCGACCAGCGCGCGCTCCAGCCCGCCGGTCGCTTCCAGCACGATCAGCCGCGGTCCGGTCTGCTGCAGGGTGTCGACCAGCGCTTCGATGCCGGGCGCGTCGTTGGCAAAACGGTGGTCGCGTGCGCCGCGGGATTCGTGCACGTCCAGATGCGCCTTGGCAACATCCACGCCCACCCAGTTCTCA
>JAJFUF010000024.1 GCA_021372495.1 Lysobacteraceae bacterium
CCGCGGCGGCCGCCGTCGCCACAAGGACGCCGCGACGCCGGGCGCACTGCCGCAGGCCCCGATCGATCACGACTTCGACGATGAAGAGGCTACCCATGCCGGCGAACGCGCCGGGATGCGCGGCCTGCCGACGGGCCCGGCCGACACCGCACCGGTACCGCTGCCGCCGCGTCCGCCGCAGGCCGTAGGCGCGATCGCCGCGCACGCCGAAACGACCTCGCCGGTCGCTTCGACGCCGATGGCGCCGCCCTCGCCCGCCGTGGAGGCCGCTCCCTTCGTGCCGCCGCAGGCGCCGGTCGTCGCCGCGCCGGTGCGCAATGAGCCGGCGCCGATCGCGCACGAGCCGAAACCGTTGCCGCCCGCAGCCCCGGCACCGGTCGCCGCGCCGGCCGCACCGGCCGGCATCGCGCCGATGCCTGCACTGTCGGTTCCGCACCCGGCGCCCGCTGCGGAGCGAATCACTGCTCCCTCGCCGGCAGCGCCGTCCGTTGCGCCCACACCGGCGCCTCCCGTGGCCCCGCAGCCGCCCGCCGCTGCGCCGCTGTCGCCCCCGCCGCCGGTGCTCACGGCGCCGGCCGCGCCGATCGCGCCCCAGCAGGGTTCCCTGCTGCCGGAGTCCGCGCGCCAGCCCGAGCGCAGCGTGCCGACGCCGCCTGTCGCACCGGCGGACGCGGTGCCGCCCAGGCCGGTCGATACGGACGGCTGATGCAAACGCAAACGCCCGGCCTAGGCCGGGCGTTTCGTTTCCGGGGAAATTCGATCCGGTCGGAGCGGGGTCGGTGGCCGCGCTCCGGCTTCGCCGAGCGAACAGGCAGCCTCTTGCATGGCGCGCGTGAGGGCATGCGCTGCCCGCGTCCGCGCTTTGACCATGCCTCCCGTCGCAGGCGCCTGCGACGCGTTCAGCCGTGAACGCCCTGCGCCTGCGGGTCGAGCAGGCCGTGTGCGCTCATCAGGTGCGCCAGCGCCACCGGGTTGTCGACTCTCAGCTTGTCGAACAGGCGCTGCTTGTAGGTCGACACCGTCTTCGCGCTGAGGTGCAGTTGCGCCGCGATCACGTTCACCGGCTTGCCGCGCACCAGCATCATCGCCACCTCGAGCTCGCGCGCCGACAGCGCCTCGAACGGCGACTCCGCGCCGTCCAGCGTCGACAGCGCGAGCTGCTGCGCCACCGACGCCGCGAGGTAACGTTGTCCGAGCGCGACCTGGCGCACCGCGCGCACCAGCTCGTCGGCGGCGCAGCCCTTGGTCAGATAGCCGAGCGCACCGGCGTCGAGCAGGCGCCGCGGAAAGCGCGCGTCCTCGACCACGGTCAACACCACGATCTGCGTCGGCAGGCGTGCGCGGCGCACGCGCTCGGTCAGCTCCACGCCGCTCATGCCCGGCATGTGCACGTCCACCAGTGCGATGTCCGGACGGTGCGTGCGGATCAGTCGCAGGCCCTCCTCGGCACTGCCGGCCTCGCCCAGCACCTGCATGTCGGGCTGCTTCTCGATGATGAAGCGAAAGCCCGTCCTGACCAGTTCATGGTCGTCCACCAGCACCACGCGGATCACGGCACCTTCCCCCCTTTCCAAAAGGTGTCTGCCTGCGCCCGAACTTAGGCGGTACGCACCCGCTTTGCAACCGGATGCGTCAAGGGAAGGCCGCGCGCCGATCCACGCGGGCTTCGCGCGTGCTGGTGGTGCCCGGGGCCGGACTCGAACCGGCACGGCTTGTGGCCTGCGGATTTTAAGTCCGCTGCGTCTACCGATTTCGCCACCCGGGCGCGGAAACGAGAAGCGCGCGCCACTTGCGTGACGCGCGCCGCGGACGGTGCATCTCGAACTTGGAGGCCAGGGTCGGAATCGAACCGGCGTACACGGCTTTGCAGGCCGCTGCATGACCACTCTGCCACCTGGCCGTGGCGCGCGTCGCCGCGAGCTTAGCTGCGGGACTCCGAAAAAACAAAACCTCGGCGCACCGAGGTTTTGTCGGAAAACTGGAGCGGGAAACGAGACTCGAACTCGCGACCCCGACCTTGGCAAGGTCGTGCTCTACCAACTGAGCTATTCCCGCGCGAGACCGCCTAGTTTACGGATGCCCCGAAGAGTGTCAACACCCGAAGCGCATTCAGACGTCGCGCACGCTGGCCCCGTTGCCCAGCACCGGCCAGGCGGCGCGCACGTAGGCGAAGCCCGACCAGATCGTCAGCACCGCGGCGAGCACCAGCAGTGATTCGCCGACGTGGTACAGGCGCAGCGTTTCGGAGTCGTGCTGCAGCAGCAGCACCACCAGCGCCACCATCTGCACCGCCGTCTTGAACTTGCCGAGCAGCGCCACGCGCACGCGCGCGCGCTCGCCGACGTGCGCCATCCACTCGCGCAGCGCAGACACCGCGATCTCGCGGCCGACGATCACCGCGGCGGTCACCGCCAGCAGCGCGGTCGGATGATTCTGCACCAGCAGGAACAGCGTCACCGCCACCATCAGCTTGTCCGCAACCGGGTCGAGGAACGCGCCGAACGCCGAAACCTGATCGAAGCGTCGCGCCAGGTAGCCGTCGAACCAGTCGGTGATCGCCGCCAGCATGAACACCGCGGCGGCGGCGATGCTGGCGCCGCGGAACGGCGCATAGAACGTGACCACCATCACCGGCAGCAGGAAGATGCGGAACAGGGTCAGCCAGGTGGGCAGGTTCAGGCGCATGCGCGTGGGGGCACCGGATCGCGGGAAATATGCAGGCAAGTGTCGCACGCGGGGTGCCGCGCGTCAGCCGTGCAAGGCCGCGTAGATGCGCTCGGCCAGCGCGCGGCTGACGCCCTTCACGCGCGTCAGCTCCTCGACGCCGGCCGCGGTCACGCCGGCCATGCCGCCGAACGCGCGCAGCAGCGCGCCGCGGCGCTGCGCGCCGATGCCGGGAATGTCCTCCAGCGCGCTACGCTCGCGCGCGGCTTCGCGACGCTTGCGGTGGCCAGTGATGGCGAAGCGGTGCGCCTCGTCGCGCACCGCCTGGATCAGGTGCAGCGCGGCGGAGTCCGGCCCCGGCTGCAGGCTGCGTCCACCGCTGCCCAGCACCAGGGTTTCGTCGCCGGCCTTGCGCGCCGGCCCCTTGGCGACCCCGACCACGACGATGTCGCCGAGGCCGAACTCGCGCAACACCTCCAGCGCCTGCGCGACCTGGCCCGGACCGCCGTCGATCAGCAGCAGGTCCGGCGCCTCGCCCTCGCCTTCCGCCAGCCGACGGAAGCGCCGCGTCAGCGCCTGGCGCATCGCGGCGTAGTCGTCGCCCGGCGCGATGCCGGCGATGTTGAAGCGGCGGTAGTGCGATTTGTCGGGGCCCTCGTGGCCGTAGACGACGCACGAGGCCACCGTCGCCTCGCCGAGCGTGTGGCTGATGTCGAAGCATTCCAGCCGGCGCGGCGTCTCGTCGAGGTCGAGCAGCTCGCGCAGCGCCTCGAAGCGGGCATGCAGCGTCTGCCGGCTGGACAGCCGCCCGAGCAGCGCGGCCTGCACGTTCTTGACCGCAAGTTCGAGGAAGCGCGCGCGCGCGCCGCGTACGTGCGTCTTCACCGCCACCGCGTGTCCTGCGTGCGTGCCCAGCGCCTCGGCCAGCACGGCGGCGTCCTCCGGCGCATCGCCGAGGATCAGCTCCTGCGGCACCGGCTTGTCGAGGTAGTACTGGGCGACGAACTGGCCGAGCACGTCGCCGGGCGTCGCGTCCAGCGGCACGCGCGGGAAATAGTCGCGCGAGCCGAGGCTGATGCCGTTGCGGAAGTACAGCACCGACACGCAGGCCACGCCGGCCTCGATGCGGCAGGCCAGCACGTCCATGTCGGCGGTCGCGCCCTGCACGTAATGGTACGCCTGCAGCTTGCGCAGGCCGGCCACCTGGTCGCGCAGGCGCGCGGCGCGCTCGAAGTCCAGCGCCGCGCTGGCCTGCTCCATCGCCGCGGCGAGCTCGTCGATCACCGCGCTGCTGCGCCCCTCGAGGAACATCGTGGCGTGGCGCACGTCGCACTGGTAGTCCTCGACCGATATGTAGCCCACGCAAGGCGCGCTGCAGCGGCCGATCTGGTACTGCAGGCACGGCCGCGAGCGGTTGCGGAAGTAGCTGTCCTCGCACTGGCGCACCTTGAACAGCTTCTGCATCAGGTTGAGGCTCTCGCGCACCGCGTAGGCGCTGGGGAACGGGCCGAAGTAGCGCCCCTTGCCGCTGCGCGCGCCGCGGTGGAACGCCATGCGCGGATAGTCGCCGTCGGACAGGTAGATGTACGGGTAGCTCTTGTCGTCGCGCAGCAGGATGTTGTAGCGCGGCCGCAGCGTCTTGATCAGTTGCGATTCGAGCAGCAGCGCCTCGCCCTCGGTGCGCGTCAGCGTCACCTCGATGCGCGCGATCTGCGCCACCATCGCCGCGATGCGCGATTCCAGCGCCTTGTTGAAGTAGCTGCCGACGCGCTTCTGCAGGTTGTTCGCCTTGCCGACGTAGAGCAGTTCGCCGGCGACATCCAGCATGCGGTACACGCCCGGCGCGCCGCTCAGCGTGCGGACGAAGGCCTTGCCGTCGAAAGCGGGCGCGATGGAGGAAGCCATCCGCCGATTGTAGCGGGCGCGCGCCGACGCGGCAGCGCGCTGCCTATCCGCCGATGGCGACGCGTCGGCACGCGCCGCTGGCGATATCGACGCGCACGATCTCGTGGGCGTTGCGGTCCGCCACCCACAGCGCGCCGGCCGCGGCGGACAGGCCGTGCGGCTCGCGGAAGCGGTATTCGAGCTGCAGCGTGCCGAGCACGCCGGTGGCGACGTCCAGCAGGCAGATGCGGTCGTTCAGCGTGTCGGCGACGTAGACGTTGCCGTGCGCGTCGCTGGCGATGCCGAGCGGATGCGCCAGCCGCGCCTCGTCGCCGCGCCCGTCGCTGCAGCCCCAGCGGTAGCTGCCGCCGCCGGCCACGGTGGCGACCGCGCCGTCGGCCAGGCGCACCTGGCGGATCGCGTTGCCCGCCGCGTCGGCGACCAGCAGGCGCCCCGGCAGCAGCGCCAGCGCGGACGGCTGCGCGAAGCTGGCATCGAACGCCGGTCCGTCGCCGCCGCCGGCCAGGCCGCAGCCCGCCAGCAGGTCGACGCGATCGCGGCCGGGATCGAGGCGCCATATCTGGTGCTGGCCGGCCAGCGCGACGTACAGGCGCTCGCCGGCTGCGGCCAGCCCGCTCGGCGCGCTGATGCCGATCGCCCCGAGCCGGCTGCCGGCCTGCGGGCGCTGCCGGCCGACGGCGCCGTTGCCGAGCACGGTGCCGACCTCGCCGCTGGCGAGACGGATGCGGCGCACGCAGTGGTTGCCGGTGTCGGCGAGGTACAGCGTCTCTCCCAGCAGCGCCATCGACTGCGGCTGGCGAAAACCGGCCTCGGCGAGCCGGCCGTCCCAGTGGCCGGGATTGCCCGAGCCGAACTGGCGCAGGATGCGGCCGTCGTGGCCGCATTCGAGAATGCGGTTCTGCGCGCTGTCGCTGACATAGAGCCGATCCGCGGTCGCCAGCACGTGCGCCGGGAAGCGCAGCGGCTGGCGCGGTTCTGGACGAAACGCGACCGGTGCCGGATCGAACTGGCGCAGGTCGCGCGCCGCGGCGTCGTCCAGCAGCGCGCCGATCGCGGTATCGACCTCGGCATGCCAGCCCTCGCCGGCGTAGCGGCCGACCAGCGCGCCCTCGCAGTCGACCAGCAGCAGGGTCGGCCAGGCGTCGACGCCGTGCGCCTGCCACACCGCCCAGTCGGCGTCGTTGGCGACGGGATGCCGCACGTGATGCCGGTTGACCGCCTTCAGCACCGCGGCGCTGTCGCGCTGCGCCGGGTACTTCGGCACGTGGATGCCGAACACGCTGAGGCCGTCGTGGTACTTGTTCTCGAGCTGGCGCAGCGTCGGCAGCTGGTTGACGCAGTAAACGCTGTCGTAGCTCCAGAAGTGGATCAGCACGACGCGCCCGCGGGCATCGCCGAGGTACTGCGGCTCGCGCGTGTTCACCCAGGCGAGATCGACGGGAAACTCGGGCGCGGCGCGGCGTTCGCTCATCGGTGCAGCGGCACGTCGTCGCGCCGGCCGGCTGCGCGGGCGCCGTACCTCCGCGCCAGCGCCAGCACGCCGCTGCGCACCAGCGCCAGCACCGCGCGGAAATCGTCCAGCGAGCCGCTGTACGGGTCCGGCACCTCCTGCGGCGCGGCCAGGCCGGCGCATTCGAGGAACAGCGCCGGTGGCATCGATGCGTCGGCGCCGCCCAGTTGCCGCAGCGCGCGCAGGTTGGCGCGGTCCATTGCCAGCACCCGCGCGTAGCGGCCGAAGTCGGCGCGCTCGACCTGGCGTGCGCGGTGCGCGGCGAGGTCGTAGCCCACCGCGGCCGCGACCTCGATCGCACGCGGGTCCGCACCGCCGCCGACGTGCCAGTCGCCGGTGCCGGCGGACGCCACCGGCAGCGCCAGCCCGAGCCGCGCGAATTCGGCGCGCGCGACCGCTTCCGCCAGCGGCGAGCGGCAGATGTTGCCGAGGCAGACGAACAGGATGCCGCCGCTCATGCCTGCGCCCCGAGCACCGCCGCGGCGCGCGCCAGGTCGGCTTCGGTGTCGACGCCGGGCGGAAACGGCTCGGGCGCCAGGCGCACGGCGATGGCGTGGCCGTGCTCGAGCGCGCGCAACTGCTCCAGCGATTCGGCCTGCTCCAGCGGCGTGCGCGGCAGCGCGGCGAAGCGCTGCAGGAAGCCGGCGCGGTAGGCGTAGATGCCGATGTGGCGCAGGAACTCGACGCCCGCCGGCAAGCGCTCGCGCGACCGCGCGAAGGCGTCGCGTGCCCACGGCAGCGGTGCGCGGCTGAAATACAGCGCGCGGCCGTTCGCGCCGCGCACCAGCTTGACGCAGTTCGGATCGAACAATTGTTCCGCGTCGGCGACCGGCGTCGCCAGCGTCGCCATCGGCGCATCGTCCTCGGCCAGCGCCCGCGCCACCGCGCGGATGCCGGAGGCCGGCGCGAACGGCTCGTCGCCCTGCAGGTTGACCACGATCGCCGCATCCGGCCAGCCGTAGCGCGCGGCGCATTCGGCGATGCGGTCGCTGCCGGAGGCATGGTCGGCGCGGGTCGTGCAGACCAGCACCGGCTGGCCGCGCAGCGCCTCGGCGATGCGCGCGTCGTCGGTGGCGACCACCACCTCGGCGGCGCCGGCCGCCAGCGCGCGGCGCACGACGTGCAGGATCAGCGGCTCGCCGCGCAGCAGCCGCAGCGGCTTGCCCGGCAGGCGCGTGGCGCCGTAGCGCGCCGGGATCGCGACGATGAAAGGGGGTACGGCATCCATGGACCGGCTCCGCGATCCATGCAGCCTAACCGTCCCGCCGCGGCGTCGGCAAGCGCGGGACGCGCTACCATGCGCGACCCTTCCGCATCCGCGCAGCCGCTCCACGTGACCGCCTCCCCGCACTCGATGCCGCGCGCGATCGCGCTGATGGTCGCCAGCACGCTGACGTTCGGGCTGATGGCGATCTGCATCCGGCTCGCGGCGGCGACCACGCACCCGTTCGAGATCACCTTCTTCCGCAATCTGTTCGGGCTGGTGTTCGCGCTGCCGCTGCTGCTGCGTCCCGGGCTTGCGCTGCTGCGCACCGACCGCTTCGGCTTCTACGTGCTGCGCAGCATGACCGGCCTGGGCGCGATGCTGACCAGCGTGTGGGCGCTGGTGCATTTGCCACTGACCCAGGCGGTGGCGATCTCCTACTCGGTGCCGCTGTTCGTCACCATCGCCGCGGTGCTGGTGCTGGGCGAGGTGGTGCGCGCGCGCCGCTGGACCGCGGTGGTGGTCGGCTTCGTCGGCGTGCTGGTGATCCTGCGCCCACAGGCCGGCGCGCTGCCGCCGGCGGCGCTGGTGGCGCTGCTGTCGGCGGCGCTGTCGGCCAGCTCGTACATCAGCGTGAAGTACCTGACCCGCACCGAGCCGGCCGACGCCGTGGTCGTGTACATGGCCCTGCTGATGACGCCGGTGTCGCTGGTTCCCGCCGTCCCGGTGTGGAACTGGCCGGACGCGACGGCCTGGCTGTGGCTGGTGCTGACCGGCCTGTGCGGCACGGTCGCGCAGGTGTGCATGACGCGCGCCTACCGGCTCGGCGACGTGTCCGCGCTGATCCCGCTGAACTTCGTGCAGCTGCCCTTCGTCGCGGTGCTGGCCTGGTGGCTGTTCGGCGAGCACATCGACGCGACCACCGTGTTCGGCGCGGCGATCATCGTCGGCGCCAACATCTACATCGCGCGCCGCGAGGCGCGGTTGGGACGCCGCCGGGTCACCGATCCGCGTGCCGGCGGCGACGCCGCGCGCTAGGCGCCGCGCGCTGCGTACTTCTTCGCCACGTAGTCCTCGACGATGGCGACGAACTCCTGCGCGATGTGCTCGCCGCGCAGGGTCTGCGCCTTCTGCCCGTCGATGAACACCGGTGCCGCCGGCGCCTCGCCGGTGCCGGGCAGCGAGATGCCGATGTCGGCGTGCTTGGACTCGCCCGGCCCGTTGACCACGCAGCCCATCACCGCCAGCGTGAGGTTCTCGACGCCGTCGTACTTGATGCGCCACTCCGGCATCTTCGCGCGCACGTGTTCCTGCACGGTCTTGGCCAGCTCCTGGAACAGCGTGCTGGTGGTGCGCCCGCAGCCCGGGCAGGCCGTCACCAGCGGCGTGAACGCGCGCAGCCCCATGGTCTGCAGCAGTTCCTGCGCGACGATCACCTCGCGCGTGCGCGATTCGCCCGGCTCCGGCGTCAGCGAGATGCGGATGGTGTCGCCGATGCCTTCCTGCAGCAGCACCGAGAGCGCCGCGGCCGAGGCGACGATGCCCTTCGAACCCATGCCTGCCTCGGTCAGGCCGAGGTGCAGCGCGTAGTCGCAGCGCGCGCCGAGGTCGCGATAGACCGCGATCAGCTCCTGCACGCCGGACACCTTGCAGGACAGGATGATGCGCTCGCGCGGCATGCCGAGCTCCTCCGCGCGCAGCGCGGAGTCCAGCGCCGAGCGGATCAGCGCCTCGCGCGCGACGTGCGCGGCGTCCCACGGCTCGGCGCGCGCGTGGTTCTCGTCCATCAGCGTCGCCACCATCGCCTGGTCCAGCGATCCCCAGTTGGCGCCGATGCGCACCGGCCTGGCGTAGCGCTGCGCGATGTCGACGATCGCGGCGAACTGCGTGTCCTTCTTCTTGCCGAAGCCGACGTTGCCCGGATTGATGCGGTATTTGGCCAGCGCCTCGGCGCAGGCGGGCTCGCGCGCCAGCAGTTGATGGCCGTTGTAGTGGAAGTCGCCGATCAGCGGCACGTCGACGCCCATCATGTCGAGGCGCTCGCGGATGCGCGGCACCGCGGCCGCGGCTTCCGGCGTGTTCACGGTGATGCGCACCAGCTCGGAGCCGGCGCGCGCCAGGTCGGCGACCTGCTTCGCCGTGGCGACCGCGTCGGCGGTATCGGTATTGGTCATGGACTGGACGACGACCGGTGCGTCGCCGCCCACGCTCACCTGCCCCACGCGCACGGCCACGCTGGGCCGACGCGCTGCGGGCCGGACATGCTGGATCATGGCGGTTCCGTCAGTTCTCGATGGCGTCGCCGGCTGCAGCGGCGGCGGACAACGCCAAGGATACGCGATAGTAGGCGCTGCTGGCGTCGCCGACCGCGACCGCGTCGTAGCGCTCGACGCACGGCGCGCCCCGCCAATCGTCCGGATGTTCCTGGCGTGCGACCTCCAGCGTGCGCGTCGTGCGGTCGAACAGCGCCGGCACCAGCAGGTCGGTGGCGGCGCCCGCATCGTCGCGCAACAGCACGCCGCGCATCGGCGTGCGCGCGGCGCCGTCGGCGTCCAAAGCGCGCACGCCCGCGGCCAGCGCGCGCCGCGCCAGCAGCTCCACGCCGGCATCGACCCGGCCGTCGCCGTCGATGCGCAGCCAGCGCAGCACGCCGACCATCCACTCCTGCGGCTCGCCTTCCGCCTGCGGCAGCGCCAGGCCGACCAGCTCGCCGATGCGCGTGCGCACCGCGTTGCCCGCCTCCCACAGCAGGCGGTAGCCGCCGAGGCTCTGGTCGACCACCCGCGCGCGCTGGGCCGTCAGGCGGGCCGCGTCGCCGCCGGCCGCGGCCCACGCCGCCGCGTGCGCCTGGGCGCCCAGCGTGATCGCCGCCCCGCGCGCCCGCTGCATGAACTGCTCGAAATCCATCCGCCCGGCCAGCACGTAATGCAGGCCGTGCATGCCGATCACGGTATCGAGCTCGTGCACAGCGCCGATGCGCGCGTGGCCGCGCGCCGGCACCCCACCGGCCCAACCGTGCACGACGCGCTCGACGAAGGCGCGCGCGAGCTGCACGCTGCCGCGGTCGCGGGTGCGCAGCACGATGCTCTCGTCCGCGGGCGGCCGCAGCGCGATTTCGCGCGCGAGGGTCGCCAGCACCGGTGCGACATCGACCGCGAGCTGGCCGGTGCGGCCGGCTTCGCGCTCCTCCGGCAGGTAGCCCGGGCCGCGGTCGGCGTCGGCGTCGAGCGCGAACGCGGCGCCATCGCCGCGCGCCGCGCCGAGCGCGGCATGCGGCGCCAGCCAGCGCGTCAGCACCTCGGCATCGGCCAGCTCGCGCAGGCTGTAGCGATAGGGATTGGACAGCGCCAGCAGCAGCGCGTGCGCGTAGGCATCGCGCGCGTCGGTCGCGGCCGCGCCGGATGCCGCCTCGCCGTCGGCTCGGCGCGTGTCGAGGCCGGCTTCGGCGGCGAAGCGGTACAGCGCGTGCATCTGTTGCCACAGCCCGGCGGGCGGCGCCCGATACAGCCGGTACGACCACAGCAACGCCGCGCGGCCGTGCTCGAGCGCGCGTACCAGCGCCTGCACGACCGTGCGCCGCTTCAGGAACGGCACGCCGCCGGCGGGCGAGCACAGCTCATGGACGGCCAGCGCGTAGTTGCGCGCGAGCCGGCGCTGGAAATCGAGCGCGGCCTCGGCGAGCCGGGCCTTGGCCGGCGGCAGCGGATGGCTCTCCGTCTGCAGCAGGCGCTCGTAACCCTCGCACAGGCTGGCCACCGGGGCGCGCAGCGCTTCCAGCGCCTCGATGCGCTCGCCGCCGGTCCACAGCGTGCCGAGCATGTTCTCGAGCAGCGCGCCGATCTCGCGCGTGGCCAGTTCCGGGCTGGCCAGCGGCAGGTGGGCGACGCGCTCGCGCACGGCCCGCGCGCCGGCCGGTGCGTCGCCCTGCGGCGACGCACGTGCCGGCAGGCCCTCGATCAGCCGCTCATAGGTCGTGGTCATGGCCACTCGCGCATTCGCAGGCGTCTCCGCTCCCCGGCCCGATCGCCGCGGCGCCGGCGACGCGGAGTTTAGACCGCCGCAGCCGCGGGCGGGCATCGGCGCCCCCGCTCGACGCCGCGGCCGCGCTCTATCCGCCCTGCCCGCGCGCGTCCGCGCGCGCCGCCTGCCGCAGCGCGAGCAGCAACAGGTGCCGCTGCAGGCGCGCGCTCAAGCCGCGCGGCTCGGCCAGTTGCATGCGCTCGAGCGCCGCCGCGGCGTCGGCGTCGACGCGACCGGGAAGCAGCGCGCGCAGCAGCAAGCCGAGCCGGCCGCGCGGGCCGGCACCGTGCGCGCGCAGCCAGGCCAGCGCCGGCAGCAGGCGCTGTTCGACCGGGGTGAAATCGCTGCCGAGCGGAAACGCGGGGAACAGCCCCCGGCGGCGCCCGTTGGCCAGCGCCGCCGCCAGCCGCTGCGGCGTGTTGGCGCGCCAGGCGTCGGGTATGCGGAAATCGCGCGCCAGCTTGCCGGCGCGCACCGCATCGGCGACCAGCGCATCGAGGAAGCGCGCGTCGGCGACCGCCAGCGTGGCGAGGATGCACTCCTCGTCGGTCTTGCCGCGCAGGTCGGCCACGCCGTACTCGGTGACCAGCAGGTCGCGCAGGTGGCGCGGAATGGTGGTGTGCCCGTAGTTCCACAGGATGTTCGAGCGCAGCGCGCCGCCGCTGGCGCGGGTGGCGCGCAGCAGCAGCGCCGCGCGGCCGTCGGGCAGCGCCTGCGCCATCGCCACGAAGTCGTACTGGCCGCCGACGCCGCTGACGACGTGGCCGTCCTCCAGCGCGTCCGACACCGCCGCGCCGAGCAGGGTCGCCATCATGCAGGTGTTGAAGAAGCGCGCGCCGCGCCGCTGCAGCGCATCGAGCCGTTCGCGGCCGCCGTAGAGCTGGTTGACGTCGGAAACGCGGGTCATTTCGAGGCCGTCGCGCTCGGCGCCCTCGAGTCCGCGCAGCCAGGCGTAGAAATCGTCGGAGCCGAGGAAGAAGGCGCCGCGCAGGTAGCGTCCGTCGGCGAGGCGCCGGCCGTGCATGGCGCGCCCCAGCGCCGCGCGCGCGGACGCATCGTCCAGGTCCGCGGGAACGCGCGTGCCGTCGGGCAGCACCACCTCGCCGTCGCGCAGGCGTGCTTCCCGCGGCAGCATGCCGAAACGCTGCAGGCGCGCCAGCTCGACCGCGTCGATCCGCGCCGGCAGCGCGCCGTGCGCATGCAGGCGCTCCGCGGCCCCGGCGTCCAGCTCGCGGCCGATCACGCCGGCAGCAAGCGCGCGCTCGATCGCGATGTCGTCGAACACCTCGCGCGTCAGCACGCCGGCGCGGCGCAGGTGCATGAAGCCGTCCATCACCATCTCGCTGGCGCCATACAGGCCGCGGCGCAGCGGCTCCAGGCCGCCGACGCTCGCCGCCAGCGTGTGCGTGCCGCCGCTGGCGTCGAGCGCGGCCAGGCTGGCGCGGTACGCGGGATTGTGCCGATGGCGCAGCAGCAGCGCGGCCACCAGCGCGTCGGACAGCGCGCCGATGCCGATCTGCACGGTGCCGCCGTCGGCGACCAGCGCGCTGGCGTGCAGGCCGATCGCGTGCTCGACGTCGTCGACCGGCTCGCGCGGCAGCGCGAACAGGCGCTGTCGCGGCCCTGCCGGTTCCAGCAGCAGGTCGAACGTCCCGGCAGGCACTTCGGCGCTGCCGCCCATGAACGGCAGGTCCGGGTGCGCCACCGCCACCCGCAGCGGCCGCGGCCGGCCCTCGGTTTCGATGCGCTCGAGCAGGTCCAGCGTCACGTCGGGGTTGCTGGACAGGCTGATGCGCGGCCCGTCCGCGCCTTCGCGCACGGCCACCAGTTGCACGATCACGTTGATGCCCTGGCGGGCGAGATCGCGCGCGACGTGGGTGTAGTTCAGGCTGACGTAGTCGCGCTGCGCGCGCGGCGAACGCAGCAGCGCGCCGGACTGCATGTAGAACTCGTGCACGCGCACGTTCGCCGGCAGGCGCCGCCCGCGCTCGGCCAGCGCCCAGGCGGGATCCTCATGGTGGGCGCCGAAGTGGCGCTCGAGGAACGGCCCGAGAAAGCGCGCCTGCAGCCCCGTGCCGGCATCCGGCCGGGTCAGCGAAAGCGCGGTGAACAGGGTGAGCTTCAGCGCCGGCTCGCGCTCGGCGCGTCGATACAGCGCATTCAGCAGCGGCACCGGCTTGCCCAGACCCAGCGGCGCGGCGATGCGCAGCTCGCCGCCGGCGTGGGCGAGGATCCGCTCGACGCAGTCCTCCGGCGAGGTGAGCCGTTCCGGCGAGCCCGCGCATTCGTCCATTCCGTCATTTTCGCAGATCGCCGCGCCCGCAGACAGCGCGCGCGGCTAGACTTTCGGCCATGTCCGCCAGCGCCCTGACCACCGCTCCCGCCCGCCTGCTCGCCGCGCAGGCCTTCAGCCGCGCCGCCGGCGCGCCGCTGGTGGACGGCAACGCGGTCGAACTGCTGGACGACGCAGCCGCGCATTTCGAGGCCTGGCTGGCGGCGATCCGCGGCGCACGCCGGCAGGTGCTGCTGGAGAACTACAGCGTGCGCGACGACGCGGTCGGGCGCGAATTCCGCGACGCGCTGGCGGAACGTGCCCGCGCCGGCGTGCGCGTCGCCGTGATCCGCGACTGGCTGGGCTGCCTCGGCCAGTCGCGCGCGGGCTTCTGGCAGCCGCTGCTGGCCGCCGGCGGCGAGGTGCGCGTGTACAACCCGCCGCACGCGGCCAGCCCGTTCGGCTGGATCAGCCGCGACCACCGCAAGCTGCTTGCCGTCGACGGCCGCTTCGGTTCCGTCTCCGGCGTGTGCCTGAGCGCGAAGTGGCTGGGCGATCCCGCGCGCCGCGTCGCGCCGTGGCGCGACACCGGCGTGACGATCCGCGGGCCCGCGGTGGCCGAGCTGGAGCGCGCGTTCGCCGAGAACTGGGCGCGGCTGGGCGCGCCGTGGCCGACCGACGCGGCCGCGCCGGTGCTTGCCGAGCCCGCCGGCAAGGTCGCGCTGCGGGTGATCGCCACGCAGCCGAACATGGCCGGCATGCTGCGCCTCGACCAGTTGATCGCGGCGATGGCGCGCAGGACGCTGTGGCTGACCGACGCCTACTTCGTCGGCATCGCCGCCTACGTGCAGGCGCTGGCCGCGGCGGCGCGCGACGGCGTCGACGTGCGCCTGCTGGTGCCCGGGTCGAGCGACGTGCCGGTGGTGGCCGCGCTGTCGCGCGCCGGCTACCGGCCGCTGCTGGAGGCCGGCGTGCGCGTGTTCGAGTGGAACGGCTCGATGCTGCACGCCAAGACCGCGGTCGCCGACGGCCAGTGGGCGCGGGTCGGCTCGACCAACCTCAACGTCGCCAGCTGGATGGGCAACTGCGAGATCGACGTGGCGGTCGAGGACGCCGGCTTCGCCGCGGCGCTGGCCGCGCAGTACGAGCGCGACCTCGGCAACGCCACCGAAGTGGTGCTGTCGGCGCGCCGGCGCCCGTGCCGCACCGCGCCGGCGCCGCCGCGCGCGCATCGGGCCAGCGGCAGTTCCGGCCGCGCCGCGGCCAGCGCGATGCGCTTCGCCAATACGGTCGGCGCCGCGCTGACCGACCATCGCGAGCTGGGCGCCGCCGAAGCCGGCCCGCTGCTCGGCGCGGCCGCCCTGCTGTGCGCGCTGGCGGTGGTGTTCGCGCTGTGGCCGCGCGTGCTGGCGTGGCCGCTGACGGTGCTGGCGCTGTGGCTGGCGATCGGCCTGGCGGTCCGCTCGCGCGCCCTGCGCCGGCGCGCGCGCCGCGAGAGCGACGCGCAGGGCCCGTGCTAACCTGACCCGCCCGGCCCCGCGACATGACCGACTTCGACGCCACCCGCCCCGCGCGGGAAGTGCTGACGCCTTCCGCGCTGAACGCCCGCGCCCGCGACCTGCTCGAGGGCGCGTTCCCGCTGGTGTGGGTGGAGGGCGAGCTGTCCAACGTCTCGCGACCCGCGTCGGGACACCTGTATTTCACCCTGAAGGACGCCGCCGCGCAGATCCGCGCGGCGATGTTCAGGCCGCGCAGCACCTACCTGCGCTTCCGCCCCGCGGAAGGCATGCACGTGCTGGTGCGCGCGCGGGTCAGCCTGTACGAACCGCGCGGCGACTACCAGTTGATCGCCGAGCACATGGAGGAGGCCGGCGAGGGCGCGCTCAAGCGCGAATTCGAGGCGCTGAAGGCGCGGCTCGCCGCCGAGGGCCTGTTCGACGTCGCGCGCAAGCGCGCGCTGCCGCGCTTTCCGCGCCGCATCGGCGTGATCACCTCGCCTTCCGGCGCCGCGGTGCGCGACGTGCTGAGCGTGATCCGCCGCCGCTTCCCGCTGGTCGAGATCGAGGTGCTGCCGGTCCCCGTGCAGGGCAAGGAAGCGCCCCCGGCGATCGTCGCGATGCTGCGCCGCGCCGGCGGCTCGGGCCGCTACGACGCGCTGCTGCTGACCCGCGGCGGCGGTTCGCTGGAGGACCTGTGGGCGTTCAACGACGAGGCGGTGGCACGCGCGATCCACGCCAGCGCGGTGCCGGTCGTTTCCGCGGTCGGCCACGAGATCGACTTCACCATCGCCGACTTCGTCGCCGACCTGCGCGCGCCCACGCCCTCGGCGGCCGCAGAGCTGCTGGTGCCCGACCGCGCCGCCCTCGCCCACCTGCTGGCGCAGCGTCGCGACCGCCTCGCGCTGCTGATGCGGCGCCGCCTGCAAGCGCTGGCGCAGGGCCTGGACCAGCGCCTGGCGCGGCTGGGCGCGCAGCGCCCGCAGGCACGCCTGGCGCTGGGCCGCGAGCGGCTTGCCGCGCTGCTGGCGCGGCTGCGCCACGCGCAACGCAGCCGCCGCGACGCCCGCGCCGCCGCGCTGGCGCAGCTCCACGCACGCCTGCTCGCCGAACACCCGGGCGCGCGCCTGCGCGCGCGCGCGCAGCATCTGCAGGCGCTGCGCCAGCGGCTGCACGCCGCCTGCGCACGCGGCCTGGAGCGACGCGCATTGCGTCTCGGCCAGTTGGCGCGCACGCTGAACGCGGTCAGCCCGCTGGCGACGCTGGAACGCGGCTACGCGATCCTGTTCGACGCCGAGGGCCGCGTGCTGCGCTCGACCGCGGCGGCGGCGCCCGGCGATGCCGTGCGCGCACGCCTCGCCGACGGTGAACTTCGCCTGCAGGTGCTGTCGAAGGGTTGAAGCCGCGGCAGCGTGCCCGCAGCTTTCGAAGCTGACCGCCGCCGCAAGGAGACGCCGCGCATGAAGGCCGCCGAGCTGTTCGTGAAGGCCCTCGAGGCCGAGGGCGTGAAGTACATCTTCGGCGTGCCGGGCGAGGAGAACCTCGACCTGCTCGAAGCGCTGCGCACCTCGCCGATCGAGCTGATCGTCACCCGCCACGAGCAGGCCGCCGGCTTCATGGCGGCGACGCTGGGACGGCTGACCGGCGAAGCCGGCGTCGCCCTCGCCACGCTCGGCCCCGGCGCCACCAACCTGGTCACCGCCGCCGCCTACGCGCAGCTCGGCGCAATGCCGATGCTGATGATCACCGGGCAGAAGCCGATCCGGCAGCACAAGCAGGGCCTGTTCCAACTGGTCGACGTGGTCGACATGATGCAGCCGCTGACCAAGTACACGCGCCAGATCGTCTCGGCGCCGACCGTTCCGGCGCGCGTGCGCGAAGCGTTCCGCCGCGCCGAGGAGGAGCGCCCCGGCGCGGTGCATCTCGAGCTGCCCGAAGACATCGCCCGCGACGACGTCGCCGAGCCGATGCTGCTGCCGACCGAGTACGCGCGCCGCCCCGCGGCCGATCCCAAGGCGCTGGAGCGCGCCGCCGAGGCGATCCGCGCCGCGCGCCGCCCGCTGCTGATGATCGGCGCCGCGGCCAACCGCCAGCGCACCGCGCAGATGCTGCGCGCGTTCGTCGACAAGCTCGGCATCCCGTTCTTCACCACGCAGATGGGCAAGGGCGTGATCGACGAGGAACATCCGCTCTGGCTCGGCAACGCCGCGCTGTCCGACGGCGACTTCGTGCATCGCGCGATCGACGCCGCCGACTGCATCGTCAACGTCGGCCACGACGTGGTCGAGAAGCCGCCGTTCTTCATGCACAAGGGCCGGCGCACGGTCATCCACATCAACTTCTCGCCGGCGGAAGTGGACACGGTCTACTTCCCGCAGCTCGAGGTGGTCGGCGACATCGCCGGCACCGTGCAGGCCCTGCACGACGCGCTGCAAGCGCAGCCGCACTGGGATTTCGCCTTCTTCGCCCGCGTGCGCGAAGCGCTGAACCGCCAGCTCGCGTCGCATGCGGACGACGGCCGCTTCCCGATCCACCCGGTGCGCCTGGTGGCGGAAACGCGCAGGGCGATGCCGGACGACGGCATCCTGTGCCTCGACAACGGCATGTACAAATTGTGGTTCGCGCGCTACTACCGCGCGCGCCAGCCGAACACCGTGCTGCTGGACAACGCGCTGGCGACGATGGGCGCCGGCCTGCCCTCGGCGATGGCCGCCAGGATCGTGCACCCGCGACGCAAGGTGCTGGCGGTGTGCGGCGACGGCGGCTTCATGATGAATGCGCAGGAGCTGGAGACCGCGGTACGCCTCGGCCTGGATCTCGTCATCCTGCTGCTGCGCGACGACGGCTACGGCATGATCCGCTGGAAGCAGGCCGACATGGGCTTCGCCGACTTCGGCATGTCGTTCGGCAACCCCGACTTCGTCGCCTTCGCCGAAGCGCACGGCGCGCGCGGCCATCGCCCGGCCAGCCCGGCCGCGTTCGCCGCCACGCTGCGCGCAGCGCTCGACGCCGGCGGCGTGCACCTGATCGACCTGGCGATCGACTACGCCGACAATCACCGCATCCTAGACGAAGAAATCAAGCGCCTGAGCGCGGCGCTCTGACCGGCCCCGCCTCGTCGATTGCAGGAGACGCGAACCATGCTCAAGGAACGCTATCCCTATTACCTCGCCAACACGCCCGTGCAGGCCAACGCCGACCTCGAAGTGCGCGACAAGTATTCCGGCGCGGTCGCCGCGCGCGCGGCGATGCCCGACGCGGAGGCGATCGAGCAGGCGATCGCCGCCGCGGTCGCGGCGGAGGCGCCGATGCGCAAGCTGCCGCCGTACGCGCGCCAGCAGGTGCTGGAACACTGCGTGACGAGCTTCCGCCAGCGCCACGAAGAGCTGGCGCAGGCGCTGTGCGTCGAGGCCGGCAAGCCGATCAAGGACGCGCGCGGCGAGGTGACGCGCCTGATCGACACCTTCAAGGTCGCCGCCGAGGAGGCCGTGCGCATCGACGGCGAAGTGCTGAACCTCGAGATATCCCGGCGCGCGCAGGGCTACCGCGGCTTCAGCAAGCGCGTGCCGATCGGCGCGTGCAGCTTCATCACGCCGTTCAACTTCCCGCTCAACCTGGTCGCGCACAAGGTGGCGCCGGCGATCGCCGCCGGCTGTCCGTTCGTGCTGAAGCCGTCGGAGAAGACGCCGATCGGCGCGCTGATCATCGGCGAGGTGCTGGCCGAGACCGACCTGCCCGCCGGCGCGTTCTCGGTGCTGCCGGTGATGGGCGACAAGGCCGCGCCGTTCGTGCAGGACGAGCGCCTGAAGCTGCTCTCGTTCACCGGCGGCCAGATCGGCTGGAAGCTGAAGGCGCAGGCCGGCCGCAAGAAGGTGGTGCTGGAACTGGGTGGCAACGCCGCCTGCATCGTCGACGCCGACCAGGGCGAACGCCTCGACTTCGTGGTCGACCGCATGGTCTTCGGCGCGTTCTACCAGTCCGGCCAGAGCTGCATCGGCGTGCAGCGCATCCTGGTGCACGCCTCGCTGTACGAGGAATTCAAGCGCCGTTTCGTCGAGCGGACCCGCACGCTGAAGGCGGGCGATCCGAAGGACGAGAGCGTGTTCCTCGGCCCGATGATCGACGAGGCCGCGGCCAGGCGCCTGCACGACTGGATCGAGGAAGCCAGGACGCGCGGCGCGCGCGTGCTCTGCGGCGGCGGCCGCAAGGGCAACATGCTGGAGGCGACCGTGCTGGAGGGCGTGCCGCGCGACGCCAACGTCAGTTGCCGGGAGGCGTTCGGCCCGGTCGCGCTGCTGGCGCCGTTCGACGACTTCGACGCCGCGCTCGCTGCCGTCAACGACTCCGACTACGGCCTGCAGGCCGGCGTGTTCAGCAACGACCTCGGCCACGCCATGCGCGCGTGGGACGAGCTCGTCGCCGGCGGCGTGGTGGTCGGCGACGTGCCCAGCTTCCGCGTCGACAACATGCCCTACGGCGGCGTGAAGCTGTCCGGGCTCGGCCGCGAAGGCATCCGCTACGCCATCGAGGACATGACCGAGCAACGCCTGCTGGTGCTGCGCGATGGCTGAATGCGACGCCGCGCCGCAGACGCTGGCCGCAGCGTGCGAGTTCGCGCAAGACGTGCGCAAGAGCCGCTTCCTTGCGCGCGCCGCGCCGGTGGCCGATCCGGCCGAGGCGCTGGCCTTCGTCGAGCGCGCCGCCGACCGCGGCGCCACGCACAACTGCTGGGCCTACCGCATCGGCGCGCAGTACCGCTTCAGCGACGACGGCGAGCCTGGCGGCACCGCCGGGCGGCCGATCCTGCAGGCGATCGAGGGCCAAGGCCTGGATCGCGTCGCAGTGGTGGTCACACGCTGGTTCGGCGGCATCAAGCTCGGCGCCGGCGGGCTGGCGCGTGCCTACGGCGGCTGCGCGGCGGAATGCCTGCGGCGCGCGCCGAAGGTGCCGCTGATCGCGCTGGCGCGCTTCGCCCTCGCCTGTCCGTTCGCCGAGCTGGCCCTGCTCAAGTCCCGGCTGCGCGAACTCGACGCGCAGATCGAGTCGGAAAGTTTCGGCGCCGAAGGCGCGGAGCTGACCCTCGCCCTGCCGGAGCGTCGTACCGAAGCGCTGCAGCGCCTCCTGGCCGACCTCTCGCGCGGCCGCGCCGCGGCGCGGCGGCTGGACGCCGCAGTCGATTGAATCGCCGCATGCCCACCCCCACTTCGAAGCGCGGCCTTGGGCGGTACCGTCGGCTTGCCGGCGCCGCGCGCGGATGCGCACGCGGCATGCCGCCTTGATCCGGAACAGAAGCCCCGACCCTTCCCGACCTTATCCTTTCCCGCCATGGCCGACTCCAGCAAAGACGCACCCACCGCCCAGCACCGCATCGCCGCCCTGCGCGGCCTGTGGCCGTTCCTGCGCCCGCATCGCGCGCTCGCCGCCGGCTGGCTGCTGTTCCTCGGACTTTCCTCGACGGCGACGCTGTCGCTGCCGGTGGCGGTGCGGCACATGATCGACCGCGGCTTCGCCGCGCACGATCCGACCCTGATCAACCGCACCTTCCTCGCCCTGTTCGGTGTCGCACTGGTGCTGGCGCTGGCCACCGCCGGGCGCTACCTGTGCGTGACCCTGCTCGGCGAGCGCGCGGTGGCGGCGCTGCGCGAGAAGCTGTACGCGCACCTGATCCGGCTCGATGTGGGCTTCTACGAAGGCACCCGCGTCGGCGAGCTGGTATCGCGGCTCGGCACCGATACCGAGGTGGTGCAGGCGCTGATCGGATCCAGCGTGTCGGTCGCGCTGCGCAGCGTGGTGATGGTGCTGGGCGCGGTCGGCGCGATGATCTGGACCAGCCCGCGCCTGGCCGGCCTGACCACGCTGGTGATTCCCGCCGTGGTGCTGCCGATCGTGGTGTTCGGGCGCCGCGTGCAGGGGCTGTCGCGGCACAGCCAGGACCGTCTCGCCGAAACCAGCGCGATCGTCAACGAAACGCTGAACGCCGTGCACACGGTCAAGGCCTACGCGCGCGAGCCGATCGAAAGCGCGCGCTACGCCGACGCCGTGCGCCGCGCGCTGGCCACCGCGCAGCGCCGCATCAGCGCGCGCTCGGCGCTGACCGCGGCGGTGATCGTGCTGGTGTTCGGCGCGATCACGCTGGTGCTGTGGGCGGGCGCGCGCCAGGTGCTGACCGGCACGCTGGACGCCGGCGTACTCGGCCAGTTCGTGCTGTACGCGGTGCTCGCCGCCGGCTCGGTCGGCGCGCTCAGCGAGGTCTGGGGCGACGTGCTGCGCGCCTCCGGCGCGATGGAGCGCATCGGCGAGCTGTTCGCGCAGCAGCCGGCGATCGCCAGCCCGGCGCGGCCGACGCCGCTGCCGCGGCCGACGCGCGGCGAGATCCGCATCGAGAACGTCGAGTTCCGCTATCCGACCCGCACCGAGCAGCCGGTGCTGCACGACTTCAGCCTGCACGTGCGCCCGGGCGAGACCGTCGCCCTGGTCGGCCCGTCCGGCGCCGGCAAGAGCACCGTGCTCAGCCTGCTGCTGCGCTACTACGACCCGCAGCGCGGCCGCATCACCCTCGACGGCGTCGACCTGAAGGCGCTGGCGCTGGACGAACTGCGCGGCGCGCTGGCGCTGGTGCCGCAGGAAACCGTGATCTTCGCCGCCAGCGCCGCCGACAACATCCGCTTCGGCCGCAGCGATGCCGACGCGGCCGCCGTCGAGGCGGCCGCGCGCGCGGCCGAGGCCTACGACTTCATCGCCGCGCAGCCGGGCGGCTTCGACGCCCCGCTCGGCGAGCGCGGCGTGCGCCTGTCGGGCGGCCAGCGCCAGCGCATCGCCATCGCGCGCGCGATCCTCAAGGACGCGCCGGTGCTGCTGCTGGACGAGGCCACCTCCAGCCTGGACGCGCAATCGGAGGCGGCGATCCAGTCCGCGCTGGAGCGCCTCAAGCGCGGCCGCACCACGCTGGTGATCGCCCACCGCCTGGCCACCGTGCAGCGCGCCGACCGCATCATCGTGCTGGATGCCGGCCGCATCGTCGCGGAAGGCACCCACGACGACCTGGTCCACCAGGGCGGCCTGTACGCCGAACTTGCGCGCCTGCAGTTCGCCGCCTGAGTCGGCCCGCACCGCATGAAAAAAGCCCCGCCGAAGCGGGGCTCGAAAGCGTCTGCAACCAGTCGCCTACTTGACCGGGGTCACGCCGGATGCCTGCGCACCCTTGGGGCCCTGCACCACTTCGAAACTCACGCGCTGACCCTGCTGCAGGGTGCGAAAACCCTGGGCGTTGATCGCGGAATAATGGACGAACACGTCTTCCCCACCGTCCTCGGGCGCGATGAAACCGAAGCCCTTGGCGTCATTGAACCACTTCACCGTACCAGTACGCATTGCGGGAACCTCGAAAACATGGCCATGCGCAGTGGCCGACCGCTGCGGGAACCCCCTCCGCGCAGGCGGTCGCACTGCACGGCGCAAAATATCGCCGAGTTTTCCTGAAAACCGCAAGAGGTTTAATTCATAAAATCCGAAATTGGCTACGAATTAGCCAATCGCGGCGGCGCCGCATCGGTAACGCGGAACGCGCACGGCACGGCCGCCGTGCGCGCCGGGGATCGCCCGGATTGCCGGCGCAGACGCGGTTCCCGGCT
This sequence comes from Lysobacteraceae bacterium, assembly GCA_021372495.1. Lineage (GTDB taxonomy): Bacteria > Pseudomonadota > Gammaproteobacteria > Xanthomonadales > Rhodanobacteraceae > Mizugakiibacter. The sequence goes on from JAJFUF010000024.1 coordinate 22,703, forward strand.
CAATCCCGCAACAGCGCGGCGAGGATCTTCGGCACCTCGGCAGTCGCCGCCGCAAGGTTGGCGAAAATTTCGCTCAGGCTTATTTCGGCCTGGTCCCCGCAACCGGCCGCCCAGTTGGCGACCAGCGCCAGGCAGGCGTAGTCGAGGCCGAGTTCCCGCGCCAGCGCGGCTTCGGGCATGCCGGTCATGCCGACCAGGTCGCAGCCGTCGCGGCGCATGCGCGCGATCTCGGCGCGGGTTTCCAGGCGCGGCCCCTGGGTAGCGCCGTAGCAGCCGCCGTCGACCACGGCCACGCCGGCGCGATGCGCGGCGCCGAGCAGGTCGGCGCGCAGCGCGGCGCCGTACGGCTCGCTGAAATCGATGTGCTCGACCTTGGCGCCCTCGACGTCGCTGTAGCTGCTCGGGCGGCCGTGGGTGTAGTCGATGATCTGGTCCGGCACCGCGAGCACACGCGGTCCCATGTCGGCGCGGATGCCGCCGACCGCGTTCACGCCGAGCACGCGGCGCGCGCCGAGGCGATGCAGCGCCCACAGGTTGGCGCGGTAGTTCACGCGATGCGGCGCCAGCGCGTGGTCCTCGCCGTGGCGTGCCAGGAACGCCAGCGCGCGGCCGCCGAAGCGCCCCAGCACCACCGCGCCGGACGGCGCGCCGTAGGGCGTTTCCACCGCGCGGCGCTCGACGACTTCGATGCCGGGAAACTGGTACAGGCCGGTGCCGCCGATGACTGCGAGATCGAGTGCCATGCGCGCTCCTGCGGAGGCTGGAGGAAACGGGCTCCGGAACAGCGGAGAGAGGGACCGCGGCGCGAGGCGACGTGCGTCGCGTCCCGCCGCCCCTTTCCCCGACGTCTCCCGCGCTATTCCCGCAGCGCGTAGATGCCGGGCAGGTTGCGGCCCTGCTCGTGGAAATCCATGCCGTAGCCGAACACGTAGCGGTCGGGCACCTGCACGCCGATGAAATCGGCGGCGAGGTCCGGCACGCGGCGGCCGTGCCGCTTCTCGCACAGCACCGCGATCAGCACGCGCTTCGCGCCCTGCCCGAGGCACCAGTCGCGGATCGCCGCCAGCGTATAGCCCTCGTCGAGGATGTCGTCGGCGAGCAGCACGGTGCGCCCGGCCAGCGACGCGCGCGGACGCTTGATCCACTGCAGCCCGGCGCCCTGCGTGGTGCCGCGGTAGCGGCTGGCGTGCACGTAGTCGAATTCGAGATCGCTGCCGATCGCCAGCGCCAATTCGCCGGCGAACACGACCGCGCCGTTCATCACCGGCAGGAACAGCGCGCGCTCGCCGCCCAGCGCGCGCGTGATCTCGCCGCCCATGCGCGCGATTGCCGCCTGCAGCGCGGCGCGGTCGTGGATCAGCTCGGCCGTGCGCAGCGCGGCGGCCAGTGCGGGTTGCGCGTTCATGCGTTGCCTTCTCCGTTGGCGGGTTCGAGCGCGGCCAGCCGCGCGATGAAGCCGGCGCGCTGCGGATTGTCCTGCAGCGAAGCCCAGGTCGAGGCGACCGAACCGCGCAGCGCGGCCAGGCGCGCGGCGGCGCACGGCGCGCGGCCGCGCACCGCGGCGATCGACTCCGCCGCCAGCGCCGGGCTGCACGCCAGCACCAGGTCGCAGCCGGCGTCGAGGTGGGCGCGGATGCGCGCGGCGACGCCGCCGGCGGATTCCGCCGCGGCCATGCCGATGTCGTCGCTGAACACGATGCCGCGGAAGCCCAGCTCGCCGCGCAGGATGTCCTCGATCCACACGCGCGAATAGCCGGCCGGCGCGGCGTCCACCGCGGGATAGGTCACGTGCGCCAGCATCACCGCCTCGGCGCCGGCGTCGAAGCAGGCGGAGAACGGCACCAGGTCGGCGGCGCGCAGTTCGTCCAGCGGCCGCGGATCCAGGGCGGCGTCGAAGTGGGTGTCCTCGGCCACCGAGCCGTGGCCGGGGAAATGCTTGACCGTCGCCGCCATGCCGGCCAGGCGCATGCCGCGCAGGTAGGCCTGCGCCAGCGTCGAGACCGCCTCCGCGTCGGCATGGAAGGCGCGCTCGCCGATCGCGCGGTTGCCGCGCGCAAGATCGACCACCGGCGCGAAGGAAATGTCCACGTCGATCGCGCGCATCTCGCTGGCCATCACCCAGGCGTGCTCCTCGGCCAGCGCGACCGCCGCGGCCGGGTCGCGGTCGTACAGTTCGCCCAGCCGCGCCAGCGCGGGCAGGCGGGTGAAGCCTGCGCGGAAGCGCTGCACCGGACCGCCCTCCTGGTCGACGCAGACCAGGAACGGATCCGCGCGCAGGCTGCGGATGTCGTCGATCAGCGCGGTGACCTGCTCGCGCGAGGCGAAGTTGCGCGTGAACAGGATCACGCCGCTGACCTCGGGCGCGGCCAGCCAGCCGCGCTCCTCGGCGGTGAGTTCCTTGCCGGCGATCCCGACGATCAGCATGCGGTGGGTTCCTCGCGCTCGGCGGCGCTCCAGTGGGCGTAAGGATGCCGGATCAGGTTGACGTTGTAATAGCGGGCTTCGGCGCTGACCTCGCGGCCCAGCCACGGCGGGCGCGGGAAATCGGCGTCGGCACGCGGCAACTCCAGTTCGGCGACGATCAGGCCGGCGTTGGCGCCGAGGAACTCGTCGATCTCGAAGGTGAAGCCGGCCACCGGCACGTAGTGGCGGACCTTCTCGACCACGCCGTCGCACAGTGTCGCCAGCATGCGCTCGGCATCGCCCACCGGCAGCGCGGCCTCGTATTCCTGGCGCTCGATGCCCAGCGTCGCCGACTTCACGTTGATCCAGGCGCCGCCGCCGGCGGTGCGCACGCGCACCGAGGCGCGCGCGAGGCCGGCTTCCAGCGCGGCCGCGCCGACCAGATAACCTTGCGCCATGCGCTCGCTGCGCGTCGCGGCCGCGCGCCAGGCGTCGCCGATCAGCAGGAACTTGCGCTCGATCTCGATGCCCATCAGCCGCGCTCGAACAGGGCGATCGACTCGACGTGCGCGGTGTGCGGGAACATGTCCATCACGCCGGCGGCCTCGAGCCGGAAGCCGCGCCCGGCGAGGATCGCGGCGTCGCGCGCCAGCGAGCCCGGATGGCAGGACACGTAGACCACGCGCCGCGTCGCCGCGCCCGGCAGGTATTCCAGCGCCTTGTCGGCGCCGGCGCGCGGCGGATCGAGCAGCAGCTTGTCCCAGGACTGGCGCGCCCACGCGGCGCCGCGCTGCTCCTCGAACAGGTTGGCGGCGTGGAACGCCGCGTTGGCGATGCCGTTGCGCGCGGCGTTGGCACCGGCGCGACGCACCAGCCCGGCATCGCCCTCGACGCCGACGACCTCGGCCGCGCGGCGCGCGATCGGCAGCGTGAAATTGCCGAGGCCGCAGAACAGGTCGAGTACGCGTTCGTGCGGCTGCGGGTCGAGCAACTGCATCGCCAGCGCGATCATGCGCAGGTTGATGCCGGCGTTGACCTGCACGAAGTCGAGCGGCTCGAAGGCGATCTCGACGTCGAACTCGGGGATGCGGTAGCTCAGCGCGACGCGCTCGCGCCACAGCGGCTGCACGCTGTCGATGCCGCCCGGCTGCAGCAGGATGGCGAAACCGTGCGCCTGGCCGAACGCCGAGAGCGCCGCGCGGTCGCGCTCGCCGAGCGGTTCGAGATGGCGGAACACCAGCGCGACCGTGTCGTCGCCGGCCGCAACCTCGATCTGCGGGATCGCGCGCGCCGCCTCCAGCGTGCCGAGCAGCGCGCCGAGGTCGGCCAGCTTCGGGCCCAGCGCAGGATGCAGCACCTCGCAGCGGCCGAGGTCGGCGACGTAGCGTGGGTCCTCCTCGCGGAAACCGACCAGCACGCGCCCTTTCTTGGCGACCTGCTTCACCGACAGCCGCGCCTTGCGCCGGTAGCCCCAGGGCTCGTCGACCAGCGGCGCCAGCCAGCGCCGCGGCTGCAGGCCGCCGATGCGCTCGAGGTTTTCCGCCAGCACGCGCTGCTTGGCGGCGATCTGCGCCGCAGGCGCCAGGTGCTGCAGCACGCAGCCGCCGCAGGTGCCGAAGTGCGGACAGCGCGGCTCGACGCGGTCGGGCGAACGGGTCAGCACCTCGGCGACGGTCGCCTCGTCGTAACTGCGATGGCGGCGGCGGATGGAGATGCGCACGCGCTCGCCGGGCAGCGCGCCGGACACGAACACGGCCTTGCCGTCGACGCGGGCCACGCCGCGGCCGTCGTGGGTGAGGTCGGTGATATCGACGTCGAGATCGGTCATGCGGAGAAACGAAAAGCCCGGGCCGCGGGGCCCGGGCGTGGATGGCGTGCGCGGAAGCCCGGCGCGCTTACTTGCGCTTCCAGGCGCCGGAGCTGTCCTGATAATACCAGCCGGCGTGGGCGCGCTCGATCCAGGTCCTGGCGAAGGTCTGCCGGATCTGCGTCTCCCATTCCGGATGCCCGTTGGCGACGGCGATCGCGCGGTACAGCGCGGCGCGGTCGGCGTTCTCGGCGGCGACCGCGGGGTTGAGCTGGCCGCGCTGCGCCAGCGGTGCGGCAGTGGCGTCGCGCACCGCGACCATGCCGTTGTTGGCGTAACCCACCGCGCCGCTGTCGAGCAGGCCCTGCAGCGGGCCCTGGAAGCGCGCCGCCATGCGCGCGCGGATCGCCTCGATCTCCGGCGTCTTCAGGTTGATGTCGGGCTCGGCCGCCTGCGCGGCCGGCACCACCAGGTCGAGCAGCGCGCCGAGCGCGCCGCCGCCGCTCTTGTCGTCTTCGGGTTTGGCCGGCTTGGAAGGTTCGGCCGGTTTGCTTTGCTGCGCCTCCGGGCCGATCACCTTGTCGACGAACTGCTGCGCGGCCTTCTCGGCGGCGGCGGCAGGAAAGTACACGTTGATGGTGACGCAGCCGGCCAGCAGGGCCAGCGCGGCGGCGAGCGTGACGACGGTCTTGCGCATGACGTGTGCTCCCTTGGGATCTGTGGACCGATACCGGAATCTACGCTGCGGACATGCGGGAGACCTGCTCCCATTCCCCACCCCGGCCTTCGCGCGGTTCACTGCACCACCGGCGCGCTGCCCGAGGCCGCCGCCTTGACGCGCGCCACCAGTACCGACCAGTCCACCTGCTGCTGGTGGCCGACCACCTTGATGTACGGCAGCCCGCGACCTTCGACGATAGTGTAGCCGTCATTGCCTGAATCCACTCCGCCCATGCGGCAGACGTTGCCGCTGAGCGTGCAACTCAGGCCGATGCGCCGGTAGCCGAAGCTGTCGAACATCTTCAGCACCCGCGCCTGCAGGCCAGCGACGAAGCCGCCGCCGCCGATGTCGGTGAGGCTCTTCACCGCGCGCTGGCTGATGCGCCCGCCCTGTTCCGCGTGCAGCTCGGCGGCGAACGCCACCGGCGACCAGTCGAGCAGCTTCAGGCCGCCGATGCGGCCGTCCATGCGGCCGGTGATCTTGCCGACATCGAACACGCCGGTGAGCTTCTCCAGGTCGAGGCCGCGCAGCGCGATGTCGGCGTCCAGTACCGGCGCGTCGCCGAACGGGTGCTGCACGCTGAGGTCGGTCACGTCGACGAAGCCGTCGAACACGTTCAGCGACAGGCCGCCGGCCAGCTCGACGCGGTCGTCGACGTAGCGCAGCGAGGGAATCGCACCGCCGAGCTTGCCCTGGAACGGCGGCCAGCCCAGCGCGCGGCACAGCGCCGGCATGTCGACGCCGGTCACCGCCAGCGACAGCGCCAGCCGGCCCGGCGCGGACGCCGCCGGGCGCAGCGCCAGCGACTGCAGGTTCAGCGTGCCCCGCAGCAGCGGCACGTCCACCGGTGCCAAGGTCTGCAACTGGCCGTCGCGGCCCTGCACGCGCATGCGTCCCGCGCCGAGCGGCACGCGGTACAGGTGGATGCCGCGCCAGCCGAGCGTGGTCGGCGGACGCGCGACGGCGGCATCCCAGTCGATGCTGCCGTCGAGGCCGCTCAGCGCGAGGCGGCCCTCGGCATCGGCCGCATCGACCGCGTTCGCCTGCAGCCGCAGCCGGGTCGGCTGGCCGTCGCGCAAGGCCACGCTGCCGCCGAGGCGGCCGGCGGTGCGCAGGTCCGGGTAGCCCAGCGCGGCCAGCCAACCCTGGCCGTAGCGCGCATAGGCCGCCGGCAGATGCGCGTCGAAGCGGCCGAGATCGAGGGCGGTCAGGTTGCCGTCGGCATCGAGGGCGAGGCTGCCGGCGAGCGCGAGCGCATCGCCGTCGTCGTAGCGCAACTGCGGAATCTCGATGCGGCCGCCGCGCACCCGCGCCTGCACGTCGAGCCGCGCCGGCCGCGCCGGCAGCTTGGCGTACAGCGGGCCGAACAGCAGCTCGCCACCGCGCAGGCGGCCGTCGACGTCGATGCGCGTGCGCCCGCCGGTGCTGTCGAAACCGACGCGCGCGGCGAGGCCGAGTGCCTGGCCCGCCAGCATGCCGCTGCGCGAATCGAAGCCGGCCGCGCTGAGCGCGAGGTCGCCGGTGGCGCGGATGCCGTCGTCGAGCACGTCCAGCGCGAGATTGCCGTCGGCGCGGCCGCCGCCCAGCCGTCCTTCCGGCCACGCCGCGGCCAGCACGCCCTGCAGCCAGGCCAGCGGCAGCCGGGTCAGGGTCAATTGCGCGTGGCTGGGCTGCTGCAGCGGCAGCGCAGCCCGCACGCTCGCCGTGGCCTGCGCGACGGTGAGCGTCAGGGTGTCGTTGTCGGGATCGACCAGCAGCACGACGCGGCCGTCGCGCAACGCCTGGCCGGGCGCGCCGGTCAGCGCGAGCGTGCCGTCGAGCTGCCAGCGCTTGGCGTCGAGGCGGCGCACCGCCGTGTCCAGGCGCAGGCCGACGTTCTTCCAGCCCAGCGCCGGCACCGCCGCGCGCGCCGCGTACAGGCGCAGCCGCGGCGCACCCTGCGGGTCGGCGACCAGCGCGGCGCGCACGCCGGTGAGCTCGACGCCGGGCAGGCGCAACGCGTCGGCGCCGACGACCAGCGCCGCGCGCGCGTCGGGCAGCCATGCCAGCGCGAGCAGCGCCAGCAGCAGGCGCAGCGTCGCGGATGCGCTTGATCCCTGCTTCATGCGGCGTCATTCTGCCAGAGTGCGACCGAATGCCAGGGAAACGGCCATGCACGACGCAACGCCAATCCACCTGCTGCTTGCCGAGGACGATCCGGTCAGCCGGCGCTTTCTCGCCGACGCCCTGCGCGGCCTGGGCTGCGCGGTGGATGCGCACGCCGACGGCGACGCCGCGCTGGCCGCGGCCCGCGCGGCGCGCTACGACCTGCTGCTGCTCGACCTCGGGCTGCCGGGGCGGGGCGGTGCGGCGTTGCTCGCCGCGCTGCGCGCGGATGCGCACGCGGCCTCGCGCGACGCACCCGCACTGGCGACCAGCGCGGGGCTGGACGCCGATCGGCGGCGCAGCCTGCTGGCAGCCGGTTTCGCCGCCGCGCTGGACAAGCCGCTGAGCGTGGCGACCCTGCGCGAGGCATTGCGCGCGCTGCTGCCCGTCCTCGCCGAACGACCGCTGCTCGACGATGCCCGCGCCGCAGCCGCCAGCGGCGACGCCGAGGCGGCGCGCGCGCTGCGCCGGCTGTTCGCGGGCGAACTCGACGCGCTGGCCAACGAGTTCGACACCGACGCGCTGCGCGACGGCGCCCTGCACGATCGCCTGCACCGCCTGCGCGCCGCCGCCGGCTTCTGCGGCGCCGATGCGCTGGAGCACGCGGCCGCGCTGCTGTCCGCGACGCTGCACGCCGGCGGCGACGCGACGATCGCGCTGGCGCACTTCCGCACGCTGCTGCGCGCGACGCGCGAAGCGCTCGGGTGAACGCACGCGGCGTCGGAACGTCGCCTCGCATCCGCACGCGCCACCCGTGAATGCGAAGGTTGGCGCGGGGTCGCGCATCGGCTCGCGACGGCGGCCGCGACGCGCGATGCATCGTCGCTCGCGGGCATGCCGATGCGCGCGGCCGCGCCGGCGAACGGCGCCGATCCGGCGATCGCCGGACCCGCGGCGGCGCGGCCGTCCGAGCCGTCCGGATTCCTGCATTCGGGGTGTTGACGGCCCACGCGTCGCCCCGTATTCTTCCGCGTCTCAGCAGTGGGGCCATAGCTCAGCTGGGAGAGCGCTACAATGGCATTGTAGAGGTCGCCGGTTCGATCCCGGCTGGCTCCACCACTTCGCTTCGTCCCCATCGTCTAGAGGCCTAGGACACCACCCTTTCACGGTGGCGACCGGGGTTCGAATCCCCGTGGGGACGCCAGTTCGATCGAGCCTTCGCGGCGACATCGGCGGCGGCGAAGGCGCTGAGCAGCAAGCAAACGCGGAGCGGTAGTTCAGCTGGTTAGAATGCTGGCCTGTCACGCCGGAGGTCGCGGGTTCGAGTCCCGTCCGCTCCGCCACTTGCATCGCAGACGCCCGCCTCGCGCGGGCGTTTCCGTTTGTGCGGAAGGCTTCGGCGCCCGCGATGCCTGCGCGCCATCGTCCGCGCCCGCGCAGGCATGGCGCCAGGCACCGGTTTCCGGCGCCGCTACCCCGCGCCGCGTTGCAGCGTCCCGGTCGAATGCCCCTGCTCGGCCAGGTACTCCAGCCAGCGGCTGAGGAAGCTGTTCATGCGCATGCGGTGCTGCAACACGGTGTGCGCGGCCGGGAACGGGCCCAGCACCTGCCACAGCTCGCGGCCCGGGTGGCAGTGCATGGCCTCGGCGACGTGCGCGTCCAGGTACATGCGCAACTGCGCCGACGGCGACGGGTGGCCGGTCTCGTCGTCGATGAACCCGTAGCTGAGGCTCAGCTCCAGCGTGTACGGATGGCGCTCGATCACGCGCAGGTGCACCGGCAGGCCGTCGTCGACGTCGGAGACGTAGTCGCCGGCCGCCAGCCGCTGCGGCGCGAACAGCCGCACCAGCCGGTGGTAGTTCTCGGCGTACAGCCCCATCAGGAAGCCGAAGCGTCCCGGCAGCAGCGGCGGTACGGGCGTGGCGATCACGGCGCTCATCGGCTTCGATCTTAGCATCGCCGGATGACGGCCCCGCGCGCGCCGCACCCTCAGAACATGTGCTTCTCGATGCCGAGCTGGGAGAGGATCTTGCTGCCGATTTCCTCGATCGAGGTGTGCGTGGTGTTCAGCGCCTGGATGTTCTCGCGGCGCATCAGCTTGTCGGCCTGCGCCAGCTCCCAACTGCACTGTTCGAGCGTCGCGTAGCGGCTGCCCGGGCGGCGCTCGTTGCGGATCTGCATCAGCCGCTGCGCGTCGATGGTGAGGCCGAACAGGCGCTCGCGGAACGGCCGCAGCAGCACCGGCAGCTCCTGCTGCTGCAGGTCTTCCTCGGTCAGCGGATAGTTGGCCGCCTTCACGCCGAAGTGCAGCGCCATGTACAGGCAGGTCGGCGTCTTGCCCGAGCGCGACACGCCGACCAGCACCACGTCGGCGTCGGCGTAGTTCACGTTGACGCCATCGTCGTGGGCCAGCGCGTAGTTGGTGGCGTTGATGCGCGTCTCGTACTTGGCGAAGTCGACCAAGCCGTGCGCGCGGTTGACCGCGCCGGAGCGCTTGCGCCCCAGTTCGTCCTCGAGCGGGCCGATGAACGGCGCGAACACTTCCAGCATCAGCGCGCCGCTGGTCGACAGGATCTCGTTCAGGACGCTGTCCATCACCGTGTTGATCACGATCGGCCGCTCCCCGCCGTTCTGCGCCAGCGCGGTCTTGATGCGCAGCGCGGCGGCCTGCGCCTTCTCCGGGGAGTCCACGAACGGGATGCGGTGGGTGTCGAAGCGCAGCCCCTCGAACTGGGCCAGGATCGAGTGGCCGATCGTCTCGGCGGTGATGCCGGTCGAATCGGAGACGTAGAAAACCGTCCTGCGCATGAACAGACTCCTCGCGGGGGAGGCCAGTTTAGCGGCTCGACGGCCCCGTCGCGCTTGTTTCGCGGCGCCGGGGAAGGGACAATTTAGCCCCTTTGCGGGCCTTTTCCCCGCCCACCCCACGTACTGAGGAGATCTCCCTTGAGCGATCTGGTGCTTTGGCTGGATGGCCTGCGCATGTCCGACCTCGGCAAGGTGGGCGGCAAGAACGCTTCGCTGGGCGAGATGATCGGCAACCTGGCCAAGCTCGGGGTCTCCGTGCCGGGCGGCTTCGCCACCACCGCCGAAGCCTACCGGCAGTTCATCGCGCAGAGCGGGCTGGCCGAACGCATCCAGCGGCGCCTGGCCACGCTCGACGTCGAGGACGTCGCCGCGCTCACCCGCGCCGGCGAGGAAATCCGCGGCTGGGTCGTCGAAACGCCGCTGATCCCCGCGTTCGACGAGGCCGTGCGCGCCGCCTACCGCAAGCTGTGCCACGTCGCCGGCGCCGACGACATCGCCGTCGCCGTGCGCTCCTCCGCCACCGCCGAGGACCTGCCCGACGCCTCCTTCGCCGGCCAGCAGGAAACCTTCCTCAACGTGCAGGGCGAGGACGACGTGGTGCACAAGGTGAAGGAGGTCTTCGCCTCGCTGTACAACGACCGCGCGATCGCCTACCGCGTGCACCACGGCTTCAAGCACGAGGAAGTGTTCCTGTCCGCCGGCGTGCAGCTGATGGTGCGCTCCGACATCGGCGCCTCCGGCGTGCTGTTCACCCTCGACACCGAATCCGGCTTCCGCGACGTGGTGTTCGTCACCGCCAGCTACGGCCTCGGCGAGATGGTCGTGCAGGGCGCGGTCAATCCCGACGAGTTCTACGTCTACAAGCCGACGCTCAAGGCCGGCAAGCCGGCGATCCTGCGCCGCCAGATCGGCGCCAAGCAGATGCAGATGGTGTACTCGAAGAAGGCCGGCGAGCGCGTCACCGTCGAGGAGACGCCGGCCGCCGACCGCCATCGCTTCTGCATCAGCGACGCCGACGTGCACGAACTGGCCCGCCAGTCGTTGATCATCGAGCAGCACTACGGCCGGCCGATGGACATCGAGTGGGCGAAGGACGGCCACACCGGCAAGGTCTACATCGTGCAGGCGCGCCCGGAGACGGTGAAGTCGCGCGCCCGCGCCACCCAGATCGAGCGCTACCAGCTCAAGCAGCGCGGCGAGGCGCTGGCGCACGGCCGCGCGATCGGCCAGAAGATCGGCGCCGGCGTCGCGCGCGTGGTGCGCTCGCTGGCCGACATGCACAAAGTGCAGCCGGGCGACGTGCTGGTCGCCGACATGACCGACCCCGACTGGGAGCCGGTGATGAAGCGCGCCGCGGCGATCGTCACCAACCGCGGCGGCCGCACCTGCCACGCGGCGATCATCGCGCGCGAGCTGGGCGTGCCGGCGGTGGTCGGCACCGGCCACGCGCTGGACACGATTCCCGACGGCGCCGACGTGACCGTGTCCTGCGCCGAGGGTGACACCGGCTACATCTACAAGGGCAAGCTCGCGTTCGACAAGGTCACCGCCGACCTCGGCGCGATGCCGCCGGCGCCGCTGAAGATCATGATGAACGTGGCCAACCCGGAGCGCGCGTTCGACTTCGCCATGCTGCCGAACGCCGGCGTCGGCCTGGCGCGCCTGGAGATGATCATCGCCAGCCACATCGGCGTGCACCCGCAGGCGCTGCTCGACTACGCCAAGCAGGACGCCGACACCAAACACCGCATCGACGAGCGCATCGCCGGCTACAGCGATCCGGTCAGCTTCTACGTCGACCGCCTCGCCGAAGGCATCGCCACGATCACAGCGGCGTTCGCGCCGCATCCGGTGATCGTGCGCCTGTCCGACTTCAAGTCGAACGAGTACGCCAACCTGATCGGCGGCCGCCAGTACGAGCCGCACGAGGAGAACCCGATGCTCGGCTTCCGCGGCGCCAGCCGCTACGTCGATCCGAGCTTCGAACCCAGCTTCGCCCTCGAATGCCGCGCCATGAAGAAGGTGCGCGAGGAGATGGGCCTGACCAACGCCTGGGTGATGATCCCGTTCGTGCGCACGCTGGAGGAAGGCCGCAAGGTGATCGAGGTGCTGAAGCGCCACGGCCTCGAGCAGGGCAAGGACGGGCTGAAGGTCATCATGATGTGCGAGGTGCCGTCGAACGCGCTGCTGGCCGACGAGTTCCTCGACGTCTTCGACGGCTTCTCGATCGGCTCCAACGACCTCACCCAGCTGACGCTGGGCCTCGACCGCGACTCCGGCATCGTCGCCCACCTGTTCGACGAGCGGAACCTCGCGGTGAAGAAGCTGCTGGCGATGGCCATCAGCACCGCGCGCGCCAAGGGCAAGTACATCGGCATCTGCGGCCAGGGCCCGAGCGACCACCCCGACCTCGCCGAGTGGCTGATGGACCAGGGCATCGAGTCCGTCTCGCTCAACCCCGACACCGTGGTCGATACCTGGCTGATGCTGGCGAAGAAGAAAGCCAACTGAGCGCCGCGGCAGCGCAGCATCGAAAAAGGCGGGCCCGGCCCGCCTTTTTCATGCGGCAACGTCGCTTGATACGCTACGGCGTCGGACGGGCGATGCCGGGCAACGTGCCCGGCGCCCGGGCCCCATCCACGCCGCGACGGAAGCGCAAATGCCCGGTCAAGCCTCCATCCTCTGGGGACTGCTGTTCGGCTCGATCGGGCTGGGCTACTTCGTGTACGGCAAGCGGCAGCGCGCGGTCGTGCCGCTGGCGTGCGGACTGGCGCTGATGGCGTTTCCGTATTTCGTGTCCGGCACCGGCTGGCTGGTCGCGGACGGGCTCGTGCTGGTCGCCGTGCCGTGGTTCGTGCGGCTGTAGCGCATGGCGTGAGCCGCAGGGTGGGCGGTGGGGCGGGCTGCAGCCCACCGAACGCATGAGTCGCCGCATCGATGGTGGACTGAAGCCCGCCCTGCATGCCGCATTTGCCAGCGTGGGCGGAGTTGGCCCTACTTCGGCGCCACCAGCCCCGAAAGCGCGCCCATGTAGCCGCGGTAGTAGCGCAGCTCGGCGATGGAATCGTGGATGTCGGCGAGCGCGGTGTGGGTGGAGTCCTTGGCGAACCCCTTCATCAGCTCGGGCGCCCAGCGGCGCGCCAGCTCCTTGATCGTGGAGACGTCGAGGTTGCGGTAGTGGAAGAACTTCTCCAGCCGCGGCATCTGCCGGTACAGGAAGCGGCGGTCCTGGCAGATCGAGTTGCCGCACATCGGCGACTTGCCGGGCCCGACCCAGGCGGCGAGGAATTCCAACGTGCGCGCCTCGGCCTCGGCGTGGTCCGTGCCGGACTCGAGCACGCGCCGCCACAGGCCGGACTTGCCGTGCTGGTTGCGGTTCCAGTCGTCCATCGCTTCGAGGCGCGCGGAGTCGTGGCGCACCGCGAACACCGGGCCTTCGGCCAGCACGTGCAGGTCGCGGTCGGTGACGACGGTGGCGATCTCGAGGATGGAATCGCGGTCGGTGTCGAGCCCGGTCATCTCCAGGTCGATCCAGATCAGGTTGTCGTCATTCGACGGTGACATGCGTGCTCCCTTGCGCCGGGTCCGTGCTTCTTCGGCGGCGTGCGGGGCGCGGAAGCTCCGCGCTTTGCGTGCCGGCCCGCAAAGATTACATTGGATCGCCGCAGGCGCGGAAATCACGGCGCAGGGAATACGGGATGGGCGCACAGACGTTCTTCTGGCACGACTACGAAACATCCGGCATCGACGCGCGCCGCGACCGGCCGCAGCAGTTCGCCGGCATGCGCACCACGCTCGAACTGGAACCGGTCGGCGAACCCGTCTCGTTCTTCTGCAGGCCGCCGCGCGACGCGCTGCCGAATCCGCTGGCCGCCCTGGTCACCGGGCTGGTGCCGCAGGACCTCGAGCGCGACGGCGTGATCGAGGCCGAGTTCGCCGCGCGCGTGCAGGAGGCGCTGGGCGAGCCCGGCACCTGCGGCGTCGGCTACAACTCGCTGCGCTTCGATGACGAGTTCACCCGCCACCTGCTCTACCGCAACTTCTTCGATCCGTACGAGCGCGAGTGGAAGGACGGCAACTCGCGCTGGGACCTGATCGACCTGGTGCGCATGTGCTACGCGCTGCGCCCGGAAGGCGTCGAATGGCCGCGCCGCAACGACGGCGCGCCCAGCTTCCAACTGGAGGAGCTCGCGCGCGCGAACCGCCTCGAACAGCGCCGTGCGCACGATGCGGCGTCCGACGTGGAGGCGCTGGTCGCGCTGGCGCGCCTGATCCGCGTGCGCCAGCCGCGGCTGTGGGACTGGAGCTTCGCGCTGCGCCGCAAGCAGCGCGCCTTCGAGCTGCTCGACGTCGCCGGCATGACGCCGCTGCTGCACGTATCCGCGCGCTATCCGGCCAGCCGCGGCTGCCTCGCCGTGGTCGCGCCGCTGGCGATGCATCCGAGCCAGCCGAACGCCGTGATCGTGGTCGATCTCGACGCCGACCCCGGCACTTGGCTGCACCTCGACCCCGAGGAAATCGCCGACCGCCTGTTCACGCCGCGCGCCGACCTGCCCGAGGACGTCGTTCGCGTTCCGCTGAAGCTGGTGCACGCCAACCGCTCGCCCGCGCTGGCGCCGCTGTCGGCGCTGAAGGGCGTGGACACCGCGCGCCTCGGCCTCGACCTCGAACGCTGCCTCGCGCACGGCGCGCGCCTGCGCGCGGCGGACGGCGTCGCCGAGCGCGTGCGCCGCGTGTTCGCCCAGCCGGAGGAACGCGGCGCCGTCGACCCCGAGCTGGCGCTGTACCGCGGCTTCGCCGGCGACGCCGACCGCCGCGTCTGCGCCACGGTGCGCGCCACGCCGCCGGCCGAGCTCGGCACGCGCGCGTTCGGCTTCCGCGACCCGCGCTACGCCGAGCTCCTTTTCCGCTACCGTGCGCGCAACTGGCCCGACACGCTGGACGCCGGCGAGGCCGAACGCTGGGAAGCGTTCCGCCGCGAGCGCCTGACCGGCGAGACGCCGCTGACCACGCTCAACCTCGAGGCCTACTTCGCCGAGATCGCGCGCCTGCGCGCGGAACCCGCGCGCGCTCCCGCGGAACACGCCCTGCTGGATCGCCTCGAGCAGTGGGGCCGCGAGATCCTGTGAGACGCGGCCGGCCGCCGCAGGCTCCCCGGTCGCTACCGGTAAAACGGAGCGAAGCCCGATAATGTCGCGCCGGCAATCCGTCGCGCCGTAACGACGCGACCTCGGACCGATCGGAAACCTCATGGCCGAAACCTATTTCACCCCCGCCACCCTCCGCTTCCTGCGCGACCTCGCCGCCCACAACAACCGCACCTGGTTCAAGGCGCAGCAGGCGCGCTACGAGGCGCAGGTGCGCGAGCCTTATCTCCGCCTGATCGCCGACCTGCAGGCGCCGCTGGCGAAGATCAGCCCGCACTACCGCGCCGATCCGCGCAAGGTCGGCGGTTCGCTGTTCCGCATCCAGCGCGACACGCGCTTCTCCGGCGACAAGCAGCCGTACAAGACCTGGGCCGGCGCGCGCTTTTTCCACGAGCGCCGCCGCGAGATGCCGGCGCCGTCGTTCTACCTGCACATCCAGCCCGGCGACTGCTTCGCCGGCGGCGGCGTCTGGCACCCGGAAGCGCCGACGCTGAAGCGCATCCGCGACTTCCTCGCCGATAATCCCGCCACCTGGAAGCGCGCGGTGCACGCCAAGGCGTTCCGCGAGCGCTTCGAGATGTGGGGCGAGCGCCTGACGCGCCCGCCGCGCGGCTACGATCCCGCCCACGAGCTGATCGAGGACCTGAAGCTGAAGAGCTTCGCCGCCGGGGCTGGTTTTCCCGACAAGCTGGCCTGCTCGGCCGAGCTGCTGCCGCACGCGGTCGACACCTTCAGGCGCATCGCGCCGATGATCGACTACCTGTGCGCCGCGCTGGACCTCGAGTTCTGAGCGCGGCATGACGCCGCCCGCCGCGCTGCCCGCGCCGCGTCTGGCGGGGTTCTACTTCGCCTACTACGCAGCGTTGGGCGCGTTCCTGCCATACTGGAGCGTGTACCTCGACGCGCGCGGCTTCGACGCGGCGGCGATCGGCGCGCTGACCAGCCTGTGGTACGCGACGCGCGTGGTTTCGCCGTCGGCCTGGAGCTGGCTGGCCGCGCGCAGCGCGCGCCCGGTGCGCTGGCTGCGCGTCGGCTGCGCCGCCACGCTGCTGTGCTTCCTGCCGCTGCTGGCGCCGCGCGGCTTCGCCGTCACCGCGGTGGCGATGGCCGCGTTCTGCTTCTTCTACAACGCGGTGATGCCGCAGTTCGAGGCGATCACGCTGTCGCACCTCGGCGCGCGCAGCGAGCGCTACGGGCGCATCCGCGTATGGGGCTCGATCGGCTTCGTCGCCGTGGTCGCGCTGTACGGCGCGGCGCTCGACCATCTGGCGGCGACCGCCCTGCCCTGGCTGATGCTGCCGCTGTTCGCCGGCTTGCTGGCCGCGTCGGCCGTCAACGACTACGGCCCTGCGCATCACGCGCGCGAAGCGGACGACGCGGGCGACGCGCCCGGCTTCGCCGCGCGGCTGCGCCGCCCCGAGGTGCTGGCCTTCTTCGCCAGCATGCTGCTGCTGGCGATCTCGTTCGGCCCCTACTACACCTTCTACTCGATCTACCTCGAAGCGCAGGGCTACAGCGGTCGCGCCACCGGCGCGCTGTGGGCCTGCGGCGTCGCGGCGGAGATCGTGCTGTTCTTCCTCGCAGCGCGCATGTTCGCACGCTGGCACGCGGTGACCGTGCTGAGGGTTTCGCTGCTCTCCGCGGTGGCGCGCTGGCTGCTGACCGCGTGGTTTCCGCAACTGATGCCGGTGATGCTGCTGGCGCAGCTCAGCCACGCGCTGAACTTCGCCGCGTGCTTCGCCGCGGCGATCCAACTGCTGGCGCGCTTCTTCCCGGGACGCATGAACGGCCACGGCCAGGGCGTGTTCTACGCCGTCAGCGGCGTCGGCGGCACGCTGGGCGCGCTGGGCTCGGGCCTGGCCTGGCACGCGCTCGGCGGCGCGCAGGCCTTCATGCTGGCCGCCGCCGCCGCGGCGCTGGCTGCATGGGTGGCCTGGCGCGGCCTGCGACCGTATGCCACACCCGCCCAAAGCCCGGCGCCGCCCTGATCCGGTTTGCCATGCCATGCGCAACTGCTAACGTGGCCGCAAACCGCCGCGAGGACGCGTCCATGGCCACCCGCTTCGAGTCTATCCTCAAGGCAACGGGCAATCGGCTGATCGTCGTGGTCGAGCGGCTGGGGCTGCTGATCGTGCTGGGGGCAACCATTGTCGCCGCCGGCCAGGAGATCGAAGCGACCTGGCGCAACGGCCGGGTCGCCGTCACCGACCTGCTGTTGCTGTTCATCTACCTCGAACTGCTGACGATGAGCGGGGTGTACTGGCGCGTGGGTCGCCTGCCCGTGCGCATGCCGCTGTACATCGCGATCGTGGCGATGGCGCGGCACCTCACGCTCGATACCACCGCCGCCTCGCCGCTGGCCGTGCTCTCCGAAGCCGGCGCCGTGTTGCTGCTCGGCGCGGCGGTGCTGCTGGTGCGCTACGGTCACAAGCGCTACCCCTACGACGACGAGGGCGACCGCACGCCGCTCAGCTGAGCGCGTCAGGCCTCGGCGAACGGGAACGCCAGCACGTCGGCGATGGCGTCGGTGCCGGCCATGCCCATCAGCAGGCGCTCGATACCCAGCGCGACGCCGGCGCATGCCGGCATGCCGTCCAGCGCGGCGAGCAGGCGCTCGTCGATCGGCGGTTCGCGGCGGCCGCGTGCGCGGCGCGTGGCGAGGTCGCGCTCGAAGCGCGCGCGCTGCTCGGCAGCGTCGTTCAGCTCGTGGTAGCCGTTGGCCAGCTCATGGCGACCGAGGTAAAGCTCGAAGCGCTCGGCCACCGGCGGATCGTCGCGGCGGACCTTCGCCAGCGCGCACTGCGTCGCCGGATAGTCGTGGACCACGGTGATGCGGCCGGGCGGAAATGCCGGCTGCAACCGGTGCGTGATCAGCAGGTCCAGCCAGTCGTCGCGGCCGAGTCCGTGGGGGTCGATGGCGAAGTCGGCCAGCGGCGCGCGCAGCGCCTCGAGCGGCGCGCGGTGCGGGTCGATGCCCAGTTCGCGCTTGAACAGCGCGCGGTAGCTCAGCGTCTCGACGCGCGCGTCGCGTCCGGCCAGCGCCAGCGCCGCCTGCACCAGCGCCACGGTTTCCTCGGCGAGCCGGCGATGGTCCCAACCGACGCGGTACCACTCCAGCATGGCGAACTCGGGATTGTGGCTGCGCCCGGCCTCGCCGTTGCGGAACACGCGGCCCAGCTCGTAGCAGTCGCCGACGCCCAGCGCCAGCAGCCGCTTCAGCGGATATTCCGGCGAGGTGCGCAGCCAGCGCTCGCGCGCGCCGCCGTCGACGTGGCCGTCGAACGATGTGCTGAAGCTCTCGATGTTGGGCTCGGTGTTGCCCGCCGCCGACAGCATCGGCGTCTCCACCTCGAGCATGCCGCGCTCGGCGAAGAACGCGCGGATCCGGGCGTACAGGCGCGCGCGCAATCGCAGCGCGCCGAGCAGGTCCGGACGTTCAACCACCGTGATGCTCCAGCAGCTCCAGCAGGCGCGCTTCGTCCCAGATCTCGACGCCCAGCTCGCGCGCCTTGTCGAGCTTGGAGCCGGCGGCTTCGCCGGCGACGACGAAGCCGGTTTTCTTCGACACGCTGCCGGCGACCTTGGCGCCGAGCGCTTCCAGCTTGGCCTTGGCCTCGTCGCGGCTCAGCGACGACAGCGTGCCGGTGAGCACGACGGTCTGGCCGGCGAGCGGGCCGTCGGCGCTGCGCTGCGGCGGGCCTTCCTTCCAGGCGACGCCGGCGGCGCGCAGCTTGGCGATCACGTCGAGGTTGTGGCGTTCGCGGAAGAACGCGACGATGCGCGAGGCCACCACCGGACCGACGTCCGCCACTTCCAGCAGCGCCGCTTCGTCCGCCTGCGCGATCGCGTCCAGCGCGCCGAAATGGCGCGCCAGCGTCTTCGCGGTGGCCTCGCCGACGTCGCGGATGCCGAGTGCGAACAGGAAGCGCTCCAGCGTGGTGCGCTTGCTGCGCTCGATCGCCTCGACCAGGTTCTCCGCCCACTTGGTGGCGACCTTGCCCTGCTTGACCGTCTCCGGCACGGTGCCGTCGCGCTCGTCGGCGCGGCGCTTCATCCCGGTGAAGTCCTCGACTGCCAGCCGATACAGGTCGGCGACGGTATTCACGTAGCCGAGGTCGCACAGATCCTCGATGTAGCGTCCGCCCAGGCCTTCGATGTCCATCGCGCGGCGCGAGGCGAAGTGGTGGATCGCCTCCTTGCGCTGCGCCGGGCAGAACAGGCCGCCGCTGCAGCGCCAGGCCGCCTCGCCTTCCTCGCGCACCAGCGCCGAACCGCACACCGGGCAGTGCGCCGGCATGCGCCATGGATGCGTGCCGTGCGGACGGCGCTCCGGCACCACGCGCGCGACCTCGGGGATCACGTCGCCGGCGCGGCGCACGATCACCGTGTCGCCGACGCGCACGTCGAGGCGCGCGACCTGGTCGGCGTTGTGCAGGGTGGCGTTGGTGACGGTCACGCCGGCCACCTGCACCGCCTTCAGGCGCGCCACCGGCGTGACCGCGCCGGTGCGGCCGACCTGCACGTCGATCGCCTCGACCGTGGTCATCTGCTCCTGCGCCGGATACTTGTGCGCCAGCGCCCAGCGCGGCGCGCGCGAGACGAAGCCCATCTCCTGCTGCCAGTCGTAGCGGTCGAGCTTGTAGACCACGCCGTCGATGTCGTACGGCAGCGCGTCGCGCCGCGCGCCGATGCGCCGGTAGTAGTCGAGCAGGCCCTCCAGCCCGCGCGCGTGCTCGACCAGCGGGCTGACCGGAAAGCCCCACGCGCGCAACTGCGCCAGCGTCGCCGAGTGCGTGCGCGGCAGATGCCCGCCCTCGACCGCGCCGATCGCGTAGGCGAAGAACGCCAGCGGCCGCGAGGCGGTGACGCGCGGATCGAGCTGGCGCAGCGATCCGGCGGCGCCGTTGCGCGGATTGGCCAGGGTCTTGTCGCCGCGCTTCAGCGCCGCCGCGTTGTACGCCTCGAACGCGGCCTTCGGCATGTACACCTCGCCGCGCACTTCCAGCACGCGCGGCCAGCCCTCGCCGCGCAAGCGCAGCGGGATCGCCTTGACCGTGCGCAGGTTCGGGGTCACGTCCTCGCCGACGCTGCCGTCGCCGCGCGTCGCGCCCTGCACGAACGCGCCGTCCTCGTAGCGCAGGCTGATCGCGAGACCATCCAGCTTGGGCTCGACCGAGAACTCCGGCCGTTCGATACCGAGCGTGGTTTCGATGCGGCGCACGAAGTCGGCGGCCTCCTCGTCGCTGAAGGCGTTGTTCAACGACAGCATCGGGATGGCGTGGCGCACCTCGGCGAATTGCGCGGACGGGCGCACGCCGACGCGCTGCGTGGGCGAGTCGGGCGTGACCAGCGCGGGATACCCGGCCTCCAGCGCCTGCAGCTCGCGCAGCAGGCGGTCGTACTCGGGGTCGGCGAGGGTCGGGTTGTCGAGGACGTAATAGCGGTAGTTGGCGTCCTCGATCTGCGCGCGCAGGCGTGCGGCGCGCTGGGCGATCTCGGGGGGCACCTTGGCGTGGCTCATCGCGGGCATGGGTCGTGGCCGGATACGCGCAGTTTACCGGCTTGTTGCGCCGCGCCGCGCGGGTGCAGGATGCTTGGGCGCACGCACGGGAGGAGCGCCATGGCGAAGAAAGGCTGGACCGCATTTCCGTATCCCGACGCCGCCTACGACTATCGCGGCGACGCCCTGGCGAAAGCCTGGAAGACGCTGCACGCGGGCGACCAGGAGCCGTTCCCCGACGCGAAGCACATCGGCGCGCTGCTCAGCGCCAACCCGAAACTGGGCAAGGACGCCGACACGCTGGCCGAGGCGCTGCAGGACGCCTGGCGCGCCTTTCACCGCGGCGATTTCCAGGACGCCTACGAACGCGGCGTCGCGCTGAAGGCGCCGGGCGCGTCGGTCGCGGTCAAGGCCGGCGGCATCCACGCCACCTATCTCGTCGAAGCCGAGAAGGAGAAGATCGCGCGCTTCGAGGCGCTGGCCGCGCTGGCGGCCGAGGCGATCGCGGCGCTGCCCGGCGAGGCCAACAGCCACTACCGCCACGCCTTCGCGCTGGGCCGGCTCAGCCAGACGCTGTCGATCGCCAAGGCGCTGGCGCAGGGCATCGCCGGCAAGGTGCGCGCTTCGCTGGAAGCCGCGCTGGAGCTGGCGCCGAAGCACGCCGAGGCGCACACCGCGATGGGGCTGTACCACGCCGAGATCGTCGCCAAGGTCGGCGGCATGCTGGCCAAGCTGACCTACGGCGCCAACGCCGCCGCCGCCGAGAAGCACCTGAAGGAAGCGCTGAAGCTGACCCCGCACTCGCCAATCGCCTGGATCGAATACGGCAACGGCCTGCTGCTGCTGCATGGCGACAAGCGCGAGGACGAGGCCGCGGAAGCCTACGCCAAGGCCGCCAAGCTCAAGCCGCACGACGCGATGGAAGCGCTCGACGCCGCCTACGCGCGCGAACAACTGGCCTGAATCCGCGCGCGGCAGGCGGCGAAAGCCCCGCGAAAGACGCGCGGCCCACGCTGGCACGGGCGGAGGAATGCCCCGCCCGTCGCTCGCCGGAGGCCGCGCATGCGCCGCGTCCTGCTCATCGCTCCGCTTCTCGCCGGCCTGCTCGCGCCCGGCCTCGCCGCCGCGGGCGGCCCGTTCGGCATCGACCACCGCGTCGCCTACGACAACAGCGGCATCTGGAAGCGCAGCACGCAGAAGGACGTCGAGTACGCGACCGTGCTGACCGTGATCGGCGGCGCGCTGCTGCTGGGCGACCAGAGCGACAGCGGCGACACCTTCTGGCGCGCGGTCGACGCCACCGCCTTCTCGGCGGTCGCCGCGCAGGCGATGAAGTGGATGTTCGGCCGCGAACGCCCTTCCGAAACCGACGATCCGAACCGGTGGTTCAAGGGCAGCGGCCACCAGAGCTTCCCCAGCGGCGAGGTGACCCTGGTGGCAGGCGCGGTGACGCCGTTCGTGGTCCGCTACGGCGCCGAGCATCCGGCCGTATACGCGCTGGAGCTGCTGCCGCTGTACGACAGCATCGCGCGGGTCAAGGTGCACGGCCACTGGCAGAGCGACGTGCTGGCCGGCTGGGCGCTCGGCACCGGCTTCGGCATCTGGTCCGCGCACACCGGCCATCCGGTGATCCTGAGCTGGCTGCCGGGCGGCTTCCAGATCGGTATCGTGCACCGCTTCTGAACGGGCCGCGCACGGCGCGCGCCCGCGCCCGGCCGGCGCAGCCGCCCGCGGCTACAATACGCCGCGCATGATCCTGCGCGCCGACGTCCCGCACGCCGCTCCGATCGCCGACGCCGCTCCCGCCGCGACGGGCGGCGCCGCGCCGACGCGCGTCAGCGGGCTGCTGTGGCTGATCTCCGCCGCGTTCTTCATGCAGACGCTGGACTCCACCATCGTCAACACCGCGGTGCCGAGCATCGCCGAGGCGCTGGCGGTGCCGCCGCTGTCGATCAAGACCGCGCTGACCAGCTACGTGCTGACGCTCGCCGTGTGCATCCCCGCCAGCCCGTGGCTGACCGACCGCTTCGGCACGCGCCGCATCTTCGCCGCGGCGATCGCGGTGTTCACGCTCGGCTCGCTGCTGTGCGGGCTGGCGCAGAGCCTGCCGCAACTGGTCGCCGCGCGCGTGGTGCAGGGCCTCGGCGGCGCGCTGCTGCTGCCGGTCGGCCGCTTCGTGCTGGTGCGCAGCTACGGCCACCGCGATTTCGTCGCGGCGATGAGCACGGTGGCGACGTTCGGCCTGCTCGGCTCGGTGCTCGGGCCGCTCCTCGGCGGCGCGCTCTCGCAGCTGGCGAGCTGGCGCTGGATCTTCCTGGTCAACGTGCCGGCCGGCCTGTTCGGACTGTGGCTGAACCGGCGCGAGATGCCGGAGTTCCGCCGCGCCGACGCCGGCGCGTTCGACCCGGTCGGCTTCGTGCTGTTCGCGCTGGCCGCGTCGCTGCTGCTGGCGGTCGCCGAGCGGGCCGACGCGCGCGACACGACCTGGCCCATGATTGTCGCGCTCGCCGCCGGTGCCGTCGCGCTGGGCGCGCTGTACGTGCGCCACAGCGGCCGCGTGGCGCGGCCGGTGATCGACCTCGGCCTGCTGCGCACCCGCAGCGTGGCGGTGTCGCTGGCCGGCGGCCTGTGCACGCGGCTGGGCGTGTCCGGCATGTTCCTGCTGCTGGTGCTGTTCCTGCAGATGGGCTGCGGCTGGTCGCCGATCGCCGCCGGCCTGATGATGGTGCCGCAGGCGCTGGGCGCGATGCTGGTCAAGCCGCTGATCCACCGCCTGCTCGGCCGCTACGGCTACCGCCGCCTGCTCGCCGCCAACACGGTGGTGGTGGCGCTGCTGCTGGCGCTGTTCGCGCTGCCCTCGGCGCAGACGCCGGCCTGGATGATCGCCGCCCAGGTGTTCGTCTACGGCCTGGTGATGTCGCTGCAGTACACGGCAATGAACACACTGACCTTCGTCGACCTGCCGCCCGAGCACGCGGCGATGGCCGCGTCGATGGGCTCGACCGTGCAGTACCTGGCGATGAGCTTCGGCATCGCGCTGGCGACGCTGCTGATGGCCGTGTTCCTGCACGGCCAGACGCCGGAGGCTTACGTCTTCGCCTTCCGCCGCGCGGTGCTGGCCCTGGCGCTGCTGACCCTGGCCGCGGCCGCGGTGTTCCGCCTGCTGCGCCGCGACGCGCCCAGCCCCGCGGCATCGACGCCGTAGCGGGCGAGGGTCGCGGCGGCGGCGTCCGCGGTGATGTCGCCACCCCACTCTTCCATCAGCGCGATCATCACCAGCTTCTCGAACTCGGCGCCGAAGCGCTGCACGATCGCATCGGGGTCGGCGATGCGCTTGGCGTCGGCGATCAGGCCGAAGTGCACGTGGCCGTCGTAGCTGAGGATCGACAGGCCGACGCCGACCGAGCCGGACTGCGGCACCCAGAACATCAGTTCGCGCATCCGGCTGCCGGCCAGGAACAGCGGCTGCTGCGGTCCCGGCACGTTGGTCGCCACCACCGACGCCTTGCGGCTGAACAGCTCCAGCGCCGGACGCAGCAGCGCCGCCGGCGCCATGCCGAGCGCGGCAAGCAGGCCGAACGTCATGACCGCCTGCCGCGAGTTCTTCAATTGGCGCATGTTCGCGGCGACGCGTTCGAGGCGGCGCAGCGGATTGGGTTCGCCGACCGGCAGATCGAGGAACACCAGGCCGAAGTGGTTGCCGAGCCGCTTGGCGTGCTCGAGCGGCCGCAGGTTGACCGGCACGGTCGCGCGCACGGTGAGGCCGTCGACCGCATCGCCGGCGTCGTGCATGTAGGCGCGCAGCGCGCCGGCGGCGCAGGCCATCAGCACGTCGTTGACGGTGCAGCCGAGCGCGCGCCCGAGCGTCTTCACCTCCTCCAGCGCCAACGGCTCGGCCCACGCCACGCGCTTGACCACGCCGAGCGGCCCCCTCAGCGCGGTCGGCGGATCGTCCGCCAGGGCCAGCACCGAGCCGAGTTCGCGGGCGATCTCGGAACCCTCGATGACCAGACCGGCCGCCTGCGCGGGGTCGAGCAGCATCTCCGCAAGCTTGTCCCAGGCCTTGCCGCCGACCTCGACCGCCCGGCGCAGGCCGGCCTGCGCCGGCTCGAGCAGGCGCTGGAACACGCCGCCGCCGTCGTGTTTCAGCCACGTGCGCGCCAGTTCGGCGTGCTGCGCGGGGCCGGGCGCGGTGTCGGTCAGCGACAGCAGCACCTGCACCAGCGCCAGGCCGTCGGCGTAGCAGTGGTGCATGCGCGCCACCAGCGCGCTGCCGCCCCGATAGTTCTCGACCACATGGAACTGCCACGCGGGCTTGGAGTGGTCGAGCGGCATCGAAGCCAGCTCGCTGACGAAGCGTTCCAGCTCCGGCTTGCCGGCCGCGCCCGGCAGCGCGGCGACGCGCACGTGCCAGTCGAGGTCGAAGTCGGGGTCGTTCTCCCAGTAGGCACCGGTGGCGGTGATCGTGGCGCGCTGGGCGAAACGCCGGTAGGCGAGGAAACGCTCCGCGAGCATGCGCTTGAAGCGGGCGACGTCGAGCGCGTCGGCAAAGATCATCACGCCGCAGATCATCATCAGATTGGTCGGCGTCTCCATGCGCAGCCACGTGGTGTCCACCTTGGACATCGACTCGTGCGCGCCCTGCAGCTCCTCGAACATCGCCGCCCCCGCGAATGCGCGGCGGGCCAACGGCGGCCCGCACGCTCGTGTAGCATCCGGACAACAGGCCGAAAACGCAACGGCCGCGACCAGGGAGACGGCACCGCATGCAGCACGCCAGCGAAATCCTGCTCAGCCTGTTCGTGATCTTCGTCGCCGCCCAGATCGGCGCCGAGATCGCCCAGCGCCTGCGCCTGCCCGGCGTGGTCGGCGAGATCGCCGCCGGCTGCGCGATCGGCCCGTCCGCGCTGGGCTGGATCGCGCCGAACGAGCCGCTGGAGGTGCTGTCCGAGATCGGCGTGGTGCTGCTGCTGTTCGCGGTCGGCCTGGAGACGCGGCTCGACGACCTCAAGCGCGTCGGCCGCAGCGCCTTCATGGTCGGCGTGCTCGGCGTGGTCGTGCCGTTCGCGATGGGCACGCTGTGGGCGCACGGCGCCGGCTTCCCCTGGAACAAGTCGATGTTCGTCGCCGCCGCGTTCGTCGCCACCTCGGCCGGCATCACCGCGCGCGTGCTGCAGGAACTCGGCGCGCTGCGCCGCATCGAGAGCCGGGTGATCCTCGGCGCCGCCGTGATCGACGACATCCTCGCCATGCTGCTGCTGGGCGTGGTGGTGTCGCTGCAGGCCGGCGGCGAACTGCACGTCGGCAACCTGCTGGTGGTGCTGGGTGAGGCGGTCGGCTTCGTCGCGGTGATCGGCTGGGTGGGCACGCGCATGATGCGGCGCGGCTCCGCCTGGCTGGACCGGCCGATCCATCCGCTGTCGCCGCTGACCGTGGTGCTGGCGCTCTGCCTCGGCCTTGCCTTCCTCTCCACCGAGTTCGGCCTGGCCGCGATCATCGGCGCGTTCCTCGCCGGCATGATCGCCTCCGAGAGCCGCCAGCGCGAGACGCTGGAGCACCAGACGCAGCCGCTGCTGGCGCTGATGACGCCGTTCTTCTTCGTGATCACCGGCACCAAGGTCGATCTCGCCCTGCTCGGCAGCCGCGAGGCGCTGCTCATGCTGACGGTGGTCACCGGCATCGCCATCGTCTCCAAGCTGGTCGGCGGTTTCCTCGGCGCGCTGGGACTGGGACCGCGTGCCGCGACCATCGTCGGCATGGGCATGGTGCCGCGCGGCGAGGTCGGCGTGGTGATCGCCAGCCTCGGCCTCTCCGCCGGCGTGTTCACCAACCAGGTCTATGCGGTGATCGTGGCGATGTCGCTGCTGACGGCGATGCTCACGCCGCCGCTGCTGGCATGGCTGCTGCGGCGCAGCCCGGAGCCGCGGATCGTGCCGCCGTCCTGATGCGGCTCAGCGGCCGCGCATGCGTTGCCACGCGGCCAGCGCCGCTGCGCGCGAGGCCTTCAAGTCGACCATCGGCGGCGGATAGCCGCTGCGCGCCAGCAGCGCGGGATCGCGCCACGGTTCCTGCAGCAACGCATCGGGCGCGTCCGCCAGTTCGGGCAGCCAGCGGCGCACGTAGGCAGCTTCGGGATCGAACCTCTGCGCCTGTGCCACCGGATTGAAGATGCGAAAGTATGGCGCGGCATCGGCGCCGGTACCGGCATTCCACTGCCAGCCTTGCGTGTTGTTGGCGAGATCGGCGTCGACCAGCGTGTCCCAGAACCAGCGCGCGCCGTGGCGCCAGTGCAGGCGCAGGTTCTTGGTGAGGAAGCTCGCCACGATCATGCGCACGCGGTTGTGCATCCAGCCGGTCGTCCACAGCTCGCGCATGCCGGCATCGACGATCGGCACGCCGGTGCGGCCGCGCTGCCAGCGAGCCAGCGTTTCGCCGTCGGGCTCGGCCCACGGAAACGCGTCGAAGCTCGCGTCGAGATTCGCCTCGGTCGTGTACGGGAAGTGGTACAGCAGGTGATGCGCGAACTCGCGCCAGCCGAGCTCGCGCAAATACGCCTCGACGGCGTCGCCGAGCCGCGCGCGGCCATGGCGGCACGCGCAGTCGTCCAGCGCCCGCACGACCTGCCGCGGCGAAATCTCGCCGAAGTGCAGGTGCGGCGACATCCGCGAAGTGCCGCGGCGGTCGGGGCTGTCGCGCTGCGCCGCGTAGCCGGACAGGGCGTCTTCGCAGAACACATCCAGCGCCTCGCGCGCGCCGGCCTCGCCCGGCCGCCAGGCCGCGCGCAGTCCGACGTCCCAGCCGGGCCTCGGCAGCAGGCCGAGCGCATCCAGCGGCAAGCCGTCGGCGAGAGTCTCCCAGCGCTGCGGCTGCGGTGCCGGCAGCGGCGCAGCCGGCCGCAGGCGTGCCCGCGCGCTGCGCCAGAACGGCGTGAACACGCGATACGGCCCGCCCTTGCCGGTTGCGATCTCCCACGGCTCGAACAACAGCGCGCCGTTGTGGGCATGTGTGGCGATGCCTGCTGCGCGAAGCGTCGACTCGACTTCGGCGTCACGGGCGCGCACCGTCGGCTCGTACAGGCGGTTCCAGTACACCGCTTCGGCGTTCGTCGCGGCCGCGACCGCCAGCAGCGTCTCGGCCGACGGCCCGCCGCGCAGGTGCAGGACGCCGCCGCGCGCGCGCAATGTGGCCTCCAGCGCGGCGAGACTGTGGTGCAGCCACCAACGGCTGGCCGCACCCGGCGCCCATGGCGCCTCCTCGTCCGGCGCATGCACGTACAGCGGCAGCACGCGCGCATGCGCCGCCGCGGCCGCGCTCAGCGCGGGGTTGTCCTCCAGCCGCAGGTCGCGGCGGAACCAGACGATGGCGGCGCCCATGCCCGCAGCTTAGCGGTTCGATGCTGCCGCGGTGTGCGCCTGCCGCTCAGGCCAGCCCGAAGCGGCGGATCAGCCAGCCCTTCGCGAGCTGGGTCAGGCCCATGTAGACAAGCAGGATCGCGCCGAGGTACGGCCAGTAGCCGCCCGGCAGCGGCGCGAAGCCGAACCACGACGCCGCCGCCGAGAACGGCAGCAGCACGCCGATGCCGCAGATCGTCACCGTCGCCACGCGCAGCGGCAGGCTGGCCATGCTCTGCACGAACGGGATGCGGCCGGTGCGGATCACGTGCACGATCAGCGTCTGCGACAGCAGCGACTCGACGAACCAGCCGGTCTGGAACAGCGCCGCGTGCGCGACGCCGTCGGCCTTGAACACGTACCACATCAGGCCGAACGTGGCGTAGTCGAAGATCGAGCTGATCGGGCCGATGCACAGCACGAAGCGCGCGATCTCGCGCATGTCCCAACTGCGCGGCCGGGCGATGTACTCCTCGTCGACCTCGTCGGTGGCGACCGCGGTCTGCGAGAAGTCGTACATCAGGTTGTTGAGCAGGATCTGCACCGGCGCCATCGGCAGGAACGGCAGCAGCGCGCTGGCGCCGAGCACGCTGAACATGTTGCCGAAGTTGGAGCTGGCGGTCATCTTGATGTACTTGATGATGTTGCCGAAGACCTTGCGGCCCTCCTGCACGCCCTCCTCCAGCACGATCAGGCTCTTCTCCAGCAGGATGATGTCGGCCGAGGCCTTGGCGATGTCGACCGCGGTGTCGACCGAGATGCCGACGTCGGCCGCGCGCAGCGCCGGGCCGTCGTTGATGCCGTCGCCCATGAAGCCGACCACGTGGCCCTGCGCGCGCAGCGCCTCGATCACGCGCACCTTCTGCTGCGGATTGAGGCGCGCGAACAGTTGCACCTCGCGCGCGGCCTCGGCCATCTCGGCATCGTCCATGCGGTCGATCTGCGGCCCGGTGGCGACGCGGGTCGCGTCGAGGCCGACCTGGCGGCAGACGTTGCGCGCGACGATGCTGTTGTCGCCGGTGAGGATCTTCACCGCGATGCCGTGGGCTTGCAGCGCCTCGATCGCCTCCGCCGCGCTGTCCTTGGGCGGGTCGAGGAAGGCCATGAAGCCGACCAGGGTCAGGTCGCGCTCGTCGTCGCGGCCGTAGGCCTCGCGGGTCGGAGCCAGTTCGCGGATGCCGACCGCGATCACGCGGAAGCCGTCCTCGTTCAACTCGCGCGCGACACGGCGCACCTCGTCCATGCGCGCTTCCGTCAGCGCCTCGACCTTGCCGTCCACGTCGACGTTCACCGAGATGCCCAGCATCTCGGCGACCGCGCCCTTGCTGACCAGCAGGTGGCGGCCCTCGTGGTCGCGCACCACCACCGACATGCGGCGGCGCTCGAAGTCGAACGGCACCTCGTCGACCAGCGCGAAATCGGCGGCCAGCCGCGCGGAATCCTCCGGCTCGACGCGCTCGAGCACCGCCACGTCGAGCAGGTTGCGCAGGCCGGTCTGGTAGTGGCTGTTGAGAAAGGCCAGCTCGAGAACGCGCGCGTTGTCCTCGCCGTCGGCGCCGACGTGGCGTTCCAGGATCACCTTGTCCTGGGTCAGCGTGCCGGTCTTGTCGGTACACAGCACGTCGATCGCGCCGAAGTCCTGGATCGCCGGCAGGCGCTTGACGATCACGTCCTTGCGCGCCATCGCCATCGCGCCCTTGGCGAGGTTGATGGTCACGATCATCGGCAGCATCTCCGGCGCCAGGCCGACCGACACCGCGATCGCGAACAGGAACGCCTCCAGCCAATCGTGCCTGGCCCAGCCGTTGATCAGGAACACCAGCGGCACCATCACCGCCATGAAGCGCAGCATCAGCATGGCGAAGCGGCGCACGCCGATGTCGAAGCTGGTGGCCTGGCGCGGCGCGGTCAGCGCGCCGGCGAGCGCGCCGAAGCAGGTCTCGCGGCCGGTGGCGGCGACCATCGCCAGCGCGCTGCCGCTGACCACGTTGGAGCCCATGAAGCAGAGGTTGCGCGCCTCCAGCGGCGCG
The DNA here is from genome assembly GCA_021372495.1 of Lysobacteraceae bacterium. Classification (GTDB taxonomy): domain Bacteria; phylum Pseudomonadota; class Gammaproteobacteria; order Xanthomonadales; family Rhodanobacteraceae; genus Mizugakiibacter. Next base: position 52,595 of record JAJFUF010000024.1, read on the forward strand.
GCGGCGTCGGCGTCCGCACCGGCGAACTTCTCCACCGGCATCGACTCGCCGGTCAGGCTGGCCTGGTTGACGAACAGGTCCTTGGCGGCGAGCAGGCGCACGTCGGCGGGCAGCATGTCGCCGGCCGCCAGCAGGATCACGTCGCCGGGCACCAGGTCCTCGATCGGCAGCTCGACGCGGCCGGCGGCGTCGCCCTCGCCGCGGCGGCGCACGGTGGCGGTGTTGCTGACCATGTGGCGCAGCGCCTCGACGGCCTTGTCGGAACGGCGCTCCTGCACGTAGGACAGCACCACCGACATCGCCACCATGCCGGCCATGATGCCGGCGGCGACCTTGTCGTCGATGGAGAACGTCACCACCGCCAGCGTCAGCAGCAGCACGTTCAGCGGCGTGGCCGCGCGCACGAACAGCTCGCGCAGGATCGAATCCTTGCGGTCGTTGCCGACGACGTTGGGGCCGTACTGTTCGAGGCGCGCCTCGGCTTCGGCGGCATCGAGGCCGGCACTGCGGCTGTCCAGCCGCGCCAGCGCCTCGTCCGCGCCGAGGCGCGCGATCTCGAGGAAGCGGCGCTGCTGCTGCGGCGCGACGCTGGGCGCGGCGCGGCCGCGTCCGTGGGTGCGCTCGGGGATCAGGGCCATCAGCGAAACCAGTCTGAGCATCGCGGACTCCAAACAGGACCATCCGCGCACGTCACGCGCACGCGGAGAGGACGGAGTCGCTGGGGTACTGCGATGGAGCGCTCCGCCGGCTCGACACCCCTCGGGGTGGACCGGCGTAAGCGGGTCAGCCGCGCGAGGGGGACTTCAGATGTGCAGGTCTAGGGCAACTGCAACTGTCCACGCGGACGGACCTCGTGCGAGAAGGATGCGCAAGGGTAATCGCGACCACGCGGCCGGTCAACGCCGCCGGCGTGACGCGGCGCGCAGGCGTTCGGCGACGGCATCGAGAAAGTCCGGCGCAAGCTTCGCCGACACCGGCAGGCTCCACCAGCGCGGCGCGGCGAACGGCCGGCACTTCACCGCGTCCTTCTCGGTCATCAGCACCGGCAGCGAGTCGCCGAAAGCCAGGTCGGCCGGCACGAACCGGTGATGGTCGGGGAATGCGTGCGCGATCACCGCGATGCCCTGCGCGCGCAGTTCGGCGAAGAAGCGTTCGGGGTTGCCGATGCCGGCGACCGCGTGCACGCGCTGCCCGGCGAACGCGGCCAGCGGGCGCGGCCGCTCCGCGCCGACCAGCGCCTCGGCCTGGCGTGCTTCCAGCGTCATCTGCACTTCGCCAGGCGCGGCGACGCCGCCGTTGCAGACGCGGAAATCGACGGCGTCCAGCCGCGCCGGCGGCTCGCGCAGCGGACCGGCGGGCAGCAGGCGGCCGTTGCCGAAACGGCGGTCGCCGTCGATCACGCAGATCTCGAGGTCGCGCGCCAGCCGGTAGTGCTGCAGGCCGTCGTCGGCGATCACCACGTCGACGCCCGGCGCGAGCAGCAGCCGCGCGGCGGCGGGCCGGTCGCGGCCGACCGCGACCGGCGCCCCGGTGCGCGCACGGATCAGGCAGGGTTCGTCGCCGTCCTCGCGCGGATCGCTGGCGTCGTCCAGCAGCCGGTTGCCGCCGCGCGTGCCGCCGTAGCCGCGGCTGACCACGCCGGGGCTGAAGCCGCGCGCGCGCAGCGCCTCGACCAGCGCGATCGTCAGCGGCGTCTTGCCGGTGCCGCCGACGCTGAGGTTGCCGACCACCAGCACCGGCAGCGGCAGGCGCTGCGCAGCCAGCCAGCCGTGCCGGTACAGCGCGCGGCGCAGCGCGACCGCGCCGCCGTACAGCGCCGCCACCGGGCGTGCCCACAGCGGCGGCGGCAGGTCCGCATACCAGCGCTGCTGCAGCCGGCTCGCCAGCGTCATCGCCGCCTACACCGCCGGTTCGCGGAACTGCATGCGGTGCAGCGAGGCGTAGTGGCCGCCGCGCGCCAGCAACTGCGCGTGCGTGCCCTGCTCGACGATGCGGCCCTGGTCGAGCACGGCGATCTGGTCGGCGTGCTCGATGGTGGACAGCCGGTGCGCGATCACCAGCGTGGTGCGGTCGCGCATCAGCCGCGCCAGCGCTTCCTGGATCAATCGCTCGGATTCGGTGTCGAGCGCGGAGGTGGCCTCGTCCAGCACCAGGATCGGCGCGTTCTTCAGGATCGCGCGCGCGATGGCGATGCGCTGGCGCTGGCCGCCGGACAGCATCGAACCGTTCTCGCCGACGCGGCCATGGATGCCTTCGGGCAGGCGGCGGATGAAGTCCATCGCGTTGGCCGCCTCGGCCGCGGCGACGATGTCGGCTTCGCTCGCGCCTTCCAGCGCGCCGTAGGCGATGTTGCGCGCGATGGTGTCGTCGAACAGCACCACGCTCTGGCCGACCCAGGCGATCTGCGCGCGCAGGCTCTCCAGCGTGTAGTCGCCGAGCGCATGGCCGTCGAGGCGCACCTCGCCGGCGCTTGGCTCGTGGAAGCGCGGAATCAGGCTGGCCAGGGTCGACTTGCCGCTGCCGGAACGCCCGACCAGCGCGGTGACCGAGCCGGCCGGACAGCGCAGCGTGATGCCGCGCAACGCCGCCGTGGCCGCACCGGCGTAGGTCAGGTGCACGTCGCGGAACTCGATCTCGCCGCGGCAACGCTCCAGTCGCAGCGTGCCGCCGTCGCGCTCGGGCGCGGCGTCCAGCACGCCGAACAGTTCCTGCGCCGCGGCCACGCCGCGCTGGATGTTCGACTGCACCGTGGTCAGCCGCTTCAGGCACGGCAGGATGCCGCCCATCGCGAACAGCACCGAGGTGAACGTGCCCGGCGTGATCGACGGCAGCATCGACGGCCGCGTGGCGAAGTAGATGATCAGCGCCAGCGCGACCGCCGCGAACAGCTGCACCGACGAGGTGGAGATGCCGTTGGTCACCGCCACCTTCAGGTTGAGCCGGCGCGCGCGGTCGCTGACCTTGCTGAATCGCTGCGACTCGTAGCGCTGGCCGCCGTAGACCTTGACCTCGCGGTGCGCGCCGACCACTTCCTCGACGACGCCGGTGACCGAGCCCATCGAACCCTGGATGCTCTGCGCGATGCGCCGGTAGCGCCGCCCCACCGCGGAGACGATGCCGGCCACCGCCGGCACCATCACGAACAGCGCCAGCGTCAGCGGCGCGCTGGCCCACAGCATCACGCCGACGTAGAACACCACCGACAGGCTGTCGGTGATCGCGCTCTTCAGCGCGTCGGTGGAGGCCGAGGCGACCTGCTCCGAGGTATAGGTGATGCGCGCAATCTGGTGACCGGTCGATTCGCCGTCGAAGAACGCCGCCGGCATGCGCAGGTACTTGTCGAACACCTGTTCGCGCATGTGCTGCACCAGGCCGCGGCCGACGTAGGCCATGCCGTAGTCGGTGACGAAGTTGCCGCAGGCGCGCACCAGGAAGATCGAGATGATGACGATCGGCATCCAGAAGATCGTCGCCGGGTCGTGGCGCACGAACAGGTCGTCGACCATCGACTTGGAGATGCGCGCGAACAGCGCCAGGCCGGCGGCGTCGATCACCATGCCGACGATCGCCAGCGCGCCGATCGCCCGGTACGGCCGCAGGTAGCCGAGCAGGCGCCGGTACGCGGCCAGGCCGGAGCCGGCGCTGTCGGCCGCCGCGCTCACTTGCCGCGCGGCTCCGCGGCTGGCGTGGTGGCGATGCTGAGCCGGCTGAAGCCGAGCTGGGCCAATGCGTCCATCGCCGTCACCACCGACTGGTGCGGGGTCATCGCGTCGGCGCGCAGCAGCACCGGGCGCTCGCGGTCGTCGCCGGCGATGCGCGCAATCGCCTGCTTGAGGCTGTCGGTGTCGGTGCCGAGCACCTCGTCGGCGCCGACCGAAAAGTGCCCTTCGCGGTCGACCATCAGGACCAGCGCACCGCTCTGGTCCTGGCTGGCCTGCGCGCTGGCCTCGGGCAGCGTGACCTTCATGCGCGCGTGCTGCACGAAGGTGGTGGTCATCACGAAGAACATCAGCAACGTGAGGAGCACGTCGATCAGCGAGATCACGTTGATCTCGAAATCGTCCTCGCGCCGCGCCTGGCCGATGCGCATGGCGGCGGCTCAGCGCGCCGCGCGCGCCGGCGCGGCGGCCGCGATCGCGGCCGGCTCGGCCTGCGCGGTCAGCTCGTCCAGCAGCACGGTTGCCTGCTGCTCCATCTCGACGACGAAGCCGGCCACGCGCGAACGGAAGTAGCGGTGCAGCGCGTAGGCCGGGATCGCCACCACCAGGCCGCTGGCGGTGCACACCAGCGCCTCGCCGATGCCGCCGGCCATCTTCAGCGGGTCGCCGACGCCGTTGACCATCACCGCGAGGAACATGCGGATCAGGCCGATCACGGTACCGAGCAGGCCGAGCAGCGGCGAGATCAGCGCGATCGTGCCGAGCGTGTTGAGGAAGCGCTCCATGCGGTGCACGACGTGGCGGCCGGTGTCCTCGATGCGCTCCTTGACGATCTCGCGCGAACGGTTGCGCACCGCCAGCGCGCCGGCCAGCAGTTCGCCCAGCGGCGAGTTGTCGCGCAGCGCCTGCAGGTGCTCGGGATCGAGCTTGCGCGAACGCGCCCAGGTGCGCACCTGCTCGCCCAGGCCGGGCGGCAGCACCGCCCCGCGACGCAGCGTCCAGAACCGTTCCAGGATGATCGCCAGCGCGATCGCCGAGCACAGCAGGATGGGCAGCATCGCCCAGCCGCCCGCCATCAGGATTTCGAGCACGCGGTCCTCCGTCCAGCACGGCCTCGAAAGCGAGCCCGCATCATACCAGCGAACCGGCGCCGGCCTGTGTCGCGGTTGGCAGTGCCGGCGCGGCCTATTCGCGCCAGTAGCGGCGGCTGCGCGCGCGCCAGGATTCGGCCGGCAGGGGCGCGGCGTCGGCCGGGAAGCGCACCCGCAAAGCGCCTTCGCGCGCCGTGTCCAGCAGCGGCACGCCGGCGGCGGCGTAGCGCGCCAGCACCTCCGGATGCGGATGGCCGAAGCGGTTGCGCCAGCCCGCCGAGACGATCGCCAGCCGCGGATGCAGGGCGGCGACGAACGCCGCGCTGGAGGCGCTGCGGCTGCCGTGGTGCGGCGCCACCAGCACCAGCGGCGGCCCCGCGCCGGCGGCCGCCGCGACTTCCGGTTCGACGCCGGCGCCGATGTCGCTCGGCAGCAGCAGGCGTCCGCCCGACGCCTCGACCAGCAGCACGCAGGCGCCGTCGTTGCCGCGCCCCGGCTGCGCCGCCCGCGGATGCAGCACGCGGAAGCGCACCCCGTCCCAGCTCCACGCCTGCCCGGCACGGCAAAGCGCCAGCGGCAGCGGACTGCGCCGCGGTTCGCTGCCGAGCAGGCGCGCCTGCGGAAATGCCGCCGCCACCGCGGGCACGCCGCCGGCGTGGTCGTTGTCGCCGTGGCTGACCATCAGCACGTCGAGCCGGCGCACGCCCAGCGCGTGCAGCGCCGGCACCGCCACCGTCGCACCGAGATCGAAGCCGGACGGATAGCGCGCGCCGGCATCGAACAGCAGCGCGTGCGCACGGGTGCGCACCAGCACCGACAGGCCCTGCCCCACGTCCAGCACCACCGCATCGAAGCCGCCCGGCGGCGGCAGCGCGACGCGCGGCCACAGCAGCGGCAGGAACAGCAGCGCGCCAAGCCCGCGCGCCGGCACGCCGCGCGGCAGCAGCAGCCACAGCGCGCCCAGCGACGCCAGCGCGAATGCCGCCAACCCGGGCTCGGGCAGGTAGCCGTGCGCGCCGGGCCACGCGGCCATCCGCTCCAGCAGCCACCACTGCGCGCGCAGCAGCGCCGCGGCCGCGTGCAGAAGCGGCACGCCCAGCGCGGGCAGCGGAATCAACAGCAGCGTCGCCAGCAGGGTCAGCGGCACGATCGCGAAGCTGACGAACGGCACTGCGACCAGGTTCGCCAGCGGCCCGACCAGCGAGCTCTGCCCGAAGAACCACACGCCGAGCGGCAGCAGCGCGACCGCCATCACGCCCTGCGCCGCGCCCAGCTCGTGCGCGAGTCCGCGCCAGCCGCGCGGCGCGCGTCCGACCACCAGCACCAGGAAGGCGACGCCGGCGAACGACAGCCAGAAGCCGGCCGACAGCACCGCCAGCGGGTCGGCCAGCAGGATTGCCGCCAGCGCCAGTCCGAGCGTGTGCGCGGCGCCCGGCGCGCGCCGCGACAGCCGCGCCAGCGCCACCACGCCGATCATCAGCAGCGTGCGCAGGGTCGGCAGGCCGAGCCCGGCCAGCGCGCCGTAGGCGCAGGCCGCCAGCAGCGCCGCCGGCGCTTCCGCGCGCGGCCGCGGCAGGCGTTCGCCGAGCGCGGGGCACAGCCACCACAGGCCGCGCAGCAGCCATGCCGCGACCACGCCGGCCAGGCCGACGTGCAGGCCGGAGATCGCGATCAGGTGGCCGGTGCCGGTGCCGCGCAGCACATCCCAGTCGGCGTCGCCGAGGCCGCGCTGGTCGCCGACGGCGAGCGCCTGCAGGCGGTGCGCGGTCGCAGCATCGTCCGGCAGCGCCGCGGCGATCGCCGCGGCGAGGCGCGCCCGCAGGCGATCGATGCAGACGCCCTGGGCGAGCCGGCGCCGGGCGCCGCCGTCGCGCACGTAGCCGACCGCGACGATGCCGCGCTCCAGCGCGTGCCGTTCGCTGTCGAAACCGCCCGGGTCGACCAGCCCGCGCGGCCGCTTCAGCCGCACGCGCAGCGCCCAGCGCTCGCACGGCGCCAGCGTCGGCGCGTCGTCGTACCAGGCCAGCCGCAACAGGCCGCGCAGCGGCAGCGGCGCGCCGTCCAGCGTCGCCGATTCGACGCGCAGCTCGAAGCGCGCCTCGCGGGCATCGGCACGCGGCAGGTCGTCCAGCACGCCGACCACGTCGAGGTCGCGACCTTCCAGTGCGCGCGGCAGGCGCGCGTCCAGCGCGAAGTCCGCGCGCAGCGCGCCCCAGCCGAAGCCGGCCAGCACGATCGCCGGCAGCAGCAGGCGCGGCCGGCGCCACGCCAGCAGCAGGCCGGCGAGCAACGCAGCGACGTCGAGCATGCGCGGCGGCAGCGCGGGCAGCGCCTGCACCGCGACCACGCCGGCCAGCAGCGCGGCGCCGAGCGCGAGCCCGCCGGGCGGAGATCGCGGAACCGGGCGTCCCTGCCCGCGTCTGTCCATGGCGGCGTCAGGTCGCCTTCGGCCGCTCGTGCAGGCTGCCGCCGGACAGTTCCAGCACGCGGTCCATGCGCGCGGCGAGGCGCGGATCGTGCGTGACCAGCACGAAGCTGGTGCCGATCTCGCGGTTCAATTCCAGCATCAGCGCATAGACCTGCGCGGCATTGGCCTCGTCGAGGTTGCCGGTCGGCTCGTCGCCGAGGATGCAGGCCGGCCGCGTCACCAGCGCGCGCGCGACCGCGCAGCGCTGGCGCTCGCCGCCGGACAGCTCGCCCGGCTTGTGCTCGAGGCGGGCGCCCAGGCCGACGCGTTCCAGCAGCTCGCGCGCCCGCCGCTGCGCTTCGGGAATCGGCGTGCCGCGGATCAGCAGCGGCATCGCCACGTTCTCCAGCGCGGTGAACTCGGGCAGCAGGTGGTGGAACTGGTAGATGAAGCCAAGCGAGCGGTTGCGCACGTGGCCGCGCTCGGCGTCCGACAGCTTCGACAGCGCGCGTCCCTCCACTTCGACCTCGCCCGCACTCAACGTATCGAGGCCGCCGAGGATGTGCAGGAGCGTGCTCTTGCCGGCGCCCGAAGCGCCGATGACCGCCAAGGTCTCGCCGCGGCGCAGCTCGAAGCTGACCTCGCCCAGCACGACGGTGCGGAGCTTGCCTTCCTGGTAGGTCTTGGCCACGCGCTCGGCGCGCAGCACGATGTCGTTGCCGCGGTTCATGCGCGCCTCACTCATAGCGCAGCGCCTGCGCCGGCTCGGTGCGCGCCGCGCGCCGCGCCGGGTAGATCGTCGCCAGCAGCGAGAACAGGAACGACAGCGAGGCGATCCAGCCGACGTCGCGCCAGTGCAGGTCGCTTGGCAGTTCGCTGATGTAGTACACGTCCGGCGACAGGAACACCACGCCGAAGGTGTGCTCGATCCACTTCACGATCGTCTCGAGGTTCAGCGCCAGCAGCACGCCGAACAGCACGCCCAGCGCGATGCCGATCAGGCCGACCAGCAGGCCCTGCACCATGAACACGCCCATGATGCTGCGCGGCGTGGCGCCGAGCGTGCGCAGGATGGCGATGTCGGCCTGCTTGTCGGTGACCAGCATCACCAGCGTCGAAACCAGGTTGAACGCGGCCACCGCGACGATCAACGAGAGGATGATGAACATCACCTTCTTCTCCATCGACACCGCGCGGAAGAAGTTGGCGTGGCCCTGCATCCAGTCCTGCACGCGGTACATCTGGCCGAGCTGGTCGGCGAGGTCGCGGGCGACGCCGTAGGCACGGAACATGTCGTCGAGGCGCAGGCGGATGCCGGTCGGCCCGCTCATGTCGTACAGCCGCTCTGCGTCCTGCATGTGCATCACCGCCAGGCCGGAGTCGTACTCCTCCATGCCGGCCTCGAAGATGCCGACCACGGTGAAGCGCCGCAGCCGCGGCACCGCGCCGACCGGCGTCGCGCGCACCTGGTTGGCGGCGACCGCGATCACCTTGTCGCCGACGTCGACGCCGAGCTGCAGCGCCAGCTCCTTGCCGAGCACGATGCCGTAGCCGCCCGGCTTGAGATCGGACAGATGGCCCGCGACCATCTTGCGGTCGATGTCGGAAACGTTCGGCTCCATGTCCGGCAGCACGCCGCGGATGGCCGCGCCGGCGCCGTCGCGACGCATGCCCTGCAGCAGCGCGAAGCCGTCGACGTAGGGCGCGGCGCCGAGCACGTGCGGGTTCTTCTTGGCGACCGAGATCGCGTGCGGCCAGTCCTGCACGGCTTCGCCGACGCCGGAAATCGTCGCGTGCGCGACCATGCCGAGGATGCGCGTGCGCAGCTCCTTGTCGAAGCCGTTCATCACCGAGATCACCGCGATCAGCGCGGTCACGCCCACCGCGATGCCCAGCATCGACACCAGCGAGATGAACGAGATGAAGTGATTGCGGCGCTTGGCGCGCGTGTAGCGCAGGCCGATGAAGAGCTCGAGCGGTCGGAACATGGCGGATGGGGATCGGCGGCGAGGCGCGCCGCTTCGGCAGAACCGGCGCGGGCTCTGGGACTACGGTGCGCGCGCAGAGTGCCCTAAAGCGCCGCCGGCCGGCAAGCGGCGCCGGCCGCACAGCGCTGTCAGGCGATGCCCTGCCCCGCGCCCAGCCGAACGCGCAGGCGCCGCCGCGTGTCGGCATCCAGGTTGTCGGGGAGCAGCAGCAGCGCGGCGCGCGAACGCGCGCCCCAGGCCAGCCGCAGCACGATCAGCGGACCGAGCACGCGCGCGCCGAGCAGCGTGCCGGCAGCGTCCTGCCCGTTCGCCAGGCCCAGCTCGACGACGCCGTCGCCGCGCAGGCGCAGCGATCGCAGCGGCGCGCGGCGCAGGCCCGCGCCGGCGCGTATCGCATGGACCAGGGCGGCCACGGCCAGCGCCAGCCGCAGCCAGCTCGGCAGGCCGCTCAGCGCAATCGCCAGCAGCGCGGCGAGGAGCACCAACGACAACATCGCCGCGAGCGCGCGCGAAGGGCGGTACTCAAAGCCGATGGTGGGCGCGGATTTCATCGACGATCGCCCGCCAGCGTGGATCCTCCGGCACGGCGTAGCCCATCAGCCAGTCCCAGACGTCGGGATCCTGCCGGTCCAGCAGCGCGTCGAAAGCGGCCTGGGACGCCTCCTCGGCGCCGGCGTAGCGCTGCTCCAGCCACCAGCCCAGCAGCGCGTCGAGCTCCTTGGTGCCGCGCCGGCAGCGCCAGCGCAGGCGACGCAGCCGGGCCTCGTCCACGTTCGCCGTCATCGCTTTGCGCCCGTGCCGTTCGCGGTCAGGTGCGCCGCTGGATGATCAGCTTCTTGATCTCCGCGATCGCCTTGGCCGGGTTCAGGCCCTTCGGGCAGGTGCGCGTGCAGTTGAGGATGGTGTGGCAGCGGTACAGGCGGAACGCGTCCTCGAGCTCGTCGAGGCGCGTGCCGGTGTCCTCGTCGCGCGAGTCGACGATGAAGCGGTAGGCCTGCAACAGCACGGCCGGGCCGAGGTAGCGGTCGCCGTTCCACCAGTGGCTGGGGCAGCCTGCCGTGCAGCAGCCGCACATGATGCACTCGTACAGGCCGTCGAGCTTCTTGCGGTCTTCCGGCGACTGCAGGCGCTCCTGGTCGGCCGGCGCCGCACTCTGCGTGCGCAGCCACGGCCGGATCGCGGCGAACTGCGCGTAGAAGTGGGTCAGGTCGGGCACCAGATCCTTGACCACCGGCATGGCGGGCAGCGGGTAGATGTTCACCTCGCGGCCCCTGCAGTCGCCGATCGCCTTGGTGCAGGCCAGCGTGTTGGTGCCGTCGATGTTCATCGCGCACGACCCGCAGACGCCCTCGCGACAGGAACGCCGGAAGGTCAGCGTCGAGTCGATCTCGTTCTTGATCTTGAGCAGCGCGTCCAGAACCATCGGGCCGCAGCTGGCGACGTCGACCTCGAAGGTGTCCAGGCGCGGGTTCTCGCCGCTGTCGGGACTCCAGCGGTACACCCTGAACACGCGCACCTGCTTGGCGCCGGGCTTGGCCGGGAAGTGCTTGCCTGGCTTGACTTTGGAATTCTTGGGTAGCGTGAACTCGGCCATGAGAGGTCCTCGATCAGTATCCTGGCGGCCGCGCAATCGCGCGCCGGCGGCACCGCTGCCGGACCGGCGGACCGGCGGTCCGCCGCAGCCCGGCGTGATTCAGTAGACGCGCTTTTTCGGCGGGATCGGCTTGACCTCGTCGGTCAGCGTGTAGCCGTGCACCGGGCGGTAATCGAAGCGCACGCCGCTCTTGTCGTCCACCCAGCACAACGTGTGCTTCATCCACTTCGCGTCGTCGCGCTCGGGGAAATCCTCGCGCGCGTGCGCGCCGCGGCTCTCGGTGCGCTGCTCGGCCGAACTCATGGTCGCGACCGCCTGGCCCAGCAGGTTGTCCAGCTCGAAGGTCTCGACCAGGTCGGAATTCCACACCAGCGAGCGGTCGCTGATGCGCACGTCGGCGAACGAGGCGCGCACCTCGGCGATCTTCGCGCAGCCTTCCTTCAGGGTCTCGCCGGTGCGGAACACCGCGGCGTCGCGCTGCATGGTGCGCTGCATGTTCAGGCGGATCTCCGCGGTCGGCGTGGAGCCGTTGGCGTGGCGGATCGCGTCGAAGCGGCCGAGCGCCTTGTCCAGCACGGTCGTCGGCAGATCCTTGTGCGGCGCGCCGGGCGTGACCACCTCGGCGCAGCGCTTGGCGACCGCGCGGCCGAACACCACCAGGTCGAGCAGCGAATTGGAACCGAGGCGGTTGGCGCCGTGCACCGACACGCAGGCGGCTTCGCCGATCGCGAACAGGCCGGGCACGACGGCGTCGGGGTTGCCGTCCTTCAGCTGCACCACTTCGCCGTGGTAGTTGGTCGGGATGCCGCCCATGTTGTAGTGCACGGTCGGCAGCACCGGGATCGGCGCCTTGGTGACGTCGACGCCGGCGAAGATGCGCGCGCTCTCGGAGATGCCGGGCAGCTTCTCGTGCAGCACTTCGGGGCCGAGGTGCTGCAGGTTCAGGTGGATGTGGTCGTGGTGCTCGCCGACGCCGCGGCCTTCGCGGATCTCGATGGTGATCGCGCGGCTGACCACGTCGCGCGAGGCGAGATCCTTGGCGTTCGGCGCGTAGCGCTCCATGAAGCGCTCGCCGTTGGCGTTGGTGAGGTAGCCGCCCTCGCCGCGCGCACCCTCGGTGATCAGGCAGCCGGCGCCGTAGATGCCGGTCGGATGGAACTGCACGAACTCCATGTCCTGCAGCGCCAGCCCCGCGCGCAGCGCCATGCCGCCGCCGTCGCCGGTGCAGGTGTGCGCCGAGGTGCAGGAGAAGTACGCGCGGCCGTAGCCGCCGGTCGCCAGCACCACCGCGTGGCCGCGGAAGAAGTGCAGCGTGCCCTCGTTGAGGTCGAGCGCCAGCACGCCGCGGCACACGCCCTCGCTGTCGAACACGAGGTCGGTGGCGAAGTGCTCGATGAAGAAGCGTGCCTGGTGCGCCAGCGCCTGCTGGTACAGCGTGTGCAGGATCGCGTGGCCGGTGCGGTCGGCGGCAGCGCAGGTGCGCTGCGCCTTGCCCTCGCCGTAGTGCGTGGTCATGCCGCCGAACGGGCGCTGGTAGATCTTGCCGGCCTCGGTGCGCGAGAACGGAACGCCGTAGTGCTCGAGCTCGATGATCGCCGGGATCGCCTCGCGGCACATGTATTCGATCGCGTCCTGGTCGCCCAGCCAGTCCGACCCCTTCACGGTGTCGTACATGTGCCAGCGCCAGTCGTCCTCGCCCATGTTGCCGAGCGCGGCGGAGATGCCGCCCTGGGCGGCCACGGTGTGCGAGCGCGTCGGAAACACCTTGGTCACGCAGGCGGTCTGCAGCCCCTTCTCGGCCAGGCCGAAGGTGGCGCGCAGGCCGGCGCCGCCGGCGCCGACCACGATCACGTCGTACTTGTGCTGCTGGATCTTGTAGCTTTCCATCGTTCTCAGCTTCCCAGCGCGACGCGGAGCACGGCCAGCGCGCAGGCCAGCGCGCCGAGCACCGCAAGGAATTTCACCAGCACCAGCAGCGCGATCTCGCGCCAGCGCGTGTGCACGTAGTCCTCGATCACCACCTGCAGCCCGAGCTGGGCGTGCCAGAACATCGCCGCGGTGAACGCGATCATCAGCACCGCGTTCCACGGCCGCGCCAGCGCGGCGCGGGCGCTCGCGTAGTCGGCGTGCAGCAGCGACAGCACGAGGCAGACGAACCACAGGCCGAGCACGACCAGCGCGGCCGCGGTCAGGCGCTGCACCCACCAATGCGAAGCGCCGTCCTTCGCCGAACCGAGGCCGCGCGCGCGCGCCAGCGGCGTACGCATCTCCGAGCCCATGCGTGCGTATTTCATCCCGCCACCCCGTTCATCAGCACGTAGCCCCAGACCAGCACGGTCAGCACGACGCTGCCGATCACCGAAAGCCAGCTCGAGCGCACGAACTGCTCGATGCGGAAACCCATGCCGATGTCCTGCAGCAGGTGCCGGATGCCGTTGCACAGGTGATAGAACAGCGCCCAGCTCCAGCCGAGCAGCAGGAGCTGGCCGAACGGGTTCGCGCAGAACGCGCGCAGGGTGGCGAAATCGGCCTCGCCCGCGGCCAGCGCGAGCAGTGCGGCGGCCACCAGCAGCGTACCGAACGAGAGCGCGACGCCGGTCGCGCGGTGCAGGATCGAGGTGACCATCTGTATCTGCCACCTGTAGACCTGCAGGTGCGGCGAGATCGGTCGTTCCATATGAGCCATGACGACTGTCCTTCGGGGTTGCGCGGACGCCATTCCGCTCCGTCGCCGCGACGCGCGGGCGCGCTCAGAAGTCGACGCAGCGGCCGTTCTTTTCCCAATCGCCGTAGCGGGTGGGATCGGGCTGCTGCCGCGGCGCACTCGGAGCCACCGCATCGACGTGCGTCGGCGGCGGCTCCGCTTGCGCGAATTGCGGAGCGTCGGTGGGCTCTGGAGTCGGTTTGGGCATAGGCGTGAAGCAGCGAAAGGTTAATACCACGCGCAGACCAACACAACTGCACGCAGGCGATGCTAGCCTTGCATCGCATGACCGCCGAACCCGCCGCGCCGGCCGATCTCGGCCCGGCAGAAGCCATCCTGATCGAAGGCGCCGACGCGTCCGCATTCGCGCACGCGCAGTTCGCCAGCGACGTGCGCGCGCTCGGCGTCGCGCGCTGGCAATGGAGCGCGTGGCTCGATGCGCAGGGACGCGTGCGCGCGCTGTTCCAGCTTGGCCGCCTCGACGCGCAGCGCTACATCGCGCTGCTGCGCGGCGGCGCGGCGACGGCGCTGAGCGAAGCGCTCCGCCGCTACGTGCTGCGCGCGAAAGTCGCATTGACGCCGCTGCCCGCGCACGCGCTCGCGGCGACGGAACCGCTCGACATGCACGCGCTGCGCGGCGACGGCGATGCGTTCGAGTTCGGCCTCGGCGCGCGCGGCCTGCGCGTGGACGCACGCGCCGCGCCGGCGGACTTCGCGCGCGCGGAAACGTTCCGGCTCGCCGACGTGCGCGCCGGCTGGCCGTGGCTGCCGGCGGCGGCACTCGACGCCTACGTGCCGCAGGCGCTCGGCCTGCAGCAATTGGGCGCAATCGCGCTGGACAAGGGCTGCTATCCGGGCCAGGAGATCGTCGCGCGCCTGCACTATCGCGGCGGGCTCAAGCGCCAGCTCTGGCGCATCGGCAGCGCCGCGGCGATTGCGCCCGGCGCGACGCTGCGCCACGCCGAACAACCGTGCGGCGTCGTGCTGAACGCCGCGGCAGCCGCGGGCGCTTGCGAGGCGCTTGCGGTCGTGCATCGGGAACTGCCGCCGGATACACCCTTGCTGATCGACGACAGCAGCGCCCCCGCGACGCTGCTGCAGCGCTTCCCACCCTGAGCGAACGCGATTGCGATGCCCGGCGCCCGCTCGCGCCGCACGACCGCACCACGCCCACGATGCCGACAGATAGGCGCAAGTTGAGCGGAAATCGGCGACGTCCCGTCGATGTCGACGTGCGCTGAAGCCGACCGGGAGCTGAATGCCGGCCGCCGCCGGGTTGCCAGCGGGCCTCGTGTCGGCTAGCCTGCGAAAAATGCCTCGGCTGTGCGCATCGATGCGCGCGCCGTTCGTGCGGCGAACCGGAAGTCCGTATCGCCGCGCACGCTGGCAAGACGCCAGTTGAATCCGCCCGCGCATGCGCGGGCAGCGCTTCAGGGGCAGCCGGTCCCCATGTCGGCATCCGTCCCCCTGCGCGGATCACAGCGGCCGTCCAGAGCCGCGCACAAATCGAATTGGCCGCGCAAGCGCGCGGTACAGCAACAGCGCCCGCCGCCATCCGCGTCGGACGTCATGTAACTGGCGGAACGGGCTGCCCGTCCGCCGCCCGGGCGCACGCATGTTCCTTATCGGCATGCGCGCGTACAGCGAGGAGGCAGAACATGAAACTTTCCTGGCTGCTCTGGCTGGCATCCATGTTGCCGCAGCCGCTCGCCGACCAGACCTGTCTGGCGACGACCGTCTATCTCGAGGCTCGAAGCGAGCCCACCCTCGGCCAGTTCGCCGTCGCCGAGGTCGCCTTGCGTCGTCGCGAACGCGGCCGTTGGGGCGAGAGCGTGTGCGCGGTGGTATCCGCACCGCGCCAGTTCGCGATCTCCACGACGCCGAAAGGCTTCGAGGTCGAGAACATGACGGCGTGGAACAAGGCGTGGGGCATCGCCGGCCGCGCGATGAAGATGTGGCAGCAGCCGCGCGACAAGCGCTCGGTGGTCGTGCCGCTGGCCGACCACTTCGTCAAGCTCGACGAGGTTTCGCCGGCGTGGGCCAAGGGCGCGCCGCTCGCCACCATCGGCGAGCACAGTTTCTTCGCGGTCAACTGACGCCGCAACGCCGCCGCACAAAAACGCCTCTCCCCGCTGCGGGGGGCGGCTTCTGCTGCGATTCCTGGCTGAACCCCCTCCCGCAGATGCGGGCGGCTCGCGTCCGAAGCAGACGCTTCGCTCCGGAGAAGACCCCCGAAAGCTCCCGACGCGAGCCTCGATTGCACCGCAAGCGCGCCGCTCCGCCGCGGGAACGGCGCGCTGCGTTTTTTCAGCGCACGCGATGCGCTGCGCGCAATCGACGCAGCGACACGGGCGGTTCCGGCCGTCAGCCGTTGCCGGTACCGGCGTTTGCGGTCGCCAGCGTGCCTTCCTTGTCGACCTCGAGCTTGCTGCCCACGCCAGGATCGTGATCCATGCGCGCGTGCCGGGTGACGCCGTTGTAGTCGTACTCGACGTCGTAGCCGACCGTGTTCTCGGTCTTGTCGTTGACCGTCTTGCAGCGCGTTTCGGTCGTGGTGTACGTGGCGTTTTCCTGGTGCCGCTTCTGGATCTCGTGGCCCGCATAGCCGCCCGCCGCCGCGCCGGCCACCGTGGCCAGCGTCTTGCCCTTGCCGCCGCCGACCTGATTGCCGAGCAGGCCGCCGGCGATCGCGCCGATCGCCGTGCCGGCGATCTGGTGTTCGTCCTTGACCGGCTTGGCATGCGTCACGACTTCGTCGTGGCATACCTGACGCGGATGGGTGGTCGTCTCCTTGACCGGCTTGACGCCGACCACCTGGGCGAACTGGACATCGTTGGAAGTGGCGAAGCCGCCGCGCGAAGCGATGCCCAATCCGGCGAGGACGCCGATACCCGCAATCACGACACCGATAATCACTGGCTTGTTCATTGAGTGTCCTCCTGAAACATCCCGAAACCCAGGCACGTTGCGACCGTGCCGGTCCATTCAAGCAACGCGGAACTGAACTCTTCCAAACGGTGACGCGGGCCGCATTCAGAGCACATTAACGGTTGCGCCGAGCGCGGCGCGCGCGATGCTGGCCGAACGCGCCCGCGGTGGCGCTCGACGCCGTCACACGCCGCCACTATCGTGCGTGCATGCCGCTCCTGACCGACAGCCACGCGCATCTCGACGCCCGCGAGTTCGACGCCGACCGCGCGGCCGTGCTGGCGCGCGCACGCGCCGCCGGCATCGCCCACCAGATCGTGCCCGCGGTGAACGCCGCCGGCTGGGAACCGCTGCGCGCGCTGTGCGCGGACGCACCGGACCTGCACCCCGCCTACGGCCTGCATCCGATGTACCTGGCCGATCACGCGCCGCAGCATCTGCATCTGCTCGCCGACTGGCTGCGTCGCGAGCGCGCGGTCGCGATCGGCGAATGCGGCCTGGATTTCTTCATCGAAGGCCTCGCCCCCGACGCGCAGCGCGCCTACTTCCTGCGCCAGCTCGAACTCGCGCGCGAATTCGCGCTGCCCGTGATCGTGCACGCGCGGCGCGCACTGGACGAGGTGATCGCCACGCTGCGCCGCGTCGGCGGCCTGCGCGGCGTGGTGCACAGCTTCTCCGGCAGCGAGGTGCAGGCGCGGGAACTGTGGAAGCTCGGCTTCCGGCTCGGCATCGGCGGCCCGGTAACCTACCCGCGCGCGCAGCGCCTGCGGCGCATCGTCGCCGCGATGCCGTTGGAACACCTGCTGCTTGAAACCGACGCACCCGACCAGCCGGGCATCGGCCATCGCGGCCAGCGCAACGAGCCGGCGCACCTCGTCGAGGTGCTCGACTGCGTCGCCGCGCTGCGCGGCGTCGAGCCGGAAGCGCTGGCCGCGGCGACCACGCGCAACGCCGAGGAACTGTTCGGCCTGGCCTGAACTTCCGCATCGACGCCGCCGCGCGCGATACTCGCGGCTCCGCCACCGCATGGACATCCGCGATGAAGCTCGCCTTTATCGGCCTCGGCAACATGGGGGCGCCGATGGCGCGCAACCTGCACGACGCCGGCCACGACGTGCATGCCTGGACCCGCTCCGCAGCGCGCCGCGCCGCGCTGCGCGCCGAGGGCATGCGCGTGGAGGAACACCTCGCCGCCGCAGCCGAGGGTGCCGCGATCGCGATCAGCATGCTTGCCGACGACGCCGCCGAGCTCGCGGTCAGCGAGGGTGACGCCGGGCTGCTGCGCCACCTGCCGCGCGGCGCGGTGCGCATCAGCATGAGCACGATCGGCGTCGCCGCATCGCACCGATTGGCCGAACTGCACGCCGCGCACGGCCAGGGCTACGTCGCCGCGCCGGTATTCGGGCGCCCGGCGGCCGCCGCGGCGCGCGCGTTGTGGATCGCCGCCGCCGGCGCCGACGATGCGCTGGCGCGCGCCCGGCCGATCCTCGAAGCCCTCGGCCGCGGCCTGACCCTGCCCGGCGGTCCGGCGGAAACCGCGCACGCGCTGAAGCTGGGCGCCAACGCACTCGGCGCGATCATCACCGAGGGCCTGGGCGAGGTGTTCGCCTACGGCGCCAAGGCCGGCGTGGCGCCGGCCGCCTACCTCGAACTGCTCGACCAGTCCATGCTGCAGGCCGGCTTCGTCGGCAACTACGCGCGCATGATCGTCGCCGGCGGCACCGACAGCCGCGGCGGCTTCCCGCTGCGCCTCGCGCTGAAGGACGTCGGCCTCGCCCTCGACGCCGCGGTCGGCCTGCGTGCGCCGCTGCCGCTGGCCGCTTCGGTGCGCGACCGCATGCTGCGCGCGGTCGCCACCGGACGCGGCGAGCACGACCTGCCCGGCCTCGCGCAACTCGCCTTCGAGGACGCCGGGCTCGGCAACGGCTGAACCCGCCGCTTGCGGCAAGCGGCGCATGTCACTACCCTGATAGTCCATTGATGAACTATCAGTCTACGAACCATGGCCGCCCGCGAACGCCCACTCACCGACCGCATCGCCGCGCTCCAGGCAGGCGTGCAGCGCGTCCACGCCAGGATGCCCGCGGTGCCGGTGCGCGAGGTGGTACTGATGCGCGTGCTTTCGCTGCTCGGCTGGGAATTCACCAGCGGCCTCGACCGCCGGCTGCGTCCGCACGGCCTGAACGACGCCGACTTCCGCACGCTGATGGCGCTGTTCAGCAGCCCGGACGGCATGGCGCACCCCAGCGAGCTGTGCCACTTCGTCACGCAAAGCCGCACCAACATGACGCGCATCAGCGACGCGCTGGTGGCGCGCGGGCTGGTCACGCGCACGCCGAGCGTCGAGGATCGCCGCCGCATCGTCATGCGCATCACCGCGAAAGGCGAGGCGCTGGTGCGCAAGCTGCTGCCGCGCCTGTATCCGATCCTGATCGCGCTGTTCGCCGGTTTCAGCGCGCGCGACAAGCAGACCCTGGAGACGACGCTGCTGCGCCTCGCCGCCGCGTTGGATGCCGTCGAAGCCCGCAAGGAGGCCTGACCGTGCCGTCGAAACCGCTCGCCGCGGCGCTGGCCGCCGCCCTGCTGCTCGCCGCCTGCATCGGCGTGCCGCCGAAGCCCGCCGCGCCCGTGCTGCGCGAGGCGGCGCCGCTGGCCGGCGTGCCCGCCTCCGCGCAGGCGCACTGGCCGGACGCCGCATGGTGGCGGCGCTACCGCGATCCGCAGCTCGATGCACTGGTCGAACGCGCCGTCGCCGGCGCGCCCGCGCTGGCCACCGCGCAGACGCGCTTCGAGGCGGCGCGCGCGGCGGTGCGGGTCGCCGCCGCGGCCGGCGGCGCGCGGCTGGACGCGAGCGCGCAGGCCTCGCGCGAACGCCTGAGCGACAACGGCCTGATCCCACCGAGGTTCCTCGGCTTCAACTGGTACACGCAGGGCGACCTAGGCCTGCAGTTCCGCTACGACTTCGACTGGTGGGGCAAGCAGCGCGCCGCCATCGAGTCCGCGCTGGACCAGGCGCACGCGGCCGAGGCCGAGCGCAGCGCCGCCGCGCTGCTGCTGCAGGCCGCCGTCGCCGACACCTACTTCGGCTGGCAAGCCGACCAGGCACGGCTGGCGCTGGCGCGGCAGGCGGTGGCTGCGCAGGCGCGCCTGCAACGACTGGCCGCGCTGCGCGTGCAACGCGGCCTCGATCCCGCGGACGCGCAGCGCCAGGCCGACGCCGCGCTGGCCGCGGCGCGCGAGCAGCAGGCCGCGCTGCAAGGCTCGGCGGAGCTGCGCCGCGTGGCGCTGGCCGCGCTGCTGGGCGTCGCGCCGGCGGAGCTGCCGGCACTGGATCCGCGGCCGCTGCCGGCTGTCGATGCCGCGCTGCCCGCCGACGCCGGTCTCGACCTGCTGGCGCGCCGCCCCGACGTCGCCGCCAGCCGCTGGCGCGTCGAGGCGGCGGCGAAACAGACGGAAGCCGCGCGTGCGGCGTTCTATCCCGACATCAGCCTGCAGGCGCTGGCCGGCTTCTCCAGCGTCGACATGGACAAGCTGCTCACCGGCGGCAGCCGCGTGTTCGCGCTGACGCCCGCGATCCACCTGCCGCTGTTCGACGCCGACCGGCTGCGCGCGCAGTTCGGCGCCAGCCGCGCCGAGCTGGACGCCGCAGTCGCCGCCTACGACGCCAGCGTGGTCGAAGCCGCGCGCGACGTCGCCACGCAAGCCGTCGCGTTGCGGCAGATCGACGCGCGCCGTCGCGAGCGCGCCGCCCAGGTCGAGGCCGGCACGCGTCTGCGCGGCAGCGCCGCCGCGCGCGAACGCCAGGGTCTGACCGACGCGCGCGCCGGGCTCGCCGCCGAAACCGCGCTGCTGCAGCAACGCGACGCCGCCGTGCAGCTCGACGCGCAGGCGCTGGCCGCCGACATCGCCCTGATCAAGGCGCTCGGCGGCGGCTACCGCGCCGACGCCGACCTCGCGCACCGCTAATCCTTTTCCTTCCGGATCACCTGCATGAACGTCGCCATCGATTCCGCCAGCGCCGCTCCGTCGAACGACCAGGGCAACGGCAAGCGCCGCCGCGTGCTGCTCGGCATCGCCGCCGCGTTCGCCCTCGCCGGGCTGCTGTGGCTGCTGCTGTGGCTGCTGGTGTTTTCCAGGCGCGAAGTGACCGACGACGCCTACGTCGGCGGCAACCAGGTGGCAATCTCGGCGCAGGTGCCCGGCACCGTGATCGCCGTGCTCGCCGACGATACCCAGCTCGTGCACAAGGGCCAGGCGCTGGTGCAGCTCGATCCGACCGACGCCGCGGTGACGCTGGCCAAGGCGAAGAGCGCGCTGGCGCAGGCCGTGCGCCAGGTGCGCCAGCAGCGCGAGCTGGCCGCGCAGTACGACGCCGCGGTGGTTGCGCGCACGCAGGAATTGCAGCGCGCCGACGCCGACCTCGCCCGCCGCCAGCCGCTGCTGGGCGAGAAGGCGGTCGCGCCCGAGGAGGTTGCGCATGCGCGCGAAGCTGCCGCCACCGCACGCGCGCAGCTCGAGTTCGCCGCGCGCCAGGCCGCGGCCGCGCACGCGCTGGTTGCCGGCACCGACGTCGCCGGCAACCCGGCGGTGCAGCAGGCGCGCGCGGCGTTCCGCGAGGCCTGGATCAACGCCCAGCGCGACGCGGTGGTCGCGCCGACCGACGGCTACGTCGCGCAGCGCAGCGCGCAGGTCGGCCAGCGCGTGCAGCCTGGCCAGGCGCTGATGACGGTGATTCCGCTGCACGCGCTGTGGGTCGACGCCAACTTCAAGGAAGTGCAGCTCGCGCACATCCGCATCGGCCAGCCGGCCACGGTGCATACCGACATCTACGGCGGCGACGTCACCTATCGCGGCCGCGTGCTCGGCCTCGGCGCCGGCACCGGCAGCGCGTTCGCGCTGCTGCCGCCGCAGAACGCCTCCGGCAACTGGATCAAGGTGGTGCAGCGCGTGCCGGTGCGCATCGCGCTCGACGAGCGGCAGCTCGACGAACATCCGCTGCGCGTGGGCCTGTCGGCCACGGTCAAGGTGGACACCCGCGACCGCTCCGGCGCGATGCTGGCGCAGCAGCCCGCCGCCGCGCCGGTCGCCGCCACCGACGTCTACGCGCGCGACCTCGCCGCCGCCGAGCGCGAGGCCGACGCGGTGATCCGCGCCAACCTCGGCGCCGGCGCGCGCTGAGCGCATACGCATGAACCGGCCCGCACCCGCCGGCGAGCGCGCGCCGCCGCTGCACGGCGGCATGCTCGCGCTGCTGACCGTCGCGATCGCCTTCTCGACGTTCATGGAGGTGCTCGACATCACCATCGTCAACGTCTCGGTGCCGGCGATCGCCGGCAGCCTGGGCGTGAGTCCCTCGGAAGGCACCTGGGCGATCAGCTCCTACTCGCTGGCCAGCGCGATCATGCAGCCGCTGACCGGCTGGATCGCACGCCGCTTCGGCGAGGTGCGCACGTTCTGCGCCTCGGTGGCGCTGTTCGTGCTGTTCTCGATGCTGTGCGGCCTCGCCGCCAGCATGCCGATGCTGGTGGTGTTCCGCCTGCTGCAGGGGCTGGTCTCCGGCCCGATGGTGCCGCTGTCGATGACCCTGCTGCTGGCGAACTACCCCAACGACAAGAAGGGACTGGCGCTGGGGCTGTGGGCGATGACGGTGGTGGTGGCGCCGATCTTCGGCCCGATTATCGGCGGCTGGCTGACCGACAATTATTCCTGGCCGTGGATCTTCTACATCAACGCCCCGGTCGGCGCGCTGGCCGCCGTGGTCACCTGGTCGCTGCTGAAGCGGCGCGAGTCGGCGACCGCGCGCCAGCCGCTCGACATGGTCGGGCTGGCGCTGCTGGTGATCGGCGTGGGCTGCCTGCAGTTCATGCTCGACAACGGCAGCGACAAGGACTGGTTCAGCTCGCCGCTGATCCTGGTGCTCGGCATCGTCGCGCTGGTCAGCCTGACGTTCTTCGTCGGCTGGACGCTGACCGAGAAGCACCCGGTGGTGGACCTGTCGCTGTTCCGCCACCGCAATTTCGCGGTCGGCGTGCTGGCGCTGGCGCTCGGCATGTTCGGCTTCTTCGGCATCAACGTGATCTATCCGCTGTGGCTGCAGATCACGCTGGGCTACACCGCCACCTGGGCCGGACTGGCCACCGCGCCGGTCGGCATCCTCGCCGTGGTGTTCTCGCCGCTGGTCGGGCGCAACCTGCACCGGCTGGAGCTGCGCCAGGTGGCGAGCTTCGCCTTCCTGGTGTTCGCGCTGACCGCGTTCTGGTTCGCGCGCTTCACCACCGACGCCGCGTTCGCCGACCTGGTGGTGCCGCGCGTGATCCAGGGCATCGGCATCGCCTGCTTCTTCATCCCGGTCAACCAGATCATCCTGTCCGGGCTGGGGCCGAGCGAGATCGCCAGCGCGTCGGGCCTGTCGAACTTCTTCCGCACCATCGCCAGCAGCGTCTCCACCGCGGTCACGGTGACGCTCTGGCAGCACCGCGGCGACTACCACCATGCGGCGCTCGCCGAGCACGTGAACGCCGCCAGCCCCGGCTTGACGCACTACGTCGAGCGCCTCGCCGCGCACGGCATCCCCGCGCTGCCCGGCTACGGCGTGATCGAGCGCGTGCTCGGCCAGCAGGCGCTGACCCTCGCCGTGAACGACGTGTTCTGGCTGTTCGGCGTGGTCTTCCTGGCGATCATCGGCGTGCTCTGGCTGGCCAGGCCGCCGTTCGGCAGCGCCGGCCCCGGCGCGGTGCACTGAAGCGCATCGTCGCCCCGGTTCACGCCGCCAGCAGCTTCTCCAGCATCCTGCCGACCGCGGCGAAGCCGAAGCTGGCGGTGACGTGGGTGGCGGCGCCGAGGCCGCCGCCGCAATCGAGCTTCATGGCGTCGCCGCCGGCCGGGCGGGTGCCGCAAACCGTGCCGTCCGGCTGCGGATAGCGCACGTTCTCCAGCGAGTACACCGCGGATACGCCGAAATAGCGCGACGGGTTGCGCGGGAAGCCGTGGTCCTGGCGCAGCTTCTTGCGGATCAGCGACAGCATCGCGTCGTGCTCGGTGCGCGACAGGTCGCGCACGCGCACGCTGGTCGGGTCGGTGCGCCCGCCGGCGGAGCCGACCACCACCAGCGGCAGCTTGCGCCGCCGGCACCAGGCGATCGCCTCGACCTTCACGCGGAACGCGTCGCAGGCGTCCAGCACGAGGTCATAGCCGCGGCCGAGCAGGGCGTCGATGTTGGACGGGGTGAGGAAGTCGGCGATCGCGTCGACGCCGATGCCGGGGTGGATCGCGCGCGCGCGCTCGGCCATCACCTCGACCTTGGCGCGGCCGTAGTGGCCGTCCAGCGCGTGCAGTTGGCGGTTGGTGTTGGTGACGCAGACCTCGTCGGCGTCGATCAGGGTCAACCGCCCCACCCCGCTGCGCGCCAGCGCCTCGACCGCCCACGAGCCGACCCCGCCGACGCCGACCACGCACACGTGCGCGCGCGCCAGCCGGGCGACGCTGCCGACGCCGTACAGGCGCTCGATACCCTGGAAACGTTCCGCGTGCGGCATGGTCATGATCACGAGGCGCGCGAGCCTAGCACGGCCGGCGCTTGTGCCGACACGGCACCGGCCGCATCGTGCGCGTGTCCGCCACCCGGAGGCCGCCATGTCCCATCCGCTGGTCCGCCGCCTGCTCGGCTTCGCCGCGCGCCTGCGCCATCCGCAACTGTTCGCCCTCGTCGCCGCGCTGTTCCTGCTCGACCTGCTGGTGCCGGATCCGATCCCGTTCGTCGACGAGATCCTGCTCGGCCTGGCCACCCTGCTGCTCGGCCGCCTGCGCCGCCCCGCGGGGCGGTCGTGACAGGGCGTGATCTGGTTATCGACTTGACGCGAGGAAAATATTGTAAGCTGCTAACGTGAAAGGATTTGGGGGGCGAACGTGCCATCATGCCACGACCCGCGTTTCTGCATGAAGGGAGGCAAGGCTTGCGGCCGGCCGGCCGCACGACGCCGATGCCCTCCACGGCGCACGCCGCCGACGGCAGCGCTGCCCGCCAACGCGACCACCGCTGATCGTCCGGGGCTTCGCGTCGTGGCTTGCGACACGGCGAAGCGCGCCCACGCACGGCTAGTATCCGCGAGCCCGGAAGACGCGCGCCGCGCGCATGCCGGGATACGGCCGCGAGGAGGGCGATGAACGGCGAACGAGGCCAACGCGACTTGAGGCTGCGCCAGCTGCGACTGGTCGGCTGGATGCTGCGCCGCGCCTTCACGCGCCTGCAGAGCAGCATGTTCGAGCGCACCCGCTACTCCGAGCCGAAGATGGTGGCGATGGCGTGGGTCGGCGGGCTCGGCTTCCCGCTGTACTACCTGGTGTGGACCGACCTGTTCCCGCAGCCCTACGAAAACCTGCCGATGCGCCTGCTCGGCAGCGCGCTGTTCCTGCCGCTGGCGTTCGTGCGCCACTGGCCGCGCCGGCTGAAGCCGTGGCTGCCGCTGTACTGGTACGCCACGATCACCTACGCGCTGGCGTTCTTCTTCACCTACATGATGCTGCGCAACGGCGCCACCGCGCCGTGGGTGATGTCGCACCTCGCCGCCGTGTTCCTGATCCTGCTGCTGTTCGACGTGGCCGGCTTCGTGGTCACCAGCCTGGTCGGCACCGCACTGGCGCTGCTCGCGCTGGCGCTGACCTCGCATCCGCCGCTGCACGAGTCCAACCTGATCGTGTACATCCCGGTGCTGCTGTTCGCGGTGGTCTGCGGCGGCGTCTCCAGCCTGTCGCACCAGATGACCCAGCAGGCGCGGGTCGATGCGCTGACCGCCTCGTCCAACAACATCGCCCACGAGCTGCGCACCCCGCTGGCCTCGGTGCGCGTGGCCGCGCAGGCGGTGCGCCGCTACCTGCCGATCCTGCTGGAGACGCACCGCATTGCGCGTGAGGCCAACCTGGCCGTGCCGGAGCTGCGCCTGGCCCACCTGCAGGGGCTGGAGAAGGGCCTGGACACGATGGAGCGCGAGGTCACCCACGCCAACACCGCAATCGACATGCTGCTGGTGGCGTCGCGGCCGATCGACGAGGTGCGCCCCGAGCGCGTGTCCGCCGCCCACTGCGTGCGCGAGGCGCTGGAGCGCTATCCGTTCGGCTCGCGCATCGAACGCGACCGCGTGAGCTTCGCCGACGACGGCACCGACTTCGTGTTCCGCGGCAGCGAGCTGCTGGTCGTGCACGTGCTGTTCAACCTGATCAAGAACGCGCTGCTGCAGACCGGCCGCGCCGGCAAGGGCGAGATCGGCATCTCCCTGCGGCAACGCGACGAGGTCAACCACATCCTGGTGCGCGACACCGGCCCCGGCATCCCGCCGGACGTGCTGCCGCGCATCTTCGATCGCTTCTTCTCGCACTCGGAGAACGGCGGCCGCGGCATGGGCATGGGTATCGGCCTGGCCTACTCGCGCGCGGCCATGGAACGCATGCAAGGGTCGATCCGCTGCCATTCGCGACTGGGCGAATACACCGAATTCGTGCTTGAATTCCCCCGCGACGACGAGGTACGGCCGCTATGACGCCGGTGATCGCGGGTCCGATCCTGCCGTTCCACTTTCCGACCACGACGATGTTCGTGGACGACCACGAGGAATACCTCGAGGTCGTGCCGCTGCTGCTCGACCCGATGCTGCACGTGCGCACCTACAGCTCGCCGCGGCGCGCGCTGGCGGCGCTGGGCGCCAGCGCCAGTCGGTCGGTGCCGGGCGGCGGCTGGCTGTACCGCTGGAAGGACCAGCCATCGCGCCGGCAGGAGCTGGTCGCCCTCGACGTCGACACCATCCACCGCATCGCCTACGACCCGGAACGGTTTGCCGAAGTCTCGGTGGCGGTGGTCGACCACGTGATGCCGGAGATGGACGGCGTGGCGTTCTGCCAGCGCCTCGACAACCCGCAGATCGGCAAGATCCTGCTGACCGGCCGCGCCGACGACGCGGTCGCGATCGAGGCGTTCAACGCCGGCGTCATCGACCGCTTCATCCGCAAGAACGATCCGCACGCGATCCCGCGCCTGGCCAGCGCGATCCGCGAGCTGCAGCACCGCTATTTCGAGCGCGCCGGGGCGTTCGTCGCCGAGACCCTGGCGCTGGGCGATTTCGGCTTCCTGCGCGACCCGGCCTTCCGGCGCGCCTTCGCCAACATGACCGCCGACTTTCAGCCTGCCGAAAGCTACGTTCATTGCAACCCGACCGGCCTGCTGCTGCTGGACGCCTTCGGCCGCGGCCGCTTCCTGCTGGTACAGACCGACGACGACCTGCGCGCCCACTACGAGATCGCCGAGGAGCTGGGCGCGCCGCAGGAGGTGCTGGCCGCGCTGAGGGACGGCGACGCGGTGCCCTGGTTCGGCAGCAAAGACGGCTATTACACCCCGGCCCTGGCCAATCCGGCGGCCTGCCTGCACCCGGCTACGGCAGTCAAGGGCGATCGGTGGTATTACTACAGCCTGATCGACCGGGTCGAGCGCTTCCAGTTGCACATGGTCAAGCCCTACCGGACCTGGTTGCAGGACCAAGACAACCTGGGGATGCGCCTCGGCCCCGACGCCACGCGCTGACTACCGCCTCTCACTTTTGGCCGCGCCAGGCATGGAGCGGCTTGCGTCCTGCTTCCGCCTGCAGGGCTCGAGGCCATGGACGGCTTTTCCGCGATCCGCACCCGTGAGAGGACCACCGCCATGCTCGACGTCATCAGCCCCGCTCCGGCCACGCCGGAAACCGTAGTCGCCATCCACCCCGGCACGCCGCGCCCGGCCGCGCCGGCGCTGCCCGAAATGCTGCGCGAACGCGTGGAACGCTTCCGCCGCGAGCGCGTGCAGATCGCCTGGGGCGGCAAGCACATCATGCTCGGCAGCCTGCCCAAGCCGGGCGACCTGGTGCTGCAGAGCAACGATTACCTCGCCATCACCCGCCATCCCGAGATCGTGCGCGCGCAGTGCGTCGCGCTCGAAGCCGAAGGCAACGGCATGATGATGTCGGGCATCTTCCTGCAGCACGCGGAAGACCCGATGCGCCGGCTGGAACAGGAGCTGGCCGCCGCGATGGGCGCGGCCGAGGGCATGCTCTGCCAGTCCGGCTACAACGCCAACGTCGGCCTGGTGCAGTCGATCGCCGACGTGCGCACGCCGGTCTACGTCGACATGCTGGCGCACGCCTCGCTGTGGGAAGGCGTGAAGAGCGCCGGCGCGCGCGCGGTGGCGATCCTGCACAACGATCCCGAGCATCTGGAGCGGCAGATCCTGCGCAACGGCCCGGGCGTGATCCTGGTCGACGCGGTCTACAGCACCACCGGTGCGCTGTGCCCGCTGGCCGACTACGCCGACATCGCCGCGCGCCACGATTGCGTGCTGGTGGTCGACGAGTCGCACTCGCTGGGCACGCACGGCAGCCGCGGCGAGGGCCTGGTCGCCAGCCTCGGCCTCGGCGACCGCGTGCATTTCCGCACCGTCAGCCTGGCCAAGACCTACTGCGCGCGCGCCGGCTTCGTCGCCTGCCCCGCCGGGTTCCGCGAGTACTTCGCCAGCGAGTCGCTGCCGGCGATCTTCAGCTCCACCCTGCTGCCGCACGAGCTGGCCGGCATCGCCGCCGCGCACCGCGTGATCCAGGCCGAGGGCTGGCGGCGCAACCGCCTGCGCCAGGTGACCCAGCGCGTGCGCACGGCGCTGACCGCGCTCGGCTATCCGATCGCCAACGGCACCGAGCAGATCATCGGCTTCGAGATCGGCCCCGAGCGGCTGACCATGCACGTGCGCGACGTGTTCGAGGCGCACGGCGTGTTCGGCTCGATCTTCTGCGCGCCGGCCACGGCGAAGAATCGCTCGCTGCTGCGCCTGACCCTGAACGCCGGCATGAGCGACGCCGAGGCCGAGCGCCTGGTCGAGACGCTGTCGGCCGTGCGCGGCGAAGTCGAGCTGCCCGACTGGAGCGGCGCGCGGCGGCAGCGCCGGGGCGAGCCGGCGGCGCTGGAGAACGTTGCCTGAGCGGACCGGCGGATCGCGGATCGGCACGGACGGCGCGCTGCGCCGCCCGTGCCGCCCCGGATTGCCTCAATCGTCGTCCCAGGGCGCGCCGCGGTCGCGATCAGGCTCGCGCATGCCGCCGCCCGCAGCACCGCCGCCGGCATCCGCGGGCGCGTGCTCGGGCACCGCGATCGGCTGCAGCCCCTTGCCGGCCAACGCCGCGTTGGCCTTGGCCAGGTCGCCCTGGCGCAGCGCGTCGAACGACTTGGCGACGTCGTCCATCTCGCGCTGCAGCGCGTCCACGCGCGCGAGCTGGTAGTCGGTCGGCCGGCCTTCGTAGCCGACGATCGCGCCGTACACCTGGTCGAGGTGTTCGCGCAGGCGCTCCTCGCCGGTGATCGCGCCGCCCTCGGTGGTGGCCACCACTTCCTTGCGGATCGCATCGGCCTTGCCGGCCAGGTCGGTCAACTGTTTCGCCAGCACGGCGTCGCCCTTGGCCGCCGCCGCACGCTGGTTGGCGCCGTCGCGCACGGCGACGATGCGGTAGGCCAGGTCGGTCATGTCGCCGAACATGCGGTGCACGCGCATCGCCGCCTCGAACTGCGCCTTGCGGTCGGCCAGCGTGAACGGATCGCGCGGGTCGAGGCCGATGTCGAGTTTCTCGGTGATGCTGCTGTCGCCCTTCACCAGCTTGATGGTGTAGGTGCCGGGCAGCACGCGCGGGCCCTGCACGGCCGACTGCGCCAGCGCGGCGGCCGGCGGCACGCGCGGCGGCTTGACGCGCATGTTCCAGGTCACGCGGTTGATGCCGCGGCGCACGCTGCCGGGCAGCGTATCGACCAGCTTGCCGTCGGCGTCGTGGACCTCGACCTTGAGCTTGCCGAACAGGTGGCGGCTCTTCTGGTAGTAGGTGATCACCGCGCCGTCCGGCGGATTGCGGCCGCTGAACTTGGCGTCGCCTTCCGGCCAGCCGCCCCAGGCCTCGATGCGCTGCTGCACCGGGCGCCCCGGCAGGAAGGTCGCCTCGGACGCCAGCGTCTTCGCATCGAGTTCGCGCAGCGGCGTGATGTCGTCGACGATCCAGATGCCGCGGCCGTGGGTCGCGAGCACGAGATCCGAGGTGCGCGGCTGCACCACCAGGTCGCGCACGGCGACGTCGGGGAAGTTGCCGCCCTTGAACTGCGCCCACTGGCGGCCGCCGTCGATGGAGATCCACAGGCCGAACTCAGTGCCGGCGAACAGCAGCTCCGGCTTGACCGTGTCCTCCTTGATCACGTGCACGTAACCGCGCAGGCCCTTGCTGTCCTTCGGCGTGACGATCGCCGTCCAGCTGCGGCCATAGTCGGTGGTCTTGTAGATGTACGGCGCCATGTCGCCGAAGGTGTGGCGGTCGAAGGCGACGTAGGCCGTGCCGGCATCGAAGTTGCCCGCCTGCACCCACGACACCCACGCGTGCGCGGGCACGCCGCGCACGTTCTTCGCCACGTTGGTCCAGTGCCCGCCGCCGTCGCGGGTCAACTGCACGTTGCCGTCGTCGGTGCCGACCCAGATCAGCCCGGCCTGCTTCGGCGACTCGCTGATCGAGTAGATCGTGGTGTGCATCTCGGCTGCGGAGTTGTCCACGGTGACGCCGCCGGACTGCTCCTGCTTCTGCTTTTCCGCATCGTTGCTGGTGAGGTCGGGCGAGATGCGGTCCCAGCTCTGGCCGTGGTCGCGCGAGCGGAACAGGAACTGAGCGCCGATGTAGATCGTGCCCTTCTCGTTCGGGCTGAGCGCGATCGGCGTGTTCCAGTTGAAGCGCAGCTTTTCCTTGTAGCCGGCCTGCGGCTGGATGAAGCGCACCTGGTGGGTGTGGCGGTTGATGCGGCCGATGAAGCCGCCTTGCGCCTCGGCGTAGATGTAGTCGGGATCGGCCGGATCCTCCCACATCCAGAAGCCGTCGCCGCCGTACATGTTCTCCCAGCGGCTGTTGGTGATGCCGCCCGGATACGCGCTGTCGCCGACCCAGGCGGCGTTGTCCTGCAGGCCGCCGTAGACGCGGTACGGGTCGGCGCCGTCGACACTGACGTGGTAGAACTGCGACACCGGCAGGTTGTCCTGCTTCCACCACTTGTTGCCGCCGTCGAACGACTGCCACAGGCCGCCGTCGTCGCCGGCGAAAACGTGCTTGGGATTGCGCGGGTCGATCCACACCGCGTGGAAGTCGCCGTGCGCCTTGCCGCTGACGTCGCTGAAGCTCTTGCCGCCGTCGGTGCTCTGGATCAGGTTGAGATCCGGCTTGAACAGGCGGTCCGGATCGGTCGGGTCGACGATCAGCGTGGCGAAGTAGAACGGACGCCAGACCATGGCCTGGCTGTCGTCGCGGCGCTGCCAGGTCTTGCCGCCGTCGTCGGAGCGGAACAGCGCCGACTTGGTCGATTCGACGAAGGCGTAGACCACGTCCGGCCTGGACGGCGCGATCGACACCGCGATGCGTCCATAGGGCTTGGCCGGGAAGCCGGCGTTCGCCTGCGGCGTGACTTCGGTCCAGCTCTTGCCGCCGTCGGCGCTGCGATACAAGCCGCTGCCGCTGGACGCATCCGGCGATACGCCGCCGGAGCGGAACGTCCAACCCTTGCGGCGGAAATCCCACAACGAGGCGAACAGCACGTCGGGGTTCTTCGGGTCGAGGCTGACCGAGGCGCAGCCGGTGGACAGGTTGGCGCCCTTCAGCACCAGGCTCCAGCTCTTGCCGCCGTCGCGGGTGCGATACAGGCCGCGGTCGGCCGAGTCGCTCCACAGCTTGCCTGGCACGCACGCGTACACGGTGTCGCCGTCGCGCGGATCGACGAGGATCTGCGCGACACGCTCCGAATTCGGCAGGCCCGTGTTCGTCCAGGTTTCGCCGCCGTCGGTCGACTTGTAGATGCCGTCGCCGACCGAGACGCTGTTGCGCGTCCACGCCTCGCCGGTGCCGACCCAGACGGTGTCGGGATGCTGCGGATCGACCGCGATCGCGCCGATCGACTGCACCGGCTGCTTGTCGAACACCGGCTTGAAGGTGGTGCCGCCGTCGAGCGACTTCCACACGCCGCCGCTGGCGGCGCCGACGTACAGCGTGGTCTTGCCGTCCTTGGCGTCGACCGCGGCCAGCGCGGCGATGCGCCCGCTCATGGTGGCGGAGCCGATGTTGCGCGCGCCGAGGCCGGAGATGGCGCCGCTGTCGAAATGCACCTTGCCGGTTTCGGCGGCGGGCGCGACGGCGGCGAACGTCAGTGCGGCCGCGACGGCCGCAGTCAGATGGATGCGCATGGTCCGTCCCCCTCAGTGCTTGGCGCCGGCGGCGGCCGGGAATGCGAACATCGCGTCGTCCAGCGACACGTTGGCCTCGGCCTTGTCGATGCTGATCTTCTGCTTCCGGCTGGCGCCCTTGCTGCCGGTCTCGATCGCGAACGGGAAGTACACCCCGGCGATCTTCTCGTAGTCGCCGTAGTCGGTCTCGGTCTCGACCGGCACGCCGCGCACGCTGCGCCGCGCGACCTCGCGGATCTCCAGGAAGTAATCGGGGTCGAGGTAGACGGTGTAGCTGTCGCCGTTCTTCAGCTTCACTTCGAGCTTGTGCGCCTCGGTGCCGTCGACGTCCTCGGTGCCGAGGTAGCGCACGCTGGCGCCGGCGGCCTTCGCGCCCAGCAGGGCGCCATCGATGTCGGCCTGCTCGGCCAGCTCCTTGGCGTCGTCGGCGGACATCGTCGCCGGATCCTTGCGGCCCTCGAACGGCTGGATCTGCCAGCCCTGCGCGCCGTCCCAGGCCTGCACCAGGGTGAGCCCCTGCACGCTGGCCTCGATGCGCAGCCGATCCGGGCGTTTCTGCATCTGCGCGTAAGCGAGCTGGAAATCGTCACCGGCCGTCAGCGTGCCCTGCAGGCGCAGGGTCTTGATGGCGTGGAGCTTGTCGAGGCCGCCGCGCGCCTCGGCATTCTTCGCGATCAGTTCGTCGGCGCTGAGCGCGTACGCGGACGCGCTGCCCACCAGCAGCGCCAGCGCCGCAAGCCATATGCGTGAACGCATCGGTGCATCCTCCCGTGCTGAGCCGCTCGGCCCGCGGGCCTCCTGCGGCGCGATCGCCCCGTCGCCCCGTCCCCGGACGGCCATCGACGGGCATTGGGCCAGCATAGCGCCGCGGCGCGTGCCGCAGGCATGGGGCAGAGGTCACGGCCGACGCGGCCGGACGGTCAGATCGACACCTTGCCGCGCAGGATCTGCCAGAACATCACCCAGTCGCCGGCCAGGCTCCACAGCGGATGGCGAAACGTCGCCGGACGGTTCTTCTCGAAGGCGAAGTGGCCGACCCAGGCGAAACCGTAGCCGGCCAGCGGCGCCAGCAGCAGCCAGCGCGCGTCGCCGCGCAGCGCGGCCAGCGCCACGACCGCCAGCACCACGCAACTGCCGGCGAAATGCAGGCGGCGGCAGGTGCGGTTGGCGTGTTCGGAAAGGTAGTAGGGGTAGAACTCGCGGAAGCTGGCGAACCCGGCCATGGCGCGTCTCCGGCTCAACGTTCGGGAAGCGGGATGAATTCGTGCTCGCCCGGCACCGGCGCGAAGCGCCCGCCGGACCAGTCGGCCTTGGCGCGCTCGATGCGCTCGCGCGAGCTGGACACGAAGTTCCACCAGATGAAGCGGTCCTCGCCGAGCGGCGCGCCGCCGAACAGCATCAGCCGCGACGGCCGGCGCGCGCGCAGGCGCAGCGGCGCGCCGCCGAACTGCACGCCCATCTGCGCCGCGGCGAGCGGCCGTGCGCCCATCTCGACCTCGCCGTCGACCACGTAGACGCCGCGCTCGGCATGCTCGGCGGGCAGGTCTAGCGTCGCCTCGGCGTCCAGTTCGCCGCCGAGGTAGAACATCGGCGCGAACAC
The DNA here is from genome assembly GCA_021372495.1 of Lysobacteraceae bacterium. Taxonomy (GTDB): domain Bacteria; phylum Pseudomonadota; class Gammaproteobacteria; order Xanthomonadales; family Rhodanobacteraceae; genus Mizugakiibacter. The sequence goes on from JAJFUF010000024.1 coordinate 85,825, forward strand.
CCGCACCGGCGCGCGCTCGCCATAGGCTTCGCCGGCGATCAGGTGCAGCCGCACGCCGGCGCGCTCGACGCCGGGCAGGGTCGCGGCGGCGTGGTGGTGGAATTCGGGCTCGATTTCCTCGTCTTCGCGCGGCAACGCCACCCAGGTCTGGATGCCGTGCAGCGCGCTGCCCGCGGCGCGCGCCTGCGGCGGCGTGCGCTCGGAGTGCACGATGCCGCGACCGGCGGTCATCCAGTTGACGTCGCCCGGCAGGATGTCCTGCACGCAGCCGAGACTGTCGCGGTGCCGGACCACGCCCTCGAACAGGAACGTCACCGTGGCCAGGCCGATGTGCGGGTGCGGGCGCACGTCCATGCCCTGCCCCGGCGCCAGCCGCGCCGGCCCCATGTGGTCGAAGAAGACGAAGGGTCCGACCAGCCTGGCGCGCATGTGCGGCAGCAGCCGGCGCACCATGAAGCCGTCGCCCAGATCGTGCAGGCGGCCTTCGATCAGGATCGGTTGCGACGGCGGCGCGTCGTTCATCGCCCGGGTCTCGCGTGGCGGCGCTCCATCATCGCGCTTTCGCGCACCGCGCGGAACCCGCGCGCGGCGGCTCACCAGGCGCGCAAATACTGCGGCGGCGGCACCAGCTTCGCGCCCAGCGCCCGGGCCGCACGTCGCGGGAAGTAGGGATCGCGCAGCGATTCGCGCGCCAGCAAAACGATGTCCGCGTCGCCGTCGGCGACCACCCGCTCGGCCTGCTCGGGCGTGGTGATCAGCCCGACCGCGCCGGTCGCGACGCCGGCTTCGCGGCGGATGCGCGCGGCGAACGGCACCTGGTAACCGGGCGCGGCGGGGATCTGCACGCGCGGCAGCAGGCCGCCGCTGGAAACGTCGATCAGGTCCGCGCCCAGCGCCTTCAGCCGGCGCGCCAGCTCGACGCTCTGTTCGATGTCCCAGCCGCCTTCGACCCAGTCGGTCGCGGAGATGCGCACCAGCAGCGGCAGCGCCTCCGGCCAGACCGCGCGCACCGCGCCCACCACCTCGCAGGCGAGGCGCACGCGGTTGTCGAAGCCGCCGCCCCAGGCATCCGCGCGCCGGTTCGACCGCGGCGACAGGAACTGGTGCAGCAGGTAACCGTGCGCGGCGTGCACCTCGATCAGCTTGAACCCGGCGTCCAGCGACCGCAGCGCGGCCGCGCGGAACGCCGCGATTACCGCGTCGAGGCCCGCCGCATCCAGCGCCAGCGGTTGCGGATAGCCAGCGTCGTACGGCAGCGCCGTCGGCGCCACCGGCGTCCAGCCGCCCTGCGCCGCGTCGAGCGGGCCGCCGCCGCGCCAGGGCGCGTCCGTGCTGGCCTTGCGCCCGGCATGGGCGAGCTGGATGCCGGGCACCGCGCCCTGATCGGCGATGAAACGCGCGATCGGTCGCCAGGCCTCGGCCTGGGCGTCGTTCCAGATGCCGGTATCGCCGGGCGAGATGCGCCCTGCCGGCGTCACCGCGGTCGCCTCGGTCAGCACCAGGCCGGCGCCGCCGACCGCGCGGCTGCCGAGATGCACCAGGTGCCAGTGGTCCGGCACGCCGTCGGTCGCCGAGTACTGGCACATCGGCGATACCGCGATGCGGTTGCGCAGCTCCAGCGTGCGCAGGCGGAAAGGCGCGAACAGGTGCATGGGCAATCTCCGTGCGGTTTGGCCGCACGTGCAGGTGGAGCCCGCGACGCTACCTTCAAGGCTTGCGCGGCGCCAGCGCCGCGTGCACAATGCGTAAACGTGTTTGAACGTTTAAACGCATAAACGCATGCCGCGCCGCTTCCATCCGCTCGACCGCGCCGTCGCCGGCTTCACCGCCTGCGCGCCGCTGTTCCACGCGCTGGGCGATCCGCAGCGCCAGCGCATCGTGCTGCTGCTGGCGCAGCATGACGAGCTCAGCGTGAACGCCATCGCCGACGCCGCCCCGCTGTCGCGGCCGGCGATCTCGCATCACCTGAAGGTCCTCAAGGACGCCGGCCTGCTCGGCGTGCGCCGCGAGGGCCGCGAGAACTTCCACTACCTGACCATCGACCCGGCGCTGGCGGCGCTGCGTGCCTTCGTGGACGCCGCCGAACGCGCCTGCAGCTGAACCGGACACCTGCATGAACGCTTCGACCCGCCCCACCGCCCTCGTCACCGGCGCCTCCGGCGGCATCGGCATGCATCTCGCCGAATGCTTCGCGCGCGACGGCCACGACCTGGTGCTGGTCGCGCGCAGCGCCGACGCGCTGGCGCGGCTGGCCGCCGACTGGGGCGCGCGCTACGGCGTCCGCATCGCCGCCGTCGCCGCCGACCTGTCGCGCGAGGACGGCGTCGATGCGGTGGTCGCCGCGCTGCGCGAGCGCGGCCTCGCCGTCGACGCGCTGGTCAACAACGCCGGCGTCGGCATGTACGGCGCGTTTTCCGACACCCGCCTCGACGACGAGCTGGCGATGATGCGCCTGAACATGCTGGCGCTGACCGCGCTGACCAAGCGCCTGCTGCCCGGGCTGATCGCGCGCCGCGGGCGCATCCTCAACGTCGCCTCGACGGCGGCCTTCCAGCCCGGCCCGTACATGGCGGTGTACTACGCCACCAAGGCCTATGTGCTGTCGTTCTCGGAGGCGCTGGCGGACGAGCTGGCGGCCGACGGCGTCACCGTCACCGCACTGTGCCCGGGGCCGACCCATTCGGGGTTCCAGGCGCGTGCGGCGATCGGCAGGATCGGCCTGCTGCGCGTGCTGCCGCTGTTCGACGCCGCCACGGTCGCCGCGCAGGGCTATCGCGCGATGCGGCGCGGCCGGCGCGTGTACGTGCCCGGCCTGGCGAACCGGCTGCTGGCGCAGAGCGTGCGCGTCACCCCGCGCCGCCTGATCACCGCCATCGTGCGGCGCCTCAACGCGCCGCGCTGAGGCTGTCGGCGTCGACGACCTCGCGCAGCCAGTGCGCGATGCGCGCGGCGACCGCATCGGGCTGCTTCAACCAGGCGAAATGATCGGCGCGGCAGCCGAGCGCGGCGGCGTCCAGCGCGTCGCTGCGGCAGGGCGCGGCCGGCAGCTTGTCGAGCAGCCAGCGCAGCGAGGCGGCGGGGCCTAGCGGATCGTCGGCGAAGCGCAACGCGTAGACCGGTTGCACCAGCCGGCGCAGCGCGGCTTCGAGGTCGTCCGCCAGCGCGGCCGGCGCATAGCGGCCGCTGCGCCCGCTGGCCGCCCAGTCGGCAATGACGCCGCGCGCCTCGTCGCCGGCGAAGCGGAAGCGCCGCCCCGGATAGTGGCCGCGCAGGCGCGCGACCAGCGGGAGCACGCTCTGCGCCGCGCGCACCGTCCACGCCCACGGCCGCGGGAACGTGCGCCAGTACGGCGAACCCGAGCCGGCCAGCACCAGCGCGTCGGCCTCGTCCGGCGCCAGCGCCAGGCGCAGCGCGGCAAGCTGGCCGCCGAGGCTGTGCCCGCCCAGCGCCCAGCGCGCCTGCGGCAGCGCGGCACGCGCCGCGGCCAGGCTGGCCGGCAGATCCAGCGTCAGCAGTTCGCGGTAGCCCCAGTCGCAGCCGCGCCGCGGGCGCAGGCTGCTGCTGGCGGTGCCGCGCCATTCGTGCAGCGCCACCGCCACGCCGCGCGCGGCCAGCGCCTGCGCCAGCGGCAGGTAGTGATGCGCACCGACGCCCAGCGCCGGCAGCCAGAGCAGCGCGCGCGCCGGCGCCGCATCCGCGGCGACCACGCGCAGTTCGGCGCCGGCGCCGTCGCGCGTGCGCACGCCCACGGTCGCGACCGTCGCGGGCAAAAGTGTGACGGATTCGGCAATGTCGGCCATGCGCGGCTGGGTCGGCTGTGGTACCCGTGCGAAACTTGCAGGCGACCGGCACGTGCTGCATTCGAGAACGCCGGCGCTACAGGGGATCGTGCCATGAATTCAGTCGCGCTGCGCCTCGACGGCGACGTGCGGGCCCGCGCCTGCGACTGGGCGCGGCGTTTCGAACCGCTGCTGCGCGGGCCGTGGACGCAGGACGTCGCGTCGGCGCTGCACGAGGATCTGGACCGCATCGCCAACGCCGCCGACGCGGCCGGCGACGAGACGCTGGCGATCGCCGCGGTCGAGCTGACCGTGTACCTGTGCTACTTCGTCGAGGAAGGCCACGCGCCGGACGCCGCGCAGCTCGCCAGCATGCACCGCATGGCGTGCGGCCTGGCCGGCGAGCAGGTCGAACCGGCCGCGGCCGCCGAGGAGGCGCTGGCCGCGCTGACCGCGCCGGTCACGCTGGCCGCGCCCGTCGCCGGCGCCACCCTGCTGTGCCTCACCGACGATCCCGCGCTGGTGGCCGAGCTGAGCATCGAGCTGGCGCCGCACGACATCGGCGTGGTCGCGCATGCCAGCGCAGAATCCGTGCTGCGCGCGTCGCCGCCGGCCGGCATGCACGGCGTGCTGGTCGACGCCAGCCACGCCGGCGCGCTCGACACGCTGGCGCGCCAGGGCGCGCGCCTCGGCGGCGACGCGCAGCGCCCGCTGCTGATCGCGCTGCTGCGCGATGCGCAGACCGCGACGCGCATGCAGGCGTTGCGCGCCGGCGCCGACCACGCGCTGGCCGCGGACGCCGACTTGCCCGCGCTGGCCGCGCGCATCGCCCGCCTGCTCGGCAGCTGGAAGCGCGATCCGCTGCGCGTGATGGTGATCGACGACGACCGCAGCCAGGCGATGTTCTGCGAGAGCGTGCTGCGCCACGCCGGCGTCGCCACGCGGCTGCACTCCGACCCGCGCGAGGCGCTGGCCGACATCGCCGCGTTCGCGCCCGAGGTGGTGCTGCTCGACCTGTACATGCCGGAGCTGGACGGCCTGGAGATGGCCGCGCGCATCCGCGAGCAGCCCGACACCGAGTTCACCTCGATCGTGTTCATCTCCGGCGACCACGAGGCCGACACCCGCTTCCAGGCACTGGCCGCCGGCGGCGACGACTTCCTGACCAAGCCGGTGCTGCCGCGCCACCTGATCGCGGCGGTGTTGAACCGCGGCCGGCGCGCGCGCCAGTTGCGCGCGCGCTTCGAATCGACGGGCTGAGTCGGGGCGCCGCCTCCCTCGCGCGCGCGTCAGCGCGCTTCCGGCAGGCGGTTGCGCGCGCGCACGTCGAGCTTCCGCACGCGGCCGCCTTCCACCCGCCACACCGCCTCCGGCGTCGCCACCAGGAACGGCAGGCCGGCGTCGAGCTGCTGCGCGATCAACGTCTCCAGCGGCACCGCGGATTCCGGCTGCGCCATCTGCAGCACGCTGTACGCCCTGCCGTTCGCATCCCTGCGCCCGATGTGCCCGCAGCCCGCCGGCAGCGGCTCGGCATTGAGCGTGGTGGCGGCGTCCGGCGCCATGCGAAAGCGCGTGTGCCCGCCGATCCACACCGTATCCGCGTCGGCGCCGCGCGCCAGCGTGTAGACCAGCCAGCCCTGGCCGTCCTCGGCACGCAGCACGGCGCTGCCCAGTGCCGGCGTGCACGGCTTCGCCTGCAGCGCCAGCGCGGACTGGCGGGCGCGGTAACGCGCGGCGAGATCGTCGCGGCGCAGGTCGTCGGCACGACCGGCGCGCACGCGCGCCGTGCCGGCGGCGTCGAAGCTGACCACCCACAGCGGCAGCGGCGCCTGCGCGTCGCCGCCGAGGAAGTAGACGTCGCCCGCATCGCGCGCGCCCGGCAGCGCGATCCAGCCCTTCACGCGGGTGTTCCTGTCGAGGTGGCCGGCCTTGCCGAGCGCGTCGCCGGCCTTCCAGGCCAGGCGATCCTGCCGGTAGATTTCGCGGCCGCGCGATTCGGCGCGGCGCAGCGCGACGGCTTCGTCGGGCGTCGGCGCGATCGTTTTCGCCGCGCCCAGCGCGGCAGGGTCGCCCATGCAGACGGCTGCGCCCGTGTAGTCGCGGCACAGCGCCAGGCTCTGCTCGAACACGGTCCAGCGCGCCAGCTCGGCCTTCTGCAGCGGCGTCTTGCCGGCCTCGAACGGCGGGTACTCGCGCATGGCGCTGGCCAGCCAGACGCGGGTGCCGTCGCGCATCGCCTTCAGCACGGCCACCTCGCCACGTCCACTGCGCGCGTCGCGCGGGCAGTGCCACATTTCCCGCAGCGTCGCCGGCACCGCATCGAGGCGCGACGCCCCCGGCTGCGCCTGCAGCGCCGGGCAGGTCGCCTCGCGCTGTTTGCGCAGCGCGGCGAACCAGTCGCCGAGGGGCTCGCTCGGCGGCACCTCGACCATGCGCACGTCGAGGCGCTCGGCCGGATGCGCCGCATCGTCGCCGGCGCGGACGTAGGCGCGCGCATGGTCGCCGCCGGCGACCTCGCGGTAGCCGGCCGGCACCTCCCATGCGGCCCAGGGCGCGGCGAGGGCGAGCGCCGGCACGAACATGCCGGCCATGGCCAGCGCTTGCGCGCGTCGATGCATCCGCATGGGAACGCTCCTTCCGGCACGCCGGCGCGCCGCCGGCCGCCGCAGCCTAGCAGAACGCGGTGGGCGCACCCGTGCATGGTCCGCGTCTGCGCGCGCCGCGCAGTGGCTCCGAAAGAGAGGTCTTTCTCCGCAGCGAGGGGACGGCTTCGGTCGCGGATCGCCCCACCCCGCGGGCGCGGGCTTCAGCCCTGGGTCGCCACCCCGGAATCGCGGCCGAAGCCGCTCCCATGGTCGGGGGACGGACCAAAAGAAACGCCCCGGGCAGCGGAGCTGCCCGGGGCGCGGTGACCGGACGCGCGGTCGATCAGGCCGGGGCGACTTCGTCGGCCTGCAGGCCCTTCTGGCCCTGCACGACCTTGAAGCTCACCTTCTGGCCTTCCTGCAGCGTACGGAAACCGGTGCCGGTGATCGCGCGGAAATGCACGAACACGTCCGGGCCGTTGTCGCGGCTGATGAAGCCGAAGCCCTTGGCCTCGTTGAACCACTTCACGGTGCCGATCTGACGATCCGACATGGGATATCTCCAAACGTTACAAGACTAGGCGGATGTCTCGCGATTTCCGCCGGCTACTGGTGTGCAGGTAGACACAGGGTGTGAAGCGATGGAGCGTGATCGGAGATCGGCGCTGCATCGGGCCACGATGCACTTGTGACCGTGCAAACACAGCGCGCGCACTATAGCCCAAGCTTTTTGAGAAATCGACAGTGTCAAGTGCGTCCGGCGAAGCCCCGCGCGGCCCGCCGGAAACGGCCTGCGGCCGGCCCGCCGCGCCGCTCGCAGCTCCCCGCGCAAGCGGCGCTCCGCGCCCCGTCCGGGGCGGTCGGGACGGCCGTCCAGGCGGCCGTCGGGACGCGCCCCGGAGACCTGCCGGGAGCGGACATCGGGCGCCGCGGCCCATGGCTCCCCATTCAGCGAATCGGCGCTAGATTCGACGCACGCGGACGCGCTGCGCCCGCCCCCCTGAGGAGAGATCGCCATGAACATGAAATCCGTGCTTGCCATCGCGCTCGTCGCCGCCCTCGGCGCGGGTGCCGCCGCCCCCACCTCCGCCGCCGAGGACGTGATCACCAAGAGCGACGGCAGCATGTACGTGCGCTGCTACGACTGCGGCGTCGTGCAGCAGGTCACCTACACGCAAAGCCAGACCGCCGACCACGGCACCGCCGGCGCGGTGATCGGCGCGGTCGCGGGCGGCCTGCTCGGCCACCAGGTCGGCGGCGGCAAGGGCAAGACCGCCGCGACCGTCGCCGGCGTCGCCGGCGGCGCCTACGCGGGCAAGAAGATCGGCGAGGGCAAGACCAAGGGTGCGTACCAGGTCAGCGTGAGGATGTGGGACGGCAAGATGGTCGACGTCAACGTCGAGGATGCCGGCAACCTGCGCAAGGGCGACATCGTGCGCGTGGACGACAAGGGCAACATCACCCTCGTGCAGCAGCGCTGAGGCGCACCACGCGCGCGCGGGGACCGGGGGCCGGCGGTGCCGGCCCCGCTTTTTTCCGCACAAGCCGCTCAGGCGACGCGGCTCGCCAGCGCCGCCGCTACGCGCGCGCGCAGTTCGGCGGGCAGCGGGGCCGCCGGCGGCTCCGCCATGAACCCGCAGTCGCGCGGATTGATCACGCGCACCGCGCCGACGGGCGCCGCGTCGCGCACCTTCCAGCCCGGCAGCGCCAGCACCGGCACGACCGGCACCGCACCCACCTCGCCCGCCAGCCAACGCGCCAACCACTGCGCCTGCGCGCGCGCATCGCGCAGCGGCTGCACCTCCTGCCACACCGGGAACGCCAGGCGCTCGCCGTCGTAGCGCACCTCGGCCGAGCCTCCGGGACGCGCCAGCAGGCGGCTGCCGGTGGCAACCGCGTACACCGCCGACGGCGCCACCACCACGTGGTCGATGCGCGCGCCGCCCTGGCCGGCGACGTCGTGCAACACCACGCAATCGCGCCGGGCCAGCTCGTGCAGGGACTGCGCGGTGATCAGCTCGGCGGTCAGCGCGTGCTGCAGGCGCCGGCGCAGCGCGGCGACGCGCCCGATCCCGGCCAGGCCGAGCGCCAGCAGCAGCACCGCAACGCCCAGCGGCAGCAGGTCGCGCGCACTCGCCATGACGTCCGTGCGCGCCTGCGTGCCGCGCAACCACAGCCACAGCAGCGCGAGCAGCGCCGCGCCGATCAGGGTCGGCGCGAGCCACATCCACGCCTGGCGTTCCAGCCGCGCGAGCTGCCGGCGCCGGCAATCGCCCGCCGCGGGCGCGGGATGCGCCAGTGGCGAAGCGCGCGGACGCAGCCGCGCCAGCGCCGCGAACGCGGCGGCCAGCGCGGCGGTGACCGCGAACGGGATCACCACCGCCGCCGCCACCAGCGCCAACTTGAAGATGAGCATGGCCTCCTCCTGCGGCCGCGGCCGCGTCGAATGGATTCATGGTCCGCGCGTGCCGGCGCCGCCGGGCAGCGCGCGCACGCGCGTGCCCTCGGCGATGCGGTCGTCCGGCCAGGCGACGATGCGCTCGCCGGCGCGCAGGCCGGCACGGATCTCCGTCGCGTCGGTGCCGCGCCGGCCGATCTCCACCGGCACGGCGCGCGCCCTGCCGTCGCGCAATGCGAACACCGTCCAGCGCGTGCCGTCGCGCACCAGCGCGCCGCTCGGCACCTGCAGCACGTCGCTGCCCTCGGACAGCACGAACTCCACCTCGACGCGGTAGCCGTCGCCGAGCCGTGCCCACTGTGCGTACGGCGAGGTGAAATCCAGGCGCACGTAGGTGCGTTGCTCTTCCACCCCGAGCGCCGACACCTTGGTGAAGGCGCCCGGCTCGATCAGCGCCACGCGCGCCTCGAGATTGCCCTCTCCACCCCACTCGTGAACGATCGCGCGCATGCCGGGACGCAGCTTCACCGCATCGGCGGACAGCGCCTGCACCTCGATCTCCAGATCGTGCGGATCGCCGATCTCGAGGATCGCCTGGCCGACCGCGACCGGTACCGCGCTCTCCTGGTAGCGATGGATCACCACGCCGTCGATCGGCGCGGTCAGCGCCAGCGCTTCCCCGCCGCCCCGCCCTTCCAGGGCCAGCAGCCGCTCGTAGGCCGCGTGGCGTTGCGTGGCCGCGGCGAGTTCCGCCTGCGCGGCTTCGCGGCGCTGTGTCGCCTCTTCGGCGCGCGTGGTGGCGGCGTCCAGTTCGGACGGCGCCACCACCGTGCGCATGCCCTGCAGGCGCTTCAGGTCGCTGCGCGCCAGACGCAACGCGGCATCGGCCGCCTGCAGCGCGTGGTGCGCCGCGTCCTCGGCCTCGCCCGCCGCATCGGTGTCCGCGCGCAGGCGCGCGCGCTGCGCGGGATCGTTCAGCGCGGCCACCGACGGTTCGACCTCGGCGACCACCTGGCCGGCGCGCACCGTGTCGCCCTCGCGCAGGACCACGCGACGCAGCATGCCGCCCACCGGCGCCGCCACCAGATAGCGATGCTCCAGCCGCGTGCGCCCTTCCTCGACGAAGCTCTGCACGAACGGCGCGCGGCGCACTTCGGCCACCTCGACCGGCAGCGCCGCCGGACGCAGCCACCACGCGGCCAACGCGGCGGCCGCCAGCAGCACGCAGGCGATCAGGCTCCAGCGCACGATTCGCTGCTTCGCGTTCATTCCTGCGCCTTCAGCACCGCCAGCAGGTCCAGTCGCGCGATGCGACGGTATACCGCCGCCGCAGACAGCGCAGCGGCGGCGAACGTCGCCAGCGCGGCGATGGCATAGGTGCCGCTGGTGAAGTGCACCGGGATGCGCATCAGGTCCGACCGCATCGCCACGGCCATGCCGCGGCACAGCAGCGCGCCGGCAACGAAGCCGAACGGCACGGCGGCCACTACCAGCAGCGCCAGTTCGCCCAGCAGGACCGCGCCGACCTCGCGCTCGGTGAAGCCGAGCACGCGCATGGTGGCCAGCTCGCGCGAGCGCTCGGACAGGGCGATGCGCGCCGTGTTGTAGACCACGCCGAAGTTGATCAGGCCGCCGAGCACCAGCGTCACCAGGGTGAACACCAGGATGCTCTCGGCCATGGTGTCGAGGAAGCTGCGCAGCGAGGCCATGCGCGCGCCCATGCCGGCCACGCGCGGCCGCCGTTCCAGCGCGTCCATCACCGCGCCCTGCCGCGCCGGATCGGCGCCGAGCCAGGCGCCGGACACCAGCGCACCCTCGCCCAGCGCACGATCCAGCGCATCGAGGCGCATGTAGGCGCGCGCGCCGAGGTATTCCTCGACGGTGCCCGCCACGCGCAGGCGCAGTTCGCGGCGCCGGCCCTCCAGCACGTCCACGTCGACGTCGTCGCCGACGCGCACGCCCAGCATGCGGGCGAGATAGGCGTCCAGCAGCAGGCCGTCCGGCGGCAGCGCGACCGGCCGCAGCGCGACGTCCATCGGCGTGCGCAGGCGGCCGTCCGCGGGCAGGCCCTCGATGGCGGTGCGGTAGCTCTGCGTGCCGTGGCGCAGGCGCACGCCCACCGCGCGGTAGGGCTCGACCGCGGTGACGCCGGGCAGCGCGCCCAGTTCGAACAGCGCCGCGCGCGCGGTCGGCTCGGTGAAGTCCACGGCGATGTCGTAGTGCTGGCCGACGTAGAACTCGACCTGCGTGAGGTAGTCGATCGCGTCGTTCTGGAAGCGACCGATCATCATGATTGCGCAGCCCAGCGCCAGGCCGGCGACGGTCAGCAGCGCCTTGAACGGATGCCGCTCGAGCTGGCGCAGGATCATGCGCGTCGGCGGCGCGAACCAGCGCTGCAGGCCGAGGCGCTCGACCAGCAGCGCACGGAAGCGTTCCGGCGCGGGCGGCCGCATCGCCTCCGCCGGCGGCAGGCGCATCGCGCCGATCACCGCCTGCAGCGTGCCCGCAAGCGTCGCGCCGAGGCTGACGCCGAGGCCGGTCGCCACCACGTCGGCGCCCACGCGGTAGTCGAGGAACGGGAAGCGGAAGAAGTCGCGGTAGATGCCCGACATCCAGTGCCCCAGCCAGGTGCCGCCGGCTACGCCGAGCACAGCGCCGGCGCCGGCGATCAGGGCGACGATGCCGAGGTAGTGACGGGCGACGTCGAAGTCGGTGTAGCCGATCGCCTTCAGCACCGCCACCTGCTCGCGCTGCGTGCCGACCAGCCGGGTCAGCACCACGTTCAGCAGGAACGCCGACACGCCGAGGAAGATCGCCGGGAACAGCAGGGCCATCACCTCGAGCTGGTGCAGCTCGGACTGCAGATAGCGGTGCGAGAGCTGCTCGCTGCGCGTATAGGCGCCGACGCCGCCGTAGCGCGCCAGCAGCGCGTCCACGCGCCGCGCCACGGCCACCGCCGGCACGTCCGGCCGCAACCGCAGCGCCACGGTGTTGAACGCGCCGTCCATGTCCAGCGCCGCCTCCAGCCCGCGCCGCGAGGTCCACAGGATGGCGAAGCGCTTGAAGTCGGGGAACGAGGCGCCGGGACGGATCTGGTAGACGTACTCCGGCGAGCTGGCGACGCCGACCACGCGGAACCACTGGCTGCGGCCATGCACGATGGCGAGTACGCGGTCGCCCGGCCGGTAATGGTGCGCGTCGGCGAAGGCGTCGCTCAGCACCGCCTCGTCGCGCGCGCCCGGCGTCGGCAATCGGCCGCGCCGCAGGTACAGCCGGTCCAGTACCGGCACGCCGGTGACCGGCAACGACTGCACCAACGCGCGCACCGGATCGGCGAAGCCGGGCACGCGCAGCGTCGCCGGCGCCACCAGCCGCGTCTCCACCGTTTGCACGCCGTCGACCGCGGCCAGCCGCGCGGCCAGCGTCTCCGGCGCGCGCTTGGTCGCCGCCCACATGTCGGCGAAGGCATAGTCCGCGTAGAAGCGCGTGCGGGTGAGCTCGAGCGAGCGGTAGGTGGACTGCGCCATCACCAGCGTCGCCACGCCGCTCGCCACCACCAGCGCGATCGCGATCGCCTGGCTGCGCAGGTGGCCGAGGTCGCGCAGCGCCTTGCGCGCCAGCGCGTTCACCAGGACAGCTCGCGCGCCGGCGTGCGCGTCGGATTGGTCTGCGCGCTGGCGATGCGCCCGTCCGCCATGCGCAGCACGCGGTGCGCCATGCGCGCGATATCGGCGTTGTGGGTGATCACCACGGTGGTGGTGCCGAGCTCGGCGTTGACGCGCTCGATCACCTCCAGCACGCGCACGCCGGTGGGCGAGTCCAGCGCGCCGGTCGGCTCGTCGCAGAGCAGCACCGCCGGTCGCTTGGCGACCGCGCGCGCGATCGCCACGCGCTGCTGCTCGCCGCCGGAGAGCTGCGCAGGGAAGTGGTCCATGCGCTGCTCCAGTCCGACCAGCGCCAGCGCCTGCTCCGGCGTCATCGGCGCCTCGGCGATGTCGGTGACCAGGGCGACGTTCTCGCGCGCGGTCAGGCTGGGGATCAGGTTGTAGAACTGGAACACGAAGCCGACGTGGGTGCGGCGGAACTGCGTCAGCGCGCGCGCATCGGCGGCGGTCAGGTCCTCGCCGTGGTACCAGACCTGCCCCGCGGTCGGCACGTCCAGTCCGCCGAGGATGTTCAGCAGGGTCGATTTGCCGCTGCCGGAAGGTCCGAGCAGCACGACCAGTTCGCCCGCGTGGAGATCCAGATCGACGCCACGCAGCGCGTGTACCTCGACCTCGCCCATGCGGTAGACCTTGGTGAGGCCGCGGGCGCGAAAAACGAGCTCGGTGGACCCCATCGGCATGGCTCGACTATAGCCGCGCGCGGCGGCCGCGAACCGCCGCGCGCGCGGCGGCCACGCGCTTTGTCTGATCTGCATCAAACGCGGCGCTGCGCGCCTGCGGGGCCTAGCCGCGCATGGTGCCGGCGAGCAGCCTGCGCAGCGCGCCGAGCGGACGCGTGTTCAGCACGTCGCCCTTTTCCAGCCAGCCGCGGCGTGCCTGGCCGATGCCGTAGTGCAGCACGCCGAAGTCGGCCGGCGCGTGCGCGTCACTGGACACCGCGACCAGCACGCCCTCGTCCTTGGCCATGCGGCAGTGCGTGTCCAGCAGGTCGAGCCGCTCGGGATGCGCGTTCAGCTCGAGGAAGCAGCCGCGCTGGCGGGCGTGGCGGACGATGCGCTCCATGTCGACGTCGTACGGCTCGCGCTCGCTGAGCAGGCGCCCGGTCGGATGCGCGAGGATGCTGAAGCACGGCCGGTCCATCGCGCGCAGGATGCGTTCGGTCTGCTGCTTGCGCGAAAGGTGGAACGCGCTGTGCACGGCGCCGACCACCAGGTCGAGGCGCGCCAGCACCTTGTCGGGCAGGTCCAGCGTGCCGTCTTCGAGGATGTCGACCTCGATGCCCTTCAGCAGCGTGAGTCCGTGCAGCGTTCCGTTGAGGCGGTCGATCGCGTCGATCTGCTCGCCCAGCCGCGCGGCGTCCAGCCCGTGCGCCATCGTCACCCGCCTGGAGTGCTCGGTGATGGCGAGATATTCGAGGCCGGCCGCGCGCGCCGCCGCGGCCATCTCCTCCAGCGTGCCGCGGCCGTCGGTGGCGTTGGTGTGCGCATGCAGGTCGCCGCGCAGGTCGGCGAGCTCCACCAGCTTCGGCAATGCGTGCCGGCGCGCGGCCTCGATCTCGCCGCGGTCCTCGCGCAGCTCGGGCGGCACCCAGTCGAGGTCGAGCGTCGCGTAGACGGACGCCTCGGTGTCGCCGGCGATGCGCTGGCCGTCGCGGAACACGCCGTATTCGTTGATCTTCAGCCCGCGCTGCTGCGCCATGCGGCGCAGCTCGATGTTGTGCGCCTTGGAGCCGGTGAAGTAGACCAGCGCGGCGCCGTAGCTCTCCGGCGCAACCACGCGCAGGTCCACCTGCAGGCCGCTCTTCAGCACCACGCTGGCGCGCGTGCCGCCCTTGGCCAGCACGCGTTCGACCTCGTCGTAGGCGACGAAGCGGTCGGCCACCGGGCCGCCGCGCGGCGCCGATACCAGCACGTCGATGTCGCCCACCGTCTCGCGCATGCGCCGGTAGCTGCCGGCGACCACGGCGTCCTGCGCGCCGCGCGCGCCGCGCAGCCACTCGAGCAGTGCCTCGGCGTAGGTCGCCGCCTTCGCCAGCGGCATGCGCTGCTCGCGGCCGACGTAGGCGGACGCCGCCTCGAGGATGCGCTTCTCGCTGGTGGCGCCGAAACCCGGCAGCGCGCGGATGCGGCCGTCGCGCGCGGCGCGCAGCAGTTGCTCGGGCGTCTCGACGTGCAGCTCGCGGTACAGCGTGCGCACGCGTTTCGGCCCCAGGCCCGGCACGCGCAGCAGGTCGGTGATGCCGGCCGGGAAACCGCGCCGCAACCGCTGCAGCGCGGCGCACGAACCGGTGTCGAGGATCTCGCGGATCTTGCCGGCGAGGTCTTCGCCGATGCCGGGGATGTCGTCCAGCTTGTGGCCGCGACGCGTCCACAGGTCGAGTTCCTCGGGCCAGCCGTCGATGGTGCGCGCGGCGTTGGCGTAGGCGCGGATGCGGAACGGGTTGGCGTCCTGCAGCGCCAGCAGATCGGCGATCTCCTGGAACACGGCGGCGATGTCCGCGTTGTGGACGGCCATGGCGGCGCACCCGGCGGCGACGCGCTCAGGCTAGCACCGCGACGGGCGGCGGCGCGACGGATTCAGGGACGGACGTCGGCCGGCGCCGCGAGCTGCCGCGCACCACCGCTTGCACCCGCCCGGGCGGGCGGGCCGGCGTCCGCGCCGACGCGGATCTGCCCGGGCCCTGCCGCAGCGCCAGCCAGGTGGCGATCGAGCCGCTCCGCGGCGTCGCGTGCGCTCGCGTCAGCGCTCGCGCAGGCGGTGGCTGTCGGCGGCGCCGAGGTCGAGGCCGTACACGCGCTTGAGATCGGCGATGCGCTTCAGCGTCGCCGCCGAGAACGGCGGCTTGTTCTCCAGCGCGTGCAGCGCCATCCCCTCGAGCAGGTCGCCCAGCGACAGGTCGAGGTATTCGGCCAAGCCCTTCAGCACCTTCAGCAGGCGCTTCTCCAGGCGCACGCCGGTCTGCACGCGTTCCACCTCGCGGCGCGGCTCGTCTCGGTTCGGCATCTCGGGCTCCTCGGTCTGCGCGGCCATTCTAGCCGCGCAAGCATTACTGGTGATATGGTACCATGGTACATATCAACCAACGAAGGATACCGCCATGCCTTCCCGCACCCTCAGCCTGGGCACCGCCCTCGCCATCCTCGCCTCCAGTGGAGCCACCGCCATGTCCTACGCCTCCGGCAGCCAGACCCGCTCGTTCACCCTGCCCGCGCCCTGCGCACGGGTGTTCCCCTACTTCACCGCCGAAGGCGAGCGCCGCTGGGCGCCCGGATGGGCGCCGGAAATGCTGAGTGGCGACCGCGAGCGCGGCAGCACGTTCCGCACGCGCGCGCCGGACGGCCGCGTCAGCACCTGGATCGTCAGCGCCTACGAACCCGCCGCCCACCGCGTCAGTTACGCGCGGCTGGCGGAGGGTTCCAATATCGGGCTGGTGGACGTGCACTGCGAGCCGGCCAACGGCGGACACGCGCGCATCAGCGTCACCTACACGCTGACCGCGCTCGGCGCGGGGGGCGACGCCTACGTGCGCGCGTTCCTGGACGACGCGGCCTATGCCGCCTTCATCGGCGAGTGGGAGCAGGCGCTCGGCGCCGCATTGGCGCGTGAGGTGCGCTGAACGGCGTTCCGTCGCCCCCACCTCGCGGAACCGCCGCGCGAAGTTGCCGCGGAGGATCTTGGCGATGCGCGCGTCGTCGTGGCCGCGCTTGGACGGCAGCGCGATCGGCGGCGTTGCGCATCTGCATCAGCACGTCGGGATGCGCGGCGATCTCGCCGTCCCACTGGGCGATGTTGCGCACGGTGCCGTCGTAGTCCTGCGCGTAGCTGCCGACGCCGCCGACGGCCAGGTTGCAGGCGGTCAGCCCGGGGCGCGCGCGTCGGCCAGCGCCGCAGCCGACAGCGGCCCGCCGGGCCCGGCCCGCGCGATGCCCCGCCCGCCCAGGCCGTCGATCGCGATCGCGTCCGCGTAACGCAGCCATGCCGGCGCTTCGGGCGCCGCGCGTGCGGCGCGCTGCGGCAAAGCCGCCGCGGCGGACGGCGCGCGGCGCTCAGCCCTTGCCGCCGCGGTCCAGCCAGACCTCCAGGCCCTGCGCGTTCAGCTCGATGTCCATCGCCAGCAGTTCGCGCATCGTCGCCGCGTCCTGCGCGCAGCCGTGCGCCTGCGCGCGCGCCAGGTACAGCTCGGCCAGCGCGGCGGCGATGCGCGCGTGGCGGTCCGGGGCGCCCGCGTTGGCGCGCGCGATGCGCACCATCGCATCGATCTGCACGAGCAGGTCCTGCGCCAGCCGCGGCACGTCGACGACGCGGCTGTAGTGGGTCAGGTACATCGCCTGCGGCGCGTAGGCGAGCATGCGCCCGATCGAGGCGCGCAGCGCGTCGGGCTCGAACTGGATCGGCGTGGTGGTCGGCAGGATGAAGGCGCCGCGCGCGGTGTCGAACTCGCGATAGGACAGGCCGAAGGTATCGCCGGGGAAGAACGCGCGGCTGCGTTCGTCCCAGATCGAGATGTGGTGGCGCGCGTGGCCCGGCGTGTCGAGGCAGCGCAGCGCGCGCCCGGCCAGTTCGACCACGTGGCCCTCGCCCGCCTCGACGATGCGCGCGGCCGGCACCGGCACCAGCGCGCCGTAGGAGCGCAGCACTTCCTCTTCGCCGTACACCGCGGACGCGCCGGCGACCAGCGCGCTCGGGTCGGCCATGTGGCGCGCGCCGCGCGGGTGCACGAGCAGCTTCGCGTTCGGCAGCTCGCGCAGCAGCGCGCCGGCGCCGCCGGCGTGGTCGAGGTGCACGTGGGTGAGGATCACGTAGTCGACCGCGGCGGCCGCGATGCCCTGCGCGAACAGCGCCGCCAGCAGGCGCGGCACCGAATGGTTGGTGCCGACGTCGACGAACGCGGCGCGTCCGCCCTCGACGATCAGGTGGCTGGCGTCGAAGCGCGGCCGGAAGAAGCCGGTGTCGATCGCGGTGATGCCGTGCTCGGCCTGCATGCGTCGGGTTCCGTGGGCGTCGTCGCCGGCCATGATCGCAAAAACCGGCGCGCGCCGTCCGCGCTCAACGCGGCGCCGCGCCCACGGCGTCCTTCAGCGCGGCGCGCAGCAACGCGGCGAAGGCGCGCGGCTCGCTGCGCCGGACTTCGACCCGTGGCGTCGCGTGCCAGGCCGCGCAGTCGCGCAGCGTGGCCGCCAGCGCGGCGGCCAGCCCGGATTCCACTGCGACGCCCTCTTCGAGATGCAGCGAGCGCACCTCGAACACGCCTTCGCCGCGGTGCGCCTTGGCGTCCAGCCGGCCGACCAGGCGGCCGCGGTGCAGGATCGGCAGCACGAAGTAGCCGTAGCGGCGCTTCGGCGCGGGCGTGTAGCACTCCAGCGTGTAGTCGAAACCGAACATCGCGCGTGCGCGCTCGCGGTCCCACACCACCGGATCGAACGGCGACAGCAGCGCGGTGCGCGTGGCGCGCAACGCGCCGGCCGCGGCGCGCTCGGCCCGTTCGCGCTGCGCTGCGTGCACGTAGCCGGGCGCGTCCCAGCCGCGCACTTCGACCGGCAGCAGTGCGCCTTCGGCCAGCAGCGGCTGCAGGTCGGCGTCGGCGATGCGCCGGCCGAGGCGGAAGTAGTCGGCGATCCAGCGCGCCTGCGTCACGCCGAGCGCCTGCACGCTGCGCAGGATCCACGCGTGGCGCGCCTCCGCCGCGGACGGCGCGGGCTGCGCGGTCGGGTCGGGTCGGGCCTTCGCCAGCACGCGCTCGCGCACGTCGTACACGCGCTGGAAGCGCTCGCGGCGCGCGATCATCAGCTCGCCCAGCGCGAACCACGCCTCCAGCCAGCGCTTCTCCGCCTTCCAGCCCCACCAGCCGCCGGCGGCGGTATCGGCGCGCCCGAAGTCGGCGGCGCGCACCGGGCCGCGCTCGCGCACGTGCGCCAGCAGGCGATCCATGCCCTCGCGGTGCTCGGCGTGCATGCGCCGGGCGTGGCGGTGCGCCCAGTGCTGCGCGCGCGCGGCGCGGTGCGCGTGGTGCAGCGCCCAGTCGGCCATCGGCGCGAAGCAGGCCTCGTGCGCCCAGCATTCGAACACTTGCCCCTCGGCCAGCAGCGCATCCAGCCATTCGGGCGGATAGGCGCCGACGCGCGAGAACAGCACCAGATACGGGCTGCGCGCGACCACGTGGATGGTGTCGATCTGCAGCAACTGCATGCGCACGATCGCCCGCAACAGCGTCTCGGGCCTGGCCTTCGCGCGAGGGCGCGCGAGCAGTCCCTGTGCGGCGAGGTGCAGCAGACGCGCCTGCGCGGCGCTGAACGTGAGGATCGGAGGCATGCGCGTTCCCGTCGGCGATCCGTACATGATCGCAGACGCCGCGCGCGGCGTAACCGCCACCCGTCGCGCTTGCCGTATCCTTCCCGCGCCCCAGGTACGGAACGTCCGATGCGCCTGTCCACGCTGCTGCCCGCACTCGGCTGCCTCGCCTGCGCGCTCGCCGCGGCGCGCACGCGCGCCGACGATGTGCCGCCCGCGGACCCCAGGGCGTGCACGGCGATCACCGCCGACGCCGAGCGCCTCGCCTGCTACGACCGCGCGATGGGGCGCGCCGCGCCGACCGCGCACTCGCCGCTGAAGACGCCGCCGGTGCGCAGCCCGACGCCGCAGACGCTCGACGACCAGTTGCGTTACGCGCGCGCCGAGCCGCTGCAGGCGCCGACGGCGCCGCTGTCGCTGCTGGACAGCCGCTGGGAGCTGTCGCCGCAGTCGAAGCTCGGGCCGTTCCACGTCCGCGCCTACAAGCCGGTGTACCTGCTGCCGGCGTTCTACACCAGCAGGACCAACCAGACGCCTTCGAGCCCGGCATCCGGCCACACCGTCGCCCGGACGGAAGGGCTCGACAAGCTCGAATCCAAGTTCCAGCTCAGCCTGAAGACCAAGATCTGGCAGGGCATGTTCGGCGACAACGGCGACCTGTGGATGGGCTACACGCAGACCTCGCACTGGCAGGTCTACAACAGCGACATCTCGCGCCCGTTCCGCGAGACCAACTACGAGCCGGAGGCGATCCTGGCGTTCCGCACGAACTACGACGTGTTCGGCTGGAAGGGACGCCTGCTCGGCGTCGGCTTCGATCACCAGTCGAATGGCCGCGCCGATCCGCTGTCGCGCAGTTGGAACCGGGTCGTGTTCGATCTCGGCCTCGAGCGCGAGGGCTGGACGCTGATGCTGCGGCCGTGGATCCGCGTGCCGGAGAGCCGCAGGAACGACGACAACCCCGACATCGCCGACTACCTGGGCCGCGGCGACCTGCTGCTGGTGCACGACTGGGGCAGCGGCCACGAACTGGCGGTGATGCTGCGCCATTCGCTGCGCGGCGGCGACCGCTCGCACGGCGCGGTGCAGGTGGACTGGGCATTCCCGATCCACAACGAGCTGCGCGGCCACGTGCAGATCTTCAGCGGCTACGGCGAGAGCCTGATCGACTACAACCACCGCGCGACCTACCTCGGCCTCGGCGTGTCGATGCTGGAGTGGTACTGAGCGCGGCGTCGCCAACCGCACGCGGCGCGCTCAGGCGACGACCCGCGGAATCTTGCCGATCTTCGCCCGCCACCCGCGCCGCCGGTCGGATGCACGAGGTGCCGTCGCCGTCGACAGTGACCGGCACGCGCGCCTTTCGAACCGCAGCCGCTGCCATGCCGAGGGTCGCGAACGCGGCCATGCGCGCGGAAAGCGCGCGATCCTAGCGCGCCGCGATCACGGGCGCCGCCTCGCCGGCGAGCATCACGCAGTCGCGGCCGGCGGTCTTGGCCGCGTACATCGCGGCGTCCGCGCGCGCGATCAGCGTCGCCATGTCTTCGCCCGGCGCCAGCGCGGCGATGCCGATGCTCACGGTCAACGGCCGCCCGTCCGCGTCGACCGCCACGCGCATGCGCCGCAACTGCTCGCGGACGCGCTCGGCATAACGCCGGGCGTCGACGAATCCGCAACCCGGCAGCAGCACGGTGAATTCCTCGCCGCCGTAGCGGCCGATTTCCGCCTGCGGCAAATGCGGATCGCGCAGCGCGGCGGCGAACGCCAGCAGCGCGTCGTCGCCGGCATGGTGCCCGAAGTTGTCGTTCAGCGACTTGAAGTGGTCGAGATCGAGAAACAGCACGCACAGCGGCTGCGCGGTGCGCGCCGACTCGCGCAGGCGCAGCTGCAGGCGCTCGGTCCAGGCGCGCCGGTTGAGCACGCCGGTGTAGGGATCGGCGTCGGCCAGCGTGCGCGCGTAGTCGAGGTCGCGGCGCAGGTCCAGCGCGCGGTGCGCCAGGCCGATCGAGAGCACCACCGCCTCGAACGCCGCCGCCGCGATGCAGGCGTCGTTGATCCACAGCACGCCCGGCAGTGCGCCCGACACCTGCGCGCTGTCGATGGCGGTCAGCACCAGCAGCGGCGCCCACCCGGCCAGGAACAGCAGGGCGTAGCGCGATCCGCGCCAGGCGCCGATCGCGCTCGCGGCCAGCATCAGCAGCGTGCCGGCCAGCAGCGCCGGATTGACGATCGCCCGCGTCGCCGCCTGCAGCGCCGGTAGCGGCAGCATCGCCAGCGCCGAGACGAGGACCATGCCGATGCCGTAGGCGTGCAGCGCGCGCGCCAGCCGCGGCGCGTGGCGATCGAGCCGGGCGAAGCGCGCCAGGAACGCGGCGGCGCAGCCCACCGCCAGGCCGACCGCGAAGCGCCCCCACAGCAGCGGCGCTGCGGCGACCGCGTCGATGCCGAGCGGGCGCACCGCGTAGCCCGACTGGATCGCCTGCACGACCAGGTAGCCGAGCACGTAGCCGGCGTAGAGCACCAGCGTGAAGTCGCGCAGGATCGCGGCGAACACCAGCCCCATCAGCGCCATCGCCAGCATCACGCCGAAGCACGCGCTGACGAAGGCGAGCCAGCGCGCGTCCTCGCGCTGGAAGTCGCGCTCGGTGGTGACGGCGAACGCCATCGGCGCGGATACGGCGGGATACGGTTCGATGCGCAGCCGCAGCGGCTGGCCCGCTGCCGGAGGATGCGCGATGCGGAAGGCGATGCGCCCGTGCGCGGGCAGCGCGGTATCCGCCGGCTCGTTGAGCGCCCCGCGCTGCGGCGATCCGCCGGCATCCAGCAGCGTGACCGCCCCGAGCGGCGGATGCCGCACCATCAGCACCAGCGGCGGATCGGGCCAGCGGCCGCCGGCCGGCAGCAGTTCGATCGACGCGCCGTCGGGGTTGCGCGCAAACGCCTGCAGGCGCGCGGGATCGAACGGCCGCCATCCGGCCGCCTGCCCGGCGGCGATTGGTCCGGCCGCCCAGCGCCCCTGCATGCCGAGATCGGCAGCGGCGGGCGCGGGGACGGACAGCGCGGCAAGCAGCAGGACGCCCGCCGGCCATCCGCGCCCCGCGGCCGCTACCGCCAATACGTGCACGCGCCGATTGCCTCTGTCATGCCTGCGTCGCCCGCGGTCGTCCTGCGCTTCCGGCGCGAAGTCCGCGCCGATCCGGCCGAGGCGTCTGCGCGTACGGCCGCGTCGCCACCGAAGGCTATCGTAGCCGGGCGCGTGCACCGCGTTGCGTGACTATCGTCATGGGCGGGTCCGCGCGACGGCGCGTAGCCTTGCCAAATTGCCGTCCAACTCCGGGGAACCCTGCCGATGTCCCGTGCCCTGATCCGATTCGCAGGCCGCACGCTCGCGGTCGCGCTGCTCGCCGGCGCCGCCGGCATCGCCCAGGCGGACGCGTCGGCCGCGCCTCCTGCGCTTTACGGCTTCGGCACTGCCGATGCCGCCGCGCAGCGCGACCTCGAACGCCGCTTCGATGCGCATCTCGACGCCGCCGACATGCGCGCCTGGATGCAGTCGATGGCGTCCGCGCCCAACCACGTCGGCTCGCCGCACGACAAGGCCAACGCCGAGTTCGTGCTGCAGCAGTTCCGCGACTGGGGCTGGGACGCGCGCATCGAGACCTTCGAGGTGCTGTACCCGACGCCGAAATCGCAGGCGCTGGAATTGCTCGCGCCGACCCGCTTCACCGCCAGCCTGAAGGAACCGCCGATCGACGGCGACGCCAGCTCCGCGCGCACCGACGGCGCGCTGCCGCCGTACCTCGCCTACGGCGGCGACGGCGACGTGACCGCCGAGCTGGTCTACGTCAACTACGGCATGCCCGACGACTACAAGGAACTCGCGCGCCACGGCATCGACGTCAAGGGCAAGATCGTGATCGCGCGCTATGGCGCCGGCTGGCGCGGACTGAAGCCGAAGCTCGCGTACGAGCACGGCGCGGTCGGCTGCATCGTCTATTCCGATCCGCACGAGGACGGCTACCGCGCCGGCGACGCCTACCCGAAGGGCGGCTGGCGTCCGCCCGAGGGCGTGCAGCGCGGCTCGGTGCAGGACATGCCGGTCTATTCCGGCGATCCGCTGACGCCGGGCGTGGGCGCGACCAAGGGCGCCAAGCGCCTGGCGATCAAGGACGCAAGGACGATCCTGAAGATCCCCACCCTGCCGATTTCCTACGCCGACGCGCAGCCGCTGCTGGCCGCGCTCGGCGGCGACACCGTGCCGGCGAACTGGCGCGGCGCGCTGCCGATCACCTACCACTTCGGCCCCGGCCCGGCCAAGGTGCACCTCGCCGTGCAGTCGAACTGGGACATGAAGACGCTGTACGACGTGATCGCCACGCTGAAGGGATCGCAGTACCCCGACCAGTGGGTGATGCGCGGCAACCACCGCGACGGCTGGGTGTTCGGCGCCTGGGATCCGCTCAGCGGCCAGGTCGCGATGCTGGCCGAAGCGAAGGCGATCGGCGCGCTGGCCAAGGCCGGCTGGAAGCCGAAGCGCACGCTGGTCTACGCGAGCTGGGACGGCGAGGAGCCCGGCCTGCTCGGCTCCACCGAATGGGCCGAGGCGCACGCCGAGGAGCTGCGGCGCAAGGCGGTGCTGTACGTCAACTCCGACACCAACGTGCGCGGCTTCCTCGACATGGGCGGCAGCCATTCGCTGCAGCGCCTGCTGAACCAGGTCGCCGCCGACGTGCGCGATCCCGAGACCGGCGTCAGCGTGCTCGAGCGCAAGCGCGCGAAGATCGAGGTCGACGGCTACGCCAAGGACGCCACGCCCGAGCAGAAGGAGTCGGCCAAGCGCGCAGCCGACGGCGACGTGCCGCTGGAGGCGCTCGGCTCCGGCTCCGACTTCAGCCCGTTCCTGCAGCACCTCGGCGTCGCCGCGCTGAACCTCGGCTTCGACGGCGAAGACCAGCAGGGCGGCGTGTACCACTCCGACTACGACACCTTCGAGCACTACGTGCGCTTCGGCGATCCCGGCTTCGCCTACGGCGTGGCGCTGGCGCAGACCGCCGGCCGCGTGATGCTGCGCGTCGCCGACGCCGACGTGCTGCCGCTGCGCTTCGGCGACGTCGCCGACACCTACGGCCGCTACGTCGAGGAGCTGCACAAGCTCGCCGACGGCGAGCGCGAGCGCAGCGTCACCCTGGGCCGCCTGCTCGACGCGCACGCGTTCGCGCTGGCCGCCGACCCGACCCGCGCCAGCGCGCCGCCGCCGCGCGAGGACGCCGTGCCCTTCCTCGACCTCGCGCCGCTGGACAACGCGCTGGTGCGCCTGCGCGCCAGCGCCAAGGCGTTCGACGCGGCCTACGCCGCCGCCGCGCAAAAGGACTTCGCGCTCGCCGCCGCGCAGCGCAACGCGGTCGACGGCGTGCTGCAGGGCATCGAGCAGGCGCTGACCGACGCGCAGGGCCTGCCCGGCCGGCCGTGGTACAAGCACATGATCTACGCGCCCGGCCTGCACACCGGCTATGGCGTCAAGACCATGCCCGGCGTGCGCGAGGCGATCGAGGAACGCCGCTGGGGCGAAGCCAACCGCTACGCCGCGGTGATCGCGAAGACGCTGGACGGCTACAGCGCCGACCTCGACAAGGCCGCCGCCGCGCTCGGCGCACGCTGAGCGGGCGGGGGCGCGGCCCGCCGCCGCGCCGTGTCGCCGGCGGCCGCACGGCGCTACCCTTGTGCCGCGCGCCGGCCACACCCGCGCAAGGGAGGTTCCGCATGTCGATGCGCCCCGCGTCGAAGCGCGCGCTGCGTCTGGCGCTGGCCCTGCTGGGTAGCCTGGCGCTTGCCGGTTGCCTCGACGCCGGCACGATCCGCCGGCCGCTGCCCAGCAGGACCTTTGCCGCGCCGCACCTCGGCCCCGCGCACGTCCTGGTGGTGGTGCTGCCGGGACGCGGCGACGACCTCGCCGCGCTCGAGCGCGCCGGCATCGTCGGCGCCATCCAGGACGCATGGCCCGACGCCGACGTGACCCTGACCGCCGCCGGCATGCCCTACTACCGCGCCGGCCTGATGCCGCACGCGCTGCGCCGCGACGTCATCGCGCCGGCGCGCACCCGCGGCTACCGCGCGATCTGGCTGCTGGGCGCATCGCTGGGCGGCATGGGCGAAGTGCTGTACGCGCGCGACTACCCGCAGGAAATCAGCGGCATGATCATGCTCGCGCCCTATCTGGGCGATGCCGGCACGACCGACGCGATCCGCGCCGCGGGTGGACTCCGTGCGTGGGATCCCGGCCCCGCCCCACCCGCGGTGAACGGCGGCAACTACCAGCGCGAGCTGTGGCGCAGCGTGCGCGGCTGGCTCGCGCAGCCCGGCTTCGCCGCGCGCGTGTGGGTCGGCTGCGGCAGCGACGACCCGTTCATGCGCAACCTGCCGCTGCTGCGCGAGGCGCTACCGTCCGATCACGTCATCGAACGGCCGGGCGGGCACCGCTGGAGCGTATGGGTGCCGCTGGCGCGCAGCCTGCTCCAACGGATCGACGACACGACGCCAACCGCGGCGGGCGCGCCACGCTAGGCCATGGGCCCGGCCGCAGCGCGGCCGGCGCGGCGCTCAGTGGTGGTGGCCGCCCGCGCCGTGCACGTGGCCGTGCTGCGTTTCCTCGGCAGTGGCCTCGCGCACCTCGGTCACCTCGATCGCGAAGTGCAGGGTCACGCCGGCCAGCGGATGGTTGCCGTCCACGGTCACGTCGTCGCCCTCGATGCGGGTGATCACCACCGACAGCGGGCCGTTGTCGGTCTGCGCGCGGAACTGCATGCCGGGCTCGAGCTGCATCACGCCCTGGAACGCCGCGCGCGGCACGACCTGCACCAGTTGCTCGACGCGCGGGCCGTAGCCTTCCTCCGGCGCGACCTCGACCTCGAACGCGTCGCCCGCGCTGCGGCCGGCCAGCGCCTTCTCCAGGCCCGGCACGATATTGCCGGCGCCGTGCAGGTAGGCCAGCGGCTCGCGTCCATCGGACGAATCCAGCACTTCGCCGGCATCATTGGTCAGCGTGTAATGGAAGGAAGCGACGCAGCGCTCGGCGATCTGCATGGAAAACCTCGGGACGGGGAAACGGCTGGGCTCGCGCGCTGCGCGGAGACGGGAACGACTAGGCTAGGTCAGCGCGCGGCGCGACGCAACCGCAACGATGCGCGCTCAT
Source organism: Lysobacteraceae bacterium (assembly GCA_021372495.1). Taxonomy (GTDB): domain Bacteria; phylum Pseudomonadota; class Gammaproteobacteria; order Xanthomonadales; family Rhodanobacteraceae; genus Mizugakiibacter. The sequence continues at coordinate 111,729 of JAJFUF010000024.1, forward strand.
TCCGGCCCGTACTGCAGCCACAGCTCGGCGGTGCGCTCTTCGTGGAACACGCGCACGTCGAAGCCCGCCTCGCGGGCGAAGATCTCGCCGTGCTCCACCTGCGGCACGTGCGCCAGGTCGGCCTCGACGTAGGCCACCCGTACCTGTTCGAAGCCCTCGTCCCGCAACCGCTGCACCAGCCGGAACAGATCCTCCGGCGGCGGCGGCTCGCCGCTCATCGTGTCCACCACCAGCAGGCGCCGCGGCCGGCGCGCGCGCACCTCGACGGCGATCGCGCGCCAGTAGGCGAGCGTCGTCTCGAGGCTGCCGTTGACCCCGCTGACGTACGCACGCAGGATGCCGCGCCGGTGCTCGAAGCGCAGACTGAAGGGCGACGCGGGGTCGCGCGGCGGCAGGTTCATCGCGGCATGGTAGCCGGCAAATGCGCATCCAGCGCATGCAGCAGTTCCGCATCGCGCGCGTAGACGTCGGGCTTGTAGGCGACGCGGCCGTCCGGCAGCACGTCGACCGTCCAGTACAGCAGCAGCAGCGGCACCGGCCGCGCCAGGTTGACGGTGCGGGTTGCGCCGGTGGCGATCGCCGCGTCGATCGCCGCGCGGTTCCAGTTCGCAGGATCGTCGAGCAGGCGCTCGACCAGCTCCAGCGGGCGCTCGACGCGGATGCAGCCCGAGCTGAACGCGCGCTGCCCGGCGCCGAACAGCTCCGTGTGCGGGGTGTCGTGCAGGTAAACCGCATAAGGATTGGGAAAGCGGATCACCACGCGGCCGAGCGAGTTGCCGGGGCCGGCGTCCTGGCGCAGCGTGAGGCCCTGCGGGTGCTTCCAGTCCACCCGGCCGGGCGGCACCTCGCGGCCGCCGGCGTCCAGCACGCGGATGCGGTTGGCGGCGAGGTAGCCGGGCTTGCGGCGCAGTTTCGGCAGGATGTCGTTGTGCAGGATCGTCGGCGGCACCGTCCAGGTGGGATTGAACGTGACGTAGGTGATCTCGGACTTGAACGCCGGCGTGCGGCGGTACGGACGGCCGACCACCACCCGCGAACGCCATTCCGGTTGCGCGCCCTTGAAATAGGTGATGCGGTAGCCGGCGATGTCGACCAGCACGAAGTCGCCGCGGATCTGGTGCAGCAGCCAGCGCGCGCGCTCCATGTTCACGCGCACCTGGTCGATGCGCGCGTGCACCGGCACGTCCAGGGCGGCGCGCGTGGCCGGGCCGACCGCACCGTCGGCGTCGAGCAGTTGCTCGGTCTGGAAGCGCCGCACCGCTGCCGCCAGCGTGGCATCGAAGACATCGGCATCCTGCGGCGCCGCGAGCGTCTCGCCCGCCACCTCGTCGGCCGTCAGGCGTCGGCGCAGCAGCGCCACGCGCGGATCGACCATGCCCTCGCGCAGCGTGGGGCCGGCGGGAACCGACGGCCAGCCGCCGCGCGCCTCGGTCTCGCGCAGCCGGCGCAGCGCGTCGCGCAGCCGGCCGTACAGCGGATGCTGCGGGCGCGCCTGCGCGAACGCCTCCGCGATGCGGCCTTCGCCAATCGCGACCGACGCGTCGCGCAGCCCCTGCGCGACGTCGGCGTCGCGCGGCTCGAGGTTCCAGCCCGGATCGAGGCTGCGCGGATCGACCTTGCCGCGATAGAGGTGCTGCAGCGCGGCGAAGCAGGCAGCGGTCGCGCGCAGATCGGCGTCGGCGCGCCGGGTGGCGTCCTCCAGGAGGGAGGCGTTCGGCTCCGGCGGCCGCGCCAGCGCATCGACGCCGTAGTCGCGCGGGTCGAGGCCGTCGTTGGCGAGCCCGCGCAGGGCGGCGACCAGCGCAGCGCGCCGGCCCGGCGCTTCCCACGCCGGCGCGAAGCCGCGCTGCTGGTAGAACGCCGCGACGCCCTCGACCAGGCGCGCCCCGCCCACCGCGGGCGCGCGGACGTCGGCCTCGTGCAGTTGCTCGATGCGTTCGCGCAGGCGCTCGGCCACCGCGTCGGCGGGCGGCGGCGACTGCGCGGCGCCGCGTCCCGCCGCGCCGAGCAGCCCGACGACGACGACCGCCAGCACGAGCCTTCCGATACGCCGCATCCAGTCGCCTCCGCGCGGCGCCATGCCTGCGCACGCCAGTACTGTGAACCGCGTCGGCGCAATTTGCGCCGGGCATCTTTAGCATAGCGCGCCGATGCGACCGCCCTTATTCCACCGGCGCCTGCTGGCGCCCGCGCTGCTGCTGTGCGCCTGCGCGCCGGCCTTCGCCGTCGGCACGCTGGCGCAATCGCTCAGCGCCGCCGCGCCCAGCGCGAATCCGCGCGTGATCGACCTGGCCGTGCGCGCGCAGGACTGCGCCGTGCGCAGTGGCGAGCCCACGCCGGAGCGGCTCGCCGTGATCGACTACTCGCGCCCCTCCACCGAGCCGCGGCTGTGGGTGTTCGACCTGGCGCGCCAGAAACTGCTGTTCGAGGAACTGGTCGCGCACGGCCGCAACAGCGGCGACAACCTCGCGCGCAACTTTTCCAACGCACCCGGCAGCCTCGAATCCAGCCTCGGCCTGTTCCGCACGCTGGGCACCTACAGCGGCCGCAACGGCTATTCGCTGCGCATGGACGGGCTGGAACCCGGCGTCAACGACCGCGCGCTGGAGCGCGCGCTGGTCATCCACGGCGCGCCCTACGTCAGCGCCGCCACGGCGCGGCGCATGGGCCGGCTCGGCCGCAGTTGGGGCTGCCCGGCGGTGCGCCCCGCGGTCGCACAGCGCCTGATCGACACGCTCAAGGGCGGCCAGATGGTGTTCTCCTACTACCCCGACGCGCGCTGGCTGCACGCCTCGCCCTACCTGCGCTGCGAAGGCGAGCCCGCCGCGGTGGCGGCCGCCGCGCCGCACGCCAGTGGCCGCGGCGCGGCGGCACGCTGAGTCGATCCGCGCGCGCCGCCGGCTGACCGGAGTCAACGCCGGCGCCTGCGCTGCGCGCGATCCTGACGGCATTCGCACGCGGCGCCCACGCGGCCCTTCGCCGGGGCACCGGCGTTCCGCGGCCGTCTCGCCGCATCCAAGGAGGTTCCCATGAATTCGCCCCGTCTTCCCTACACCACGCTGGCCGCCGAGCCCTACCACGCGCTGGCCCAGGTCAGCGCCGCGCTCGGCAAAGGCAGCCTCGGCAAGCCGCTGCTCGAACTGGTCTACACGCGGGCCTCGCAGATCAACGGCTGCGGATACTGCCTGGACATGCACGCCCGGGCGCTGCGCGCGGGCGGCGAGGAGTCGCGCCGGCTCGACACCCTGGCCGGCTGGCGCGAAAGCCCGTTCTTCAGCGCGCGCGAACGCGCCGCGCTGGCCTGGGCCGAGGCGCTGACCGACGTGGCGAACAGCCACGCGCCCGACGCCGCGTTCGACGCCCTGCGCCCGCACTTCGACGATCGCGAGATCGCCGAGCTGACCTTTGCGATCGCCACCATCAACGCATGGAACCGCGTCGCCGTCGGCATGCGCGCGGCGATCCCGGCCTGAAGCCGGCCAGCGGGGCGCGGCCGCGCGCTGCGGCCGCGCCCCGTCCCGTCACTGGCCGACGTTGTCGGTCGCCTCGATGAAGCGCGCGACGTTGTCGTGCAACTGCTTCAGCGACGCCTCGTGCGCGTAGACCATGTGCCCGGAGGGGTAATAGGCCGTGGAGATGTTCTTGCGCAGGCTGTCCGGAATCGGCAGGTGGTTCAGCTCGTACTCGGCGGCGAAAAACGGCGTCGCCAGGTCGTAGTAGCCGCCGTTCATGAACACCTTGAGGTCCGGGTTGTACTTCATCGCCACCGCCAGGTCCGGGATCACGTTGGTGGACTGCTGCAGCGCCTCGTGCGCGCCCGGCGCCTTGTGCGCGAAGTTCCAGTCGTCGATGTCGGCGAACAGGCGGTAGCTGCGGCCTTCGCCGAACTTGAGCTGCTTGCGCACGTAGTCGTTGAACGCGGCGACGTAGGCGGAGCTGATCGCCGCCGACTGCGGGTCGTACTGCGCCTCCTTGCTCAGCGGGTCCATCGCGGGGCCGGAGAAACGCGTGTCGAGGCGGCCGGTGGTGGTGTCGCCGTCGATCTGCAGTTCGTGCTCGAACATGCCGCCGCTGACGCGCAGGTTGGCCTTCAGCAGGTAATCGACCGGCAGGCCGGTGTACTGGTGAAGCTTCTCGGCCACCGCCTGCTTGCGCGAGGCATCGAGCGTGGCGCCGGCCAGCAGCGCCTGTGCGTAGTCGCCCAGCGCGAACTGCTCGACCTCCTTCAGGAACGGCTCCAGCTGCGCCGGCTGCTGCGGCAGCCTGTGGTGGTACCACGCGGTGGCGGCGTAGGTGGGCAGCGCGAGCACGTAGGGCAGATCGACGCCCGGGTTGTTCGCCACGCCATCGATGTCGGTGTCGAAGCTGAGGATCTGCGAGAGCAGGATCACGCCGTTCAGGTCGACGCTGTCCTCGGTTTCCAGCACGGCCGACAGCGCCGCCGAGCGCGTGGTGCCGTAGCTCTCGCCGAACAGGTACTTCGGCGAATTCCAGCGGCCGTACTTCGACAGGAACCGGGTGATGAACTGGGCGAACGCCTGGGCGTCGCCGTCGACGCCGTAGAACTGCTTCTTGCGTTCCTTCATCAGCGCATCGCGCTTGTCCTTGTCGTCGGCGTCGGCGACCAGCCGGCTGAAGCCGGCGCCCGGCGCGTCGATGAACACCAGGTCGCTGGCGTCGAGCAGGCTGTAGGCGTTGTCGATCAGGCGGTACGGCGCGGCCGGCGTGTGCGTGTCGTCGGCGGTGGCCACGCGCTTGGGCCCGAACGCGCCCATGTGCAGCCACACCGTCGCCGAACCCGGGCCGCCGTTGTAGACGAAGGTGATCGGGCGCTTGCCAGCGTCCGCGCCCTTCTTGAAGTAGGCGGCGTAGAAGATGCTCGCGGTGGGCTCGTGCTCGGCGTCGCCCTTGCCGTGCAGCACCAGCGTGCCGGCGACCGCCTTGTAGTCGATGCGGCGGCCTTCCACCGCAACCGAGCCTTCCGTTTCCGACTGCTGCGGCTGCGTCAGCGTGACGTCCGGTTTGGCGGCGTCCGCGGCCGCATGCCCGGCGGGGTCGTCCTTGGCGAACGTGGGGACGGTGGCCACGCAGAGCGCGGCGATGGCGATGCAGAGCGGAAGCCTGCGCATGGGGATTCCTTGGAAGGGACAAATGATCGCCCGCAGCATGCGGCATGCCCCGATTCCACTCATGCGCCGGAAGTCATTCGCCCCACGCACCCATGACGACGGCTCGACGCGCCCCCATGCCGCCCACGGTGCGGCCCCGGCAATTACGCGATCCTCTCCACCAAGCGCAGGTGCCCGCCACTGCCGCGGACTGGATATGCCGAAGGGCGCCCGCGCGCCGCGAACGCGCGCGGCGGTCAGCGGTGATCGTGGTCGCGGTCGCCGCGCCGATGGCTGCGATGGCCGTCATGGCCATCATGGCCGCGACCGCCGTCGCCGCGCCAGCCGCGGCCGTCGTGCCCATGACCGCGGCCGCCGTAGTCGCGGTAGTACAGGCCGAGTCCGATGGACGGGCCGTAATAGCAGCACCACGGGTCGTAGTAAGGCGCGGGGTAATAGCCATAGCCCGGGCCGACGTCTTCGTAGATCACGCCGCCGCGGCCGTAGTAGGCGTCGCCGTAATAGCCGTCGCCGCGCACGTAGCTGTAGCCGGGGTCGTAGACGCAGCCCGCCAGCAGCACGAGCGCTGCGGCAAGCATGCAGAGATGGGTCGTGCGTCGCATGGGCCGCCTCCATCGGAGGTTACGGCCACAGGTTGGGCCCGACGCCTTGAATAGGGCCTGAGCGCGGTGTGAAGGCGGGCGCCGCGGGCCTGCGCCCGCCGCACCCGGGGCCGGCTCAGCGCCGGCGGCTGCGCAGTTCGGACTTGAGTCCGACGCGGATCGACTCGTTGCCGTGGAACGAGCCGTTGAGGGCGGCGATCGCGGCGCGCGCCTCGTGGCCTTCCATCTGCAGCTCGGCGAAGCCTCTGCACTCGCCGGTGAACAGATCGCGGGAAAGGTGGATGCCGTGCACGCGTCCATACGCGGCGAACATCTCGGTCAGTGCCTGTTCGGTCATGTTGCGCGGCAGGCCGCGCACGCTCAACGTCAGCATGTTGCACCTCCAAAAAAGCAGTTCTTCCCCGGCTGCAGGGGCGGCCTCAGCCGCAATCGCGAGACAGCGATCCGGGGCCAGGGCCCCTCCCGCAGGCGTTGGTGATTCGCGGCTGATGCCACTCCCTCGCTTTGGAGAAGAACCCCGAAAAAAAAGGCGTCGGGCGGACGCAGTCCGCCCGACGCCTTGGTAGAAACCGGTGCTGCTTGCTTACTGCACCTGCACCTGGTCGGCCTGCAGGCCCTTCGGGCCCTTGACCACCACGAAGCTGACCTTCTGGCCTTCCTGCAGCGACTTGAAGCCGCTGCCCTGGATGGCGCGGAAGTGAACGAACAGGTCCTCGCCGCTCTCCGGGGTGATGAAGCCGAAGCCCTTGGCGTCGTTGAACCACTTGACGGTACCGTTCTGGCGATCCGACATAACTAACTCCTTGAAACACTTGCGTTGAATGAATGATGAAACGCGACCACGGAACATCCGGGCCGGTACTGAGGTTGCAGGGAGTGAGCGAGCGAAACGATGAAGCGGATCGGAGGGATCAACCGCATCGGGTCACAATGCACCGTGACCCTAGCAATCACAGCGCCGCCAAGGTACACCCTTTCGCGCCGAAAAGCCAATGGTGGCGGGGCATTGATTCAGGTTCTCGCCCGCCCGCCGCGGAAGCCTGGCACGCCCCGCCGACGGGCCCGCAAGCCGCCCCGCCGGCGGGTTGCGGCCCCGGCGGCGATAGGCGCCGCAGTACGGGCCGTTTCGGCGCCCGCCCGAGGCCGCCGCAGACCCCGGACGGTGCCTGCGCCGTGGCCAGGACGCAGGCGCCTGCTAGCATGTCGCCTTCCGTTCCAGCCAGCCGTCCATGCACTGCGACTATCACGCCGCGGGCCGCTGCCGTTCCTGCACGCACCTCGACATCCCCTACGCCGACCAGTTGGCGGCCAAGGACCGGCACTGCCGCGCCCTGCTGGGCGCGCACGGCGGCGCCGCCTGGTTGCCGCCGGCCGCCAGTCCCGAAGCGGGTTTCCGCAACAAGGCCAAGATGGTCGTCGGCGGCAGCACCGAGGCGCCGCTGCTCGGCATCCTCGACAGCGCCGGCCGCGGCGTCGACCTGGCCGGATGCCCGCTCTACCCCGCCGCGCTGCAGGCCGCCTTCGCGCCGGTCAAGGCGTTCATCGCCGCCGCGCGCGTAGCGCCCTACGACGTCGCCCACCGCCGCGGCGAGCTGAAATACGTGCTGGTCACCCTGGCCGCGCACAGCGGCGAGCTGATGCTGCGCTTCGTGCTGCGCTCGCAGGAGCCGCTGGCGCGCATGCGCCGGCACTTGCCCGAGCTGCACGCCGCGCTGCCGGCGCTGCGCGTCGTCTCGGCCAACCTGCAGCCGGTGCACCAGGCGGTGCTGGAAGGCGAGCAGGAAATCGCGCTGAGCGCGCAGCAGAGCCTGGCCATGCGGGTCAACGGCTTGCCGCTGCACCTGCGCCCGCAAGGCTTCTTCCAGACCAACGACGCGGTCGCCGCCGCGCTGTACCGCCAGGCGCGCGAGTGGACGCGCGAACTCGCGCCTGCCTCGCTGTGGGATCTCTATTGCGGCGTCGGCGGCTTCGCCCTGCACTGCGCCGAGGGCGCGCACGAAGCGGTCGGCGTGGAGGCCAGCGCCGAGGCCGTCGCCGCCGCCGAACGCAGCCGCGACGAGCTCGGCCTCGGCCACGTGCGCTTCGTCGCGCAGGACGCCACCGCGTTCGCGCTCGCCGCGCCGCGCGCGCCCGAGCTGGCGATCGTCAACCCGCCGCGGCGCGGCCTCGATGCCGAGCTGTGCGCGTGGCTGGACGCCAGCGGCGTGCGTGCGGCGATCTATTCGAGCTGCAACGCCGAAACGCTGGCGCGCGACCTGGCGCGCATGCCGCGGCTGCGCCTGGCCCGTGCGCGCGTGCTCGACATGTTTCCGCACACCGCCCATTACGAAGTCGTCGCCCTGCTGCTGCGCGCATGAACCGCCCGGACGTCCAGCACGAGCGTCCCGCCGAAGAGGCGCGCACCGCGGCGACGCTGGCCGTCGTCGGCGGCGGCCCGGCCGGGCTGATGGCCGCGGAAACGGCGCGCGCGGCCGGGATCGAAGTCGACCTCTACGAAGGCATGGGCTCGGCCGGCCGCAAGTTCCTGCTGGCCGGCAAGGGCGGACTGAACCTGACCCACGGCGAGCCGTTCGAGGCGTTCGTCGCGCGCTATGCCGGGCGCAGCGCCGAGGTGCGGCGCTGGCTGCAGGACTTCGACGCCGACGCGCTGCGCGCCTGGGCGCGCGGGCTGGGCGTCGACACCTTCGTCGGCAGCTCGGGGCGCGTGTTCCCCTCCGACCTCAAGGCCGCGCCGCTGCTGCGCGGCTGGCTGCGCCGCCTGCGCGAGCGCGGCGTGCGCATCCACGTGCACCACCGCTGGCAGGGCTGGGACGCCGACGGCACGCTGCGCTTCGCCACGCCCGCGGGCGAGCACCGCGTGCGCGCCGACGCCACCGTACTGGCGCTGGGCGGCGCGAGCTGGCCGGAGCTGGGTGCCGACGGCGGGTGGACGTCGATCCTCGAAGCGCAGGGCGTGCCGGTGGCGCCGCTGCTGCCGTCGAACTGCGGCTTCGACGCCGGCTGGAGCGCGCGCTTCGCCGAGCGCCATGCCGGTGCGCCGGTCAAGCCGGTGGCGATCGCCTGGACCGACCGCGACGGCCGTCCACGGTGCCGCCAGGGCGAATTCGTCGTCACCGCGAACGGCGTCGAGGGCAGCCTGATCTACGCGCTTTCCGCCGCGTTGCGCGACGCGATCGCGGCGCACGGCGAGGCGGAGATCCTGCTCGACCTCGCCCCCGACCGCGACGTCGCCTGGCTGGCGCAGGCGCTGGCGCGCCCGCGCCACGGCCGCACGCTGAGCGAGCACCTGCGGCGCACGGCCGGCATCGTCGGCGTCCGCGCCGGGCTGCTGTACGAGCTGCTGCCGAAGGACGCGCTCGCCGATGCCGCCGCGTTGGCTGCCGGCATCAAGGCGCTGCCGCTGACGCTGCTGCGCACGCGGCCGATCGCCGAGGCGATCAGCAGCGCCGGCGGCGTGCGCTTCGACGCGCTGGACGCGCGCCTGATGCTGCGCGCGCGTCCGGGCACGTTCTGCGCCGGCGAGATGCTCGACTGGGAAGCGCCGACCGGCGGCTACCTGCTCACCGCCTGCTTCGCCAGCGGCCGCGTCGCCGGCGCGGCCGCGGCCGCATGGCTGCGGACGCGGCCGCCGCGCGCCGTTGCCGCCACGCCGAAGGACTGACGCGCATGCAGATCTGGGTCGATGCCGACGCCTGCCCGAACCCGATCAAGGAGATCCTGTTCCGCGCCGCCGAGCGCGCGCAGGTAGCGGTGACGCTGGTCGCCAACCAGTGGCTGCGCACGCCGCCTTCGCGCTTCGTGCGCGCGCTGCAGGTGCCGGGCGGCATCGACGTCGCCGACAGCGAGATCGTGCAGCGCACCGCGGCGGGCGATCTCGTGGTGACGCAGGACATCCCGCTCGCCGCGCTGGTGCTCGCCAAAGGCGCGCTGGCGCTGAATCCGCGCGGCGAGCTGTACACGCCGGACACCATCGCCCAGCGCCTGTCGATGCGCAATTTCATGGACGAGCTGCGCGGTACCGGCGTCGACACCGGCGGCCCGGCCGCGTTCCATCCGCGCGACCGCCAGGCCTTCGCCAACCAGCTCGACCGCTGGCTGGCGCAGCGCCGCGCCGGCTGACCCGCCGCGCGTCAGAACGGCGGGTGGGTCAGGCGTTCGACGAACAGCGCCAGCACCCGCGGCTCCATCGCCAGCGTGAACGCGATGCCGTAGGCGGCGCCCCACAGGTGCGCGCTGTGGTTGATGGCGTCGGTGCCGCGGCGGTCCATGTAGATCGAGTAACCGACGTACAGCACCGCGTAGAGGATCGCCGGCAGCGGGAAGAAGAACACGAAGATCGTCGCCCACGGCTGCACCAGGATGAACGCGAACAGCACCGCCGACACCGCGCCCGACGCACCCAGGCTGCGGTAGTCCGGATTGTCGCGGTTGCGCAGGTAGGTCGGCAGGATCGAGGCCACCAGCGCGCCGAGATAGAACAGCACGTAGCCGGTTTCGCCGAGATAGCGGACGTACAGCCCTTCCATCGCGCGACCGAAGAAGTACAGCGTCACCATGTTGAACAGCAAGTGCTGGCCGTCGGCATGCACCAGGCCGTAGCTGACCAGGCGATACCACTGCCGGTCGCGCGCGACCGCCGGCGGCCACAGGATCAGCCGCTGCAACAGCGCGCCGTCGCGGAACGCCAGGAACGAGACGAGGCAGGTCGCGGCGATGATGGCAAGGGTCAGGCTCATGGGATTTCCGACGATGGCGACCCGCTCCTTTTAACCGATCGTCGCGCGGCGCGCGACCGCGTGCGGCTCGAACGGGCCTGGCGGAACGAACCGCATCCGACGCGCCGGAGGCGATCCGATGCCGCGCCGCGCCCGTCCCGGGCCGCGCGCGAAACCGCAACGCCGCGCCGGACTCTGCCGCGCCTGGCTGCAGTGCGCGCGACCGGCACCCGCACCATCGACGCAGCGACCCGAGCGCGCCTCGCGCGGCGCCCGTCCTGCAGCCGTTCACGTCCGCCGGGCTATACACGCCACACCGCGCCGCTGCATGCGAAACGTCCCGCGCGCCGACACGCGCGGGGGCGAGGCATACTCAGGGCCGGTTTCGGCATCCTCCACCGCGAATCGTCGGAGACTTCCGTGCGCACCACGCCCCTGTTCACGCTGCTGCTGGTCCTGTCGCTCGCCGCCTGCCAGGCGACCGTGGCGCCGCGCCCCGCGGCGACCGTCCCGCCGGCACCCACGCCACCCGCCGCGCCGACGTCGCCCGCCGTCGCGCCGCCGCCGGCGGCACCGGCACCGCCGGCCGTCGCAGCGCCGGCGCCGCGCAACCTGGCCTACCAGTGCGGCGACCGGCGCGTCGGCGCGCGCATCGACGGCGACGCGATCGTGCTGGCGCTGCCCGGTCGCGAGCTGCGCCTGCCGCAGCAGGTGTCCGCCAGCGGCACGCGCTATGCCGACGGCGAAGGCAGCGAGTTCTGGAGCAAGGGCGCGGAAGCGCGCCTGACGCTGGACGGCGGCAAGCCGCAGGCGTGCGCGCTGACCGACGCCGGCTCGCCGTGGGACGACGCCAAGGCGCGCGGCGTCGGCTTCCGCGCCGTCGGCAGCGAGCCCGGCTGGAGCGTCGAGGTCGATCGCGGCAACGCGCCGGCGATGCGCGCCGTGCTCGACTACGGCCGGCGCCGGCTCGACGTGCCCGCCACGCAGCCGTTCGGCGATCCGACCAACGGCGAAGTCGGCTTCCGCGGCAACGCCGCCGGCACGCCGGTGGAATTGCGCATCCGCCGCGAAGCCTGCACCGACGCGATGAGCGGCGAAACCTTCAACGCCAGCGCCGACCTCGGCGTCGGCGGCACGCACTATCGCGGCTGCGGACGCTTCCTGTTCTGACCCCGCCACGCAGCGCCGCCGGCTACGCCGTGCTCTCCGCGCTGTAGCGCGCCAACAGGCCGCTGCGCACGGTGGCGCGGAACACCGCGACGAAGCAGGCATAGGCCAGCACGATCTGCGCCGTCGCCAGGCCGGCCGCCCAGGCCAGCTCGTGCAGCGGGAACGGCCGCCCGGCGACCAGCGCGCGCAGCCCCTCGAACACGTACGACGGCGGCAGCGCGTGCGCGATCCACTGCATCCACGCCGGCAGCACGGCCAGCGGGTAGAACACCGCGGCGAACGGCGACAGCAGCGCCGGAATCGGCCACACCAGCCACTCCGACGCGGGCCCCAGCCGCAGCACCATCGCGCTGGCGAGGATGCCGAGCGCGATGCCGAACAGGAACAGCACGGCGACGAACGGCACGAACTGCGCGCCGTAGGCGAGGAACGGGAAGCCGAACGCCAGCGTCGCCAGCGCCAGCATCACGGCGAGGCCGACCAGGCTGGTGGCGATGCTGGTCAGCACCAGGCCGAACACGTACTCGGATACGGCCAGCGGCGTCGCGAACAGGTTGAGGAAGTTGCGCGACCACACGTCCTCGAGGAACGCGGTGGTGACGCCGTGCATGATGCGGGTGAAGAAATCCCACAGCAGCGCCGCGCCGAGCAGGGTCAGCAGGAAATCCGGGCCGTGCGGCGCGATGCGGTCGAGATAGCGCGCGATGAAGCCCCACAGCACGACGTCGATCGCCACCCACGCGAACAGCGGCACCAGCCGGGTCGGGCTGCTGCGCAAGAGGTAATACTGGCGCAGCGCGATCGCGGCGACGTGGCGCGCGTTCATGCGGCCGGCCCGGCGAACGTCAGCGGCTCGCGCGCGACGCGGATGAACAGCGCTTCCAGCGACGCCGCGCCATGCTCGCGCGGCAGCGTCTTCGGGTCGCCCTCCAGCAACAGGCGGCCCTGCGACAGGAACAGCACGCGGTCGCACACCGCCTCGACCTCGTACATGTTGTGCGAGGTCCACAGGATGCCGAGCGTGTCGCGGTCGGCGATCGTGCGGATGGCGTGGCGGATGCGCTGCGCGGCCGACGGATCCAGCGACGCGGTCGGCTCGTCCAGCAGCAGCAGGCGCGGCGCGTTCAGCATCGCCTTGGCCAGGCACACGCGGGTCTGCTCGCCGGACGAGAGCAGGCCGCAGCGGGTGCGGCGGAAACGCGTCAGGTCGAACTGCTCCAGCACCGCCTCGATGCGCGCGTCCAGCCCGCGCACGCCGTACAGCAGGCCGAAGCAGCGCAGGTTCTGCTGCACGGTCAGGTTGCCCGGCAGCGGCGCGTAGACGGCGGCGAAGTTGGTGCGCGCCAGCGCGCGCTCGCGCTCCCGCGCGAGATCGACGCCTTCGATGCGGATGTCGCCCCCGCTCGGCGCCAGCACGCCGAGGATCATGTTGATCGTGGTGGTCTTGCCCGCGCCGTTCGGGCCGAGCAGGCCGACGATCTCGTTGCGGCGCACCTCGAACGATACGCCATCGACCGCGGCGGCCGCGCCGTAGCGCTTGCGCAGGTCGCGCACGGCGAGGATCGGCGTCGCTGGCGATGTTCGCGTGCTCACGGGACGGGCGCGGTCGGAGCGGCAAGCGGTACGTGCGGACGATCTTGCCACAGCGGCGCGCCGCCCAGGACGCAGCGAGTCGAGCCCTTGTGCGGCGCACCGTGCGGCACCATCTAGGCGCCATCCTCGTTTCGGAGCGTGCCGTGACGACGCCCGTGGAAGTCCCCTGCCCGCACTGCGCGACGCTGAATCGCGTGCCCGGCACGCGCCTCGGCGAGCATCCGGCCTGCGGGCGCTGCAAGCAGCCGCTGTTCGGCGGCCATCCGGTCGAGCTGCGCGGCGACACCTTCGACGCCATCGCCGCGCGCGGCGACCTGCCGGTGCTGGTCGACTTCTGGGCGCCGTGGTGCGGTCCGTGCCGCGCCTTTGCGCCGGTGTTCGCCGACGCCGCGCGCACGCTGGAGCCGCGGCTGCGCCTCGCCAAGATCGACACCGAGGCCGAGCCGGCGCTCGCCGCCCGCTTCGGCATCCGCAGCATCCCCACGTTGGCGCTGTTCCACCGTGGCCGCGAAGTCACCCGCAAGGCCGGCGCGATGGACGCGCCGTCGCTGCGGCACTGGCTGGATCGCGCACTGGCGCAGGCCTGACGCGGCGGCCGCCTCGCGCGGCGGCCGCCCGCCCACCCGGCGAGGATCAGAACTCGGCCCATTCGCCGGCGACGCCGGCCGAAACCGCGATCGGCAGTGCGCTCGGCGCGCGCACCGGCTTCGCCGTGCGGCCGGTGCGTGCCGGCACGGCGCTTTCGGCGGCGCGGGGGATGCGCGCCGGCGCCGGCCGCGCCTCGGCCGGACCGTGTGCGTCCGTCGGCTGCGCGCGCCCTTCGCCATCGTCGCCGATGCGGAAAAAGGCGACCTGGCGCTGCAGCACATCGGCCTGCTCCTGCATCGCCCGGCTCGCCGCCGCGGCCTCCTCCACCAGCGCCGCGTTCTGCTGCGTCACCTCGTCCATCTGCATCACCGCAGTGGTGACCTGGTCGATGCCCGAGGACTGCTCCTGGCTGGCCGCCGCGATCTCCGCGACGATGTCCGTCACCTTCTTCACGCTCTCGACGATGTCCGCCAGCGTGCGGCCCGACTGGTCCACCAGCTCGGTGCCCGCCTTCACCTTGTCCACCGAGTCGCCGATCAGGACCTTGATCTCCTTGGCCGCGCCCGCTGCGCGCTGTGCCAGGTTGCGCACCTCGGTCGCCACCACCGCGAAGCCGCGGCCCTGCTCGCCCGCGCGCGCCGCTTCCACCGCCGCGTTCAGCGCCAGCAGGTTGGTCTGGAACGCGATCTCGTCGATCAGGCCGACGATGTCGGCGATC
>JAJFUF010000035.1 GCA_021372495.1 Lysobacteraceae bacterium
AAGCAGGGCTCGACCTCGCGGCGTAAGACGGGCATGTTTATGCAGGTTCATCCGGGGCTCCTGTGGGTGCTGAATGGGTCGCACCGCCAGAATCCCGGGTTCGCCCCGGGTGAACAACCTACTGAGAGATCACAGCTAGCGCCGCGCCGGCGCCTCAAACAGGGGGGAAACTGCAGGGTGGGCCTTGGCCCACCATTCTTCGTTCGATCGCGTTGCGATGGTGGGCCAAGGCCCACCCTACGGTCCGGCGTGGGGGTTGCAGCGGACGCGCCGGCGCTTCAGTCGAGCGTGATCCCGGCCAGCCGCTTCAGCGCCTCGGCGTACTTGGCGGCGGTGCCTTCGATCACCTCGCGCGGCAGCTTCGGGCCGGGGGCGGTCTTGTTCCAGTCCAGCGTCTCGAGATAGTCGCGCACGTACTGCTTGTCGTAGCTCGGCGGGCTGATACCGACGCGGTACTGGTCGGCCGGCCAGAAGCGCGAGGAGTCCGGCGTCAGCATCTCGTCCATCACGTACAGCTTGCCGTGCTCGTCGGTGCCGAACTCGAATTTGGTGTCGGCGATGATGATGCCGCGCTCGGCGGCGTAGGCGGCCGCCCAGGTGTAGATCGCCAGCGTCGCCGCGCGCACCTGCCCGGCGAGGTCGGCGCCGATCGTCGCCACCACCTGGTCGAAGCCGATGTTCTCGTCGTGCGTGCCGGCCGCGGCCTTGGTCGACGGCGTGAAGATCGGCTCGGGCAGCTTCTCGGCCTGGCGCAGGCCCTTCGGCAGCGCGATGCCGCACAGCCTGCCGGTGGCCTGGTAGTCCTTCCAGCCGGAGCCGATCAGGTAGCCGCGCGCGATCGCCTCGATCGGCACCGGCTTCAGGCGCCTGGTCACCACCGCGCGCTTCGCGTACAGCCTGACGTCGGTGCCCGGCGGCAGCACTCCGGCCACCGGCGTGCCGGTGAGGTGGTTGGGGATGATGTGCGCGGTCTTGCCGAACCAGAAATTGGAGATCTGGCAGAGCATCTCGCCCTTGCCCGGGATCGGGTCGGGCAGCACCACGTCGAACGCGGACAGGCGATCGGTGGCGACGATCAGCAGGCGGTTGCCGGGCAGCGCGTAGACGTCGCGCACCTTGCCGCGATGGATCAGCTCGAGGCCGGGCAGGTTCGACTGGTGCAGGACGGTGGGCACGGCGCGCTCCGCGACGGATGGAGAGGGCGGCTATTGTAGCGACTCGACCGGCCGCGTCGGCCGCGCTGGTAGAATCCGCCGCGACTTTCCGCCCGGGTCCGCGATGACACGTCTGCTCCTGCTGGCCGCGCTGACCGCCGCCGCGTTTCCCGCCGCGGCGCAAACCGGCGCCAAGCCCGCCCGCCTCGGCCTGTGCGCCGCCTGCCACGGCGAAGACGGCCGCGCCCGCGTGGCGGAGGCGCCGAACCTGGCCGGACAGCGCTTCGACTACCTGCTGAAGGCGATGCGCGCCTACAAGGCCGGCCAGCGCGACGTGCCGGCGATGCGCGCCGCGCTCGGCCCGCTGAGCGACGCCGACCTGGAACAGCTCGCGCACTGGTATGCCGGCCTCGCGCCCTGCGCGGCGGGAGCGCGATGAAATACGCCGGCAAACTGATCGGCGCGGCCATCGGCCTGCTGCTGTTCCGCAACCCGCTACTGGCGCTGCTGTTCGCGGCGATCGGCCACATGGTCGATGCGGGCATGCTCAAGCCGCACCCGCACGCCGACGTGCAGGGCTACGTCGATCCGCTGTTCGCCCTGCTCGGCGCGGTGGCGAAGGCGGACGGGCGCGTATCGGAAGCGGAGATCGCCGTCGCCGAGCGGCTGATGACGCGGCTCGGACTCGACGCCGCACTGCGCCAGCGCGCGATCGCGCGCTTCAACGCCGGCAAGCAGCCCGGCTTCGACGTCGGCCTCGCCATCGGCGAGCTGAAGCATTGGTGCGGCGGGCGCCGCGATCACGCCTTCCCGGTGATCGACATGGTCGTCGAAACCGTGCTCGCCGAGAACGGCGTCAGCGCCGGGAAGCTGAAGATCCTGCGCCGGCTGGCGTGGTCGCTGGGCGTGACCGAGATGGACCTGGTGGCGATGATGGCGATGAAGGGCTACGCCTGGACGCCGCACGGCGCCGGCGCGGACCGCGGCGGCTACGTGCCGCCGCGGCGCCGGCCCGACGGCCCCGATCCCTACGCGGTGCTCGGCGTGCCGCGCGGCGCCGACGCGCGCGCGATCAAGCGCGCCTACCGCAAGCTGATCGGCGAGCACCATCCCGATCGCCTCGGCAACCTGCCCGAGGACATGCGCCGCCGCGCCGAGCGGCGCGCCAGCGAGATCAACGCCGCCTACGAGCGCATACAATCCGAGCGCGGCTTCACCTGACGCCCCGCCGAAGGACAACGATGGCCAAGCAGACCTGCGTGATCGCCCCTTCCATCCTCTCCGCCGACTTCGCGCGGCTGGGCGAGGAGGTCGACAGCGTGCTCGCCGCCGGCGCCGACTGGGTGCACTTCGACGTGATGGACAACCACTACGTGCCGAACCTCACCATCGGCCCGCTGGTGTGCGCAGCGCTGCGCAAGCACGGCGTGTCCGCGCCGATCGACGTGCACCTGATGGTGAAGCCGGTCGACCGCATCGTGCCGGACTTCGCCAAGGCCGGCGCCACGCTGATCAGCTTCCACCCCGAAGGCAGCGAGCACGTCGACCGCACGCTGCAGTTGATCAAGGCCTCCGGCTGCCAGGCCGGCCTGGCGTTCAACCCGGCGACGCCGCTGACCTATCTCGACCACGTGCTCGACAAGATCGACCTGGTGCTGATCATGTCGGTCAACCCCGGCTTCGGCGGGCAGAGCTTCATCCCGGCCGCGCTGGACAAGCTGCGCCGCGCGCGCGAGATCATCGATCGCAGCGGCCGCGCGATCCGTCTCGAAGTCGACGGCGGCGTCAAGCCCGACAACATCGCCGAGATCGCGCGTGCCGGCGCCGACACCTTCGTGTCCGGCTCGGCGATCTTCGGCACGCCGGACTACCGCGCGGTGGTCGCGGCGATGAAGGGCGCGGTGGCGTCGGCCTGAGCGCGAAGAAAGCGGCCGGCGCGGGGTCGCCGCGCCGGCCGAAGCTCGACGGGGAAGCTCAGCAGGGTTGCCAGTCCGGATCGGGCGCGTCCTGCGCCGGCGCCGGAGTCGCGTGGTCCGCGTCCGCCGCATCCATCCAGCGTTCGAGGCCGTCGTCGTCGGGGAAGCGCTGCGCGTCCATCGGCGTGCCCTCAGCGCAGCGAAACCAGCACGCCCAGCAGCAGCGCGCCCAGGGCCACGGCGACCCGCAGCGGTTCGAAGGTGCGGGCGAGATCGGTATTGGCGTCGGTCGTACGGGTGTCCACGGTCGTCTCCACGGCAAGGAGGGACGATGCCATTGCAGCGCCGCCGTGCGGCGCGGCGCGGCGGCGTCCGGGGCAGCATGGCGACGCGATCTGGCGAAACGCGGGCATTGCGCGCCAGCCGCTTGCGCCGTGACGTGGCGCACTGCACGCTGACGCCGCGCCCGTGCATCGAGGGCGCGACGTCCGCGCCGCAGCGCCGATCCCGTTCCTCGCCAGGAAGGTCCCATGGGCAGAAGCATCGCCATCGTCGAAGACGAACCCTTGATCCGCGCCAACTACGTCGAGGCGCTGTCGCGCTTCGGCTACGAGGTGCGCGGCTACGCCTCGCGGCGCGAGGCGTCGGATGCGTTCGCCACGCGCCTGCCGGAGCTGGTGATCATCGACATCGGCCTGGGCGACGAGCCGGAGGGCGGCTTCGACCTGTGCCGCGAGCTGCGCGCCAAGTCGGCGACATTGCCGATCATCTTCCTCACCGCGCGCGATTCCGACTTCGACGTGATCTCCGGCCTGCGCCTCGGCGCCGACGACTACCTCAGCAAGGACACCAGCCTGCACCAGCTCGCCGCGCGCATCGGCGCGCTGTTCCGCCGCATCGAGTCGCTGAAGGCGCCGGCGTCCAGCGAAACGGTGATCGAGCACGGCCCGCTCAAGCTCGAGGCCGAGCGCATGCGCGTCACCTGGAACGGCGCGGAGATCCCGCTCACCGTCACCGAATTCTGGATGGTGCACACGCTGGTGCGCTTCCCCGGCCACGTGAAGAACCGCGACCAGTTGATGCGCGAAGCCGAGCTGGTCGTCGACGACGCCACCATCACCTCGCACATCAAGCGCATCCGCAAGAAATTCGTCGCCGTCGCGCCGGACTTCGACGCGATCGAGACGGTGCACGGCGTGGGCTATCGCTGGAAGCCGTGAGACGGGAGATGGGAGTAGGGAGTAGGGAGTAGGGAGTAGGGAGTAGGGAGTAGGGAAAGAGATCGTCCGCGGCAAACGTGCCGTTGCAGTGCGCCTCGCCGCGTCATGGACCCCCTCGCTGCCGCTTGTTCCCCTCTCCCCAGCGGGGAGAGGGCAGGGTGAGGGGGACGCGCGCAGCGCGTGCTCTTTACCACCGGGCGCAGAGCACAGCCGTCCTGCGGACGGCACCTTCTCACCCCAACCCTCTCCCCGCCGGGGAGAGGGAGAGAAACCACATCGGCTGACGCGGAAAGGCCCGCGCGCATGCACGTCGAAGCGCCCCGCGTACGCAGGCACCATGAGGTAACCCGCGCACGCATGTATGCCGAGGTGCCCGCGCGTCCTTCCCCGTCATTCCGGCGAACGCAGGAATCCAGTAGGGTACCGGTGCGCAGCACATCCAGCCTTCGGACAGGAGGGACCTCGGCGGCAGTCGCTGGATACCGGCTTTCGCCGGCATGACGGGCCCTGGGCACTTCCTGTCCCTGGTCTCCCGTCTCTCGTCTTCCTCGTCCCGCCACCCATGACCCTCCGCCGCAAGCTGCTGCTGGTCGCGCTGTCCACGCTGGTGCTGCCGGCGGTGGGCCTGCTGTACGTGCGGCAGATGGAGCAGATGCTGCGGCACAGCCAGGAGCAGGCGCTGATCGCTTCGGCGCGTGCGGTCGCGCGGGCGTTGACTGTCGCCGATGCGGCGCTGCCGGCGCCCGGTGCTGCGTGGTACGTGCAGCGCGTCGTGCAGCCGATCGTCGTCGACGGCTATGGCGACGACTGGGCGCCGCTGACGCCGTGGGTGCAGCAGCCCGGGCGCGGGCTGCGCCTGCTGCTCGCCGAGGACGACGCATGGCTGTACCTCTACGCCGAGGTGCAGGACGCGACGCGTAATCGCCGCGACGCCGACGATCCTGTCGCGCTGCAGGCCGACCACCTCGTGCTGACCCTGCGCCGCGGCGCCGCGCAGCAGCGCTACCTGATCGCCAGCACCGCGCCCGGCGCGTTCCGCGCGCGTCCGCTCGATCCGCCGGCGGCCGGCCTGCCCGATCCGCTGGACGGCGAATGGCAGGACGACGGCAGCGGCTACCGCATCGAGCTGCGCATCGCGCGCGCGCAGATGCCGGACCGCCTCGCGCTGAACGCCTACGACGCCGACGCGCCGGATCGCCTCGTCGCCGATGTCGAGCCGCGCCCGCTGCTGGCGTATTCGGCATCGCTGGCGCGCGAACTCGCGCAGCTCGCGCCGGACGTCACGCGCGCGCGCCTCGTCAGCGCCGAAGGCTGGCTGCTGGCCGAGCACGGATCGCTGGCCGTGCGCGACGCGGTGCGCGGCACGCCGGCGTGGCTGTCGGCGCTGGTCTACCGCGGCCTGATCGCACCGGTGTTGAGCGGCTCGCAGGCGCTGTCGCAGGACACGCCGCGCGTCGACGCGCCGGAGGCGTGGCAGGCGCTGTCCGGCGTGCCGGCGGCGAGCTGGCGCGCCGGCACCGAACCCGGCAGCGTGGTGCTGGCGGTGGCGGTGCCGCTGCTCGACCACGGCGAGACGCGCGGCGCGCTGCTGCTCGAGCAGGCCAGCCGCAGCGTGCCGCTGCTGGCCAATCGCGCGCTGCTCGGCCTGCTGCTGGCGAGCTTCGCCGGCCTCGTGGTCGCCGGCGGCCTGCTGTTCGCCTTCGCCACCTGGCTGTCGCTGCGCATCGCCCGATTGCGCGACGCCGCCGAACTGGCGGTGCGCCGCGAAGGCCGCTTCGACGGCGCCTTCCCGCAGGCCGACGCCGCCGACGAACTGGGCGATCTCGCGCGCAGCTTCGCGCGCCTCACCGACGCGGTCGGCGCCTATACCGACTATCTGCGCACGCTGGCGTCCAAGCTGTCGCACGAACTCAACACGCCGTTGGCGATCGTGAAGTCCTCGCTCGACAACCTCGAACACGCCGCGCTGCCGGCCGAGGCGCAACCCTATCTCGCGCGCGCCCGCGACGGCGCCGCGCGCCTCGGCGCGATCGTGCGCGCGATGAGCGAATCGAGCCGCATGGAGCGCGCCATCGCCGGCGCCGAAGGCGAGGACTTCGACTTGGCGCAGGTGGTGCGCGGCTGCGCCGAGGCCTACCGCGGCCTGGCCGCGCCGCGCCGCGTCGAATGCGTGCTGCCGGAGTCGCCGTTGCCGCTGCACGGCGCGCCCGAGCTGATCGCGCAGGCGCTGGACAAGCTGTTCGACAACGCGCTGTCCTTCACGCCGGAAGACGGCTGGATCCGCCTCAGCCTGCGCGCGCTGCCCGACGGCGCCGCCATCGAAGTCGCCAACCGCGGCCCGCCGCTGCCGGCGGCCATGCACGGCCGCCTGTTCGACTCGCTGGTCAGCCTGCGCGACGCCACCTCGCGCGCCGCCGCGCCGCACCTCGGCCTCGGCCTCTACGTCGTGCGCCTGGTCGCCGAACTGCATAACGGCCGCGCCGAGGCGCGCAATCTCGAAGACGGCAGCGGCGTCGCCTTCACGCTGCTGCTGCGAGGGATGGCGCGGCAGCGGATGGTGTGAACTCCATTTGTAGCCGGTCGCTTTCGACCCGATGCGGATGTTTCGGGGTCAAACGTCTGCTACGGAGAAAGGTCGGAATAATTTGCGTCTAGGGTTCTGTGGCACCAGGCGTCAGTGGCTCTCCTAGGCGCGCACATAGCTGGTCAACAAGATCGAAAAACTTGTCCAGGGCCTGTCTGGCCTTTTGGTACTCACCCAGATTGGTGCCGCGCGCACTTACCAACGATAGCGGCGAGAGTTGGATCATCGTGTATCGGACTGCCTTCTTAGTCGGGTGATCGATCTCAACGCAGGTCCCATCTGGTTGTGCGACGATTTCGACCCGCGGCCCGAAGGAACGCATGGCACGAGTGATGTGCCCAAACATGAACCTGGGTGCAAACGAGTGCGCACACAGGTTCCGGAAGTTGCGACTGACTTCCCGATAGCTCGCATCATTCACGTCATCCAATGCTTGCCGGAACGGTTTGTAGGCTGACCAGCGGCTGCCGAGTCGATCCAATTGCCGCTTCCGGTCACACCGTCTGAACGCGGCCCCCGGCTTGAGATTGTCCTGCTCCAAATGATCTGGTTCGTTTGGGAACGTGCGCAGGTTCGCTTGATGCAGCGCGGTTTCGGCAACGATGATCAAGCGATCTGCAAAGCTGCTTGGCTGCAGCATGCAGTAGAACGCGACAGGCTCAACGAAGTGGTTGACGATCTCCCACTTGTCATCATCCTTGTCGTAGCCTTCCAGCACACTGTTCCAGGCTCCCCATTCGTGTAGCCGGCTGCCCCATGCGTTCGTGATGTTGATGGATTCTTGGATTTCGCTTGGCACTCCCCAAGACCAAGGGAACGTGCCTGTGATTGCCTCAACCCGCTTCACCATGTCATAGGGCGTCAAGCCAGGCCCATTGGCTTGGCTTCTCTCAATGACGTCATGAAACCGGCCGTATGCTTCAGTCAGCAGTGCTCTCCACTTCGCCATGGTCCCCTTCCTGGCATCGCCTACACTCGAAATGGCTCTCGGTGAGGAGCCAAGGGTACGTCGAAGTGCTGTCAATCTGTGGCGCCACTGGCCCTTTTCGGCCGAGGTGCCCTGGTTCGCAAAATCCGGGATGTGAATCCGTGATCAGAGCGCATTGTGTGCACCCATGAATGGGCGCGTCAGTTGGCGTTGTCAGGTTCCGACGGCATATCGCGCGCTCGGGCGCGATCGCAGCGGACACCCGCGGCCGATGAGTCCATCTCTTTTGCGCCTGTCACGCTGCTCCCCGCCCTGCTAAGGTGGAAGCTTTCCGCCCCCACCCTGATTCCCTGCCGCCGTGATCACCCAGGACGAATTCGCCGCGCTCGCCCGTGAAGGGCATACGCGCATTCCCGTCGTGCGCGAGGTGCTGTCCGACCTCGATACGCCGCTGTCGGTCTACCTCAAGCTGGCCGACGGTCCGTACACCTTCCTGCTGGAATCGGTGGCGGGCGGGGAGACCTGGGGGCGCTACTCGATCATCGGCCTGCCGGCGCGGCGCGTGTACCGGCTGCGCGGGCACACGCTGACCGTCGAGGAGCTGGGCGAGGTCGTGGAGACGCGCGAACTGGCCGATCCGCTCGGCGAGTTCGAGAAGATCCGCGCGAGCTACCGCGTGCCGCGGCTGCCGCAGTTGCCGGCGTTCACCGGCGGCCTGGTCGGCTACTTCGGCTACGAGTGCGTCGGCCTGATCGAGCCGCGCCTGGCCGGCTGGAACGCGCCCGACCAGCTCGGCACCGACGACGCGCTGCTGATGCTGGCCGAGGAGCTGGCCGTCTTCGACAACCAGAAGGGCCGGCTGTACCTGATCGTGCACGCCGACGCCGCCGAGCCGCAGGCCTACGCCCAGGCGTGCCGGCGCCTCGACGCGCTGGCGTTCCGCCTGCGCAAATCGGGTTCCGCGTATCCGGAGACGCTCGCTCCGGACACGCTCGACGAAGCCGACTTCGTCTCCGGCTTCACCCGCGAGGGCTTCGAGGCGGCGGTGCGCCACGCGCAGGAGCACATCCGCGCCGGCGACATCTTCCAGGTGGTGCTGTCGCAGCGCATGAGCGTGCCGTTCCGTGCGCGGCCGGTGGACGTCTACCGCGCGCTGCGCGCGCTGAATCCGTCGCCGTACATGTTCTTCCTCGATCTCGGCCGCACGCAGGTGGTCGGCGCCTCGCCGGAGACGCTGGTGCGCCTGAAGGACGGGCGCGTCGCGCTGCGCCCGCTGGCCGGCACGCGCCCGCGCGGCCGCACCGTCGAGGAAGACCAGGCGCTGGAACGCGAGCTGCTGGCCGATCCGAAGGAGCGCGCCGAGCACCTGATGCTGATCGACCTCGGCCGCAACGACGTCGGCCGCGTCGCCGCCACCGGCACGGTCGAGGTCAGCGAGGCCTTCAGCATCGAGCGCTACTCGCACGTGATGCACATCGTCTCGCACGTCGAAGGCAGGCTGCGCGAGGGTCTGAGCTACATGGACGTGCTGAAGGCGGCGTTCCCCGCCGGTACGCTGTCCGGCGCGCCCAAGGTGCGCGCGCTGGAGATCATCCAGGCGCTGGAGCCGGTCAAGCGCAACATCTATTCCGGCGCGGTCGGCTGGATGGGCTGGTGGGGCGACGCCGACATGGCCATCGCCATCCGCACCGCGGTGATCCAGGACGGCCGCCTGCACGTGCAGGCCGGCGCCGGCATCGTCCACGACTCCGACCCCGCCAAGGAGTGGGAGGAGACGATGAACAAGGGTCGCGCGTTGTTCCGCGCGGTGGCGAAGGCGGCGCAGGGACTTTGAAATGGTGCTGAGTGCGTTCGCCTTTGCTGCACTGTCCGTCCAGGCAGCATCGACATCTGCAGCCACCGGCGCCGTACCGGAGGCGGTGCTCTCGCAATCCGCGCCGGCTGCACAGCGCTATCAATGGGACCAACATGCGGTGAGGGTGGATCTCGATGCAGACGGCGCGACGGATTTCGCGCTGCTTGGCAGGTCCGCGACAGAAGTCGTTGCGGCTTATGCCAAGGGTCCACTGACGAAGTTCTCGCGGGCGACAATACTGCGATTTCCGGTCGATGCGGGACGACAGGATGCGGTCTGCGACGCCGCGGTTGCACTGCGCGCGGAAGACACAACCTACGAACCGGGCGAGGAAGAAATTCCCGTGCTCCCCGGCTTTCGGCGCATCGCCGGACCTCATGGCCTCGTCCTGGAAGATGGTGTATGCGACAGCATCCACCTCTATTGGGACCACGCCAGTCACCGCCTGAGGTGGTGGCGGCGCTGAGGCCAGCAGGCGGCTGCGATTCAGCGCCAACGCTGAACTGGGCCGTTCGATCTGCCGGTGTGGGCTGACTGGCGCGCAGGATGCCGCGACACTTCGCCGCTGACCCTGCACGCCGACGCATGCGATGATTCCACTGTTTGCCGCGCCGGTTGCGCGCGGCCGCACCCAGGGACCGCGCTTGATTCGTTCGTTCCGCCATCGTCGCGTCGTTGCCTGGCTGGCCTTCATCGCCATCGCGTTGACCGCCGGCGCGCCGGTGGTGTCGCGACTGCTGCCGGGTGCGGCGATGGTGCCCGCTGCGATGGCGGGCTGCGACATGCACCATCCGGGCGCGCATCCCGCGCCGGCGCCCGACCCGCACACGCCACTGGACAAGTGCGGCTACTGCAGCCTGTTCGTGCACAGCCCGCTGCTGGTCGCGGCGGTCACGCCGTTCCTGCCGATTCCCGCGCCGCCGCGCTTCGTCGCCGCGCGGCGCGATCTCGGCCGCGTTCCCGCGCACTCGCCGCTGGCGGCGCGCCCGCGCGGTCCGCCGACGTTCGCCGACGCCTGATCCACGTCGATCCCGCCGCGGTGCGCCAGCACCGGGCGTGGCGTTGCGAACCCTCGAGTACCGTCCATGAAGACTCCCGCAAGCAACGGGCGCGCGCGCGTGCGCCCTCTCGCCACCTGCATCGCGCTGGCGCTCGGCGCTGTCGCGCACGCCGACGCGCTGTCGGTGCAGAACCTGCAACCCATCGTCGTCACCGCGCCGATGCAGACCGATCCGCTGACCGTGGTGACCGATCCGAAGGCGCCGCGCCAGCCGGTGCCGGCCAGCGACGGCGCCGATTTCCTCAAGACCATCCCCGGCTTCTCCGTGATCCGCAAGGGCGGCAGCAACGGCGATCCGATCCTGCGCGGCATGGCCGGCTCGCGCCTGAGCGTCCTCAGCGACGGCGGACAGATCGCCGGCGGCTGTCCGTCGCGCATGGATCCGCCCACCGCGTATCTGTCGCCCGAACTGTACGACCGCGTGGTCGTGATCAAGGGCCCGGAAACCGTGCTCTACGGGCCGGGCAATTCCGCCGGCCTGGTGCTGTTCGAACACGATTTCCACCGCTACACCGAACCGGCCTGGTCGTTCGACGGCAGCCTGCTCGGCGGTTCCTGGGGCCGCAACGACCAGAGTTTCGACGTGCGCGCCGGCACGCCGACGTTCTACCTCGGCGCCACCGGCAACCACACGCACGCCGACGACTACGAGGACGGCGACGGCCAGCGCGTGCACTCGCGCTACGACCGCTGGAACGGCGACGTCGCGCTCGGCTGGACGCCGGACGACGACACCCGTGTGCAGCTTTCCGCCGGCAAGGGCGACGGCAAGGCCGCGTACGCGTTCAGCGGCATGGACGGCGTGCAGTTCCTGCGCGAGAGCCTCGGCCTCGACTTCGAGCGCACGCACCTCGGCGAGGTGTTCGCCAAGCTCGAGGCGAAGGCGTACACCAACTACGCCGATCACGTGATGGACAACTACACGCTGCGCGATCCGGACCCGTCGAGCATGATGCCGATGGCGATGGCCAGCGACGTCGATCGCCGCACCGTCGGCGGCCGCGTCGCCGGCACGTTCGCGTGGGGCGAGGCGGTGACGCTGACCGCCGGCATCGACGGCGCGCGCAACGTGCACACCGGCCGCGTCGGCGGCCCGCCGGGCAGCATGCTGGGCGACTACCGCGCGAAGCCGCGCCAGCGCGACGCACGCATGGGCACGGTCGGCGCGTTCGGCGAACTGCGCTGGACCTTCGCGCCGCGGCAGCGCCTGGTTTCCGGCCTGCGCGCCGACCGCGCCTACGCGCATGGCTACGGCCTCCGCACCGGCATGAACGGTCCCGCCGTCGAGGCCAGCCGCGATGCGCTGCTGCGTTCCGGCTTCGCGCGCTACGAGCGCGACTTCGCCGCGATGCCGGCGACGTTCTACGCCGGCGTCGGCCATGTCGAGCGCTTCCCCGATTTCTGGGAGCTGTTCGGCGGCCACGTCGACAAGTCGCTCGGCGCTTTCCTCGGCACGCGCCCGGAGAAGACCACGCAGCTCGACGTCGGCCTGCGCTACCGCGACCGCCGGCTGGAGGCCTGGGTGTCCGGCTACGCCGGCGTGGTCGACGACTTCATCCTGCTGCACTACGGCAGCGGCATGGGTTCGCCGAGTTACGCCAGCAACGTCGCCGCGCGCATCGCCGGCGGCGAGGCCGGCGTCGCCTATGCCTTCGCCGAGCGTTGGAAGGCCGACGCCACGCTGGCCTACACCTGGGGCGAGAACCGCGACGAGCACCGGCCGCTGCCGCAGATGCCGCCGCTGGAACTGCGCCTCGGCCTGACCTACGACACCGGCACGTGGTCGCTGGGCGCGCTGTGGCGCGGCGCGACAGCACAGAGCCGCGTCGCTGTCGGCGAGGGCAACATCGTCGGCCAGGACCTCGGCCCGAGCGGCGGCTTCGGCGTGTTCTCGCTGAACGGCGGCGTGCGCCTGTCGAACGCACTGACGCTCGGCGCCGGCATCGACAACCTGTTCGACCGCACCTATGCCGAGCACGTCAACGCGGCACCGGTCGGCCTGGTCGGCTACGCCAACACGGTGCGCGTCAACGAACCGGGGCGCACCGCCTGGCTGAAGCTCAACGCGAAGTTCTAGGAAGCGCGGGGCGCGGAGGCGGCATGCCTCCGCGCCGCCGACCGCCGCGGTCACGCTGGCGGCGGCAGGCGTCGTCCCGCACAATGGATCCCTTCCGCCCCGGTGGCTGGTTGCTCGCTACGATGGCGGCCCGGCCGGCGCCACGCCGCGGGCCGATCCGCAGGGAATCCCCATGCTGTTGATGATCGACAACTACGACAGCTTCACCTTCAACCTTGTGCAGTACCTGGGCGAGCTGGGGCAGGAGGTGAAGGTGGTGCGCAACGACGCGCTGGACGTCGCGGCGATCCGCGCGCTGGCGCCCGAGCGCATCGTGATCTCGCCGGGGCCGGGCACGCCGGACGATGCCGGCGTGTCGCTGGCGCTGCTGCGCGAGCTGCGCGGCGCGATTCCGATCTTCGGCGTCTGCCTCGGCCTGCAGGCGCTCGGCCAGGCGTTCGGCGGCCGGGTGGTGCGCGCGAGCGCGATCATGCACGGCAAGACCTCGCCGATCCGCCATCGCGGCGCGGGCGTGTTCGCAGGCCTGCCCGATCCGTTCGAGGCGACGCGCTACCACTCGCTGGTGGTCGAGCAGGACTCGCTGCCCGATTGCCTCGAGGTCACCGCGTGGACCGAGCGCGCCGCCGGCTCGATCGACGAGATCATGGGCCTGCGCCACAAGACGCTGCCGATCGAGGGCGTGCAGTTCCATCCCGAGTCGATCCTCACGCAGCACGGCCACGACCTGCTGCGCAATTTCCTCGACCGGCCGCTGCCGGCGCGGGCCGCATGATGTTTCCCCTCTCTCGGGTGAGGGTGCCCGACAGGGGCGGGTGAGGGTGCGGGCGAAGCACAACGCCGCGCTTCGCCCGCACCCTCGCCCCAACCCTTCTCCCGAGGGAGAGAGGGGCTTTGCATTCGACAGGACCGCCTCCATGCCCATCACCCCGCAAGAAGCGCTGCAGCGCACGATCGAGCATCGCGAGATCTTCCACGACGAGATGATCGAGCTGATGCGGCAGATCATGCGCGGCGAGGTGTCGCCGGCCATGGTCGCGGCGATCGTCACCGGGCTGCGCGTCAAGAAGGAAACCGTCGGCGAGATCACCGGCGCGGCGCGGGTGATGCGCGAGCTGGCGACGCGCGTCGAGCTGGAGCCGCATCCGCACCTGGTCGACATCGTCGGCACCGGCGGCGACGGCGCGCACAGCTTCAATATCTCGACGGCGGCGATGTTCGTCGCCGCGGCGGCCGGCGCGCGCGTGGCCAAGCACGGCAACCGCGGCGCCTCGTCGAAATCCGGCAGCGCCGACGTGCTGGAGGCGCTGGGCGCGGCGATCGACCTCGCGCCCGCGCAGGTCGCCGCGTGCATGCGCGAAACCGGTATCGGCTTCATGTTCGCGCCGCACCATCATCCGGCGATGAAGGTGGTGGCGCCGGTGCGCAAGGAAATGGGCGTGCGCACGCTGTTCAACATCCTCGGGCCGCTGACCAACCCGGCCGGCGCGCCGAACATCTTGATGGGCGTGTTCCACCCCGACCTGGTCGGCATCCAGGTGCGCGTGCTGGAACGCCTCGGCGTGCAGCGTGCGTTGGTGGTGTGGGGCCGCGACGGGCTCGACGAGATCTCGCTGGGGGGCGCCACCCTGGTCGGCGAACTGAAGGACGGCCACGTGCGCGAGTACGAGATCGAGCCGGAAGCGTTCGGCTTCGCGATGGCCTCCAGCCGCAACCTGCGCGTCGGGAGCGCGGAAGAGTCCAAGTCGATGCTGCTGCAGGCGCTGGACAACCGCCCCGGCGTCGCCCGCGACATCGTGCTGCTGAACGCCGGCGCCGCGCTGTACGCCGCGCGGATCGCCGATTCCATCGACGAGGGCATCGAGCACGCGCGTGCGGCGCTGGAGAGCGGCGCGGCGCGCGCCAGGCTGGACGCCTTCGTCGCCGCCACGCGGCGCCTCGCCGGCCGCTGAAAAATCGCTTTTGTGCCGCGCGACGGCGTGCATGGCGGGAACACTGCCGCGCGGCGATTTCGCGCTACGCGGGCTCCGTATCGCGCGCCGTTCGTCGCCCTCTCCCCGGCGGGGCGGGGGGCGGGGTAAGAAGGCGGCGGCGTCCGCAGGACCACCGCTTTCGCCCCGCCGCAAGGCACGCGCTGCGCGTGCCCCTCACCCTTCCCTCTCTGCGTTGGCGGGTGCGGGAAGCCGGGAAGCGGCGCCAGCCGCAGCACGCGCGCGGCGCAACGATCTCTTGATGCCTTGGCCGGTCGCGCCGGCACTTCGCCGCGTGTCATAGAATGGCGTTTCCCGTTTTCCGCTTCCCGTCTCCCGCTCCATGGACGACATCCTCAAACGCATCCTCGCGCGCAAGGTCGCGGAGATCCGCGAGCGCAGCGCGCGCCTGCCGCTGGCCGAGCTGTCGGCGCGCTGTGCCGACCTGCCGCCGACGCGCGGCTTCGCCGCCGCGCTGGAGGCGAGGGTCGATGCGGGCGAGGCCGCGGTGATCGCGGAAGTGAAGAAGGCCAGTCCGTCGAAGGGCGTGATCCGCGCCGATTTCCGCCCCGACGAAATCGCGCGCAGCTACGAAGCCGGCGGCGCGGCCTGCCTGTCGGTGCTGACCGACGTCGATTTCTTCCAGGGGTCCGATGCCTGCCTGCAACAGGCGCGCGCCGCCTGCGCGCTGCCGGTGCTGCGCAAGGACTTCGCCATCGATCCGTACCAGGTCTACGAGGCGCGCGCGCTGGGCGCCGACGCGATCCTGCTGATCGTCGCCGCGCTGGGCGATGCCGCGCTGCTGGAACTCGCCCTGCTGGCCGCCGAGCTGGACCTCGACGTGCTGCTCGAGGTGCACGACGCGGAAGAACTCGAGCGCGCGCTGGACGTGCCGGCGCCGCTGGTCGGCATCAACAACCGCAACCTGCGCACCTTCGAAACCCGCCTGGAAACCACGCT
The DNA here is from genome assembly GCA_021372495.1 of Lysobacteraceae bacterium. GTDB lineage: Bacteria > Pseudomonadota > Gammaproteobacteria > Xanthomonadales > Rhodanobacteraceae > Mizugakiibacter. The sequence continues at coordinate 15,722 of JAJFUF010000035.1, forward strand.
CGGCCTGCGCGCCGGCGTGCCGGACGATCGCCTGCTGGTGACGGAGTCGGGCATCCACGCGCCGGCCGAGGTCGCGCGCCTGCGCGCTGCCGGCGTGCACGCGTTCCTGGTCGGCGAGGCGTTCATGCGGGCGCCCGACCCCGGCGCCGAACTGCGCCGCCTGTTCGCGACGCCTTGAGCATGGACGCGATGGAGGCGGATGCCGCGTCGGCCGGCGCGGAGCGGGCCGACGCGCGGCGCGTGGTGCTGTTCGACTTCGACGGCGTGCTGGTGCGCGGCGACAGCTACGAGATGTTCCTGCGCGAACGCTTCGCGCGCGCGCGTTGGCGGCTGCTGCCGTTGCTGCCGCTGCTGCCGTTCGTGCCGCTGCTGCTGCGCACGGTGCGCGGCAAGATGTGGCTGGCGCGCGCGTGCACGCGCCTGGCCACGCTCGGCTGCAGCGAAGCGCGCTTCCGCGCCCAGGCCGATGCGTTCGGCCGCGCGCTGGCGCGGCGCCCGCGCGCGTTCCTGCGCGAGGGCGTGACGGCGCTGCGCCGGCACCTCGCCGCGGGCGATCGCGTGCTGATCGTCAGCGCCACCGAGGAGACGCTGCTCGGCGCGATCCTCGACGAGCTTGGTCTCGACGCCGTCGAGCGCATCGGCACGCGCGTGCGCGCCGGCCTGTTCGGCATCCGCGCGGTGCCGCACAACTACGGCGCGACCAAGCTGCGCAGCCTGGCCGAGCGCGGCATCGTGCCGGTGTGGGCTGCGGCCTACAGCGATTCGCTGGCCGACCTGCCGATGCTGGCCGGCGCCGAGCGCGCCGTGCTGGTCAACCCGTCGCCGCGCGCGCTGGTCCGCTTCGGGCGCTCGTTGGGCGAGCGCGTGCAGGTGGCCTACTGGGGCTGAGCGGGCTGCGGCCGGATCAGCGCGTGCCGCGCACCACGATGGTCTTGCCGGAGACGCTGATCATGCCCTGGTCCTCGAGCTGCTTGAGGACGCGGCCGACCATCTCGCGCGAGCAGCCGACGATGCGGCTGATCTCCTGGCGCGAAATGCGGATCTGCGTGCCTTCCGGGTGCGTCATCGCGTCCGGCTCCAGGCACAGGTCGATCAGGGTGCGCGCCACGCGCGTGGTGACGTCCATGAACGCCATGCGGCTGACCTGGCGCGAGGTGCGCAGCAGGCGGTTGGTCAACTGCAGGCCGATCGCGAACAGCACTTTCGGGCATTCGTCGCGCAGCGGGCCCGCGAACAGGTTGAACAGGCGCTCGTAGCTGATCTCGGCCAGCTCGCAGGGCAGGCGGGTGCGCACCATCGTCTCGCGCTGCGCCTGCTCGATGAACAGGCCCATCTCGCCGATGAACTCGCCGCGGTTGATGTAGGCGAGGATCAGCTCGCGGCCTTCCTCGTCCTCGGTGCAGACGGTGACCGAGCCCTCGATCACGTAGTAGAGCGTGTTGGCCGGGTCGCCGGGGCGGATGATCGCGGTCTTGCCCGGGTAACGGCGTCGATGGCACATCGCCAGGAAGCGTTCCATCGAAGCGGGGTCCGGGGCGAGCTGGACCGGCGCGCTGGAGCGGTCGAAGGCCTGTTGCAGCATGTACTTGAGCTGGTGAGGGGCCACAGTCCGTTCCTCGGCTGGGTGGGGGCGGCGGCATCGCGCGGCGCCGCCCGGCGGTACCGGTGGCGGCAGGCGCATCCGCGCCTTACGGCACGATTGTCACGATCTTAAACCAAATGTGAAGTCCCGCGTCCAACCGGGCGCGCCGGCGCGTCGGCGCGGCGTGACCGGCGTTCGATTCACAAGCCCGCCCCCTTGCCGCATAATCCGCGGCTTCGACGCGCGGGCGCAGCAGCGTTCCGCCACAAGGGTTGCGGGGTGCGTCTCCGCGTTTTGGCTTGCAAGTAAGGTGCGGGGACACTTGTCGCTAACCCGCCGCGACCCAGGCCGCCAACCGCCGCCAAGAGAACGCTGCTACCGTGAAACCACTGCCACGTCTCAAGCTGCAGGGCTTCAACAACCTGACCAAGGCCCTCAGCTTCAACATCTACGATATCTGCTATGCCGTGTCCGAGGACCAGCGGCAGCGCTATATCGAGTACATCGACGACACCTACGATGCCGACCGCCTGACCAGCATCCTCACCGACGTGGCGGAGATCATCGGCGCGAACATCCTCAACGTCGCGCGCCAGGATTACGACCCGCAGGGCGCGTCGGTGACGATCCTGATCTCGGAACATCCGGTGGTCGAGAAGCTCGGCAAGGACGTCATCTCCGACGCCGTGGTGGCGCACCTCGACAAGAGCCACATCACGGTGCACACCTATCCGGAAACGCATCCGCACAACGGCATCGCGACGTTCCGCGCCGACATCGACGTGGCCACCTGCGGCGTGATCTCGCCGCTGAAGGCGCTGAACTTCCTGATCGACAGCTTCGAGTCGGACATCGTGACGATGGACTACCGCGTGCGCGGCTTCACCCGCGACGTGCGCGGCAAGAAGCACTACATCGACCACAAGATCAACTCGATCCAGGACTACCTGGCCAGGCACATCCGCCAGAAGTACGAGATGTTCGACGTCAACGTGTACCAGGAAAACATGTTCCACACGAAGATGCACATCAAGGACTTCGACCTCGAAACCTACCTGTTCGAGGCGCACGCCGACGACCTCTCGTTCAAGGAGCGCCAGCGCATCGAGGCGTTGCTGAAGCGCGAGATCGAGGAGCTGTTCCACGGCCGCAACCTGATGTGAGCCGGCGTCGCCGCAGCGGCTTGCGAGGCCCCGCCGCGTGCGGGGCTTCGCGTTTGCGGGGTTGCGACACGGTGCTGCGCCTGCGATTGATTTGGGTCAGGCCGGCGGCGGCGTTGCGGGCTACGCTGCCTTCCGAGCCCCCCGGAGTAGTCCGATCATGAACGCCCGCCTCGCTTCCCTGCCGCTTGCCCTGCTGCTGGCCGCCGCCCTGCCGGCGCTGGCGCAGCACGAACACGAATCGCACGCGGCGTACGCAACGCACGCCGACGCCGCTTCCGCCGCCACCCGCGCACGCTTCAAGGCCGACGCGCCGCTGAGTCGCGAGATGGCCGCGATCCGCGCCGCCTTCGAGGCGCAGCTGCCGGCGATCCACGCCGGCCGCCTGGACGCCGCCGGCTACGCCGCGCTCGGCGCGGAGGTGGAAACGCGCGTCGCCACGATGATCCGCGAATGCCGCCTGCCGCAGGATGCCGATGCGACGCTGCACGGCTATATCGGCCGCATGCTCGCCGCGGCCGGGCGCTTGAAGCGCGCCGATCTCGACGCCACCGCGCACCGCGACGCCGCGCTGGAGACGATCTCCGCCTACAACGACTACGGCGTGCGTTTCATCGATCCGGCCTGGAAGGCGCTGAAGCCGTAAGCGCCCGCCGCCGACGTCAGGGCCGGCAGGGCGGAACCGGCGACGCCGGTGCCGCCGCCGCTTCGCCGAGCGTCCTCGCCAGCCGCCGGCGTCACAGCCGGTAGGCCACGGCCTTCATCACTGCGGAAGCGAGGCGCATCAGGGACGGCACCGGCGGCGGCAGGTCGATGCCGCCGCGCGTGCGCGCGTTGTCGGCGTGGCGCACCTCGTCGGCCTGCATCGTGCGCAGGATCGCGCGCGAACGCTCGTCCTGCGCCGGCAGGCGCTTCAGGTGCGCGCCGAGGTGCGCCTCGACCTGACGCTCGGTTTCGACCACGAAGCCGAGGCTGACGCGGTCGTCCACCGCGGCCGCGACGGCGCCGATCGCGAAGCTGCCCGCGTACCACAGCGGGTTGAACACGCTGGGGCGGCTGTCCAGTTCGCGCAGGCGTTCGCCGCACCAGGCGAGGTGGTCGTTCTCCTCGGCGGCGGCGGCGAGCAGGTGGCGGCGCGTGGCCGCGTCGCGCGCCAGCGCGGCCTGGCCCTCGTACAGCGCCTGCGCGCAGACCTCGCCGGTGTGGTTGACGCGCATCAGGCCGGCGGCGTGGCGGCGCTCGTCCTCGGCGAGTTCCGGCTGCGGCAGCTCCGCGCCGGGCGAGGGCCGGTGCGCGGGCGGATCGCCCAGCGTCGTCTCCAGCGCGCGCTCGATGCCGGTCAGCAGGCGGTCCAGCGGGGACAGGGTGCGTACGTCGCTCATGGGGACTCCAGCTGCCGCGCCAGCAGCGTCAGGGGGTGTTCGACCGGCAGCGCCGCGCCGCGCTCGCGCAGCCCGGCTTCGAGGTGCAGCCGGCAGCCGATGTTGCCGCTCAGCAGGCGCCGCGGCGCCAGCGCCGCAGCCTGGTCCAGCTTGGTCGCGCGCAGCGCTGCGGCGCGCTGCGGGAATTCCAGCAGATGGCTGCCGGCGGCGCCGCAGCAGCCGGGTTCCGCGGGCAGCGGCAGGATTTCCAGGCCGGGCACGCGCGCGAGCAGGCGCAGCGTCGCGCCGTCGCTGCGCGCGACGTTGACCGCCGTGCACGGCAGGTGCACGGCGACGCGTTCGGCCAGCGGGCGGAAGCGCAGCGCGGCGCCGGCGCGGTCCAGCAGGGTCAGCGCGTCCTCGGCGGCGACGCCGGGCAGCGCCTCGCGCAGCGTGCCGAGGCAGCCGGGCGTGGCGTTGACCAGGCGCTGCGCGCCGGCCGCTTGCCACAGCGCGCGGACTTCGGCCGCGCGCGCGCCGGCCGTTTCCGCGGCGCCGCCGTGGCGCGCCAGCGCGCCGCAGCACTGCGCGGGCAGGGCGACCACCTCGAAGCCGGCGGCGGCCAGCAGCCGTGCCGCCGCCGCGTGCGCCTCGGCCTCGTAGACGCTGGCGACGCAGCCGGTGAACAGGGCGACGCGGCCGCGCGGCG
>JAJFUF010000041.1 GCA_021372495.1 Lysobacteraceae bacterium
GCGCCGCCGGCGCCGCGGCGGCCATCGCGGGTGCGGGTGCCGGCGCCGCCGGCTGCGGCGCCGCGGGCGCGGCCGGTGCTGCGGCTGCGAGCGCCGGCGCGGGCGCCGCCTCCGCCGGCATTTGTGCGTCGAGCACGCCGGCCAGCGCGTCCAGGCTGGCGACCTCGCCGAGCAGTTGGCGGAATGTCACCTTCACGCCGAACGTTTTCTGCAACTGCAGCGCGACCTGCGTCAGCGTCAGGCTGTCGAGGCCGAGTTCGAGGAAGTTGGCCGACGGATCGGCGTCGCTGAGGTCGACGCCCACGACTTCGTCGAACAGGCCCTTGAGCTGTTCGACCAGGCGCGGCTTGCGGTCGGCGGATGGGGCGGGTGCGGCCATGACGAGCTCCGGAACGGACGGCGCCGCCGGCGCGGCGGCCGGGGCGACAGCGGGTGCAGGGGAAGGCGCGACGGCGGCGGGTTCCACCCACAGCCGCTGGCGCTCGAAGGGATAGCTGGGCAGCACGATGCGGCGGCGCTGCGCGCGGCGGTCGAACGCCTGCGGCGCGATCGCCGCGCCGCGGCACCACAGCGCGCCGGCCGCGGCGAGCAGTGCGGCGCGCTCGCCTTCCGGCGCGTCGGCCAGGCTGGCGACCGCGGCGACGCCGGGATGCGCATTGCCGAGCTGCTGGTGCGCCAGCGCGGTCAGCGTTGCGCGCGGGCCTACTTCCAGCAGCGTGCGCGACGGCGCATCCAGCAGCTGGCGCACCGCGGCGGCGAAGCGCACCGTCCCGCGCAGGTGGCGCGCCCAGTAGTCGGGCGAGGTGGCTTCGGCGTCGCCCAGCGGCGCGCCGGTCAGCGTCGAGACGATCCGCAGCCGCGGCGCGCGCAGCGCGATCGTCGCCAGCTCGGCGCGGAACGGCGCCAGCACCGGCTCCATCATCGCCGAGTGGAAGGCGTGCGAGGTGTGCAGCGGGCGGCACGCGATCCCGTCGGCTTCCAGCGCGCGCTGGAACGCGAGGACGTCGGCATGTCCGCCCGCGACCACGCAGGCGTTCGGCGCGTTTTCCGCGGCCAGCGACAACGTCGGCGGCAGGCGCGCCGACAGCGCGTCGGCGGCCATGCGCACCGACAGCATCGCGCCGGAGGGCTGCGCCTGCATCAGCGCGCCGCGCCGCGCGACCAGGCGCAACGCGTCGCCCAGCTCGAACACGCCGGCCAGCGTCGCGGCGACGAACTCGCCGACGCTGTGGCCGAGCATCGCCGCCGGCGCCGGCAGCACGCTCAGCCAGAATTTCGCCAGCGCGTATTCCAGCGCGAACGTCGCCGGCTGGGTCAGCCGTGTCTGCCGCAGCGCGGCGGCGTCGTCGGCGAACAGCAGCGCGCGCAGGTCGGCGCCCAGCTCCGGTTCGAGCAGGCGCGCGCACTCGTCCAGCGCGGCGCGGAACGCGGGTTCCGCGGCGTACAGCGCGCGGCCCATGCCGGCGTACTGCGCGCCCTGGCCGGGGAACATGAACACCACGTCGCCGGCCTGCGCGGCGCGGCGACCGAGCGAAGCGGTGAAGGCCGGGTCGCGTAGCGCGGCGACCGCGCCGGCCGCGTCTTCGGCGACCACGCAGGCACGCTGCGCGAACGCCTTGCGGCCGACCGCCAGCGTCCACGCCGCGTCGGCGAGGTTCGTGTCGGCATGCCGTTCGAGGTGCTCGGCCAGCCGCGCCGCCTGCTGCGCCAGCGCCGCCGGCGTGCGCGCCGACAGCACCAGCAGTTGCGGGCCTTCGGCCGGCGTCGACGCCGGCTGCGGCGGCGCCTCTTCCAGCACCACGTGCGCATTGGTGCCGCCGACGCCGAACGCGCTGACGCCGGCACGCAGCGGTGGGTCGGCGTCGACGCGCGTCCACGGCGTCAGCGACGTATTGACCACGAACGGCGAGCGCGCGAAGTCGATCGCCGGATTGGGCGTCTCGAAGTTGACGCTCGGCGGCAGCGTGCGCGTGTGCAGCGACAGCGCGGTCTTGATCAGGCCGGTGGCGCCGGCGGCGATCACCAGGTGGCCGATGTTGCTCTTCACCGAACCGATGCGGCAGAAGCCGGTGTCGGCGGTGCTGCGCCGGAACGCCTTGGTCAGGCCTTCGATCTCGATCGGGTCGCCCAGCGGCGTGGCGGTGCCGTGCGTCTCCACATAGGAAATCGTGCGCGGATCGACGCCGGCCGCGTCCAGCGCCATGGCGACCACCGCCGCCTGGCCTTCGCTGCTGGGCGCGGTGAAGCTGGCCTTGACGCCGCCGTCGTTGTTGACCGCGTGGCCGCGCAGCACCGCGTACACGGTGTCGCCGTCGGCGATGGCGTCGGAAAGGCGCTTCAGCAGCACCACCGCGGCGCCGTCGGAGAACACCGTGCCCTGCGCGTTGGCGTCGAAGCTGCGTGTGCGCCCGTCCGGCGAGAGCATCGCGCCTTCCTGGTACAGATAGCCGCTGCGCGGCGGGCAGGTGATGGCGACGCCGCCGGCCAGCGCCATGCCGCACTGGCCGCGGCGCAGCGCGTCTGCGGCCTGGCAGATCGCGACCAGCGAGGTCGAGCACGCCGTATGCACGGCGATCGCCGGGCCGGTCAGGTTGAGCTTGTGGGCGACGCGCGTGGTGATGTAATCCTTCTCGTTGCCGAGCATCACCTGGAACGCGCCGACCTTGTCGATGAGGTCCGGGTGCGCGGCGACGTGGCGCTGGAAATAGGTGGCGTTGTACATGCCGGCGAAGATGCCGACCGGCACCGCGTGCGCGTCGGGTGCGTGGCCGCCGCGCTCCATGCATTCCCAGCACAGCTCGAGGAACACGCGCTGCTGCGGGTCCATCAGCTCCGCCTCGCGCGGACTGATGCCGAAGAACGCGGCGTCGAACAGCTCGACGTCGGACAGCACGCCGCGCGCGGGCACGTAGTCCGGATCGGCGCGCTGCGCCGCAGGCACCGACGCGTCCAGCTCGGCGTCGCTGAAGAACGTGATCGACTCGCGGCCGTCGCAGAGGTTCTGCCAGAACGCCTCGACGTCGGCCGCGCCCGGGAAGCGCCCGGCCATGGCGACGATCGCGATCGGCTCGTTCGCTTCGCCCGCTGCGCCGGCGCTGCGCCGGCCCATGCGGCTCGCCTCGATCGCGGCATGCGCGCCTTCGCCGCGCGCCGCCGCGGCCAGCGCGGCCGGCGTCGGTTCGCGGAAGAAGGCGGTGGCGGCGATGTCGGCCGTGCCGTCGCGGCGCAGGCGCTCCAGCAGGCGCACGGCCAGCAGCGAGGTGCCGCCAAGCTCGAAGAAGTTGTCGCGGCGGCCGACGCGGTCGATCTCCAGCGCCGCGGCGAACGCCTCGCACAGCCGCCGCTCCAGCGCGTCGGCCGGCGCCTCGTAGGCCTCGGCCAGCTCCGGGCGCGTGCGCGCGGGCGCGGGCAGCGCGCGGCGGTCGAGCTTGCCGTTGGCCGTGACCGGCAGCGCGTCGAGGAACACGTAGCTGGCCGGCACCATGAAGTCGGGCAGCGTGGCGGCGAGCTGCGCGCGCAGTGCGGGCGCATGGGCCGCGGCGGCGTCGGCGGCGACCACATAGGCGACCAGGCGCTTGCCGACCGGCGGCTCGTCGCGCACCGCCACCGCGCAGGCGCGTACCCCGGGTTGCCGCGCCAGCGCCGCCTCGATCTCGCCGAGTTCGATGCGGTAGCCGCGGATCTTGACCTGGTGATCGACGCGGCCGACGAAGTCGAGGCTGCCGTCCGGCAGCATGCGCACCAGGTCGCCGGTGCGGTACGCGCGCTCGTCCGCCGCACCGAACGGATGCGGCACGAAGCGCTCGGCGCTCAGCTCGGGCCGCGCGAGGTAGCCGAGTGCGACGCCGGCGCCGCCGACGTACAGCTCGCCGACCACGCCCTGCGGTAAGGGTTCGCGGCGCGCGTTCAGCACGTACACCTGGGTCTCGGCGATCGGCTTGCCGATCGGGATGCTGCGCGCGTCGGCCGGCAGGTCGCGCGGAATGTGGTGCGTGCAGGTGAACGTGGTGCATTCGGTCGGGCCGTAGCCGTTGATCAGCGTCGTGCCCGGCAGCGCGGCCAGCGCCCTGCGCACGTGCGCGACCGACAGCGCCTCGCCGCCGGCGAGCAGCTCGCGCAGCCCGTCGAGGTGGTGCGGGTCGTCGTCGACGATGGCGTTGAACAGCGCGGCGGTCAGCCAGGCGGTGGTGACGCCGTGCGCGCGGATCGTCGCGGCGAGGCCGCGCCCGGTCGGCACCGCCTCGCCGTGGATCACGCAGCGGCCGCCGTTCAGCAGCGCGCCCCAGATCTCCAGCGTGGAGGCGTCGAAGCCCAGCGGCGCGGCGTGCAGCATGCGCGTGTCGCCGTCGAGCCGCACGTAGTCGGCGTTCAGCACCAGGCGCAGGATGCCGCGGTGCGGCACCATCACGCCCTTGGGCGTGCCGGTGGAGCCGGAGGTGTACATCACGTAGGCGAGCGCGTCGCCGTCGAGCGCGGGCGCCGCCGGCGTTTCGAGCACCGCCGGCGTTTCGTCCTCGACCGCCAGCCAGCGCACGCCGGGCGCGTCCGGCGCGGTGGCGTCGTTGCGCTTCAGCGCGACGGCCGCGCTGGCGTCCGCCAGCATGAACGCCAGGCGTTCCGCCGGCTGCGCGGCGTCCAGCGGCAGGTAGGCGGCGCCGGCCTGCAGGATGGCCAGCAGCGCGACGATCGCCTGCGGTGAGCGCTCCAGCAACACGCCGACGCGGTTGCCGGGCACGACGCCGGCCGCGCGCAGGCGTGTGGCCAGGCGCGCGGCGCGCGCGGCCAGTTCGGCGTAGCTCAGCGCGCCGCCGTCCCACGCTACCGCGACCGCATCCGGCAGGCGACGCGCGACGTCGGCGAAGATGCCGTGCACGGTATCGCCGGGACGGCGCGAAGTGCGCGCCGCGCCGCCGCCGGCGAGCAGGCGGGCGCGCTCGTCCGCGTCGAGGATCGAGAGTTCGGCGATGTCGGCGTCCGCGCCTGCGGCCATGCCGCGCAGCAGGTGCCGCAGGCATGCCGCGAAGCGCGTGATCGCGGCCTCGTCGAACGGCGGGTTGCGGCAGAGCGCGCGCAGCGCCGGCGTCGCGCCCGGCTGCAGCCACCAGGCCGAGTCGGCGCGCTCGAGCTCGCGCTCGGCCTGCGCGGCATCCGTCGTCCAGCACCACGCCGGCGCGATGCCGTCCGCTTCGCCCGCCGCGCCGGGCAAAGCGCGCAGCCATGCGGCCAGGCTGCCTGACGCGGGTACGTCCAGCGTGCGCGGGCCGCCGTCCGCGTCCAGCGTGCGGATCGCCGCGGCGCCGGTCAGGCGCGCCTCGGTCAGCGCCAGCGCGGCGCGGTACGGCGCATGCGCGGGCAGGTCGAGGCGCGCGGCGAGCGCAGCGAGCGCGTCGGCGGTCGCCGCATCGAGCGGCAGTGCGAAGGCGGCACGCGGCGCGCCGGCGGTTGCGCGCACGAACGCGTCGCCGAGGGCGAGGCCCGCCGATTCTTCTTCGCGCATCGACGGCGCGCCGGGTCGCGTCGGGTTCATGCGGGCGTACCGCCGAGCGGGCGCGGCGCCGCGTACGGCGCGTGGATGGGATCGACCGCCCTGCCGCCGACCCGCCGCGCGATGCGCCGCGCGCCGACCAGCGCGGCGACGGCCTGGTAGCTCAGCGCGTCGAGCACGGGATGGCTGCCGACGGCGGGCGGGCGGATGCCGGCGCGGCGTATCAGGTAGTGCAGGTTGTGCAGCCAGGCGTCGCGGCGGGTGGCGTCGGTGAAGTAGGTGAAGCTCATCGTCACCGACAGATCGTCGCCGGTCTCGGCCATGTGCGGGCTGGTCGCGGGCATGTAGGCGCCCTCGCCGGCATGCAGCTCGAACACGTGCGCGCGTGCGCGGAACTCCTCGCGCCAGCGGATCAGGTCGCGGTCGTGGTGGAAGCGGTCACGCGCCTGCTCGCTTACCGTCGCCATGTCGTCCGGCTCCCATACGTACAGCGTCTTGTGGCCGCGCATCTGCAGGATGAAGTTGTTCTCGACATCCATGTGGAACGGCGTGACCGTGTGGTGCGCCGAGGCGAACACGAATCCCGCGCGGTAGTACATGCCCGGGTCGACACGCTCCACCTGTGGCCGGATCGAGTCGAGCACCGCGTCGACCAGCGTGCGATAGGTCGGGTCGACCTGCACGTAGCGCAGCACCGCCCAGCCTTTTGCGTTGCCGATCCGCTGCAGCGCATCGACGTCCGCGGCGCTGGCGACGAACCGCGTGCCGGCATCGGCGTCGGTGCCGATCTGGCGCAACTGGCCCACGGCCTGGAGGCGGCGCGCCAGCGCCAGCAGCGGGCCGAGCTGCAGCAGCGGGTGGCTGTCCACGCGATGGCGTACCGCCTGCACCCGTCGCGGCCGGAATCGGTTCCAGTCCAGGACGATAAAGGGCTGCGCAGTCGTTGCCATGGCGTTTCCCTCCGGTTGGCCGGCGCATCGCGCTCATCCCTGGGCGCCTTCGAACAGATGCGCAGCGGCATACGGCGCGCGCTCCGGCGCGACCTTCCTGCCGAGCAGGCGCTGCGCCGTGCGGCGTGCGCCGAGCAATGCGCACGATCCGGCAAAGATCGCGCGGTCGAACAGCGGCCGGCTGCCCACCGGCGGCGGCGCGATGCCGCCGCGGTGCATCCAATCGCGGATGGCGTGCAGGCGCGCGTCGCGGCGGGTGGCATCGGTGAGATAGGTGAAGCTCATCGTGACCGACGGCGCGTCGCCGTTTTCCACCATGTGCGGGCTGGTGGAAGGCATGTACGCGCCCTGGCCCGGCTCGAGGTCGAACACGCGCGCGCGCTCGCGGAGTTCCTCGCGCCACTGGATCAGGTCGCGTTCGTGCAGGCGGTGGAAGCGGCCGCGGGCGCGTTCGCTGACCGCCACGGTGTCGCGGTGATCCCACACGTACACGCGCTTGCGGCCCTGCAGCTGCAGGATGAAGTTGTGTTCCTTGTCGATGTGGAAGGGCGTGACCGCGTGCGGCGAGCTGATGAAGATCCAGCCGGCGCGGTGGTGCATGCCCGGATCGAGGCGGTCGAGGTGGGCGCGGGCTTCGTCGAGCACCGCGTCGACGAGCCGCCGGTAGGTCGGATCGGTCTGCACGTTCAGCAGCGACATCCAGGCGCGCGCGTCGCGGATGCTGCGCAGGGTGTCGACCGCGGAACGCGCGTTCGGGTGCAGGCTGGGCGCGTCGTTGAATGGCGTGCCGGCGGTGGCCCGGTCGCTGTGCGTGCGCACCTGGCCGCGGCCGTCCAGCCGGCGGCCCAGCTCGACCAGCTGGCCGAATTGCATCAGCGGGTGGTCGCCCAGGCGGTGGCGCACCGCCTGGATGCGCCACGGGTCGAACGCGGCCCAGTCCACTTGCAGGAAATGCGGCTCGATATTCGTCACGGCGACCTCTTTCGTTGCCCGGTGGCGGCTCCGGGCCGGTGCGGTGCCGGGCGCGCGGGCGGTGCGGGCGTCCGTTCCCGGGATGTTGCGTGGAGACGGTGTGGCGGAGCGCACCTGCGGACGCCGCTGCCCGCGGGCGAGGCGCGGCCGGTTGCGGGCCAGCGGCGTGGCGATGATCGCGCGCGGCGCGAACGGGCAGGGGAGCGAACGGCCCGATCCCTCGATGGTGCGCGGCCGTGTCGAGGCGATCGACGGCGCGGGTGGCCGATGCGGCGAGCGGCCACGCGACGACAGCCGCCGCGGCAGCCGCGGCAGACCGGCCGGCGGGCATCGCTCGTATGACCGGCCGTCTGCCGTAGCGCCTTGCGGCGGCGGCGTCCTCATCCTCGAGGCCGCTGTCCCCATCTCGTCCCCCGGCGTCGGCCTCTGCCGCGCGCTAACCTGACCCATGGCCGTAAAACTGTGAACTGCATCACACTTTTGTGCCAGTATACGCCCAACCGGGCGCTGAGGAATGATCTCGCGCAAAGAAAGCGGGGCCCTGCCGGAAGCCGCAGGGTTGCCGTTGGATGCGGCGATCCGGAGCGAGAAAAAAGGGGGGGAATTGCAGTGAGCGACAGCCTGATCCACTTGCACCGCATCATGATCGAGGCGGCGCAGCTGCCGGTCCTCAACGCGCTGGTCCAGCCGTTCTACGAGCGGGTCTTCGTCCGCAACCGCTGGCGCAACCTGTATCGCGGCATCTATCCCAGTTACGCGGCGGCCCAGGCGAGCGCCCCTGCCGTCCGCCCGGTCGGCTTCGACCATGCCGCGACGGCGCGGCTTTACCGCGACCGGCCGCGCAATCTGCGCGCCAGCGACTACCCGGTCATGTTCTGGATCGCCAGTCTGATCGAAGCGGGCTGCCGGCGGGTTTTCGACCTCGGCGGCCACTTCGGCATCACCTATTACGCCATGGGCCAGCGCATGCGCACGCCCGCCGACCTGGACTGGTGCGTCCATGACGTGCCGGCGGTGGTGGCTTGCGGGCGCGAATACGCTGAAACAAACGACCCGCTCCGACGACTCCGCTTCAGCGAACGCCGCGAAGACGCCGACGGCGCCGATGTGCTGCTGGCCGGCGGGGTGCTGCAGTACCTCGACTACACCTTGGCCGATCTGCTGGGCCGACTGGCACATCTGCCGCGGTACCTGGTGATCGGCCAGGTGCCACTGCACCCGAGCCGGTCGTTCTTCACGCTGCAAAGCATAGGCAGCGCGTTCTGCCCGTACCGCGTGATGGCCGAGCCGGAGTTCGTCGCCAGCCTCGAGGCACTGGGCTACGCCGCTCTGGACCGCTGGGAAAGCCGCGAAAAGAGCTGCCGCATACCGGGCACGCGCGGATATTCCGTCGAGCGGTATCAGGGCTTCTGTTTTCGTCGGGCCGACTGAGGGCGCGGCTGCAGGTCCGCCGCCGGGCGACTGGCCGCGTCTTGCCCCGCGCGGGAGGGCGCGAATCACTTGCGCTGCAAGGGAGGGGCACGCGTCGGGGTGCCCGCAGGCGGATTTCGGGCACGTGTTCAGGGATTTCCGGAACCTGTTCGTGGGCGCGTTCCGGCGCTCAACGCCGAAGCTCCATCACCACCATCCAGGCCTGATAGCGAAAGGGCGAACCGCGAGCCAGCAGGACGCGGTCGAGCCCGCAGAGTGCGGCGAGCATCGGGCGCATCAACGGCGTTCCGCGGAATGGAACGGCGGCCAGTGCGGCGAGATGAAAGCAGCGTACGTCGACTTGGCGGAAATGCCTGCGCGCCTGCGCGAGGTCGGCGCGCATCAGGGGGTGCTCATCCTCGGTGCGCATGCCCGGCGTGCGCCGGCGATACCAGTTGATCAGCGGGTTGTGGCCCAGCGGTTCGAGGAACACGCCGTAGCCGCCGGGCCGCAGCACGCGCGCGATCTCCGGGTATGCGCGGTCGAGGTCGAGGTGGTGGAGGATGCCGCTGCCGCAGATCCGGTCGAAGGAACCATCCGGGAACGCAAGGGCTTCTGCGTTCATCACCTCGAACCGCGCGTTGGCTTCCAGTCCCTTTTCCCGCGCGTGCGAGCGGGCCATGTCGATTGCGACCGGGGATATGTCTATGCCGGTGGCGAGGCCGCCTCGCGCGGCCACGTCGTAGGCCGCGGCTCCCGTCCCGCAGCCGTACTCGAGCACTTCGAGCCCGCCTGCGCCTTCGAGCACGCGCTCGCGGTAATGCGAAAAGGAGGCTGCGGTTACGCTATAGAAACGGTCCGTGGCCGCGCGCGTGTCTTCCGCGAAGCGGGCGTCGTGAAACGACGCTTCGCGCCGCAGCCGCTGCCGGGAATCCTGTTCCGGACTGTTCGATGCCCTCATGACGTCCTCCCTCGAGCGGGCGACCGCGTGTCAGCCGTTCGCCACCTCATAGAACTGCCGGTACCAGTCGACGAAGCGGCGTACGCCGACTTCCACCGGAGTCGCCGGTGCATAGCCGGTGTCGCGCATCAGCGCCTCGACGTCGGCGTAGGTGTCGGGCACGTCGCCCGGCTGCAGCGGCAGCAGGCGCTTCTCGGCCTTGCGGCCGAGGCATTCCTCGATGATCTCGATGTAGCGCGCCAGTTCGACCGGCTTGTGCGCGCCGATGTTGTAGACGCGGTAGGGCGCCTGCGAGGAACCCGGATTGGGGTGCAGCGGATCGAACGCCGGGTCGCCGGCCGGCACGCGGTCGAGGGTACGGATCACGCCCTCGACGATGTCGTCGATGTAGGTGAAGTCGCGTGTGTGCTTGCCGAAGTTGAATACGTCGATCGGCTCGCCGGCGAGGATCTTGCGGGTGAACAGGAACAGCGCCATGTCCGGCCGGCCCCAGGGCCCGTACACGGTGAAGAAGCGCAGGCCGGTGGTCGGCAGCGCATACAGGTGGCTGTAGGTGTGCGCCATCAGCTCGTTCGCCTTCTTGCTGGCGGCGTACAGGCTGACCGGATGGTCGACCGCGTCCTCGACCGCGAACGGCAGCTTGCGGTTGGCGCCGTACACCGAGCTGGAGGAGGCGTACACCAGGTGCTCGACCTTGCCGTGCCGGCAGGCCTCCAGCACGTTCATGAAGCCGACCAGGTTGCTCTCGACGTAGGCGTGCGGGTTCTCCAGCGAGTAGCGCACACCCGCCTGCGCGGCGAGGTTGACCACGCGTTGCGGTTGGAACTCGGCGAACGCGGCTTCCAGCGCCGGGCGATCTTCCAGCGCGGCGCGCACGAGGCGGAAGCCCGGCTGCGGCGTCAGCCGCGCCAGGCGCGCCTCTTTCAGGCGCACGTCGTAGTAGGCGTTGACGTTGTCGTAACCGAGCACTTCGTCGCCGCGCGCCAGCAGGCGCTCGGAAAGGGCGGCGCCGATGAAGCCCGCGGCGCCGGTCACCAGAATGCGCATGGATCCGCTCCTTACAGACGGTCGTCGACCGCTTCCTTGGGCAGCGCGTGCTTGACGTCGAACAGCACCGCGCCCGGCTTGCAGTACGCGCGCACGCCCGCGGCGCCGTCGGCCAGGAACTGGCGGTGGGCGACGGCGAGGATCACCGCGTCGTAGCGCCCCGGCTGCGGCTCGGCGACGAGGTCGAGGCCGTACTCCGCGCGCGCCTCGCCGGCGTCCACCCACGGGTCGTGCACGTCGACGCGCGCATTGTAGGCGCGGAACTCGTCGATCACGTCGATCACGCGCGTGTTGCGCAGGTCCGGGCAGTTTTCCTTGAAGGTGAGGCCGAGGATCAGCACGTTCGCCTCGGCCGCCGGGATGCGCCGCTGCGTCATCAGCTTGATCACGCGGCGCGCGACGTGGTGGCCCATCTCGTCGTTGATGCGGCGGCCGGCGAGGATCATCTCCGGATGGTGGCCGACCTGCTGCGCCTTGTGCGTGAGGTAGTACGGATCGACGCCGATGCAGTGCCCGCCGACCAGGCCCGGGCGGAACGGCAGGAAGTTCCACTTGGTGCCGGCGGCTTCCAGCACCTCCATGGTGTCCAGGCCCATGCGGTGGAACAGCACGGCCAGCTCGTTGATCAGGGCGATGTTGACGTCGCGCTGGGTGTTTTCGATCACCTTGGCCGCTTCGGCCACGCGGATCGAGGAGGCACGGTGCGTGCCCGCCTTGATGACGCGCCGGTACAGCGCGTCGACGTACTCCGCCGCGGCGGGCGTCGAACCCGAGGTCACCTTGGTGATGGTTTCCAGGCGGTGCTGCTGGTCGCCCGGGTTGATGCGTTCGGGGCTGTAGCCGGCGTAGAAATCGACGTTGAACTTCAGGCCGGACTCGCGCTCGAGGATCGGCACGCACACTTCCTCGGTGGCGCCGGGGTAGACGGTCGATTCGTAGATCACCACGTCGCCGCGCTTGAGCGCCTTGCCGATGGTGCGACTGGCGCCTTCCAGCGGGCTGAAGTCGGGGCGCTTGAACGCGTCGATCGGCGTCGGCACGGTCACGATGAAGGTGTTGCATTCGCGCAGTGCCTGCGGATCGGCGCTGTAGCGCAGCCGGTCCGCGGTCGCGAGCTCCGCGGCCGGCACTTCCAGGGTGTGGTCGCGACCGGTGCGCAATTCCTCGATGCGCCGCGGGTTGATGTCGAAGCCGAGGGTCGGCAGCACGCGCCCGAAGGCGACCGCCAGCGGCAGACCCACGTATCCGAGACCCACGATGGCCAGCCGGATGTCCTCCGGCAGGGGGGCGGCATTCGTCATTGGGCGCTAAGTCGTTGTCAGGATGCGCTGCCGCAGCGCGCGGGGGTTCCCCTATTCGACACCGGCGCGGCTCCGGCACGGACAGTCTAACAGGGTGAAAATGTGAACTGCATCACATTTTCGTGGCATCATGGCCTCGATCACGAGGCAAGGAACCGGGGGGTCGCGTGCGCGGACTGGGGCGCCTGCTGGATCTGCCACGCCGGCTGTACGTCATGCTAGCGACGGCGGAATTCGTGCTGCTGGGATGCAGCCTGTACATCGCCGCCGGGTTGCGCTACCTGAGCGACCCGACGCGGGTCGAGGCCTATGTCGGGCCGCTGCTGCCGCGCGCGCTGGCGTTCGCCGCCGTGCTGGCGCTGGCGCTCGGCGCGGTCGGCCTGTACCAGACGCATTCGCGCGAGACCCTGCAAGGGCAGTTCGTGCGCGCCATGCTGGCCTTCGTGCTGGGGGGCGTCGGCCTGATCGTTCTTTATTACATCTGGCCCGCCCAGTACGTCGGGCGCGGCATTCTGGTGTTGGCGCTGCTGGTCGGGTCCGGCCTGGTGGCGCTGACGCGGATCGTGTTCGCGCGGGTGGTGAACCAGGAAGCGCTGAAGAGGCGGGTGCTG
The DNA here is from genome assembly GCA_021372495.1 of Lysobacteraceae bacterium. Classification (GTDB taxonomy): domain Bacteria; phylum Pseudomonadota; class Gammaproteobacteria; order Xanthomonadales; family Rhodanobacteraceae; genus Mizugakiibacter. Next base: position 12,738 of record JAJFUF010000041.1, read on the forward strand.
GTACTCGGCGCCGGGCGCAAGGCCGCGCTCCTGAACGAGCGCCTGCGCCGGCGCAGCGATCGGCGCGGTTTCCAGTTGCTCGGCTTCGTGCCGATGGGCGGCGAGTCGGTCGCCGTGCCCGAGGAACTGCTGATCCCGGCCGATGAGGGCCTCGACGCCACGGTGCGCAGGCTGCGCGTCGACGAGCTGGTGATCGGCCCGGAGGACCGCCGCGACGCGTTGCCGATGGACGCCCTGGTGCGGTGCCGCCTGGCCGGCACCGGGGTGATCGACCTGATCGGCTTCATCGAGCGCGAGATCGGAGCGATCAAGTTCTCGCTGATGTCGCCCGCATGGGTCGCTTACGCGGACGGCTTCGACGGCGGCGGGGTGGAGCGTCCGCTCAAGCGCGGCTTCGACCTGCTGGTTTCGGCGCTGGCGCTGCTGCCGGCGCTGCCGCTGATGCTGCTGACCGCGCTGGCGATCGTGCTCGAGTCGGGTCCGCGCCAGCCCGTGTTCTACACCCAGGAGCGCGTCGGCCTCGGCGGCCGCGTGTTCCGCGTGATCAAGTTCCGCAGCATGCGCCCCGACGCGGAGAGGGACGGCCAGGCGCGCTGGGCCACCAAGTCCGACGATCGCGTGACGCGGGTCGGCCGGGTGATCCGCAAGCTGCGTCTCGACGAGCTGCCGCAGATCTTCAATGTGTTGAGCGGCGAGATGAGCTGGGTCGGGCCGCGCCCCGAGCGGCCGCAATTCGTCGTCGAGCTGGCCCGGCAGATCCCGTACTACGAGCTGCGCCACTGCGTGAAGCCGGGCATTACCGGTTGGGCGCAGTTGCGCTACCCGTACGGCTCGTCGGTGCAGGATGCCGAGGAAAAACTGAAGTTCGACCTGTATTACGTGAAGCACCACGGCCCGCTGTTCGACTTCTCGATCCTGCTGCAAACCGTCGAGGTGGTGCTGTTCGGCAAGGGCGCGCGCTGAGCGGGCGCGGGAATTTCCGTAGACATGCCCGAGGTTTGCGCGCGGGGTTGCGCCGAACCCGCTCCTCTCGTCCGCCCCCTTGCGCGGCGAGGGGCTTGCCCCCGCGTTGGCGGGCGGCGGCATGCCGCGGGCCTTGCCGGGCCTCGCTTCAGCGCGCGTCGAGCGGGTCGCGCACGCCCAGCGGCCGGTGTTCGTCGACCGGCAGCGGCGCCAGCGGCGAGCTGTACCAGCCGCTGACGCGGCCGGCGTCGAATTCGATGCGCGAAGGACCGTATTCCCAGACGTTGCCGCGAGCGAAGGTGGGTACGCCCAGCAGCGCACGCACGTCTTGCTGCGGGCTGCCGACGCGGATCAGCGTCTCGCGCGGGGGCGGCGTGGGGCCGTCCGTCGCGGACGGCGCATCCGTCGTGGCCGGGGCGGGCGCGGTCGGCGTGCGCACGGGGCGACCGAACTCGGTGAGCGACCAGATGCCGAGCGCGAGCAGGGCCAGCGCGGCCAGCGCACGGCCGCGCCGCGGGCGCCGGTGCGGCGGGCGCGGCGACGCGGCGCGTGGCGGCGCCGGGGCCGGCTCCAGTTCGGCCGCATGCGGCAGCCGCCCGAAGCGGAGCTGATGGTCGCGCAGCCGTCGGCGCGCGGCGGCGAGCGCAGCCAGCGCGGCGCTGGCGTCGGGGTCGTGGGCGTTGCGCGGATGCCGGTCCGGGTGCAGCGCCATCACCCGCGCGCGATAGCGGGCCTCGACCGCGCCGTAATCGGAGCCGGGTGCGAGGCCCAGGTGCGCATAGGCCTGCAGAAGTTCGAGGCGATCGTCCACGCTGGCCCTGCCGTCGTGTTCGCAGCCATATGATATGACCATTGTCAAGCTTTGTATTCTGAATTTGAGAAAAAAGTCACAAAATTGGAACCGCCTGGGGTAAGATCGGTCCCGTCCTGGGGGTGGGAGGGGTTACCGATGAGGCACGCCGTCCGCTTGTTCGCGCTTTGCGCGCTGCTGCTTGGCCTGGCCGGCTGCGCGTCGCCGGCCGCCAAGGCGCCGCCGCCCGCCACGCCGGCGGATGCGCTCAGCGCCGCTCCGTACCGCATTGGCGTCGATGACGTGGTGCAGGTATCGGTGTGGCGCAATCCCGATCTGTCGGTCACGGTGCCGGTGCGCCCGGACGGCATGATCTCGGTGCCGCTGGTCGGCGACGTGCAGGCCGGCGGGCACACTCCCGAGGAAGTCGCGGCCACGATCCAGGACAAGCTCGCCGCCTACGTGCGCGATCCCAAGGTGGCCGTGATCCTGAGCGAGTTGCGCAGCCACGAGTTCCTGTCCCGTGTGCGCATCACCGGCGCGGTGCGCAACCCGACCACGCTGCCCTATCGGCAGGGGATGACCGTGCTCGACGTCGTGCTCGCCGCCGGCGGCATCAATCAGTTCGCCTCGCCCGACCAGACCATGCTGTACCGCAAGAAGGGCGGCGGCACGGAGTCGTTCCGCATCCATCTGGGCGGCATGCTCAAGCGCGGCGACCTCGGCACCAACTACACGCTGCAGCCGGGCGACGTGATCACCGTCCCCGAGCGCGCTTTCTGAACGGAGCCGCCATGAACGCAGGAGAAGATAGGTCGCTGCTGCTGGAACAGGTGCCGACGCTGCTGCGCGAGCTTCGCGCGCGTCGCCTCGCCCTGGCGGCGGCGTTCGCGGCGGTCGCGATCGTCGTCGCGCTGGCCGGCCTGCTGTGGCCGGCCAAGTACGAGTCGGCGGCGACGGTGCAGGTGATCGAGCGCAACATCATCCAGCCGCTGATGGAAGGCCGCGCGGTCGCCACCGGCGTGTCCGATCGCGCGGCGATCGCGCGCGAGGTCATCTTCAGCCGGCGCATCCTCAACGAAATCATGACGACGGGCGGCTGGCTCAAGAACCGCCCGAGCCCGCGCGAGCAGGAGCTGATCGCGGAGCAGATCAAGCGCCGCATCACCATCTCCAGCCCCGGCCAGAACCTGATCCGCATCGCCTACGCGGATTCCGACCCGGAACGCGCCTACCACGTCGCGCAGAGGTTCGCCGAGCTGTTCATTTCCGAGAGCCTGGCGGCGAAGGAGCGCGAGAGCCGCGACGCCTTCCAGTTCATCGCCGGGCAGGTCGACGACTATCACCGCAAGCTGACCGATGCCGAGGAGCGCCTGAAGGCATTCCGCGAAAAGAACGCCGACGCGCGGCCGGGCAGCGATGCCGACGTCACCGCGCACATCGGCCAGTTGCGCAGTCGCATCGAGGATGCGCAGACCCAGATAGCCGAAATCGACATGCGCGAGAGCAGCCTGGGCAGGCAGATCTCCGGCGAGAGCGAGCTCAGTGGCGTGGTCACGCGCGAGAGCCAGTACCGCGAACAGATCGCCGAGCTGCAGGCCAAGCTGGACACGCTGCGCCTGAGCTATACCGACGAGTATCCCGATGTGGTTGCGTTGCGCCACCAGATCAACGACCTCAGTGCGCAGTTGGCACAGGCCCAAGCCGCGCGCGCGCAGGCGCAGGCAAGCGGCCAGCCGACCGCATCGAACGTGGTGTTCAACCCCATCTACCAGCAGATGCGCGGCGACCTGACCAAGGCGCGCAGCGACCGCGCGGCGCTGGTCGCGCGCATCGCCGACAGTCGCAGGCTGCTCGCGGATGAGGTCGAGCGCGGCAAGCGCGTCGCGGCTTCCGAGGCCACGCTGGCCGAGCTGACCCGCGATTACGAGGTGAACCGGGACATCTACCAGGATCTGCTGAAGCGCCGCGAAGGCGCGCGCCTGTCCATGCAGATGGATGAGGAGCATCAGGGCCTGACCTTCCGCATTCAGGAAGCCGCGGCGTTGCCGCTGCTGCCGTCCGGGCTGCGCTTCGTGCATTTCCTGATCATCGGCCTGGTGCTGGGCGCGTTGTTGCCGCTGGGCCTGCTGGTCGGCGTGGTGCGCTTCGATCCACGCGTGCGCGACGCCCAGTTGCTGACCCGCGACTTCGGTCTGCCGGTGCTGGTGACGGTGCCGGCGTTCGCGGGCGCGGTTGCCCGCGAGCGCGACCTGCGCATCAACATGCGGGCGCTGGCGCTGGTCGCGCTGGTGGTGGTGGCCTATGCCGCGCTGGCGTGGTTGCGCGTGATGAGGTGGGTATGAGCCAGGCAAGCGATACGGAAGGGCGCGGCGCGGCGGTGACCTCGCTGGTGGAGGGGGAGCGGCGGTTCCGCCTTGCGCAGACTTCGCGCGAGATGATCGCGCGCATGCGCGAACCCGGGCCCAGGGCCGCGGAGGAGCTGGATTGCCGCGGCCTGCTCAACCCGGCGCCGTCGGCGCGCCGGTTCGCCGACGTGTTCCGTGACCTGCGCACGCAGCTGATCGCGCGCCATCGCGGCGAGAACTTCAGCGTGATGGTGGCGCCGGTCACCGCCGGCGCGGGCGCCAGTTTCGTCGCCACCAACCTGGCGCTGGCATTCGCGCTGGACGAGGCCAAGACCGCGCTGCTGATCGACTGCAACCTGCGCGAGCCGAGCCAGGATCGCCGCCTCGGCGTCGCCACGCACGCGGGCTTGTCCGACTTCATCGATGACCCGGGCATCGGCATCGAGCACATCATCTACCCGACCGGCATCCCGCGGCTGCGCCTGATCCCGGTCGGCACCCATCGCGAAGGTTCCAGCGAGTATCTGTCGAGCATGCGCATGCGCGCGCTGCTGGCGCACCTCAAGGAACGCTACCCGGATCGCTACCTGGTGCTGGACGCGCCTGCGCTGGATGCGGCCCCCGACGCGCGCGTGCTCGGCGAGCTGGCCGACTGTGCGGTGGCGGTGGTGGGTTACGGCGAGGTCACCGCGGAAGCGGTGCGCGACGCGGTGGCTGCACTGGACCCGGCCCGTTTCGCCGGCGTGGTCTTCAACAACGTGCCCTGAGGAGCTTGCCATGGCTGCGAGGAAGCTTGCCTTGGCGTATCTGGCCGGAGCCGTCCTGACCGGACTTGCCGCACATGCACAGGCGGATCCGCTGCGTTGGGGGGCGGATTTCGGCATCGAGCATTCGGACAACATCAACCTGAATCCGACCGACACGTTGTCCGCGACCGCACTGATTCCGTCGCTGCTGCTCAGCTGGCAGGATCAGGGCACGCGCTACCGTGGCGCGGTGGCCGGTACCTTTTCCTATTACCACTACACGCAAGGCAACATCGGCAACCAGTGGTTGGGAGATGCCAGCGGCAAGCTCGACTGGCTGCTGCTGCCGGGGCGCCTGTACTGGGCGTTCGAGGATTATGTCGGCCAAGGGCCGGTGGACGTCCTGCGGGCAAGCACGCCGGAGAACACCCAGCGTACCAACGTGTTCGTCACCGGCCCGACGATGACCATCCGCCTCGGCGCCGCCACCGAGTTCCAGGGCGATCTGCGCTACGTCAGCAGTACCGCCAACAAAACCCAGGAATTCAACTCCGACCGCGGCCAGGCTGCGGTACGTCTGCTGCGCGACGTGACCCCGCTGTCGAAGGTGTCGTTCAACCTGACGGGTCAGGACGTGCGGCTGCGCGAAGAGGCGCTCAAGCCCAACGACTACCGACGCTACGACGCCTTCTTCGGCTACGTGTACGACGGCCCGCGCCTGCACATGCAGGCAGCGGCTGGCGCGAGCAAGCTCCGCTTCGACGACGGCCGCGATTTCCACAAGCCATACGCGCAGGCGCTTGGCAGGATCGAGGCGAGTTCGCGCGGCGTGTTCACGTTCGAGCTCGACAATCGCCTCTACGACACCGCGGAAGACCTGATCGCGCGCGCACCGGATCCGCAGGGGTTCTTCGACCCCTTGAGCGAGGTGAACATGCGCACCACCACGATCAGCCCCGACGTGTACATGGATAAGGAGGCGCAGCTTGGCTATACCTGGCGCGGACCACGGCTGGAGGTGCGGCTCGGCGGCTACTGGCGCAAGCAGGAATTCCTGACCCTGACGAATTTCGACCAACGCTCGAGCGGGCCTGCGCTCGACGTCCTGTACGCGCTGACGCCGAACACCAGCATCGCCGGCTTCGCCACTCGCGACGTCACCCGCTACTCCGCTTCCTCGCGCGAGGACCATCTCGGCCTCTACGGCGTGAGCCTCGGCCATCAGTTGGCGCGCGAATGGTCGGTTGGCCTCCAGTACGCACGGCGCAAGCAGACCAGCACCGATGCGACCCAGGAGTACACCGAGAATCGCGTGCTGCTGACGTTGAGCTACCGGCCGTCCGGCGCCTGAGCCGCCGACCACATGCGCACCGCGCCCGCCATCCTGATGTACCACGCCGTCGGCGCCGGCGCGGACCCGTATTACACGGTGGCTGCGGGTGAATTCCGCGCCCAGCTCGATTGGGTCGCGCGACAGGGCGGCGCGCGATCCAGCGTGGCCGATGTGCTCGCCGGCGCACGGGCGCCGGTAGTACTGATCACCTTCGACGACGGCCACATCAGCAACTACGAGCGCGCATTTCCGATGCTGCTCGAACGCGGCCTGCGTGCGGAGTTCTTCGTGAATACCGCCCATGTCGGCCAGCCCGGTTTCATCGATTGGGGGCAGCTGCGCGAAATGGCCGAGGCGGGCATGTCGATCCAGTCGCACGGCCACACGCACCGCTATTTCACCGCGATGACGTCGGCCGAGCTGCGCGAGGAGCTGGTGCGCTCGCGCGCGCTGATCGGCGAAAAGTTGGGAACACCGGCGACGCTGCTGGCGCCGCCCGGTGGGCGCATGGATGCGCACTTACCTGCGCTTGCCGCCGAGCTTGGCTACGTGCGCGTACTGGCTTCGCAGCCTGGTTTGTGGCGGCGGCCGGATACCGACGTGCTGCCGCGTCTGGCAGTGACCGCGGCGCATCGTGGCGAGGCATTCATCCGGCTGGCCGCGCCGGGCCGCGGCCGGCTGGCGCTGGCGCGTCTGCGCTACGGCGCGCTGGCCGCGGCCAAGCGCGCGTTGGGCGACGGCCGCTACGAACGCGTGCGCGCCAGCCTGTTGGGCCAGGACGGAGGGGAGTGAACGCGCGTGATCGAGGCTCTGTTCTGGCTGGCGCTGGCGCTGATCGCTTACGCCTACGCGGGTTACCCGCTGCTGCTGGCGCTGCAGGCGCGGCTGCGTCCGCGGCCGACCGTGGTGCGCCCATGGCAGCCGACCGTCAGCGTAGTGCTGGCAGTGCATGAGGGTGTCGCCGAGATCCCCCTGAAGCTCGCCAATCTGCGCGCGCTCGACTACCCCCATGACCGCATCCGGTTCGTCGTGGTTTCCGACGGCAGTGCCGGCGCGACAGTGGCCCTGCTGCAGCGCGAGGCTGCAGCGGACCCGCGTTTGCACGTGCTGATCGTGGCGCAGCGGCGCGGCAAATCCGCATGCCTCGCGGATGCGGTCGCAGTGGCGGACGGTGAGGTGCTGCTGTTCACCGATGTGCGCCAACGCATCGAGCCCGACGCGTTGACGCGGCTGACCGCTGCGCTGGCCGACCCCACGGTCGGAGCGGCCAGCGGCGAACTCGGCTTCGAGAGCGACCACGGCGGCTACGGGCGCGGTATCGACGCCTACTGGCGCTACGAAACGTGGCTGCGCCGGCTGGAGTCGGCGAGCGGCTCGCTGGTCGGGGTGACCGGCGCGCTGTATGCCGCGCGCCGCGAGGCGATTGGCGCGATCCCGCCCGACCTGATCCTCGACGACATGTGGATTCCGCTCGGCGTCGCCGCGCGCGGCTACCGCGTGATCGCGGTTCCGCAGGCGCGGGCCTGGGACCGGCCCAGCGACGATCCGAGGCGCGAACGCGCCCGCAAACGCCGCACACTCGCCGGCAACTACCAGCTGATCGCAAGTTGGCCGGCGCTGGCGCGTCCGGGGGGGCACCCGCTGTGGTTTCGCCTATGGAGCCACAAGTTTCTGCGGCTGGCCGTGCCGGCGTTGCTGGCGCTGGCGCTGTGCATGAATTGCCTGCTGTGGCCGCAAGGCGGCATCTACCGGGTCGCCCTGGCAGCGCAAGCTGCCGCCTACGCGCTTGCGCTGGCAGGCTTCGCGAGCGCCAGCGCGATGCGGCTGGCGCCGGTGCGCTTGTGCGCGGTGTTTGTACAGCTCAACGTCTACGCCGTACTTGGCTTGCTGGACTTCCTGCGCGGGCGCAGCAGCGCGATCTGGCAGCCCGACTCCCTGCCTGGAGGCGCGCAGTCGTGACGCCAACCACCGCCCCCAAGCGCGTGCTCTACGTGGTTTCGCTGTTTCCGTGCTGGTCGGAGACCTTCATCGTCCGCGAAATCGAGGTGCTGCTCTCGCGCGGTGTCGACGTGCGGATACTGTCGCTCAAGCCGCCGCAGGAGAGCCTGGTGCACGAGCGCGCCGCGCGGTTGCTGGAGCGCACCCTGCATCCGCGCCCACCCGTCGCCACGGCGCTTGCAAGCCTGTGGCTCGCGGTGCGCCATCCCGTCACCGTTCTCGGCTTCGGCGCGCGGCTCGTGGCCGGGCTCTGGCGGCAGCCGTCGAAATTGGCCAAGAGCGTTGCCGCGCTGACCCGCGCAGCGGGACAGTTCGAGTGGATCCGCCGCTTCGACCCGGACGTGGTGCATGCACCTTGGGCGACTTATCCCGCGACCGTCGCCTGGTTCCTGTCGCGGCTGCTGCGGCGCCCCTTCACGTTTACCAGCCGTGCCCACGACATCTTCATCGAAGACCAGATGATGGCGGACAAGCTCAGGCATGCGGCGCTGGCGGTGACCATCACGCGCCACAACGTCAGCCATCTGTCGCGCTGGATGCGGTCGCCGGGGGAGATAACGGTGCAGGTCGTGCACTCCGCGCTCGATCTGGCCGACATACCTTACGTGGAGGGCGGTCGGCTGCCGCACAGGCTGCTTTCGGTGGGGCGTCTGGACCCGATCAAGGGTTTCGACGTGCTGCTGAACGCGTTGGCTGTACTGCGCGACCGCGGCGTCGCCTTCGAGAGCGTGATCATCGGCGAGGGCGCCGAGCGCGCGCGATTGCTTGCGTTGCGCGATGCGCTCGGGCTCGCCGACCGGGTCGTCTTCATCGGCGCCAAGCCGCAGGCCGAGGTGCATGCGGCGATGGCGCAGGCCACGTTGATGGTCATGCCGTGCGTGGTGACCGACGACGGCAATGCCGACGGCATCCCCAACGTATTGACCGAGGCCATGGCGAGCGGACTGGCCGTCGTCAGCACGCGGGTCTCGGGAATCCCGGAGCTGGTCGACGATGGCGTGAACGGACTGCTGGTGCCTCCGCGCGACCCGCTGGCGCTGGCCGAAGCGGTTGCCGGGATGCTGGCCGACCCCGAACGCCGCAACGCGTTCGCGCGCGAGGGGCGGCACAAGGTGGAACGCGATTTCAACGTGCATATCGAGGCGGGCCGCTTGCTCGGGCATTTTTCGGAGGTCGTGCATGGCTGAGTCCCTGCGCGTGCTGGTGGTGACGGACGAGATGGAGGTCGGCGGCAGCCAGCGCCAGATTTCCCATCTGCTCGGCAGCCTTGCCCGTCGTGCCGACTACCACGTCGACCTGCTCTATTTCCGCGAGCATTCATTCCTGGTCGATGTGCTCGCGGAGCATGGCGTGCACGCGACTTGCCTGCCCAAGCGCCGTCGCGTCGATCTCGCCTTTCTGCGTGCGCTGCGCGCATTCCTGGCGGCCGGGCGCTTCGATGTCGTGCACGCCTATTCGCTGACTGCGGAATGCTGGGTGAGCCTGGCGATGCTCGGTTTGCGCCCGCGCCCGCGCATGATCGCCACCGTGCGCGGTACCTTTCACGTCTATCGCCGCTGGCAGTGGTGGGCCAAGCGATGGGTGTTGGCGCATGCGGACGCGGTGATCGCCAACGCGCGTGCGGGCGCCGACTTGGCCGCCGCCCGCACCGGCCATCCGCGCGGGCGGATCGACGTGATTCCAAACGGCGTGCCGCTGCCGTCGCCACGAGATCACGAATCGGTGCGCATGCGTTCCTGTACGAAGGGCGCGCAACGCATCTGCGCTTTGTTCGTCGGCAGGCTGGTTCTTGAAAAAGGGCTCTCCTTGCTGTTGGACGCGCTGGCCGCGTTGCCGCCGGCGCGGCGTCCGCTGCTGACGCTGGCCGGCGATGGGCCGCTGCGCAGCGAACTCGAGCTGCAGGCGCAGGCGCTCGGCCTCGACGACGACGTGATCTTCCTCGGCGTGCGCGACGACGTCGGCATGCTGATGGAAAGCGCCGATTTCCTGGTGCTGCCATCGCACGAGGAGGGGCTCTCCAACGTGGTGATGGAGGCGATGGCGCACGCACTGCCGGTGCTGGTGTCGGACGCCGGCGGCAACCCGGAGCTGGTCGAGGACGACCACACCGGGCTGGTGTTCCCGCGCGGCAACGGCGCGCAGCTGGTGCGCGCGCTCGAGCGCATGGCCGACGACCGCTTGCTGCGCGCGCGCCTCGGCGCCGCAGCGCGCGCGCGTATCGCCGAGACGTTCACGATCGAATCGATGGTGCGGCGGACCGAGGCCGTCTACCTTCGACTGCTGGGGAGCGAGGCATGGATGGAGCGGAAGGAAGCGGCATGAGCGCCACGCGCGTGTGCGGCGACCTGCTGATCGCGGCAGGACCGGAGGCGGCGGCGTGGCTGGCCGCGCAGCCGCACGGTGCCGCGAGCTGCATCGGCGACGCGCGCCTGCGCGCGCGCCTCGACGGCGGCGCGCAGGCGCGCCACGAGGGCGACGTGCAAGCGTTCGGGCTGTACGACCTGATTGCCGGCGAGCCGGCCGACACGCTGGCGGCGTGCGCGCAGCGGCGCGATCCGGCGCCGCTGTGGGCCGATCGCCGCGGCCGTTTCGCCGAGGCGCTGTGGGACGGCGACGCGCTGGCCGTCGCCAACGACCACTTCGACACGATTCCGCTGTACTACCTGCAGGCGCCCGGCCTGCTGCTGGTGGCGACGCGGCTGCGCACGCTGCTGGCGGCGCCGTGGTGCGCGCGCGAGGCGGATCCGCTGGCGGTCTACCACTACCTCAACTTCAGCTGCATCCCGGCGCCGGCCACGATCTGCAGCGGCGTGCGCCGGCTGCCGCCGGGCAGCGTGTTGCGCTGGCGCGGCGGCGAGGTCGGGATCACGCGCTACTGGCGCCCGACCTACGCCGAGGACGTCGATGGCGACGAAACCCTGCGCGCACGGGAACTGGCCGCACAGATCCGCACCAGCGTCGAGGCCTACCGTCCGCCTGCGGACGACCGCTGGGGCTGCTTCCTCAGCGGCGGCACCGATTCCAGCAGCGTGCTGATCCTGTTGTCGCGGCAGCAGCCGGGCACGCGCGTGCCGAGCTATTCGATCGGTTTCGCGGAGCAGGGCTACGACGAGCTCGGTTTCGCCCGCATCGCCGCCGAAGCCGCGGGCGCGGACGCCCACTACGGCGTGGTCGACATGCGGCAGACGCTGGACCTCGCGCCGCGCCTGGCCGATATCTACGACCAGCCGTTCGGCAATGCTTCGGCGGTGCCGACCTACGCCTGCCTGGCGCTGGCACGCGGCGACGGCGTGCGCACCATGCTCGCCGGCGACGGTGGCGACGAGATCTTCGGCGGCAACCAGCGCTACGCCAAGGACCGCATGATGGATGCCTATTACCGCCTGCCGCGCCCGCTGAAAGCGCTCGGCGGCGCGATCGGGCGCGCGGTTTCGGGCGGCCGCGTGCATCTGCTGAACCGGATCGGCAACTTCGTCGAGCGCGCGGCTTTGCCCAACCCCGACCGCTTCTACACCGACGACTCGTTCGGCTCGGACCACTACGAGGCGCTGCTCGCGCCGGAATTCGCCGCGCAGGTCGAGCGTGACGCCTCGCTGCAGGCGATGCGCGCGATCTACGCCGAGGGCCAGGCGCGTGCCGAGCTGCATCGGCTGATGTACCTCGACCTGATGATGGCGATCGCGCAGAACGACCTGGTCAAGGTGCACGGCGCCGCGCGCGCGCAGGGCGTCGACGTGCGCTTCCCCTATCTCGATCCGGACCTGGTAGAGCACACCGGCAGCCTGATGGCGCACTACAAGGTGCGCGGCCTGCACAAGCGCTACCTGTTCAAGCGCGCGCTGGCCGACGTACTGCCGCAGGCGATCCGCAGCAAGAAGAAGCAGGGCTTCGGCCTGCCGATCGCGGTGTGGATGAAGGACGCGCCGGCATTCCGCGCACTGGTCACCGATACGCTGGGCTCGCGGCGTGCGCGCGAGCGCGGCTGGTTCCGCACCGATTTCGTCGAACGCCTGCTGCGCGAGCACGTCGCCGGCGCCTGGGACTATTCCGCGCCGCTGTGGGCGATGCTGCAACTGGAGCTTTGGCTTGAACGCCATCTCGACCCGAACTGAGCCTTGCCGCATGCGCGTGCTGATGGTGCTGGAGAGCAGCTTTCCGACGCGCGGCGGCGGCGGCGCCGAATCGCAGTTGGCAACGCTGTCGCGCGGGCTGCGTCGGCGCGGCGTGCGCGTGCTGGTGGTGACGCCGCGGCGCCACTACCGGCATAAGCTGGAACCGCTCGGCCGATACGCGGGCGCCGCGGTGCGCCGGATCGGCTATCCGCAACTGCCCGGGCTGGGCGCGGCGGTGCTGCTGGCGCGCCTCGCCCTGCTGCTGGTCACGATGCGGCGGCGGGTCGACGCCGTGCACGTGCACATCGCGCACCACATGGCGCTGGTCTGCTGCGCGCTGGGGCCGCTGCTCGGCCTGCGCGTCGTGGTCAAGGTATCGGGTTGGTGGGAACTGGAGCGCGGCCTGCTCGCTGCCGACAAGCGCGAGGGCTGGCGCGGCCGCCTGGCGCGCCGCCTGCTGCGCCGGGCCTATGCATTCCAGGCGATCAGCCGGCGCGTCGCCGACGCGCTGCAGCGCGAAGGCTTCGACCCCGCGCGCATCCGCCTGCTGCCGAACGCGGTCGACCTCGACCGTTTCCGTCCGCATGCGGGCGCGGAGGAGGGGCCGCCGACCGCGATGTACGTCGGCCGGCTGGTGCCGGAGAAGGGCCTCGATACGCTGGTCGAGGCGCTGGCGCGGGTGCCCGGATTGCGGCTGCGCCTGGTCGGCGAGGGCGTCAGCGGCGACGCGCTGCGCGTGCAGGCGGACGCGCTCGGCCTGCGCGACCGCATCGAATTCATCGGCCACAGCGAACGCATCGGCGACGAGCTGGCGGGTGCGCACTTCGGCGTGCTGCCGTCGCTGATCGAGGGCCTGTCGAACACGCTGCTCGAGTACATGGCCGCCGGCCTGCCGGTGGTGGCCTCGCGGGTCAGCGGCAGCGAGGATCTGGTCGAGCCGGGCGTGTGCGGCTGGCTGTTCGAACCGCGCGATGCGGACGCCCTCGCCGCCGCGCTGGCCGAGGCGGCGGCGCTGCCGCGTGCGCGCCTGGAGGCGATGGGCGCCGCGGCGCGTGCGCGGGTGGCGCGCTACGCCGGCCTGGACAGCGTGCTCGACCGCCTGCTGCGGTTGTACCAAGGCGACGACACCGTGCCCGCAGTCGGCGCGGCGCGCCTGAGTGGAGGCTGAGCCATGTGTGGAATCATTGGCGCGATCGCCTTGCGTCCGGGGATGCTGCCGGCGCGCGCGGTCGGCGAACGCATGAATGACCTGATCCGGCATCGCGGACCGGACGACGCCGGCCTCTTCCACGACGGCGATGTCATGCTCGGCATGCGCCGGCTGGCAATCATCGATCCGGCCAGCGGTCAGCAGCCGGTGTTCGGCAGCGACCGCCAGGTGGTGGCGGTATTCAACGGGGAGATCTACAACTTCCGCGAGCTGCGCGAAGAGCTGGAGGCCGCCGGGCATCGCTTCCGCACACACTCCGACAGCGAGGTGATCGTGCATGCCTACGAGCGCTGGGGCGAGGCGGCGATCGCGCGACTGGACGGCATGTTCGCGATCGCACTGTGGGACCGCCGCCGCGGCCGGCTGCTGCTGGCGCGCGATCGTTTCGGCAAGAAGCCGCTGTTCATCCACGAGCGCGACGGCGTGCTGGCGTTCGCCAGCGAGCTGAAATCGCTGGTAGCGCTGCCGGGCTTCGAGCGCACGCTGGATCCGGATGCCGTCGCCGACTACGTGACCTTCGGCTATGTGCCGACGCCGCGATCGATCTTCGCCCGCGTGCGCAAGCTCGAGCCGGGGCACTATCTCTGCGTGGAAGGCGGGCGTGCGCGCACGGAGCGTTACTGGGAGCTTGCCTACACGCCCAAGCTGACGCTGCCGGAAGCCGATGCCGAGGCGACCCTGGCCGAGCACCTCGAGCGGGCGGTGCGCATGCGGCTCGTCTCCGATGTGCCCTTCGGCGCATTCCTGAGCGGCGGCCTCGACTCCTCCATCGTGGTCGCGCTGATGTCGCGGATGCTGGCGCAGCCGGTGAAGACCTTCAGCATCGGCTTCGCCGAGGCGCGCTTCAACGAGCTGGAAGACGCGCGGCTGATCGCACGCCATTGCGGCACGGAGCACCACGAGCTGAAGGTCGCGCCGGATGCGGTCGAACTCGCGCACGATCTCGCCTGGTACCTCGACGAGCCGTTCGCCGACTCGTCGGCCATTCCGACCTATCTGGTCGCCAAGATGGCTGCGGGGTCGGTGAAGATGGTGCTGACCGGCGACGGCGGCGACGAGCTGGCGGCCGGTTACAAGCGCTACGCCTACCATCTTGCGCTGCAGAGCCTCGGCATCCTGCGCGGGCCGGCGGCTGTGGCCCTGGATCTGTCCGGACGGGTGATCGCGGGGATACGCGGCCAGCGCTTCCGGCGCGTGGCCGAACGTCTGCGCCAATCGTTCCCCGAGAGCTACCTGAGCAGCGTGGCGATGATCCGCCCGGCACTCGCCGGCGAGCTGCTGTGCCACCCGCGCCGCGACGCGGACCACTATGTCGCGCTGGCATCGCATTTCGCGGGGGGCGGCAGCGAGCTGGACCGCATTCTTTCCGGTGACGTGGCCAGCTATCTGCTCGACGACATCCTGGTCAAGGTCGACCGCATGACCATGGCCAATTCGCTGGAGGCGCGCGCCCCGCTGCTCGATCACCACCTGTTCGAGTTCATGGCGCGCCTGCCCGATGCGATGAAGCTCCGCGGCTTGCGCGGCAAGCGCTTGCTGCGACAGGTGGCGCGTCGCTGGCTGCCGCCCGCTGCGCTGGACAAGCCGAAGCAGGGCTTCTCGATTCCGCTGGCCGACTGGTTCCGCGGTCCGCTGCGCGGGCTGGTCGGCGACCTGATAGAGAGCCGCGCATTCCGCGAGCGCGGCCTGCTGCGGCCGGACGCGGCTCGGCGCCTGCTGGCGCAGCATGCCGCCGGCCAGGCCGACCATGCCGAACCCTTGTGGCAGGTGCTCATGCTGGAATTGTGGGCGCGCCGCTATCTCGATGCGCCGCTCGCACAGGTACCGCTCGCAGAAGCGGCAAACGCGTGAGGCCGACATGCTGAAAATGCTGCTGGCCGCGATCGTCGTCTACCTGGTCAACCAGATCCATTTCCCGTCGGAGCTGGGGCTGAAGGGGCTGAACGTCGCCAACCTGATGTTTCTGGTCGCGCTGCTCATGTTGCCGCGCGGACAGCCGCAAGCCCGCGAGCAGCCGATGCTCAAAGGCGCGCTGCTGCTGTTCTTCGGCATGCTCACGTTCGCGTTCATCGTCGCCCAGCTCGCGCGCCCCGGTGACATCCTGCAGGACGTCACCTACCTCAAGAACGCCATCTTCTACCCGCTGTTCTATTTCCTGTTCCTGGCCGCCGTGCGCGACATGCGCACGCTGAAGTTCCTGCTGTTCATGGTCCTGCTGGTGGTGGCGGTGGCGGCGCTGGAGGCGATCCGCGAGGCGCTCGACTACGGCATCGGGACGTTCGCGGAGAATCACCGCTCCGCCGGCCCGTTCGGCATGGATTACCGTTCCGCCAATCGCGCCGGCGTGTACTACGCGATGTTCCTGCCGCTGTTCGCTTCGGTGGCGCTCAATCTGCGCGACCGCAAATGGCTGCGCATGATCGCGCTCGGCGGCGTGCTGCTGACCGCGGCGGCGGTCGTGTTCACCTATTCCCGGCAGTCCTACTTCATCGCCCTGGCCGGCATCGCGATCCTGCTGATGCGGCGCGGCCTGTTCACGGCGCTGCTGTTGGGCGGAGTGATCGCCTACTCGATCACTTTGCTGCCGGTCGGTGTGACCGAGCGCGTCGAGCAGACGCAGCAGACCGGCGATTACGGCCAGGATGAGCTCGACCCCAGCACCGCCAGCCGCTTCGAGATCTGGCAAGGCGCCGTGCGCATGTGGAGCGAACAGCCCTGGGGCATCGGCCTCGACCGGTTCAAGCGGGAGATCGGCAACTATTCCGGGTTCAAGCACTTCGACGCGCACAACTTCTACGTCTTGACCCTTGCCGAATGCGGCATCCAGGGGCTCGTCGCGCTGCTGCTGCTGGCTGCGGCGCTGCTGCGCCTGGCGCGGCGCGCGCGAAGGCTCGCCTACGATGCCGAGAGCCGGACGCTGGCATGGGGCTTCACCGTGTGCACGATCTGCATGCTGCTCGGCAACCTCTACGGAAGTCCGTTCCTGGAAGGTACGGTGATGGGCGACTACTGGATCCTGTGCGCTCTGACCGAGCGTTACTTCCGCCTGCGGCAGGCCGAACGGGAGAATGCCGTCGGCGTGGTGGTGCCTGCGCCGGCCGAACGCGCGCCGGTGCCGGCATGAACGTCGCCGCGCGCCGCAGCACGCTGGGCGTCGCCGGGCTCAACTTCGGCGGCAAATCGCTTGCGGTGATCAAGACCATGCTGATCGCGGCGCTGTTCGGCGCCAGCGGCACGCTCGATGCGTTCT
Organism: Lysobacteraceae bacterium; assembly: GCA_021372495.1. Classification (GTDB taxonomy): domain Bacteria; phylum Pseudomonadota; class Gammaproteobacteria; order Xanthomonadales; family Rhodanobacteraceae; genus Mizugakiibacter. Next base: position 29,488 of record JAJFUF010000041.1, read on the forward strand.
GGGTCGCGTACACGTTGCCGCTGCTGCTGCCGGGCGTGCTGACCAGCGTGATCACGGTCGCGTTCGTACCGCGCTTCATGAGCAGCCTGCAGGGACGGAGCGGCCCCGCGGCGTGGCGTGGGGCCAATACGCTGTTCACCCTGGTGCTGCTGATTGCGGTGGCAGCCGCGGTGTTGCTGTGGTGGGGGGCGGACGGTCTGGTGCACCGGCTGGCGCCCGGGCTGGCGCCCGACGTGCACGCCGAGGCGGTGCACCTGACCCGGCTGATGATGCCGGCGGTGCCGCTGCTGTGCCTGTCTTCGCTGCTGGCGGCGCTCAGCTACGCGAACGAACGCTTCATGTTTCCCGCGCTGGAAGGGGTTACGACCAACGTGATCGTGATCCTCACCGCGTTGGCGCTGTTGCACTCGATGGGCATCCAGGCGCTGGTGGTCGGCGTGCTCGGCGGCTTTATCCTGCAGTCGCTGCTGCTGTTGTGGAGCAATCGCACGCTGATTCGCGAAAGCCTGCGCCCGGCGGCGGCGTTTCGTCACCCGGACTTCCTCAAGCCGTTGGCGCACCTGCTGCCGCTGTTCGTCGGTTCGGCGGGATCGGTGCTGAACAGTGTGGTCAACCAGTACTTCGTGTCCGGACTGGACGCCGGTGCGATCTCGGCGCTGGCGTTCGCCGGCATGATCGCCGGCATGCCGGTGGAGGTATTCGCGCAGGCCGTGATGACCACCTACTACCCCGGGCTTGGGCGCAGCTTCGCTCGGCGCGACCACGCCGCGGCAGCCCACGCCCATGCGGACGGCCTGCGTTTCCTGCTGTTCCTGACCCTGCCTGCGGCGCTGCTGATTGCGCTGTTGGCGCATCCGTTGGTGGTGCTGCTGCTCGAACGTGGCCGCTTCGACGCCGTCGCCAGCACGCAGACCGCGGTCGTGCTGGCGCTGCTGGCGCCGAGCATCCTGATGCGTTCGGTCGCCTACCTGAACTACCGCGTGCTGCATGCCGCACTACGCCCGTGGACCCAGGTGGCCATCGGCCTGGTCGGCGTGACGTTGAACGTCGTGCTCAACGCGCTGTGGGTGCACCGGTACGGGTTGGCCGGCATCGCCGTGTCCACCACCGTATCCACCACGATTGCTGCCGCTCTGTCGTATGCGGCGGCGCGCCGTGCGCTGCAGGCGCCTGCGCCGCGTGGACTGCGCGCGGAGATGGCGACGCTGCTGCGCATGGCGCTTGCGCTGATCGTGCCTTCGGCGCTTGCCCTGCTGGTCGTGCGCGCGGGCGTTTCGTCCTGGCCACGCCCGCTGCAGGCGCTGCTGGAACTGGGCTGCGCCGTGCCGGGCGCGCTGTGTGCGGCGTGGGTCGGCTGGCGCGCCGGCCAGCCCGACCTGTGTGCCGTGATCGGAAGGGTCAGGCCGAGCTGGGCGAGGTAATGGATTTATTTTTTTTGTATACAAATAGAATAATTGTGTTCCATTAGTGGATAAATAATCAAAATAGGTATAAAAATCACGGAGTTGTTAGGTTTTCATTATAAACCGCCGCGAGAAAATGTGATGCGATTGGCAAACACCCAGCGTCGACGCCGGATAACCTCCGTTCTTGCGAACGGGCTCGCAATCCCGTACGCGCTCGCCGACTACGTTTCGCGCCAATCCTTCCAGCACACCCTGTGGCGGATCCTCATGCATGCAACCCGAAAACTGCTTCCGGTCGCGGCTGTCCTCGGGCTGATCGCCTGCACCATGACCCGGCAGGCCGAGTCGCAGACGGCGACCTCCGCCGGCCCGTGCGCGACGTTCTACGCGTCGGGCTTCCAGCTCCCGCAAGGCCAGATCGACGCGACCGTGCCGAACGTGGCGCGGCCGGCCAAGGGCGTAGTGACGAAGGACCCGGTGTTCGGCACCTGCGTGGTGCGCGCCACGGCGCACGACACCGAGGTGCAGCGCGCCTTCGAGCGCAACGACTACTCGCGCCGCGAGCCGTTCAACGCGGACATGAGCTACTTCTTCGTGTACTCGGAC
>JAJFUF010000044.1 GCA_021372495.1 Lysobacteraceae bacterium
CGGCGGCGCGCGCGCCGCGCGCGGCCACGGCGGCGATCCCGGCGCGCTCGCCGCGATCGAGCAGGCCAGCGCCGGCTGGCGGCGCCGCCTCGGCGTGCGCAGCGCCGCCAGCGGCGTGCCGGACAGCCACGCGGTCGGCGACCTGCTGCTGCACGCCTTTCCCGATCGTGTCGCCAAACGCGATGCGCACAACCCGTTGCGCTACCAGCTCGCCAACGGCCGCGGCGCGCGCCTGCACGAGGCCACCGCGCTGCACGGCGAGCCGTGGCTGCTCGCGCTCGACCTGCGCTTCGAGGCGCGCGACAGCCTGATCCTCGCCGTCGCGCCGTTCGACGCCGCGCGGCTCGAGCGCGACTACCCCGAGCGCTTCGCGCGCGTGCGTGCGGTGCGCTGGAACGAGGCCAGCGCGGCGGTCGAGGCGTTCGAGGAACAGCGCTTCGACGCGCTGGTGCTGGAGCGGCGCAGCGTGCCGGTGAAACCGGAGGACGCCGTACCGGCGCTGCTGGCCGCGGTGCGCGCGAAAGGCCTCGATGCGCTGCCGTGGAGCGATACCGCGCGGCGACTGCGCCTGCGCATCCAGGCCTTGCGCGGCTGGATGCCGGAACTTGGCCTGCCCGACGTCGCCGATGATGCGCTGCTCGCGTCGCTGGAAACCTGGCTGGCGCCGTATCTGGCTGGCAAGCGCAAGCTGGATGCGTTGGCGCCGGCGGAACTGTCGGAAGCGTTATCAGCGATGCTCGACTACGCGCAGCGCCGCGCGCTCGACGAACACGCACCCGACGCGCTGACCGTGCCCAGCGGCATGACGCGCAAGCTGGAATACGTGCCCGGGCAGCCGCCGGTGCTGGCGGTGAAGCTGCAGGAACTGTTCGGCCTCGCCGACACGCCGCGCGTCGCGCAGGGCCGCGTGCCGGTGACGCTGCATCTCTTGTCGCCCGCCGGCCGCCCGATCCAGGTCACGCAGGACCTGCGCGGCTTCTGGGAGCGCACCTACCCGGAAGTGAAGAAGGAACTGAAGGGCCGCTACCCCAAACACCCCTGGCCCGACGACCCCTGGACCGCTACGCCGACGCACCGCGCCAAGCCCACAAGGTAGGGCGGATCAAGCCGCGCAGCGGTTTGATCCGCCATTCGCGTTGACCGTCACGCCGAGGCACCACGCCAAGCCGGAGGCGCGTGCGGAAACACGTCGATAAGTGCGGCCCGCACGCCGCGCGATCCTGGGTAGGATGAGTTGAGCGCAGCGAAACCCATCGCGACGTCGCTGGCGCCGTCGAGGCAGCGAGTCGCGCAATAACGGTGGGTTTCGCTGCGCGAAACCCACCCTACGCGCTACCCCAAACGCCCCTGGCCCGACGATCCCTGGACCGCCACGCCCACCCACCGCGCCAAGCCCACGAGGTAGGGCGGATCAAGCCGTGCAGCGGTTTGATCCACCATCGTGCCGTGATGCGACGGCGGATCCGCCCTACGTCACTAATTATTGAAATATGAACATCTTGTTCCGATACGACTTAGCCGTTGTCTCGAACCTTAAGCTGACAACAGTGCCTGCAAGCGGCGGATACCGAGAGGGAGCGGGCGGCGCTTTCATCGAATACATCGATGCCAAAGTAAAGTTGCCGATGTCAAAGGCTGGTCCTAGTTCGGCACCAGGCTTGAGGAATCGCGAAATTTCGTCCCTCAGTGGATATCCACTTCCCGCAACAGCGAAGTAGAGCTGGATTCCTCGATTTCGAGGCACGGGAATCACTCTGTCGTGATTCCTCACTGCGACGGATCGAGCATAAGCCTCGATAAGGCCCGTTTGCGTTACGCACTCAAGAAAAATGTCAGATTTTTCACCGATCGGAAGGGTTCGGCGAAGAATGTGTACATAGATTGGCTTATCTGTACCAATGCACTTGAGGTGAAAAGTACCATCGCAGTGAGACGAGAAATGATCGAATCGTAGGTTTCGCTCAGTGTAACCCGCAACGTGATATCGCTGAGTCTTGTGGCTGTCGAGCGGTGAGCGCCGTTCTAGCCACTCGGCGCGTAGCGTTGACTGTGGTGTGCCTAGCCCGTAGGGACCCCAAAAGATTTCGTCTCGTTTGTGACCCTTAAACCAGAGCAGTGGATGGTGAGTGCCTTCCTCAGTTCCAAGCAAAATGCGGAATTTTTCTCCAGTTGGCATGAGTGGCTCCCAAGCTAGACCTCACGCCCGCTTCTTGCGCCCGAACAGCCGCGCCAGGAAACCTCCGAGGGCGATCACGCCGGCGATGATCAGTTTCTTCGCGGCGACCAGCACCACCAGCAAGTAGGGTGGGCTTGAGCCCACCATCACGGCACCGTCGAACGAAGCAGCGGTGGGCTGAAGCCCACCCTACAGTCCATGCAGCCCGCTACGGCGTTTCCGCCGGCGCGGCGCTGGCGAAGCTGCCGGCGTCGCCGGGGAACACCACCGGGCTGGCGAAACCATCGGCGGAGACGGCGCTGACGCCGAAGTTCCAGTCGTCGATGACGATGTTCTTCAGCACCAGCTTGTCGGCATCGCCGGCCCAGCGGTGGTGCTGCCAGCGCGGCGCGGTGGTGTCGCGCCACCCCACGCGGTAGCCGGCTGCGCCGGGCACCTTCTGCCATGTCACCGTGGTGTCCGGCGTCACCGCGCCGTCGATCGCCACGCCCTGCGGGGGCGCCGGCGCCCAGGCCAGCGACGCCATGGTGATGGCGTTCAGGCGCGTCACCTGCGCGAGGTAGTCGAAGTCGACGCCGTCGATCGTGTCGCCGTAGCGGATGCCGTGCTCGGTACGCAAGTCCTGGTGCTGGCGCGTGTAGTTCTCGTGGCCCTCGGTGACGCGCACCGCCGGATAGCCGGCCTCGAGGAACGGCACCTGGTCGCCGCCGCGGCCGTAGCGGTCGGTGCGGTAGACCATGCGCACGTGGAAGTTGGTGAGGTAGTCGTCGGCCAGGCTGGCCATGAAGCGCGCGACGTTGCGCGAGGGCGAATCGTTCTCGCCGCCGTGGTAGCGGCGATAGGCGGCCTGCTTCGCGGTCTCGGTCGCCTTGGTGCCTTCGGAGAACACGCGCACGGAGGTGGTGTCGATCACGCCGTCCTCGCCGCGCGTGTTGCCGACGATGTCGTTGTTGAGGTCGGCCTCGACCTGCCAGCCGTGCGCCTTCGCGTAGGCGGCCAGTACCTTGCCGCCGTACAGGCCCTGCTCCTCGCCGGACAGCGCGGCGTAGACCAGCGTCGCCGGGAACTTGTACTTCGACAGCACGCGCGCGGCCTCGATCACCGCGGCGGTGCCGGAGCCGTCGTCGTTGGCGCCGGGGGCGTCGCCCTTGGCGTCCATCACGTCGGTGCGGCGCGAATCGAGATGGCCGGTGATCACGATCACGCGGTTCGGATCCGAGCTGCCGCGCTGGATCGCGACCACGTCCATCACTTCGGTCGGCTGCGGGATGCGCTTGCCGGTGAAGCTGTCGGACGGCGTCACCACTTCGAGGCAGCCGCCGCAGTCCTTCGAGAACGCCTCGAACTGCGACTGCACCCAGCGCCGCGCGGCGCCGATGCCGCGCTTGTTCGATTTCGTGTCCGACAGCGTGTGGCGCGTGCCGAAGCCGACCAGCTTGGCGATGGTCGCATGCAGCGTGTCGGGGCTGACCTGGCCGGCGATCTCGCGCAGCACCGGATGCTCGGTGGGCGGCGGCGCCTCGGCGGCCTGGACGGCGGGAACGGCGAGGGCGAGGCCCAGCAGCAGCGGCAGCGGACGCATGGCGGATCTCCCGAGGTGGGGAAGCCGCCGTTCTAGCAGAGCGGCGCCGCGTGGGCCAGCGCCGGGAGTCATGCGCGGCCCGACGGCTTCGATGCAGGCGACCGCGGCGAACGCCGCGGGTCTGTCGCGAACCAGCGGCCGTCCTGCGGACGGCACCCCCCTCACCTCGACCCTCTCTCCGTTGGGGAGAGGGAGACGAGACGCTGCGCGGCGCAGTCGCTGCGCGCTCTCCCCGCTGGGGAGAGGCGGCATCGTTCGACACGCTCGACTTTTTGCGCGGCGTCATCTGGCGCTGCGCCACTTCCTGCGATGCCGCGCGCTGTTGCGTCGTGAACCCCGCCACGCATGTTTTTCCGCTCTCCCCGCGGGGAGAGGGCAGGGTGAGGGGGACGCGCGAAGCGCGTGTTCGTCGTCTGTCGCGGAAGAGCGAGCTGTCCTGCGGACGACTCCCCCTCACCCCGACCCCGCCGGGAGAGAGGGAGACAGGACGCAGCGTGACACTGGCGCCGCGGAAGCGGCGCCGCGCGCCGGCTCAGCTGCGCAGCCCGATGCCGCGCTTCAGCAGCCACATGCCGGTCGCCGCCAGCGCCACGGCGAAGCCGACCATCACCAGCATCGCCTCGGCCAGGCCGACGTCGCTGACGCCGAGCACGCCGTAGCGGAAGGCGTTGACCATGTACAGGATCGGGTTGGCGAACGACAGCGTGCGCCACGGCTGCGGCAGCAGGTCGACCGAATAGAACACGCCGCCGAGGTAGGTCAGCGGCGTCAGCACGAAGGTCGGCACGATGGCGATGTCGTCGAATTTCTTGGCGAACACCGCGTTGACGAAACCGGCCAGCGAGAACACCGTCGCCGCCAGCAGCACCGTGGTCACCGTGACCAGCGGGTGCGCGATGCTGAGCTTGGTGAAGAACAGCGAGATGCCGAGCACGATCACGCCGACCATCAGCCCGCGCAGCACCGCGCCGCCGACGTAGCCGCTGAGGATCACCCAGCTCGGCATCGGCGAGGCCAGCATCTCCTCGACGTAGCGGCCGAACTTGGAGCTGAAGAACGAGCTGGAGATGTTGCCGTAGCTGTTGGTGATGATGCTCATCATCACCAGGCCGGGCACGATGTACTGCATGTAGGTGAAGCCGTGCATGGTGCCGATGCGGCTGCCGATCAGGGTGCCGAAGATGACGAAGTACAGCGTCATGGTGATCGCCGGCGGCAGCAGGGTCTGGCTCCAGATGCGCAGGATGCGCATGACCTCGCGGCGGGCGACGGTGTACAGCGCGACCATGTTTGCCGACGCGCTCATGCGGCGTGCTCCTTCGCGCCGTTCTCGACCAGGCGCACGAACAGCTCTTCCAGGCGGTTGGCCTTGTTGCGCATCGAGGCCACGGTGATGCCCGCGGCGGACAGCGCGGTGAACAGCGAGTTGAGGTCGTGCGTGCGCGCCATCTCCGCCTCGATCGTGAAGTCGTCGACGCGGGTCAGGCGCACGCCCGCCACCTCGGGCGGCGCCGCGCAGGCGGCGGCGAGGTCGAGCACGAAGGTCTCGACGTCGAGCTTGGCCAGCAGCCGCTTCATCGAGGTGTTCTCGATGATGCGGCCGTGGTCGATGATGGCGATGTTGCGGCACAGCCGCTCGGCTTCCTCCAGGTAGTGCGTGGTGAGGATCACCGTGGTGCCGGCGCGGTTGATGCCGCTGATGAACTGCCACATCGAACGGCGGATCTCGATGTCGACGCCGGCGGTCGGCTCGTCGAGGATCAGCAGCTTCGGCTCGTTCATCATCGCGCGCGCGATCATCAGCCGGCGCTTCATGCCGCCGGACAGCATGCGCGCGGGCTGCTGCGCCTTGTCCCACAGGCGCAGCTCGTTGAGGTACTTCTCGGCGCGCTCGGCGGCGACCCGGCGCGGGATGCCGTAGAAGCCGGCCTGGTTGACGCAGATGTCCAGCGGCTTCTCGAACTGGTTGAAGTTCAGCTCCTGCGGCACCAGGCCGATCAGGCGCATCGCCGCGCTGCGCTGGCGCGTGACCGAGATGCCGAACACCTCGGCATCGCCGCCGCTGGCGTTGACCAGCGAGGACAGGATGCCGATCAGGGTCGATTTGCCGGCGCCGTTCGGGCCGAGCAGGGCGAAGAAGTCGCCGGGCTGGACGGTCAGCGAGACGCCCTTCAGCGCCTCGACGCCGTTGCCATAGGTCTTGCGGAGGTCGCGGACCTCGAGGGCGGCTGGGTCGGTCATGGGGTGCGGGGCAGGGGCAAGACCCTTATTATATCGAGCTTTGCGCACCCGCCCCGGGTGCCGCGGCGCGCGCGCCGTTCCCGAACCGCTCTCCCGTCCCCATGGCCGAACACTTCCAGCTCCGCCTCGCCTCCAGCCACATGCTCGCGCCCAGCGTGCGCCACATGGCGTTCGAGCGCGTCGACGGCCAACCGTTCGCGTTCGTGCCCGGGCAGTTCGTGCAGATCCACTTCAACTACGACGACGGCAAGCCGACCAAGCGCAGCTATTCGGTCGGCACGGTCGGCGACGGCAGCGGGCCGGTGGCGCGCATCGAGATCGCGGTGTCCTACGTCGAGGGCGGCGCCGCCACCAGGCTGCTCGGCGGGCTGAAGGAAGGCGAGACGGTCGAGGCCAGCGGCCCCTACGGGCGCTTCTGCCTGCTGGACGAGGACGCCAACCGCCGCTACCTGCTGATCGCCACCGGCACCGGCGTCACCCCGTACCGCGCGATGCTGCCGAAGTTCGCCGCGCTGACCGCCGGCGGGCGCGAAGTCGTGCTGCTGTACGGCGCGCGCAACGAGCAGGAGCTGCTGTACGGCGAGGAGTTCGAGGCGTTCGCGCGCCAGCACCCGGGCTTCCGCTTCGTGCCCTGCCTCAGCCGCGGCGCGCGTCCCGATCCGCGCCCGCACGACCGCCTCGGCCACGTGCAGACCGTGCTGCCCGAGTTCGCGCCCAGCGCCGAGCACGACATCGCCTACCTGTGCGGCAACCCGAACATGGTCGACCAGACCTTCACGCTGCTGAAGGAAGCCGGCCTGCCGGTGCCGCACATCCGCCGCGAGAAGTACGTGTCCTCGCGCTGAACCGCTCGGGGCGGCGCCGTTGCGGCGCCGCCCCGCCGCGCCCGCTCACGGCGCGGTCGTCTTCACCGCGATCGCCTCGCCGGCCATCAGCGTCGGCGCGCCGGCGGCATAGGCCGCCTGGTTGTACGCGACGACGTCCTTCAGCAGCGCGTTGAACGCGTCCAGCCTGGCGGCGATGCGCGCGTCGACCTCGCGCACCAGATCCTGCAGCGGCGGCGTCGGCGCCTGCGTGCCGAGGCCGGCCAGCGCGTCGGCGGTGGCGTTGGCGGCGCCGTGCAGGTCGGCCAGCGCGTGCAGGTCGTCCTCGAACGCATCGTGCTGCACGCCGGGCAGGTACATGGCGTCCTGCAGCGCCGTCAGCTTGGCGTCCAGCGCCTTGGCCCGGGCGAGGATCGCCGCGTAGCGGGCGCTATCGTCGCCGTCGCCGGCGGCATCCTCGAAGCGCGCCAGCGCGGCGTGCAGTGCATGCAGGCGATTCAGCATGGCGTTGACCGCGCTGGCCTCGTCGCGCGCGTGCAGCGCCGCGGCCAGCGCTGCGCGCTGCGCATCCAGCGCCGGCTTCTGGTTGGGGTCGGCGCGCACCTCGAGCGTGGCCGCGCGCGTCACGCCGCCGGCGCTGACCGCCATCTGGTAGCGGCCCGGCAGCACCATCGGACCCTCGCCGCCGCCGCCGCCCTCGTCGGGATCGACGCCTTCCGGCTTCTTCTCGAAATCGAGCCTGGTCGGGCCGTCGTAGCGCATGTCCCAGACGAAGCGGTTGACGCCCGCGTCGGCCTTGCCCCAGCGCGTCGCCACGACGTGGCCGGCGGCGTCGGTGACGACCAGCTTGACCGCGGTGTGGCCCTGCTTCTTCGCCTCGGCATCGGCTTCCAGCTTCTCCGGCAGCCAGTAGTCGAGCACCGCCCCGTCCGGCGCGTTGGCGGCGGTGAACGCCGGCTCGGCGCCCTCGCCGCGCGACCAGCGCTGGTACTCAGTGCCGGCGCGCGGCGTGAATACGTGCAGCTTCTCGCCGCGCACGCCGTCGCCGGCTTCCGCCAGCGCGTCGAAGTGGTCGAACACGAACAGGCCGCGGCCGTGCGTGGCCAGCACCAGGTCGTCGCGCACGAACTTCAGGTCCCACACCGGTGCGGTCGGCAGCTCGGCGTCGATGCGCTGCCAGCGCGCGCCGCCGTCGCGCGACAGCCACGCGCCCTGCGCGGTGCCGGCCACCAGCACGCCGGCGTGGCGCGGATCGGCGCGCACGACGAACACCGGCGCCTCGGGCAGGCCCTTGTCGATGCGTTTCCAACTGCGGCCGTAGTCGGTGGTCTTGAAGGCGTAGGGCTGGTGGTCGTCGAGCATGTGCGCGTCGAACGCCACGTAGGCGGTACCGGCGTCGCCGGCGGGCGCGTCGATCTGGTAGACGCGCGCCCACGCCGGCGCGCCGTGCGGGGTGACGTTCGACCAGTGCGCGCCGCCGTCGCGGGTGACCTGCACCAGGCCGTCGTCGGTGCCGGCCCAGATCACCTTCGGGTCGGCCGGCGCCATCGCCAGCGACAGGATCGTGTCGTAGGTCTCGGCGCCCGACAGGTCCTTGTTGATCGGGCCGCCGGAGAGCTGCTGCTTGCTCTTGTCGTTGCGCGTGAGGTCGCCGCTGACCGGCTGCCAGTGGGCGCCGCCGTCGGTCGACTTCAGCAGCTTGCTGCCGCCGAGGTAGACGGTGTCGGCGTCGTGCGGGTCGACCAGGATCGGGCTGGTCCAGTTGAAACGGATCGCCTGGTCGGCGGTGGCGAGGTCGTTGATGAAGCCCGGGCTGTGCAGGTAGGGCATCGCCAGCAGGGTCTGGTGGGTCCGGCGGTCGATGCGGAAGATCGCGCCGTCCTGCACGTCGGCGTAGACGATGTCGGGATCGCTCGGCGCCGGTACCGCGTATTCGCCGTCGCCGCTCAGCACGGCTTCCCAGTCGTAGGCGCCGACGGCGCCGTCGGCCAGGGTGCTGGAGGCGCCGCACCAGGCGAAGTTGTCCTGCAGGCCCGTGCACAGGCCGTAGGGCTCGCGCGAATCCGCGGCCACCGTGTAGCTCTGCTCGATCGGCATGCCGTCGAGGAAGCGCCACGATGCGCCGCCATCGAGGCTCAGGTAGGCGCCGCCGTCGTTGCCCTGCAGCAGGCGCTTCGGGTCGGCCGGATCGATCCACAGCGCGTGGTGATCGGGATGCACGCCCTTGTCGGCGAGACTGGCGGTCTTGCCGCCGTCGAACGACTGCCACAGGTTGAACGACAGGAAGTACACGTGGTCGGCGTTGGCGGGATCGACGCGGATCTGCGAGAAGTAGAACGGGCGCACGTCCAGCGCGTAGTTCTCGTTGACCTTGTTCCAGTGCGCGCCGAGGTCGTCGGAGCGGTACAGCAGGCCGTCGCCGCGCTTGGCCTCGACCAGCGCGTAGACGCGGTCGGGCTGCGCGGGCGCGAACGCCAGCGCGATGCGCCCCAGCGGCGCCTTCGGCAGGCCTTCGCCCAGCCGCGTCCAGGTGTCGCCGCCGTCGCTGGAGCGCCACAGGCCGCTGCCGGCGCCGCCGTCCTCGAGGCCCCATGGATGGCGCACCACCTGCCAGGTCGCGGCCAGCAGCACCTTCGGATTGCCGGGCTGGAAGGCGACGTCGATGGCGCCGCTCTTGTCGTCGACGAACAGCACCTTCTTCCAGCTCTTGCCGCCGTCGCGCGTCTCGAACACGCCGCGCTCGGCGTTCGGGCCCCAGGTGTGGCCGAGCGCGGCGACCAGCACGTGGTCGGCATCCTGCGGATCGACCACGATGCGGCCGATCTGGCCGACGTCGGCCAGGCCCATGCGCTTCCAGCTCTGTCCGGCGTCGGTCGACAGGTACACGCCGGCGCCGTCGACGACGTCGTTGCGGATGTTCGCCTCGCCGGTGCCGACCCAGACCAGGTTCGGATTGCCCGGCGCCAGCGCGATCGCGCCGATCGAGGACGTCGCCTCGTGCTCGAAGACCGGCTTCCAGCTCAGCCCGCCGTCGGTGGTCTTGAACACGCCGCCGCCGCCCGCGCCGACGTAATAGGTGCGCGGATCGCCGGCGATGCCGGCTACCGCGGCGACGCGGCCGCCCGCGGAAGCGGGGCCGATATTGCGCGCGGCGAGGTGCGCAAACGGATGCCCTTCCGACAATGCGTCTGGCGTCTGTGCCGCCACGGCGAACGTGGCAAGCGCGAGTGCCAGGGCGGCGGCGAGCGGAGCGGTATACGGTCGTGCGGGCATGGATCCCTCGCGGGTCGGGAAGGCGTGGCGCGCGCAGCGTCGCCACGCCATGGCGGAAGCGCGCAAGCCTGCGCTCCGGCGCTGCGCGCTCGCGTGCCCCAGAAGTCACGTTTGCGCAGCGAGCGGCGGCGCGGGCTGCTAGGCTGCAGACCCGATACGGTGCGCCTGCGCTGCGCACGTCCGCACGCAAGGTTCGCGACACGCCAATTCAGCACGGTTGTGACGACATGAAGCTGCCCACCGTCGTGCCGCCTGCACCCGCGTCCGCGCGCAGGTGCATCCTGCGGACATGCGCCGCGGCGTTGCTGGCAACGCTCGTCGCCGCATGCGCCAGCGTGCCGTCGGCGCCGTACGATGCGCAAGCCGGCGCGCGCGCGCTCGGCGCGCGGCGGCTGGACGACCCGGGGCTGCGCGCGCTGCTCGATCGCTTCGGGCTGGATGCCGCACCCGAAGCGGCGTGGACGCCGGATCGCGTTACCGTCGCCGCGCTGTACTTCGATCCCGCGCTGGCCAGCGCGCGCGCGGCCGCGATGCGCGCGGCCGCCGATGCCGAACGCGCCGTACAGCGCGCCAACCCGACCCTGTCGCTGACCCCGGAAAAGGTCTACCAGGCCGCGGCCGGCGGCGCCGCTTCGCCGTGGACGATCACGCTCGGCCTGGCGTTCCAGTTGCTGCATCCCGGTCAGCGCGCGGCGCGACGCGCCGGGGCCGAGGCGGCGACCGCCGCGGCGGGTTACGACGCTGCCGAAGCGGTATGGGCCAGCCGCAGCCGCGCCGTCGGCGCGCTGCGCGGCGTGCTGCTCGCGCGCCGCGCGGAGACGCTTGCGGCCGAAGCCGCCGCCGCCGACGCCGCCTGGTCGGCCAGCGCGCAGCGCCGCCTCGCCGCCGGCGAGAGCGATCGCAGCGAATGGCTGCTGGCGCAGGATGCCGCTGCGCGTGCCGCCGCCGCAACGCAGGCGCGCGCACAGGCACGCGTCGCCGCCGAACATGCGCTGGCCGGCGCGCTGGGCGTGCCGCGTGCGGCGCTCGCCGACGCCCGGCTGGAATGGCCCGGTCTCGACGCGCCGCCCGCGCCCGACGCGCTGCCGCCGGCCGCGCTGGCCGAGGACGCGGCGTGGAACCGGCTCGACCTGCAGGCGTTGCTGGCGCGCTACCGCGGCGCCGAGGCGCAGTTGCGCGAGGCGGCCGGCACGCGCTGGCCGCAGCTCGGCGTCGCGCCCGGCTACATCTACGACCGCGGCGACCGCAAGTTCAGCTTCGGCGTCGACGTCGAACTGCCGCTGTTCCACGGCGCCGGCGCGACGATCCGCGCTGCCGCTGCCGCACGCGACGAAGCCGCGGCTGCGGTGCGCCAGCGCCAGGCCGCGATCCTCGGCGGCATGGATGCGGCGCGCGCCGACTACGCGGCGCGCTACCGCGGCTGGCGGAGCCTGCGCCGCGCCGCCGATGCGGCCGCGCGCGCGCAGGCGCAGGCGCAGGCCGCGCTCGCCGCCGGCGCCGGCGACCGGCCGACGCTGCTGCAGGCGCGTGCGCACAGCGCCGAAAGCGAACTCGCCGCGCTGGACGGCCTCGCCTCGGTCCTCGATGCGCTGGGCGCGCTGGAGGACGCCGTGCAGCGCCCGCTGTGGCCGGCGTCGCGCCTGCCGGATTCGGCGCGGCTGGCCGCCGCCCACACGCAAGGAGCTCCTGCCGATGTCCGCCACGACTGACCGTTCACGTCGCCTGCGCGCCGCGTTGGGCGCGCTGCTGCTTTTCGCCGCCGGCGCGATCGACGCGCGCGCGCAGGACGCCGCACCGCCGCTGCAACTGGGTGCCGCCGAGGTGCGCGCGCTCGGCATCGTCGCCGCACCGCTGCGCGCGGTCACGCGGGGCGCGGCGAGCACCGGCTACGCGCAGGTGCAGGACGGCGCCGCGCTGCTCGCGCTGCTCGACGACGCCGCGGCGGCGCAGGCCGCGGCGCAGGCGTCCGCGGCCGAGGCGCAGCGCCTGCGCGGATTGCAGCGCGACCAGGACAACGCCTCGCTGCGCAGCGTGCAGGCTGCCGACGCGCAGGCCGCGGCGGACGCCGCCAGGGCGCGCAGTGCGGCGACGCGGATCGCGCTGGAGTGGTCGCCGGCGCTGCGCGCGCCGGCCCCGGCGCTGGTCGCCGCGCTGCGCGACGGCCGCGCGTTCCTGCTGCGGCTGGAGTTCGCCGACCGCGACGTGCGCCTCGCCGTCGGCGATCGCGCGCACCTCGTCCGGCTCGCCGACGACGGCGCCGTGCCGGACGCGCGCGTGCTCGGCCCGGCCGGCGGTGCGGCATCGGTGCTGAGCGGACCGGCCTGGCTGGCGGCGGTCGAGGCGACCGGCCTGCATGCGGGCGAACGCCTGCGCGCGCGTCTCGATGCCGCCGCGGCGCGCGGCGTGCTGCTGCCGGACGCGGCGGCGATCATGCTCGGCGGACGCCGCTGGGCCTACGTCGCCCTCGGTGGCGGACGCTACCAGCGCCGCGCGTTGCCGGCCGACGCCGTCGCGGTGGCCGGCGGCTGGCGCCTCGCGCACGGCTTCGCCGCGGGCGAGGCGGTGGTGGTGCAGGGCGCCGCGCAGCTCGTCGCCGCCGAGCGCAAGCCGGCGCCCGGCGCCGCCGACGAGGCGGATAGCGACTGATGCGCTGGCTGATCGCACACGCGCTGCGTGCGCGCGTCGGCATCGCCGTGCTGATGCTGCTCGGGCTGGTCGCCGGCGCGTTGGCGCTGCGCCGCGCGCCGTACGACGTGCTGCCCGACTTCGTGCCGCCGCAGGTGGACGTGCAGACCGAGGCGCCGGGCCTCGATCCGGAGCAGGTCGAGCAACTGGTGACGCGGCCGATCGAGGCCGCGTTGAACGGCGCGCAAGGTCTGGCGACGATGCGCTCGCAGTCGATTGCCGGCCTGTCGGTGGTGACGCTGGGCTTCGTCGAGGGCAGCGACCCCTACCGCGTGCGCCAGGGCGTGGCCGAGAAACTGGCCGACGCGCTGCCGCGACTGCCGGCCGGCGTCGGCGCGCCGAAGCTGTCGCCGCTGACCTCGGCGACGATGGACGTGCTGAAGCTCGGCTTGGTGTCCGACCGGGTCGATCCTATGGCGTTGCGCGACTACGCCGACTGGACGCTCAAGCCGGCGCTGCTCGCGGTGCCGGGCGCGGCGCGCGTCACCGTGTTCGGCGGCCAGGTGCGCGAGGTCGCGGTCGAGGTGCGGCCGCAGCGCCTGCTGGCGTACCGGCTGGCCTTGACCGACGTGCTCGATGCGGTGCGCCGCGCGCTCGTCGCGCACGGCGCCGGGTTTGTCGAAAGCGGTTCGCAGCGGCTGGAGCTGCGCGTGCCGCTGGCGGCCGACGCGGCGACGCTGGCGGCGGTGCCGCTGGCCGTGCGCGGCGCGCGCCCGCTCACCGTCGGCGACGTCGCCGACGTGCGCGACGCGCCGGCGCCGCTGTACGGCGATGCGCTGATCATGGGCCGGCCCGGCGTCCTGCTGACGGTGTCCGGCCAGTACGGCGCCAACACGCTGGCGGTGACGCGCGCGCTGGAGTCGCGTCTCGCCGAGCTGGCGCCGGGCATGCATGCGCGCGGCATCACGCTCTACCCGGAACTGCATCGTCCCGCCAGCTTCATCCTCACCGCGCTGGGCAACCTGCGCGATGCGCTGCTGCTCGGCGCCGCCTTCGTCGCCGCGGTGCTGCTGCTGTTCCTGCGCGACTGGCGCGCGGCGCTGGTGTCGTTCGTGGCGATCCCGCTGTCGCTGCTGGCGGCGGCGCCGCTGCTGGTGTGGGCCGGCATCAGCCTGAACGTGATGACGCTGGGCGGCTTCGCGGTGGCGCTGGGCGTGCTGGTCGACGACGCCATCATCGACGTCGAGAACATCCTGCGCCGGCTGCGCGCGGCGGGCGCCGCGCTCGACCTGCGCACGCGCCTGGCGATCGTGCTGGAAGCGTCGGTCGAGATCCGCAGCGCGATGGTCTACGCCACCGTGGTGGTGCTGCTGGTGTTCGTGCCGGTGCTGCTGCAGAGCGGCGTGACCGGGCGCTTCATCGCGCCGCTGGCGTGGGCGTTCATCCTGTCGGTGCTGGCCTCGTTGCTGGTGGCGATGGTGGTTACGCCGGCGCTGGCCGCGCTGCTGCTGGCGCGCGGCGCGCCGCGCGCGGAACCGCGCTGGCTGCAGCGCGCGCGCGCGCTGCAGGCGGCCATCGTGCAGCGCCTGGCGCGCCGTCCGTGGCGCGCGCTGGCGGCGCTGCTGGTCGCGTTCGCCGTGGTGGCCGGCCTTGCGCTGCGCGTCGAGGCGCAACTGCTGCCGGACTTTCGCGAGAGCCATTTCGTCGTGCAGATCGGCGCGCGCCAACCGGGCATGGCGCGCGCCGAGATGGTGCGCCTCGGCGAGGCGCTGAGCGCGCGCCTGCGCGCGCTGCCGCAGGTCGCCACGGTCGAGGAACAGATCGGCCGTTCGGAGTTGGGCGAGGACACCTGGACCGTCGACCGCGGCGAGCTGCACGTCGAGCTGAAGCATGATCCGTCGATCGACCAGGCGGCGGCGCAGGCGGCGATCCGTCGCGTGCTGGACGATTTCCCCAGCCTGCAGGGCGAGGTCGTCACCTTCATCGGCGACCGCCTCAGCGAGACGCTGACCGGCGAGACGACGCAGGTGGCGGTGCAGCTCTACGGCGACGATCTCGACGCGCTCGACCGCGCCGCACGGCAGGCGCGCACGGCGCTGGCCGCCGTGCCTGGCGTAGTCGATCTGCAGAGCAGCGCCGGCACGCGCGCGCCCGGCTACCGCCTGCAGACCGACGCCGCCGCGCTGACCGCCTACGGCGTTGATCCGCAGCAGCCGGCGACGCTGCTGGCGGCCGCCACGCTTGGCCTCGGCGCCGGCGATCTGTATGCCGACGACCGCACCGTGCCGGTGGTGGTGCGCCTCGCGCTGCCGCCCGATCACGTCGCCGCCGAGCTGCAGCACCAGCTGGTGCCGACCGCCGCCGAGGGCTACGTGCCGTTCGCGCGTCTTGCCACGCTGGTGCCGGAGGACGCGCGTCCGCAGATCCGCCACGACGGTGGTCGCCGCTACGCGACGGTCGGCTTCGACGTGCAGGGCCGCGGCATCGGCGCGGTGGTCGCCGACGCGCGCGCCGCGCTGACGCGCGCGGGCCTGCCGCAGGGCGTGGACGCCGCGTTCGGCGGCGTCGGCGCCGAGCAGCAGGCCGCGGCGTGGCGGCTGTGGCTGGCCAGCGCGGCGACCCTGGTGCTGATCGTGCTGGTGCTGGCGTCCGCCTTCCGCGAGCGCCGCTATGCCGCGCTGGTGCTGCTGAACCTGCCGTTCGCGCTGCTCGGCGCGCTGGCCGCGCTGCTGGTCAGCCGGCTGCCGCTCAGCATCGGCGCGGCGGTCGGCCTGGTCACGGTGTTCGGCATCAGCGCGCGCAACGCGATCCTGCTGCTGGCGCATTACGAGCAGCTCGAAACCGAAACCGGCGCGCGCCTCGATCTGGCGCTGGCGCAGCGCGGCGCCGCGGAGCGCCTGGTGCCGGTGCTGATGACCGCGCTGGTGTCCGCGCTGGGCCTGCTGCCGCTGGCGCTGGGCCTCGGCCGCGCCGGCTACGAGATCGAGGCGCCGCTGGCGATCGTCGTGCTCGGCGGCCTGGTCACGTCCACCGCGTTGAGCCTGCTGCTGCTGCCCGCGCTGGCCGCGCGCTGGCTGGACGCGCGCCGCTAGCGCGGCGCGCGTTGCCGGGCGCCGCCGGCTTGGCGGCATGTCAAGCGTGCTTGACACAATGCGGCGCGCCCGCGTAGCCTCGCATGTCAAGCAAACTTGACATACGGAGAGGCGCCGCCATGAACCGTTCCGTCCCCACATGCCAGATCCTGCCGTCGGCATGCCGCTGCGCGAGCGGCGCGGCCCGGTGTCCGGCATGAACGCGGCGCGCACGGCGCGGTTGACGACCCGCCAGTACCAGCGGCGGATGCTGGCCGCGACGGTGGTGTACGCGCTGGTGATGGTGCTGGCCTGGCCGCTGCTGCGCGAAACGCCGAGCCTGGCGCTGAAGGTCGCGCTGGCGCTGCTGCCGGTGCTGCCGATGCTGTACGTGATCGCGCTGATGGCGAAGCGCGTGCTGCGCAGCGACGAGCTGGAGCAGCGCACGCACCTGCTTGCGCTGGGCGTGGCCACCGCGGTTACCGGCGCGCTCAGCCTGGTCGGCGGATTCCTCGCCATCGCCCGGGTCGCGCCGCTGGGCGGCGACGCGCTGATCTGGGTGTTCCCGCTGCTGATGATCAGCTACGGCCTGGCGCGCGGCTGGATCGCGCGCCGCTACGGTGGCGACGCGCTGTGCGACGACGACGACGGCATGCCGCTGCACCGGCGCCTGTTCGTCGCCGCCGGGCTGATCGTCGCAGTCGCCGCGCTGGCCTGGTGGCGCGGCCGGGCCTTCGCGTTCGGCATGAGCGCCGGCATGGCCGCGACCTTCGCGCTGGCCGGCATCATGCTGATGCTGCGCCGCGCGCGTCGCGCGGGCGCCGCGCGGCGCTAGCCGATGGAGAACCGCGTCCGCGAACTGCGCGAGAAGCGCGGCTGGTCGCAGGCCGCGCTGGCCGAACACCTCGACGTCTCGCGGCAGACCGTCAACGCCATCGAGACCGGCAAGTACGATCCCAGTCTGCCGCTGGCGTTCCGCATCGCGCGCGTGTTCAGGCAGTCGATCGAGAACATCTTCGAGCCCGGGGAGGACGGGGGATGATGAAAGTACGCACACGGATCGCGCTGGCGCTGCTCGGCGCGGCGGTGGTGATCGGCGGCCAGTGGTGGCGCCACGCGCACGAGGGCGGCACGAACACAACGGATGCCGGCCCGGTCGCGGTGCAGACGGCACCGGGCACGCTGCGGCTCGGCACGCTGACCTTCACGGCCTGCCAGCTCGCGCAGAAGCATTCCGGCGCGACCACCGCCGCCTACTGCGCGCCGTTCGAGGTGCCGGAGAACCGGGACGCGCCGCAGGGTCGCCGCATCGCGCTGAAGCTGGCGCTGGTGAAGAGCGACGCCGCGGCGGCCGACAGCGACCTCGTCGTGTTCCTTGCCGGCGGTCCCGGCCAGGCCGCCACCGAGACCTGGCCGGCGATCGCCGACGCGTTGGCGCCGCTGCGCAAGCATCGTCACGTGCTGCTGCTGGACCAGCGCGGCACCGGCGGCTCCAACGCGCTGAGCTGCAAGCGCGCACGCGCGGCGGGCGAAGACGAGGCGCCGGGCTTCGACCCCGCGCGCATCCGCGCCGACACCCGCGACTGCCTCGCCGAAGTGGCGCAGAAGGCCGACCCGCGCTACTACACCACCAGCGACGCGGTGCGCGACCTGGAAGCCGTGCGCCAGGCGCTGGGCGCGCCGAAGTTCGACCTGGTCGGCGTTTCCTACGGCACGCGCGTGGCGCAGCAGTACCTGATGCGCCACCCGGACGGCGTGCGCAGCGCGGTGCTCGACAGCGTGGTGCCGAACGAGCTGGCGCTGGGCGAGGACTTCGCGCAGAACCTCGAAGCCGCGCTCAAGGCGCAGTTCGCCGCCTGCACCGCGACGCCCGCGTGCAGGCAGCGTTTCGGCGATCCCTACGCCACGCTGTTCAAGCTGCGCGACGCGCTGCGCGCGCAGCCGCAGACGGTGGGCTACCGCGATCCGGTCACGTTCCTGCCGGGTACGCGCAGGCTCGACGAGTTCGCGCTGGCCGGCCTGGTGCGCATGTTCGCCTACGCGCCCGAGACCAGCGCGCTGCTGCCGCTGACGCTGGACCAGGCCATGCAGGGCCACTACGGCCCGTTGATGGGGCAGGTGCGGCTGCTCAGCGACGACCTCGCCGAGACCCTGACCGGCGGCATGCAGTTGAGCGTGATCTGCGCCGAGGACGCCGACCTGCTGCGCGACCGCCCGCAGGACAAGGACACCCTGCTCGGCGACCTGCTGGTGCCGGCCTTCAAGGCGCAGTGCGAGGTCTGGCCGCACGGCGCGCGCCCGGCGGATTTCCACGCGCCGCTGCAAAGCGCTGCGCCGGTGCTGCTGCTGGAAGGCGAGCTCGACCCGGTCACGCCGCCGCGCTACGGCGAGCAGGTGCTGAAAGGCTTGCCGAACGGCCGCCTGCTGGTGGCCAAGGGCCAGGGCCACAACGTGATCGGCCGCGGCTGCATGCCCCGGCTGGTCGGCGCGTTCGTCGAGCGGCTCGATGCGAAGGCGCTCGACGCATCCTGCCTCGACGCGCTCGGCGCCATGCCCGCCTTCACCGACTTCAACGGAGCCGCGCCATGATCGAGCTGAGGGACCTGCACAAGGCGTTCGGCGCGGTGAAAGCCGTCGACGGCGTCTCGTTCGTCGCCCGCGACGGCGAGATCACCGGCCTGCTCGGCCCCAACGGCGCCGGCAAGACCACCACGCTGCGCATGCTCTACACGCTGATGGAACCCGACGCCGGCCAGGTGCTGGTCGACGGCATCGACGCGGTCGCCGACCCGGTCGCGGTGCGCCGCCGCCTCGGCGTGCTGCCGGACGCGCGCGGCCTGTACAAGCGCCTCACCGCGCGCGAGAACATCGCCTACTTCGGCCGCCTGCAGGGCCTCGATGCAACCACCCTGCGCGCGCGCAGCGAGGCGCTGATCGCAGCGCTCGACATGGGCGACATCGCCGACCGCCGCACCGAGGGCTTCTCGCAGGGCCAGCGCGTCAAGACCGCGATCGCGCGCGCGCTGGTGCACGACCCGCGCAACGTGATCCTCGACGAGCCGACCAACGGCCTCGACGTGATGGCCACGCGCGCAATGCGCGCCTTCCTGCGCCGGCTGAAGAACGAGGGTCGCTGCGTGCTGTTCTCCAGCCACATCATGCAGGAGGTGGTCGCGCTGTGCGACCGCATCGTGGTGATCGCGCGCGGCCGCGTGGTCGCCGACGGCAGCGCCGACGCGCTGCGCGCGCAGACCGGCGAGGCCAACCTGGAAGACGCGTTCGTGAAGATCATCGGCTCGGGGGAGGGGCTGGCCGCATGAAACCGGCATGGATCGTGTTCCTGAAGGAAGTGCGCGAGAACCTGCGCGACCGCCGCACCGTGCTGAACAGCCTGGTGGTCGGCCCGCTGCTGCCGGCGCTGATGTTCGTGATGCTGATCAACGTGATCGTCAGCCGCGAGCTGGCCAAGGCGGAGCAGCCGCTGCCGGTGCCGGTGGTCGGTGCCGAGCACGCGCCCAACCTGGTCGCCGCGCTGAGGCAGATGGGCGCGGTGATCAAGCCCGGGCCGGCCGACCCCGAGGCCGCGGTGCGCGCGCAGGACGCCGACCTGGTGTTGCGCATCCCGGCCAGTTACGCCGAGTCCTGGCGCAAGGGCGAGCCGGCGCAGGTGGAGCTGGTCTACGACGCCTCGCAGCGCGAAACCCAAGGCCCGGTCGGGCGCCTGCAGAAGATGCTGGAACTGTACGGCCAGCGCACCGCCGCGCTGCGCCTGGTCGCGCGCGGCATCTCGCCGGCGGTGACGCGGCCGGTCGCGGTGGCCGAGCGCGACCAGTCCACGCCGCAGAGCCGCGCCGGGCTGATGTTCATGATGCTGCCGTACTTCTTCGTGCTCAGCGCCTTCATCGGCGGCATGGCGCTGGCGATCGACACCACCGCCGGCGAGCGCGAGCGGCAGTCGCTGGAGCCGCTGTTCGCCAATCCGGCGCCGCGCTGGCAGATCCTCGCCGGCAAGCTCGGCGCGACCAGCGCGTTCGCCGCGGTCACGGTGCTGCTCAGCATCCTCGCGTTCGCCGCCGCCGGCCACTTCCTGCCGACCGAGAAGATCGGCATGGCGCTGCAGATCGGCCTGCGCTTCACCGCGACCACGCTGCTGGCGATGCTGCCGCTGGTCGCGCTGATGGCGGCGCTGCAGACGCTGGTGGCGGCGTTCGCCAAGAGCCACCGCGAGGCGCAGACGTACCTGTCGCTGCTGATGTTCGTGCCGGCGCTGCCGTCGATCCTGCTGTCGATCCTGCCGCTGAAGGCGCAACTGTGGATGTACGCGGTACCGGTGGTCGGGCAGACGCTGGCGATCACGCGGCTGCTGCGCGGTGACGCGGTCGCGGCGGCCGAGCTGGCCGCCTGCGTGGCCGGCAGCGCGGTTGCCGCGGCGCTCGCGATCGTCGTCACCGCGCGCATCTACCGCTCCGAGCGGCTGGCGATCTCGGCCTAGGCGCGCAGCGCCCGCCCCCCGCGGTCGCGGGGGCGGGCGGCGGGGGTCAGGCGAGGAACGGCAGCAGCGCCTCGGCGACCGCCTGCGGGCGCTCGAGGTGCAGGTGGTGGCCGCCGGCCATGCGCTGCACGCGGATGGCGGCGACGCAGGCGGCGCGCGCGTCCATCGTCGCGGTCGGCAGGTAAGGCGTGATCGGATCGGCGAGCAGCAGCAGGGTCGGCGCCGCGATGCCGGCGAGCAGGCGGCGCAACTGCGTTTCCTCGATGCGCAGCGGCGACGGCAGGGTCAGGCGCGGATCGCTGGACCAGGTGTGGCCGCCGGCGACCGCCTTCAGGCCGCGCTCGACGATCGGCCGCGCCTGCGCGGCATCGAGGCCGCCGGCGCGCACGCGCGCCTGTACCGCTTCCTCGACGTTCGCGAACACGCGCGCGCGCTTGTCCTCGGCGCCGCGGCGGCGCGCGATCGCGTCGCGGAAGCGCGCCAGCGTGTGCGCCGGGTCGTCGGCGATCGGGCCCAGCCCTTCGATCAGCGCCAGCCGCTCGATGCGCGCGGGCACCGCCGCGGCGAGCAGGCTGGCCACGCCCGCGCCGAGCGAATGGCCGAGCAGGCGGAAGCGGTCCAGGCCGAGCGCGTCGGCGGCGGCGCGCGCGATCTCCACGTAGTCGACGAAGTGGTAGTGCGCGCCGGCCGGCAGGTGCGCCGAGCGGCCGTGGCCGGGCAGGTCGAGCGCGATCACGCGGTAGCGCGCGGCGAGGCGCGGCGCCAGCGCGTCGAAGCTGGCGGCGTTGTCCAGCCAGCCGTGCAGCGCCAGCAGCGGCGGCGCGCCGGCGTCGCCCCAGGCGCGCGCGGCCAGCGTGGTCGCCGGCAGCGCCAGTTCCAGCTCAGCCGAGGTCATCGCCCAGCGCCTCCGCGCGGCGCTTGGCCTCGATCTGGCGCGCGGCGGCGGCGGCGCGGTCGTAGCCGGGCGCGGCTTCCGGCCAGCCCTGCATGTGCGCCAGCGCGAGCTCGGCCAGCGCGCGCACGTGCGGCGGCGTGTCGTTCAGCGCGGGGATGTAGTGGAAGCGCTCGCCGCCGGCGGTGAGGAACCACGCGCGGTTCTGCATGGCGATCTCTTCCAGCGTTTCCAGGCAGTCCACCGCGAAGCCGGGGCAGAGCACGTCGAGCGACTTCACGCCCTCGCCGGGCAGTGCCTTGACGGTGGCGTCGGTGTACGGCTGCAGCCAGCGCTCGCGGCCGACGCGCGACTGGAAGCTGACCAGCACCTGCTCGCGCAGCACGCCGAGCTTCTCCGCCAGCAGGCGCGCGGTCGCCTGGCACTGGCAGTAGTACGGGTCGCCGGCGCGCACGTAGCGCTGCGGGATGCCGTGGAAGCTGAGCAGCAGGCGTTCGCCGCGGCCGTGCAGCGCCCAGTGCGCCTCGACGCTGGCGGCCAGCGCGGCGATGTAGCCGGGCAGGTCGTGGTAGTCGTTGACGATGCGCAGCTCCGGCGGCCAGCGCAGCGCCTTGATCGTGTCGGCGACGGCGTCCAGCACCGAGCCGGTGGAGGTCGCCGAGTACTGCGGATACAGCGGCAGCACCAGCAGCCGGCGCACGCCTTCCTGCTGCAGGCGGATCACCGTGTCGCGCACCGACGGCGCGCCGTAGCGCATCGCCAGCGCCACCTTCAGCGGCCCCGGCCGGCGCTGCGCCAGCTCCGCGCCCAGCGCCTTCGCCAGCGCCTCGCTGCCGGTGCGCAGCGGCGAACCTGCCGGCGTCCAGATGCGCGCGTAGGCGTGCGCCGAGCGGCGCGGCCGCACGCGCAGGATCACGCCGTGCAGGATCGCCCGCCACAGCCAGCGCGGGTATTCGATCACGCGCGGATCGGACAGGAATTCGGCGAGGAAGGGACGCAGCGCGGCCGCCGTCGGCGCCTCCGGCGTGCCGAGGTTGACCAGCAGCACCGCGGCCTCGGGCGGGCGGTCGTGGCGATGGCCGGCGAGGCCGACGTAGCGGGGCGATGCGGGCATGGCGGGGAACTCCGGCGACGCGGCGAAGTCTGCCACAGCGCGCCGCGAAGGCCGCGCGTCCGTTAAGGTGGCGTTGGTGCCATCATGCCTAGCCTTGCCGCATCCCCTGCTGGAGAAAACCCGATGAACAGCCTGTCGCGCCGACTGTCCACGCTCGCCCTGCTGGCGCTTGCGCCCGCGCTCGCCGCGCACGCCGCCGATACGCGCACGCAGGCGCTGGAGCGCGCGCAGAACGCGCTGCGCGTGCTCAACGAGACCATGCAGCAGGCGCCGGACAAGGCGGTGCCGCTGGACCTGCTGAAGAACGCCCGGGCGATCGCGGTGATCCCCGACGTGGTCAAGGCCGGCTTCATCTTCGGCGGCCGCCACGGCGAGGGCCTGATTTCGGTGAAGGCGCCCGACGGCACCTGGTCGAATCCGAGCTTCGTCTCGGTCACCGGCGGCAGCGTCGGCTTCCAGGCCGGCGTGTCCTCGACCGACATCGTGCTGGTGTTCCGCACCCAGCGCGGCGTGGACGGCATCGTCAACGGCAAGTTCACCCTCGGCGCCGACGCGCAGGCCGCGGCCGGCCCGGTCGGCCGCTACGCCAACGCCTCCACCGACGCGGCGATGCACGCCGAGATCTATTCCTACTCGCGCTCGCGCGGCCTGTTCGCCGGCGTCGCCCTGGACGGCGCCGCGCTGCGCATCGACAACGATGCCAACCAGGCCGTGTACGGCCAGGGCGTGACCGCGCGCCGCATCTTCGAGGGCGGCGTCAGCGGCGTGCCGGGCCCGGTGGTCGACTTCCGCGACAGGCTGGAGGAGTACACTGCGCAGTGAGGCTCTCCCTCCCGCCTCGAGAGGGCCGGGGGTGAGCGTTCGGGACCGTTGCGCAGCGGTCCGGGAAGGTTGTCCGACCCTGCGGACGTCATGCCCGCGCAAGCGGGTATCCATTGGAAACGGCGCTTTGGATGCCCGCTTGCGCGGGCATGACGCCGGGATCGGAAGTGCGGCGGTGCGTTCGTTCCTGCTCGGGCGTATCCTCTCCCGCCCTTCGGAGCAGCCTCGGCCGGCGAACGAAGGTTGAGCGTTTTCACGAGGTGACGTATGGGTGGTATGAGCATCTGGCACTGGCTGCTGGTGCTGGTCATCGTGCTGGTGATCTTCGGCACCAAGCGGCTGCGCAACATCGGCTCCGACCTCGGCGCCGCGGTGCGCGACTTCAAGAAGGGCCTGAACGAAGGCGCCGAGGGCGAGAAGGCCGAGAAGGCCGACAAGCCCGAGCAGCTGCGCGCCGATCCGCCGGCGCAGGCGTCCGCGCCGGCCGGCAAGAGCGAGTCGCGCGACCGCGCCGACTGAGCCATGTTCGACGTCGGCTTCGGCGAGCTGCTGCTGATCGCGGTGGTGGCGCTGGTGGTGCTCGGCCCCGAGCGCCTGCCCGGCACCGCGCGCACGCTGGGCGCGTTGCTGCGCCGCGCGCGCCAAGGTTGGGCCAACGTGCAGGCCGAGGTCGAGCGCGAGCTGGAACTGGAAGAGCTGAAGAAGCAGGCGCGCGACGCGGCGACGCAGACCCAGGCCGCCGCGGCCGACCTGCGCCGCGGCCTCGACGAGGCCGAACACTCCATCCGCAAGACCGCGGAGACCGCGGCCGCGCCGCCCGCCGACGCGGCGCCGACCGAGAAGCCGTCGACCGATGAGCCGCCGCGATCCGCAACCTGACGAGGAGCTCGGCTTCCTCAGCCACCTGCTCGAGCTGCGCTCGCGCCTGCTGAAGGCGATCGCCGCGGTGCTGCTGGTGCTGCTGGCACTGATCCCGTTCGCCAACCGGCTGTATGCGCAACTGGCGCGGCCGTTGGTCGAGCGCCTGCCGGAAGGCGCGCACCTGGTCGCGATCGAAGTGGCCAGCCCGTTCTTCACGCCGCTGAAGCTGGCGTTCTTCGCCGCGCTGTTCCTGGCCATGCCGGTGGTGCTGTACCAGCTCTGGGCGTTCGTCAGCCCCGGTCTGTACCGCCACGAGAAGCGCCTGGCGCGGCCGCTGCTGGCCTCGGCGGTGGCGCTGTTCTACCTCGGCTGCGCGTTCGCCTATTTCCTCGTGCTGCCGATGGTGTTCCGCTTCCTCACCAGCATCACGCCGCAGGGCGTGGCGATGATGACCGACATCAGCCACTACCTCGACTTCGTGCTGGTGATCTTCCTCGCCTTCGGCCTGTGCTTCGAGGTGCCGGTGGCGGTGGTGATCCTGGTCGCCGCGGGCCTGCTGACGCCCGAGCAACTGGTGAAAAGCCGCGGCTACGTGATCGTCGGCTGCTTCGTGGTGGCGGCGATCCTCACCCCGCCCGACGTGCTCTCGCAAACCCTGCTGGCCGTGCCGATGTGCCTGCTCTACGAAGTCGGCGTGCTGGCCGCGCGCTTCCTGGTCAAGCCGCGCGCCGCGGGCGGCGACGAGCCGGCGGCCTGACCCCGCAGGAGCGGCCGTGGCCGCGACCCGGGCGCCACAGGTCGCGGCCACGGCCGCTCCTACAAAAAAACGTAGGGCGGAATCCGCACAGCGGCTTCCGCCGCGCCAACCCGACACCGCTATTCGGCGCGCCGGCAACACCCCTGGCCGCGCGTGGCCGATCGAACGCGTGGCTTCGCTCCGGTGGCTGAACAGGGTCTTCGAACGGCGCCAGCCGCGGGCCTGCGAACGCCCGCGCGCATGCAGGCGGGCGGGCCGGCATCCTGGCCCGAGCCTTCGCGGCGCACCCCCAGGGCCGCATACACGACTGCAATCGATGCGCTTGGTCGCCCGTACCTCACGTGGTCACTTGCAGGGGGGCATACACAAATTGTTAGCCGCGCCCTAAATGACTTTTGAGCTCAGCCTCGAGAGCCGCTACCGTAGCGGCAATGCGAAGACTAAGGGGATTAGTCTTAGAGGATGCCGACCCGTGGACTGTCTCTCGCATAGCTCGGCCAAACGCCTTATCTGCTGCGAAGTTCGCGCCACCTTGTCCGGCATCTTCGACTACGGCCTCCATGGCAATGTATAGCTCATGGGCACACGCCTCTAGCTGTGATCTCTCAGTAGGTTGTTCACCCGGGGCGAACCCGGGATTCTGGCGGTGCGACCCATTCAGCACCCACAGGAGCCCCGGATGAACCTGCATAAACATGCCCGTCTTACGCCGCGAGGTCGAGCCCTGCTTGTAGAG
>JAJFUF010000018.1 GCA_021372495.1 Lysobacteraceae bacterium
ATTCATCGCTGAATCACTTAGGTTCAAGGGTTGGACGCTTGCTATCGTGGACTTCCATCCACCGCAAGGCGCCCACACAAGTCACCTGCGCACACTGTCAAAGATCAATCGCTTGCAGCGCCAACTTCGCACCGCACCTCATGGCGTTTCGCCCGAGGGAGCCGCACATTCTACATCCCTTTTCTCTTCCGTCAACACCCGAAAAACCGTTCGGGCATCGACGACGCCCGCCGTCGCGACGGCGGGCGGGCCGCGCATGATAGCGGAAGCGGCGCGATGCCGGGAAGAGGTCAGGGCGCCGCGGTGAGGCGCACGCGCGCGTAGCCGCGTTTGCCGAGCTGCAGCAGGCATTCGGCGCCGGCGCGCAGCGTCAGCTCGCGATCGGTCACCACCTCGCCGTCCACGCGCACCGCGCGCTCGGCCAGCTTGCGCATCGCCTCCGACGTACTCGGCGCGAGCCCGGCTGCCTTCAGCAGGGCGCCGATGCGCAGCCCTTCCGCAGGCACCGCGATATCCTGCACCGCGATGTCCTGCGGCACGCCGCCGCCCTGCACCACTTCGTGCCAGTAGCGGATCGCGGCGTCCGCCGCCTGCGCGCCGTGAAAGCGCGCGGCCAGCTCGCGCGCCAGGCGCATCTTGCAGTCGCGCGGATTGGCGCGACCGGCCTCGACGTCGGCGCGCATGCGGGCGATCTCCGCCAGCGTGGCCTCGAACGAGAGCAGCTCGTAGTAGCGCCACATCAGCACGTCGGAAATGCGCATCACCTTGCCGAAGATTTCATTCGGCGGCTCGTTGATGCCGATGTAGTTGCCCAGCGACTTCGACATCTTGTGCACGCCGTCGGTGCCTTCCAGCAACGGCATGGTCAGCACGATCTGCGGCGGTTGGCCGTAGTGCTCCTGCAGCTGGCGGCCGACCAGCAGGTTGAATTTCTGGTCGGTGCCGCCGAGTTCGACGTCGGCCTTCAGCGCGACCGAGTCGTAGCCCTGCACCAGCGGATACAGGAACTCGTGGATCGCGATCGGCTGCTCGGCCTTGTAGCGTTTGGCGAAATCGTCGCGCTCGAGCATGCGCGCGACGGTGTGCTGCGCGGCCAGGCGGATCAGGTCCGCGGCCGGCATCGGGCCGAACCATTCCGAGTTGAAGCGCACCTCGGTGCGCGCGCGGTCGAGCACCTTGTAGACCTGCTCGGCGTAGGTCTCGGCGTTGGCGAGCACGTCTTCGCGCGTGAGCGGCTTGCGCGTGACGTTCTTGCCGGTGGGATCGCCGATCATGCCGGTGAAATCACCGATCAGGAAGACCACCTGGTGGCCCAGGTCCTGGAACTGGCGCATCTTGTTCAGCAGCACGGTATGGCCGAGGTGCAGGTCGGGCGCGGTCGGATCGAAGCCCGCCTTGACGCGCAGCGGCCGGCCGAGCTTCAGGCGCGCGGCGAGGTCCTCCGGCTTGATGATCTCGTCTGCGCCGCGCTGGATCAGCGCGAGCGCATCTTGATGCTCCGTCATACGTTCCTCGTGGCGATGACCGGCCCGCATGCCGCCGCGCCGGGCGGCAGCGACGGGGGGACCTGGACGTTAATTGTGCGTTAACCGCGTGAACCAGCGCAAAGCCTTGTCAATCATGGCGTTGACGCGCTTTCCGCGACGTGAGTATGGTACGCGCCGTTTGCGGGCTTTGACGACAACGAGAATGGGTGAGGGGCTAAGCCACGCCGCACACAGCGCACGCCGCCGGGCGATCCGGCGCAAGGCGCAGCAGCGGCACGTGCACTTCTACTCGCGCTGCGCGCACTGGTCGGTGTGCCGCACGGGCATCGCGCCGATCAGCTGGCACCGCGAACGCTGGGTGCTGGGCGGCACCGCGCTGCTGCTGGTGCTGCTGACGCTGGTGGTGATCCCCGCGTGGGCCAGCGCCATGCGCCACGATGCGCCCGCGCCCGAACACACCCTGCTCGCGCTCAAGCTGCCGCCGCTGCCGGCGGCGGCGCGCCAGGCCGCGGCGGTGCCCGAAGACTGGCGCACGGTGCGCGTGCAGCCCGGACAGACGCTGGCCGACATCTTCCACGGCCTCGGCCTCGGCCCCGGCGATCTGCAGCGCGTGCTCGACGCCGGTCAGGACGGCCAGGCGCTGCGCCGCATCCATCCGGGCGACGAATTCGCATTCCTGCAGGACGGCAGCGGCGCGCTGAAAGGCCTGCGCTTCGACCGCGACGAGGCCACCCGCGTGACCCTGCGCCTCGACGCCAACCGCATCAGCGAATCCGTGCAGGCGCGCGCCGTCGAGCGCCGCGAGCACCTCGCCCACGGCAGCATCGACAGCTCGCTGTTCGACGCCGGCAGCCAGGCCGGCATGAGCGACGCGATGATCCTGCAACTGGCCAAGGTGTTCGGCTACGACATCGACTTCGCCCAGGACCTGCGCCCCGGCGACAGCTTCACGGTGATCTACAACGACGTCTACCGCGACGGCGAATATCTCCACGAGGGCGATATCGTCGCCGCCGAATTCGTCAACCAGGGCCGCCGCTACACCGCGTACCGCTTCCAGACCGCTGGCGGCGACGTCGGCTACTACAGCGAGGACGGCCGCCCGCTGCGCAAGTCGTTCCTGCGCACGCCGGTCGACTTCACCCGCATCTCCTCGCGCTTCACCGCCGCGCGCATGCACCCGATCCTCGGCCGCATGCGCGCGCACAAGGGCGTCGACTACGCCGCGCCGACCGGCACGCCGATCTACGCCGCCGGCGACGGCGTGATCAGATACCGCGGCTGGGAGAACGGCTACGGCAATTTCGTGGTGATCCAGCACAACAGCACGATCAGCACCGCCTACGGCCACATGTCGCGCTTCGCCGGCGGCGAGCGCATCGGCGGGCGCGTGCACCAGGGGCAGATCATCGGCTACGTCGGCATGACCGGCCTGGCCACCGGCCCGCACCTGCATTACGAGTTCCGCGTCAACGGCGCGCAGCGCGACCCGCTGACCGTGACCCTGCCGAAGCCCGAGCCGCTGCCGGTCGCGCAGCTCGCGCAGTTCAGGCGCCAGAACGCGCCGTTGCTGGCGCGCATGAAAGCGATCGACGGCGGCGTGCGGCTGGCACGCGCCGGCAACGGCGCCGGCGCCGTCGGCGGCAGCGACTGAGCGCCGCCTGCGGTGCCGTCCGCCACCGCGCTCTACGTCGGCCTGATCTCCGGCACCAGCGCCGACGGCATCGACGCCGCGCTGGCCGCGTTCGAGCCGTCGCCGCGGCTGCTCGCCGCCATCACCCACCCGTGGCCCGAAGCGCTGCGCGCGCGCATGCTCGCGCTGGCGCAGGGCGATGGTGCCACCACGCTGGACGAGCTGGGCGCGCTCGACGCCGAGATCGGCGGCGTGTTCGCGGCGGCCGTCGAGGCGCTGCTGGCGCGGGCGCGCGTGCCGGGGTCGGCGGTGCGCGCGATCGGCTCGCACGGGCAGACGCTGCGCCATCGCCCGCAGGCGCCCACGCCGTTCACCCTGCAGCTCGGCGACCCCAACGTGATCGCCGAGCGCACCGGCATCGCCACCGTCGCCGACTTCCGCCGCGCCGACGTTGCCGCCGGCGGCCAGGGCGCGCCGCTGCTGCCGATCTTCCATGCCGCGCTGCTGGCCCGGCCGGGCGCGACGCGCGTGGTGCTGAACCTCGGCGGCATCGCCAACATCACCGTGCTCGGCGCCGACGGCAGCGTGATCGGCTTCGATACCGGCCCCGCCAACGGCCTGCTGGACGCGTGGTGCCTGCAGCACCTCGCCGCGCCGTTCGACCGCAACGGCGCCTTCGCCGCGCGCGGCCGCTGCGACACGGCGCTGCTGGCGCGGTTGCTGGACGATCCCTACTTCGCGCTGCCGCCGCCGAAGAGCACCGGCCGCGAACACTTCCAGCTCGGCTGGCTGGAGCAGCGTCTGCAGGACGCGGCGCTGCGCCCCGAGGACGTGCAGGCCACGCTGGTCGAACTGACCGCGCGCAGCGTCGCGCAGGCGATCGACGCGCATGCCGACGGCGCCGGCGAGGTGCTGGCGTGCGGCGGCGGCGTGCACAACCCGGTGCTGATGGCGGCGCTGCGGCGCGTGCTGGCGCCGCGCTCGATCGGCAGCGTCGCGCTGCTCGGCCTCGATCCCGACTACGTCGAGGCGATGGCGTTCGCCTGGCTGGCGCACGCGCGCCTGGAGGGCCGTACCGGCAACCTGCCGGCCGTCACCGGCGCGCGCGGCGCGCGCGTGCTCGGCGGGATCTACGCCCCGCGCTGACGCGGGTCACGTCTTGCTGCCGCCCGGCGGTTTCGGCTTGCCCGGCGGCTTGGCGCCGCCCTGCGCCTGCAGCAGCGCCAGCGTGCTTTCCGGAATCTGCTCCAGCGCCTGCATCGCCTCGCGGAAGGCGGCCGCCTCATCGTGATCCCAGGTGCCGGCGAGACGCGCGATGTCGTTGACCTCGCGCAGGCTGAGGTCGTCGCCGCCGAGGCCGAGGCCGTGGCGCAACGCGTGCAGAATCACGTCGTTGATCGACCACCGGCGCTCACGCGCCAGCGCCATGATGCGCTCGGCCAGCGCCCCATCGATGTCGCGCACCAGAATGTCCGGCACCCGCGTCTTCCCCCCGCAGTGCCCCCTGTGGCGGGGATTGTGTCAGTTTTTCGGCCGCGCGACACGGCGCGCGGCGGCGCTCAACGCCCCGGCCGGTCCACCGGCACGCGCCGCGCCAGCCACAGGAACAACAGCAGGGCGGGCAGGATCGCCACGGTGGTGAACACGAAGTAGCGTTCGTAGCCCGGCATCGTCGCCTGCGGCGCGGCGGACAGCCACAACACCAGGCTGCCCGAGGCCAGCCCCAGCAGCTTGCCGGGCAGGTTCACCAGCGAGCTGAACAGCGCGTACTGGGTCGCGGTATAGCGCTGGTTGACCAGCGCCGACAGGTACGCCACCGCCACCGTGCCGAGGAAGCCCCCGGCGAGGTTCTCGCCGGAGATCGCCAGCACGAAGATCTCCGTGCTGCCGTGCGTTTGCGCCAGCAGCACGTACAGCAAGTTGCTGGCCGCGCCCAGGATCATCGCCAGCCACAGGCAGCGCACGATGCCCCAGCGCGCCACCGCCACGCCGCCGACAAACGCGCCGGCGATGCCGATCCACACGCCGTACAGCTTGGTGACCAGGCCGATCTCGGTCTTGCTGAAGCCGGCGGCGAGGTAGAACGGGCCGACCAGGCCGCCGCTCAGCGCCTGGTCGGAGATCTTGAACAGCAGCACGAACGCGAGCAGGCCGATGCCGATGCGGCCGCGATAGCGGCGGAAGAAGTCGGCGAACGGCGCGACCACGCCCTCGCGCATCGACGCGCGCCAGCCGCTCGTCGCGGGCCGCGCCTGCGCCGGCTCGGCAGCGAGCAGCGTCGCCGCGGCCGGCACCAGCATGGATGCGGCCATGATCGCGTAGACCGTCGGCCATGCCATGTGATCGGCCATGATCAGCGCGGCGGCATAGCTGAGGATCAGCGCCAGGCGATAGCCCAGCGTGTAGGTGGCGGCCAGCGCGCCCTGCGCCTCCGGCGGCGCGATCTCCACGCGGTAGGCGTCGACCACGATGTCCTGGGTGGCGCCGGCGAACGCGGTGAACAGGGTCAGCGCGACGAACGGCGCGAGCGCCCCCGGCGCGACCGCGGCCATGCCGAGCAGGCCCAGCGCGACCGCGAGCTGCGCCGCCAGCAGCCATCCGCGGCGCAGGCCGACGCGACCGAACAGCGGCAGTCGCCAGCGGTCGACCAGCGGCGCCCACAGGAACTTCAGCGCGTAGCTCAGCCCCGCGCCCGCCAGCAGGGTGATCTGGTCCAGCCGGTAGCCGCTCTCCTTCAGCCAGAACGCCAGCGTGCCGGACACCAGCAGGAACGGCAGGCCGGAGCCGAAGCCGAGGAACAGCATGGTCAGCGCGGAAGGCTGCGCCAGCGTCCGCCAGGTGCCGCGCCAGTCCGCAGCACGGGCACTCATTCGCGGTAGTCGACCGTGTACGGCGCGTGGTCGGAGTAGCGCTGCTCGCGGTAGATCGAGCACGCCTCGAGCCGGCCGCGCAGGCCCGGCGTGGCGATCTGGTAATCGATGCGCCAACCGACGTCGTTGGCGCGCGCGTTGCCGCGGTTCGACCACCAGGTGTACTCGACCGCCTCCGGCTTCAGCGCGCGGAAGGTGTCCACCCAGCCGCGCTCGTCGATCAGCGCGTTCAACCAGGCGCGTTCCTCCGGCAGGCAGCCGGAGTTCTTCTGGTTGGAGGTCCAGTTCTTGATGTCGAGGCGGCTGCGCACGATGTTCCAGTCGCCGCACAGCACGTAGTCGCGGCCGCTGGCGCGCCAGCGCTCGAAGATCGGCATCAGCCAGTCCATCACCTTGAACTTGAACCGCTGACGCTCGTCGCCGGAAGAACCGGACGGCACGTACAGCGAGACCACGCTCAAGTTGCCGAACTGCGCCTCGAGATAGCGCCCCTCACTGTCGAACGGCTCCCAGCCGAGCGTGTTCAGCACCGCGTCCGGCTCGCGCCTGGCGTAGATGGCGACGCCGCTGTAGCCCTTCTTGCTGCGCGCGTCGTGGAAGAAGCAGTGATAGCCCTTCGGGCGGAACACGCCATCGCCGAGCTGGTGCTCCTGCGCCTTGGTCTCCTGCAGGCAGACCACGTCGGCGTGCTGCGTGCGCAGCCAGTCGTAGAAGCCTTTCGTGGCGGCCGAGCGGATGCCGTTGGCGTTGAAGGTGACGACTCTCACGGGACTCGGGACTCGGGAAGGGGGACTCGGGGATAATAGCCGGAAGCGGGTGACGCTCATGAGCGGAATACTTCTGCCGCGCCCGAGCGTCGGGTATGCCGAGGAGGCCTACCGAGTCCCGAGTCCGAGTCCCGAGTCCCGATGCAAGACCACCAACGCGACTTCCTCGACCTCGCCCTCGAACGCGGCGTGCTGCGCTTCGGCGAGTTCACCCTGAAGTCGGGCCGGCAGAGCCCGTACTTCTTCAACCTCGGCCGCATCGCCTCGGGCGCGGCGCTGGCGCGGCTCGGCCGCGCCTACGCGGCGACCCTGGTGCAGTCGGGACTCGCCTTCGACATGCTGTTCGGGCCCGCCTACAAGGGCATCCCGCTGGCCGCCGCCACCGCCATCGCGCTGGCCGAGCAGCACGGCCGCGACCTGCCCTGGGCCTACAACCGCAAGGAGGCCAAGGACCATGGCGAAGGCGGCACGCTGGTGGGCGCGCCGCTCCAGGGGCGGGTGCTGATTGTTGATGATGTGATGTCGGCAGGCACTGCCGCGCGCGAGTCGATTGCCATCATCCGTGCGGCCGGCGCTGTGCCGCATGCCGTGGCCATTGCGCTGGATCGGCAGGAAAAAGCCACCGAGAATGGGCGCGATGTCGAGCACAGCGCCGTGCAGTATGTGCGCCAGCAACTGGGCATGCAGGTGTGCGCCATCGCAACGCTGGCAGACTTATTGCTGTATCTGTCCCAAAAGGAAGGGACGGAGATGAGTGCACACCACGAACGGGTGCTGGCCTATCGCCAGCGGTACGGAGTCAACGAAGGGTCATCCAGTTGAGCAAATTGGCGTGGATCATGGGAGCGGGGGTGGTCGCCGGCCTGGTAGTGCCCTGCGCGTGGGCGCAGCAGGCCAGCGCCGGCAGCATCTATACCTGTGTCGATCGCCAGGGGCGTCGCCTGACGGCAGACCGCCCCATTGCTGAATGCCTGGACCGCGAACAGCGTGAACTGGGCCCCACGGGCACCGTGCGACGCCAGATTGGCCCCTCGCTCACCGAGCAGGAGCGGGCGGCCCTGGACGAGA
>JAJFUF010000022.1 GCA_021372495.1 Lysobacteraceae bacterium
GTCCGCGCCCGCGGCCCTCGCCCCGGCGCCCGCGCCGGTGGCCGCGGCGCCGCGGCCGGCGCCGGTCGCGGCCGTGCCGGTGCCGCCGAAGAGCGCCGCGCCCGCCGATCCGGTCGAGGACGAATTCGAAGCGCTGCTGGCCGCCGCGGACGAACCGCCGGCGGCCGTCGGCGAGCCGATCGGCGAGGACGAGTTCGAGGCGCTGCTGGACGAGCTGCACGGCAAGGGCGGCGCGCCCGGCGCGCACGCGGCGGCGCCCGCCGCGTCCGGCGGGCCGATCGGCGAGGACGAATTCGAGGCGCTGCTGGACGAGCTGCACGGCAAGGGCGGCGCGCCCGGCGCCGCCGCCGCGCCCGGCGAGCCGATCGACGACAGCGAGTTCGAAGCGCTGCTGGACAAGATCTACGGCCGCGGCGGCGCACCCGGCAAGCCCGCGGTCGACGCCGCCGCGGGCGCGCCCGAGTCCGGGTCCGACCACGCGCCGGCCGCCGCGCCGCCGCCCGCCGCGGCGGAGGTGCCCGCGGCTGCGCCCGCCGAGGCCGCGCCGCCGGCCGCCGCCAAGCAGGCCGCGGCCGCCGAAACCACCGTGCGCGTCGACACCGCGCGGCTGGACGCCCTGGTCAACTTCATCGGCGAGCTGGTGCTGGTGCGCAACCGCATCGCCAACCTCGCCGCGCGCAGCGAGGACAGCCCGCTGGAGCGCGCGGTCGGCGAGCTCGACCGCGTCACCAATGACCTGCAGACCGCGGTGATGCGCACGCGCATGCAGCCGGTCGGCCGGCTGTTCCAGCGCTTCCCGCGCATCGCCCGCGACCTCGCGCGCCAGCTCGGCAAGCAGGTGCAGCTCGAGCTGGAGGGCGAGGACACCCAGCTCGACCGCAACCTGGTCGAGGCGCTGGCCGATCCGCTGGTGCACCTGGTGCGCAACGCGCTCGACCACGGCATCGAGCCGCCGGACGCGCGCGCCGGCAAGCCGGCCGCCGGACGCGTGCGCCTGGCCGCGTCGCAGGAAGGCGAGCACATCGTCATCACCATCGCCGACGACGGCCGCGGCATGGACCCCGCGGTGCTCAAGCGCAAGGCGATCGAGAAGGGCGTGCTCTCCGCCGAGCGCGCCGAACGCATGGCCGACGAGGAGTGCTACGAGCTGATCTTCCTGCCCGGCTTCTCCACGCGCAGCGAGATCTCCGATATCTCCGGGCGCGGCGTCGGCATGGACGTGGTCAAGACGCGCGTCGCCGAACTGGGCGGCACCATCGCGATCCGCTCGCAGGTCGGTCGCGGCAGCGAGATCAAGGTCAGCGTGCCGCTGACCCTGGCGATCCTGCGCGCGCTGATGGTGCGCGTCGCCGGACGCATGCTGGCGCTGCCGCTGGCCAACGTCTCCGAGGTGTTCGAGCTGGACGCCTCGCGCGTGCGCACGGTCGACGGCCGCGAGGTGGTCGCGCATCGCGCGCGGCCGCTGCCGCTGAGCCGCCTCGACCGCTGGCTGGGCGCGGACGCGAACGCGGCCGACGCCGGCGCGCGCGAGCACGTCGCGGTGGTGCACATCGGCCACCAGCGCGTCGGCTGCGTGGTGCACGAGGTGGTCGGACGCGAGGAGGTGGTGATCAAGCCGCTGGGCGCGCTGCTGCGGCAGGTGCCCGGCATCGCCGGCGCGACCATCACCGGCGACGGCCGCATCGCCCTGATCGTCGATCTGGTCGCGCTGCTGCGCGCGGCGCCGATGGAACGGGTGGCCTGAGATGGAAGTGCTCAGCCTGACCGGCATCGTGATGGCTTTCGTCGTCGTGATCGTCGGCAGCATCCTCAAGGGCAGCGGCGTGGCCGCGCTGTGGAGCGCGGCCGCGTTCATGGTGGTGATCGTCGGCACCAGCTCGGCGATCATGGTGCAGACGCCGTCGCGCGTGCTCCGCCGCGCCCTGCGCATGGCGCGCTGGGTGATCTGGCCGCCGGCCAGCGACAGCCAGGCGCTGATCGCCAAGGTGATCGGCTGGAGCGAGATCGCGCGCCGCCAGGGCCTGCTCGGGCTGGAGTCGCACTTCGAGGCGGAGACCGACCCGTTCGCCAAGAAGGGCCTGCAGCTGCTGGTCGACGGCAGCGAGCCGGACGTGATCCGCGGCATCCTCGAGGTCGACCTCGCCGCCAAGGAGCACGCCGACACCGAGGCCGCCAAGGTGTTCGAGAGCGCCGGCATCTATTCGCCGACGCTGGGCATCATCGGCGCGGTGATGGGCCTGATGGCGGTGATGGAGAACCTGTCCGACCCGTCCAAGCTCGGCCCCGGCATCGCCGGCGCGTTCGTCTCCACCGTCTACGGCATCGCCTCGGCGAACCTGCTGCTGCTGCCGATCGCCAGCAAGCTCAAGGGCGTCATCCGCGGGCAGTCGCAGCAGCGCGAGATGGTGGTCGAGGGCCTGATCGCCATCGCCGAGGGCGAGAACCCGCGCAACATCGAAACCAAGCTGCAGGGCTTCCTGCACTGAGGCCCGGCGATGGCGCGCAAGCACCGCCACGAAGAGCACGCCAACCACGAGCGCTGGGCGATCCCGTACGGCGACCTGATCACCCTGCTGCTGGCGTTCTTCGTGGTGATGTACTCGATTTCCTCGGTCAACGAGGGCAAGTACCGCGTGCTGGCGCAGTCGATCGCCACCGCGTTCAACGGCTCGCCCAAGGTGATCGAGCCGGTGCAGGTCGGCGCGCAGCCGACCATGTCGGCGCAGACCTCGGCGATCGCCTCGATCCAGGCGGCGGCACCCAGCGCCGCGCCGATCCCGCTGATCCCGGTGCCGGTGCCGTCGCAGAAAATGCCGCCGCCCGGCAAGACCGGCGGCCGCGAAGGCGGCGACGTCGCCACCGCCACGCGCCTGCGCGGCGCCGACCTCTCGGCCGCGCGCACGCGCGGCGAGGCCGAGGGCCTGAAGCGCATCGCCGACCAGATCGAGAAGGCGCTCGGGCCGCTGATCGACCGCCAGCTGATCGCGCTGCGCCGCACCGACTTCTGGCTGGAGATCGAGATCAAGACCGACATCCTGTTCGCCAGCGGCGTCGCCGCGCTGTCGCCGCAGGCAGTGCCGGTGCTGCAGCAACTGTCCGACATCCTGCGGCCGTTCCCCAACCCGCTGCGCATCGAGGGCTACACCGACGACGTGCCGATCAACACGTTCGCGTTCCCTTCCAACTGGGAGCTGTCGGCGGCGCGCGCGGCCTCGGTGGTGCGCCTGCTCGCCGGCGGCGGCATCGAGCCGCAGCGCATGGCGATCATCGGCTGGGGCGAATACCGGCCGGCGGCCGGCAACGACAGCGAGGCGGGGCGCAACCGCAACCGCCGCGTGCTGATCGTGGTGCTGAGTTCGAGCGCGGTGCCGGAGCGCTTCTACAGCAGCCGGCCGGAGGCGCCGGCGGACGCGGCGGCGATGCTGTCGGCCACCGCGCCGGCACAGCGGGCCGCACCGGCCGCACCGGCCGCGGCCGGTGCCGGCGCGGACCCGGCGCCGAAGGCGAGCGGCTGGCTGCCGGTGCTGCACGTGGTGCGTCCGGCCACGAACGAGCAATGAGGCGGGAGCGAACGATGCGCGTGTGGGCGGTGGCGAATCAGAAGGGCGGCGTCGGCAAGACCACCACGGCGGTGGCGCTGGGCGGGCTGCTGGCCGCGTCCGGCGCGCGCACGCTGCTGGTCGACATGGACCCGCACGCCTCGCTGACCAGCTATTTCGGCTTCGACCCCGAGACGCTGCCCGGCGGCGTGTACGACCTGTTCCGCGCCGGCGCGGACGACGCACCGGCGGCCGCCGAGCGCATCCTGCCGACGCGCTTCGAGCGCCTCGCCGTGCTGCCGGCCACGCCGGCGATGGCCACCCTCGACCGCCAGCTCGGCGCGCGTTCCGGCATGGGCCTGGTGCTGGCCGAGGCGCTGGCCGCGCTGGCCGGCGACTACGACCGCGTGCTGGTCGACTGCCCGCCGATGCTGGGCGTGCTGATGGTCAACGCGCTGGCCGCGTGCGAGCGGCTGGTGATCCCGACGCAAACCGAATTCCTCGCCCTGGCCGGGCTGGAGCGCATGCTGCGCAGCCTCGGCATGATCGAGCGCGCGCGCGGCCGGCAGGTGCCGCGGCTGATCGTGCCGACCCTGTACGACGGCCGCACGCACGCCTCGACCGCCAGCCTGCAGGCGCTGCGCGAGCGCCATGCCGGCGAGCTGGCGCAGAGCGTGATCCCGGTCGATACGCAGGTCCGCGAGGCCAGCGTCGCCGGCGTGCCGGTCGGCGCCTGGCCGGCGGCGCGGCGCGGCGCGCAGGCCTACCGCGGCCTGCTCGACGAACTGTGCGCGCTGGAAGCGCCGATGGCGCTCGAGGCGGCCTCGTGAGCGCGCCGCATCCCGACCTGCGCGTGCTGCCCGTGCGCGGCGACGCGGCGCTGGCGGACTACCTCGATGCGCTGCTGGCGCCGCCCGCCGCGCGCGCGCCCGGCGTCGTCGCGCCGCCCGCCGCCGTGGCGGAGGCCGTCGGCGCCGATGCGCCGCCCGCGCCGCGCCCCGGCGCGCGGCGCTACCGCATCTGCCGCGCCGCCGGCGTGCGCCTGGCGCTGCCGGCCTGCGAGATCGCGGAAGTCGCGCCGCTGCCGGCGCTGGCCGCGCCGCCGCCCGGCGCGCCGGCGTGGTGGGCGGGCAGTTGGTCGCACGCCGGGCTGGAGGTGACGGTGGTGCGCCTCGCCGCGGTGGTCGCGCCCGATCGCGCGGCGCCCGCCGCCGCCGCGCTGGTGCGGCTCGGCGGCGGCTACTGGGCGCTGGCCTGCGAGGACGCCGGCGAGGACATCCTGCTCGAGCCCGCCGAGGTACGCTGGCGCGACCGCGCCGGCGCGCGGCCGTGGCTGGCCGGCACCGCGCTGGCCGCGCGCTGCGCGGTGCTCGACGTGGTCGGGCTGACCGGCATGCTGGCCACCGCGATGGACCGCGCGGCCGGCGCCGACGACGGAGGAGCGGCACGATGAACGCGATCGCGGGCGCAACCGGCATCGCCACCCGCTGGGTCAGCTTCGAGCTGGCCGCGCAGCGCTACGCGGTGGACGTGCGCTACGTGCAGGAAGTGATCCGCCCGGTGGAATGCACGCCGGTGCCGAGCGCGCCGTTCGACGTGCTCGGCATCATCAACCTGCGCGGCGCGATCGTCGCCGTGCTGGACGGGCGGCGCCGGCTCGGGCTGGCGGGAACCGCCGCGGCCGCGCTGGCCGCCGGCAGCGC
Source organism: Lysobacteraceae bacterium (assembly GCA_021372495.1). Taxonomy (GTDB): domain Bacteria; phylum Pseudomonadota; class Gammaproteobacteria; order Xanthomonadales; family Rhodanobacteraceae; genus Mizugakiibacter. The sequence continues at coordinate 5,243 of JAJFUF010000022.1, forward strand.
GCGCATCGTGATCTTCGATGCCGGCGGCGAGCCGGTCGGCATGCTGGTGGATGCGATCAGCGACGTGCTGGAATTGTCCGACGCCGACATCGCGCCGGCACCGTCCGGCCGCGCCGCGCGCGCCGAGGACCCCGTCACCGGCGTGCTGCGCCGCGACGACGAGTTCGTCGCCCTGCTGGACGCGCCGCGGCTGGTGCGTGCGGGCGCCGCGTAGGGCGGAATCCGCGCAGCGGCTTCCGCCGCCGTGCGGCCGTCCCCGCGTCGCGGTCGCCTGCACGCAGGCGACGCCACGCAGGCGACCCCCTAAGCGCGCGTCAGGCGCAACCGCCGCGGCAGCAGCGCGCTGGACGGGCGGCCGACGTAGAAGCCCTGCGCGTAGTCGACGCCGTAGTCGCCGAGCAGCTCCAGCGTGCGCTGGTCGCCGACGAACTCGGCCACGGTCTGCTTGCCCAGCGCGCGCGCGATGTCGACCATCGAGCGCACCAGCACCTGGTCCATCGGATCCTCGGCCAGGTTGCGGATGAAGGTGCCGTCGATCTTCAGCACGTCGACGCGCAGCTCCTTCAGATAGCTGTAGCTGGCGAAGCCGGCGCCGAAGTCGTCCAGCGCGAAGCGGCAGCCGAGCTGGCGCAGCTGCGACACCATCTCGCGGGTCGCCTCGACGTTGGCGATCGCCGCGGTCTCGGTGATCTCGAAGGTGATGCGCTCGGCGCGCACGCCGGTTTCGTTTAGCTTGCGGCAGATGAACGGCAGCAGGCGGTCGTCCTGGAACGCGCGCCCGGACAGGTTGATGTTCAGCGCGAGCTGCGCGCGCACCGTCGACACGCGCTGCAGGAAGTCGATCGCCGCGCCGACCACCCAGCGGTCGATGTCGTGGATCAGGCCGGTGCGCTCGGCCACGGCGATGAACTCGCCGGGCAGCAGCAGCTCGCCGTCCTCGCCGACCAGGCGCACCAGCGCCTCGTAGTGGTCGACGGCGAGGTCGGCGATGCGCACCACCGGCTGGAACACCAGCTGGAAGCCGTTGCTGGCCAGCGCCTGGCGCAGGCGCGCGCTGCAGTGCGCGTTGGCGCGCTGGTCGGCCAGCTCGCGGTCGTCGGCGCGGTAGCTGTGCACCATGTTGCCGCCGCGCATGCGCGCCACGTAGGCGGCGCGCTGCGCGCGGCTGAGGCTGGCCTCGGCGCCGGCCTCGGCATCGACCGCCGCGATGCCGATGCTGGCGCTGGCGTGCCAGGCCTCGCCCTCGGCGTCGGTGGTCAGTTGCGCGATCGCGGCGCGCACGCGCTCGGCGCGCTCGGCGGCCGCCTCCGGCGTGCAGCCGTGCAGCAGCATCGCGAACTCGTCGCCTTCGAGCTGCGCGGCCAGGCCGTCGGCGCCGACCTGCGTGCGCAGCAGCGCGGCGACCTCGCGCAGCAGGCGGTCGGCGTCGTGCTGGCCGAGCTGGCAGCGCAGGTGGCGGAAGCGGTCCAGGTTCAGCACCAGCAAGCCGATCGGGCCGGCGCCGGCGCGCACCGCCAGCAGCGCGGCGTCCAGCGCCTGGCGGAAGCGCTGCCGCGAGTACAGGCCGGTGGCGGCGTCGCGACCCTCGCGGCGCAGCAGCAGGCCGCGCAGCCGCGAGCGCTCGTGCGCGGCCTGGCGCAGCTCGATCTCGCGCATCCGCAGCAACCGGCGCTCGCGCTGCAGGCGCGCGGCGACCGATATGCGCATCGCCAGCTCGATCTCGCGCAGCGGCCGCGGCAGCACGTCGGCGACGCCTTCCGGCAGCAGCGGGTGCGGGCCGCGCGGCGCGGCCGCCGGCAGCATCAGCAGCACCGGCGGCGCTTCGGGGCGGTCGGCCAGGCGCTCGCAGAATTCGGCGGCGTCCATGTCGGCAAGCACGGTGTCGAGCAGGATCACGTCGGTGTCGGCGTCGAGCTGCGCCAGCGCGTCGGCGCCGCGCGCGGCGCGGCGCACCTGGCTGAAGCCGCTGCGGCGCAGCAGCGCCAGCAGCGGGTCGCCGTCGCCGGCCGGCGGCGCGACGGCGAGCACGCGCGCGTCGGCGAGCACGTCCCAGGCGCAGCCGGAGGGCGACGGGCGCGGGGTCATGCGTCGCGCTCCGCGGCGGCGGCGTAGATCAGCGCCAGCACGGCGGCGACCGCGGCGTACAGCGCGGGCGGGATCTCGGCGTCCAGCTCGACTCGCGCCAGCAGCGCGGCCAGCGCGGGGTCGCGGTGGCGCGGCACGCCGTGGCGCTCGGCGAGGTCGAGCATCGCCTCGACCAGCGCACCGTCCGCCTTGGCGGTGACGCGCGGCGCGCCCTGGCCGGTGTAGCGCAGCGCAACCGCGCGCGCGGCGGCGGGATCGCGGTTCATGCCGTGGCGTCCAGCAGGCCGCTGCGCGCGACCTCGACCGGCGCGGGCCGGCCGTGGTGGCAGACCAGGCGCTCGGCGACCAGGCCTTCCGCGCCCAGCCGCGCGGCCAGCGCGGGCAGGCCGGCGTCGAGACGCTGTGCCGTGGCGGCGTGCTCGGCCCACAGCGTCACGCCGACGCGCCGCGCCTGCACGCGCACCTCGCCGTGCACCGCGCCCAGCGCGGGCAGGTCGACCGCGAAGGCGACGTTCCACGCCGGCGCCGCGTTCGGCGCCGCCGCCTCGCGCGCGTCGCGGTCGCGGCGGATGCGCAACTGCAGCACGTCGGTGCCGCGCTCGCCGCGCACCGGCAGCTCGATCATCCAGGCCGGCGCCTGCGCGTCGGGATGCGCCTCGAGCTGCGCGATTTCCACCCGCGCCAGCGCGCCGCGCGCGTGCGTGCTCATGCGCCCGAGCACGGCCTCGACCGGCGCGCGCTCGTCGCCGGCGGCAGGGTCGATGCGGGCCTGCGCGTTGAGCGGGCGCTGATGCAGCGGCGGCGGCGCGTCGGTCG
>JAJFUF010000042.1 GCA_021372495.1 Lysobacteraceae bacterium
TGGTGAACACGGCGACGTCGGCGCGCAGCGCGTCGCGCAACGCGCGCCGCGCCGCGTCCGCGTCCTCCGCGCCGCGCAGGCTCAGGCCCGGCAGCAGCAACGGCGCGCCGCCGAGCGCGCGCACGCGCCGCGCCAGCGCGCCGCCGCTGCCGGCGGGGCGCGTGATCGCGACGGTGGCGCCGGCGAGCGGCATGGTGGTCGGACGCGGCATCCGCGCATCGTACCCGACTTGTGCGCACGCGCCGCGCTGGGCAGACTCGCGCGCCATGTCCGCGACCGACCACGCCGCGCGCGCCGCCGCGCTGCAACGCTTCCTGCTCGAACGCATCCCGCCGACCCGCGCGCTCGGCCTGCGCGTCGCCCGCTACGACGGCGCCACGCTGGTGCTGGCCGCGCCGCTGGCGGCGAACGTCAACGACAAGGGCTGCGCGTTCGGCGGCAGCCTGACCTCGCTGCTGACCCTGGCCGGCTGGGGCCTGATCGAGCTGGCGCTGCAGGCGCGCGGCTTCGATTGCGACGTGTTCGTGCAGGATTCCGAGGTGCGCTACCTGGCGCCGGTGTGGAACGACTTCGAGGCAGTGGCGACGCTCGCCGAGGGCGAGTCGTGGGACGCGTTCCTCGCCGCGCTGGCCGAGCGCGGCAAGGCGCGCACGCGGGTCGCCTGCACCGTGCCCGGCGACGCCGGCGCGCCGGCGGCCACGCTGGTCGCGCGCTTCGTCGCCAAACGCCGCGGCTGAATTGCGGCACAATCGCGCATCGTTTCGCGCGGGAGATCGCCATGCGCTTCGCCACCAGCTTCGCCCTCGCCGCCGTGCTCGCGCTGGCCGGCTGCGCCACCCATCGCGAGAAGGACCAGTTGCAGAAGGTGCTGGACAGCTACGCCGCGACGGTGCGCTGGGGCGATTTCCAGGCGGCCTACGCGTTCGTCGACCCGAAGCAGCGCGAGGCGCACCCGCTGACCGAGCTCGACCGCGCGCGCTACCAGCAGGTGCGGGTCAGCGACTACGACGTGCAGTCGACCGTGCCGCAGGGCGAGCACGAGGTGCGCCAGGTGGTGCGCATCGGCCTGATCAACAACAACACGCAGTCCGAGCGCAGCGTCATCGACACGCAGGTCTGGCGCTACGACGAGAAGAAGAAACAGTGGTGGCTGGAGTCCGGGCTGCCGGACATCACCCGCCTCGACTGAGCGCCGCGGACCGTTTCTCGACGGGCGCGGCCTGCCGCATAATCGCGGCTCCCCGCTCCGTGCGACCGCGATCCTTCCGATGACCGACGTCCTGCAACGCCTGCCCGAGTTCGCCGCCCACCACCCGCTGTTGATCGCGGCCTTCTTCGGCCTGCTGCTGGCGCTGCTGGGCACCGAGGTCGGGCGCCTGTTCCGCGGCTACAGGGAGCTGACGCCGGCCGCGCTGACGCAACTGATCAACCGCGACAACGCGCTGGTGATCGACCTGTCCAGCCTCGCCGATTACGAGAAGGGCCACATCCCCGGCGCGCGCCACGTGGCGGTGAGCCAGTTCGATCCCGAGCACAAGGATCTCGCCAAGGCCAAGGAGCTGCCGGTGGTGGTCACCTGCCGCTCCGGCGTCACCGCCGGCAAGGCGGCGCGGCGCCTGGTCAAGGCCGGCTTCGCGCGCGTGCACACGCTGGGCGGCGGCAACGCCGCCTGGGCGCAAGCCGACCTGCCGATGGCCAAGGGTCGCAGTTGACGCGCTTGGCCGATGCCTTGAATGGCATCGGCCGCGGCAACTGCGGGCGAGCCATGGATGGCGAGCGGGCGGAGCCCCAGGGAAGGCTGCTCGCACCAGACCTGATATGCGCTTGGCCGATGCCTTGAATGGCATCGGCCGCGGCGGGCCCGTCGGGTGGGCTTCAGCCCACCACAGCATTCACCACGGCGTCGGACGGAAGGATGAGTCGTCGCGGCGGTGGGCTGAAGCCCGCCCCACGCCCGCCCCACGCCCGCCTTGCGCCGACTCCGCGACGATCGGCGGTCGCACCGCGCGTCGCTCACAGCTCCTCGACGCGCGTCACCTTGGCGCGGCGCATCAGCCAGGCTACGCCGCGCAGGTCGGCGAGGCCGACCCACAGCCGGTCCAGCATGCCGTACTTGGAGGTGCCGCGCGTGCGCGGGCGGTGGTTGACCGGCACGCTCTCGCTGCGGAAGCCGGCGCGCTTGACCAGCGCCGGCAGGTAGCGGTGCATGTGGTCGAAGTAGGGCAGCAGCAGGAACGTCTCGCGCTCGAACAGCTTCAGTCCGCAGCCGGTGTCCGGGGTGGCGTCGCGCAGCATGCGCGAGCGCACCGCGTTGGCGACCTTCGAGGAAATGCGCTTGTTGAAGGTGTCGCGGCGCGTGGTGCGCCAGCCGGCGAACAGCTTCACTTCGGGCGCGGCGCGGCCGCGCGCGTCGAGCAGCCTGGGGATGTCGGCCGGATCGTTCTGGCCGTCGCCGTCGAGGGTGGCGATCCAGGCGCCGCGGGCGGCGCGCACGCCGTTCCACACCGCCGTGCTCTGCCCGCTCTGCGTGGCGTGGCGCAGCACGCGCAGCTCGGGATATTTCGCCTGCTCGGCGGCCAGCACGGCGAGGCTGTCGTCCTTGCTGCAATCGTCGACGTAGACGATCTCGAAGTCGGCGCGTCCGCGCAGTGCGGCGGCGATCTCGGCGAGCAGCGGCGGGATGTTGTCGCGCTCGTTGAACACGGGCACGACTACGGAAAGCTCGGGCATGACGCAGGATTCCGGAGGCGCGAACGCGGCATTATCGCCGAATCGCCGGTCGTTCGCGCGCCGCCGCGTGCATGGTTGCGGGTACGGCGCCGGTGTTGCCGGTTTCCCTCTTCCCGCCGGGCGAGGAGCCGTCCGCAGGGCGGCTGGCCCACGAGTGCAAGGTACGCGCTGCGTGCGTCCCCCGCGCATCCCTCTTCCCCGGGGGGAGAGGGAAAAGCGACCCGCGCGAGGCGCGGCTGTGCGCCGCTCGTGTCGCGGCAGCCGTTCGCAGCGTCGCGCCTAGTAGCTGCCCAGCGCGGCTTCGGCCGGTCCTTCCAGCGCGTCGCGCCAGGCGTGCTCGACCGCGGGGAACGGCTGTGCGTCGCTGGCCAGCATCAGCAGGGTGCCGCCGGCCAGCGGCAGTTCGCGGCCCTGCCAGCCGCCCTGGCGGAACTCGCGCAGGTGCGGGGTGCGGCGGTTGGCGACGTAGAACACCACCACCGGCTCCGTGTCCGTGCGCATCACCATGTGCACGGTGTGGTAGGGGCCGACGCGGCAGTCGTTGACGAAGCTGATGCCGTCCGGCACTTCGCGCAGGTTGATCCCGCGCACGGCGAAGCCGGCGCGCACGCGCTCGGCCGGCATCGCCGCGGTCGCGGCGAATGCCTGCGGCTCCTCGGCGATGTGCGCCACCGCCAGCGCCGGCAGCGGGTCGTGCCGCATCCAGGCCAGGCCGGCGAAACCCGCGGCCAGCGCGACCAGCAGCGATGCGGCCATGGCGAAGGAAAGCGCGCGGTGCCGGCGCGCGCGGCGCACGCCGGTGGCCTGCGCCAGCAGAGCGCGCTCGGCCAGGCCTTCCGGCACGGCGACGGCCAGCGCCTCCTCGATGCGGCGTTCGAAATGCTGCGCGCGCTGCCACGCCTCGGCGCAGCGCAGGCAGGCGTCGCGGTGGGCGAGGAAGGCCGCGTCGCGCGCGTGCGGTTCGGCGCCGAGGCGGCGGCGGAATTCAAGACATTCCATGCGCCACCCCCGGATTGCCGGATTGCAGCAGCTCGCGCAGCTTCTGCCGTGCGCGGAACAGTTGGGTCATCACCGCGCCCGGCGTGCCGCCCAGCTCGGCGGCGATCTCCTCGCAGGTCAGTCCGCCCAGCACCTGCAGCAGCAGCGGTTCGCGGTACTTGGTCGGCAGTTTCAGCATGGCGTCGCGCAGCTCGGTGTCGCTGGCGGCCTGCTCGGGGCTGGCCCAGGCGGCGTCCTCGGGCAGGTTCTCGTCGATTTCGGTCAGGTCGAAGCGCTTGCGCTCGTACAGGCGCGCGTGCTCGCGGCGCAGGATGGTCAGCAGCCAGGCCTTGGCCGCCATGCCGTCGCGCAGGCTGTCCAGCGCGCGCCAGGCGCGCAGCAGGGTTTCCTGCACGAGATCCTGCGCCAGCGCCTCGTCGCCGCACAGCCAGTAGCCGAAACGGAACAGGTCGCCCGCATGCGCGCGCGCCAGCGCTTCGAACTGTCGCTGTTTCGGACTCACGGCAGACGTGACCGGGCGCAGGGGCATGAGCTTTCACGGCTCGGGCGGCCGGCGAACGATAACCGGGAACCGGCGCGCGCACACGCGCCGGTTGCAGCGGACGCAGCCGCGCTCAGCGCAGCCGTTCGAGGATGCCTTCCAGCTCGTCCAGGCTGTGGTAGCGGATGGTCAGCTTGCCGCGGCCGTTGCGGCCGTGGGCGATCGCCACGCGGGCGGCGAGGCGCTCGGACAGCTCGCGCTCCAGCGCGGCGATGTTGGGGTCGCGGGCGGCGGCGGCGGCCTTGGCCTTGCCCTTCGGCGCGGGCTGCGCGCGGCGCGCCGCTTCCTCCAGCTCGCGCACCGACCACTCCTTGGCGGCCGCTTCCTGCGCCAGCGCGACCGCGCGCGCCTCCGGCAGCGTGGCCAGCGCGCGCGCGTGGCCCATCTCCAGCTTGAAGTCGTCCAGCAACTGGCGGATCGGCGCCGGCAGCTCGAGCAGGCGCAGCAGGTTGGACACCGCCGCGCGCGAGCGGCCGACCGCGTCGGCGGCCTGCTGGTGGGTCAGCTCGAATTCGTCGATCAGCCGCTGCAGGGCCTGCGCTTCCTCCAGCGGCGAGAGATCCTCGCGCTGGATGTTCTCGATCAGCGCCATCGCCAGCACGGCCTGTTCGGGCACGTCCTTGACGACCGCCGGCACCTCGGCGAGGCCGGCCTTCTGCGCCGCGCGCCAGCGGCGCTCGCCGGCGATCAGCTCGTAGCGATCGCGGCCGAGCGCGCGCACCACCACCGGCTGGATCAGGCCCTGCGCGCGGATCGACGCGGCCAGTTCCTCGATGCGCGCGTCGTCGAAGTGGCGGCGCGGCTGGTACTTGCCGGGCTGGATCGCGGCGACCGGCAGGCTGCGCAGCTCGCCCGATTCGGCGACGGCGCCCGCCGCCTCGTCCAGCGACCCGCCCAGCAGGGCGTCGAGGTCGCGCGCGCCCAGTCCGCGCCGTTTCGCTGCCATCGGTGTTTCCCTCAGTTGACGCTGCTGCTCGGCGGCGCGCCGGCCATGCGCTCGCGGCGGATCATCTCGCCGGCGAGGCCGAGATAGGCGATCGCGCCGCGCGATTCGCGGTCGTACAGGTTGATCGGCTTGCCGTGGCTCGGCGCCTCGGCCAGGCGCACGTTGCGCGGGATGATCGAGCGCAGCACCTTGTCGCCGAAGTGCTTGGTGAGCTGCGCGGAGACGTCGTTGCCGAGGTTGTTGCGCACGTCGTACATGGTGCGCAGCAGGCCCTCCAGCTCGAGCGTCGGGTTCAGCCGCTGGCGCACCGCCTTGATGGTGTCGAGCAGCGCGGTCAGGCCTTCCAGCGCGAAGTATTCGCACTGCACCGGGATCAGCACGCTGTGCGCGGCGGTCAGCGCGTTCAGGGTGAGCAGGTGCAGCGACGGCGGGCAGTCGATCAGGATGGCGTGGTAGCGGTCGCCGAGCTTGGCCAACTGGTCCTTCAGGCGCGCCTCGCGCGCGATCGCGTCCATCAGCTTCAGCTCGGCCGCGGTGAGGTCGCGGTTGCCGGGCAGCAGGTCGAAGCCGGCCTCGGTGGCCATGATCGCGCGCTCGATCGGCACTTCTTCCAGCAGCACCTCGCAGCCGGTCGCCTGCACCTCGCGCTTGTCGACGCCCGAGGCCATGGTCGCGTTGCCCTGCGGATCGAGGTCGACCAGCAGCACCCTGCGCCGCGCCTCGGCCAGCGCCGCGGCGAGGTTGACGGCGGTGGTGGTCTTGCCGACCCCGCCCTTCTGGTTGGCGATGGCGATGATGCGCGTCATGGGATTACCGGCCAGCGTGGCGAAACTTGTCCTCGGTAACCGCGGCGATGGAGCCCGCCTGCCGCGGCGCGGATGCGAAGGGTAGCATCCGGCGTCAGTCCGCGGCCCGGCGGATCGCCACCAGGTGGCGTTCCGCGTCCAGTCCGGGCACGTCGAGGCGATGCACCGCCTCGACGCGGAAGCCGGCCGGCACCTGGGCCAGCTCGTCGTCCGGGTAGCGCCCCTTCAGCGCCAGCCACACGCCGCCCGGCGCCAGCAGCCGCCCGCCCCAGGCCAGCATCTCGGCGAGGCTGGCGAAGGCGCGCGCGGTGACGCAGTCGAAGCTGCCCTCGACGTCCTCGACGCGGCGCTCGACCACGCTGGCATTGTCCAGCTTGAGTTCGCGCACCGCGGCGCGCAGGAAGCGCGCCTTCTTGCCGTTGGCGTCGATCAGCGTGACGCGGCGCTGCGGCGCGGCGATCGCCAGCGGGATGCCGGGCAGGCCGGGGCCGCTGCCGAGGTCGGCCAGGGTGTCGCCCTGCACGTACGGCGCCACCGCCAGCGAATCCAGCAGGTGGCGCGTCACCATCGCCCCGGGTTCGCGCACCGCGGTGAGGTTGTAGGCGGCGTTCCAGCGTTCCAGCAGGGCGAGGTAGGCGAGCAGCCGCGCGACCGCGTCCGCGGGCAGGCTCAGGCCCAGCCGGGCGATGCCGTCTTCCAGCGTGTGTCGCAAAGCCTCGCGCTCGGCCATGCCGCGTGTATCCCCCTGTGCGGCGGCGGCCGCGACGGACCGCCAAGTATCCCGGCCGCGCCGCGCGGAATCCAGTGCGCCGGAAAAGCGAAGGCCCGCGCGCGGCGGGCCTTCGGCGATGCGGCGGCGCGTGACCGCTCAGGCGGCGAGGTCGAGTTCCACGCGCGTGACCAGCACGCCGCGTTCGCGCAGCGAAGCGTTCAAGGCCTGCTTGAGGCGAACGTTGCGCGCGCGTCCGTCCTCGGCGACGGGATTCTCGGCCTCGCGCAGCGCGTTCAGCGTGCGCGTGCGGATCAGCTCGTCGGCGCGCTCGATCACCGCGTCGGCGCGGTCCGGTTCCAGCACCTGCCAGTAGACCTTGCCGCGCAGCGCGGTCGGCGCGCCGTCGCCGGCCAGCGCGACGCGCTCGTCGAGCTGCAGCGCATGGCCGGTCAGGCTGATCTTGTGCGCCACCCGTTCGACCAGCGGCAGCACCATGTGCGTGCCCGAGGTCAGCATGCGCGTCGGCCGGCCGAGCCGGCGCAGCGTGTAGACCTGACCTTCGGGGATGCGCTTGATCGAGGCCGCGGCCAGCAGCAAGGCCAGGCCCAGCAAGCTCAATACGGCGATCGGGGGCAGCATAGTTATTCTCGATCAGCAGCTTATCGTTTCAAGCTCGACGCAAGGCCATCAAAAAGGCCGAAGGTCTTGCGTCCCCTGTATAAAACAGTCTGCCTTAATCACAATTTAACGGAATTGCCTGGTGCCCATCAAGCCGCAACCGGCACCGGCCGTCCGCGACCGCGCTCACATTCCCGAAGCATGGTTCGTGCCGCGGCGCGGTTCGTGACGGCGTTCTCGCGGTGGCGGCCGCCGCGAGGCGCGGCGCGGGCGGCGCGCCCGCCCGCGGCCGGGGCGATCGGCACGGCCGCGCCGACGCGCGTGGCCGCTACAATGGCCGTTTAGGGCAACCAGGCTCCGACCATGGGCTTTCCCGCGATCCGGATGCGGCGCATGCGCCGCGACGCTTTTTCGCGCGCGCTGATGCGCGAGACCGTGCTCACCCCCGCCGACCTGATCCTGCCGGTGTTCGTGCGCGAGGGGCAGGGCGTGCGCGAGCCGGTCGCATCGATGCCGGGCGTCGAGCGCCTCGCGATCGACGCGCTGCTGAAGGTCGGCGAGGAAGCGCTGCGCCTCGGCGTGCCGGCGCTGGCGCTGTTCCCCGTGCCCGACGCGTCGGCGAAGAGCGAGGACGCGCGCGAGGCGTGGAATCCGGACGGCCTGGCGCAGCGCGCGGTGCGCGCGCTGAAGCGGCATCTGCCGGAGCTGGGCGTGATCACCGACGTCGCGCTCGATCCCTACACCACGCACGGCCAGGACGGCCTGGTCGACGCCTCCGGCTACGTGCTCAACGACGAAACCACCGCGGCGCTGGTGCGCCAGGCGCTGGTGCAGGCCGAGGCCGGCGCCGATTTCGTCGCGCCGTCGGACATGATGGACGGCCGCATCGGCGCGATCCGCGAGGCGCTCGAGGGAGCCGGGCTGATCCACACGCGCATCCTCGCCTACTCGGCGAAGTACGCGTCGAGCTTCTACGGCCCGTTCCGCGATGCGGTCGGCTCCGCGGCCAGCCTCGGCAAGGGCGGCAAGCACACCTACCAGATGGACCCGGCCAACGGCGACGAGGCGCTGCGCGAGGTCGAGCTCGATCTCGCCGAGGGCGCCGACGCGGTGATGGTCAAGCCGGGCCTGCCGTACCTCGACATCGTGCGCCGCGTGAAGGAGCGCTTCGGCGCGCCGACCTTCGTCTACCAGGTCAGCGGCGAGTACGCGATGCTGAAGGCGGCCGGCGCGAACGGCTGGATCGACGAGCGCGCCTGCGCGCTGGAAGCGCTGGTCGGCATCAAGCGCGCCGGCGCCGACGCGATCCTCACCTACTTCGCGCTGGACGCGGCGCGCTGGCTGAAGTCGGCGTAGCGCGGCCCCGCGAGGGGCCGGCGCCTGTCGCGGCAACGACGACACGCGCCGCAATTCCCGCCTCCCGCTTCTCGACGCTACTGCCATAATCGCCGCGTATCTCGCGGAGCGCGTCACGTGGACACGCAAGGTTTCCTGCAGTACGCGGTGATCTTCCTGCTGGCGACGGTGGTGGCCGTGCCGCTGGCGAGGCGCTTTCATCTCGGCGCGGTGTTCGGTTACCTGCTCGCCGGCGTCGTGATCGGCCCGTTCGGGCTCAAGCTGGTGCACAACCCGGACAACGTCGCGCGCATCTCCGAACTGGGCGTGGTGCTGCTGCTGTTCGTGATCGGCCTGGAGCTGTCGCCGCAGCGGCTGTGGGTGATGCGCCGCGCGGTGTTCGGCGTCGGCCTGGCGCAGGTGTTGCTGACCACGCTGGTGATCGGCGCGGTCGCGCATTTCGGCTTCGGCGTCAGGACGCACGCCGCGGCGGTGATCGGCGCCGGGCTGGCGCTGTCCTCGACCGCGTTCGGCCTGCAGATCCTCGCCGAGCGCAAGGAGCTGAACTCGGCGCACGGCCGCCTCGGATTCGCGATCCTGCTGTTCCAGGATCTGGCCGCGATCCCGCTGATCGCACTGATCCCGCTGCTCGGCCGGCCGCTGGAACAGCCCGACGGCCCCGACCTGGCCGGCGCGCTGCGCGTGGTCGGCGTGATCGCCGTGGTGGTGGTCGGCGGTCGCTACCTGCTGCGGCCGCTGTTCCGCGCGGTCGCGCGCACGCGCATCCTCGAGGTGTCCACCGCGACCGCGCTGCTGGTGGTGATCGGCACGGCCTGGCTGATGGAACTGGTCGGAGTGTCGATGGCGCTGGGCGCGTTCCTCGCCGGCCTGCTGCTGGCGGACTCCGAATACCGCCACGACCTGGAAGCCCAGATCGAGCCGTTCAAGGGCCTGCTGCTCGGCCTGTTCTTCATCAGCGTCGGCATGTCGGTGGACCTGTCGCTGCTGCTGAAGCTGCCGCTGCAGGTGGCCGTGCTGGTGCTGCTGCTGCTGGCGCTGAAGGCGCCGCTGCTGGCCGGCCTCGGCCGCCTGGCCGGCGGGCTGGATGGCGCCGGCGCGCTGCGCGTGGCCGCGCTGCTGGCCGGCGGCGGCGAATTCGCCTTCGTGGTGTTCCAGTTGGCGCATGACAGCCGGCTGCTGAATTCGGCGCACCACGACCTGCTGGTGCTGGTGATCACGCTGTCGATGGCGTTGACCCCGCTGCTGGTGATCGCCGTGGCGCGCGCGCTCGGCAACGCGCCGCACGCGCCCGAGCGCGCATTCGACCGCATCGAGGCCGAGACGCCGCGGGTGATCATCGCCGGCTTCGGGCGGATGGGGCAGATCGTCGCGCGCGTGCTGCGCGCGCACCGCATCCCGTTCACCGCGCTGGAGAACTCGATCGAGCAGGTTGAGTTCTCCCGGCGTTTCGGCAGCACGGTGTTCTTCGGCGACCCGGCGCGGCCGGAGCTGCTGCGCGCGGCGCAGGCCGACAAGGCCGAGATCTTCGTGCTCGCCACCGACGATCCGGAGGCGAACATCCGCACCGCGCGCGTGGTGCGACGGATGTACCCGCACCTCAAGATCGTCGCCCGTGCGCGCAACCGCCAGCACGCCTGGCGGCTGATGGACCTCAACGCCGGCAGCGTGGTGCGCGAGACCTTCCACTCCAGCCTGAAGATGGCGCGCAAGACGCTCGAGGGCCTGGGCCTGGCGCCGGAAACGGCGGCCGCGCACGTCGATGCGTTCCGCCGCCACGACGAGGAGTTGCTGCACAAGCAGTACCTCGTCTACGACGACGATGCCGCGCTGGTGCAGACCGCGCACGAGGCGCTGCTGGACCTCGAACAGCTGTTCGAGGCGGACGCGCGCGAGCCGATGCCGCCCGCGGGCGAGGGGAAGTCGAGTCCGGACAGCGCGCTGCTGGACTAATCGGCGGACTGCGCCGGCTGGCGCAGGGTCTGGCGCACGCTGGGCACGCTGCGCTCGCCCAGCTCGACGGCAAGATCGGCGTAGCCGAGCAGGCGCGCGACGTCGGCGGCGGTGCGCCCCAGCCCGTCGAGCGCGCTGCGATCCGCGCCGCGCGCCAGCAGCAGGCGCGCCGGCGCCAGCAGCGCGTGGATCGCGCAGGCGTGCAGGGCGGCGACGCCGCGGCCGTCGGCGTGGTCGAGGTGCGCGCCGGCGTCCAGCAGCACCGGCACCAGCGCGCCGAGATGGGTGGGGTCGCAGGGGACGTCGTACTTCGCGTGCGCGCCGAGCAGCAGCAGCAGCGGCGTCAGGCCTTGCGCGTCGGCGCGGTTGACCTCGGCGCCGCGCGCCAGCAGCGCGTCCAGCAGGCGCCGGCAGCGCAGGCTGTCGCGACTGTCGAAGCAGAACTGCGCGGCGGCGTGCAGCGCGCCGCGGCCGCGCGCATCGACCGCGCGGATGTCGGCGCCGCCGTCCAGCAGCGCCTCGACGACATCGGGATGGCCGAGCGCGCCGCCGATCATCAGCGCGGTCACTTCGCCCGGCAGGCGCTGGTCGACCGGCGCACCGCGCGCCAGCAGCGTCTTCAGCAACGCGGCGTGGCGCGCGCCGGCGCAGGCGGACAGCGCGGTGGCGCCGGTGTGCGCCTGCAGGGTGGCGTCGGCGCCGGCGTCGAGCAGCCGGCGCGCGGCTTCGGCGTGGCCGCCGCCGCAGGCGCGGATCAGCGCGCTGGCGCCCTTGGCGTCGCGGGTGTCGACCGCGAAACCGAGTTCGAGCAGCTTGCCGGCCGCCTCGGCGTCGCCGCAGGCGGCCGCGGCGGGCAGGTCGTCCGCGCGCAGCGCGCGCCCGGGCAGCGTCCACAGCGGCCAGCGCAGCCAGCGCTCCAGCGCGGCGTCGCCGCGCGCCAGGGCGAGGCCGAGCACGGTCTCGCCGGTGGCCGCGGCGGCTTCCGGGTCGGCGCCGGCGGCGACCAGCGCGCGCACCAGCAGCAGCGCGTCGGCGCGCGCCAGCGCGGCGTGCAGCGGCGTGCGCCCGGCGCGGTCGCGCGCGTTCGGGTCGGCGCCGCGCGCCAGCAGCAGGCGCGCCAACGCGTCGAGG
>JAJFUF010000012.1 GCA_021372495.1 Lysobacteraceae bacterium
CAGCCGCGCCAGCGCGGCTTTCCAGTCGCCCAGCAGCGGCGGCGCCGGCGTGCCGGCGCGCGCCTGCTGCAGCAGGCGGCCCTCCAGGAACAGGCCCGAGTGGTGCACCACCTGGCGCAGGCCGGGGCCGCTGCCGATCTCGTCCGGCGTCGGGATCGCCGCTTCCAGCGCGGCCAGCGCGCTGCGCAGGTCGGGCGGCAGGTCGCGCGCCTGCGGATGGCGTCCCAGCGCGGCCAGGTCGCCCAGCACCGCGGGCAGGCCGAGCTGGCGCGGCAGCAGCCCGCGCAGCGACGCCGTCAGCGCCGGCTCCGCGGTTTCTTCCAGCACGTCCAGCACGACCGTCGGCTGCGTCGCGGCGACGCGCACGCGGAACGCGGCCGGCAGGCGCGGATCGGGCGGCGCGTCGGTCTCGACCTCGCGCCCGTCCACGTGCAGCAGCATGCGTCCGTCCGATCCCTGGCCGACCACGCGCGCGGCCAGGATCGCGCCGACCCGCCAGGCCTCGGCGAGGCGGCGCACGTCGGCAGGCGAGAGGGTGGCGAAACGGCTGATCGGCTCGATGTTCACCCGGGCTCCCTGGGCGGCGTCGCGCCCGGCGCGGGGGCGCCAATGCGCCGCGACGCTGCGGCTCGTCACTACATCGGCCGAGGGGTGGGGGACTTGAGGGGGAAGCCGGGAGACGGGGGCGCTGCGCCGGGATGATGTCGGGTGTGCGGATCAGGTTTTGTCCCCGCCTGCTCGCTGCGTTCGGCCGCCCGCCTCCCCCGCTTTCCATCTCCCGTCTCCCGGCTTCCCCCTAAAGTCCCCGCCCGTCCTGCCGCTAAGGGCCTCGAGGCGGACGAGCCCGGCGCGTGCCGGGCCACGAGGTCGATCCGATGGCACGAGCACGACAACGGCGCGCGCGCGGCGAACGCGCCGGCCCCACCCGGCTGACGCTGGCGCCCAGCCTGCGCATCGCCGCGGCGCAGGCGCTGCGCGACCAGCTTGGCGAGGCGCTGGCGGCCGGCCGGCCGGTGGTGCTGGAGGCCGCGGCGGTCGAGGCGACCGACACCGCCGCGCTGCAGTTGCTGTGCGCGTTCGTGCGCGAAGGCCGCGAGCGCGGCATCGCGGTCGAGTGGCAGGCGCCGGCACCGGCGCTGACCCGCGACGCCGGCCTGCTCGGCGTCGCCGCGCTGCTCGGCCTGCCCGAACCCACCGCCGTCGCGGCGGAAGCCCTTGCGGAGTAAGCAACGATGAGCAGCATTCTCGCGGTAGACGATTCCGCCTCCATGCGCAGCATGGTGGCCTACACCCTGCGCGGCGCGGGTTTCGACGTGCTCGAGGCCGAGGACGGCCAGGCCGCGCTCGACACCGCGCGCGGGCGCCGCTTCGATCTGGTGCTGGCCGACGTCAACATGCCGCGCATGGACGGCATCAGCCTGGTGCGCGAGCTGCGCGGCCTGCCCGACTACAAGGGCACGCCGATCCTGATCCTGACCACCGAGTCGAACCCGGAGAAGAAGCAGGAGGGCAAGGCCGCCGGCGCCACCGGCTGGCTGGTCAAGCCGTTCGATCCGGAGCAGTTGCTGGCCACCGTGCGGCGCGTGCTCGGATAGACATCATGGCGAAGGTCGATCTCAGCCAGTTCCACCAGACCTTCTTCGAGGAAAGCCTCGAAGGGCTGGACGCCATGGAGGCGGCGCTGCTGAAGCTGGATCCGGCCGGCGCCGACGCGGAGCTGGTCAACACCATCTTCCGCGCCGCGCATTCGATCAAGGGCGGCTCGGCGACGTTCGGCTTCGCCGACGTGGCCGCGTTCACCCACGTCGCCGAGGAGCTGCTGGACGAACTGCGCGCCGGCAAGCGCGCGGCCACGCCGGAGCTGGTCGAGCTGATGCTGCGCTCGGTCGACTGCCTGCGCGGCATGCTCGACCGCGCGCGCCGCGGCGAGCCCTCCGCCGACGCCGACAGCGACGCCGTGCTGGAGGCGCTGCGCGCGCTGGCGAAGCAAGACGCCGCGCCCGCCGCCGAAGCGCCGGCCGCCGCGCCCGTTGCCGAAGCCGCGCCGGCCGCCGCGCCGGTCACCGCCGCCGCGCCGGCGATCGCCGGCTGGGAGATCCTGTTCCGGCCATTCGAGCACCTGCTGAAGACCGGCAACGATCCGGTGCGCATGTTCCGCGAGCTGGAGCGGCTCGGCCCGCTGCACGCGCGCGCCGACGCCGGCCGCCTGCCGATGCTGGCCGAGCTGGATCCGGAAGCCTGCTACCTGGCCTGGGACCTGCGCCTGGAGGCGGCGGTGCCGCGCGCCGCGGTCGAGGCCGTGTTCGAGTGGGTCGACGGCGACTGCGAGCTGAGCGTGACGCCGATCGCGGCGCCCGACGCCGCGCCCGCCGATACCGCGGCTTCGGCCGACGATGCCGCGGCGCCCGCCGATACCGCGTCCGCGGCATCCGCGGCCGATGCGGTGCCGCCCGCATCCGCCGCGCCCGCCGATATCGCCGCGCCTGCCGCTGCCGGCAACGCGCCCGTGGCTGCCGCCGCGCCGGCGCCGTCCGCGCCGCCGCGCGCGCCCGCGCGCGGCGAGGCGCACGCCGGCGACACCGCCTCGATCCGCGTCGGCATCGAGAAGGTCGATGCGCTGATCAACATGGTCGGCGAACTGGTGATCACGCAGTCGATGCTGGGCCAGGTCGGCGAGCACTTCGAGCCGTCGATGCTGGACACGCTGCGCGCCGGCCTGGCGCAGCTCGAACGCAACACGCGCGAGCTGCAGGAGAGCGTGATGCGCATCCGCATGCTGCCGATCAGCACGGTGTTCAACCGCTTCCCGCGGCTGGTGCACGACCTCGAGCGCAAGCTCGGCAAGCAGGTGCACCTGGAACTGCACGGCGAGCAGACCGAGCTGGACAAGACGGTGCTGGAGAAGATCGGCGATCCGCTGGTGCACCTGGTGCGCAACGCGATCGACCACGGCCTCGAGCCGCCCGAGCGGCGCCGCGCCGCCGGCAAGCCGGACACGGGCACGCTGCGCCTGAACGCCTACCACCTCGGCGGCAACATCGTCGTCGAGGTCAGCGACGACGGCGCCGGTCTGGACCGCGAAGCGATCGTGCGCAAGGCGCGTGAGCGCGGCCTGATCGGCGCCGCCGACCAGCCGGACGACGCCGCGGTCGCCGAGCTGATCTTCCAGCCGGGCTTCTCCACCGCCGCCACCACCACCGACCTGTCCGGCCGCGGCGTCGGCATGGACGTAGTCAGGCGCAACGTCAACGACCTCGGCGGCGCGGTCACGGTCGCCAGCCGGCCGGGGCGCGGCTCCACCTTCACCATCGTGCTGCCGCTGACGCTCGCCATCATCGACGGCCTGACCGCGCAGGTCGGCGACGAGCGCTACATCATCCCGCTGGTGTCGATCATCGAATCGATGCAGTTGAAGCGCGAGCAGATCAACCGCATCGGCAGCGAGGGCGAGGTGTTCCGCTTCCGCGAAGGCTACCTGCCGATCGTGCGCCTGCACGCGCTGTTCGGCTGCCGCGACGCGATCACCGACGCCACGCGCGGCATCGTCGTGGTGGTCGAGGGCGAGGGCCGCCGCGTCGGCCTGCTGGTCGACGCGCTGCTCGGCCAGCAGCAGGCGGTGATCAAGTCGCTGGAAGCGCACTACCGCCGCGTCGGCGGCATCTCCGGCGCGACCGTCACCGGCGACGGCTCGGTCGCGCTGATCGCCGACGTGCCCGGCCTGGTGCGCCTCGCGCACTGCAAGACGCGCGTCGCCGCCTGACCCGCACGCTGCGCCCACCGCGTCCGGCGGGGCCTTCCGATCGGCCGGCCGGCGGGGCTCAAGCTTTGCCGGCGCCGGCCGATTCCACGGGCAGGAGCGCCCGCCGCAGCGGGCACGGACGACGAAGGTGCGCAGCATGAGCGAGATCTCCACACGCGACGGCGCCCAGTTCGGGCAGGCCGGCGCACAGTCCCTCACGTTCAACCTGGCGGGCGAGGAGTACGGCGTCGACATCCTGGCGGTGCGCGAGATCCGCGGCTGGTCCAGGGTCACGCGCGTGCCGCAGGCGCCGGACTTCATCCTCGGCGTGCTCAACCTGCGCGGCGCGATCGTGCCGATCATGGACCTGCGCCTGCGCTTCGGCCTGCCGCGCGAGGAATACACCGCCACCACGGTGACCATCGTGGTGGCGCTGAACGGCCGCCACTTCGGCATGGTGGTGGACGCGGTGTCCGACGTGCTCGACGTGCGCGTCGACGAGATCAAGCCGGTGCCCGACTTCGGCGCCGCGGTCGACACCGAATACCTCAAGGGCCTGGTCGCGGTCGGCGAGCGCATGGTCATGCTGCTCGACGTCGAGCGCCTGCTCGGCCACGACGACTGGGCGATGGTCAAGGCCGCCGCCGAGCCCGAGGCGGCCTGACTGCGGAGGCAGGCGCACCGGACCGGCCGCGGTCGCCGGCCGGGGCGCGGACGTGCGCCGCCTCGGCGCGGACCCGCTCAAGCTTGCGCGCCCGCTGCCGATGCAGTGACTGCAACGCCGGCCTTTGCCGCACCACGATCGGGATCCCACCATGAAACTTCCGCGGTTCCACTTCAACTACACGCTGAAGCTGCGCATGCTGGTGCGCCTGGCTTTGGTGCTCTTCTTCCTGGCGCTGGTCGGCGGCGCCGGCGTGCTCGGCATGCAGCGCGCCAGCGACGCGACCGGCAACCTCTACCGCGACGCGCTGGTGCCGGCCACGCTGGTCGGGCGCATCCTCAACGACATCAACGCCAACTGGACCGAGCTGCAGCGCGCCGTGCAGGCGCACCAGGCGTCGCAGGTCGAGGCCAGCCTGCCGCTGATCGAAAGCCGCGAGGCCGAGATCAAGCAGTTGTGGGCGCAGTACCAGAAATCCGCGCTCACCGAGGCGCAGCGCAAGCAGGCCAAGCTGTTCGAGCAGGACCGCGAGATGCTGCTCGCCGGCATGGACGACGCGGCCGCCTCGCTGAAGGAGGGCGACTTCGACCGCGCCCAGGCAATGATCCAGATGAAGGTGATGCCGGCGTTCGCGCCGGTGCAGGCCGACGTCTCCACCCTGCTCGACCTGCACGTCAAGGACGGCGAGGCCAAGTTCGGCGCCGCGGCCGCGCAGAGCGCGTCGGCGCGCAACACCACCATCGTGGTGATCCTGGCCGGCCTGCTGCTGTCGCTGATCTTCGACGGCCTGTTCATCCGCTCGGTGACCACGCGCCTGGTCGAGGCGACCTCGATCGCCAAGGCCATCGCCGACGGCCGCCTCCACAACGCCATCAAGATCGTCTCGCACGACGAGCTCGGGCAACTGCGCGCCGCGTTGCACGACATGGACATGCGCCTGACCGAGATCGTCACCGACGTGCGCAGCGGCTCGGAGTCGGTATCGACGGCGGCGAAGCAGATCGCGCAGGGCAACGACGACTTGTCGCAGCGCACGCAGGAGCAGGCCAGCTCGCTGGAGGAAACCGCCTCGTCGATGGAGGAGATGACCGCGACGGTGCGGCAGAACGCGGAGAACGCCTCGCAGGCCAACCAGTTGGCGCGCGGCGCGCGCGAGCAGGCCGAACGCGGCGGCGAGGTGGTCGCCAAGGCGGTGCAGGCGATGGGCGCGATCAACGAATCGAGCAAGAAGATCGCCGACATCGTCGGCCTGATCGACGAGATCGCGTTCCAGACCAACCTGCTGGCGCTGAACGCGGCGGTGGAAGCGGCGCGCGCGGGCGAGCAGGGCCGCGGCTTCGCGGTGGTGGCGACCGAGGTGCGCAACCT
>JAJFUF010000025.1 GCA_021372495.1 Lysobacteraceae bacterium
GTGCCGCCGCTCTGCACGGTGGGTTTCAGGAACAGGATCTTGCCGCCGAGTTCGCTGCCTGCGGCGTCGCCAATCCAGACCTCCAGCGCCTGGCGCATCCGCGACCAGCGCACCCGGTAAATGAAGTTTTGGGTGCTGGTCTCGTAGTACTCGATGTCCGCGGGGTCGCTGGCCTCGATCGGCAGGCGGCCGAGGTCGATGTATTTCTCGGTGACCTGGGCCTTGTAGGGCGCCACGAAGGCGATCGCCTGGCCGACCCGGGCACGCACCACGTTGGTGCGATAGGCCGGGATGGCGATCGCCGCGACGATGCCGATAATCGCGACCACGATCATCAGCTCGATCAGCGTAAAGCCCTGTTGGATCTTCTTCATGGTTGTCCCTCTCTAGAGAAAGCCAGCTAACCGGTTTGGTGCCCCCTGAGCCCCAGCCATCGGATCAGAAGATCCGCCTCCTTGACCGTCCGGCAGGAACGACCAGAAGCTCTCCCGAAATTCAGCATTTTCCATGCCATTTCGGCGCTGCGGGCACCGGGTGGATGCCGCAGTGCATGGGATTGTGCAGAGGGTCACACCGATGACGCAAGCCGCGATTCGCGATGGCCGTCACATGCCCGAGAGGGGCGGCCGGCGAACGCGGGATTGTTCGTGCACATTGACTTGGGGCGTCAGCGACTGACGTATTTGGTCACCCGAGGGCAGCGTTGCGGGCATATTGCGGTCAGGACTTGCGGCAGACCGAGGGCAGGTACTGCCCCGGGATCGTCTTGCTGTGGCAGATCCAGTCGATGCTGCCGGCGTGCGTGACCGGCGACAGCAGCAGCGTGCCGGCCTTGATCTTCTGGTTGGCCTTGGGTGCGCCGAAGCTGACGGTGATCAGGCCGCCGGTCACGTCCACCTGGGAGACATAGGCGCCGGTGATGGACTGCGGCTTGGCCAGTCCCGCGGACGCATTGTTCGAAGGCCCGCGCCCGGTGTTCGACATGAAATCCCACACCGCCGCCTTGGCGCCGGTCGCCAGCGACAGGCCCTCGGAAACCTGGGCGCGGATCACGTAGTCCTGATACGCCGGGATGGCGATCGCGGCGAGGATGGCGATGATCGCGACCACGATCATCAGTTCGATCAGCGTGAAGCCGGCCTGGATGCGCTCGGCCATGGGTGGAATCCCCCCTGAGGATTGTCACGGAGCGTTACAGCACGTTCCGTACCAACACGGGGGCGATTCCGGGCGCGCGTCACGGAAACGGGCGGCGTGGCCCCGCACCCGGTCCGGAGGGAACCTGCGCGCGCGGGCGCCTGCTGGCACAATCGGCGTTCGGCTCGCATGACATGAAGAAGGGTCTCGACTCGATGAAAACCCTCCTGGTGACCGGCGGAGCCGGCTTCATCGGCGGCAACTTCGTGCTGGACGCGCTCGCACGGGGCGGCTGCCGGGTGGTCAACCTGGACAAGCTGACCTATGCCGGCAACCCGGACACCCTGGCCTCGCTGCAGGGCCGCACCGACCACGTGTTCGTGCACGGCGACATCGGCGACGCCGCGCTGGTGAAACGGCTGCTGGACCAGCACCGCCCGGACGCGATCGTCAATTTCGCCGCCGAGTCGCACGTGGACCGCTCGATCGACGGCCCGGCGGCGTTCGTGCAGACCAACGTGGTCGGCACGCTGGCCCTGCTTGAGTGCGCGCGCGACTACTGGCGCGCGCTGCCGGCGGACAAGCAGGACGGCTTCCGCTTCCTGCACGTGTCCACCGACGAGGTGTACGGCTCGCTGGGCGCGGTCGGCAGGTTCACCGAGGAGACGGCCTACGCGCCGAACTCGCCCTATTCGGCGTCGAAGGCGGCCTCCGACCATCTGGTGCGGGCGTTCCGCCACACCTACGGGCTGCCGACGCTGACCACCAACTGCTCGAACAACTACGGGCCGTACCAGTTTCCGGAGAAGCTGATCCCGCTGGTGATCCAGAAGGCGCTGGCCGGCGAGGCGCTGCCGGTGTACGGCGACGGCCGCAACGTGCGCGACTGGCTGTACGTGGGCGACCACTGCGCGGCGATCCGGCGCGTGCTGGAGGCCGGGCGCGTCGGCGAAACCTACAACGTGGGCGGCGACGCGGAGCGCGAGAACATCCACGTGGTGAAGACGATCTGCGCGCTGCTGGACGAACGCCGGCCGCTGGCCGCCGGCGGCAAGCGCGAAGCCCTGATCACCTACGTCAAGGACCGCCCCGGCCACGACCGCCGCTACGCGATCGACGCTTCCAAGCTCAGGCGCGAGCTGGATTGGCGGCCGACCGAGAGCTTCGAGAGCGGCATCGCCCGCACCGTCGACTGGTACCTGGCGAATCAGGCCTGGGTGCGGCGCGTGCTGGACGGCAGCTACCGGATGGAGCGGCTCGGCGCCGCCTGAGGCGACAGGTGGGTCGAGGCCCACCCTACGCCCACGCCGCGTTGGCAGGTAGGCTGGGCTTCAGCCCACCGTACGGTCCAGGGAAGCGCGATGGCGGGTCCGACCCGCTTCGCATGTGAGGAAACGAAGTGACGACGCAGAAAGGCATCATCCTCGCCGGCGGTTCCGGCACGCGGCTGTATCCGATCACGCAGGCGGTCAGCAAGCAGCTGCTGCCGGTGTACGACAAGCCGATGATCTACTACCCGCTGGCGACGCTGATGCTGGCCGGCATCCGCGAGGTGCTGGTGATCAACACGCCGCACGAGCAGCCGCTGTTCCAGCGCCTGCTCGGCGACGGTTCGCAGTGGGGCATCGACATCCGCTATGCCGTGCAGCCCTCGCCGGACGGATTGGCGCAGGCGTTCCTGATCGGCCGCGAATTCGTCGGCGGCGCGCCGAGCTGCCTGATCCTCGGCGACAACCTCTTCTACGGCCAGGGCCTGACCGGGATGATGCGCCGCGCCGCCGAGCGCGAACGCGGCGCGACCGTGTTCGGCTATTGGGTCGGCGATCCCGAGCGCTACGGCGTGGCCGAATTCGACGCCGCCGGCCGCGTGATCGGCCTGGAGGAGAAACCGGCGCAACCGAAGTCGAACTACGCGGTCACCGGCCTCTATTTCTACGACGAGCGCGTGTGCGATTTCGCCGCCGCGCTGAAGCCGTCCGCGCGCGGCGAGCTGGAGATCACCGACCTCAACCGCATGTACCTCGACGACGGCAGCCTGATGCTGGAGCCGCTGGGCCGCGGCTACGCCTGGCTCGACACCGGCACCCACGACTCGCTGGTGCAGGCGGCGAACTACATCGAGACCATCGAGAACCGCCAAGGCCTGAAGGTGTGCTGCCCGGAGGAGATCGCCTACGTCAACGGCTGGATCGACGCCGAGCAGGTGCTGCGCCTCGCCGCGCCGCTGGCCAAGACCGGCTACGGCCAGTACCTGCAGCGCCTGGTGGCGCAGGGAGCGATCCGGTGAGGCGCGTCGACACCGACCTGCCCGGCGTGTGCATGATCGAGCCGGCCGTGCACGGCGACAGCCGCGGCTACTTCTACGAGAGCTTCCACGCCGGCAAGTTCGCCGATCTCGGCATCGATCTCGCCATCGTGCAGACCAACGTCTCGCGCTCGGCCCAGGGGGTGCTGCGTGGCCTGCATTACCAGTGGCCGCACCCGCAGGCCAAGCTGATCAGCGTGCTGGAAGGCGAGGTGTACGACGTGGCGGTCGACATCCGCCGCGGCTCGCCGACGTTCGGGCGCTGGACCGCGGCGGTCCTCTCCGCCGATAACAAGCGCCATTTCTGGATCCCGGAAGGCTACGCGCACGGCTTCTGCGTGCTCTCGGAACACGCCACCTTCATGTACCACTGCAGCGCGCTGTACGACCGCGCGGCCGATGCCGCGGTGCGCTGGAACGATGGCGACATCGCCATCGACTGGCCGATCAGCGCGCCGCTGCTGTCCGACAAGGACGCGCGCGCGCCGTTCCTCGCCGACATACCGCCCGAGCGCCTGCCGGAGGTTCGCGGGTGAGGATCCTGCTGCTCGGCGCCAACGGCCAGGTCGGCTTCGAGCTGCTGCGCGCGCTGGCGCCCTTGGGCGAAGTGATCGCCACCACGCGCCGCGGCGCGCTGCCGGGCGGCACGGCGTGCGAGCGCGCCGACCTCGACGCGCCGGCGACGCTGGGCGCGCTGCTCGACCGCACGGCGCCGGCGCTGGTCGTCAACGCCGCCGCCTACACCGCGGTCGACCGTGCCGAGGACGAGCAGGAAGCGGCGATGCGCGCCAACGGCGAGGCGGTCGGCGCGCTGGGCGCCTGGGCGGCGCGGCGCGGCGCGCTGGTCGTGCACTACTCGACCGACTACGTTTTCGACGGCGCGGCGGCGCGGCCCTACCGCGAGGACGATCCCACCGGACCGCTCGGCGCCTACGGCCGCAGCAAGCTGGCCGGCGAAGCGGCGTTGCGCGAAAGCGGCGCCGATCACCTGATCCTGCGCACCGCCTGGGTGTACGGCGCGCGCGGCCACAACTTCCTGCGCACCATGCTGCGCCTCGCCGGCGAGCGCGAGCGCCTCACCGTGGTCGACGACCAGCACGGCGCGCCGACCTCGTCGCGCCTGATCGCGTCCGCCACCGCGGCCGCGCTGGCGCGCTGGCTCGACTGGGACGCCGCGCGCCGCCGCGCCGCGCTGGGTACCCACCACCTGGTCGCGTCCGGACAGACCACCTGGTGCGGCTTCGCGCGTGCGATCTTCGAGCAGGCCGCAGCCGCCGGCGTGATCGCTCGCGTCCCGCAGGTGGACGCCATCCCGACATCGGCCTTCCCGACGCGGGCGCGCCGCCCGGCGTGGTCGGTGCTCGACACGGCGCGTTTCCGCGACACCTTTGGCCTGCACCTGCCGGACTGGCGGGATGGACTGGCGCAGGCGGTCGGCGAGCTGGGCGAGGCCCGCGCCATGGCGCCGCGCTGAGGCCGCGGCGGCTCGCCTGCGCACTTTCCGTCGCCGGCGAACGGCCGTTGCGATATAAACGGCACGGGGAACGGCCGCAGCGCGCGGCCGTGCATCGGAAGCAGGGGGCATCACGATGGATATACGTCGCCTGTGCGGCGCGCTGTTGCTTGGGCTGTGCGCGATGGCCGCTTGCGCGGCGCCGGTCTCGTTCGAGAACCTGGCGCGCCACGCCCAATACAAGAACGTCAAGATTTCGCCGGACGGCCAGTATCTTGCCGCTACCGCCGTCATCAAGGGGCAGACCGTTCTGGCCCTCGTGCACTTGAGCGACATGAAGGGAACCACGCTGCGACCTCGCGAGGAGGACGACGTGGTCGACTTCTGGTGGGTGTCGCCGACTCGCGTGCTGTACACGGTCGGCATGCGCTGGGGCGGGTACGACGCCCCGCTGCTGACTGGCGAGCTGTTCGGGATCAATGCCGATGGTACCGGTGCGGACACGTTGTACGGGTTCCGCAAGGGCGGCCCGAGCTTCGCGTCGCACATCGACCGCGGGTCGGCCGAACGCGGGTCGGCAAGGTTCATTGCGGCGATCCCCGACGACCCCGATGACGCGCTGGTTGCGATCAGCGACTGGGACGCCGCGGGAAACGAAGTGCCCCTGCCGGTCGTGTATCGGATGAACGTGCATGACGGCCGGAAGGTCAAGATCGCCGATGTGCCGCTGCGTGGCGCAGCGTTCGTCGCCGATCACCACGGGCACGTCCGCTTCGCCTACGGCGAGGACTCCGTCGGCGATTTCAAGGTTTACGAGCGCGCCGCCGAAGGGGGCGACTGGAAGCCGATGCCCGAGATCGCGACGCACGCCCGCGCGCATCCGTGGGCGTTCAGTCGCGACGACAGCGTGGTGTATTTCGACTGCCCCGCCGATGCGGGAGGCTTCGGCTTGTGCCGCTGGGACGTGGCGAAGCGCACCATGGCGAATGTGTGGAGCCATCCCAAGGTCGAGCCCGACTGGCTGCTGTGGGGGCTTGCCGACGACGCCATCATCGGCGTGACCTTCATCGACGGCCGCCCCGGCCTGTCCGTGTTCGATCGCAGCACGCCCGACGTGCAGGCGCTGGTGGCGCTGATGCAGCAGTTCCCCGGTGAAAGCGTGCGCTTCGTTTCCGGTACCCGGGACGGCAGCAAGACCGTCGTGCTGGTGGATGCGGATGCCGACCCGGGCACGTTCTATCTGCTCGACAACAAGGCCAACAAGTTGACCCCACTGCTGGCGCGTGCGCCGTGGATCGACCCGGAGCGGATGGCGAGCAAGCAGCCGATCGAGTTCGCGGCGCGCGACGGACTCGACCTGCACGGCTATCTCAGCCTGCCGCCGGGTCGGGAAAATGCCAAGCACCTGCCGATGGTGGTGCTGGTGCACGGCGGCCCGTACGGCGTGCGCGACGACTGGGACTACGATTCGGACGTGCAGGCGCTGGCCACCCATGGCTACGCCGTGCTGCAGGTGAACTTCCGCGGTTCGGGCGGCTACGGCTACGGCTTCGAGCGGGCTGGCTGGCGCGAGTGGGGCGGCAAGATGCAGGACGACGTCACCGACGCCACCCGCTGGGCGATAGCGCAGGGCTATGCCGATCCGGGCCGCATCTGCATCATGGGCGCCAGCTACGGCGGCTACGCGGCGCTGGAAGGCGCAGTCAAGGAATCGGATCTGTACCGCTGCGCGATCGGTTACGTGGGCGTGTACGACCTGCGCCTGATGTACACGCGCGGCGACATTCCCCAGTCCACCTACGGCGAGAACTATCTCAAGCGCGTGCTGGGCACGGACATGGACGACCTGGCGCGGCGCTCGCCGCTCTACAACCTCGACCGGCTGAAGGCGAGGGTGATGCTGGTCGTCGGCGGCCGCGACCAGCGCGTGCCGCCGGTGCAGGGCCAGAGCCTGCACGCCAAGCTGCAGGAGCGCGGCATCGCGCACGAGTGGCTGTACAAGCCGAACGAATCCCACGGCTTCTACGACGAGGCCAATGTCGCCGAGCTGTACGCCAAGGTGGTGCAGTTCCTCGACAGCAACATCGGCTCGGCCTCCGCTGCCACCCAGTGAAGCGGCCCCGGATGGATCTGCGGCGAGGCGCGGCCCTCGCCGCGGCGGCGGCCCGCAGCGCCGCGCTCCGTCCGGCATGCCCCCTGCAGGAGCGGCCACGACGCTTGTCGCGACCACGGTCGCTCCCGTATTTGAGTGGAGCATCCGGCGCGCGCAGCGGGTCCGCGCACGCCTACTTCACGCCGTGCATCCAGCGCCTGAGCAGCGGCGTCAGCGCGAGCACGACGATGCCGCCGACGATGCCGATCTTGGCCGAGAACACGAACAGCCGGTCGTAGCTGGCGAGCGCCGCCGCGACGTCCAGCGTCGCCCCTTGCGGAAGTTCGATCGCCGACAGCTTGCTCAGCGCGGCGGCCAGCATCTCGGAATAGGAAAGCCCGAGGAACCAGCCGCCCATCATCAGGCTGACCACGCGCGGCACGGACAGTTGCGTCACCGCCGACAGCCCGATCGGCGACAGCAGCATCTCGCCGACCTCGAGCACGAAGTAGGCGAGCACGAACCAGCCGATGCCGGTCAGCCCGTTCGCCTGCGGATGGCGTGCGCTCCACGCCAGCACCAGGAACGACAGGCCGGCGAAGATCAGGCCCAGCGCCGCCTTCGCCGGCTTGCTCGGGTTGAGGCCGGCGCGCTCCAGTCGCGGCCACAGCCAGGCCAGGATCGGCGCCAGCACCAGGATGAAGAACGCGCCCAGCGAGGTGAGCTCGCTGGCGGTCCAGGTGAGGCCCAGCGCCTCGTGGTTCATCGCGCGGTCCGAGAACAGCACCCACGAGCCGTAGGTCTGCTCGTACAGCGCGAAGAACACCAGGCAGAACGCGACGAAGGCGAGCACCACGGCCATCTGCTGGCGTTCGACCCGCGTGCAGCGCGCGAACATGAACCAGAGAATGCCGCCGAGCAGGCAGGCCGCGACCAGGTGCATGCCGAGCAGCACCGGGCTCGGCTCGAACACGCCCGGCACGATCTTCAGGAACAGCGAGTGCGCCTGGACCAGGCCCCAGATCACGAACAGCCCGGCGATCGCGCCGAGGTAGATCAGGTGTTCGCGGGTGAGCGGCCCCAGCACGCGCTGGCGCAGCCGCGCCGGGTCGCGCGGCTCGGCGTGGCCGCGCAGGTGCTTCTGGCCGTGGATGAAATTCGCCAGTCCGGCGAGCATGCCGATGCCGGCGACGCCGAAGCCCCAGCCCCAGCCGTAGGTTTCGCCGAGCCAGCCGCACAGCACGCCGGAGATCGTCGCGCCGAGGTTGATGCCGGCATAGAACAGGCTGAAGCCGGAATCGCGGCGCGGATCGTTCTCCGGATACAGCTTGCCGACGATGGTGGAGATGTTCGGCTTGAGGAAGCCGACGCCCATGATGATCAGCGCCAGCGAGAAGTAGAACGCCTGCAGCGCGGCCTCGTCGCGCACGACCACGCCGTCGACCAGCGTCGCCTGCCGGCCCTCGATGGCCATGCCGAGGTGGCCGAGCACCAGCAGGATGCCACCGAACACCACCGCCTTGCGCATGCCGAGGAAGCGGTCGGCGAGCAGGCCGCCGATCACCGGCATCGCATACACCAGCCCGCCGTAGGCGCCGACCAGGTTGTAGCCGTGCGCGTCGCTGAACAGGTGGTACTTGACCAGGTACAGCAGCAGCAACGCCCGCATGCCGTAGAACGAGAAGCGCTCCCACATCTCGGTGAGGAAGCAGACGTACAGGCCCTTGGGGTGGCCGAACAGTTCGTCGCTGCGCGCGGCGGGAATGGCGATGGCGGACATACGGGGCCCTTGCGGATGCGCGCCGAGTATAGACAGGTGCCGCCGCCTGCCGTGCGGGCGGCCGGAACGCGTCGGGGTCCGCGGAACGCTTCGGCCCCGGATCCGTGCCCCGCAGATCGCGGCCGAGGCCGCTTCCGCGGGGGAGGACGCTCGCGCACGGATACGCTCCCCGTGAGGGGCGGGCCTTGCGCCCACCGTCCGCGGCCTTTACCGTCCCCGGCTTTGCCACCGCACTCCCGGAGGATCGTGATGAAGCCGCTGCTTGCCGCGCTCGTCGTGGCGTTCGCTGTCGGGCCGGCGCTTGCCGTCGCCGCGCCGCATCCGTTCGACGTGCACGACCTGGTGATGATGGATCGCGTCGGCGATCCGGTCGCGTCGCCCGATGGCCGCCACGTCGCCTTCACCGTGCGCTCCACCGACTATGCCGCCAACAAGGGCGTCAACAGCCTGTGGGTGCTCGACCTCGACGCGCGCAAGGCGCAGCCGCACAAGTTGGTCGAAGCCGACGCCAGCGGCCCGCACTGGTCGGCCGACGGCAAGGCGATCTACTTCCTGTCGTCGAAATCGGGCTCCAGCCAGGTCTGGCGCGTGCCCGCCGCCGGCGGCGCGGCGAGCCAGGTCAGCCGCTATCCGCTCGACGTCGACAACTTCACGCTATCGTTTGACGGCACGCACGTCGCGCTGTCGATGGCGGTGTTCACGGACTGCGCGGACCTCGCCTGCACGCACGCACGCCTCGACGCGAAGACCAAGGACAAAGCCAGCGGCCGCGTCTACGACCGCCTGTTCGTGCGCCACTGGGACACCTGGGCGGACGGCCGCCGCGCACAGCTCTACGTCGCCGCGTTCGGCGCCGACGGCACGCTGTCCGATGCGCCGGTCTGGCTGAGCCGCGGCCTCGACGGCGACGTACCCTCCAAGCCGTACGGCGACGAGAGCGAATACACGTTCTCGCCCGACGGCAAGACCGTCTATTTCGGCCTGCGCGTCGCCGGCAAGAGCGAGCCGTGGTCGACCAACTTCGACGTCTATGCGGCGCCCGCCGACGGTTCCGCCGCGGCGCGCAACCTCACCGCTGCCAATCCGGCCTGGGATGCGTACCCGACGCCGTCGCCGGACGGCAGGACGCTGTACTACCTCGCGATGAAAACGCCCGGTTTCGAGGCCGACCGCTTCGCGATCATGGCGCTGGATCTCGCCAGCGGCGCGACGCGCGAGGTCGACCCGCAGTGGGATCGCTCGGCCGGCCCGCTGAAGGTGTCGGCCGACGGCAGGACGCTGTACACCACCACCGACGACTGGGGCCGGCATCCGCTGTTCGCGGTCGACGCCGCCAGCGGCAAGGTGACGAAGCTCGTCGATGGCGGCACCGTCACCGGCTTCGATCTCGCCGGTGACCGCCTGGTGCTCGGCCGGCAGGACTTCAAGCATCCGACCGATCTCTACGCGGCGGCCGCGAACGGCAAGCACCTCGCGCAGCTCACCCGCTTCAACGCCGAACGCCTGAAGGACATCCGCTTCGGCGACTACGAGTTCTACACGTTCAAGGGCTGGAACGGCGATACCGTGCAGGGCTACGTGGTCAAGCCGGTCGGCTACCAGAAGGGCAAGAAGTATCCGGTGGCGTTCCTGGTCCACGGCGGCCCGCAGGGCGCGTGGACCGAGGACTTCCACTACCGCTGGAACCCGCAGACCTATGCCGGCGCCGGCTTCGCCGTGGTCACGGTCAACTTCCACGGCTCGACCGGCTACGGCCAGGCGTTCACCGACGCGATCTCGGGGCATTGGGGCGACCGCCCGCTGGAGGACCTGCAGAAGGGCTGGCAGGCCGCGCTCGACAAGTACGCCTTCCTCGACGGCGACCGCGCCTGCGCGCTCGGCGCCAGCTACGGCGGCTACATGGTGTACTGGATGGCCGGCGTGTGGAACCAGCCGTGGAAGTGCCTGGTCGACCACGACGGCGTGTTCGACGCGCGCATGATGTACTACGCCACCGAGGAGCTGTGGTTCGAGGAATTCGAGAACGGCGGCACGCAGTTCGAGCATCCGCAGAACTACGAGGCGTTCAACCCGATCGACCACGTCAAGGACTGGCGCGTGCCGATGCTGGTGGTGCATGGCGGCCACGACTACCGCATCCCCGAGACGCAGGGCCTCGGCGCGTTCACCGCGCTGCAGCGCCGCGGCATCGAAAGCCAGTTGCTGTACTTCCCCGACGAGAACCACTGGGTGGTCAAGCCGCACAACAGCGTGCTGTGGCACCAGACGGTCGAAGCCTGGCTGAAGCGCTGGACGGCGCCGGAAGGCAAGTAGCTTCGGCGCGGGTTCCGCGCATCGCGAAAACGGCGGCCTCGGGCCGCCGTTTTCGTATCCGCACCCGCTGCCGAGCCGAGCCGGGCGATGGCACGCGATCATCGGCAGACGCGGCCTGCGTCGTCACCTCGAGGCGGTCGCGGCCACGGCCGCCCCTGCAAGAGCGCGATGCGTCTCTTGCCGTGCAGTGCGACGACATGTGGCCGGTGCAACAGCGTGGCGCACGCCCACGCGCTTCATGTAGGAGCGACCGTGGTCGCGACTTCGGCGCGGCACGTCGCGTCTTCGCGCCATGGTCGCGCTTGCGTGCCCGCGTGGTGCGACGCGATGCCACGGTACCGCCGGCGCCACGTGCGACGAAGCGCCGCGGCGGCGATTGACAATTATCAACACCGGCAGCGCCGCCGGCTCCTAAGTTCTCCCGCAGCGGTGCGTAAAACGAAACGCGCCCTCCGTTTCGCAGGCAACTTCGGGAGTCCGAGATGAGCAACCACGACAACTCGTTCGACGCCTCGCGCCGCAACCTCATCAAACGGGGCCTGCTGGCCGGGGTGGGCGCGTTCGCGGTGGGCGCGCTGCTGCATGCGCAACCGGCCCGTGCGGAGAAGGCCGGCAAGGCGGCGATGCTCTACCAGGACACGCCGCACGGCACGCAGACCTGCCTGAACTGCATCCAGTACGTGCCGGGCGCGACGCCCGATGCGCCGGGCACCTGCAAGGTGGTCGAGGGCACCGTCAGCCCCAAGGGCTGGTGCGTGGCCTATTCGCCGAAGTCCTGATCGCGCGCACGCGCGGCGCGTCGCTCCGGCGCGCCGCGGTGCGGGCAGGGGGATGCCATGGACGAGAAGTCCTTGTGGACGCGGAGACGCCTGCTGAAGGCGGCCGCGGGCGCCGTGCTGGCCGGTGGTGCGCTGGCCGCCGGCGGCTGGAGCCTGCTGCGGCTGGGCCGCAACCTCTATCAGGTGCGCCGCGAACGCACGCTGATGCAGACCTCGGTGTCGGTGACCGCGCTGGCGGACGACGTCGAGGCCGCGCACCGCGGCATCGAGGCGGCGTTCGCGGCGATGGTCGCGGCCACGGCGACGCTGACGCGCTTCGATGCGCGCAGTCCGCTGGCGCGGCTGAATCGCGAAGGCCGCCTCGATGATCCGCCGCCGATGCTGCGCGCGGTGCTCGCCCGGGCGCACGAGATTGCCGAGCGCTCGGAAGGCGACTTCGATGCCACCGTCGCGCCGGTCCTGGATTACTACTACGCGCAGCCGCGGCCGATCGTGCTGTCGGCGGCGGATCGCGGCGCGGTGGCCGCGCGCGAGCGCGTGGTCGGCTTCCGCCACGTCGAAATGGACGCCGCCGGCATCCGTTTCCTGCGGTCGGGCGTGGCGCTCACGCTGGACGGCATCGCCAAAGGCTACGTGGTCGACCAGGGCATCGCCGCGCTGCGTCGGGCCGGCATCGAGGATGCGCTGATCGACGCCGGCGGCGAGGTGCGCGCGATCGCCGGTGCGGATCCCGAGCGCCGCTGGAACGTCGGCATCGTCGATCCGCAGCGCAGCGGGCGCATCGCCGCGGTGGTCGAGCTGCGCAACGCCGCGTTGTCCACCTCCGGCAACTACGAGGTGTACTTCTCGGCGGACCGTCGCCTGTTCCACATCATCGATCCGCACACCGGCTATTCGCCGGACCGCTACTCCAGCGTGACCGTGATGGGCGCGCTGTCGATGGACACCGACGCCGCCAGCGTGGCGGCGTTCTCGATGGAGCTGCCGCGGCTGGCGGCGTTCGCCGATGGCCTGGACCAGCAGTGGCTGGCGTTCTCCTGGGACGGCGCCACGCGCTGGCACTCCCGCGACCTGCCGCTGGTCAGCGGCGAAGCGCGGGCGTTCGGATGAGCGCCGCCGCGATCTCCGCTCCCATCCTCGCGCCGCAGCGCGACGCGCGCGGCCGCTGCGGCAACGTGCTGCGCCTGCTGGCGGGAATCGTGCTGATGCTGGCCGCGTCGGTGGCGGCGGCCGCCGGCATCGATGCGGCGCGACCGCAGGTGCGCAGCTATTTCCCGGACGCGACGCGCTTCGGCGCGGTCGAGGGTACGCCGCCGGCGGCGGCGGTCTATCGCGGCGACGCGGTGATCGGCTACGTCTTCGAGACGCGCATGGTCGCGCCGGTACCGGCCTATTCCGGCGAGCCGATCAACATCCTCGTCGCCATCGACCGCGACGGCCGCATCGTCGGCGCCGAGGTGCTGGAGCAGCACGAGCCGATCCTGCTGGTCGGCATCCCGGTGCAGAAGCTGTACGACTTCGTCGCCCGCTACATCGGCCGCCGCGCCACCGACGAGGTGGTGGTGGGCGGAGGCGGCGGCAAGGACAGCGTCGCCGTCGACGCGATCAGCAGCGCCACCGTGACCGCGATGGCGGTCAACCAGACGATCATGGACGCCGCGCTCAAGGTGGCGGTGTCGCGACGGCTGGTGGAAGCGCCGGACCACGGCGCCGGCGCGCGCGCCCGCGTGCGCCGCGACCTGTACCGCAGCGCCGACTGGAACGAGCTGACCGGCAACGGCGCCATCCGCCGCCTGCAGCTCGACGGCGCCGACGTCGAGGCGGCGTTCCGCAAGCTGAAGGGCGGCACGCAGGCCGGCTTCGTCGCCGAGGGTCAGGATGGCGGCGCCGGCGGCGGCGGGTTCATCGACCTCCACTACGCGGACATCACGCCGCCGACCGTCGGCCGCAATCTGCTCGGCGAGGCAGCCTACGCCGACCTGATGGCGCGGCTGGCGCCCGGCGACGAGGCCATCGCGGTGATGGCGAACGGACGCTATTCGTTCAAGGGCGTCGGCTACGTGCGCGGCGGCATCTTCGATCGCGTGCACGTGGTGCAGGACAACAAGCTGATCCTGTTCCACGACAGCGACTTCCAGCCGCTGGTCGACGCCGAGCTGGCGGGCATGCCGGCGTTCGCCGAGATGGCCTTATTCATCGTCCGCCACGGCTACGGTTTCGATCCCGGCCGGCCGTGGACGCTGCAGCTGCTGGTGCGCCGCCAGGTCGGCCCGCTGCAAAGCGTCTACACCACGTTCGACGCCGGCTACCGCATGCCGGCGGCCTTCCTCGAACAGCCGCCGGTGCGCCGCTTCGGTCCCTTCGTCGAGCCCGGCGCCAACGCGCCGGCGTGGGCGAAGGCGTGGTTCCGCCGGCGCTTCGAGATCCTCGGGCTGGCGCTCGGCCTCGGCGTGCTCGGCGCGATCCTGGTCTTCCAGGACTGGTTCGTGCGCCGGCCCAGGCTGCTCGAGCGCCTGCGCGTCGGCTTCCTGGTCTACACGGTGGTGTTCATCGGCTGGTACGGGCTGGCGCAGCTCTCCGTGGTCAATGTATTCGCGTTCATCGGCTCGGCGCTGCACCAGTTCCAGTGGTCGACGTTCCTGGCCGACCCGCTGATCTTCATCCTGTGGGTGTTCGTCGCGGTGTCGGCGCTGCTGGTCGGCCGCGGCGTCTACTGCGGCTGGCTGTGCCCGTTCGGCGCGCTGCAGGCACTGGTCAACAAGGCCGCGCGCCGCTTCCGCGTGCCGCAGCTCGAACTGCCGACGTTCGTGCACGAGCGGCTGTGGGCGATCAAGTACATCGTGCTGCTGGTGTTGTTCGGGCTGTCGCTGCAATCGGTGGCGCTGGCCGAGCGCTACGCCGAGGTCGAGCCGTTCAAGACGGCGATCGACCTGCACTTCATGCGCTCCTGGGGCTACGTCGCCTACGCCGTGGCGCTGCTGGCGGTGTCGGCGTTCAACAGCAAGTTCTACTGCAAGTACGTCTGCCCGCTGGGCGCGGGGCTGGCGATCGGCGGCCGGCTGCGGCTGTTCGAGTGGCTGCGCCGGCGCCGCGAATGCGGCCATCCCTGCCAGGTCTGCGCCAACGAGTGCGAGGTGCAGGCGATCGATCCGATCGGGCGCATCAACCACAACGAATGCCATTACTGCCTGGACTGCCAGGTGACCTACTGGAACGACCACAAGTGCCCACCGCTGGTCGAGCGCCGCAAGCGCATGGAGCGGGCGATGCAGGCCAAGGTGGTCGTCTACACGGATGCCGCTCCGGCGGCGCACGAGAGGGCCGGTGCCGAAGCGGTGCCGCAACAATCACGATCGCGAGGGTAGCGACATGGAAGAGAGCCGCAGCAAACAGCATTCCGTCGACGAGGCGACGGTGCATGAGGCCACGCCGGCCGAGTCGCCGGCTGCCACGGGCGCACCGGACGATCGCGGCCGCCGCAACTTCATCGGCGGCACCGCACTGGCCGGACTCGCCGGCGTCGGCGCCGGTCTGCTTGGTGGCCTGGGCATGCCGCGCCGCGCGCACGCGGCGGCGGCCGAGGGGATACCCGGGGATCACGTGGCGCCAGGCCAGCTCGACGAGTACTACGGCATCTGGAGCGGCGGCCAGTCCGGCGAGCTGCGCATCCTCGGCCTGCCGTCGATGCGCGAACTGACGCGCGTGCCGGTGTTCAACCCCGACTTCACCATCGGCTGGGGCGTCACCAACGAGTCCAAGCGCGTGCTGGGCAAGAACCCGCCGCCGGGCGGCGATCTGCACCACCCGCACATGAGCATGACCGACGGCCGCTATGACGGCCGCTACATCTTCGTCAACGACAAGGCCAATACGCGCGTCGCGCGCATCCGCTGCGACGTGATGCGCACCGACAAGATCCTCGAGATCCCCAACGTGCAGGCGATCCACGGCATGCGCGTGCAGCGCGTGCCGCGCACCAAGTACGTGTTCTGCAACGGCGAGTACCGCATCCCGCACCCGAACGACGGCCACGATCTCGAGGATCCGACGAAGTACTCGACGCTGTACACCGCCGTGAACGCGGACACCATGGAGGTGGCGTGGCAGGTGCTGGTGGACGGCAACCTCGACAACACCGACGCCGACTACAGCGGCAAGTACGCCGCGTCGACCTGCTACAACAGCGAGGGCGGCGTCGACCTGGCCGGTTTCATGCGCGACGAGCGCGACTGGGTGGTGGTGTTCAACATTCCGCGCATCGAGCAGGCGGTGAAACAGGGCAAGCTGCTGAAGCTGCCGGGCTCGAAGGTGCCGGTGGTCGACGGCCGCCACGGTTCCGACCTCACGCTGTACGTCCCGGTGGCGAAGAATCCGCACGGCTGCAATGCCAGCCCGGACGGCAAGTACCTGATGGCCGCGGGCAAGCTGTCGCCGACGGTGACCGTGATCAGCTGGCAGCGCGTCGACGACTGGTTCGCCGGCAGGCTGAAGCAGCCGCGCGACGTGGTGGTCGCCGAGCCCGAGCTCGGCCTCGGCCCGCTGCACACCGCCTTCGACGGCCGCGGCTATGCCTATACCACGCTGTTCATCGACAGCCAGATCGTCAAGTGGAACATCGAGGAGGCGATCCGCGCCTACAACGGCGCCAAGGTCAACTACATCCGCCAGAAGCTCGACGTCGCCTATCAGCCCGGGCACAACCACTCGTCGATGGGCGAGTCGCGCGACGCCGACGGCAAATGGCTGGTGTCGCTGAACAAGTTCTCCAAGGACCGCTTCCTGCCGGTC
This sequence comes from Lysobacteraceae bacterium, assembly GCA_021372495.1. Classification (GTDB taxonomy): domain Bacteria; phylum Pseudomonadota; class Gammaproteobacteria; order Xanthomonadales; family Rhodanobacteraceae; genus Mizugakiibacter. Next base: position 16,648 of record JAJFUF010000025.1, read on the forward strand.
GGCCCGCTGCACCCGGACAACGACCAGCTGATCGACATTTCCGGCGACGAGATGAAACTCATCGCGGACGGTCCGGTGTACTGCGAGCCGCACGACTGCCTGATCATCCATCGGCGCCTGCTGATGGGAAAGTTCAAGCAGCAGTGGACGCGCAGCGATCCGTTCTTCGCCGAGACCGTGGCGATGGCACGCAAGGACGGCGTGGTGCTGGAGAAGGACTCCAAGGTCGTGCGCAACGGCAAGGAGGTGCACGTCTACATGACCAGCGCCGCGCCCAAGTACGGCCTCGATGCGTTCAAGGTCAAGAAGGGCGACCGCGTCACCGTGGTGGTGACCAACGTCGACCAGGTGCAGGACCTCAGCCACGGCTTCTGCCTCACCGACCACGGCATCAACATGGAGATCAGCCCGCAACAGACCTCGTCGGTGACCTTCGTCGCCGACAAGCCGGGCGTGTACTGGTACTACTGCACGTTCTTCTGCCACGCGCTGCACATGGAGATGTGCGGCCGCATGCTGGTGGAAGCCTGAGGGGACGCGGCCGCGGCGGTTCGCCGCTGCGGCCGCGCACCGTGCGCGATGGGCGTGTCGACTGCTCCCCTGCGGATGACCGCGTGCGCTGGCGCGCTCGCCGTATTGCTGGCGTGGCTGCCTGACGCCGGCGCGGCCGCGCCGGCCGACGCGCTGGCGCAGGCGATCGCGCGCGCCGCACCGGGAGCGACGATTACGGTGCCGACGGGCGTGCATGTCGTGCATCTGCGGCTCGACAAGCCGCTGACCCTGGTCGGCGCGCCGGGCGCCGTACTGGACGGCGAGGACAGCGGCGACGTGATCCGCATCGCCGCCTCCGACGTCGTCGTGCGCGGCCTGGCGATCCGCCGCTCCGGCACCGACCTGACGGCGATGAACGCCGGCGTCTTCGTCGAGCAGCAGGCGCGCCGGGTGGCGATCGTCGGCAACGCGCTCGAGGACGTGCTGTTCGGCGTGTACCTCAACGGCGCGGCCGACGTGCGGGTGATCGGCAACCGTATCCGCGGCGTGGCCGCGCTGCGCTCGCCGGACCGCGGCGACGGCATCCACCTGTGGAACGACACCGGCGTCGAGGTGCGCGACAACGACGTCGGTACCGTGCGCGACGGCATCTACATCTACGTCAGCCCGCGCAATCGCATCGTCGGCAACCGCATCCACGACGTGCGCTACGGCATCCACTACATGTACTCGAACCACAACCTGATCGCCGGCAACATCACCACGCGCACGCGCGCCGGCTACGCGCTGATGCAGTCGGACCACCTGACCGTCAGCGGCAACCGCTCGCTGGGCGACGCCACCTACGGCATGCTGCTCAACTACGTCACCTACAGCACGCTGGACGGCAACATCGTCCGCGACGTCACCGGCGAGCGGGACGAGCACGGCCAGCCGCTGCCGGGCGGCGAGGGCAAGGGCATGTTCGTCTACAACTCGGAGTACAACCGCATCGCCGGCAACGACATCGTGCGCTGCCCGATCGGCATCCACGTCACCGCCGGCTCGGAAGGCAACCTGGTCCACGGCAACGCCTTCGTCGACAACCGCGTGCAGGTGAAATACGTGCAGAACGTCGCCCAGGAGTGGTCGTGGCGCGGCCGCGGCAACTACTGGAGCGACTATGTCGGCTGGGATCTCGACGGCGACGGCCGCGGCGACGCCGCGTTCCGCCCCAACGACGGCGTCGACATCCTGTTCTGGAAATACCCGGGCGCGCGCCTGCTGATGAGCAGCCCGGCGATCCTGACGCTGCGCTACGTGCAGCGCGCGTTTCCCGTGTTCACGCCGCCGAGCGTGAGCGACAGCCACCCGCTGATGGCGCGGCCGGCGGTGCGCGAAGGCGATGCGTATGCGGCACGCGATTGAGGCCAGCGGTCTCGGCAAGCGCTACGGCGATGCCTGGGCGTTGCGCGAGGTGTCGGTGACGGTGCCGGCGGGCGAGGTGGTCGGCCTGCTCGGCCACAACGGCGCCGGCAAGTCGACGCTGATCAAGCTGATGCTCGGGCTGATCCGCCCCAGCGACGGGCGGCTGGCGGTGCTCGGCGCGGATCCCTTTGGCGCCGAGGCGCGGCGGCTGCGCGCGCGCATCGGCTACCTGCCGGAGAACGTGGCGTTCTACGGCAACCTGAGCGGACGCGAGACGCTGGCCTATCTAGCGGTGCTGAAGCGCGCGCCGGCGGGCGAGGTGGGCGACCTGCTGGAACGCGTCGGCCTGGCCGCCGCCGACCGCCGCGTGCGCACCTATTCGAACGGCATGCGCCAGCGCCTCGGCCTGGCGCAGGCGCTGCTCGGCGATCCCGAACTGCTGCTGCTGGACGAGCCGACCTCCGGGCTCGATCCGGCCGCAACGCGCGAGTTCTTCGAGCTGGTCGCCGCGCTGCGCGCGCGCGGCCGCACCGTGGTGATCTCCTCGCACGTGCTGGCGGAACTGGAGCCGCATCTGGACCGCGCGATCATCCTCGGCGGCGGTCGGCTGCTGGCGCAGGGCGCGGTGGGCGAGCTGCAGGCCGCGGCGCGCCTGCCGGTGACGATCACGGTGCGCCTGGCCGACGGCGCGGACGGCGCGCCGATCGAGGCCTGGCTGCGCGAGCGGGCCGGCGCCGCGCCGACGCGGCGCGCCGATACGCTCGAGTTCGACGTGCCGCACGCGGCCAAGCTGGAGACGGTGCGCCGGCTGCTGCAGGCGCCGCAACTCGTCGACATCGACGTGCGCGAGGCGACGCTGGCGCGCCTGTACGCCGCGATCGGTGCGGAGCCGGCGCCCCGCGGGAGGAGCGAGACGTGAGGCCGATCCTGTCCATCGCCGGCAAGGAATTCCGCGACGACTTCCGCGGCCGCTGGACGCTGGCGATCACCGGCCTGTTCGCCGTGCTGGCGCTCGGCATCGCCTACTTTGGCGCCGCCGCCGCCGGCCGCCTCGGCTTCGTCTCCTTCAACGCCACGCTCGCGAGCCTGACCACGCTGGCCGCGTTCGTGATCCCGCTGATCGGCCTGCTGATCGCCTACGACACGATCGTCGGCGAGCGCGAGAGCGGCACCCTGGCGCTGCTGCTGTCCTATCCGTTGTCGCGCGCCGAGCTGATCGCCGGCAAGTTCCTCGGTCACAGCGGCGTGCTGGCGGTCGCCACCGCGCTCGGCTTCGGCGCGGCGGTGGTGCTGATCCAGTTGATGACGCCGGAGGCGCGCACCTGGTCGGCATGGCGGCACCTCGGCGTGTTCGTCGGCAGCGCCTCGCTGCTGGGCGCGAGCTTCGCCGGCATGGCCTGCCTGATCAGCGCGCTGGCGCGCGAGAAGGCGCGCGCCGCCGGGCTGGCGCTGCTCGCCTGGTTCGTGCTGGTGATGCTGTTCGACCTGGTGCTTCTGGCCCTGCTGGTGTTCAGCGGCGGCAACGCGATGGAGCGCGCGCTCTATCCCTACCTGCTGCTGGCCAACCCGATCGACGTGTTCCGCCTGGTCAACCTGGTGGCGCTGGGCGCGGGTGCCGGCAACGACGTGTTCATGTCGATGACCGCGGCGCACGCGTATCCGCCGGCGCTGCTGGTCGCCGCCATGCTCGCCTGGGGCTTCGGCCCGTTCCTGCTGGCGCTGCTGGCGTTCCGCCGGCAGGAGCTGTGAGCATGGCCGCGATGCGTGCGCAATGGCTGTGGCTGCTGGCGGCGGCGGCTCTCGCCGGCTGCGGCACCGGCACCACGCAGGACGCGCGGCCGCCGGTGGCGATCGGCGCGGACGACGCCTGCGCGGTCTGCGGCATGGACATCGCCGGCAGCCCGGGACCGCGCGCCGAGGCCTACGTGGGCGACGCCGCGCAGCCGCTGAAATTCGAATCGACGCGGGACTTCTTCGCCTACGTGCTGCAGGACGACGTGGCGGGCCAGCTCGGCGCCGTCTACGTGCAGGACGCGGCACGTATCGACTGGGCGCATCCCGATGGCGCCGCTGCCGGTTTCACCGACGCGCGCGCGGCGTACTACGTCGCCTGGCAGCCGTTGCACGGCGGCATGGGGCCGACGCTGGCGTCGTTCGCGCGCCGCGCCGACGCCGAGGCGTTCGTCGCCGCGCGCGGCGGCGAAGTGCTGCGCTACGGCGACGTCACGCCGACGCTGGTCTCGCAACTGGATTACGCCTGCCCCGCGCCGGGGTCGCCGTCCGCGCGCCTGGCGCGCGCCTGCCGGCCTGCGCCGCCGGGCGCTGTCGCGGGGGCGGATCAGCAGCAGCGCCCGCCGCCGCCGCGGTAGCGCGCCTCGAGGCGCTCGGCGAAGAACGCCTCGTAGCTCATCACTGCCCGCTCCGGATGGGCGCGGCGCATGTGCTCGACGTAGGTGTCGTAGTCGGGCACGCCGACGATCAGGCGGCCCGTCTGCACGGCGCGGCGCCACGCTTCGCGCAGGTGTCGCCGCAGCAGGGTTCTGGCAGAGTCGAGATTCATGATTCGCCGCCCCGTGTACCGGCGCCGGAGGCGTCCGCCTCCGGCGCCCGGCAGGTCACGACTGCACCGTGGCCATCGCCACGTAGGGTTCCTCGTGCGCGGTCGGCTGCGCGGTGCGCCGCGCGGCGAGGATGGTACGCACGCCGAACACGGCGGTGGCCGCGACCAGCAGCATGAACAGCGCGGTCAGGGTCGCGTCGACGTAGTTGTTGGTGATGATGCGCTGCATCTCCTCCAGCGACTTGGCCGGCGCCAGCACCTTGCCCTCGGCGATCGCGGCGGCGAACTTGCGCGCGTTGGCGAGGAAGCTGATCTTGGCGTCGTCGTGGAACAGCTTCTGCCAGCCGGCGGTGAGCGTGCACACGACCAGCCACAGCGCCGGGACCGCGGGCACCCACAGGTAGCGCTCGCGCTTGAGCTTGACCACGATCACGCAGCACAGCGTCAACGCGATCGCCGCCAGCATCTGGTTGGCGATGCCGAACAGCGGCCACAGCGTGTTGATGCCGCCGAACGGGTCGACCACGCCCTGGTAGAGGAAGTAGCCCCATGCCGCCACGCACACCACGGTGGCGATCAGGTTGGCGCTCCACGATTCGGTCTTCTTCAGCGGCGGATACGCCAGCCCGGCCAGCTCCTGGATCATGAAGCGGCCGACGCGGGTGCCGGCATCCACGGTGGTGAGGATGAACAGCGCCTCGAACAGGATCGCGTAGTGGTACCAGAACGCCATCATGCCCTCGCCGGGCAGGATGCCGTGCAGCAGTTGCGCCATGCCGACCGCCAGCGTCGGCGCGCCGCCGGCGCGGTGCAGGATGGTGGTCTCGCCGATGTCGTGCGCGGTTTGCATCAGCATGTCCGGCGTGACCACGAAGCCCCACTGGCTGATCGTCGCCGCCGCTTCCTGCACGGTGCCGCCGATCGCCGCCGCCGGCGAGTTCATGGCGAAATACACGCCCGGCTGCAGGATGCCGGCGGCAACCAGCGCCATGATGGCGACGAACGCCTCCATCAGCATGCCGCCGTAGCCGATCATGCGCGCCTCGCGCTCGTTGGCGAGCATCTTCGGCGTGGTGCCGGAGGAGATCAGCGAATGCCAGCCGGACACCGCGCCGCAGGCGATGGTGATGAACAGGAACGGGAACAGGTTGCCGGCGAACACCGGGCCGCTGCCGTCGATGAACCTGGTGATCGCCGGCATCTGCAGCATCGGCGCGGCCAGGAAGATCGCCGCGGCCAGCAGCAGGATGGTGCCGATCTTGAGGAAGGTGCTGAGGTAGTCGCGCGGCGCCAGCAGGAACCACACCGGCAGCACCGAGGCGCAGAAGCCGTAGGCGATCAGCATCCACGCCAGCGACTTGCCGTCGTAGTCGAACAGCGGCGCCCACGACGGGTCGACCGCGACCTTGCCGCCGATCCACACCGACAGCATCAGCAGCACGAAGCCGATCAGCGACACTTCCAGCACCTTGCCGGGGCGGACCCAGCGCAGGTAGCTGCCCATCAGCAGCGCGATCGGGATGGTCATCGCCACCGTGAACGTGCCCCACGGGCTGTGCGTCAGCGCCTTGACCACCACCAGCGCCAGCACCGCCAGGATGATCATCATGATCGTCAGCACGCCGATCATCGCCACCACGCCGGCGGCCGAGCCCATCTCCATGCGCACCATGTCGCCCAGCGACTTGCCGTCGCGGCGGATCGACAGGCCGAGGATCATGAAGTCCTGCACCGCGCCGGCGAACACCACGCCGACCAGGATCCACAGCGTGCCGGGCAGGTAGCCCATCTGCGCCGCCAGCACCGGGCCGACCAGCGGGCCGGCGCCGGCGATCGCGGCGAAGTGGTGGCCGTACAGCACCCACTTGTCGGTGGGCACGTAGTCGAGGCCGTCGTTGCGCAGGTGCGCAGGCGTGGCGCGGGTGGTGTCGAGCTGCAGCACGCGCTCGGCGATGAAGCGGCTGTAGAAGCGGTAGCCGATCACGAAGGTCGCGATCGACGCGGCCACCAGCCAGGTGGCGTTGATGGTTTCGCCGCGGTGCAGCGCGACGGTGCCGAGGCAGAATGCCCCGAAGATTGCGAATGCGGCCCAGCCGAACTTGCTGACGACGCTGCCCATGACCGTCCTCCCCGGATCGACCGCGGAAGATTCCGCCCGCGGAGCGCGGGGGTCAATGCCGGAGGGCATAGCCATTGGTCGAATCGGGCCGGCCCCGGGCGGGCGCCCCGCGCCGCCGGTGCGGCGCGCTTGTGGCATCATACGCCGTCCTTTTGCCCCGTCCTGCCGGCACCGCCATGCTGATTTTCGAGCTTTCGCAGCCAGGCCGCACCGCGGCCGCCCAGCTTCCCGCCGATACCGCCGTCCCCGCCGATCTTCCCGAACAGTTCCGCCGCAAGAGCGCGCTGGGCCTGCCCGAGGTGTCCGAGCTGCAGGCGCTGCGCCATTACACCAACCTGTCGCGGAAGAACTTCTCGATCGACACGAACTTCTATCCGCTCGGTTCGTGCACGATGAAATACAACCCGCGCGCCTGCAATTCGCTGGCGATGCTGGACGGCTTCCTGGCGCGCCATCCGTACGCGCCGGAATCGCTGAGCCAGGGTTTCCTGTCGTGCATGCACGAGCTGCAGGACATGCTGGCCGACGTCACCGGCATGAAGGGCGGCGTGTCGCTGGCGCCGCTGGCCGGCGCGCAGGGCGAGCTGGCCGGCGTGGCGATGATCATGGCCTACCACCGCCATCGCGGCGACACGGCGCGCACCGAGATCATCGTGCCCGACGCCGCGCACGGCACCAATCCGGCCACCGCCTCGATGTGCGGCTGCACGGTGCGCGAGGTGCCGACGCTGGACGACGGCGACATCGACCTCGAGGCGCTGAAGAAGGCGCTGGGGCCGAAGACCGCCGGCATCATGCTGACCAACCCCTCGACGATCGGCGTGTTCGAGCGCCACATCAAGGAGATCGCCGGCCTGGTGCACGCCGCCGGCGGCCTGCTGTATTACGACGGCGCCAACCTCAACGCCATCCTCGGCAAGGTGCGGCCCGGCGACATGGGCTTCGACGCCATCCACATGAACCTGCACAAGACCTTCTCGACGCCGCACGGCGGCGGCGGTCCGGGTGCGGGCGCGGTGGGCGTGTCCGAGCGCCTGAAGCCGTTCCTGCCGATTCCGATGGTGGAGAAGCGCGAGAACGGCAGCTATGGCTGGGTGCGCCGCAAGGACCGCCCGCTGTCGATCGGCCGCCTGACCAGCTTCGCCGGCAACGCCGGCGTGCTGCTGCGCGCCTACGTCTACGCGCGCATGCTCGGGCGCGAAGGCATGGTGCGCGTGGCCGAGTACGCCACCTTGAACGCCAACTACATGGCCAAGCGCATGGCGGAGAAGGGCTTCACCCTGGCCTATCCGAAGCGCCGCGCCAGCCACGAGTTCATCGTCACCGTGGCGCCGCAGAAGAAGCAGAGCGGCGTCACCGCGCTCGACTTCTCCAAGGCGCTGCTGGACCACGGCATCCACGCACCGACCAACTACTTCCCGCTGCTGGTGCCGGAGTGCCTGCTGATCGAGCCGACCGAGACCGAGAGCAAGGAAACGCTGGACGCGTTCGTCGAGGTGATGGCCGGGCTGCTCGCGCTGTCCGCCAGCGACCCGCAGGCGATGAAGGACGCGCCGCGCACCACGCCGGTGCGCCGGCTCGACGACGTCAAGGCGGCGCGGGAACTCGACGTCGCCTGGCGCGAGCCCGCGGCGGCGGGCGACGCCGTGCGCGCGGCCTGAGCGCGCACGGGGCGAGGGGGCGCCCATGGCCAGCATCGAGCCGCGCGGCCCGCGCCAGATCTGGAACGCGTTCATCTGGTCGCTGAAAGGACTGCGCGCGGCGTGGCGCTACGAGGCGTCGTTCCGCTTCGAGCTGTACCTGTGCGTCGTGCTGATGCCGCTCGGGCTGTGGCTGGGCCATGGTCCGATCGAGAAGGTCCTGCTGGTGCTGACGCCGACGCTGGTGCTGTCCGCGGAGCTGCTCAACTCCGCGGTCGAGGCCGTGGTCGACAAGGTCAGCCCGGAGTTCCACGAACTGGCCGGACGCGCCAAGGACATGGGTTCGGCGGCGGTGTTCCTGCTGATGCTGCTGGTGCTGCTGACCTGGGGCCTGATCCTCGGCGGACGCCTGCTCGCGTAAGACGGCTGTGGGGTGGGCCCTGGCCCACCGTCGCAACTTCGTCAACCGAACGGTGGGCCAGGCCGACGGCGCTTGTGGCGGGCCCGCGCGCGTGCTGCAATCGGCGCGCCGACACGAGAGGGTCCGCCATGCGCATCGCACGTCCGCTGCTGCTCGTCGTCCTCGTCGCGCTGCTGTCCGGCTGCGGCTACAACGCCATCCAGCGCGCCGACGAGCAGGTCAAGGCCGCCTGGTCCGAGGTGCTGAACCAGTACCAGCGCCGCGCCGACCTGGTACCCAACCTGGTCGCCACCGTCAAGGGCTATGCCAGCCACGAGGAGCGCGTGCTGACCGAGGTCACCAACGCGCGCGCCAAGGTCGGCAGCATCCAGATGACGCCCGAGCTGGCCAATGACCCGAGGGCGCTGGCCGCGTTCCAGCAGGCGCAGGGCGAGCTGTCCAGCGCGCTGACGCGGCTGATGGCGGTCAGCGAGAACTATCCCAACCTCAAGGCCGACGGCCTGTTCCAGAACCTGCAGGCGCAACTCGAGGGCACCGAGAACCGCATCGCCGTGGCGCGCAACCGCTACGTCAAGGCGGTGCAGGACTACAACGCGCTGATCCGCCAGTTCCCGACGGTGATCACCGCCAAGGTGTTCGGCTACCAGGTCAAGCCGAACTTCACGGTGGAGAACGAGAAGGCGATCTCGACCGCGCCGACCGTCGATTTCTCGCAGCCGCAGCCGGCGCCAGCGCGGTCGCGCTGAACTTCCGATGCGCGCGCTCGTGCGCTCGTTGCTTGCCTTCGGCGCGGCCGTACTGCTGGCGGCGGCGGGCAACGCGTTCGCGCAGGAGGAGCCGGCGATCCCGCCGCTGCATGCGCGCGTCACCGACACCACCGGCACGCTGACCGCGCAGCAGGCGCAGGAGCTGGAGCAGCGCCTCGCCGCGCTGGAGCAGCGCAAAGGCGCGCAGCTCGCCGTGCTGATCGTGCCGACGACGCAGCCGGACACGATCGAGGATTACGCCGTCCGCGTGTTCGACCAGTGGAAGCTGGGGCGCAAGAACGTCGACGACGGCGTGCTGCTGATCGTCGCCAAGGACGACCGTCGCGTGCGCATCGAAGTGGCGTACGGCCTGGAAGGCGCGATTCCCGACGCCGCCGCCAGCCGCATCATCCGCGAGTACATCACGCCGCGTTTCCGCCAGGGCGACTACTACGGCGGCATCGGCGACGCGGTCAACGTGCTCACCCAGTTGATCGACGGCGAGCCGCTGCCGCCGCCGCTGGAGGAGCGCGAACCCGCGCAGCCCGGCGCCAGCTGGCTGCCGCTGCTGTTCTTCGCGTTCGTGCTGGCGACGATCCTGCGCGCGCCGTTCCGGCGCCTGCGCGCGCCGGGACGAGCGCTCGGCACCGGCCTGCTGAACGCCGCGGCCAGCCTGTTCTTCAGCGGCGGGCGCTGGGGCTTCGCGTTGGCCGGCCTCGCGATCGGCCTGCTGGTCGGCCTGCTGCCGGTCACCGGCGGCGGCATGTTCGCGCGCCGCGGCGGCTGGGGCGGCGGCTGGCCGGGCGGTTTTGGCGGCGGCGGCCGCGGCGGTTTCGGCGGTGGCGGATTTTCCGGCGGCGGCGGCATGACCGGCGGCGGCGGCGCGTCGGGGAGCTGGTGATGCGCACGCGCCTGCTGCGGCATCTGTTCGCGATGCCGGCGCGGCGGCGCTTCCCGGCCGCGGCGATGGACGCGATCCAGGCCGCGATCGCCGCCGGCGAAGCGCGCCACGGCGGCGAGGTGTGCTTCGCGCTGGAGGCGCGGCTGACCCTGGCGGAGCTGATCGCACAACGCACGCCGCGCCAGCGCGCCGAGCAGGCGTTCGCCCACCTGCGCGTGTGGGACACCGCGCAGCGCACCGGCGTGCTGCTGTACCTGCTGCTGGCCGATCACGCGATCGAGATCGTCGCCGACCGCGAGGTGGCACGGCACGTGCCGGCGGTCGCCTGGGAAGCGGTCTGCGCGGCGATGCGCGAGCGCTTCGCCGCCGACGACTGGGTCGGCGGCGCGCAGGCCGGCATCGCCGCCACCCACGACCTGCTGGCCGCGCACCTGCCGCCGCGCGCTGCGGGCGCGGCCGACGAACTGCCCGACCGGCCGGTGGTGCTGTAGGGCGGAGTCGCCGCGCGGCGGCGCTTCCGCCACGGCGGGTCACCGCGACTGGTGCGTGGCGGAAGCCGCTGCGCGGATTCCGCCCTACGAGGCTTGGGGTCCGGTCAGTCCCGCAGTGCGGTGAGCAGCGCCGCGGGCGAATCGATCGGCGCACGGCAGCTCAGGCCTTCGCACACATAGGCAACGCCGCCGGTTCGGGCGACGCGCGCGCCCAGCATGCCTGGCAGTGCGTCCGACGCTGCCGGTATCACGAAGACATCGGCGCGCGCCGGCGAGAGCGCGTACAGCGCGGCGCGCCACGCCTCGGCCTCGGCGGCTGTGCAGCGCACGATCACCTGCGCGCGCGGCGCCAGCGCATGGCGCAGCGCGCGCAGCAGGGTGGGGCAGGCGTCGGGGTGCTGCGCCAGCGGCGCGGCGGCGGCGCGCAGCGCGCGTTCGGCGGCGTCGAGGTAGCGCGTCTCGCCGAGCAGATGGCCGAGCGTCAGCAAGGCGTCGATGGCGACGGCGCTGCCGCTCGGCAGGCTGTCGTCGGTCCATGACTTGGGGCGCTGGATCAGCACCTCGGCGTCGTGCGCGGTGAACCAGAAGCCGCCGCGCGGGCGATCCTCGAAGCGCTCCAGCAGCGTGTCGGCCAGCGCGACCGCCCAGGCGAGATCGTGCGGTCGGAACGCGCATTGCAGCTGCGCCAGCAGCGCGTCGAGCAGGAAGGCATGGTCGTCGAGATAGGCGGGAAAACGCGCCGCGCCGCCGGCGTGGCAGGCGTACAGGCGGCCGTCAATCCAGGCGCCCGCGCGCAGCGTGTCGAGGATGCCGGCGGACGCCGCGGCCAGCGCCGCGGCGTCGTCGGGCAGCCAGCGCGCCGCGCGCGCCAACCCGGCGGCGAGCAGCGCGTTCCATGCGGTCAGCCGCTTGTCGTCGCGCAGCGGCGGCGTGCGCTGCGCGCGCGCGGCGAGCAGGCGCTCGCGCGCACGCTGCAGGCGCGCTTCGGCGGACGCGATGTCCAGGCCGAGCTCGGCGGCAACCTCGGCGGTGCCGCGCACCTGCTGCAGGTGCCAGGCGCGCTCCTCGAAGTTGGGCGGCCGGTCCAGCCCCCAGGCGCGCGCGGCGACGGCCCAGGCCTCGGCGTCGAGCAGCGCGCGCGCCTCGTCGCGCCGCCACAGGTAGTAGCGGCCTTCCTCGCCCTCGCTGTCGGCGTCGCGCGCGCTGGCGTAGCCGCCGTCGGCGAGGCGCAGGTCGGCCTGCAGCCACGCCGCGGTGCCGAGGCAGGCCGCGCGCATCGCCGCGTCGTTCCACAGGCGCGCCGCGCGCGCATACAGCGGCAGCAGCAGCGCGTTGTCGTACAGCATCTTCTCGAAGTGCGGGATCGCCCACGTCGCGTCGACGCAATAGCGGAAGAAGCCGCCCTGGAGGTGGTCGTACAGGCCGCCGGCGGCCATGCGCTCCAGGGTGCGCCGCGCCATCGCCGCGCAGTCCGCCGCGCCGACCTCGCCCTGCGCCGCGCCGAGCGGCGCGTCCGCCTCGTCCAGCAGCAGTTCGAGTTCGCCCGCGTGCGGGAACTTGGGCGCGCCGCGTCTGCCGCCGTGGTCGGGATCGTGGCGCGCGGCGATGCGCGCGAGCGCCGCGCGCAGCGGCGCGGCGTCCGGCCGTGCGCCCGGCGCGTCCTGGCCGATCGCGGCCAGCCACGTGCGCAGCTCGACGGCCTGTTCGCGCAGCGCGTCGCGCTGCCGGTCGAAGGCTTCGCGCAGCCACTGCAGCAATTGCGCGAAGCCGGGCATGCCGTAGCGCGGCTCGCGCGGGAAGTAGGTGCCGGCGAAGAACGGGGTGAGATCCTGCGGATCGAGGAACACGGTCAGTGGCCAGCCGCCGCCGCGCCCGGTCAGCGCCTGGTGGGCGAGCTGGTAGACGCGGTCGAGGTCGGGGCGCTCCTCGCGATCCACCTTGATGTTGACGAACCGAGCGTTCATCGCCGCCGCGGTCGCCGCGTCCTCGAAGCTTTCGTGCGCCATCACGTGGCACCAGTGGCAGGCGGCGTAGCCGACCGAGAGCAGGATCGGCGTGTCGGTGGCGCGCGCGTGCGCGAGCGCCGCGTCGCTCCACGGCCACCAGTCCACCGGGTTGTCGGCGTGCTGGCGCAGGTAGGGGCTGGTTTCGAGGGCGAGTCGGTTGGACATGCGGCGAGCCTAGCGCAACGCCGGCGGTTCGGGGCCGGACTCCCTGCGCAGGAAATTCCACCGGCACTGCGGCGCGCGGCTGCGCCCGCCCTGCTGCTTTGCGGAAACGCAAAAAAGCAGCGCCCGGCGCGGGGCCGGGCGCTGCGTGACGGCGAGGCTCAGTTCGCGACCGGCGCGCCGGGGCCGAGATACTTCAGCAGGAACTTCTCGGTGATCTCGTAGCGGTCGACGTTGTTCTGCTCCTTGAAGAAGCCGTGGCCTTCCTTGGGCCGGGTCATGTACTCGAACGGCTTGCCGGCCTTCTCGAGCGCGTCGCGCATCTCGCGCGCGTTCTGCACCGGCACGCGAGGGTCGTCCTCGCCGTGAACGATCAGCACCGGCACGTTGAACTTGTCGATGTGGTCCACCGCCGAGTTGGCGGCGATGTAGGCGGGATCGTCCATGCCCCATGCCTCGCGCAGGAAGTTGCGCCCGGCGCGCGAGCGGCGCGTGTCGCTGCGGTCGGCCTGCACGCGGATGTCGGAGACGCCGGCGATGGCGACCGCGCACTTCAGCGTGCCCTGCGGCGCATACACGGGCAGGAAATAGGCCGAGTAGCCGCCGTAGCTGGCGCCGTACACGCAAACCCTGGCCGGATCGCTGTAGCCCTGCGCCTCGGCCCACTTCAGCGCGTCCAGCATGTCCTGCATCATGCCGGTGCCCATCTGCAGCTTGCCGGCATCCTCGAAGTTCTTGCCGCGCCCGCCGGAGCCGCGGTAGTTGACCTGCACCACGGCGTAGCCGCGCGAGGCGAGGAACTGGGTTTCCATGTCGTCCCACGAGCCGATCGGCCACATGTGCTGGACGCCGATCGGGCCGCCGTGCGGCAGGACGATGGTCGGCAGGTTCTTCTCGACGCGGTGCGGCGGCAGGGTGATGAAACCGCCCAGCTCGGCGCCGCTGGAGGCCTTGAACCAGAACGGCCGGCGCTCGCCGAGCTGGTCGGCCTTGAGCCACGGCATGAGCTGGTACAGCGGCCGCAGCTTGCCGGTCGCGGTGTCGAACAGCGCGTAGGTGCCGGGGTCGCGGTCGCTGACCGCGCGCACCAGGATGGTCGAGCCGTCGCTGCTCATGTCGGCGAACGACACGAAGTGGTCCGGGAACGCCTCGTTGAGCGACTTCATGGCTGCCGCGTAGCGGCTGTCGTCGAGATAGGTGACGGTCGGCTTGCCGTCCAGCGCGATCGCGGCGAACGGGGCCTGGTGCGGCGGCGTCCAGGCGACGCTGGCGATGCTGACGCGCGGATCGGACGCCAGCACCCGGCGGCCGCTGCCGTCGAGGTTGCTGACGGTCAGCGCGTCGGCCCCGCCGGTCGGGTTGCCGAGCGCGTACAGGTGCTGCCCGTCGGGGCTGATCCCGCGCGGCTGGAAGCGCTTGCCGACCACCGCGGCGGGCAACTCGGTCCAGGGCTGGTCCGCGCCGGCGCGATAGTAGACGTGCTCGACGAAGTCGTTGTCTTCGCCGAAGGCATAGCGCGCGACGCCGTCGTGCACCAGGAAGTCGTAGCCGTCCCGGTCGATCGAGCCGATCTCCTTGACGCTGCCGCTGCGCGAGTCGATGTCGTAGATCAGCGTCTTGTTGGCCTGCGCGTCGGCGCCGCCGCGCGTCGGGAACGGATACACGGTCAGGTAGAAATGCCCGTTCGGCACGTCCGGCACGCCGCTGATCTGGCCGAAGCCGATCGGGATGCTGAGGATGGTGCGCATGGCGCTGATCGAGCTGCGCTTGCTCGGGCTGTACAGCAGGCGCTTGTCGGAACCGTCGATATTCACCGCGAGGATGTCGCCGGTTGCCGAGGGCGCTTCGGCGAAGCCCGTTTCCTTGCCGGTGGTCAGCACGAGCCGTTCGTTGTCGACCCAGGTGATGTCCAGCGGCAGGTAATCCGCATTCATCTTGAGGCGGCTGACCGGCTTGAGATCCGGCAGGTGCAGTACCGCCAGCGCGTAGCTGTTCTCGCCGTTCTCCTGCTCGTGTACCGACACCGCGAGATGCTGGCCGTCGGGCGACAGCGCGGGGCTGCCCAGCGTCGGGTGCCGGGCGAAGTCGGCATACGACGGCGCCGCCGCGTCGGCGGGCCGGGCGGCGAGCGTGGCGGCGAACAGGACGCCCGCAAGAGCGAAACGGGTGATGCGTGCAACGGACATGGAGCCCCCTCCATCGACGTGAACGCCCGAGTATGCCAGCCGGCCGTTCGGCGCGGCATGCGACTTTTTCCTAGGCGGCGCCGCGTGTTAGGTCGCCGGGCGCGGTGGCCGTCGTTGCCGGGACCGGCGCGGTCGTTTACCGTGCACGGTTTCCGCGCGTGGAACCCCGCCGTGTCCGAAGGCATCGCTTACCCGGCCCTGTACCTCAAGCGCGGCGAGGACGCACGCCTGCGCGCCGGGCACCTGTGGGTGTTCTCCAACGAGGTCGACGTGGCGCGCTCCCCGCTGTCCGGATTCGCGCCGGGCGAGCCTTGCGTGATCGTCGATGCGCGCGACAAGCCGCTCGGCGTCGGCTACGTCAACCCGAATTCGCTGATCTGCGCGCGCCTGGTCAATCGCGGCCTCGAGCACGCGCTGGACCGCTCGCTGCTGACGCACCGCATCAAGGTCGCGCTCGGCCTGCGCGAGCGCCTGTACGCCGAGCCGTACTACCGGCTGCTGTACGGCGAATCCGACGGCGTGCCCGGCCTGACGCTCGACCGCTTCGGCGAGGTGGTGGTCGCGCAGGCGACCACCGCCGGCATCGAGCGTCTGAAGCCGGAGGTCGAGGCGGCGGTGGACAAGGTGCTGAAGCCGGCCGCGCTGCTGTGGAAGAACGATGCCGCGATCCGCGCGCTGGAGGGGCTGCCCGCCTATGCCGACGTCGGTTTCGGCACGCCACCGGACGCGCTGACGGTGCGCGAGGGCGGGCTCGAATTCGCCGCGGACGCGACCGGTGGCCAGAAGACCGGCTGGTTCTACGACCAGCGCGCCAACCGCGACCGGCTCGCGCCGTTCGTCAAGGGCGCGCGCGTGCTGGACATGTTCAGCTACCTCGGCGCCTGGGGCCTGCGCGCGGCGGCGATGGGCGCGGCCGAGGTCGTGTGCGTGGATGCTTCGGCGCAGGCGGTCGCGGCGATCGCCGGCAATGCCCGCCGCAACGGGCTCGGCGACCGCGTGCGCGCGGAGCGCGCCGACGCGTTCGACTTTCTCAAGGCGCTGCGCGAGCGCCGCGAACACTTCGACGTGGTGATCCTCGACCCGCCGGCCTTCGTCAAGCGCAAGAAGGATCTCGCCGAAGGCCGGCTGGCCTACCGCCGGCTCAACGAGCTGGGCATGCAGGCGCTGGCGAAGGACGGCATCCTGGTCACCTGCTCGTGCTCGTACCATATGCCGCGGCCGCTGCTGCTGGACGGCGTGCAGCAGGCGGCGCGCCATCTCGACCGCCAGGTGCAGGCGCTGATGCAGCTGCAGCAGGCGCCGGACCATCCGGTGCATCCGGCGATTCCCGAGACCGATTACCTGAAGGGCTATCTCTGCCGCGTGCTGCCGGCGTGAGGGAACCCCGCTGACCTGGCGCGGTCCCAGCGCCGGCCCCACGAGTGCTCCGCATGACGCATCCGTTCTTCGTCGACATCGACCCGGTCGCCTTCCACCTCGGCCCGGTCGCCGTGCATTGGTACGGCCTGATGTACCTGCTCGGCTTCCTCGGCGCCTGGTGGCTGGGCGAGCGTCGCCGCCGCGCAGGGCGGCTGGCGGTCAGCAAGGACGCATTCGCCGATCTCGCGTTCTACGCGATGATGGGCGTGATCGTCGGCGGCCGCGTCGGTTACATGCTGTTCTACGTGTCGCCGGACTGGATCTGGCGCGATCCGCTGGCGCTGTTCCGCGTCTGGGACGGCGGCATGTCGTTCCACGGCGGCCTGCTCGGCGTGCTCGCCGCCGGCCTGTGGTGGTCGCGGCGCACCCGCGTGCCTTTCTTCGACGCGATCGACTTCGTCGCGCCGCTGGTGCCGATCGGGCTCGGCCTCGGCCGGCTCGGCAACTTCATCAATGGCGAGCTGTGGGGGCACGTCACCGGCAAGCCGTGGGGCATGATCTTCCCGCACGCGCTGCAGCTCGATCCGCGTTTCCAGGACATGGACGTGGCGCAGTTGAAGGCGCTGTACGCGAGCGGAGCGCTGGACGCCTTCGCGCGGCATCCCTCGCAGCTCTACGAATTCGCGCTGGAGGGCGTGGTGATGTTCGCCGCGCTGTGGCTGTTCTCGCGCAAGCCGCGGCGTCGTTTCGCGGTGTCGGGCCTGTTCGCGCTGCTGTACGGCTGCTTCCGCTTCGCGGTCGAGTTCGTGCGCGAGCCGGACGTGCAGCTCGGCTACCTGCTGGACACGCACTGGCTGACCATGGGCCAGGTGCTGTCGCTGCCGCTGATCGCGATCGGCCTGTTCCTGCTGTGGCTGTCGCGCCGCCAGCCGGCGCCGGCGGCGTGATTCCGGCGCGCGCCGCCTACAGCCACTTCGCGCGCTTGAGCACCGAATAGAGGCCGCCGCAGATGACCGCGGTGAGCAGGATCATGCCGGGGTAGGCCCACGGCTTGTCCAGCTCGGGCATGTGGTGGAAGTTCATGCCGTACCAGCTCGCCAGCAGCGTCGGCGCGGCCAGCAGCGCGGCCCAGCCGGCCAGCTTCTTGACCACCTCGTTCTGGCCGACCGTGACCAGCGACAGGTTGATCGTCATCGCCGCCGAGAGCATCTCGCGCATCGTGCCAATCGCCTCGTTGACGCGGAACACGTGGTCGTAGACGTCGCGGAAGTAGACCCGCACCTCGTCGCGCACCAGGTGCGGATACAGGCGCACCAGCTGGCTGAGGATGTCCTGCAACGGCGCCACCGCCAGGCGCAGCGTGACCAGCTCGCGCTGCATCTCGTACAGGCGCCTGATCGTCTCGCGCTTGAAGGTCTCGGCGAAGATGTCGTGCTCGAGTTCCTGCAGCTCTTCCTTGAAGTCGCGCACGATCGGCAGGAAGTTGTCGACGATGAAGTCGAGCACGGCGTACAGGCCGTAGCTGGGGCCGTACGCCAGTAGTTCCGGGCTCTGCTCGCAGCTGCGCCGCGCCGGCGCGTAGCTGAGCGAGGCGCCGTGGCGCACCGTCACCAGGTAGCGCGGGCCGACGAACACGTGGGTCTCGCCGAAGGCGAGGCTGCCGCCGACCAGTTGCGCGGTCTGCGCGACGATGAACAGCGAGTCGCCGTAGACCTCGATCTTGGGGCGCTGGTGCGCGTTCTGCGCGTCCTCGACGGCGAGGTCGTGCAGGCCGAATTCCTCCTGCAGCTTTGCCAGCAGCGCCGCGTCCGGCTCGTGCAGGCCGACCCAGACGAAGGTGTCGGGCTGCTCGAGGACGTCGCTGATCTCGTCCAGGGTGATGTCGCGCAGGCGCTGGCCGCTGCGGCTGTAGGCGACGCAGTTGATGACCATGCGTGCGGCGGCGCCGGTGTCGTTCATGCGGTCATCATGCCCGCCGCCGCCGGGCGCGGCAATCGTTCAGCGGTGGCGCCAGAGGCCGTAGGCGAGCGCGAGGTTCAGCGCCAGGCCGAGCTCGATCCACGCCAGGTTCTGCTGCACGAACCAGGGCAGGATCTTGGCGAACAGCGCGAAACCCGCCGTCAGCAAGAGCAGTGCGGCGAGCGCGCGCGCGAAGCGGCCGCTGCGCGCGTCGGCGCGGGCGAGCCGCAGCAGCGCGGGTACCAGCAGCAGCGCCAGCGGGCTGAACAGCAGCAGGTTCTCGTTGGCCCAGGCGTAGCGGTGCGCGGTGGCCGTCCACAGCAGGGCCATGAACAGTCCGGCCAGGCCGGCGGCGAGCGCGTACAGCGCGCCGCCCCAGGCGAACGCCAGGCGCGCGGCGTGCCGGCGCGGCGCGTGGTGGCCGGCCCAGGCGAGACCGCTGCCCAGCAGCAGCGCGGCCAACAGGAACGGCAGGCGCAGGTCAGGCGGCAGGCCCGGCGGCGCCGGCAGGCGGCCGGCGTCGAGTTGCGCCTCGTGCGCTACCAGCGGCTGCGTGCCACCGCGGCCGTCGGGCAGCTGCACCTCGCGCAGCACGCGCATCAGCACCATCGGCACGAAGCTCTCGTCCCAGTACGACAGCCGGCGATCCGCGGCCGGCCCGAGCCCGAGGTCGACCAGCAGCATCAGCGCCGGCTGCGCGGCGAGCAGGCGGTCGGTGTGCATGCGGTAGGTGAAGCCGTGCGAAGGCGCCTGGGTCTGGCGGCGGATCGCGCCGCCGAGCGCGCGGTCGAGCGCATCGCGCACGCGCGTGGTGCAGTTGTCGGTGAAGTAGTCGTAGCGGTACTGGGTGTGCGCCGGTTGCACGTTCCACAGCAGGAAGTCGCGCAGCGCGGCGCGCTGCGGCGGGGTCAGCGCCAGCGTCTGGCGCGTCACCCGGCGACCCTCGGTCGCGTAGTAGGCCGCGTCCTCGGCCGCAGGCACGGCGTCCATGCGGTAGATCATGTAGCCGCGCGCGAAGTTGAGCAGGAAGTCGCGCTGCTCGAAGTCGAACACGCCGTAGTTGAACGCGACCGCCTCGCCGCCGACGGTGTCGCGCACCTCGATGGCGTCGTGGCCGAAGCGCTCCCAGTAGATCGTGCCCGGCCCGTAGGTGACCAGCGCGATTTCCAGCGCCTCGCCCGGCGCGTCGGCGATGCCGGCGCGCGCCGGCGACGCCGGCGCCAGCAGCGCGCAGGCGAGCAGCAGCGCAGCCAGCCGCCGCAGCGCGCGCGTCATGCGCTCACGCTGCATGCTGCGGCAGCACGCGGAACTGGTGCACGCGGCGGTCGTCCGCCTGGGTGACGTGGAAGCGGAATCCGGCCAGCGCGGCCTCCTCGCCGGATTCCGGCAGGTGGCCGACGGCGGCGGTGACCAGGCCGCCGACGGTGTCGAATTCCTCGTCGGAGTACGCGGTGCCGAAGCGCTCGTTGAAGTCGGCGATCGGGGTCAGCGCGCTGACCAGGAAGGCGCCGTCGGGCAGGGGCTGGATCAGCGTCGGCGCTTCCTCGTCGTCGTGCTCGTCGTCGATCTCGCCGACGATCTGCTCGAGCACGTCCTCGATGGTGATCAGGCCGGCGACGCCACCGTACTCGTCGACCACGATCGCCATGTGGTTGCGGCTGTCGCGGAACTCGGCGAGCAGCACGTTCAGGCGCATCGACTCGGGGATCATCACCGCCGGGCGCAGCAGCGCGCGCACGTCGCAGTCGTGGTCGTGGCCGAAGTGCTTCAGCAGGTCCTTGGCGAGCAGGATGCCGAGGATCTCGTCCTTGTCCTCGCCGTGCACGGGAAAGCGCGAATGGCCGGACTCGGTGACGATCGCCAGGATGTCGGTCAGCGGCGCGTCGGCCGGGATCATCACCATCTGCGAGCGCGCGACCATCACGTCGCCGACGCTGAGGTCGGTCACCCGGATGGCGCCTTCGGCCATCGCCAGGCTGTCGTCGGAGAGCAGGCCGTTGGCCCGGGCGGCGCGCAGTTCCTCGAGCAACTCCTCGCGGTTGCGCGGCTCGCCGGAAAGCATGTGGCCCAGACGGTCCCACCATGATCGGTGCGCCGGGCCGGTGGTACTCGGATCCTCGTTCATGCAGCGAAAGCGACACGACCCCTGTCGGGGCGGGCTGGCGAGTCTAACCGAAAACCGCGGACGGTACCCGGCGGGCGGCGGCTGCGGCTGCGGTCGTCAGGTGCAAGCCATTGATTGAAAAAGCCGTACTCGCCGACTCGGCCGCGCAGGGGGAGGGCCGGCGAAGCCGTGTCCGCCGGCCCGGAAGAGGTGCGTGACCCGACCGCGAGCCGCGGCCGGCTCAGCGCGGCGCGTAGGGATCGGCGATGCCCAACCCGGCCAGGATGCGCCGCTCCAGCGCTTCCATGCGGCCGGCGTCGGCGGGGCGCTCGTGGTCGTAGCCCAGCAGGTGCAGGGTGCCGTGCACGGCGAGGTGCGCCCAGTGGTGGACGAGCGGCTTGCCCTGTTCGGCGGCCTCGCGGGCGACCACCGGCGCGCAGATCACCAGGTCGCCCAGCAGCGGCAGGTTCACGCCGGCCGGCAGCTCGGCGGGGAAGGACAGCACGTTGGTGGCGTAGTCGCGGCCGCGGTAGCGGCGGTTCAGCGCGCGGCCCTCGGCGGCGCCGACGATGCGCAGGTCGACCGCCGCCGGCCGCCGCCGGCGCGCGCCGCGCAGCGCCGCCTCGACCCAGCGCCGCAGGCTGAGCGGCGCCGGCAGTCCGCGACGGGGCAGGGCGTAGCCCACTTGCACGACAACGGGACTCGGGGCCCGCGGCCCGGAGCCCGGAAGAGCGGACGGCGTGCGCTTGCGTGGCATGGCGGAGGCGTGGGGATGGGCGGACGGCGCGTCAGTCCGCATGGCCCTGTTTTTCCCGGGTCCCGAGTCCCGCGTCCCGAGTCCCGGACTCCGCGGTCCCGTTCTCCTCGAACGCCTCGTACGCGCGCACGATCTTCGCCACCAGCGGGTGGCGCACCACGTCCTTCGAGGTGAAGAAGGTGGCGCTGATGCCGTCGACACCGCGCAGCACCTCCAGCGCGTGGCGCAGGCCGGAGCGCACGTTGCGCGGCAGGTCGACCTGGGTGACGTCGCCGGTGATCACCGCCACCGAGCCGAAGCCGATGCGGGTCAGGAACATCTTCATCTGCTCGACGGTGGTGTTCTGCGCCTCGTCGAGGATCACGAACGAATCGTTCAGCGTGCGCCCGCGCATGTAGGCCAGCGGCGCGATCTCGATCACGTTGCGCTCGATCAGCTTGGCCACCTTCTCGAAGCCGAGCATTTCGTACAGCGCGTCGTACAGCGGACGCAGGTAGGGGTCGACCTTCTGGCTGAGGTCGCCGGGCAGGAAGCCGAGCTTCTCGCCGGCCTCGACCGCCGGGCGCACCAGGATCAGGCGCTGCGCGCGGCCGGCGGTCAGCGCCTCCACCGCGCTGGCCACGGCGAGATAGGTCTTGCCGGTGCCGGCCGGGCCGACGCCGAAGTTGATGTCGTGGGTGGCGATCGCGTGCAGGTAGCGCGCCTGGTTGGGGCCGCGGCCCTTGATCACGCCGCGCTTGACCCTGATCGCCACCTCCTGCGCGCCTTCCGCCGCGTCGGCCTGGATGGCGTCGATGCCGGATTCGGCGAGGTAGAGGTTGATCTTGTGGCCTTCCAGCGTTTCGCGCGCGGTGGCGGCGTAGAGGTCGCGCAGCACCTTGGCCGCGGCCTTCACCGCAGGCTCCTCGCCGATCACGCGGAACAGGTTGCCGCGGTTGTTGATCTCGACGCCCAGGCGCAGCTCGACCTGGCGCAGGTGCTCGTCGAACGGCCCGCACAGGTTGGCGAGGCGCTCCACGTCCTCGGGTTCGAGGGCGAGGTCGCGCTGGGTAAGGACGTCGGTCACGCCGCCGCCTCGTCGGCCTGGCGCACGCGGCCGCGCAGCGAATTGGACATCGCCGCGGTGATCACCACGTCGACGAACTGGCCGACCAGGCGTGCGTGCCCGGCGAAATTGACGTAGCGCATGTTCTCGGTGCGCCCGGTCATCTCGTCCGGGTTCTTCCTGCTGGGACCCTCGACCAGCACGCGCTGCACGCTGCCGACCATCGCCTCGCTGATGCGCCGCGCGTTGGCGTTGAGCGCTTCCTGCAGGCGCGTCAGGCGCGCGTGCTTGACCGCGTCGGGCGTGTCGTCGGCGAGCTTGGCCGCCGGCGTGCCGGGGCGCTTCGAGAAAATGAAGGAGAAGCTCTGGTCGAAGCCGACGTCCTCGATCAGCTTCATGGTCTGCTCGAAATCGTGGTCGGTCTCGCCGGGGAAGCCGACGATGAAGTCCGAGCTGACCGAGATGTCCGGGCGCACCGCGCGCAGCTTGCGGATGCGCTGCTTGTATTCCAGCGTGGTGTAGCCGCGCTTCATCGCGGCGAGCACGCGGTCGGAGCCGGCCTGCACCGGCAGGTGCAGGTAGTTGGCCAGCTTGGGCACGTCGCGGTAGGCGGCGATCAGGCAGTCGCTGAATTCGACCGGGTGCGAGGTGGTGAAGCGGATGCGGCCGATGCCGTCGAGCTGCGCGATCGCGTGGATCAGCAGGGCGAGGTCGGCGGTGCCGCCGTCGTGCATCGGCCCGCGGTAGGCGTTGACGTTCTGGCCCAGCAGGTTCACTTCCTTGACGCCCTGCTCGGCGAGCGTGGCGACCTCGGCCAGCACGTCGTCGAACGGGCGGCTGATCTCCTCGCCGCGGGTGTACGGCACCACGCAGTAGGAGCAGTACTTCGAGCAGCCTTCCATGATCGAGACGAACGCGGTCGGACCCTCGGCGCGCGGCTCGGGCAGGCGGTCGAACTTCTCGATCTCGGGGAAGCTGATGTCGACCTGCGGGCGACCGCTGGCGCGGTGGGCATCGATCATCTGCGGCAGGCGGTGCAGGGTCTGCGGGCCGAACACCAGGTCGACGAACGGCGCGCGCTTGACGATGCCCTCGCCCTCCTGGCTGGCCACGCAGCCGCCCACGCCGATCACCACCGGCTTGTCCCCCGCCTTCAGGTGCTTCCAGCGGCCGAGCTGGCTGAACACCTTTTCCTGCGCCTTCTCGCGGATCGCGCAGGTGTTGATCAGGATGACGTCGGCCTCGGCCTCGTTGTCGGTCAGCTCGAGGCCGTGCGCCGCCTTCAGCACGTCCGCCATCTTGGCGGAGTCGTACTCGTTCATCTGGCAGCCGTGGGTCTTGATGAACAGTTTGCCGGACATGGAAAGGAACGGAATGGGCGGCGAACCGCGTACTTTACGCCGTGGGGTGGGCGCTCGCCAGCGCGCAGCCGCCAGCGTGAACGGCGTCGCTTGGCAGGGCGTGGCGGGCAGCGCACACTGCGCCCGCCATGCACACCGCCGTCCGCAAGGGGGAAAGCGGCGGCCGCGAAGGCCGACCGTTGCCGTCGTCCCGCCGCGCGCGCCTCGCGCGCGGCCTGCTGGGGTGCGCGCTGCTGGCGGGCGGCTGGGGCCTGCCCGCGCACGCCGGCGGGCTGTACCGCTGCAGCGGCCCGCAGGGCGAGACCGTGTTCGCCAGCCGTCCGGACGGCTATAGCGACTGCCGCCGCGTGGCCGGCGAAAGCGGCAGCGCCGCCCCCGCCGCGCCGTCGCGCGGGCGCTGGCAGTACCGCGAACAGCCGGCAAAACCCCCTGCCGCCGTCGCGGGGCCGCCCGCCGCCGCGCCCGCGGCCAAGCCGGCCGCGGCGTCCGCGGACCGGCCGCGGGTGCTCAGCGGCGCGGTCTACCGGGTCACCCGCGCCGACGGCAGCGTCGAGTACACCAACATCGGCGCGCACGCGCGCGGCGGCGAGGTCAAGGTGCTGTTCACCTATATCGCCACCTGCGTCGCCTGCGACGTGCATTCGACCATCGACTGGGCGCACACCCCGCTGCGCCTGACCGCCTACCGCGACGAGGTCGCCCGCGCCGCCGCGGGTTCGGGCGTGGACGCGGCGCTGCTGCGCGCGGTGATCCATGCGGAGTCGGCGTTCAATCCCTACGCGGTGTCGCGCAAGGGCGCGCAGGGCCTGATGCAGTTGATGCCGGACACGGCCGCCGATCTCGGCGTGGCCGACGCGTTCGACGCCGGCCAGAACATTCGCGGCGGCGCGCAGTACCTGGCGCAATTGCTGAAGAGCTTCCACGGCGACGAGCGGCTCGCCGCGGCGGCCTACAACGCCGGCGCGGCGGCGGTGCGCAAGTACGGCGGCGTGCCGCCGTACGACGAGACGCGGGTGTACGTGCAGCGCGTCGCCCAGCTCGCGCAGCGCTACCGCGCGGCGACGGCCGGCGACGGCGCGGGCACGGCAGGGCAGGCGCGGGCGCCGGCGTTGCCCTGAACCGTTCGCGCGCCGCTCAGCCCTCGCTCAGCGAGGAATAGCGCGGGCGCTGCGCCAGCATCACGGCGGCGCGGAACGGCGTGCCGTCGCGCAGGCCGGACAGGGTCACCTCGGTACCCGGCTTCAGCGCGGCTTCGCGGTTGCGCAGGTCGGACGGATCGAGGATGTCGTGCTCGTCGAGGCGCAGCAGCACGTCGCCGGGGCGCAGCCCGGCCTTTGCCGCCGGACCGCCGACGTAGACGTCCAGCACTTCGGCGCCTCGCGCGGCCGCGGGCAGGCCGCTGTCGGCGGCGATCGACAGGCGGCCGTAGTCGGCGCCGATCCAGCCGCGGGTCACGCCGCCGTGGTCGACGATCTGCTCCAGCACCGTGTTCGCCGTGCGCACCGGAATGGCGAAGCCGATGCCCTCGGCGCCGCTGGCACGGCCGAGCATCGCGGTGTTGATGCCGACCAGTTCGCCATGCGCGTTGACCAGCGCGCCGCCGGAGTTGCCGGAGTTGATCGCCGCGTCGGTCTGGATGAAGTCCTCGTAGGTGGACAGGTTCAACTGGCGCCCGTTCGCGCTGACGATGCCCATGGTCACGGTCTGGCCGATGCCGAACGGGTTGCCGATCGCCAGCACCACGTCGCCGACCCGCGGCGGCTTCGCCGCGGCGACCGCCACCGCCGGCAGGTGGCGGGCGTCGATCTTCAGCACGGCGAGGTCGGTGTCGGCATCGGTGCCGATCACGCGCGCCTGCGCCACGCGGCCGTCGTACAGCAGCACCTGGATGTCGTTGGCGCCGGCGATGACGTGGTTGTTGGTGAGCACGTAGCCGTCGGCGCTGGCGATCACGCCGGAGCCGAGGCTCTGCTCGCGGCGCTGGTAGGCCGGCCCGAGCGCGACGCCGCCGAACAGGCGGCGCAGCAGCGGATCCGGATACACGCGAAGCTGGCGCTCGGTGACCAGCTTGTTGGCGTAGATGTTGACCACCGCCGGCGCCGCGCGGGCGACCGCATCGGCATAGGAAGCCGGCCCGCTGCCGGGCGTGGCGGCCGCCGCGGGCAGGCCGGGCGCGGCCGCGGCGGCCAGGCCGAGGCGCGCGCGCAGCGCCGCGCCGGCCTGCGGCCACGCGAGCGTGATCACGAACGCGACGGCGAGGCCGACGATCGCGAAGCGGATCACGAAGCTCAGCGCGCGTGCGATACGGGTCATCGGAGGCTGCGGTCGCGCCGCGCGCTTGATTGTGCGCGGCTGGGGCAGTCGTTAAACTAACACGATTTTTGGGGTCCGCCCTAACCGTATTCCGTTGGAATTCAGCGTTCCGGAGAGCCTGATGGCGAACGAAGGGGTCAATCAGGGCCGCCGTCGCTTCCTCACCGCCACCACCGCCGTGGTCGGCGGCGTGGGGGTCGTGGCAGCGGCCGTGCCGTTCATCAAATCGTGGGAACCGAGCGCGCGCGCGAAATCCGCCGGCGCCCCGGTAATGGCCGATATCGGCAAGGTCGAGTCCGGCCAGATGGTCACGTTCGAGTGGCGCGGCCAGCCGGTGTGGGTGGTCAACCGCAGCAAGGAGCAGCTCGACGCGCTGGCCAGCCAGGACGCGCGCCTGAAGGATCCGAAGAGCGACAACGCCGACCAGCAGCCCGACTACGCGAAGAACGAACACCGTTCGATCAAGCCCGAGTGGCTGGTGCTGGTGGGCCTGTGCACGCACCTCGGCTGCGTGCCCGACTACTATCCCGAACTCAAGGCCGAGCCGTTCGATCCGGCCTGGAAGGGCGGCTTCTACTGTCCCTGCCACAAGTCGCGCTACGACATGGCCGGCCGCGTCTACGACGGCGTGCCTGCGCCGGCCAACCTGCGCGTGCCGCCGTACCACTTCGTGACCGACACCCAGATCCAGATCGGCGTCGACCCGGCCAAGGGAGCAGCGTGATGGCGACCGCGCACGTGACCGTCAAACCGCGCAACCGCGTGTTGGCATGGATCGAGGAGCGCCTGCCGATCCTGTCCTTCACCGCCTCGCACACCAGCGAGTACTACGCGCCGAAGAACTTCAACGTGATGTACTACTTCGGCTCGCTGGCGATGCTGGTGCTGGTGAACCAGATCGTCACCGGCATCTTCCTGACGATGAGCTACAAGCCGGACGCGGCGCTGGCCTTCGCGTCCGTCGAGTACATCATGCGCGACGTGGAGTGGGGCTGGCTGATCCGCTACATGCACTCCACCGGCGCCTCGCTGTTCTTCGTCGTCATCTACCTGCACATGTTCCGCGGCCTGATCTACGGCTCCTACAAGAAGCCGCGCGAGCTGGTCTGGCTGCTCGGCATGTTCATCTTCCTCGCGCTGATGGCCGAGGCGTTCATGGGCTACGTGCTGCCGTGGGGCAACATGTCGTTCTGGGGCGCGAAGGTGATCATCTCGCTGTTCGGCGCGGTGCCGGTGGTCGGCGACACGCTGGTGCAGTGGATCATGGGCGACTACAACCCCGCCGACGCCACCCTCAACCGCTTCTTCGCGCTGCACGTGATCGCGCTGCCGCTGGTGCTGCTGCTGCTGGTGGTGCTGCACCTCGCCGCGCTGCACGAAGTCGGCTCGAACAACCCGGACGGCGTCGAGATCAAGGAGAAGAAGGGCCCGAACGGCAGGCCGCTGGACGGCATCCCGTTCCACCCGTACTACACGGTGAAGGATCTGTTCGGCGTCGGCATGTTCCTGCTGATCGCCGCCTTCATCATCTTCTTCGAGCCGACCGTCGGCGGCTGGTTCCTCGAGCACGACAACTTCATCCCGGCCGACAACCTGGTCACGCCGACGCACATCAAGCCGGTGTGGTACTTCACGCCGTTCTACGCGATCCTGCGCGTGATTCCGTCCAAGCTCGGCGGCGTGATCGCGATGTTCTCGGCAATCGTGCTGCTGTTCCTGGTGCCGTGGCTGGATCGCGGCAAGGTCAAGTCGATCCGCTACCGCGGCCTCGGCTACAAGCTGGCGATCGCGATGTTCGCGCTGGTGTTCGTGCTGCTCGGCGCGATCGGCGCCGGCAAGACCGGCGAGTGGATTCCCGAGCTGTTCGGCGCGGCCGCGGACGTTACCCTGATCGAGAACGCGTTCGGCCGCACGCTGACCCTGCTGTACTTCGGTTTCTTCCTCTTCCTGTGGGCCTATACGCACTTCGGCCTGGAAAAGACCAAGCCGGTTCCGGAACGGGTGACGACGCATGACTAAGCGGGCTCTTTCTTCGATCGTGCTGGCGCTGGGCCTGGTTGCCGGCGGCGGCGCCGCACTCGCCTCCGAAGGCGGCGCCGAGCTGCCTGCGGCCAACACCAACGTCAAGGACACCGCCTCGCTGCAGCGCGGCGCGCGCCTGTTCTTCAACTACTGCGTGGGCTGCCACTCGCTGCGCTACCAGCGCTATTCGCGCACCGCCGAGGATCTCGGCCTGAGCGAACAGGAAGTGATGCAGAACCTCAACTTCACCGGCGCCAAGTTCGGCGACCCGGTGGTCGCGTCGATGCCCGGCAAGGACGCGCAGGCGTGGTTCGGCAAGGCACCGCCCGACCTGTCGCTGGAGGTGCGCGCCAAGGGCGCCGACTGGGTCTACAACTACCTGCGCTCGTTCTACCTCGACCCGTCGCGGCCGGTCGGCTGGAACAACACGGTGTTCCCCAACGCGTCGATGCCGAACCCGCTGTGGGAGCTGCAGGGCGTGCAGCACGCCGTGTACGCGCCGGCCGGGGCCGGCGCGGAAGCGGCCATCGAGAAGCTCGAACTGGCCCAGCCCGGGCGCCTGGCGCCGGCGCAGTTCGACCAGGCTGCGCGCGACCTGACCGCGTTCCTGCAGTACGTCGCCGAGCCGGCCGCCCTGCAGCGCCATCGCATCGGCGTCTGGGTGCTGCTCTACCTGGCCGCCTTTACCTTCATTGCGTGGCTGCTCAAGCGCGAATACTGGAAGGACGTGCACTGACCGCAGCGGCGCGGCGGCGAGCTGCGCCGCCGCGCTATCCTGTGCGCGGCTGACAACTCGGGGGGAAGTCGTCATGGCGCAGAGCCCGCGTGTGCGGACCATTCTGACCCTGTTCACCGCGCGCGACAGCGTGCAGTGCCACCGCGTCCGGCTGGTGCTTGCCGCCAAGGGCGTGAGCTACGAGCGCGTGGCGGTGGACGAGGGCAAACCGCCCGAGGACCTCGTCGACCTCAACGCCGCCGGCACGCTGCCGACCCTGGTCGACCGCGATCTGGTGCTGTACGACACCGCGGTGATCTGCGAATACCTCGACGAGCGCTACCCGCATCCGCCGCTGATGCCGGTCGATCCGCTGTCGCGCGCGCGGCTGCGGCTGGCGATGGTGCGCATCGAGCAGGAATGGCTGCCGCTGCTGGACACCATCCGCGCCGGCGGGCGTCCGGCCGACACCGCACGCAAGCGCCTGCGCGAGGCGCTGCTGGCCTCGGTGCCGCTGTTCAAGGCGTCCAAGTTCTTCCTCAATCCCGAGATGAGCCTCGCCGACTGCCTGATCGCGCCGCTGGTCTGGCGCCTGCCCACGCTCGGCGTCGAGCTGCCGCGCGAGGGCAAGCCGATCCTCGATTACGGCGAACGCATCTTCCGCAACCCCGGATTCGCGCGCAGCCTGACCTCCGAAGAGAAGGCACTGCGCGAGTGAGCTTGCCGTGAACGAACCGCGCATGACCTCGAATCGCCCGTACCTGCTGCGGGCGATCTACGAGTGGATCTGCGACAACGGATTGACGCCCTACGTGCTGGTCGACGCGACGCGCCCGGGCACCGAGGCGCCGACGCAGTCGATCAAGGACGGCAAGGTCGTGCTCAACCTGGCGCCGCGGGCGGTCAGCCAGCTCGATCTCGGCAAGGATCGGGTCAGCTTCCTGGCGCGGTTTTCCGGAGTCAGCCGCACGGTCAGCTTCCCGGTCAGCGCGGTGGTCGCCGTGTATGCGCAGGAAAACGGCCAGGGCATGATGTTCCCGGCCGACGAAACCGACGCGGGCGCGCCGCCGGACTCCGGACCGGAGCCCCCGGCGCCGCCGCCGAAGGGCGCGCCGAAGCTGCGCGTCATCAAGTGACGCCGGCCGCGACCGGCAGGCTGAACCCGGCCAGCCGGCCGCCGCGCAGGCGCACGCCCGCACGATGGCGATCCTTGCCGTCCAGGCTCACCTCGAAACTGTAGTGGCGCTCCAGCACCGGGCCACCGCTGTCGCGCACCAGGCGCAGGCGGCCCAGGGCGACGCTCTGGTCCAGCAGTTGCAGCCCCGCCTCGGCGCACAGCCGGCGCGCGCAGGCGATGGCCTGTTCGCGCGCGGCGAGCTGTTCGCGCCAGGCCAGGGCCAGCGCGCCGAGCAGGCACAGCGCGACGAGGGCGATCAGGGATTCCGGCATGCGCTGACTCCGCGGCGACGGCGCAAGTGTGTGCGACGCGGCGGCGCCCCGGCAAGCCGCGCGGGCGAGCGTGAGGACAGTCGCAAAACGGCGGTCGGTACGCCGCAGCCGCGTCGGGTTTGATTACCATGGTCGCGACCGCGGCCGCGGTGGCCATGCAAGGGGGCATAGGCATGAGGCTGGTCTTTCCCAACGGCGAACATCCGCCATTCCGGCTCGGCGAAGGCGTGAGCGTGGTCGGCACGGCATCCGACTGCCAACTGGTGTTGGCGGCGGCCGGCATCGGCCTGCACCACTGCGAGATCGAGCTGCGCGGCGGCCAGGCGACGGTGCGCGTCCGCGAACCGTCGGCGGTCACCGTGCTGAACGGCTGGCAGCTCGACGGCGAGGCGCCGCTGAAGCCGGGCGACCTGCTGCTGTTCGCCCGCGTGGGCTGTCAGGTGATGGGCGACGAGCGCAGCGCGGCGGCGCCGACGCCCGTCGCCGCACCGGCATCGGCGCATGCGGCGCCGGCGGCGGACGACGGCCGCACGCGCGTGCGCACGGCGCTGCCGCGATTTGTCCTGCGCGGCGTCTCCGGGCCGACCTTCGGGCGCAGCTTCGCGGTGGGCGCCAGCGCGACCATCGGCCGCCAGAGCGACTGCGACATCTGCATCCCGGCCGAGGAGATCTCGCGCCATCATGCGCGCCTGCGCGCCGGCAGCGACACCGTGACCGTGGAGGACCTGGGCTCCGCCAACGGCACCTTCGTCAACGGCCAGCGCGTCACCCAGGCCACGCTGCGGCCGGGCGACGAGCTGGCGCTGGACGCGGTGCGATTCATGCTGCTGGCGCCCGGACACGAAGCGTCGCCGAAGCCGCAGGCGGCCGCGACGGCAGCGCCGGCGGCGTCGCGCGGGCTGGGCTGGCTGCGCGGGCTGGTCGCGCTGCTGGCGGCAGCCCTGCTGCTGCTGTTCGCGGCGCGCGCGCTGGGCTGGCTCTGAACGCCGCGCGTCAGGCCGGCGCGAGCGCGCCGATCCGCATCGACAGGTCGATCGCGTGCACGTGCTTGGTCAGCGCGCCGATCGAGATGAAGTCGACCCCGCACTCGGCGATCGCGCGCACGCGTTCGAGGTCGACGCCGCCGGACACTTCCAGCGGCACGCGCCCGCCGGCGCGGCCGACGGCGGCGCGCAGCATCTCCGGCGTGAAGTCGTCGAGCATGACGCGGTCGACGCCGGCGGCCAGCGCCTCGTCCAGCTCCTGCAGCGATTCCACCTCGACTTCGAGCAACAGGCGCGGGTGCGCCGCGCGTGCGGCGCGCACCGCGGCGTCGAGTCCGCCGGCCGCGGCGATGTGGTTTTCCTTGATCAGGATCGCGTCGAACAGGCCGATGCGGTGGTTGCTGCCGCCGCCGCAGCGCACCGCGTATTTCTGCGCCAGGCGCAGGCCGGGCAGGGTCTTGCGGGTGTCGAGGATGGTGGCGCGGGTGCCGGCCACCGCGGCGACGTAGCGTGCGGTGACGGTGGCGGTGGCCGAGAGCGTCTGCAGGAAATTCAGCGCGCAGCGTTCGCCGCCGACCAGCGTGCGCGCGCGGCCGGCGAGTTCGCACAGCGTGGCGTCGGCGCCGACGCGCTCGCCGTCCGCGCAACGCCAGTCGATGCGCACGCTCGCGTCCAGCGCGCGGAAGCACGCCTCGGCCCAGGGGATGCCGGCGATCACCGCGTCCTCGCGGCAGACGATGCGCGCCGTGGCGCGCGCGTCGGCGGGCAGCAGGTCGGCGGTGGCGTCGCCGTCGCCGAAATCCTCGGCCAGCGCGCGGCGGACGTCTTCCCGGATGATGGCGGCCGCGGGCGGCGCCGGCGGCACGCTCATAGCTCGGGCGGCACCTGGCGCTCGGCCTGGGCCTGGGCCTGGGCCTGGCGCAGGCGCTCGACGATCGCGTCCAGCGCGCGGTCGAACAGCGGCACTTCCTCCAGCACGACCGCGGTGCCGGCCTCGAGTTCGGCGGCGAGCTGCTGCGCGGTCCGGTCCGCGACCTTCAGGCCGCGGCGGTTGACGAACAGGTAGCGGCCGCTGATCGGGCTGATCCAGGACAGCTTGGCGCGCTCGCGCACGCCGTGCTCGTCGGCCAGCTCCATCCAGGTGCCGACCTTGAGTTCGCGGGCGAGCTGCAGGTAGGGCGCGTCGCCGCGCGGCTCGGGGAGATCGGCGGATTCCTCTTCGATCGCGGTGATGGCTTCCACGCTGTCCGGGATCGGCACCGGCCGCGTCTGTGCGTCGGCGGTGTCGGCCGTGGCGGCGTCGCCCGCCGCCGTCGGCGCGTCGCCGGCGATGCCGAGCTGGCGGCGGTAGAACGCGCTCAGTTCGGTCATCAGGCGCTTGACGTCGTTCTCGTGGAAGGCGACGGTGGCGAGGCCGTGGCGCAATGCCTTCTCGATCTGCGGCAGCAGGCTGCGCAGGTTCTCGCGTGCGGCATCGTTCGCCGCCGGCTGCGCGCTCGTCACGAAGGCATCGACGAACTGCAGCGCGCTGCGGAATTCCTGCGAGCCATCGCCCTGGCGCAGCAGGGTCAGCACCAGGTAGTTGGCCCACGGCCGGGTCAGCACGCCGTGGATCAGCGCCGGCAGGTCGCGGCCCTCGATGCGCGAAAGGATTTCGCGCGCGGCGCGGCGGCGCGCCTCCTGCAGCTTCTCGCGCCCGCGCGTGGCCTCGGCGGCGCGCTGCTCGGCGAGTTCGGCGCGACGCCGGTGCGAGTCGTTGAAGGTCTGGAAGTCGGCGAGCAGGCGCGGGAAGATGTCGAGGTCGTCGTCGAAGTCGCGCAGCAGCGCCTCGACGGTGGTCTTGACCTTGTCGAACAGGCGGCGATCGCGGTCGGATTCCTCCGACCAGCCCTTGGCGGCCTCGGCGAGCGCGTCCAGCAGCCGCCGCGCCGGATGGGTCTTGTGCGCGAACAGCTTGCGGTCGAGGATCGCGACCTTGAGGTAGGGAATCTGCAGGCGCGCCAGCATCACCTGCATCTGCGCGGGCAGATTGCGATCCTGCAGGATGTACTCGAACAGCATGCCGACCAGGTCGATGGTGTCCTCGTCGGCGCCGGATACGCGTGCCTTGGCCTCGCCCGACAGGCGCGCGACCTGGGCCATCAACTGGTCCTTCAGGTGCTGCACGGCGGACAGTTCGGCCTGGCCGATGTCGCCCGGCAGCGCTGCCGGCAGCGGCAGGGTCGCGGTCTGCGATTGCAGCAGGGTCAGCGCGCCCAGCAGCTCGGCCGGGCTCAGCGAGGCTGCGCCGGCATAGCCGGCCGTCGCCACGCCGTCGCCGGCGTGCACGCGTCGCGAGGCGAGCAGGGCGGTGACGGTCTGGAACAGCTCGGCCTGCAGCTCCGCGGCGTCCTGCAGGTAGGCGTCCGCTCCCGCGGCATGGCCGGCGCCGGCCGGTGTCGCCGCGCGCTGCGTCGTGCCGTGGCGCAGTTGCGGCAGCACGCCGCTGCGCACCAGTTCGGCGTTGACCTCGTCGTAGAGCGCGTCCAGGCCGCCCATCACGTAGCGGTCGAACAGCTTGTACACGATCAGCTTGACGCGTACCTCGACGGCCAGTTCGCGCAGCGCCGCGCGCAGCGCCTGGCACAGCGCGGCGGGGCCGATCGGGTTGGTCGCGTCCTCGACCTTGCTGCCGCCGCTGATCACCGACAGGCGCTGGTTGACCGCGAACAGGGCGCGCGCGAGGCGGCCCTCCGCCTTGCTGATCATGCTGGTGACCGCCAGCGATTCCTCCAGCTCGCTGTCGTCGACCAGGCTCAGTTCGGCGGAGGCGGCGGTGCTGCTGCCGGCGGTTTCCGCGCGCGCGCCGCGCGCACGCCCGATGGCGAAATCGCCGACGCTGCGGGTGACCTGCTCGACGAACAGGCGCTCGACCAGCGGCCGCTTCTTGCGCACCTCGCGCATGCCGTCGAAATACTGCGTCTGCGCAGCGTTGTTCTCGGCCTTCTCGGCGAGGTCGAACAGCGCGTCGTCGACGTTGTCGAACAGCGCGCCGACCAGCGCCTGCAGGCGCTTGAGCGAGATGCCGCGCACGCTGGCCAGCAGGTCGCCGAGCCGCTCGTTGCGCGGATCCTGGCGCTGGCTCAGGTCGACGATGTTGCTGCCGCTGGAGGGGTCGTGGGCGTTGTTCATCGGAAAGCCGGGACAACCCGGAAGGGTTGTCGACGCCTCAAACGTACGACGGCGTCATTGTAACGGATTGTGACCGTGGTCACGCGGGCGGGTCAGTGCGGAAAACCGCTGAGCTGGGTGGTGCCGATGCCTTCCTCGGGCAGCATCACCGGGATGTCGTCCTCGACGCGGTAGATCACCTTGCCGTCGGTGGTGATCAGCCCGGCGCGCAGCGGCGCGGGTACGCGCGCGCCGGCG
Source organism: Lysobacteraceae bacterium (assembly GCA_021372495.1). GTDB lineage: Bacteria > Pseudomonadota > Gammaproteobacteria > Xanthomonadales > Rhodanobacteraceae > Mizugakiibacter. The sequence goes on from JAJFUF010000025.1 coordinate 51,254, forward strand.
ACGGTATCGACCCCGCCGGCGTCGATCGCGCGGTTCAGCGCGTCCAGTTCGGCGCGGTTGAGCGGCCGCACCGGCGCCTTCGACACCGGGCAGCAGAGGATGTCCAGCAGGTGCTTGTCCATGGGGATTTCCTGCGCGGGCCTTCCCGCGCGCCGTCAAGCCCGTAAAATAGCGTTTTTTGGGCGAGTCGGCCATGAACGCAACGCAGGCGGCGCTTCGCGTCGGAGTGGTGATGGGGTCGCGCTCCGACTGGGAGACGATGGAACACGCCGCGCTCACGCTGCAGCGGCTCGGCGTCGCCCACGAGGTGCGCGTGGTTTCCGCGCACCGCACGCCCGACCTGCTGTACCGCTACGCCGAGGAAGCGCTCGGCCGCGGGCTCGAGGTGATCATCGCCGGCGCCGGCGGCGCCGCGCACCTGCCCGGCATGCTGGCGGCGAAGACGCGCCTGCCGGTGCTGGGCGTGCCGGTGCAGTCGAAGGCGCTGAACGGCATGGACTCGCTGCTGTCCATCGCGCAGATGCCGGCCGGCGTACCGGTCGGCACGCTGGCGATCGGGCGCGCCGGCGCGGTCAACGCCGCGCTGCTGGCCGCGGCCATCGTCGCCCTGCGCGATCCGGTCGTGGCCGCGGCGCTGGAGGCGTTCCGCGCCGGGCAGACCCGCGAGGTGCTGGACCGCCCGGACCCGCGTCAGCCGTGAGCCGCATCCAGCCGACCCTCGGGGTGCTCGGAGGCGGGCAGTTGGCGCGCATGCTGGCGCTGGCGGGCGCGCCGCTGGGCGTGCGCTTCCTGGTGGTGGACAGCGTCGAGGACGCCTGCGCGTCGCAGGTCGCGCCGCTGCTGCGCGCCGACTGGCGCGATTTCGCGACGCTGGAGGACTTCGCCCGCCGCGTCGACGTCGCCACCTTCGACTTCGAGAACGTGCCGGCGGAAACCGCGCGCTGGCTGGTCGAACGCACCCGCGTGTTCCCGGCGCCGCGCGCGCTGGCGGTGGCGCAGGACCGTCTTGCCGAGAAGACCCTGTTCGGCGAAATCGGCCTGGCGACGCCGGCCTTCGTCGCCGTGGACAGCCGCGCCGACCTCGAGCGCGCGGTCGCCGAGGTCGGCCTGCCGGCGATCCTGAAGACGCGCCGCCTCGGCTACGACGGCAAGGGCCAGTTCCGGCTGAGGACGCCGGCCGACGTCGGCCCCGCCTGGGACGCGCTCGGCGCGCAGGCGCACGGGCTGATCCTGGAGGCCTTCGTGCCGTTCGAGCGCGAGGTTTCGGTGGTGGCGGTGCGCGGCCGCGACGGCGACTTCCGCGCCTGGCCGCTGACCCAGAACTGGCACACCGACGGCATCCTGTCGGTGAGCCTGGCGCCGGCGCCGGGCGCCGCGTCGCTGCGGGAGGCCGCGGTCGGCCACGCCCGCGCGCTGGCCGAGCGGCTCGGCTACGTCGGCGTGTTCGCGCTGGAGCTATTCGTGCACCAGGGCCGCCTGCTCGGCAACGAGATGGCGCCGCGCGTGCACAACTCCGGGCACTGGACCATCGAGGGCGCGCACACCAGCCAGTTCGAGAACCACGTGCGCGCCGTGCTCGGCCTGCCGCTGGGCGACACCGGCGCGCGCGGCGTCAGCCTGATGTTCAACTGGATCGGCGACCTGCCGGACGCGGCCGCCGTGCTCGGCGGGGTCGACGCGCACTGGCACGACTACGGCAAGCTGCCGCGCCCCGGCCGCAAGGTCGGCCACGCCACGCTGTGCGCACCCGATGCGGCCACGCTGCGCGAGCGCGTCGAACGCGTGGCGCGCGCGCTGGGCCGCGAGGCGCAGGCGGCGCCGGCGCTGGCGGCGCTCGCTTAGCGGAGATCCCGGCTTCCGGCGGAATCCCGGGCCTCGCGGATCCATTGCTTGTCCCCCCTCCCGCCCTTGGCGGGAGAGGGCCGGGGCGAGGGTGGCGGCGCCGTAAGGCGCCTGCGCGTACGCTCACGCGAGTCGCCTCGTTGCGCTCGCTGCGGCGAGCGGTCGCCTGCATGCAGGTTCCTGCGCGTTGGCCTTCCGTGTTCCGCTGCGGCTGAAGGGCCTCGTCGGCGGACGGTGCGCCGTGGTTTCGGTGGGCGCGCCGCGCGTCGAACCAAAACGAAAGGCCGCCTCGCGGCGGCCTTTCGCATGGCGCGAACGCAACGGCGGATCGCTTACGCCATCTGGCCGGCGGCGAATTCCCAGTTGACCAGGTTCCAGTACGCCTCGACGTACTTCGCGCGCGCGTTGCGGTAGTCGATGTAGTAGGCGTGTTCCCACACGTCGCAGGTCAGCAGCGGGCGGTCGCTGCCGGTGATCGGCGTGCCGGCGTTGGAGGTGCTGACCAGGCCGAGCGAGCCGTCCGGGCGCTGCACCAGCCAAGCCCAGCCGGAGCCGAACGTGCCGACCGCGATCTTGCCGAACTCCTCCTTGAACTTCGCCACCGAGCCGAACGCCTTGACGATCGCGTCGGCCAGCTTGCCGGACGGCTCGCCGCCGCCCTTGGGCGAGAGCGAGTTCCAGTAGAACGTGTGGTTCCAGATCTGCGCGGCATTGTTGAACATGCCGCCGCTGGATTTCCTGACGATCTGCTCGAGCGCGGCGTTCTCGAATTCGGTGCCCTTGATCATGTTGTTGAGGTTGGTGACGTAGCCCTGATGGTGCTTGCCGTAGTGGAAGTCCAGGGTTTCGGCCGAGATGTGCGGCGCGAGCGCGTCGCGCGCGTAGGGCAGCGGGGGAAGTTCGATCGCCATGAAGGTCTCCTTAGCGTTGGCAGGGAACGGCTACGTGTCGGCCGGAAGCGGGCGGGGCCGCGCGGGACGCGGCCTGGCGGCGCGGGGCGGCTGCTACAATCCGCGCCGTCCGGCGCACCGCGCCGATTCCGCATTGTAGTTCGTCGAAGCCATGGACGTTATCGAGCAGATCAAGACCACGCTGGCGGCGCACCCGATCGTGCTGTTCATGAAGGGCACGCCGCAGTTCCCGATGTGCGGCTTCTCCAGCCGCACGGTGCAGGCGCTCAAGGAAGCCGGCGCCGAGTTCCACGCGGTCAACGTGCTCGAGGATCCCGAGATCCGCGCCAACCTGCCGCGCTACTCGAACTGGCCGACCTTTCCGCAACTGTTCATCCACGGCGAGCTGATCGGCGGCTGCGACATCACGCTGGAATTGCAGGCGTCGGGCGAGCTGGAGCGCATGGTGCGCGACGTCGCCAGGGACAGGTCCGAATGAGCCTGCCGACCGCGTACCTGCCGGCCGGCTGGACGCCCGCGCCCGGCGCGCTGGACAAGCGCGTCGTGCTGGTCAGCGGCGCCACCGGCGGCCTCGGCGAGGCCGCCGCGCGCGCCTGCGCGGCGGCCGGTGCGACGGTGGTCCTGCTCGGTCGGCGCGTGCCGGCGCTGGAAAAGGTGTATGACGCGATCGTCGCCAGCGGCGCGCCGGAGCCGGCGATCTACCCGGTCAACCTCGAAGGCGCCACGCCGCGCGACTACGACACGCTCGCCGACGTGCTCGAACGCGAGCTGGGCGGCGTCGACGCGATCGTGCACGCCGCCGCGCATTTCAACGCGCTGACGCCGCTGGAGCTGCACAAGCCGGAGGACTGGCTGCGCGGCCTGCAGGTCAACCTGACCGCGCCGTTCCTGCTGACCCAGGCCTGCATGCCGCTGCTGAAGGCGCGCGCCGACAGCGCGGTGGTGTTCGTGCTCGACGATCCGCAGCGGCTGGCGCGCGCGCACTGGGGCGCCTACGGCGTCGCCAAGGCCGGCCTGGAGCGCCTCGCCGCGATCCTGCACGAGGAAACCGACAGCAGCCCGTTGCGCGTGCACGCGCTGCTGCCGGCGCCGATGCGCACGACGCTGCGGCGCATGGCGTACTTCGGCGAGGACACGCAGCGGCATCCGCAGCCCGACGCGGTCGCGCCGGCGGTGGTCTACCTGCTGTCGCGCGACGGCGCCGCCGCGCGCGGCCACGTGCTCGACCTGCGCGGCGCCTGAGCGCGCGATCGTCGGTCCAGGGGGGGGCGATGGAAACGCAGATGACGACGCTGTCCGCGGGGATCCTGCTGTTCCTGATCCTGGACCCGCTGGGCAACATTCCGTTGTTCCTCAGCCTGCTGAAGAACGTGCGGCCGCAGCGCCGCCGCTACGTGCTGGCGCGCGAGCTGCTGATCGCGCTCGGCGTGCTGTTCGCGTTCCTGATCGGCGGCCAGTTCATGCTGCGGCTGCTGCAGCTGAAGCAGGAGTCGGTCAGCATCGCCGGCGGCATCGTGCTGTTCCTCATCAGCATCAAGATGGTGTTCCCGCCGAAGGAAGGCGGCATCTTCGGCGCGATCGGCGAGGGCGAGCCGTTCATCGTGCCGATGGCGATCCCCGGCGTGGCCGGCCCCTCGGCGATGGCGGCGCTGCTGCTGCTGACCAACGCCCAGCCGGGGCGCACGGTGGAGTGGGGCATCGCCCTGTTCATCGCCTGGCTGGCGACCGCGGCGATCCTGCTGTCGTCGACCTACCTGTTCCGCTGGCTGGGCGAGAGCGTGCTGACCGCGCTGGAGCGGCTGATGGGCATGCTGCTGGTGGCGCTGTCGGTGCAGATGTTCCTCGGCGGCGTGGCCGCCTACCTCAAGGGGGCCGGCGTCTGACCGGCGAGCGGGTACATCGGCTGTAACACGAATCCGGGAGTATGGCCGCGCGCCGCGGAGGGTCCGCCGTGCCGGCCCGGATACCCGCCGCGCCCGGTCGGGTGTCCGTTGGGGGCGATGTCGCCTTTGCCGCAAGAAGACTGCAAATTGGCCGGCGTTGGGCGGAAATGAAGGTTTTTGCAAACGGATGCGGCTGCGTCCGCGTGGCCCGGAAGCGGTCGGATGGGCGCGTGATGTCGTTATGCCGCCTCCGACGGGCGGCTGCAGGCGCACCGTGAAGTGCTGGTAAACTATTTGTTAACGATCGGCAGGGGCAGGCCTGCGGGTCGCGACGTCTTGCAGAAGTTTGACGCAGACAGCCCGACGCCCGCGCGCCGGTGGCTGGGGCCGAGGTTGCGCACCGCGCTGTCTGCCGCGAACCCGACGAATTCGGAACAAGGACAAATCAGATGAACAAGCGTATCCAGGTCAGGTTGCTGCCGTTTGCCATCGCCTCGCTGCTGGCGATGTCCTCCGCGCTGGCGCAGAACACGGCCGCGTCGATGAGCGGTCGCGTGGTCGACGCCGGCGGCAAGCCGGTCGCCGGCGCCACCGTGCAGATCGTGCACGTGCCGTCGGGTACCACGAAGATCGTCACCACCGATGCCGAAGGACGCTACAACGCGCCCGGCCTGCGCGTCGGCGGCCCGTTCGACGTGACCGTGACCAAGTCGGGCATGGAGAAGAACGAGCGGGACAACGTCTACCTGAAGCTCGCCGAAGACACCAGCATCAACCTGAGCCTCGGCGTCGCCGCGCAGGAGCTGCAGGGCGTGCAGGTCCGCGGCACCGCGCTGGCGCAGGTGTTCCAGCCCGACAACAAAGGGCTCAGCACGAACATCTCGCAGCGCGAGCTGAAGGTGCTGCCGAATCCGGGGCGTTCGATTCAGGACATCGCGCGCATGGATCCGAACATCACCGTCACCAACAAGAGCCGCGGCGAATTCTCCGCGCTGGGCCAGAACAGCCGCTACAACAACATCACCATCGACGCGGTGCCGACCAACGACTCGTTCGGCCTCGAGGCCAACGGCCTGCCGTCGCTGAACCAGCCGATCTCGCTGGACGCGATCGACGAGTACAACATCTCGACCGCCAACTACGACGTGACCGCCAAGCGCGCGGTCGGCGCCAACGTCAACATCGTCACCAAGAGCGGCACCAACGATTTCCACGGGTCCGTGTACTACGTGTACAAGAACGCCAACGACATGATTGGCAAGGACCAGGCCGGCAACAAGTTCAGCGGCTACCAGAAGCAGGACACCAAGGGCTTCACCCTCGGCGGCCCGATCGTCAAGGACAAGCTGTTCTTCTTCGTCAACTACGAGGAGTCCGAGCAGATCGCCCCCGGCCCGACCCGGGGCCCGCTGGCGTCCGGCCGCCTGACGCAGGCCGAGCTCGACCAGATCATCGGCATCGCCAACGGCTACGGCCTGACGCCGGGCGACCTCAGCGCCTCCTCGGTGAACCAGGACGAGAAGAAGTACCTGGCCAAGCTCGACTGGAACGTCGCCGACGGCCATCGCATGAGCCTGCGCTGGAACCGCTCGAAGAGCACGCAGCCGATCATCCAGGCCAACAGCGACACCACGCTCAACCTGTCGAGCTACTGGTACAACCAGTTCCGCGACCTCAAGAGCACGGTGCTGAACAGCTACGACGACTGGACCGACAGCTTCTCCACCGAGGCCTCGGTGTCCTACGGCAGCTACTTCGCCACGCCGACAGTGCTGGCCAAGCAGCCGCAGATCACCATCAACACCGCGGCCGGCGCCCGCGTCAACCTCGGCGAAGAGCAGTTCCGCCACTACAACATCCTGAAGGTCGACACGACCACCGCGTTCTTCGCCGGCACCTGGTTCCTCAACGACCACACCGTCAAGGCCGGCTTCGACTACCAGAAGGACAAGTTCTACAACCTGTTCGGCCGCACCGAGTTCGGCGCGTACAACTTCGGCAGCATCGCCGACTTCCAGAGCGGCGACTATTCGTCGTTCAACCTGTACCAGCCGAACCCCGCCTTCTGCGGCAGCACCAGCGACATCAACTGCATCGCCGCCGACTGGACGCTGCAGCAGTGGGGCTTCTTCGCGCAGGACACCTGGCAGATCGGCAACCTGTCGCTGCAGTACGGCCTGCGCTACGACCTGCCGGTGGTGAACAAGGCGCCGCTGGCCAATCCCTCCGTGGCGCAGGCCTACGGCGTCGCCAACAACAGCACCATCGACGGCAACGGCGTGCTGGAGCCGCGCATGTCGTGGAACTGGGCGTTCGATACCGAGCGCATGACCCAGTTGCGCGGCGGCATCGGCCTGTCGGAAGGCGTGACCCCGGGCGTGTGGCTGTCGAACCCGTACACCAACAACGGCCTGACCCTCAACACCTACTTCGACGCCAGCGGCTGCGGCGCGTTCAATCCGGACGCCTTCTCGCAGACGCCGCCGCCGTGCTCGGCGCCGGGCGGCCAGCAGGCGGTCGACATCGTCGACCCCAACTTCAAGCTGCCGACGGTGCTGAAGTTCAGCCTGGGCTTCGACCGCGAGCTGCCGTGGTTCGGCACGGTGTTCTCGGCCGACTGGGCGCATCTCGACGTGCAGGACGGCGTCTACTACCAGTACCTCAACCTCGGTGCGCCGAACGGCACGCTGCCGGACGGCCGCGACAACTACTGGAGCAGCACCGCCCCGGCCAACTTCGCCAATCCGTCCAAGCCGAAGGCCAGCCAGCGCGTGAATGCCGATCCGGCGTTCAGCACCGTGACCTACCTGACCAACACCGACCTCGGCAAGTCCGACTACATCACCCTGCAGGTGCAGAAGCCGTTCTCCGACACCTGGTTCGGCAACGTCGCCTACGTCTGGGGCCGTTCCACCGAGGTCAACCCGGGCACGTCCAGCCAGGCGACCAGCAACTTCTCCTCGCGCGCGACGTACAACCCGAACGAGGAGAAGGCGGCGCGTTCCAACTACGACATCCGCAACCGCATCATCGCCTCGCTGACCTGGCAGCACCGCTTCTTCGGCGACTACGCGACCAGCGTGTCGGCGTTCCTCGACTCGCACTCCGGCCAGCCGTACAGCTGGGTGTTCGGCAACGACGCCAACGGCGACGGCATCAGCAACAACGATCTGGTCTACATCCCGCGTCCGGGCGAGGTGGAATTCGCCAACAACCCCGACCCGAAAGTGGTTCAGCAGTTCTACGACTACATCCAGAGCCAGGGCTACCTGAAGGATCACCAGGGCCAGGCGGCCGAGCGCAACGGCGCCAACTCGCCGTGGGTGCACCAGCTCGACCTGAGCTTCCGCCAGGAGGTGCCGGGGCTGTTCAAGGGCAACAAGGGCGAGGTGCGCTTCGACATCTTTAACTTCACCAACATGCTCAACAAGAAGTGGGGCAATGTCTACGCGCCCGTCTTCGCCAGCCAGGGCGGCTACAGCCGCGACCTGGCGCAGTTCGCCGGCGTCGACCCGGCCACCGGCAAGTACGTCTACAGCCTGCCGACGGTCAACGGCAACTACGCGCCGGAGCAGTTGAGCCGCGACGACACCAACGCGGTTTCGCGCTGGTCGGTGCAGGTGACCCTGCGCTACACGTTCTGATCGGTTCGATGCGCATCGAGGGCCGGCGTCCGCGGGATGCCGGCCTTTCTTCTTGGCTGCTGCCTTGACCCGTCGCGCGAGGTATGGTGTCGTGACGCGTTCCGCCGCACGCGGGTTCCGGTCGTGCACCGATGCCTGATCAAGCCAAAGCCATGAACGACACCCAATCGGGCCCCGGCAACCGCGACGCCGATACGGTCAGCGCGCACATCTCGCCCGCCAACGGGCTGGACGTGCTCTCGCGCAACGAGGTCGCGCGCCTGCGCGACGCCACCCAGTCCGGGCTGCAGGCGCTGCTGCGCCGCTGCGCGCTGGCGGTGCTGACCTCGGGCAGCATCAGCGACGACGCGCGCGAGCTGCTGGAGCGCTACCCCGACTTCGACATCCAGGTGCTGCAGCAGGACCGCGGCATCCGGCTGCAGCTCACCAACGCGCCGGCGCAGGCGTTCGTCGACGGGCAGATCATCCGCGGCATCAACGAGCTTCTGTTCGCGGTGGTGCGCGACATCGTCTACGTGTCCACCCAGATCGGCTCCGGCCAGTTCGACCTGCACGACTCCTCGGGCATCACCCACGCCGTGTTCGACATCCTGCGCAACGCGCGCGTGCTGCGCGCGCACCAGGATCCGAACCTGGTGGTGTGCTGGGGCGGCCATTCGATCTCGCGCGAGGAATACGACTACACCAAGCTGGTCGGCTACCAGCTCGGCCTACGCGGGCTGGACATCTGCACCGGCTGCGGCCCCGGCGCGATGAAGGGGCCGATGAAGGGCGCGACGATCGCCCACGCCAAGCAGCGCCGCCGGCAGAACCGCTACATCGGCATCACCGAGCCCGGCATCATCGCCGCCGAGTCGCCGAACCCGATCGTCAACAACCTGGTGATCATGCCCGACATCGAGAAGCGCCTGGAGGCGTTCGTGCGTGTCGGCCACGGCATCGTGGTGTTCCCGGGCGGCGTCGGCACGGCGGAGGAGATCCTCTACCTGCTCGGCATCCTGCTGCACCCCGACAACGCGGCGGTGCCGGTGCCGCTGGTGTTCACCGGGCCGCGCGTGGCGGCGGCGTATTTCGAGCAGATCGATCGCTTCCTGCGCCTCGCCCTCGGCGATGCGGTGGCCGAGCGCTACCACATCGTTGTCGACGACCCGATCGCGGTGGCGCGCGCCATGGTCAGGGGCGTGGACAAGGTGCGCAACTTCCGTCTCGACACCAAGGACGCGTTCTTCTTCAACTGGGCGCTGAACGTGCCGTACGACTTCCAGTTGCCGTTCCGCCCCACCCATGAGGCCATGGCCGAGCTGCACATCAATCGCGACCAGCCCCGCCACGCGCTGGCCGCCGGTCTGCGGCGGGCGTTCTCCGGCATCGTCGCCGGCAACGTCAAGGAAGACGGCATGCGCGCGATCGAGCGGCGCGGGCCGTTCGAGATCGACGGCGACCCGCAGATCATGCGCGCGCTGGACGCGCTGCTGCAGGATTTCGTGCGCCAGCAGCGCATGAAGCTGCCGGGCAGCGTCTACACACCCTGCTATCGCATCTCCTGCGCCGCCTGAGGCGCGCATGCACGCCGTCGCGACGGCCGGGCGCGCTTGACAAGCCGGCCTGCCGTCGCGATCATTTCCGTTCCCTCGCGCCCGAATAGCTCAGCTGGTTAGAGCACTAGACTGTTAATCTGGGGGTCCTTGGTTCGAGTCCAAGTTCGGGCGCCACGAATGCTTGAAGGCTCGCAGCGATGCGGGCCTTTTTCTTTGGCCCTGCGCCAGCGCGAGAGGCGGTTTCGGCCGTGAAGCGCGGCGCTTGCGGCAGGGCCTCCGGCCCGAGTCCGGGCCCATTGCGGGCGGGGCTCCGGCCCCGGCCCGTTGTCCCGCATCGCGTCTGAAGCCGCGCCCACGTTCAGTGAGCGGCCTTTCGTTTGCGCCGGCCGCTTATCCCTGCATGCAGGCGCGCAGGCGATCCGGCGTCGGCCGGCCCTGGCGGATGCGCCCGGAGTTCGCCATGACCACGCTGCGTGCGGAGCCCGCCGGCGCGCCGCGATGGCAGACGGTCAGGCTGACGTTGCTGCCGGCGGCGCTGCCGTCGCCGCGGAACACCAGCCGGCTGCGGCCGATGCTGCCGAGCACGACGGTGCCGCGCGGCAGCGCCTGGCCGACCGCGATCGGTGCCGTACCGGCGTCCGGCTCGCCATCGCGATCGCGATCCCAGGCCAGCATCCAGCCGTGTTCCCAGTGGGTGTCCTCCACGCAGGCGTTGCCGTCGCGGCTGGGACAGACGATCACGTGCGCGCCGCCGCGCACGGCGCGTTCGCGCGCGTGCTGCAGGGCCGCGACCACGGCGTTGTCGCCGACCGCCGCCGCGTTGCGCGCGATCAATCCGCCCAGCGCCGGCGCCGCGGCGCCGGCGAGGATCGCGAGGGTGCCGACGGCGAGCAGCATCTCGATCAGGGTGACGCCGTACTGGCGCAGCGGGGTGCCATCCATGGCGGGCTCCTTCCGGTTGACCCGCAACAGCCTAGGCGGCCGCCGCGCCCGGCCGTAGCGGGGCGCGCCGCCGCCGCGCGTAGGCGCATGCTGACAGAGGCTGTCAGGAGCGGCGGCCTATAATCGATTCCCCTGCTTTGCGTCCGCCCCATGACCGATCGTTTCGAACTCGTCGCGCCGTACCGGCCCGCCGGCGACCAGCCGGAGGCGATCCGGCGCCTGGTCGAAGGCTTCGAGGCCGGCCTGGCCCACCAGACCCTGCTCGGCGTCACCGGCTCGGGCAAGACCTTCACCATCGCCAACGTGGTGCAGGCGGCGCAGAAGCCGACGCTGGTGCTGGCGCCGAACAAGACGCTGGCGGCACAGCTCTACGGCGAGTTCAAGGAGTTCTTTCCGCACAACGCGGTCGAGTACTTCGTTTCCTACTACGACTACTACCAGCCGGAAGCGTACGTGCCGGCATCCGACACCTACATCGAGAAGGACGCCTCGGTGAACGAGCACATCGAGCAGATGCGCCTGTCGGCCACCAAGGCGCTGCTCGAACGCAAGGACGCGCTGATCGTCGCCACCGTGTCGGCGATCTATGGCCTGGGCGATCCCAACGAATACTTCAAGATGGTGCTGCACCTGGTGCGCGGCGACCACCTGGACCAGCGCGAGCTGCTGCGCCGCCTGACCGAGCTGCAGTACACGCGCAACGAGATGGAGCTGCGCCGCGCCACCTACCGCGTGCGCGGCGAGGTGATCGACGTGTTCCCGGCGGAGAGCGAGAGCGAGGCGCTGCGCATCGAGCTGTTCGACGGCGACATCGAGAACCTGACCGTGTTCGACCCGCTCACCGGCGACACCCTGCGCCGCGCGTCGCGCTACACCATCTATCCCGGCTCGCACTACGTGACCACGCGGCGCACCGTGCTGGAGGCGGTGGAGACGATCAAGGCCGAGCTGAAGGATCGGCTGGAGCAGCTCTACCGCGACAACAAGCTGGTCGAGGCGCAGCGCCTGCAGCAGCGCACCCAGTTCGATCTCGAGATGATGACCGAGGTCGGCTACTGCCAGGGCATCGAGAACTACTCGCGCCACCTCACCGGACGCGCGCCGGGCGAGCCGCCGCCGTGCCTGTTCGACTACCTGCCGGCCGACGCGCTGCTGGTGGTCGACGAATCGCACGTGACCATCCCGCAGCTCGGCGGCATGTACAAAGGCGACCGCTCGCGCAAGGAAACCCTGGTCGAGTTCGGCTTCCGCCTGCCCTCCGCGCTGGACAATCGCCCGCTGCGCTTCGAGGAGTGGGAGCGCCGCGCGCCGCGCACGATCTTCGTCTCGGCGACGCCGGGCAAGTACGAGCTAGAGCATGTGCACGGCAACGTGGTCGAGCTGGTGGTGCGTCCGACCGGCCTGATCGACCCGGAAGTGGAGGTGCGCCCGGTGCGCACCCAGGTCGACGACCTGCTCTCCGAGATCCACTTGCGGGTCGCCCAGGGCGACCGCGTGCTGGTCACCACGCTGACCAAGCGCATGGCCGAGAACCTCACCGACTACCTCGGCGAGCACGGCGTGCGCGTGCGCTACCTGCACGCCGACATCGAGACGGTCGAGCGCGTCGAGATCATCCGCGACCTGCGCCTCGGCGTGTTCGACGTGCTGGTCGGCATCAACCTGTTGCGCGAAGGACTGGACATGCCGGAGGTGTCGCTGGTGGCCATCCTCGATGCCGACAAGGAAGGCTTCCTGCGCTCGACCGGATCGCTGGTGCAGACCATCGGCCGCGCCGCGCGCAACCTGCGCGGCAAGGCGATCCTCTACGCCGACACCATCACCCGCTCGATGCAGGCGGCGATCGACGAGACCGACCGCCGCCGCCGCAAGCAGGTCGAGTACAACCTCGCGCATGGCATCACGCCGAGGAGCGTGGTGAAGAAGGTCGCCGACATCATGGAAGGCGCGCGCGAGGCGCCGGCGGAAGCGCGACGCGGCCGCGGCAGGGCGGCGCCGGCGCGCAAGCTCGCCGAACCGGCGGCGGACTACCACACGCTCGATCCGGCGCAGGCGGCGGCGCTGATCAAGAAGCTCGAGACGCAGATGTACCGGCACGCGCAGGACCTCGAGTTCGAGGACGCCGCGCGCGTGCGCGACGAGATCAAGCGCGTGCGCGAGCAGGCGCTGATCGGCTGAGCCTCGCCGCGGCGTGCGCGAGCACGGCGCGGCGGCCGCCCGGGCTTGAGCCGCGGCGCCGGGTCGTGCTAACGTTCGCGGCCTTTCGGGCGGTTAGCTCAGCGGTAGAGCACTACCTTGACATGGTAGGGGTCACAGGTTCGATCCCTGTACCGCCCACCAGAAAACCAGCGGCCCGGCACCATGTCAGGTTCACGCCGGGCTGCCAGCACGAAGAGAGTACGAAAAACCGCCGCATCCGCCGGCGGTTTTTTTTGTGCCCGCGCGTGTCGAGTGTCGCCCGCGCATGGCCTCGACCACCCTTGCCGCTTCTGCACCGCCCCTGCGCGTGCATTCCCGGGAAGTGCGTATTCGGGCGGCGCGCGAGCGCATCCGCGCGCTCCGCCTGTCCCGGAAGGTGTGCGCTCGCGCTGGCCGCCGCCACGCCGCCTGCAACAATCGTCGCCGTCCAGCGTCGTGCCAACGATTCCGCGATACGGCGGAGCGTGACGCGGCGCGGATATCGCCGGCGACGCCGTTCACAGAAATCGTCTTTGTGCGGCCCGGCGCGCCGCAATCGTGTCGAATTGTGAACCGGATGCCGGATGCGACAGCCGGCCGGCGCGACGCTGTGTCCACGGAGTCCGGGACAGGCTATATCGGGACGACGGGAGCCGGGAGATGGTGCGGCGTGCGGCGCGCGACGGTGGGTGTCGCGCGCCGCCGGGAGGTGCGGCGCGCGGCGCCGCGAGGGAGCCATGAGAACGCTGCTGTTCGCCCTGCTGCTGGTGTCGTCCGCGGCCGCCGCGCAGGGCCGCGATGCCGCCGCCGTAGCCGGCGCCACGCCCGGCTGGGTGTTCCATCGCTTCGACAGCGGCACCCTGCGGTTTGGCGCGGACCTGCTCGACTTCGACCGCGCCTTCGACCTCGGCGACGCGCGCTACAGCACCGATTTGCAGTCCGAGCAGTTGCGTGCCTATCTCGATTTTTTCCCGTCGGCCGGCGTCTTCCGCATCACCTTCGGTGCGGTCGCCGGGCGCAGCCGCGTCGCCGGTGCGGCCATGGCCGTCGATCCGGCGCCGGGCGTCGATGCCGACGGGGCGGCCCTGGCCATGGACGCGCGCTGGCCGCGGCTGCGGCCGTACGTCGGCTTCGGTTGGGGCCGCGTTCCGGAACGCGGCCTCGGCTACTCGCTCGACGTCGGCGTGACGCTGGGCGGCCCCAGCGCGCGCGTGTGGGCGACATCGGACGCCGCCAGCCAGGGCGAACTCGCCGCCGAACAGCAGCGCGTGCAGGACGCGCTGCAGCACTACGCTACTGCGCCGGCCGTCAGGTTCGGGCTGGCCTACGCATTCTGAACGGCTGGGGTTGCAGAATCTGACAGGCGCTGCGGTGGCCCGGCCGACGTTCCGCGTCAGACCCCGCTACGCCGCATCGATTTCTGCTGACCGACGCCGATTCCTGCGTCGATATCACCCAATCCTGTCTGGCCCACTATGTCCTCTTCGACTGTCCTCTTCGGTACGCCTGGTTGATCAGCGCAACTCCGCAGTAATGTCAAACCGCTTGACCCGGCCAACCTTCCGCATGACGGCCTCGACGTCGGGGCGTGCGGTGATCGTGTTCCAGCGATCATGGATCATCTTGTCCACCGGCGTTTCGGTGACCTGGGCATAGCGCTGCATATCGAGGAGTGCTCGGTTGCGCCAGGCCGGATTCTCCAGGCGCTCGATCAGTAGGGCCGCCGCGGCGTCGAGTTCTCCGCGGAACAGCAACGCATCTTCCCAGGTGGCAATGGCGTCGGCGCGGTGCTCGCGCAGGTAGGCCATGGCGGCGGCGACGGCGGCGTCATCGCTCTTCTCGGCAGCGATCCGCAGTTTCACGCTCTCCAACTGCATGCGGCCGTACGGACTCACGTCGCCCAGCTCGGCGATGGCGTCGGCCGCCTTGCCGGGCCGGTTGAGATCGGCATACAGCTCGCCGAGGTTGATCAACTGGCTGACGTTCATGCCGCCTTGTTCGGGGCGCCGGGCAGCCAATTCCTCGACCCGCGAGGCGTCGTCCCAGTGACCCTCGCGCACCAGTGCGCGGAAACGGTTGTCGAGCACCCAGTTGTATTTCTCGCTGAAGTCCGTGTAGGCCTTCTCGCCGTCGCCATACGCGGCATGGGCGACCGCTTCATCGCTGACGGAGAGCACTCGCGGATAGCGACCGGTGATGAGGAGCAGCTCCTGCAGATCCGTGATGGGTGCGAGTTGGTCCGGATGGGCCTTCGTTCGCGTCTCCGCGGCCTCGATCTCCGCGGCAACCAGACGGTCGACGTCGAAAGCCCGGGGGTGCTTGAGGGTGATGGGGTCGAAGCGCTTGTCCACCAGCATGCTCAGCGCGGTCTGGCCGGAGGCGATCCGCAGCGCCACCGTTGTGGCGCGTTCGATTTCATCGCGTTGGACGTACAGCAGCGCGAGATCGCGCCAAAGGTCGCTTGGCTCGACACCGTTATCCTGCCATCCGGCATCGAACAGTGCGTCCAGCATTTCCCTGTCGGCGTCGGTGTCGTTCGCCTGCTTCAAGTGGTGATGAAGCTGCCAGATGGCGCTCGGCATCAGGTCGCCCAGCTTTTCGGGCCAGCGCCGGGCGGAAACGGCCAGACTGCGTCCTGCGTCGTGATAGTCGCCCAGGGAGAAGGCAGTGGACAGCCGGGTCGTCCAAGCGGTGTCGTCGGCTTCATCGAAGGCTGTCGCCTGCAAGGTCAAGTTGTGCGCCTTCCTGTTGTCGCCGTTCTGCTCGGCGAGCAGGCTGGCGGCCAGCAGCGCCCGGTAGCGCAGGTCGGCCGGAAGGTCGGCGAAATCCCTGGCCTGGATGGCCTCTTCCAGTTCTGCCTGCGCGGACGGGACGTCGTTGCGGCTTAGGTCGTCGAAGGCTTGCTGCACCATTTGGGCGGCGTCCTCTACCGAACTGGCAGCCCTGTCGTGAAGTTCCGGAGCCGGCGTGGTCGACGCCCGAGCCGTGCACATGGTCAACAGCAGCACTGGCGCCATTGCGGCAACGAAGATCCTGCTCATGATCCATCCCCCGGAATCGTCCATCCCGGGCAAAGCGTGCACGATGGGACGGAGCCGGACAAGATTCCAGCAATGATGTGAGCAAAGGGGGGCGTGGCCGGCCGAATCGCAGGCGTGTGGAGCAGGAGGGTGTAGCGGCTACACCACCTCCGGCACGGTGGCAGTGACCTTGCGACCGGCCAGCGCGCCGAGCCTGTCGAGTTCGGCCACGAGCAGCACCAGCGGTACCTACACCCTGAGCTGGACGGCGGTGAGCGGCGCAACCCGCTACCAGCTCAACCAGAGCGTCAATGGCGGATCGGCGAGTGCCGTCTACAACGCCGGCGGACAGTCCTGGACATCTGCTGGCGTGGGGAGTGGTACCTACGCCTACGTGGTGTACGCCTGCAACGTGGCCGGGTGCAGCGCAGCCAGCAGCCAGATCGCGGTGACAGTAAAGCGGATCCCGGATCCACCCGTGGTCACCGCGCCTACGATAGCCACGGTCAACGTAGCCTTCACGGTGAGCTGGACTGCATCAAGCGAGGCGACTACCTACAATTTGCAGGGGACCGAATCGGGCACCCACAACGTCACCC
Source organism: Lysobacteraceae bacterium (assembly GCA_021372495.1). Taxonomy (GTDB): domain Bacteria; phylum Pseudomonadota; class Gammaproteobacteria; order Xanthomonadales; family Rhodanobacteraceae; genus Mizugakiibacter. Next base: position 67,811 of record JAJFUF010000025.1, read on the forward strand.
GAACTTCCTACAGCGGGCCGAACACCAGTGTTGTTTTGACCCTTGGCGGCATGGTGGATGACGACTTCCAGTACGCCGCCCAGGCGTGCAACGCGAATGGCTGCTCTGCCTGGGCCAACGCCAGCAACTCGACCTACCTGCAAGGCAAAGGGGGTGCGCAATGAACCGCATCCGGGCCATGCTGACCGTGCTGGGTTTGTTGGCCGCCGCGCCCGCCATCGCCAACGATACGGTGTACTACTACCACACCGATGCGCTGAGAAGCGCCATGGTGGTCACCGATGCCAACCACAATGTCGTGGAGCGTACCTACTACGGCCCCTACGGCGAGGTGCTCAATCGATCGCTACGGGATGGCCCGGGCTACGCCGGTCATGAGGAGGACGCCGCGACCGGCCTGGACAACATGCAGCAGCGCTACTATGACCCCGGCATCGGACGCTTCCTCTCCGTCGATCCGGTGACGGCGACGAACGTGGGCGGGAACTTCAATCGGTATTGGTATGCCAATGACAACCCATATCGGTATACGGACCCCGATGGGCGCTGTACTGGGTCGCACATCGCAAGTTTTTGCCCTAGCGCGACCAAGATCATCCAAGCTGCTGAGCACTGGGTAGTGCAAAAGGCTACTCAAGCAGTTTCGCGTGCGGTGCAAGGGGCTGCTACAGCAGCCACACAATACGTTTCTGGGAAAGTCCAAGAAGTGCGTAATTTCGCTTCTAAGCGTGATGTGGTTGCGACTGTGGGAGTATCCGGCGTAGTTGGTACGCCCATCAAGGGGAACAGTGTCGCATCACCAGGCGTCGTGTTGGTTGCAAGTGGTGGCGTCACAATCGATTTTTCAAGCGGCCAAGTGGCGCTTCAAGGAAGCATTGGTCCTGCTGCGTCTGCTGGTGGCGGCGCAGCCGTTGGCGGTAATTTCGCCGTTGGGCTGAATGATGGGCCGCTTACTTCTGGGTTTGGACAGGCGAGCACGGCATTTGCCCAGATCAGTGCAGTGCCCGAGTCTGGTGTGCCCCTTGAGCTTGGTAGCGAAGTGCAATGGAGCAAGGGCGGATCAAGCGTCTCTATTGGAGTAAAGCCGGGCGTTGGTACGTACATTGGCGCGGGTGTCGGGCGTGTCTATACGGGGACCATTGCGACTCCGCCAGTTTTTGAACGCCACGACGACGATAACTAATGATCCTTTCGCGGCCGACCAAGAAACCCAAGCTTTTGTGGGCAATATTTTTTGTATTGCTTGTAGTTTGTTGTATCGAGGTTCCACTTGTTTCTTTTGCGCTTATTACAGGTGACCAGAAGCCCGCAGTAGCCGCCTATCGGCTTGGCGCATTCTTGTGGGCGGTCGGATTTACTCTTGCTATTGTCTATGCAATTAGGTTCTTAACTGGAAAATACAAAGACTTGAAACTGGCTCCACTTAAGAAGCAGCGTTGGTGATAGATCAGGTTCACTTGCTGACGTCCCTAAAACACACAAGGCCCGACCGGTCGCAATAACGGTTGATGGCCATACACTTAAGACGACTGCGGGGGCGGTTGGGAAGGCACTCATTGGGGCGATAGTGAAAACGAAGGCTAGCCCGTCTGGTGATACCGGGCGTGCGTCAACCTTAGGCGGTGGTCTCACGCCGCAATATGGTGAGCATGGTCATCCGGTGACAACCATCAACACATATGCACTCACCCACAATCGATTTAATGAAACAACGAATGTTGATCGCGACCTTAGCGCCACGTTTATTCATGAAGGTATTCACGAGCTTCCAGGTGACAGGGTAATGATGCCTTTATACAAATCAGATCCGACGAAGTTTGGGGACGATCACCAATCCTCGTACGATGCAGCAAGTTACTACCTTTACGACCCAAAGGATTGAACGGTGGCAAGTGGCGTACGCTTAGCTCCTACGTGGTTGTTGCTACTGGCATTGAGTGCCTGTGGCAATATGCCAATCCACAATCCAGTCGGCTGCATTTACGACGCGACAACCGATCAACGCGCGATGGTGTTTAATTTTCGTACTCATTGGATGAGTTTTCAAGATAAGCGCTCTGCGAATGTAAATTTATCGTCTGAGTTTGGCGGATATTTTCGTAACTGCAGCGATTCATCGTACCACTGTTTATCTGGTCCACTAAGCATTGTTATTCCAATGACAATTCATAGTCACGAATGGAGACACAATGGTGTGTCATGTAAGGCAAAGCTGCTACGGACCGCGAATAGCTACAATATATCGTGTAAAGATTCATACGGCCGAGAGACTCACGTTGACTACTCGCCAAGGCATGGTATATCAGTAATTCAACAGATGGATGAGAGAGATAACACGAAATTTGTATTGCGAGGAGGCTGTGGGATTTTTTGCGAGCAGTGACTCGTAAAATGGAAAGTAATTAAGTTCAGCTAACCAGGCCCGCACCGCGGGCCTTGTGCGTTCGGACGGTTGTGATCGCGTCAGTGTGCTTGCGCGAGCAGGGAGTCGAGGACTTTCGCTGACCATGCGCTGGCGTGCGCGGGGGGTTGGCTGACGCGTTCGAGTTGTTGCCGAATCTTCGGGCTTGGCCCGCGTGTACAAGTTGAGTGTACAAGTTGAGTAATTACCCGACACAGGGCGCCAACGACGGACCTACTTGCAAGGCCAAGGAAGGGGGGCGAAATGAACCGTCTCCAAGCCATGCTGGCCGTGCTTGTTGGCCGCCGCGCCCGCCATCGCCAACGATACGGTGTACTACTACCACACCGATGCGCTGAGAAGCGCCATGGTGGTCACCGATGCCAACCACAATGTCGTGGAGCGTACCTACTACGGCCCCTATGGCGAGGTGCTCAATCGATCGCTACGGGATGGCCCGGGCTACGCCGGTCATGAGGAGGACGCCGCGACCGGTCTGGACAACATGCAGCAGCGCTACTATGACCCCGGCATCGGACGCTTCCTGTCCGTCGATCCGGTGACGGCGACGAGCGCGGGCGGGAACTTCAATCGGTATTGGTATGCCGATGACAACCCATATCGGTATACGGACCCTGATGGTCGCTGCACCGGGTCGCACATCTCCACCGGCGACGGCACTTGTGCGAGCACCGGAGGTTTCACCACCGGTACGAGCGGCGCAGCGCAAGGGATGCAGCGTCAGCAAGCTATGAGGGGCGCGCTCGCGAAGTACAGTTCAGTTATCAACTACGGCCACGTCAACATTGACGCGAATGTGAAGACGGCTCAACAATGGGGTGCGAAACACGACCTGAGCGATTTTGTAGGTGCAGTAAGGAAAGGCGGAAAATGGGATTTCAAAGATCAGAGCGTATTTCAAGGTTTTCGGGATAAGAAGCTTTTAGCTGAGTTTGGGAATTTTCACTTCGGGCTAGTCGCGCACGCGTTTGGATTTAGCGAAGGGACAGCAATATTTGGGGCCGGGGCGTATCAGACTTTTGTGCAAGGGCACACACCTGGGAATCGATTGAGAGGGGACTTAAATTTTGCGGGATCAGCAGCTTTGGGTGGGGCGGCGTTTTTTGTTTCGGACAAGGTAGCGACTTTTTAGGCTGGTTTAGGTATGAGGTTTGGCGACTATCCGGAAGATACGTCCGACATCATTTCCGGGTACCAATACTATGGTGACCACCATGGCCATTAGTAAGATCAGACGCGCTGTTTTTTGCGCATCCATAGTTGGAATTGTGTGCTCATGTTCTGCGAGCAGCGTTCTGGATTATACGCCGCAGCAAGGAAAGGTTTTTTTCAAGTCTCACGAAAATGAATTTGGCGTGCTAAAAAACCTAATCTCGTCGTGTAAAGGGTGGGGCACTATTTCTATCTATCAAAATGGGCGAGTCATCGCCTCAGAGGGTGATACGATTAAGTGCCCACAAAAGAATGAGATTGCCAAGGGCTTAAAGAAATTGGGGGTGCTTTGGGTTGACGTTAGTGGCGAAGAACCATACGGGAAGCTAGGTCCAATGGGTGGGGTTTTTGTGTTGTCGTCTAGTGGAACGGTTGTCCGAGGGGGTGGAAGCGCCATTTATTATTTTCCAAACGAAGTGTCGAATCCATTTGGCGACTCAACTCCTTTGGCCGGAAGCCCTGGGCATTGGTTCTTTCGTGAGCTTGGTGATGGATAGCCGTGTAGGCTGGGCTGGTATGCCAAGCAAATAACAAGGTCCGCATTGCGGGCCTTGATCGTTTCAATGTTGTGCTGGCGTCAGCACGATTGCGCGAGCAGGGAGTCGAGCATCTCGCTGACCACGCACTTGCGTGCGCGCGGAAGTTGGCTGACGTGCCCCAGTTGCTGCTGAATCTTCGGTGCCGGTCCGCGTTTTCTACGGGGGGCGGCGAGAGCGGGGTATGCGGAGGCCGCGATAGCGGCGTAGTCGCCTATTCCACCGTCACCGACTTGGCGAGATTGCGCGGCTGGTCGACGTCGGTGCCCTTCAGCACGGCGACGTGGTAGGCGAGCAGTTGCAGCGGCACGGTGAAGGCGGCGGCGGCGACCAGGTTGCCGCCGGCGTCGAGCTTGATCAGCTCGCCGCGGCCGCCGTTGGGCGGCAGCGTCACCTCGTTGTCGGCGAACACGTACAGTTCGCCGCCGCGGGCGCGCACTTCCTCGAGGTTGGACTTCAGCTTTTCCAGCAGCTGGTTGTTGGGCGCCACGGCGATCACCGGCATGTCCTCGTCGACCAGCGCCAGCGGGCCGTGCTTCAGCTCGCCGGCCGGGTAGGCTTCGGCGTGGATGTAGGAGATTTCCTTCAGCTTGAGCGCGCCTTCCTGCGCCACCGGGTAATGCGCGCCGCGGCCGAGGAACAGCGCGTGGTGCTTGCCGACGAAGCGCTCGGCCAGCCTGGCGATCACCGGATCGAGCTTCAACGCCTGTTCCAGCACGCGCGGCAGCGAGGCGAGCTGCGCGCACAGCCGTTGGTACTTTTCCGTCGGCGCGCCGTTCAGGCGCGCCAGCTCCAGCGTGAGCAGGCCGAGTGCGGCGAGCTGGGTGGTGAACGCCTTGGTCGAGGCGACGCCGATCTCGGGGCCGGCGCGCGTCATCAGCACCAGGTCGGCCTCGCGCACCAGCGAGGATTCCGGCACGTTGCACACGGCGAAGGTGCCGAGATAGCCGCGCTTGCGCGATTCGCGCAGCGCGGCCAGCGTGTCGGCGGTTTCGCCCGACTGCGAGATCGCCACGAACAGCGTGTCGGGCGGCACTACCACGTCGCGGTAGCGGTATTCGCTGGCCACCTCGACGTTGACCGGCAGGTGCGCCAGGCCCTCGATCCAGTAGCGCGCGACCGAGCCGGCGTGGAAGCTGGTGCCGCAGGCGACGATGTGCACGCCGCGCGCGCGCTTGAGCAGCGCTTCCGCGTCGGTGCCGAAGATGTTGGGCAGCACGCCGCGTGGGCCGAGCCGGCCCTCCAGCGTGTCGGCGACCGCGCGCGGCTGCTCGAAGATCTCCTTCAGCATGTAGTGGCGGTATTCGCCGCGCTCGACCGCGTCGGCGGACAGCTCGCTCTCGTGCACGGCGCGCTCGACCGCGCGGCCGTCGGCGGTGCAGATCCGATAGCGGTCGCGCTCGATCTCGACCACGTCGCCTTCTTCGAGGTAGACGACGCGATTGGTGACCTTGATCAGCGCCTGCACGTCCGAGCCCAGGAAGTGCTCGCCGATGCCGACGCCGACCACCAGCGGGCTGCCGCGGCGCGCGCCGACCACGTGGCCGGGCTCGGTCAGGCTGATCGCGGCGATCGCGTAGGCGCCTTCGAGGCGGCGCAGCGCGGTCAGCACGGCGTCGCGCAGGTCGAGCCCGCCGCGCATGGCCTCGTCGATCAGGTGCGCGATCACCTCGGTGTCGGTTTCCGAGGTGAAGGTGCGGCCGCGCGCCTGCATCTCGGCGCGCAGCTCGGCGTGGTTCTCGATGATGCCGTTGTGTACGACCGCGATCGTGCCGGCGACGTGCGGATGCGCGTTGTTCTCGCTGGGCGCACCGTGCGTGGCCCAGCGCGTGTGCGCGATGCCGGTGCCGCCGGGGAACGGGTTAAGGCGGTAGCGCTCTTCCAGCTCGCGCACCTTGCCCTTGGCGCGCACGCGCTGGATGCCGTCGGCGCCGAGCACGGCGACGCCGGCCGAGTCGTAGCCGCGGTACTCGAGCGCCTTCAGTCCCTCGATCAGGATCGGGGCGGCGTCGCGCTGGGCGACGGCAGCGACAATTCCACACATGGTCGATCGGCTCCTCGAAGGGCGGTTATCGTAGCCGGAAAAGCGCGGCCGGCGGGCCGCGCGCCGGAGATGGTCGCGCATGCATGCCGGGCGTGGCATGGCGCGGCCGGTCCATTTCGCGGGCAATCCGTGGGCGGCCTGCGCGCGCAGCGCGGGATCATGCAACGGATCCGCCGTCGCCGGCCTTTCGCGCGGGCCGCGCGTAGCGGCGCGGTGCCAGGTGCTTGACGTCGATCACCTCGACGTCGTCGTGCACGGAATAGGTGTGGCAGCCGCGCAGGCCGGACTGCCAGTCCGGCGCGAGCGCGCCCAGCCGCCGTTCGGCGTAGCGTTCGGGGTCCAGCGCCAGCACCTCGTGGAACACCACGCGATAGCCGTAGTCGGGGCCGCAGTCCTGCGCGGGCCGGATCAGGCGCCCGCGATGGCGGAACAGGCCGCCCGCCGGCCGCGCGCTGCGCGCGTCGCGCACGATCGGATTCTGCGGATGCGGCAGCCACGGGCCGAGCGGCGAGCCGGCGTGGAACAGGAACAGCTCGCTCCACTCGCGGCCGCCGTCGTCGAACGACGTCTCGGCGACGCAGGCGAACAGGAACCAGCGCCCGTTCTCGTAATGCAGGGTGCCGTCGACCATGCGGTAACCGTGCAGCAGGTCGGCGACCGGCTCCCACTCGTACGGGAAGCGACGCGCGCGCCACAGCGGCAGGCGCCGCTCCAGCGCGGCCTCGAAGGTCATGTAGACGGTGTCGTTCCAGGCGAACAGGCACGGATAGGAGAGGTGGCAGGCGCCTTTCACCACGATGCCGCTGCGCGGCGCGCCGGCGGCCGCGTCCGGCTCGATGGCGCTGATGTGGCCGCGGCCGCTCGCGTAGTCGAGTTCCTCGACGAAGATCGCGCTGCGGCCGGCGTGGGTGAACGCGCAGGGATCGGCCCAGAACGCGCCGCGCGGCGGATCGAGGCGCTGGAAGCCGGCGACGCTCGGCGCGGCGGGATCGAGCCGATGCGGCGCGCGCCGCCACAGCAGGTACCAGTGTTCGATCTTGCCCAGCCGCGGCAGGTGGCGGGTGGCCGCGCGCGCCAGCAGGCGCATCGCGAGCAGCGCGCAGGCGGGTCCGCCCGGTTCGCGCGCGTCCGGCAGCGGGATCGCCTCGGGCTCCCCGCCGAGCGCGAGGCGGCGCAGCGCCCGGCGCAGCAGTGCCGGCTTCTTCTGCAACTGGTAGGCGCGGTTGCGCGCGTACGACAGCAATGCGGTCGAGCCGATGCTGGGTTCGAGCAGTTCCCAGCGGCCGCGATCGGAGCGGTGCACGCCGAGGCCGCCGGGCGTGACCGGCTCGCCGCGGTCGAAGGCGGCGAACATCCAGAACGCGGCGCGCATCGGGTCGGTGGCGTCCTGGCCGAAGCTCCACACGCCGCGCGGCGCTGCCGCGGCCAGCTTCGGTCCCGGCAGCGGCAGGCCGAAGCTCAGCACCAGGTCGGGCGCCAGCTTTGCCAGCGCGGCTTCGGCGTCCGCCGCCAGTTCGAGCGGCGCGTCCGCCGTCGCGCGCCAGGCGTGGCGCGCGACGGCAGGCAGCAGCGCATCCGAATCGACCGGCGCATGCACCGCGCCCATGGCGCCGGCGAAGCGCATGTCGAGGCGGAGATAGGCGTCGAACAGGCGGCTGCCGTGCGCCTCGCGCGTGGTTTGCACCGTCGCCAGCGCGACCAGTTCGGCCGCGCCGCCTTCGCCGAGCCCGGCCAGCATCCTGGCCAGCCACGCGGGCACGCGCTCGCGGTCGAGCAGCGCCAGCACGCGCAGCGGCCGCGTGCCGGCGGGCAGCGGCGGATACAGCAGCGAGCGTGCGGCGGCAGGCGGCACGGCGAGCGTGGCGTCCATGCGATCACTCTCCCTGGGCGGCATGCATGGCGGCGTGGGCCGTGCCGGTCGCGGGGCGCCGCTCGGCTGCGGCGCCGATGGCCGCGGCGGGGGCGTCGACGAAGCGCCGCGACCAGGCCGTCACGCGGGAGATCCATGCGCGCTGCATGGCCAGTTCGGTGCGGTTGTGGTTGGCCTCGGCGATGTAGTCGGTGCTCACGCAGGCCGGCAGCCGGTAGCGCCGGAAACCGTCGGCAAACTGCCCGGCGTAGTTGTATTCGCGCGTCATGCTGCCCGAATACAGCAGGTAGACCTCCACGCCGCGCCCGGCAAGCGCGGCGAGCCCGCGCGCGAAGTCGTCCTTGGACGGACGGTGGCGGCCGTTCCCCGTCGCCGCTTGCGCCGTGGCGGACGCGCGCGACAGCCGACCCTTGAGCGTGCGCCAGGCCGCGCCGATGAAGCCGGCGCGGCGCAGTCGCGCCAGCGCGCTGCGCAGATGCGTGCGCAGGGTCGGGTAGGCGTACGGCTCCAGCATCACCACGCCGACCACGCGCGGATCCTCCAGCGCGGCGGCATAGCTGTGGTCGGCGCCCGAGCACAGCCCGGCCAGCACGAAGCGCCGCAGGCCCTGCGTCTCTGCCAGGTGGTCCAGCGCCGCGCGCACGTCGGCCACCGCCTGGCGCTCGAAGCCGAGCGTGCCGGTGGCGGCGCGGCTGTCGCCCTGGCCGGACAGGTCGAAGCGCAGCGCCGCGAAGCCGAGGCTCGCCATCTCGCGGGCGAACTTCACGTACATGCGCTGCGGGCCGATGCGCGGGATCACGCCGGCGTTGAACATGACGAAGCCGACGTCGCGTGGCGCGAGGCCCGGCGCGGGCGGCGTGAACGTGCCGACCAGGCGCCGGCGCTCGCCGAACTGGACGACGCGCTCGCTCACGGCAGCGTCTCCAGGGTGGCCGCGATGTGCTGCAGCACGTCGGCGGGCACGATGGCCGCGCTCATCGCGGCGTCGGAATTCCACGGCGAGGCCGTGGCCAGCGCCTGCCAGTCGAGGGACGGCGCCGCGGTAGCCAGGCGTTCGCGCAGGCGCCGCTGCGCGGTGCCGTCGGCGGTGGCGACCACGTGCACGCGCCCGGCGTGCACGGGCGCGGCGGCCAGGTCCAGCGCGCGCAGCTCCGCGCGCAGCCCGAGCGGCAGCGGGAAGCCCAGCGCCTCGTCCACGACGCCGTCGCGCGGGCGGCCGAAGCGCGCGGCGAAGGTCGGCCAGTCGAGGCCGAAGTCCTCGGCCAGGAAGGTCATGTGCGCAAGCCGCAGCTCGTCGAGGTAGGCGCCGCCGTCGATCACCGGATCCCACAGCAGCAGCGTGCGTGGGGCTGCGTCCGCCTGCGCGGCGAGCAGGCCGAGGCTGGCGCCGAGGCGCAGCCCGACCCACGCGGCGTGGCGGCAGCCGCTGCGGGCGAGCAGCTCGGCGTGGGCGGTGCGCAGGTCGCCGCACCAGCCGGCCAGCGTGCCCCGTTCGCATTCGCCGTCGGAGTCGCCGGTGGCGTAGTAGTCGAAGCGCAGCACCGGGAAGCCCTGGCGGGCGAGGCGTTCGGCGAGCACGCGGAAGATGCGGTGGCTGCGGATCGCCTCCTGCCCGAACGGGTTGAGCAGCAGCACCGCGCAGCCCCGCGCGCGCTCGCCGCCGGGCGGGTGGAACACGCCGAACATGCGCCGATCCTGGGCACCGAAGCGGTAGGGAATCACGATGCAGTCACGTCCGTGTACCAGTGGGTGACGGGTGGATCATCGCCGCAAGCGCCCCCGCCGCCAAGTGCGACGCCGCAGGCGGCGATATGGTCCGGCGCGGGCCGGAACGTGCGCAGCGCCACGTCCATCGGCCCGTCCGCGCCCGCGCGCACGGCGAGGCGGCGCGGCGCCGCGTCGGCGCCGACGTGGATCCTCGTGAGGTCGCAGGCCAGGCCGTCGCCGGTCGTCTTCAGCAGCGCCTCCTTGCGCGTCCAGCAGGTCAGCACGGCGAGCGTTCGCCGCTGCGGCACGGTGGCGGCGATGACGACGCACTCGGCCGGGGTGAAGCAGCGCTGCGCCAGCAGCTCCGCATCCGGCAGCGGGCGCACCGTTTCGATGTCGATGCCGAGCGCGCGCACGCGGCCGATCGCGACCAGCGCGAGCCCGCCGGCGTGGCTGAGGTTGAACGCGGGCGCGTCGGGCAGCGCCAGCTCGGGCTTGCCTTCGCTGCCGCGGCGCAGCGGCAGCGCGGCCGGCGCGAGGCCGAGGTAGTGGCCGAGGATGCGGCGCAGCGCGGCGTGCGCGGCGACGTAGCGCCAACGATCGCGCGGGAACACGAAGCGCGCGGCGCGCGCGCGCTCGGCCGCGTCCAGCGTGGGATCGCTGTCCATGGCGGCGGCGTCGAGATCGATGCGCCACACGTGCAGCTCGCCGTCGCACAGCGTGGGCGGCGACAGCGGCACCGTCCAGTGCACGGCCGGCGCGGCGCCATGGCACGCCATGGGCGGCGGCGGCGGCGCGGCGACATGCTGCGGGCGGACCGTCGGCACCATCACGCGCCCTCGCGTGCGCCGCCGAAAAGGCGTTTGAAGATCCCGCCTGCGGGCGGCGGCGGTTCGGGGGCGGCATGGTCGTAGGCGTGCGCGACCTGCGCCAGCGTCTCGAAGATGTACTGGCGCGGATTGATGCGCCGGCCGGTCTGCTGCTCCATGCGCGCGATCGCCTGCATCGCCAGCATCGAGTGCCCGCCGAGGTCGAAGAAGTTGTCGTGCGCGCCGACGCGCGGCACGCCCAGCAGCTCGCTCCACAGGGCCGCCAGGTGCCGCTCGTTTTCGGTGTGCGGCGCGACGAAGTCCCTGCCGTGCGCCGGTTCGCGCGCGAGGTCGGCGGGTGCGGGCAGGGCCTTGCGGTCGAGCTTGCCGTTGGGCAGCAGCGGCAGGGCGTCGAGGACGACGAAGTGCTGCGGCACCATGTAGTCGGGCAGCGTGCGGCGCAGCGCCTGGCG
>JAJFUF010000040.1 GCA_021372495.1 Lysobacteraceae bacterium
AGGTTGCGCACCTCGGTCGCCACCACCGCGAAGCCGCGGCCCTGCTCGCCCGCGCGCGCCGCTTCCACCGCCGCGTTCAGCGCCAGCAGGTTGGTCTGGAACGCGATCTCGTCGATCAGGCCGACGATGTCGGCGATCTTCCTGCTCGAGGCATTCACCTCGCCCATCGCCTGCACCGCGCGCGCCACCACCTCGCCGCCACGCTCGGCCTGCTCGCGCGCGCCGCGCGCCAACTGGTTGGCCTGCGAGGCGTTGCCCGCATTCTGCTTGACCGTCGCGGTCATCTCCTCCATCGACGAGGCGGTTTCCTCCAGCGAGCTGGCCTGCTCCTGCGTGCGCTGCGACAGGTCGTCGTTGCCCTGCGCGATCTGCTTCGCCGCGACGCCCACCGACTCGGAGCTGCCGCGCACCTCACGCACGATGCCGGTCAGTTTGGCATCCATGCGCTGCAACGACTCCAGCAGCCGGCCCAGCTCGTCGCGGGTCTCGATCTCGACGCGGTTGTCGAGCCGGCCCTCGGCGATGTTGTCGGCCACGCGCACCGCGGTGCCGAGCGAGCGCGTGATCGAGCGGATCAGCAGGAAGCTGAGCAGCAGGCTGAGGCCGAGCCCGGTGCCGATGGCCACATAGGCGACCATCGAGCTGCGCCGCATGTACTGCTCGTCGGCGGCGTAGGTTTCCTGGGCGATCTTCGTCTGCATCGCGACCAGCGCGCCGACGTCGCCGCGGGTCGCCGCGTAGTCGGTTTCGACGTTGCCGTCGAGCGCATCGGTCGCGTGCTTGAAATCGTGCGCGGCGAGCGCGTTCAGCGCTTCGTCCAGGGCCTTGGCAAAGGCGTCGCGATCCGTCTCGAAGCGCTTCGCCAGCGGGCGCTCGCGTTCGGACAGGTCGGCGCCGCGGAACGTCGCCAGCAGGGTGTCGATCTCGGCCTGCTTGGCGTGCACGCCGGCGACCGCGGCGTCGGCCTTGTCGGCGTCGCCCGCGTTCGCCGCCCGCAGCGCGCTCGCGCGCGCGCTGCCGAGCAGCTCGAACGCCAGCGCCAGCGCGTTGCTGGGCACCAGCTTGTTGGCATAGATGTCCTGCAGCGACTGGTTGCTGCGCTGCAGCCCGCTGATGCCGAGCGTACCGACGACCACCAGCATCACGCTGACCACGCCCAGCGTGATCATCAACTTCAGTTTGATCGAAAGACGCGACATGAACATGGAAAACCCCTCCTTTCATGGGAAGAAAATCGGGGCCCGTGCACGTGCGCACCGGTGGCCCCGTCCTGGGTACTGCGGTACTGCGCATGCGAATTCCCGGCCCGCCGCGGCCGTCGGTTGCGACGACGCGGCATCCGTCGGTCCGGGTGCCGGCACGCGTACGACCTGCCGGCGCAGCCGTCCGATCGACGGCCCTCACTTATCGGCGCTCGCCATGCGGAATTGAGCAAGCCCGGCGCAAGCTTCCGCGCCGGCGGCGGGCCGTGCCGGCGGCGCGATACTCGCCGCACCGCCATTTCCTGACTTATGCTTGGAGGCTGGACATGCCTTCCGGGCGCGCCTGCTGCGGCCCGGCGCCGATCACAGCCACATCGCAGGGGTATCTATGCGCGCCTTCCGCTCCACCACTTCGTTCGGCCGTGCCGCGCTGCTCGGCCTCGGTCTCGCCCTCGGCGGCACCGTCATCGCCGCCATCGCCGCGACGCCGGTCGCCTTCGAGGACGGCAACGCGTGGTCGCAACTGCGCGGCAGCCTGAACCCGGCCGACTACAAGCAGGACTACACGGTCGCCGGACACGCCGGCAAGACGCTGGCGCTGCGCCTGTTCTCGAAGAACCCCAACATCTACCTGAAGGTGACCGGCCCCACCGGCAGGAAGCCGCTGGTCGACACCATCAAGACGGGCGAGACGACCTGGTCGGCGCCGATGCCTGCCGACGGCGACTACACCGTCGAGGTGTACATGCTGCCGGAAATCGCCAAGGCGACGACCGGCGACCAGCCCTACGCGCTGCAGGTCGGCATCTACTGAGGCTCGGGGCCGCCGCTCCCGCACGCGGGCGGCGGCAACAGGCGGAAGCCGCTGCGCGGCTCCGCCCGGCGACGCCGCGTGGCCGGCACGCGGGTCAGTGCCGCAGCAGCGCCAGCACGATCTCGAGCGCGATCAGCAGCACGATGGCGATCTCCAGCAGCTCGGCGCGGCGGCTGGACGCTTCCTCGTACAGCGCGGCGTAGGTGTCGCGGATGATCGCCAGTTTCCGATCGACCGATGCGCTCAGCGCCGGCACGCGGAACAGCTCCAGCGCGGCGCTGTAGACGCGCGCCAGATAGACGTCCTCGGTCACCTGCAGCGCGTTGTCGACCTTCTCCGTCAGCTCGGTCACTTCGGCGACCAGCGTGTACAGCCGGCGCGCGAGATTGGCGAAGCGGCGCGAGGCCAGCAGCGAGACCGCGCGGCGCGCGTCCTCGACGCGGTCGTACATGCGCGGCAGCTCGTCGTCGAGCAGCGCGTCGTAGTAGCGGAACTCGACCAACTGCGCGTTGGCCACCTCGATCACGTCGGCGACGTCGGAATCGCGGCGCGGCTCGTAGATGAAGGCGCGGTCCCAGGTCAGCACGACCAGGTCGTCGGCGTAGTAGGAAAAGCTGCGCGCCAGCAGGTCGCGCCGCGCGGCTTCCGACAGCGGGCGCGCCTCGCCCGACAGCAGCCCGGCCAGGTCCACCCGCGCGCGCAACGCCGCCGCGTCGAGCGGCTCGTCCAGCGCATGCACGGTGCCGAGCAGGTAGTCCTCCTGCAGCACGGCTTCGCCCGCCGGCCGCGTCAACGCGGGCGCGACGATCGTGCGCACGTGATCCAGCAGCGCGTCCCAGAACGCCGGCGGCGCACCCGGCCCCACGGCGCGGTCGAGCGCGTTGAAGCGCGCGGCGAATTCGCTCCACGACGCGTCGGCGACGGCGACGCGCACGGCCAGCGCGGCGACGCCGAAGTCGTACAGGCGCGCGGTGACCTGCGCGCTCACCTCGGCTTCGCCCAGCCGCAGCGCCACCGGCTCCAGCACCAGGCGCAGCGGCGGCACGCCGAAGGCGAGCGCCTTGGGCGGCGCGCTGCTCAGGCGGGTGCGGCTGCTGGCGCCGCCGACGTGCGCGGCCCACAGCGCCTCGGCGCGGGCGAGGTCGATCGCATAGGCGATGTCGAACAGCCGCAGCGCGACCAGTTCGCCGGACCGGATCGTGATGGCGGACGCGCTCACCGTCGCATGCTCCTGCGCCCTGCTGCGGGAACCGAGTGTAGCGGGCCGCCGCACCGCGCGCTGCGGCGGCGCCGGTCGATCAGCCCAGCGCGCGGACGCGGAAGCTGCGGCCCTTGATCCTGCCCTCGCGCAGGCGCCGCAGCGCCTTGTCGGCCAGCTCGCGCCGGATCGCCACGTAGGCGCGGGTGGCGAACACGTCGATCTTGCCGACCGCCTCGGCGGCGAGGCCGGCCTCGCCGGTCAGCGCGCCGAGGATGTCGCCCGGGCGCATCTTGTCGCGGCGACCGCCGTCGATCACCAGGGTCGCCATCGGCGCCAGCGTCAGCGTCTTGCCCTTCGGCGCGGACAGCTTGAGCGTGCCCCACGCCACCGGCGCCCCCTGGCGTTCCTCGATGGCCGCGACGCGCGGGCGTTCGCGCGGCGTGCACAGGCTGAGCGCAAGCCCCTGCCGGCCGGCACGCCCGGTGCGGCCGATGCGGTGCACGTACGCCTCGGGATCGCTGGCCACGTCGAACGCGATCACCGCGGGCAGCTCCTTGATGTCGAGGCCGCGCGCGGCGACGTCGGTCGCGACCAGCACCGCGCAACTGCGGTTGGCGAAGCGCACCAGCACCTCGTCGCGTTCGCGCTGGTCGAGCTCGCCGTGCAGCGCCAGCGCGGAGAAGCCGCGGCGGTCGAGGTCCGCGGCGACCTCTTCGGTATCGCGTCGGGTGTTGCAGAACACCAGTGCGGACTCGGGCCGGTGCGCGGCCAGCAGCGCGGCCAGCGCGTCGAGCTTGCGTGCCGGCTCGACTTCGTAGAAGCGCTGCTCGATGGCGCCCTCGGCGTGCGCGGTGTCGACGATCACCTCGACCGGGTCGTGCTGGAATTTCGCGCTGATCTCGCGGATCGCCTCGGGATAGGTCGCCGAGAACAGCAGGGTCTGGTGGTGTTTGGGCATCTTGCCGGCGATCTCGGCGACCGCCTCCTCGAAGCCCATGTCGAGCATGCGGTCGGCCTCGTCCAGCACCAGCACCTTGACCCCGCCCGCGTGCAGCGCACCCTTGCGCAGCAGTTCCTGCACGCGCCCCGGCGTGCCGACGACGATGTGCGGATCGTGCACCAGCGAGGCCAGCTGCGGGCCGAGCGGCATGCCGCCGCACAGGGTCAGCAGCTTGACGTTGGGGATGAATGCGGCGAGCCGGCGGATCGCCTTGCTCACCTGGTCGGCCAGCTCGCGCGTGGGGCACAGCACCAGCGCCTGCAGGCGGATCGTGGCGGGATCGAGCCGCGCCAGCAGGCCGAGCCCGAACGCCACGGTCTTGCCGCTGCCGGTGCGCGCCTGCGCGATCACGTCGCGTCCCTCCAGCATCGGCGGCAGGCTGTGTGCCTGCACCGGCGTCATGCGCGCATGGCCGAGCGCATCGACGCCCTGCAGCAGGGGCGCCCCCAGGGGCAACGAAGCGAAGTCAGTCATGCGCCATGATCGCAAAAACGGCGGCGGCGCGCGTATCGCGGCGCCGGGCGGCTGCACCTCCCGTGCCCGGCAAGGCGCATACTGAGTGCGGCCCACCGTACGGAACGGCCGTACTCCACAGAGGAAAGCGCCATGAGCAAGGGCATGAACCAGAAGAAGGACACGAAGAAGAAACCGACCCGCACGATGAAGGAGAAGCGGGCGGCCAAGCACGAAAAGAAGGCGGCCAAGTCGTTCACGCCGGCCTGACCCCGCCTCGACACGGCGCCGCGCAAGGCGGCGCCGCGGGTTTTCCGCATCTTGCACGCGGTTCATCGCGCGCGACGCGCTCCGCTGCGGCGTTTCGGCTGCGCGACGCTTCTTCGCTACAATGCGCCCTTTCCGAGGGACGATGATGGCGAAAACCAACTATTCATTCGAGAAGCGCCAGCGCGATCTGGCCAAGAAGAAAAAGCAGGACGAAAAGCGCCAGAAGAAGGCTGCGCGCAACGCGGGCGGCGGCGCGGATGCCGCGCCGGAATCCGCGCCCGGCGCCGTGCCGCCCGCCCCGCACGCGGACTGAGCGGCCTCCGCGGCGGACCGCCGCGGCCGCATCGACCGGCGCGCCGCGGAACCCGCCGCGCGCCTACCACTGGGTGCGTTCGGGCAGCAGCCCCTTCAGCTCGGCATCGGTCAGGTTGCGCCATTGGCCGATGCGCAGGTTGCCGAGCTTCACGTTGATGATGCGCACGCGCCGCAATTGCGTGACCCGATAGCCGAACGCCGCCGCCATCAGCCGGATCTGCCGGTTCAGGCCCTGGGTCAGCACGATGCGGAAGCCGAACTTGGCGATGCGCGCGGTGCGGCATGGCTTGGTCATCTGGCCGTGGACGCGCACGCCGCGCGCCATGCCGGCGAGGAAGCCCTCGCTGACCGGCTTGTTCACGCCGACCAGGTACTCCTTCTCGTGCGCGTTCTCCGAGCGCAGGATCTCGTTGACGATATCGCCGTTGCTGGTCAGCAGGATCAGCCCTTCGGAATCCTTGTCGAGGCGCCCGACCGGGAAGATGCGCTGCTGGTGGTCGACGAAATCGACGATGTTGCCCGGCACGCCGGTGTCGGTGGTGCAGGTGATGCCGATCGGCTTGTTCAGCGCGATGTAGACATGGCGGCGCGCGCCGCGCGGCGCCGCCTTCAGGCGCACGATCTCGCCGTCGACGCGGACCTCGTCGCCTTCCAGCGCCTTCGCGCCGACCTCGGCGCGCGCGCCGTTGATCGTCACCCGCCCGGCGGCGAGCAGCTCGTCCGCCTCGCGGCGCGAACACAGGCCGGTTTCGCTGATGTACTTGTTGACGCGCATGCGCAGTCGCGGGGCGGCGGAAAGCGCGCATTATCCGTCAGGACCGCGGCGTGCGGCGCGGACGCGCGGCCATGCGCGTGGGAGAATGCCCGGCCATGGCCCACCCCTCCGCCGATTCCGCTGCCGTCCGCTGCGACACCTGCCAGGCCTGCTGCTGCCGGCTCAAGGTCGTGCTGCAGCCCGATGACGCCGTGCCCGATGCATACATCGACGTCGACGCGCACGGCATGCAGGTGATGGCCCGGCTCGAGGACGGCTGGTGCATCGCCCTCGACCGCGACACGATGCGCTGCACGATCTACGCCGACCGCCCGCTCGTGTGCCGCGAGTTCGCGATGGGCGGCGCCGACTGCCGCGAAGAACGCGCGGCCTGGCTGGACGCGCGGCGTTAGGCGCCGCCCACGGCGCCGCGTTCATGGGCTCTCTCGCCACCGGATAGAGGATCGGCGCGAGGGGTGCCGTCCGCAGGACGGCCGCTGTTCGCCAACGCAATGCACGCGCTGCCGCATGCGCCGCGCGATCATCTCCCTCTCCCCAGCGGGGAGAGGGAAAGCAAAGCCAAAGCGCGCCGCCGCGCAGCGCGAGATAAGGCGAAGCGTTCAGTGCTTCGCGTACACCGCCATCACGTCGCGGCGCAATGCGGCCTGGCTCGTGCCGCGGCTGTAGAACATGTGGCCGCCGGGATATTCCTTCACCTGCACGCGGCTGGCGTCGCCCATCACCGGCATCTGGTCGACGATCAGCACGGAGGCCATGAACGGGCACGACAGGTCGCCCCAGCCGTGCACGATCAGCACCTGCAGCTTGGGGTCGATCGCCACCGCCTGGCGCAACTCCTGCACCGAACCGCGTCCTGAACCTTCGCGGTTCCACAGGCGGTTCACCTCGTAGCTGAGCGCGTTGTAGCGGCCGTCGTACTTCCAGCCGACGGTGCGGGTGATGAAGTCGACCATCGCCGTGGTGGTCGGCGCGATGATGCCGTCGAGGATCGGGTCGTTGGTGCGCTGCTCGGGGTCGAACGGGAACGGATCCCACGCGGTCACGTTGGAATCGTAGCGGCTGCCGAGCTTGCCCTCGGCACGGTACACCTCGCGCAGGTAGGCCTGTGTCTCCAGTCGCCCGCCGGAGCGGCGCACGAAGGCCGGATCGAGGCCGGAGAGTTCGGTGACGCGCTTGACGATGCGCTCCAGCGCCTGCGGATCGGAGCGCCCCTTGAGCAGGTCGGTGACGTAGTCGCCGCGCGTGTAGGCGATCACGTCGGCCATCGCCGCATCGGTCAGCTTGCCCTGCCGCTCGAGGTTGGCGGCGGCGATGCTGGGCAGGGTCAGCATCCACGGCAGCGGCGACAGGTCGCCGTCCTTGGAAGCGTCCGGATCGAGGTACGGCGAGACCAGCACCATGCCGTTCATCGCCACGCCGAGGCGCGTCTGCAGGTAGTGCGTGATGCGCGGACCGCGGAAGCCGCCGTAGCTTTCGCCGACCAGGTACTTGCGCGAGGTCATGCGCCCGTTCTTCACCAGCCAGTCGTAGACCACGCGCGACAGGTAGTGGATGTCGGCATCGGTGGCGTAGAACTGCTTCTTCGCCTCGTCTTCCGGCACGCGCGCGCGGCTGAAGCCGGTGCCGACCGGGTCGATGAACACGAGATCGGTGAAATCGAGCCAGGTGCCGGGGTTGTCGCGCAGCGTGGCCGGGTCCGACGGGCTGTCGCCTTCGGCGCCGAACTGCACGTGCTTCGGCCCGAGCGCGCCGAGGTTCAGGTACACCGACGAGGCACCCGGCCCGCCGTTCAGCGCGAACGTCACCGGGCGGTCGCGACCGGGCACGGTGTAGGCGACGTACATCACGTCGGCGATCACCTTGCCCTTCGCGTCGCGCACCGGCAGCGAGCCGACGGTGGCCTGGTAGCGCACCGTCCTGCCGCCGATCTCCACGCTCTGCTGCACGGACTTGTCGGCCGGGAACGGCGGCAGGTCCATGCCGTCGTCGGCGTGACTCGCCTTGGCGTCCTTCGCCGGCGCATCGGCGGCGAAGGACGGCGCCGGCGCGAACGCGCCGACAGTCAGGCACGCCGCCAGCACGGCGGCCATGGAACGCTGGAACATGCGGAACCCCTTGTCGAATGCAACGAAGCGGACCCGCGCAGGTTAGCCGCCATCGTGCCGGCTGCGATGTGCCGAAAGGCGCATTTGGAAGGTCGGCGCCGCGGCATCCGCTGGTTGCGCTCGCGTCATCCCGGTGTGCCATGCCGCCGCCGTGCGCGGCGGTGGTCTGCCCGGAAATATCCAAGGCGGGCCCGACGGCGCCGTGGCAAACCCGGGTCGAATTCCGATGGCGCACACCCGCAATCTGCGCGCGTGGGCACGAGTGCGCGATGTCTGTTCGCACCTCAGCCGCAAGGCGCACGGCGAGGGCCTGCTCAGCGTAGCGAGGCGATCGATCGAGCAACCGAAAAAAAAACTAAAGGTGATGCTCACATTGCCGTTAAGTACTTTTGTACACAGATGTAAATGTCTCTGGTCAAGACGCATGGATGCGATGGGTCGCAGCCCCAGGCATGCGAGTCGGCGCATCACGCGATCGAACCCGACGGCCGCCTGCCGCAGGTCGCGCGCACAAACCGCGCCCGCCCCCCAGCGTGGACGTACCGCATGTGGTCCGCCCGCGCCCGCGCCTCCGCATGCCGTCATGACGTAACAGGGCCCCGTACTCACAAAAAAGAACAAGAACGCAGCAAGGGATATGGACCTTCGCACAAGACCGAAGCTGGAAGCCCTGCGGTCGGCGCTCATGGACTTCCATCGGGCGCACTTGAACCGCCACCTCCCGCATGCGCTCGCGCTGATCGCGTTGGCCCTGCCGCTCGCCGACGGCCCCGACCTCTCCGACCTCGCGACGATGGCGCTGGTCGCCATCGGCACCGGAGCGGGCGCGACGATAGCCTGGCGTAGCGCGCCGGCGCGCATCGAGAACCGGCACCGCCGCGAAGTGGAGGACTTCATCGACGGGCTGGGCGCGCTCGAACAGGAAATCACTTCGCTCTGGGTAAAGCAGATCGAGACCGGCCGCAGCGAAAGCGAGCGCGCCATCGTCGAATTGACCGGTCGCTTCTCCGGCATCGTCGAAAAACTTGGCAGGGCGGTCGACGCCTCGAACCTGTCCGCACAATCGGTGGACAGCGCACAGGGATTGACGGCGGTGTTCGCCAGGAGTGAGGCGAGCCTGCAATCGGTGATCCGCTCGTTGCGGACCGCGCTGAGCCGCGGCGACGACCTGCTGGGCGGCGTCGGCAACCTCGTGCAGTTCATCGATCAATTGAAGGAGATGGCCGCCGCAGTCGCCAGCATTGCCCACCAGACCAACCTGCTGGCGCTCAACGCAACGATCGAAGCAGCGCACGCCGGCGAGGCCGGACGCGGATTCGCCGTGGTGGCGGACGAGGTGCGCAAGCTCTCCAACCTTTCCGGCGAAACCGGCCGCCAGATCGGCAAGAAGGTCGCCACCATCAGCGACGCCATCCATGCCGCATTCCAGGCAGCGGAAACGTTCGCCGAGGAAGATGCTGCGTCGGTGACCGACGCGGAAGCCGCCATCGGCGGCGTGCTGGACGATTTCCGGCGAGTGATCGGCAGCCTGTCCAAAGCGGCGAGCATCTTGCGCAGTACCGGCATCGGCATCAAGGACGAGGTGGCCGAGTCGCTGGTGCTGCTGCAGTTCCAGGACCGCACCAGCCAGATCCTGAGTCACGTGCGCGACAACATCCAGGCTTTTCCCGCCTGTCTGGAGAAGAGCGGCGACGCCTGGCGCGCGCACGGGCGCCTGATGGCCATCGACTGGTCCGAACTGCGACGGGAGCTGGAAAGCTCCTACGCAACGCATGAAGAGCACCGCAACCACGACGCCGGCAGCACCATCGCGGCCGGCGACGAAATCACATTTTTCTAGGAGGCGGAGTACGCGATGTCCAGGACCATCATGATCGTCGACGACTCGGCCTCGCTGCGACAGGTCGTCGCCATCGCGCTGAAAGGCGCCGGCTACGCGGTGATCGAAGGCTGCGACGGCCAGGACGCGCTGGCGCGGCTGAACGGGCAGAAAGTGCACCTGATCATCAGCGACGTGAACATGCCCAACATGGATGGCCTCAGCTTCGTGCGCGCCGTCAAGCAGATGCCGGACTACAAATTCACGCCGGTCATCATGCTCACGACCGAATTCACCGACAAGAAAAAACAGGAAGGCCAGGCCGCGGGGGCGAAGGCCTGGATCGTCAAACCCTTCAAGCCGGAACAACTGCTGGGCGCGGTGCAGAAGCTGTGCCCGTCGTGACGGGACGCCACATCGCACCGCGCCGCACCACTCACCGGAGGACACCATGGCAACGGAACGAAAGCGGAAGAAATCCGCACCCCCTTTGTGCATCGAGGGGGAGATGAGCATCTATCGGGCGCGCGAGCTCAAGCAGACACTGCATGCGCCCCTGGAAAAAACGGCGACGATCGAGGTGGACCTGTCCGCCGTCACCGAACTCGACACCGCGGGCCTGCAGCTCCTGCTGCTGGCAAAACGGTCCGCGCAGGCGAGACAAGGCGATCTCCGCATAGTCGCGCACAGCCCCGCCGTGGGCGAAGTCTTCGCGCTGCTCCAGCTCGACGGACACTTCGGCGTCTCCGCCCCTGCCTCATCCGATACTCCGCAGAGGCACTGACATGGAACTCGATCAGGCGCTGCAGACTTTCATCGCCGAAAGCCGCGAGCAGCTCGAAGACATGGAAAACGCCCTGCTCGCCGTGGGGCGGGAGGAGGAGGACGAGTCCGAGAAGGTAAACGCGATCTTTCGCGCCGCCCACACCATCAAGGGTTCGTCCGGCCTGTTCGGGCTCGATCACGTCGTCGCCTTCACGCACGTCGTGGAAAGCGTGCTGGACCGCGTTCGCGACGGCGAGATTCTTCTGGTCGACGACCTGGTCAGCCTGCTGCTGTCCTGCCGCGACCACATGGGGATGCTGATCGACGCGGTGGCGAACGAGGGCGCCGACGCAGGCGGCGGCATTGCGGAACAGGGCGCCCCGCTCGTCGCGCGGCTACGCGGGTACCTGGACGCACCGCAGTCCGCCGATCCGCCGGCGGCAGCCGCGCCGGCCGCCGCGCCCGCAGGCGACGCCGCGGCGGAAGATCCCGCGGACGACGAACCCGCCGGCGCCGACCGCTGGCACATCTCGCTGCGCTTCGGCCCGAACGTTCTGCGCGACGGCATGGACCCGCTGTCGTTCCTGCGCTACCTCGGCCGGCTCGGCGCCATCACCGGCATCGCCACGCTGTCCGACGCCATGCCGGACGCCGCGGAGATGGATCCCGAAGCGTGCTACCTCGGCTTCGAGATCGCATTCGAGAGCGACGCCGACAAGGCCGCCATCGAAAGCGTGTTCGAATTCGTGCGCGACGACTGCAGCATCCGCATCCTGCCGCCGCACAGCCGCGTTTCCGAATACGTCCGCCTGATCCGCGAACTGCCCGAGGAAACCGCACGCCTGGGCGAGATGCTGGTTCGCTGCGGCACGGTGACGGCCGGCGAACTCGAAGCCGCGCTGGACACGCAGACGGTGCAGTCGGCGCAACCCTCGGAAGCGCCGCGGCAGCCGATCGGCGCCATCCTGGTCGAGCAGGGTTCCGTGCAGCCCGCCGTGGTCGAGGCCGCGCTGGCCCGGCAAAAGCAGGTGAACGAGCTGAAGGGGCAGGAAAGCCGCTCGATCCGCATCGACGCCGACAAGCTCGACCAACTGATCAACCAGGTCGGCGAGCTGATCATCGCCGGCGCCAGCGTCAACCTGATCGCGCAGCGCGCGCACAACGTCGAACTGCAGGAACGCGCATCCACGCTGTCCAGCCTGGTCGAATCGGTGCGCGACAGCGCGCTGCAACTGCGCATGGTCCGCATCGGCGCGACCTTCAGCCGCTTCCAGCGCGTGGTGCACGACGCCGCCCGGGAAATCGGCAAGGACATCCGGCTCGCGGTCAGCGGCGAGGACACCGAACTCGACAAGACCGTGGTGGAGAAGATCGCCGACCCGATCACGCACCTGGTCAGGAACGCCATCGACCACGGCATCGAGCCGGCGGAGCAGCGCGCGGCAAGCGGCAAGCCGGCGCAAGGCACGGTCAGGCTCAACGCCTACCACGACTCCGGCTCCATCGTCATCGAAGTGAGCGACGACGGCGGCGGCCTGAAGCGCGACAGGATTCTCGCCAAGGCCATCGAACGCGGCCTGGTGGAACCGGGCCGCAGCCTCGCCGACGGCGAAATCCTCGATCTCGTGTTCGAGCCGGGCTTCTCCACCGCCGAGGCAGTCACCAGCCTGTCCGGGCGCGGCGTCGGCATGGACGTGGTGAAGCGCAACATCGCCGCGTTGCGCGGCAGCGTGAGCATCGCCAGCGAGGAAGGCGTGGGCACCACGGTCACGGTGCGCCTCCCGCTCACGCTCGCCATCATCGACGGCTTCCAGGTCGAGATCGGCAAGACCGCCTTCGTCGTCCCGCTCGACATGATCGAGGAGTGCGTCGAGCTGTCCGCCGAACCCGGCCACGACTACACCAACCTGCGCGGCCAGGTCCTGCCGTTCATCCGCCTGCGCGACCTGTTCAAGGTCGAAGGCAAGCCGGCGCGGCGCGAAAACATCGTGGTGCTGAAGTACGCCGGGCAGAAGGCCGGGCTGGTGGTCGACACGCTGGTGGGGGAATTCCAGACCGTGATCAAGCCGATGGGCAAGCTGTTCGGCCAGGTCAGGTGCATCAGCGGTTCCACCATCCTCGGCAGCGGCGACGTGGCCCTGATCCTGGACGTGCCGTCGCTGGTGCAGCAGGCCATCCAGCAGGGTGCGCCCCAGGTTTCTTCGAAGCAGGCGGCCGTCGCGGCATCGGCCTGCTGAACCAGAACATCCATTCTTCTTTCAGGGGAAACGAACCATGTTCAAGAACATGAAAATCGGCATGCGGCTCGGCCTCGGCTTCGGCCTGGTGGTCATCCTGCTGATGGGTATCGCCTATCTCGGCATCAGCCGGCTGAGCAACCTCAGCGACAGCATGGGCATCATCGTGCACGACCGCTATGCCAAGGTGGCCATCGTCAACGAGATGAACAACAGCGTCGGCACCATCGCCACGGCCATCCGCAACATCATCCTCACCAGCGATCCCACACGAGCCAAGGAAGAAGCGGACAAGATCGAGCAGGAGCGCAAATTGCTCGACGACAACATGGAAAAGCTGGACAAGGTCATCACCCAGGAAAAAGGCATCGCCATCCTCAAGAACATCAAGGCGAGTCGCGCCCGATATGCCGAGGGACGGGCGCGCACCTTGAAATTCATCCAGGACGGCAAGAAGGACGAGGCGATCCAATTTCTCTTCAGCGACCTGGTGCCGGCGCTCAAGGCAGTCGAATCCGACATGCAGAGCCTGGCCGGCTTCCAGAGCGACTTGATGAACAAGTCCAGCGACGACGCGGAAGCCGCATACAACTCGGCGCGCACCATGATGCTGGGCCTTGCGGGAGCCGCGCTGCTGCTGGCGCTTATCATCGCGCTGTGGGTGACGTTCAGCATCACGCGGCCGCTGGGCGAGGCGGTGAATGCGGCCAACCGGCTGGCGCAGGGCGACCTCACCGTGCACATACAGGCGGCCAGCAAGGACGAGACGGGGCAACTGCTGCTGGCGATGCAGAACATGATCGCCAAGCTCACCCAGGTGGTCGCCGAGGTCAACAGCGGCGCCGAAGCGTTGGCCAGCGCCTCGGAGGAGGTGAACACCACCGCGCAGTCGCTGTCCCAGGCCTCCAGCGAGCAGGCCGCCGGCGTCGAGGAAACCAGCGCGTCGATCGAGCAGATGACCGCTTCGATCTCGCAGAACACCGAGAACGCCAAGGTCACCGACTCCATGGCCAGCAAGGCGGCCACGGACGCAAGCGAAGGCGGCGAGTCCGTCAACGCTACGGTGACGGCGATGAAGGACATCGCCAGAAAGATCGGCATCATCGACGACATCGCCTACCAGACCAACCTGCTGGCGCTGAACGCGGCGATCGAGGCGGCGCGCGCCGGCGAACACGGCAAGGGCTTCGCGGTGGTCGCAGCGGAAGTGCGCAAGCTGGCCGAGCGCAGCCAGGTGGCCGCGCTGGAGATCAGCGAGCTGGCCTCGGGCAGCGTGGATCTCGCCGAGAAGGCGGGCAAGCTGCTCGACCAGATCGTGCCGAGCATCAAGAAGACCTCGGACCTGGTCCAGGAGATTGCCGCCGCATCGGTGGAACAATCGTCCGGCGTAGGTCAGATCAACGCGGCGGTGAGCCAGTTGAGCCAGGCCACGCAGCAGAACGCATCGAGCTCCGAAGAACTCGCCGCCACTGCCGAGGAGATGAGCAGCCAGGCCGAGCATCTTCAGCAGATGATGGCGTTCTTCAAGCTTGATCACGCCGCCATCGAGTCGGTCGGCGCACGGAAACCCGCGGCCGGCGTGCGCAAGGTCGCCGCGGGCGCCAAGCCGAGGACGGGCGGCGCGCCCGCGCCGAAAACGGCCGGCGAACTGGCGCTCGCAGGCGCCCCCGAACTCGACGAAGCGCAGTTCACCAAGTTCTGAGGGCCGCCATGAACGCATCAGCGCAGGTGGACGACAAGCGGCCGGGCGTGCCCCGCTCGGCAACGGCTGCGGAGGCGCAAGCCGCCGACGAGCAGTCGCAATATCTGACCTTCATGCTCGGCGGCGAACAATTCGCCATCGGCATCCTCGGCATCAAGGAGATCATCGAGTACGCCGGCCTGACCGAGGTGCCGATGATGCCGGAATGCATCCGCGGCGTGATCAACATGCGCGGCGCCGTGGTGCCGGTGCTCGACCTGTCCGCGCGCTTCGGCAGGAAAGTCACGGCGATCACCAAGCGAACCTGCATCATCATCGTCGAGATCGAGTCCGACGGCGAACGCCACGACATGGGCGTCATCGTCGATGCCGTCAATGCGGTGCTGGAAATACCCCTGTCAGAAATCGAGCCGGCGCCGGCATTCGGAGCGAAGATCCGCACCGACTTCATTGCCGGCATGGGCAAGGTCAACGGCAAATTCGTGATCCTGCTCAACGTCGACCAGGTGTTGTCACCCGACGAGATCAGCGCACTGGCGCAGGTCGGCGCGAACGCACAGGCATCCGCCGGCGTGCCCGGCCCGACCTGAGCCCGCCTGCATGCTCCTCTCAGTCGTGCGCGGAGCAGAAAACGGCATTACCGGCCGTGAGCCCGTCTTGGACGGGCCCACGCCCCGACGGATCACCGCCATGGGCCCGGCCCCCATCTCAGACAGGGAATTCGTCCAGTTCCAGCGGTTCATCTTCGATGCCGCCGGCATCACGCTGTCGCCCGCAAAGAAAGCGCTGGTCAGCGGACGCCTGGCCAAGCGCCTGCAGCAATACAGGCTCGACAACTACGGCGAGTACTTCCGCCTGCTGGCGAGCGGCGAAGCGCCCGAAGAAACGCAGACCGCGATCGACCTGCTGACGACCAACGAAACCTACTTCTTCCGCGAACCCAAGCATTTCGACTTCCTGCGGCAACACGTCGCCGCGACGCACCGCCGGACGGAAACCTTTCGCGTCTGGAGCGCCGCCAGTTCGAGCGGCGAGGAGGCCTACAGCATCGCCATGACGCTGGCCGACTGCCTTGGCGATGCGCCTTGGGAGGTCGTCGGATCCGACATCAGCATGCGGGTACTGCAACGGGCGCGTGCCGGCCACTATCCGCTCGAACGCTGCAAGCACATCCCGCCGGCCTACCTGCGCCGGTTCTGCCTTCGCGGCATCGGCGCGCAGCAGGGCACCCTGCTGATCGACGGCAGCCTGCGCAACCGCGTGCGGTTCACGCCGGCCAACCTCAACGCGGCGCTGCCTCAACTAGGCAGCTTCGACGCCATTTTCCTGCGCAACGTGATGATCTATTTCAACAACGACACCAAGCGCAAGGTCGTCGAGCGCGTGTTGCCGCTGCTGAAACGCGGCGGGCACTTCTACATCGGCCACGCGGAAAGCCTGAACGACATCACCAAAGCCGTGCACATGCTGGCGCCATCGGTCTACCGGAAGCCCTAGGCCATGCGCGGCGCAAACAGGAAGACCGACATATTCCTGCAACCCGGCGATCACTTCGTGGGCGGCGACGGCTACCGGATACGCACGCTGCTGGGGTCGTGCGTGTCGATCACGCTGTGGCACCCCGCGACGCGGACGGGCGCGATGTCGCATTTCCTTCTTTCGAGGCGCGGCGAATTCGCCGCGGCCGAGACCGAGGCCGACGGACGCTACGGCGAGGAGGCGCTGACGCTGATGCTGCGGGAGCTGAGGCACGCGGGGGTGCGGACCACCGAATGCCAGGCGAAGATCTTCGGCGGCGGCAACATGTTCCCGGATCGCGCCACGGCGAATGTCCTCGACATCGGCCGGCGCAACGGCGAAACCGCGCGCGCCCTGCTGCAGCTCCATCGGATACCGATCGTTTCGGAGTCGCTGTTCGGTGCCGGCCATCGCCAGGTCGTCTTCGACATCGAGAGCGGCCACGTCTGGTCGCGCCAGGTCCACCCTGCCGACCCCTTCCGGCGCGGCGGCTCCCCGACATGAGCCCGATCAAGGTGCTGGTGGTCGACGACTCCGCCGTCGTGCGGCAGGTGCTCACCGCCATGCTCGACGCGGAGCCGGGCATCGAAACCATCGGCGCGGTGGCCGACCCACTGCTCGCC
This sequence comes from Lysobacteraceae bacterium, assembly GCA_021372495.1. Lineage (GTDB taxonomy): Bacteria > Pseudomonadota > Gammaproteobacteria > Xanthomonadales > Rhodanobacteraceae > Mizugakiibacter. Next base: position 16,800 of record JAJFUF010000040.1, read on the forward strand.
ATGGAACGCATGAAGCTGCGCTGGCCCGACGTGATCGTGCTTGACGTCGAGATGCCGCGCATGGACGGCATCACCTTCCTGAAGAAGATCATGCACGAGCGGCCAACGCCGGTAGTCATCTGCTCGACCCTGACCGAAAAGGGCGCGCAGACCACCGTCGAAGCGCTCTCCGCCGGCGCATGCGCGATCATCACCAAGCCCAAGCTCGGCCTCAGGCAGTTCCTGCACGATGCGTCCGACGACCTGATCGCCGCGGTCAGGTCCGCCGCGTGCGCGAACGTCAAACGCCTGGCTGCACGCAGCGCCGCGACGCCGGTGGCGCCAGCCAGGTACACGGCGGACATCATCCTGGCGCCGGGCGAGGCGCGCGCAATGGCGCGGACGACCGAGCGCGTCGTGGCCATCGGCACCTCGACCGGCGGAACGCAGGCGCTCGAGGAAGTGCTGACCGCGTTGCCCCGGGTATCGCCCGGCATCGTCATCGTGCAGCACATGCCGGAGAAGTTCACCGCCGCGTTCGCCGCCCGGCTCGACGGACTGTGCCAGGTGGCCGTCAAGGAGGCCGTGAACAACGATCGCGTCGTCCCGGGGCGCGCGCTGATCGCGCCCGGCGGCAGGCACATGCTGCTGCGGCGCAACGGCGCGCAGTATTTCGTCGAGGTCACCGACGGTCCGCTGGTGAACCGGCACCGCCCGTCGGTCGACGTGCTGTTCCGCTCGACCGCGAAATGCGCCGGTGCGAATGCGCTCGGCATCATCATGACCGGCATGGGCGATGACGGCGCCGCCGGCCTGCTGGAGATGCGCAAGGCCGGCGCGCGGACCGTCGCGCAGGACGAGGCGAGCTGCGTGGTGTATGGCATGCCCAAGGAGGCGGTCGGGCGCGATGCCGTGGAGAAATCGGTGCCGCTGAGCGCGATCGCGAGGGAAATCCTGCTGCAAATGCGCGCCTGAGAGGCCGCTCAATTCTCCCTTCGCGCGCCGGCTGCATCGGGACGCAGTCCGCGCCAGGCCGCCGCCAGCGCGCCGTACATCGTCGCCACCCACGCCGCCAGCGCCACCCACAGCATGATGCGCGGCACCCACTGCAGCGGCGCGAAGTCGGCGGCGAGCGACAGCCGCCAGGTCGCCAGCGCGTACATCCCCAGCGGGAACACCAGGCTCCAGAAGCTCGGGTGGTAGCCGAGGCGCTCGCCGCGCACCACGTATTTCCACACGCCGAACACCACCAGCAGCGGAATCCACCATGTCGCCCAGGCCCACAGGATCAGCGTGGTGCCGTCGGCGAACGGCCGCAGCGCGAGCAGGAACGGGATGCCGGTGTCGGACATGATCAGCGTCGAGCCGGCGTTGGTGCTGATCGCGGCGGCGCCCATGATCACCCAGAACAGCGGCGTCATGTCCGCCGATTCCACGCGCAGGAAGAACAGTCGATAGCTGAACAGGGTGATGAAGATGCCGTAGTGGACGATGCCGACGCCCCACAGCATGTGCGCGGCGACGAACATCGGCGCCTTCCACGTCCCGAGCGCCGGAGCCAGCAGCGCGCCGAGGATCGCCAGCGACTCGGTGCCGACGATGGCGATCAGCCAGCCGCCGTGGATCACGTCGGCGCCGCTGCCGGCGTTGACGAAGGTGAGCACGCTGAAGCTGAGGTAGGCCAGCGCGATCCACACCACGAACGCGAACAGCCACAGCGCCAGCGCCGCCGACACGTGCCCGCGCATCAGCAACTGGATGCCGAGCACGTCCGCGGCGGCGACGATGGTGAAGAACGAGAACACCAGGCGCGGGTCGACCAGGTCGGCCCACAGCGCGCGCGGAAACAGCAGCGTGCGCAGCGCCAGCGCCAGCGTCAGCCAGCCGAACGCCAGCAGGTTGACGCCGAGCAGCGCGTCGGAGAGCGGCTCGAAACCGAGCAGGCGCGCCGTGTTGGAGATGATGCCGGTGGCCATCACCATGGCGAAGTAGCCGGGATAGAGCCGCCGGATACCGTCCGCGAGCCGCGCGCGCAGCGCCGTCGCCGGCGCATCGCCGCACGCTACCGTCTTCGTCGACACTGCGTTCGCCATGCCCCACCCCCCCGTCGCGTCCCGCCTGCGGGCGCAACCCCGATGCGCACAAGTAGCATCCGCCGCGATCCGCGTCCTGCGGCAGGATGCCGCAGCCGCCGCGGCGAAATCTCGCGATCACGACGCCCGCACCTGCCCTTCCACGCTGCCGCGCACCTGCATGCCGGCGCGCTGCGCGCGACGGCGCTGATAGAGGTGTTCGTCGGCGCGCTGGATGGTGCGCTCCAGCGACTCGCCGTCGCTGTGCAGCGCCCAGCCGTAGGAAAAGCCGGTCGGCGTCTGCGCGCGCGCCTGGCGCTCGATGCGCGCCACCAGGCCGGCGAGATCCGTCGCCGAAGCGCCGTCGACCAGCAGCACGAATTCGTCGCCGCCGAGGCGCACCACCGCGTCGCCGCTGCGCCCGATCCCGGAGAGGAAGCCGCCCATCGCCACCAGCACCGAGTCGCCCTGCTTGTGGCCGAGGGTGTCGTTGACCGCCTTGAAGTGGTCGAGGTCGACGACCACGCAGCCCCAGCGCCCGTGCGGGCCGGCGCGCCGCTCGAACTCCTCGAGATAGCGCCGGTTCCAGCAGCGCGTCAGCGGATCGCGCCGGCTCAGCTCGATCAGCCGCCGCTCGTAGTCCTCGCGCTCGGTGATGTCCTGCGCGTAGCCCAGCACGTAGGGGCTGTCGTCGTCCTGCGCGTACATGCGGCTGGCAAAGTGCCAGGTGTGCAGCGTGTCGTCGGCATGGCGCACGCACAGCGTCCCCGCGGCCGTGCCCCGCGCCGCGACCGCGCGCAGATATTCGGCGAATGCCGCATGCTCGCTGGGCGGCACGAACTCCAGCAGGCTGCGTCCGGCCAGCGCATCGACGTTGCTGCCGAGCGCGCGCGCGGTTGCCGGATTCGCGCCCAGCAGCCGCCCCTCGGCGTCGTGCATCCAGATGAAGCTCGGGCTCTGCTCGAACAGGTCGCGAAAGCGCCGCTCGCTGCGTCGCAACGCGCGCAGCGTGCGCTTCATCGCGGTGATGTCGCGCAGCACGCTGACCACGCCGTGCACGTTGCCGCCGGCGTCGTCGACCGCAGCGCGCACCACCGAGTATTCGCGCACCTTGCCGTTGATGCGGAACACCTCCTCGCCGGCGACCGGCTTGCCGCGGGCGATGGCCTCGCGACGGCGCGCCTCCATCGCGCGCGCGGTCGCGGCGTCCAACCAGTCGGCGGACGGGTGCCCGACGATCTGGTCCATGCAGCGTCCGGCGAAGGCTTCGCCGGCCGGATTGGTCAGCAGCACGCGCCCTTCGCGGTCGTGCAGGAAGATCACGTCGGTGGTGCCTTCGACCACCGCGCGCAGCGTCGCGCCGGCTTCGTGCATGCGCCGCTGGAACGCGTGGTGAGCACGCAGCGACAGCACCAGCAGGCCGGCTCCCAGCGCGAGCAGCCCGCCGATTGCCGCGACCTGCACCCGGCGCAGCATGCGCAGCACGCCGAAACCCTCCGCGCTGGCCTGGCTGACGAGCAGCGCCAGCGGCACACTGCGCGCTTGCGCGACCGTGCCGAATTCCTGCCGCCCGTCGCTGCGCGCACGGTATTCGCCGCTGCCCTCGCCGCCGCGCCGCAGCAGGTCGAGCACCGCGCCGGCAACGCCGATCTGGCCGGCGCGCACGGCATCGGAGCTGAGCAGCGTGCGGCCGTCGCGCGCCAGCAGCGAAACCGCATCGGTGCCCGCGAACTGCTGCACGCGCAGCGTGGCGAAGACGCGCGCCAGCGGCGCGACGCCGACCACCGCGCCGGCCTCGCTGCCGTCCGCCGCGCGCACCGGCACGCGCATCAGCACCAGCGCGGCGCCCCCGTGCGGCGCGATCGCCGCGGAGGCGCGCGCCTGCGCCGCCAGCGCGCGCGCCGGCGAAGCGTCGGGATAGGCCGCGATCACCGCGCCGCCGGCGTCGACCACCGCGAGCGACTGCAGGTTCACCGAGTTGCGCTGCACCCCCTCCAGCGCGGCCGCGAGCGCCGCGTGATCGCGGCGCAGGGCTGCATCGTCGGCCAGCCGTGCGGCGACCGTGCGCAGCTTGGCCTGCGCGGTAGCGACGGCGAGGTCGACGTCAGCCGCGGCCGTACGCGCCAGCGACAGGCGCACCGCGCCCATCTGCGCGCGGAACTCGGCGCCGGCGACCAGCAGCCCCACTGCGGCCATGCCGATCGGGATCGCCGCCGCGCTGAGAAAACCGAGGATCAGCAGCCAGCGCGAGCGGCGGGCCATCAGGTTCGCATCGCGCCATGCAGCCGTCTTTTCCACGCCTCGCCCCCCTGGGGACTTCCTGGACCAGCGCCGGCGTCCGCGTTCCGGAGCGGGCAGGAGGCATGCCCCGCGACCCCATCCCTTGCGTGCCGCCCGCTCGCCGCTTACGCGCAATCGATGCTATGGGCCGCATGCGGCCGCGATTTGACCGGCGTCAAAGCCCGCGGGGTCTGTATGGAAATGTCACACGGCGTATTCGGCGCCCTCAGGGACGCGCGGCGGCGGTGTGCGGGTCGCGCTCGGCCAGCCAGTCCGCGGCGTCGCGCTCGAACCACGCCAGCGGTCCCTGCTTCGCGTAGGCCGGGTGCGTCAGGCTGCGCTCGCCGCGGTGCTGCAGGCCGATCTTCAGCAGCACGTGCTGCGAATCGGCGTTGGCGCGGTCGGTGATCGCCACGATCTGCGCCAGCCCCAGTGCGGCGAAGCCGTAGCGCAGCACGGCGGACGCCATCTCGGTGGCGTAACCGCGCCCCCAGTACTCGGGAAACAGCAGGTAGCCCACCTGGATATGCGCTTCGCCGCGGATGTGGTTCAGCAGATGCAGGCCGACGCAGGCGCCGCTCGCGCGCTCCAGCGTCGCCCACACGCCCAGTCCGGGATGCTGCGCGTAGTAGTCGAGGATGCGTTCGTGCAGCATCGCCTCCGATGCGGCGCGGTCGAGCACCCCGCCGGCGAAACGCATCACGCGCGGATCGCGGTGCAGGCGGTAGAGCAGCGCGCGGTCGGCGACGGTGAAGCGGCGCAGGGCGAGCCGCGCGCTGCCGGGCAGCGGATGCGGTGAGGTCATGGCGGCGTGGCTCCGGTGCGCGGCAGCGCGCGGTTCCAGCCTAGCGGGAAATCGCGGGCGCGCGCGAGCCCCTCGCGGGCGCGACGAGCGCCGCGTCCGCGCAGCCCGCCGACGGGTCACGGTTCGACGGGCGCGTCCGGATGGCGCGTGCGCCAAGCCGCGAGTTCGGCCTCGTACCGCGCCAGTTCGTCCTCGTAGACGTCGAGGACGCAGTGCGGGCAGCCGACGCCGCAGCAATCGTCCGGCAGCGGCATTTCCGGCGGCGAGGGCCGCGGATCGTTGTCGGGGGCCATGTTCCGGCTCCGCGTGCGTTGCCTGGTTCCAGCGTACACGCAAGCGCGCCGCGGCCGCGAGCGTTTTGCGAAACCGGCCGACCAAAGTCGTAGCGCGCGCCCATGCGCACGCCCGGCCTGCTGTCGCGCGGATTCACTCCGGCGCGGTCGCCGACGCCACGTCCGCACCGCCGCTGCGGGCGTGCGCGAGGGGCGCGACGACCGGACGCTCCTCGTCAAGCGCCTCGCCGCTGGCGACGTGCGTGCGGTTGCGGCCACGACGCTTGGCGCAGTAGAGCGCGGCATCGGCGCGCGCGATCAGGCCGTCCACGTTCTCGTCCGGGTTCGCCAGGCAGGCCACGCCCAGGCTGGCGGAGACGCGCAGGCCGGGCACGATGTCGTCCAGCGCCAGCGCCTCGATGCCGGTGCGCAGGCGCTCGGCCACCTGCTCGGCCGCGCCGAGCGTGGTGTCGGGCAGCACGATCAGGAACTCCTCGCCGCCGACCCGGCCGAGGCGGTCGTCCCGCCGCAGCACGCGCTGGCAGGCGACGACCACGCGCCGCAGCACCTCGTCGCCGGCCGGATGGCCGCAGCGGTCGTTGACCTGCTTGAAGTGGTCGATGTCGAGCAGCAGCACGCAAAGCTCGCCGCGCGCCGCGAGCGCTTGCCTGAGCGCCACGCCGGCGACGTGCTCGATGTGGCGGCGGTTGGCGATGCCGGTCAGCGCATCGGTGAGCGCCATCCGGCGCAGCCGCCGCGAGCCCAGGTATTGCCGCACCGCCAGCGCCGCCAGCAACAGCAGCAGCAGCGTGGCGAACAGCAGCGTCGCCGCCTGCCAATTGCGCACACGTTCCAGCGAGGCCAGGCGCTGCTCCTTCAGCGTCGCCTCGGCGCGCAGGCGGCGGTTCTCGAGATCGCGCCGCTGACTGTCGAACTGGTAGCCGATCCACGTGCTGTACTGCGTGCGGGCCATGCGCTGCACGACGTCGCGCGCCGCCATCGCGCGCTTGAGGTCGACCAGCGCAGCAGCGGGCTGGCGCATGGCCTCGTAGGTTGCCGAACGCGCCTCGTACAACTGGGCGAGATAACGCAGGTTGCTGCTGCCGTGCAGCTCGCGCTCGGCGACGTCCAACGCCTTGATCGCGCGCGCGTACTGGCCCAGCCCGACATAAGCCAGGCCGTAGTCGAGGTTGAGCATGCCGCCTTCGGAGCGGTCCGAGGCCGCGGCAAAATCGGCCTGTGCCTGGCCGAGAACCTCGATCGCCTGCGCGTGCTGCTTCTGCGCGATCAGCGCATCGACCACGGCAAGTCGCGCGGCGCCGATGCTCTGGCGATCGCCCATCCTGTGCGCCAGCTCCAGCGCCTCCTGCGCGACTTCGAGGCCGAGTTCTGGGTGCCCCTGCTCGGTGTGCAGGAAGCCGAGCTGGACGTCGGCAACGTACTCGCTCTGCACGTCGCCGCGGCGCACGGCGTTGGTCTTGGCCTGGTCGAGGTAAACGCGCGCCTTGTCGTATTCGCCGATGCGTCGATAGGCGGTCGCGACGTTGAGCAGGTTGGATTCCGCGGCACGGGTGCGGTGCGTGAGCTCGTAGAGGCGCTGTGCCTCGACGAAATCGGCCAGCGCCTTGGCCTGTTCGCCCAGCAGCGAGGCCACGCCGCCGCGGAAGGTCAGCGCGTCGGCGGTCAACCGCGGGTTTTCCAGCCGTCGTGCGATGGCCACGCCGGCGTCGTAGTCGGCCAGCGCATCGTGCGCCGTGGTCAGCATCTCGCGATAGCGGCCGCGGCAGAGGTTGAAGTTGGCCTCGGCGTTGGCGTCGCCGGCCACGCGCGCGTCGGCCAGTCCCCGCGTGGCGTAGTCGAAGCCGCCGCGCGCGTCGTTGTTGAAGCCGAGGTAGCAATTGAGATAGCGGTAGCGCATGTCGCGCGCGGCGTCGCCCGGCGGCAGCAGCGCGCGCAGCTCGGCGACGATGCGCTCGGCATCCGCCGTGCCGGAAGGCGCCAGCTCATCATTGTCGATGCGGTCGGCGAGGTGGTCGAACGCGGAAGCCGACCGTTGCGGAGCGGCCCAGGCGGCCGTGGCCGCCACCAGCAAAAGCCCAAGCATCCAGCCAGGCAGGCAACGAGGACGCATCGAGCGCGGCATGGACCCCCTTTCGACCGGCGACGGGACGCCGGCCCGCATCGGCAGGAACCGCGGCGGCACCGCCCAGGCGTTTTCCGGCCCGGACACGCCGCGCGGGTCCGTCGACTTGCACGCTACCCGGTCCGGCAGGCCCCTGCTGTGGATCTTCGTGACTTCGTGATGCAATCTGCAAAAAAAGTGTGCCATTGCGCGGCGGCACCTGCACGGGTTTCGTGCCGCCCCGCGGGCCGCATCGATCCGCGACCGCGATCGATGCGGCCGCTACCCACCCTGCAGCGCCTTGAACGTCCTGCGCAGTTCCGGGCCCACCACGTCCACCTCGCGTTTGCGCTGCAGGAACGCGCGCTCGCCTTCGGCCAACTGGCAGTTGCGCGAGAGCGTGGTCGCTTCGTCGCCGTTCTTCGCGATGACGTCCTGCAGGTTGATCACCACGGACAGGGTGTCGCCCAGCGGTTCGAGGGCGAGGCAGATGCGGTCGATGGTGTCCATGCTGCGGTAGCGCTGGCCGTCGACCATCACCAGCAGGTTGGCGCCATCCAGCCACACCGCCGCGCGCACGCCCCGGAGCGGGCGCACCGCGGCGCGCGCGGATTCGTGGTCGACGGGGCGATGAGGATCGGGCACGCGCATCGCGCGCAGCATGTCCTTCTGCGCGGCTTCGACCTGCGCCTGCGCGGCGCGCGTGTCGCCGGCCGCGGCTGCCGCGCGCGCGGCGGCGACGCGGCCCGCCATCGCGTAGGGATTCGCCGGCTGGCCGGCCTGCTGCGGACGGCGCGGCGGCGCTGCCTGCTCCGCCGATCCGCCGCAGCCGGCGACGGCGATGGCGGCGGCAAGCGCGCCCGCGATCGCGCGACGGCGCGCATGCACGCGGCTCGCGAATGCTGTCGAGAAAGTGTCGGTGATGCGTCCCACGGCAGACGGCTTCCTGTTTTCCTTTGGCACATGGCGCGCGCGACGGCGTCGCGCGCTCAAACCACGCTCGACATGCGGTTGCGGCCGTCGTGCTTGGCGCGGTACAGCGCGGCGTCGGCCTGCTTGATCCAGTCGCGCGCGTCGAGGGTTTCCTCGCCCGCCTGGGCGATGCCGATGCTGAGCGTGCAGCGCAAATCCTCGGCGTGCCCGAACCTGGACACGGCGACGATGGCGCGGATGCGTTCGGCGACGGCGGCCGCGTCGGCCGCATCGGCGCCGTGCAGCACGACGCCGAATTCGTCGCCGCCATAGCGTCCGGCCATGTCGCCCTCGCGCACGCAGTGGCGGATGATCGCGGCGACGCGGCCGATCACCTCGTCGCCGGCCGGATGGCCGTGCCGGTCGTTGATGCTCTTGAAGTGGTCGATGTCGATCATCAGCAGCGTGGCGGGCTTGCCGTCGCGCCGGTGGCGATCGAGCGCGTCGGCGACGGCCTCTTCCCACGGGCCGCGATTGAGCAGCTCGCTCAGGTCGTCGATGCTGCTCAGGCGCGCCAGCAGGCGGTTCTGGCTGCGCACGCGCTGGCTGAGCCGATACATCGTCATGCTTACCGCCAGCGGGTAAAGCGCCAGGAACGGCACCGTCGCGGCGATCTCGAACATGCCCGTGGCCGGCGCGAAAGCGAAACCGCGGGTCGCCGCGGTCAGCGCGCAGGCGACGGCCTGCAGCAGCAGCCCGCGCGCCAACAGCTTCCAGCCGCCGACGGCGATCTTGTCCATCGCCAGCATCGCCACCAGCGCGACGCTGGGCAGCAGGTTGAACTGCATCTGCGCCACCCACACGCCGCCCATCGCCGAATCGACCATCAGGTTGCGGCACTCGGCGCGCACCGGATGGGCGCTGTGGCCGGCCAGCCGGCGCGCGACGTGCGGCCAGGCGAAGCCGTTCAGCACGAGCAGCACCCACACTGCCGCGGACGGGCGCTGCGGCTGCAGCGCCGCCGCCACCGCGAAGAAACCCAGCCCCAGGCCGAGCGTGCGCAGGCCGTGCACGCGCGCGACGAAGCGCAACGCGCTCGCGGTGGGCGACGGTTTGCCGGGCATGCGCGCGGACATGGTGCGGAACTTCGGCGACCGGGGAGAGGCCGCGGAGAATTCAGCAAGATGGATGCCACATGCCGTGGCGCAATTGTCACGTTAGGTGAAAATGTGCCATTTGCTCTTATTTACTGGCGGCCCGCCCCTCGACGCGCCGCTGGCGGTGGCGCCCGCGGATGCCGCCCATGCCGGGCAGCGGCCCCGGCGTCGGCCGCGACGACGCGTCGGGTGCCGTACCATGCGCGCGTTCCACGGCCACGACACCATGCCCACCGACACGCTCGCCGCCAGGCGCAACACGGATCGCCCCGACGCCCTCGCCGCGGCGTGGGTGTTCGGCTACGGCTCGCTGATCTACAAGGCCGACTTCCCCTATCTCGAACGCCGCCCGGCACGCATCCGCGGCTGGGCGCGGCGCTTCTGGCAGGGCTCGCACGACCATCGCGGCACGCCGCAGGCGCCGGGACGCGTGGTCACGCTGGTGGCGGAACCCGACGCCGTGTGCGCCGGCATGGCGTATCTGGTCACGCCGGACGTTTTCCGTCACCTCGATCATCGCGAGAAGAACGGCTATCTGCGCCAGGCGACGGAACTGTGCTTCGGCGACGGCGGCCGCGCGCAAGGCCTGGTCTACATCGCCGGCGCGGACAACGCCGCCTTCCTGGGGCCGGCGCCCGAGCGCGAGATCGCGCGGCACATCGCCGCCGCGTCCGGCCCCAGCGGCAGCAACCGCGATTACCTGCTGCAGCTCGCCGCGGCGCTGCGCGAACTCGGCGAGCATGATCCGCACGTCGCCGGCATCGAAGCGCACCTGCTGGCGCTGGAAGACGACGCGCCCCGCGCCCCGTAGGCGGCCGCCGCACGCGGCAACGAATCCGTCACGGCGCGCCACGCGGGGCGAGGCCCCGCCGCATGACCGCACGCAGCGGCGCGCCTCCGTCGCGCGGCTTGGCCCACCTTGCGCGAAGCCGCGCTAGGCGGTCGCCGCCGACGCCAGCCACGCCTCCGGCGACAGGATGTCGAACGCGCCCAGCTTCGCCACGCGGCGACGCAGTCCGAGCAGCGCCTTGTCCTTGCTGATCAGCGCGACGGCCCGCGCGCACAGCGCGAGGTCGAGGAATTTCTGGTCGTCGGGATCGGAACAGCGCGGCAAGACCACCTCGGGCCGCGGCGCCAGCGCGTGCGCCGGCAGGCAGCGGATCAGCGCGTCGAAGCCGGCGCGTGCCTGCGCGCGCCCGGCCTCGTCCAGCGCGAACTGCGGGTAGTGCAGGACGCGCAGCCACTCCTCGCGGCAATCCTCGCGCGTGACGGCGACCATCGCGCCCGCGCGCAGCGCGGCTTCGAGCCGCACCCAGCGCGGATCGCGGAACACGAACAGGTCCAGGCACACGTTGGTGTCGAGGACGAGGCGGGAAGACGGGCGCTCGGCAGGCATCACGCGCGCGCAGGCTGGCGGCACCGGCATGGCCCCGGGAAATGCAGCGTCAACGGGAATGTCATCCTGATCCGGCTCCGCGACAGCGACGTCCCACGGCGGGCCCCGCGCTTCCGGCACGCAATGCGGGGGATACCACCGTCCGGGCGTTCCTCGATCCGGCAAAGTATAGAGGCTTCCCGAGCGGCGATCCCCCGCAAGGCATCGCCCCCGGCCGGCGCTTCGCGGCACGGAAGGCCTGCATGAATCCCTGCGGCGAGTGCCCGCGGCGCATGAAGCAGGCGGCGCGCGCTTGCCCGATAATCCGCCGTCCACCGCCGTTCCCGTCGAGTCGAGCCGCGCCCGCCCATGAACGATCCAAGCCATCGCGTGCACGGGCTGGCCGGCGACAGCGTGGCGCCGGACTGGCCGGCGCTGACCGGCGCCGACGTCGCCGCGCTGCTGCGCGGCTATCCGCGATTGGGGCCGCCGCAGCGCATCGTCTGGCACAGCCCGCGTCCGCTGTCGGCCGCGTGCCTGGTCGAGACGGCGTCCGGCGTGGTCTTCGTCAAGCGCCATCACCGCCGCGTGCGCTCGCCCGCCACGCTCGGCGAAGAACATCGCTTCATGGCGCACCTGCGCGACGCCGGCGTGCCGGTGCCGGCGGTGCTCGCCGACGCGCAGGGGCGGACCGCGGTGGCGAGCGGCGACTGGGTGTACGAAGTGCACGCGCACGCCGCCGGCCTCGATTTGTATCGCGAAGCGGCCTCGTGGTCGCCGCTGCGGGATCGCGCGCACGCGCATGCCGCCGGCCACATGCTCGCGACGCTGCACGACGCGGCGGCGAGCTACCGCGCGCCCCAGCGCGACACGCACATGCTGGTCGCGCGCGCCGAGCTCATCGCCTCGCCCGACCCCGTCGCCGCGCTGCGCGCGCAGTTGCCGGCGAGGCCGGGGTTGGCCGACTACCTGCGCGGGCGCGACTGGCGCCGCGATTTCGCCGAACTGCTCGCGCCGTGGCACGCCGCCGTGCAGCCGCGGCTGGCGCGGCAGGCGCCGCTGTGGACGCACAACGACTGGCACGGCTCCAACCTGTGCTGGAGCGGCGCCGATGCCGACGCGCGCATCAGCGCGGTGTTCGACTTCGGGTTGGCCGCGCGCAACTTCGCGCTGTTCGACCTGGCCACCGCGATCGAGCGCAACGCGATCGCCTGGCTGGCGCTGGACGGCGACGAGGCGGCGCACGCCGACATCGCCGGCGCGCTGATCGCCGGCTACCGCCAACGGCGGCCGCTGGACGCCGCGGCGATCGGCCTGCTGGCCGGCCTGCTGCCGCTGGTGCACGTGGATTTCGCGCTGTCCGAAGTGGAATATTTCCACGCCGTCACGCAAGCGCGCGCCAACGCCGACGTCGCCTACGACACCTTCCTGCGCGGCCACGCCGCGTGGTTCGGCACGCCGCCCGGACAGGCCCTGCTGCAGGCCATTCGCGACTGCGCCTGAGCCGGCGCACGTCGTTTCGTGGTTCAATAGGCGTCTGAAGCGGGGGTGCCCGGCGTTGCCGGGCTGAGAGAGTCCCTTGGAACCTGATCCGGTTCGCACCGGCGTAGGGAGCTTGCAGATCCGGCGCGCGCCCGCGCGCCGCGTCGCCGTCGCTTCGTCCCCGCCCCGAAGACGATGACGACGATGCCCCTCCCACGCACTCCCCTGGTCCTTGCCCTCCTGTCTGCCCTGGCGGTCGCCGCCCACGCGCCCACGGCACATGCCGACGACGCAGCGCACGACACGCCCAGGCAGCCGCAGGCCACGACGCTGCCCACGGTCGAAGCCAATGCCGTGCGCGACAAGGACTACCGCGCCGACAGCGCGCAGATCGACACCTTCGGCAGCTTCGGCAACGCGCCGCTGCACGACACGCCGGCCGCCGTCAGCGTGATCACCCGCGACCAGATCGACGACCGCCAGCCGCGCACGCTGAGCGAGCTGGCCCGCTCCGACGCCGCGCTGGGCGACAACTACGCGCCCGTCGGCTACTACCAGAACCTCGCCGTGCGCGGCTTCGTGCTGGACCTGGCCACCGCCTACCGCCTCAACGACATGACCCTCGCCGGCGAGCAACTGCTGCCGCTGGAAGACAAGCAGCGGGTGGAAATCCTCAAGGGCCTCGGCGGCCTGGAGGCCGGCGTGGTCGCGCCGGGCGGTCTGGTCAACTACGTCAGCAAGCGCCCGGCCGACGTGCGCAGCGTCACCGTCGGCACCGATTCGCAAGGCTCGCGCTACGGCGCGGTCGACCTGGGCGGTTGGCTTTCGCCGCGCTTCGGCGTGCGCGTCAACGCCGCGCGCGAGGACATGCATTCCTATGTCGACCACGCCGACGGCCGGCGCAATTTCCTCTCGCTGGCGGCCGACTGGAAGATCAGCCCGAACGCGACGCTGCAACTCGACACCGACTACCAGGACAGCGCGCAGCGCTCGGCATCCGGCTACCAGTTGCTGGGCGGCAGCGCCATTCCCGCCCACCCCAGCCGCACGCGCATGCTCGGCTTCGAACCGTGGCAGCAGCCGGTGGGCATCCGCGCCAGCAACAGCACGGCGCGCTTCGCCTACCGTTTCGACAACGGCTGGAGCGCGCAGCTCTCGGCCGGGCGCAGCCGCAGCGTGATCGACGACAACGTCGCCTTCGCCTACGGCTGCTTCTACTCGCCCGACTGCGCCAGCGGCGCCACCCCCGGCTACTTCTTCGCGCCCAACGGCGATTACGACATCTACGATTACCGCAGCCCCGACGACACCCGCCGCAACGACGAGGTGCGCGGCGTGCTCAAGGGCAGCTTCGACACCGGCGCGGTGGGCCACGAGGTCAGCCTCGGCGCCAGCGCCTTCCGCCGCACGCTCGACCAGCGACCCTACGTCTACGACTACGTGGGCACGGGCAACATCGACCAGATCGACCCGCCCTACTTCGCGCCTTCGCCGAACCAGCCCGGCCCGTCCGCGCGCACGCTCACCAGTTGGCAGCGCTCGGTCTTCGCGATGGACCGCCTGCACCTCGGCGCGCAGTGGCAACTGCTGGCCGGCGGCCGCTTCGTGCGCCTGGACGAGCGCGCCTACGACGACGCCGGCGCGCCGCAGCGCGACACCCGCCTGGACAAGGCGCTGCCGCAGGCGGCCGTGCTGTGGCAGCCGACCGCGCCGCTGACCGCCTACGCGAGCTACAGCGAGAGCCTGTCGCTGGGCGCCGAGGCGCCGTACTGGACCTCCAACGGCGGCACCGTGCTGGCGCCGCGGCTGGCGCGCCAGCTCGAGACCGGCGTGAAGTACGAGTGGAGCGACGCGCTGAGCCTGCAGGCGGCGCTGTACCGCATGCGCCAGCCCTACCAGTTCGCGCAGCCGGACGGCACCGCCGAGGGCTTCACCTTCGTGCAGCGCGGCGACCAGGTGCACACGGGCCTGGAGCTCGACGCGGCCGGCCGCGTCAGTCCCGACCTGCGCCTCACCGCCAGCCTCAACCTGATCCAGGCGCGCGCGCAGAACACCGGCACGCCGTCCTACGAGAACCACCAGATCGTCAACGTGCCGCGCGTGCGCACGGCCGTCTATCTGGATTACCGCCTGCCGCTCGCGGCCGACCTCGGCCTGCTCGCCGGCTGGCGCTACGCCAGCGCCAACCCGGCCACGCCCGACGGCCGCATCCACGTGCCGGCCTACCACGTGTTCGACCTCGGGCTGCGCTACGCCACCCGCTGGAACGGCCACGCGCTGACCTGGCGGCTGAACGTCGACAACGTGTTCAACCGCTTCTACTGGCGCGATACCGGCAGCGCCTACGGCGACAGCTACCTGTTCCCCGGCGCGCCGCGGCTGGCGCGGCTGTCGCTCGACGCGGCGTTCTGAGCATGTCCCGGATCGAGCTGGCCGCGGCACTGCTCAGCGCCTGGGCCGTGTGGCTGATGGCCCGGCGCCGACCGCTGGGCTGGCCGATCGGCCTGCTGTCGGTGCTGGTCTACGCGGCGGTCTTCCTCGACGCCAAGCTCTACTCCGACGCCCTGCTGCAGGGCGCCTTCGCGGCGCTGATCGTCTACGGCTGGCATCGCTGGCTGCGCCACCTGGGCGACGACGGCCGCGTCGAGGTGGCACCGCTGCCGGCCCGGCAGGCCGCCGCGCACGTCGCGCTCGGCCTGCTCGGCGCGCTGGCGCTCGGCTTCGCCATGCACCGCTGGACCGACGCCGCCCTGCCCTGGCTGGACGCCGCGCTCACCGCCTTCAGCCTGGTCGCCCAATGGTGGCAGGGCCGCCGCCACATCGCCGCGTGGTGGCTGTGGATCGCGGTCGACGTGGTCTACATCGGCGAATACGTCTACAAGGCGCTGCTGATCACGTCGGTGCTGTACGCGGGGTTCATCGTGCTGGCGATCGTCGGACTGCGCAGTTGGCGGCAGGCCGTCCGCCACGCTGAGCCGGAGGCGATGCGGGCCGGCGCCTGATGCCGCCGCCGGATGTTCTTCCGGCGGCGCAAAGGAAGATGGCCACGGATCGGGACGTGGCCGTGCTCACGCGGGCCGATCCCCGCGCAGCGCGCGGAACACCCGCACGATCGCCGCCGCGCTGCGCGCCGCGTCGTCTTCCGAGGTCGCCCAGTTCGACACCGAGACGCGCATCGCGGCCATGCCGTGCCAGGTGGTGCCGCTCAGCCAGCAGGTGCCGTCGCGCTGGACGCCGGTGACGACATCGCGCGTGATCGCGTCGTCGTCGCCGAAGCGCACCAGCACCTGGTTCAGCACCACGTCGTTGAGCACGCGCACGCCGGCTTCGGCGGCGAGGATGCCCGCGATCTGGCGCGCGCGGGCGCAGCAGCGGTCCACCAGCGCCTCGACGCCTTCGCGCCCGAGCGTGCGCAGCGTGGCGTAGACCGGCACGCCGCGGGCGCGCCGCGAGAACTCCGGTACCCAGTCGACGGCGTCGCGCTCGGCGCCGCCGGTCTGGATCAGGTAGGCGGCGGCGGACGTCATCGCCGCACGGTGGTCCTCGGCGTGGCGGACGATGGCGACGCCGCAGTCGTAGGGCACGTTCAGCCACTTGTGCGCGTCGGTGGCCCAGGAATCGGCCAGCTCGACGCCGTCGGCCAGCGCCTTGTGCGTGCGGCTGGCGCGCGCCCACAGACCGAAGGCGCCGTCGACGTGCAGCCACGCGCCGGCGTCGTGGGCGATGCCGCCGATCTCGCGCAGCGGGTCGAACGCGCCGGTGTTCACGTTGCCGGCCTGCGCGCAGACGATCGTCGGCCCGTCGAACGCCGCCAGTACTTCGCGCAGCCGCTCGGGACGCATCCGCCCCTGCGCATCCGCTTCCACGCGCCGCAGCGCGCGCGTGCCGAGGCCGAGATAGCGCATCGCCACGTCGATGGTGACGTGCGATTCGGCGGAAACGACGATGTTGACGCGCGGCGCGCCGCTGAGTCCGTCCGCCTCGACGTCCCAGCCGACGCGGCGCAGCACGCCGTGACGCGCGGCGGCGAGGCAGGTGAAGTTCGCCATCTGGCAACCGGTGACGAAGCCGACGCCCGACGCGCGCGGCAGGTCGAACAATTCCAGCAGCCATTCGCCGGCGACCTCCTCCACCACCGCCGCAAGCGGCGAGGTCGCATGGATGCCCGCGTTCTGGTCCCACGCCGAGGTGAGCAGGTCGGCGGCGAGCGCCACCGGATGGCTGCCGCCGATCACGAAGCCGAAGTAGCGCGGCGATGCGCTGGCGACCGTGCCGCGTTCGCCCTGCGCCGCCAGCAGGTCGATCACCGCGCCGCCGTCCTCGCCCCGCTGCGACAGCGGCGCGCGCAGGGCGGACAGCAGCTCGTCGCGGCCGGCGCGCGCGCCGACGTGCCGTTCGGGCAGATGGCGCAGGTACTCGGAAGCATGGGCGCGGGCCCGCTCGAGCAGGGGATCGAATGTCCCGGTCAGCATGGCGGCGAGTCCCTGGGTCGAAGTCCCGCCAAGTATGCAGCGGGGTCGAACCGGCGGTACAGCGCGCCCCGGCATCGGGCCCGAGCGCCGCCCTGCCGCACCAAAGCGAGCCTGCAAGCGCTCAACCCATGCCAACTTCAGCGGCGTGCCGGGCAAGGCCGGGCGCATCGCGGCAAGCGCACGCCGATCCGGGTTTCGCGTGCTTTGTTTTCCCGCAGCGTGAAGTTTCCGTAACGCGCACGACGGAACGAGCCCGCTCCGGCCCCGCCCTTGATACACATCAACATTGCGCCGCGATACGGGCCATAGCGTGCCGAACGCGCATCGCCGATCTTGCGGCGTGCTTCATCGACAGGTGGCTCAGATGGCCAGGACAATCGCAGGATTTCCCCCGGAAGCGGCCGAGCGCAGCATGCGTGCGCAATGGGGATGGTACGTGGCACTCGGCGTCGTGCTGCTGGTCCTCGCCGTGGTGGCGGGCATGAACCTGTACGCCGCAACCGTGGCGTCGGTGTACATGGTCGGCATCCTGATGCTGGTCGGGGCGCTGGCGCAGATCGCGCACGCCTTCCAGGTACGCCACTGGGGCGGGGTCGTCGCCTGGCTGCTGGCCGGCCTGCTGTACGGCGCCGCCGGCATCTTCGCATTCGCCAATCCGTTGCTGGCCGCCGCGACGCTCACCCTGCTGCTCGCGTTCGCGCTGATCGCCTCCGGCATCATGCGCGCCTGGTGGAGCACCTCGCTGCGCCCGCTTCGCGGCTGGGGCTGGATCGCTGCGTCGGGCGTGATTTCCGCCGTCGTCGGCGTCGTCTTCATCGCCGGCTGGCCGCAGAACACGCTGTGGCTGCTCGGCATGATCCTGGTCCTGGACCTCGCCTTCCAGGGCGCGACCGCGATCGCGTTCGGCCTGGCCCTGAGACGCCTCGGGGCGGAGTCGGGACACGCCACCCTTTGATCGCGACCGCCGCGCGGCGGTCGCGCCGCGCGGCGACGCCAGGCACGGCAAGCCCCGGAAAACCGCGCGAAGCGGACGTCATGCGCCCGACTGCCGTTCGCACCGTCTTCGTGCGCGCGTCTACGCCTCATGCGCCGCTTCGGCGGCCATCGCCTCTGCCCGCGTCGCGTGCACCGTGCCCGGCGCATGCTGCGGCGGCGCGTAGATCGTATACAGATGCAGGGGCTCGTCGCCGGTGTTGATCAGGTTGTGGCGCGTGCCTGCGGGCACGACCACCATCGATCCTTTCTCCACCTCGCGACGACCTCCGTCCAGCACCGCCGCGCCCTCGCCCTCAACCAGGATCAGCACCTGATCGACGTCGGCGTGGGTTTCCTCGCCGATGTCCTCGCCGGGCCGCAGGCACATCAGCACCACCTGGCTGTGCTTGTTGGTGACGATCTCGCGGCGGAAATCGCCGTTGTTCTTCGCGAGTTTCCTGATGCTGCCAGCGTAAGCCGCCATGACACGCCTCTCGTCGCACGGGACTCCATCGTGCGGACGCGGGCAAGGGCGGTATTGATCGGGGTCAGGGTCGGCGATCGGTGGACCGGCCGACAGGCGGTCGCTGCGGCATGCGCGGTGCGCCACGGCAGGCGCGAGCCGGCGCGACGCCCGCAGGCTTCAGCGCCTGCGCGCCAGCAGGAGCCCGATCATTGCCGCAGCGCCCACTGCCGCGGCGATCCAGGCGACGGGATGCTCGCGCATGTTTTCCCGCACGTCGTCGGTGGCGTTGCGCACGCGCCTGATGGCGCGCTCGCCGAACTCGCGCGTCCGCTCGCCCAGCTCGCCCGTCGAGTATTGGACCTTCGAAGCGAACTCGGCGGCCGCCGCCTGCGCCTCGCGCGCCGTTCTCGACAAGTCCCGGGTCAGTTTGTCGGCCGCGACGCGAACCGTCTCGGCCATCTCGCCGCGTGTTCCATTGTCTGCCAGGCCAGCCATGAAAGGATTCTCCGCGCGGGCGGCGGATGCCGCTGCGGCGAATATGCCTTCGCGGGCGCGCGTCGCATTGCGGCATGTCAAGGAAACGGAGGCGCAGCGCAACCGTCCGATGCGCGCGGCGGGTCGAACAATTCCGGCAGCCATTCGCCGGCGACCTCCTCCGCCACCGCCGCCAGCAGCGGCGAGGCCGCATGGATGCCCGCGCTCCGGTCCCACGCCGACGTGAGCAGGCCGGCGGCGAGCGCCACCGGATGGCTGCCGCCGATCACGCAGCCGAAGTAGCGCAGCGATGCGCTGGCGACCGTGCCGCGTTCGCCCTGCGCCGCCCGCAGGTCGATCACCGCGCCGGCGTCCTCGCCCCGCTGCGACAGCGGCGCGCGCAGGGCGGACAGCAGCCCGTCGCGGCCGGCGCGCGCGCCCAACGACGCAGCGCAGGTCCTGCCGGTTCGCGCGCCCCGGCCGGGATCGGCGGGCCGGGGCGCAGACGGAAAGCGTCCCGCGCCCCGGCGTCATTCACGGCGCGAGCCGCTCCGCGGCGGGCCGCACCTCGATCCACGGCTGCGCCCGCAGCGCCCGCTCGATGAAAGGTCGGTGCGAGGCGCCGATCAGCAGCACCGTGCGCGCGCCTTCGTCGCTGGCGAGTGCGCGGTACAGATAGGCCGCGATGTCGGCGTTGCGTGCGTGCCAGAGCGCCAGCCGGCGTTTTCCGGCGTCGTGCGCGATGGCGGCGCCGTCGAAGACGTCCCACTGCGCACGGCGATCCAGCACGGCGAATTCGTCGGAATTGACCCAGCGCATCAGCACCGACAGGCCGTCGTTGCGGTCGGCATGCCAGTGCGCCGCTTGCCGAGCATTGAACGCCTCGATCCCGCGCGCGACGGCCGCGTCCTGGAGGATCGGCAGCAGATCCTCCTCCAGCGGCTGCACCGCAAGCTCGTCGGCGAAGCTATCCACCATGCACAGGCGCCGGTGCCCCTGCCGCCTGGCCAGCGGAATCGCCAACGAAACGATCTCGTTGGCGGACGCCGACAGTGTGCGCAGGCGCTCGACGGCCTGGCGGCCAAGGCCCTCTCCCGCCTCGGCCTGCTGGGCATCGTTGAGGTAACTCCAGTTCAGCAGCGCCGACCAGGGCTCGTAGCCGGCCAGTTGCAGCCCGATCAACCGGCCGCGCGCCGGCAGGTCGAGTTCGCCCGGCCGGCGCTCCAGCTCGCGCGCGGCGCGCAGCGCCGCGTCCGCATCGACCGACCAGCGCACCTGCTGCTCGGGCGCCAGCCGCACCGCGTCCATGGCGAAGGTGCCGAGCAACTCGCCGTAGCGGCCCGGGTCGGCGACGAACGGCTTCACGCGGTCGCCGGGCATGGCCTCGACGCAAACCAGGGTGGGCGCGAACTTCGCCAGACGGTCGATCACGAGCTGGCGCTGTTCCGCGCTCGGCGCCGGCCGCAACTGGCCGAGGTGCGGGGTGCCGACAATCATCGCTTCCGCAGCGCGGCCCCACGCCGGCAGCAACGTCGCCTGCGCAACAAGCAGGGCAACGGCGATCAGCCGCGTGCGGCAGCGGCGCGTGCCGTCGGGGCGGACGGTTCGGGCATGGGCGTTCACGGATCCTCCTGGGGCAGTCGCGCCACTATGACGAACCTGATACTAGTAGGCCGTCCCTTCCGCGGCTCCGGCCGAAAGTCACTGTGACCCACCCTCCCGCGCACGCCGGTGCGGCCTGTCGTCCGCCCGATTGCGGGCCACGCGGCGGCTCCACGCCGACGCGTGGACGAAAACGGATCGAGGAATGCGAACCGGCGCCGCGCGCCGTGGCGCGCACTTCGGCGCCGGCCCCATTCAGCGCAACTGGCTGTCCTTGCTGCCGCGGCGGTTGTAGCCGCTGTGCACCACGTCCGCCTTGTCGGCCGCTTCCTGGCAGCGCACGCACAGGCGCACGCCGGGCACGGCCTTGCGCCGCGCCTCCGGGATTGGGGCGTCGCATTCCTCGCAGTGCGACAGGCTCGGACCGCGCGCGAGCTTGCTGCGTGCGCGCGCGATCGCGTCGTTCACGGTCGCGTCGATCTGGTCCTGCACGGCGCCGTCGCCGGCCCAGCCGGTGGCCATGGCGGTCTCCTGCATTGGCGGGGTTGCCAAAGATAGCGCAGCGCGGGTTGCGCGGTCGTTTGCGCCAAACGAACGCGGGCGTGCTGCCTTGCCTTCCCGCCTCGCCCGCCGCGCGCGCCCGCGCACGAGCCTCGGCCCCCGTGCAAATCCAGGTCGAGCAGAGCCTTCAGCACCAGGGCGATGACCAGGCCTTCCACAAACCGAACCGACGCTCCCGGCCCGGCCCACGCGCGCCGCGCGGATCGGCGGGAGCGCGGCGTCCAGGACGCGGCGGTCTCCGGGCGGAAGCTTGCCCATCGGCTCCGCGCACGGGTCGGGCGAGCAAAGCAGCCTCGCGACGAGAGCGCGATTCACTTCACCAACCTGCAGCCGAGCCGCCACGGCGGGAAGCAGCGCGTGCGCCGGCCGATCCTCGCGAATCCCGCCAGCGAAACGGCGAAGACCGCGGCCACCGTCATTCCGATCCGGTCAAAACCGGAATGCGGTATCGTTCGGCAAGCTTCGGACAAGTCGGCGGCAAGGGCGACTCCGCTCGTGGAGAAATCGTTCGGCCCGGGCCGCCGGAGCCGCCCCGTCGCCTCGGCCGCCGCGATTCGGGTCGCGCGCACCGGGCAACGCCCGCTTCTGTCAGCCACGAGGGAGGACATCCAGTGAACCACGATCAGAGCAGGCGCAATTTCCTGAAACTGGGCGGCGCGGCACTGGCCGCAGGGACGGTCGGCGCCGCCGCGGGTGCGACCGGCGCGGCCATCGCCGGCCCGTCCGGATCCGCCGCGGTCGCCTCCGGCGCGAAGGCTTCCCTGCCCAAGGCCAAGGGGCCGCGCCTGGTGGTGGTCGGCGGCGGGACTTCCGGCCTCACCATCGCCAAGTACGCAAAGCGGGAGTACCCGAAATTCGACGTGGTGCTGGTGGAAAAGCGCGACATGTACTCGTCCTGCTTTTCCAGCAACCTGTGGTACGCGGGGCTGATCAATCTGGAATTCCTCGCCGACCACAGCTTCCTGGACGCGGCGAAAAACAACGACTACATCTACTTCAACGCCACCGTCACCGGGCTCGATCGCGCGGGCCGCAAGCTCATTACCAGCGAAGGCGAGATCGACTACGACTTCCTCGTGCTCGCGCCGGGCATCTCCTACGACTACGAGAAGATCGGGGTGAAGGATCCCGAGGCGGTCGCGGCCCTGCGCCAGACCTACCCGGGCGGCTTCGTGTCGCCCACCGAGCACGTTTCCATCCACCGCAAGGTGCGGGAATTCGAGGGCGGCGTGTTCCTGCAGACCGTGCCTTCCGGCAACTACCGCTGCCTGCCGGCGCCCTACGAGCGGGCCTGCATGATCGCTTCGGTCATCAAGCGGAACAAGCTCAAGGGCAAGGTGCTGGTGCTGGATGCCAACCCCGAGATCACCATCAAGCAGGCCGGCTTCCACGCCGCCTTCGACGAGCTCTACAAGGACATCATCGAGTGGAGGCCGTCCTCGCCCGTCACCGGCGTGGATGTCGGCAAGAAACTCGTCCACACCGAGTTCGATGCCATCCCCTTCGACGACGCAGCGATCTACGCCAACGTGCGCGCCTCGACGCTCATCGAGAAACTCGGGTTGATGGCGCCGCCGAGCAAGAGCAATCAGAAGGAAGCCAACGTCGATACGCGCTTCTACAATGTCGCCGGCGACCTCCGCGTGTACGTGACCGGCGATTCGCGCCCGCAGCCCTACTCCAAGAGCGCCAACACCTCCAACACCGAGGGCCACCACGTGGCCAGGATGCTGGCGGCGCGCGCGCAGGGCAAGGAGCCGGTCTGGGCCGCCCCGCGGACCATCTGCTATTCCATGGTCAACGCGGCGCCGATGGAGGCCATCAGCGTCGATGCCGGTTACGACTACGACGCGGCGAAGGACGAGATCACCGGTTTCTCCAAGGACACCAGGACCTTCGAGAAACGCGATGCGGCCAGAGGCCAGGCCACCCTGGAGTGGGCGCGCGGCATCTATCGCGACATGTTCGAGGCGTGAAAGCTCGCCGCGGCCCCGGGCCGCGGTTGCCACGGGGAGGCCCGCATGGACCGTCGCCAATTCGTCGAAATCTGTGCGGGCGCCGTGGCCGCTCTCGCCGCTGGCACGCAACCGTCCCTGGCCGATGGCATCCAGGACTATCCCGGGGCCAAACTGGTCGACGCGCAAGGCGCCCCGCTGAAGGCGTCCGAGCTCGCTACCGACCAGGCCTATCTGTTCCATTACCCCTTCAACGGCGTGCCCTGCTTCCTGATCAATCTCGGCAAGGCAGGCGCCGACGACGGCAGGCATGCGCGGCCGGGCGGCGCGGGGACATCCGGCCGTCTCGTTTCCTACGTCGCCATCTGCACCCACCAGTTGAGCTACCCGAACCGGGCGACGAGCGTCATCCGCTACGCGGCCGAGGGCAGCGAGCTCGCGGGCAAGCCCGGCATGATCGTCTGCTGCGCGCACGGCAGCGTGTTCGACCCTTCCGCCGGCGCACGCAAAGTCAGCGGCCCCGCCGAACAGCCGCTGGTGGCCGTGCGGCTGCAACACGATCCGTCGGACGACAGTCTGTCCGCCACCGGCATCGCGGGCTCCGAGCTGATCGGCCGCTTCTTCAACGCGTACAAGGCCGACCTGATCGCGCAATACGGCCCGGGGGTTTACCGGCAATCCGTGGGCGACACGGCCACGGCCGTGCCGCTGGACAGCTACAGCGGCGTGGTTCCGCGCTGCTGAGCCGCGGTAGCGGCCGAGATGCCCAGGCTCCTCGAAGGTTCGCTGCGAACTGTACTGGGCGTGGGCCTGCTGCTCGGAGCGCTGGCGGGCTGCAGCCAACGGCCGGAGCCGACGGTCGACGCATTCCTGCAGCGCCACTGGGCCGAGCCGCTGCCGCCGCAAGGCCCGCCGCCGGCGGCGTTTTCGCCGCTGGAAGCCTCGCTCGATCCGGACGCATGCGGGCAATGCCATGCGCAGCAGTGGGCGAGCTGGCGCACCAGCCTGCACGGCAGGTCGGTCGGAGCGGGCCTGCTCTGGCAGCTCGAGCTGATGGACCGGGACGACGGCTGCCTGCGCTGCCACGCGCCGCTGGCCGAGCAGGGAGCGCTGCTGGCGCTGGAACACCACTGGGCCGACGCGCCGACGCAGCCGCTGCCCGAGTATGTGGAAGCCGGGCTGGGACACCAGGGCCTCGTGTGCGCGGCATGCCATGTGCGCGGCCACCGTCGCTACGGTCCGCCGTCGCGCGGCGCGGCCGCCGCTGGCGCGCCGCACGGCGGCTTCACCGCCTCCGCCGCCTTCGAGGACAGCCGCTTCTGCTCGCACTGCCACCAGTTCCCGGACGACGGTCCGCGCATCGCGGGCAAATTGCTGGAAGACACCTACCGGCAATGGCTTGCCAGCCCTTACGCCGGCGCGGGCGACGGCAGGCAGACCTGCCAGTCCTGCCACATGCCGGAGCGCCAGCACCTCTGGCGCGGCATCCGGGATCCGCAGATGACACGCCGGGCGATCGACGCGTCGCTGCGGGTGAATGCCCTCGGCGGCGGCCGCTACGAGGCGCGGGCGGTCATTCGCAACAGCGGCGCCGGCCACCACTTCCCCACCTACATGGTGCCCAAGGTCGAGTTGGTGTTTTACCTGCACGAAGACGGCAGCACCCGCGAGCTGGGTCGCGGGACCATCGGCTGGAGCGTCGATACCGGGCTCACGCGGGAAATCGCGGATACCCGCATCGCAGCCGGCGAAGCGCGCGATTTCCGGCAACCGTTCACCGCGCCGGACGGCGACTGGCACGTGGAACTCGTCATGCGCGTGAACCCCGCCGAGCACTACGAACGCATCTACCGCGACAGCCTGAACCACGCCGACCAGTTGCCGGCCGCCGCGGTGCCATTGCTGCGACAGGCGCTCGCCGAAGCCGTGGCGGCGCAGTATGAACTGCTGCGCATCGAGGCCAGCGCGCCGGGCGCGAAGCGGGACCGTTTCCCGCGCACGGCCGAACCGGCCGCCGCGCGCACCGATCGCAGGTCGCGTCCCGACGGGGCGTGAACCCGACCCGGCCTGCCGCGCGCCGGGTCGCATGAATCCGCGGCGGTTCCACGGGCACAATGCCCGTCACCGACCCTGAGGCCGGCCCATGAGATGGCGGCGCGCGCGACAGAGCGACCGATGCGCGCAACGGCGGCGGTCGTCGGGCCGAGGCCGGATGCGATCCGGCGCAGCCGCCGCAACAGCAAGCGATCGGTCGCGGCGATGCCGACGACGACGGCCAGCAGCCGCAAGCGTCTTCGCCAACATGATGCCTCTCCCCGGAACGCCGTTGACGGCGCGAAAGCCGTCGCCCCTTTGCCGCAGGGCGTCGACCACCCGGGAAGTCCCTGCGGCGGCCGGGTTCGCTTCCGGCGAACCGAAGCGGATCGGCGCCCCTGGGGATACCCCGATCAATGGCTCGACAGACGGCCAGTCTGCCTTCGCCGACGCGCCTGCGACCTGCGCGCAGACAGCGCCGGTGACCCCTGCACGGAATTGATCAGGGCATCCCTAGCGCTGCGCCAGCGCAAACTCGATCGCCGCGCACACCGCCGCCACCTGCGCGGCGTTGCACTGTTCGGGCGTGGCGCGCGGACTGTCGGGGTAGACCTCGGTGGTGGTCTTGTAGCGCGCGCGGGTGATGCCGGCGCACAGGCCCAGCTCGCGCAGCGCGTAGCGGATCACGCCCGGCGCGACCACGGGCGAGCCGATGATCTCGCCGTTGCGGTCGGCCGGCGCGATGTGCGTGACCTTCGCCACCGCCGCGATCACCGCCTGCTGGAACTCCGGCTGCGGATGCTCGGTGTCGTCGACCAGGTAGAAGCCGTCGGGGATCTCGCCCGGCTCGAACGGCTTGCCGTCGCGCGCGGCCAGCGCCGGGCGGAACTCGGACTCGTCGCTGTCGGTGGTCTCGTGCAGGTCGATGTGCACCAGCACGCGCTCGCGCAGCGGCGCGACCAGGCGCATCAGCGCGGCCGATTCCGCCGCCGGGCTGTCCTCGCGGAACGAGCGGTTCGGATCGAGCGCGTGCACGTTCCAGCGGTGGATGCGTTCGTAGGCCCACGGGCTGACGCACGGCGCCACCAGCAGGTTGACCCGCCCCGCATAGTCCGCCGCGTGCCGCTCGACAAACCGCAGCGCGCCGTGCACGCCGCTGGTCTCGTAGCCGTGCACGCCGCCCGTCACCAGCGCGACCGGCAATTCGTCGCGCCAGCCGCGGCTGCGGATCGCGAGCAGCGGATACCTGCCGTCCGGCGCGTAGTCCAGCTCGCCGTACGGCTCCACGTCGTAGCCGGCGCGCAGCCGCTCGACGACCGACAGCACGTCGTCGGCGTAGCTGCGCCGCTTGCGCTGGCGGCTGCGCCATTCGGCCTTTTCAGCCATGCCCCAGGGTTGTCCGGGCGTTCCGATCGGATAAGTCGGTTGGGTCATCGTCTCTGCTCGGGAAATCAGGCTGCATCCGCTCCATGCGGGAAACCGCGCCGTGCAAGGGCATGCTCGCCGATGCTCGCCGCCGGAAGAATTTCGCCGGAATGGATGCCGGCCGGGGCCTTCATGGTCGACACCGCAGCGTCAGCGTTTCGCGCCGCGCCTGCGGCGATTCCACCACCGCAGCAGGCCGTAGGACAACCGCACCTTTTCCTCCCCGACCGGCAGGTCGGTGCGGGCGAAGATCCACGACGACTTGGTGTAGGCGATCTGCTGCGCGGGATACACGCTGCGGTGGCCGATGACGAGATAGGCGGCCACGCAGGCGCCGGCGACATGCAGCAACGAACCGGCGCCGAACAGTTCCACGCCCATCAGGATCGCCGCGATCGGCGCGTTGGAGGCCGACGCCACCACCGCGGTAAGCCCCACCGCCGCGCCCTGCGCGGGCGCCAGGCCGAACAGGTGCGCGAACGCGCCGCCCAGCACCGCGCCGATCACGAACTGCGGCGTGACGATGCCGCCGTAGAAACCCGACCCCAGCGTGATCGCCACCAGCAGCGCCTTCCACAGGAAGCCGGGATACGGCATCGGCTGCCCGTGCAAGGCGCCCTCCATCATCGGCAGGCTCAAGCCGAGATAGTCGGTCGGAACGATCAGGATCAGCACCGCCAGCACCGCGCCGCCCAGCAGCGGCACGAGCGGCGGCCACAGCGCATGACGGTCGCGAAACATGCCGAACAGCCGCTTCGCCGCCTGCAGCAATTCGACGAACACCCACGCCGCGGCCCCGCACAGGATCCCGATCAGCACGGTCTTCAGGAACAGCCATTGCGTGAAGTCGCCGGCGAAGTCGACCCGGTAGACGGGATACGGCACGCCCAGCGACTTGCTGACCTCGAATGCGGTAACGCCGGCGACGATGCCGGGGAACAGGAAATCGTGGCGGATGCGGCCGATCGCCAGCATCTCCACGCCGTAGATCGCACCCGCGATCGGAGTGCCGAACACGCTGGCGAAGCCGGCGCTGACGCCACAAGCCACCAGCCGCTTGCGCAACTCGGAATTGAGCCGCAGCGTGCGGCCGATGCCGGCCGCCAGGCTGGCGCCGATGTGGGAACACGGACCTTCCTTGCCGGCCGAACCGCCGCAACCCAGCGTGATCAGCGCCGCCGCCGGCTTCACCCACAGGGTGCGAAACGGCATCTTGCCGTGCTGCTCGTTGACCGCGACGATCGGCGAGTCCTGCAAACCGCTGCGGCCCAGGCGATAGCCATAGTGCAGCAACAGCCCGTTGGCGAGCCCGCCGGCCAGCAGCAGGCTCGCCTGCAGCCACCACGGCGCTGCATAGACGTGGCCCTCGGTGGCGAACAGGACGCGAAGAAAAGCGCTGCAGCCGACGCCGACGACCGCCCCCGTCAGGATCGAAAGCACCAGCCACTGCACCACGGTCGCCAGCATGACGACGGGTTCGGCGATGTGGGGGCGTGTCATGGGGCTGGCGGGCCATGAGGCGGGCGACCGTCGATTGTAGCCGTCGAACGGGGCCGGGTTGGACCCCTTGTCGTTGCCCAAACCAAACGGCCTTCGGGATTCCCGGGACGGTTCAGTCCGTCGCGGAGCGGCTCTGCCCCCAGTTTCGGCCCCCTGTTTCGAGGCATACCGCTACCTCACCTCGACAGGCGGGATGCTCCCGCCCTACGCGGGCTTCAGCCACATCGGCGGGCGGACCACCGCCACCAGGGCGGACAGCACGATCAGGATCGCCACGCTGATCGTGAGCGGCGCCAGGCTGTGCGCAAAGCGCGGCAGGAAGGGCAGCGACTCGCCCCAGCTGTTGATCGACTGGTGCAACAGATGCGGCAGCAACACGCTGCCGGCGGTGGCGTTGAAGGTGCGCGTCAGCAGCACCGAGAACGGAAGCAGCATCAACAGGAACAGCAAGGGGGTGAAGCCGCCGGGGTGTCCGCCCTTCATGAAGAAATACGGCATGTGGAACAGCGTCCAGATCACACCCAGCACCAGCGCCGCGACCAACGGGCTCCAGCGCGACTGCATGCGCGGCAGCACGTAACCGCGCCAGGCGAGTTCCTCGGTGTTGAGGAGCAGGTACACGAGGAACGTCGGCGCGAACGTGGCCAGCGCCTTTGCCGGACCGGGCAGCGCCAGCGCAGTGAAGCCGAGCGCGTTGCTCATCAGCACCGAGGCCAGCACCACGGCCGGCGGACCGAGCAGGACGGCGGCGTAGATCCACCAGGCCGCGCGCCAGCGGACCACGCGCCCCAGCAGTTGCCGCAAACCCGCGCGTCCGCCGTTCATCCAGGCGGCCCACACGGCCACGATGCCCGGCGCGAGGATGAAGATCTGCAGCAGCTTGATATAGCCCGGCACCGCCTTCGCGCCCACCCACGACGCCATGACCTGCGGAACGGTGCCGATCCACGAGACAACGAAAATTGCGATGATCACGGCCGCCAAGGGCAGCCTTTCCTTTCCGGGCGGTGTGATGGTCGAAGTGTTCATGGCGATCCCCAGGTGTATGGGCAAAGTAGCACACACCAAATCACCATCGAACAGCGTGACAAAAGCAAGGAACAGGCTGACTGAACGAGTGCGACGGGTGGCAAAGACAGGGGGCCAAAAACAGGGAGCCGAGTAGCTTTTTCGGCGAGTCTCGTCGGGTACCCCTCTCCAGCCAAACCGGACACAGCGCTTCCCCCGCCTCCATCAGCTCCACCCAGTAGGAGAGGTCGGTCTTGGCGGGCAGCGCACCAGAAAGGGCGCTCTGACCCCTGTTTCCGGAGCGGCGCCGTGTGCCTATTCGAGCGAATGCGGGTATCTTCCATGCGACGAGCCGAAGGCACGCCGCCGCCAGGGAAATCGAGGCGATGGGGAAGCTGATTCCGAACCGCAATGCCTGCCTGCCCAGGATGACCCCGGGCGAAAAGCGACTCGCATCCAGGCTCGAAGACAAACTCGACGCAGACTATCTGTGCTGGTACGACGTTCCCGTCGGCCCCCGCCAGCGGCACCCCGACTTCGTGGTTTTCCACCCGAGCCGCGGCTTCCTGATACTCGAAGTCAAGGACTGGAAACTCGAATCCATCGCGGAGATGGATCCGAACAGCGCAACCCTGCATACGGAACGCGGCCGCGCCGTCGTTGCCAATCCCGCCCGCCAGGCACGCGAATACGCGATGGAGGTCAAGACGCTGCTGGAGCGCGACCCCGCGCTACGCCATCCCGAGGCTCACCGCCGCGCCGGCAAGCTCATCATGCCCTGGGGCTGGGGCGTCGTCCTCACGAACATCACGCGGGCACAGTTCGACGAGGCGCAACTCGAGAACTTTATCCCGCAAAACGGGGTGATCTGCAAAGACGAGATGGCCGAGTCGGTCGATCATGAAGAGTTCCAGAAACGCCTCTGGGACATGTTCATGATGCCGTTCCCGTGCCACCTCACCCTGCCGCAGATCGACCGCTTCCGCTGGAACCTCTTCCCCGAAATACGCATCCCCGAGCAGGGATCGATATTCGAGCCGCCCAAGGACGGCGGCGATGCGCTCACCCGCATTCCCGACCTGATACGCGTGATGGACCTGCAGCAGGAACAGCTCGCCCGGTCGCTTGGGGATGGCCACCGCGTGATTCACGGTGTCGCCGGGTCGGGCAAGACGATGATCCTGGGCTACCGCTGCGTGGAACTGGCGAAGCGATATGCCAAGCCGATCCTGGTGCTTTGCTACAACAAGACCCTCGCGGCGCGGCTGGAACGGCTGGTCGATGTCCATGGCGTCTCCGAAAAAGTGACGGTCGCCCACTTCCACGGCTGGTGCAGCCGGCAGCTCGAGACGTATGCCGTGCCGAAGCCCCGCAACCTCGGAAGCGCGGACGACTACGTGGAAGCGCTGGTTTCCGCGGTCATTGCCGGCGTCGAGAGCAGGGCCATCCCACGCGGCCAGTACGCCGCCGTCCTGATCGACGAAGGCCACGACTTCGAGCCCGAATGGCTGCGCCTCGTGACGCAGATGGTCGATTCCCAGTCCAATTCCCTGCTTCTGCTGTACGACGATGCACAGAGCATTTACGACGACGGCGCGCGAAGGAAATTCACCTTCGCCAGCGTGGGAATCCAGGCCCAGGGGCGCACCACCATCCTCAGGCTGAACTACCGGAACTCGCTCGAAGTCCTGGCGACCGCCAAGGCATTCGCCCAGGAGGTGATCGCCGCGCACGACAGCGACGAGGACCACATTCCCCTGATCGAGCCGGAAAGCGCCGGCCGCCGGGGACCGCTTCCCGAGCTGCTGTGCTGCAGAAACAGCAACGACGAAGCGGCCACGATCGGTGCCAGGATCCGGTCTGCGATGGACGACGGCGCAAGCCCCGACGATTTCGGCGTGCTATGTCGATTCAGCGGTAGCGCGCGCCAGGTTGCGACCGAACTCGTCAAAGCCAGAATCCCCTGCACCTTGGCGGAAGGCGACGCCAAACGGCAACTCTTCGCCGGCGCCCCGACCGTCAAGGTCATGACGATCCACTCCAGCAAGGGCCTCGAGTTCGACACGGTGTTCATCCCGGGCGTTTGCGACATCGCGGCCCGCGGACCCCAGGACTCGGACACCATCCTGAAAGAGGCCAAGCTCCTGTATGTGGGAATGACGCGCGCCCTAGGGCGCCTGGTCATGCTCCACCACAAGGACGGGCCCGTTCCGGACCGGATACGCAAGGCGATCGTCGACGTGCGGCAGCGACTCGAAGCGGCATGAGCACAGCTCGGTCCATGCGCCCCTATTCGTGCCAGCGGACAACCGCGGTCACTTCAGAAAGGGCACTCTGCCCGCCTTTTTCGGCCCCCTGTTTCGAGGCATACCGTTACCTCATCTCGACAGGCGGGATGCTCCCGCCCTACGCGGGCTGACCCCTGTTTCGCCTGTTTTGAACCCCTGTTTCGAGGCACACCGCTACCTCATCTCGACAGGCGGGATGCTCCCGCCCTACGCGGGCTGCTCGACAGGGTCTGCGCGTTGCACGCCTAGGTGCGGATGGTCGATCACGGCCATCTGCTGGTCGCGACAAAGCCTGCCCGGTCGACAACGACGACGCCCCCGCCACGCACCGCGGCGAGGGCGCCGTTCCCGCTTACGCGGCCTGCGCCGGCACCGCCGACATCAGCGGCGTCAGCGCCTGGGTGATGCGCTCCAGCTGCTCGGTGTCGGTCAGCTCGGCGAGGATGCCGATGAAGCGCGGGCCCTGCACGCCGGAGACGATGTACTGCCAGCGGTAGGCCTTCAGGATCAGCTCGCGCACGCGCGCCTGTTCCGTCGGCGAGAAGTCGCGGCCGGCGTTGGCCAGGAAGTAGTCGGCGTCGGCGCCGGCCTGCGCCTGCAGGATGCCGTCCACCGCCCCGACCAGCGCGATCAGGTCTTCCACCGCCGCGTCGCGCTCGGCCTTGCCGAGACGCGCGTCCTCGCGGCGCCATTCCAGTTCGTCGAGGATGGCGTGCTGCGATTCCTCCTTCCAGTGGAACAGGAACACGTCGCGGTACAGCTCCGACGCATCCTCCTGCGGCTGGATGCTCTGCTTGTAGTGCTGCTGGGTGAACAGCTCGATGTGGCAGGTCAGGCCCAGCACCGCCCACGTGGACTTGCTGAGCACGACCCGGGCGACGTCGTTGGGATCGACCACGATCTTGTAGCCGGCCGGCATGTCGCGCGCCACCAGCGCCTCGATGCGCCGGAACAGCTCCTGGTGCTTGAGCTCCTCGTCGCTGAAACGGATCAGCGCCTCCAGCGCCACCTGGTCGCCGAGCGCGTAGTCGCGGCTGATCTCCATGATCTTGGCGTTGATGTAGCGTTCCACCAGGCCGAAGATGTTGGCGTAGGTACGGCCCTGCACCTGGCTGAGGAAGCGCTGGCCGGCGGCGTCGAGGAATTCCAGCTCGTTGGCCAGCGACAGCGCATCGGGCAGGAACTTCTTGCCGGTCTCGAACGTCCGGCCCTGGATCACGTCGGCATCGATGTCCCAGCGCACGCGCTTGGAGGTGGCGATGCAGCGGGCGTAGCGGTCGTCATGCAATGGTTTGGACGGGGCCGCATCGATGGACCGGACGGCAGTGGCAGCTTGCATGGGGAGGTCTCCGTAAGGCGCGCCGGACCGTCCGGGCGCGTGGAGACAGTGTTCCGGGCCGGCCCGCGCGCCGACATGGGAGCGATGTCCCGACGGCGCGCCCCGGCGGCGTTCGGACGGTGACCAATGTCCCGCTCTGCTATCGTTTCGGCACGTAACGAGCGAGCCCCACCGTGCCGGCCGCATCCCAGACCATCCGCTACCTCAACACCCGCGACGGCGTGCGCCTCGCCTGGGCGGCCAGCGGCTCGGGACCGACCCTGGTCAAGGCCGCGAACTGGATCACCCACCTCGAGTACGACTGGCAGAGCCCGGTCTGGCGCCACTGGGTGACCTTCCTGAGCGAGCACTTCACCACCCTCCGCTACGACGAGCGCGGCTGCGGGCTGTCGCAGCGCGAGGTGGCCGACGTGTCCTCCGCGACCTGGCTGCCCGATCTCGAGGACATCGTCGCCGCCGCGCAGCCGGACGGGCCGTTCGTGCTGCTCGGCATCTCGCAGGGCGCCTGCGCCGCGATCGAATACGCCGCCCGGCATCCGGACCGCGTCTCGCACCTGGTCCTCTACGGCGCCTACGCCCGCGGCTGGGCCGCGCGCGGCGACCCCGACCAGGTCCGCGAAGGCAACGCGCGCGTGGAGTTCACCGAACTGGGCTGGGGCCGGCCCAATCCGCTGTACCGCCGACTGTTCACGTATCGCTTCCTTCCCATGGGCAGCGAGGAACAGCTGCGCTGGATGGACGAGCTGTGCACCCGCACGGTGTCGCCGGCCATGGCGGCGCGGCTGATGCGCAGCCGCGGCCAGGCCAACGTCATGGCTTACCTCGACCAGGTGCGCGTGCCGACCCTGGTGCTGCACGCGGACCAGGACCATGCCGTGCCCGCGAGCGAAGGCCAGAAGATCGCCGCCGGCATCCCCCACGCGCAATACGTGCCGCTGTCCTCGCACAACCACATCCTGCTCGAGGACGAACCGGCCTGGAACGCGTTCAAGGACGCCGTGCTCGACTTCACCGGCGTGCGCACCCGCGCGCAGGACGCCCGCTTCGACGCCCTCACCGAGCGCGAGCGGGCCATCCTCGAACGCATCTGCGCCGGCCTGGGCAATGCCGAGATCGGCAAGGCGCTGTTCATCAGCGAAAAGACCGTGCGCAACCACCTGACCCGCATCTTCGAGAAGCTCGGCGTCAGCAACCGCGCGCAGGCGATCGTGGTGGCGCGGGATTCAGGGTTTCGCGGTGGTTGAGGCGGCGGCTTCGGGCTGGCCGCCCAACACGCCACCACCAACACCGACGACCCGCCGGAAAGTCGACTCTGCCCCTCGTTCTCCTCTTTCAGTTACCCTGGACGAATGGGGGAGCAGGTGGACCATGTCGTCGGATCGGCATCGCGCAAGCGGTGGGGCTACGGGGCGTCAATCGCCCAGTTTCTCGCCGAAGATCCGCAACTCATCGTCGGTGAGTTGACGACCTGGTCCAGCTTTGCTGTTGACCCGTCGCAAAAGGTGGCTTGGCTGGAGCAAATCTCGCTCCTGAAGAAGCTGCTCAACCCGTACGCCGCGGCCCGCGGCGCCTTGTTCTTCGAATACGACATTCCGCGATTGGGCTTGCGGGTCGACACGGTGCTGGTTCTTGAACACGTCATATTCGTTCTCGAATTCAAAGTAGGCGCACGCGATTACTCGCGTGATGCTATTGACCAAGTCTGGGACTATGCACTTGATCTGAAAAATTTCCACGACGCGAGCCACACCGCTCCCATCGTGCCGATCCTCGTTGCCACCAAAGCCGCCACGGCTCCGCTTCGGATCACAATCGGTCACCATCAGGACAGCGTTCCCATACCTCTACGCTGCAATGACGAAAGTCTGACGGATGCCATCAAGCTCGGGCTGCAACATTTCCAGTCCGGAGGCATCGATCCCGGCCAGTGGCAACAGGGTCGCTATCACCCCACGCCCACCATCGTGGAGGCCGCCCGGGCTTTGTATGCGGGCCATACTGTTGGGGAAATCTCGCGGAGCGATGCTGGCGCCGCGAACCTGACGGTAACCGCAAACCGGCTCGCAGAACTGATTGCGAGGACACGTCAGCGCGGCGAAAAAGCCATCTTCTTCGTGACCGGTGTTCCGGGTGCCGGAAAGACGCTGGTCGGATTGGACATCGCCAATCGGCACACCGACAAGTCGGACAACCTGTACAGCGTGTATCTGTCCGGCAACGGCCCGTTGGTAAAAGTGTTGCACGAAGCATTGGCGCGAGACCAGGTGACACGTGCAAAGCTATCGGGCGAGGGCCTGCGAATTGGCGAAGCTCGGAGTGCGGTCAAGCAGTTCATCCAGAACGTCCATCACTTCCGCGATGACTGTCTGGCAAGCTCCGACGCGCCGATCGAACACATCGCACTGTTCGATGAAGCCCAGCGCGCCTGGGATCTTCACGAGACTGCCCGATTCATGCAGACCAAAAAGGGCCTGCCTGGCTTCAACGAATCGGAACCTGACTTCCTGATTTCATGCCTGGACCGACACGACGACTGGGCCGTAGTCGTATGCCTTGTCGGCAGTGGCCAAGAAATCAACCGAGGCGAAGCCGGCATCAGCGAATGGCTCACCGCCATCCGCAAGCGTTTCGAGAGCTGGCAGATCTATCTGTCACCGCGGCTACGCGAAATCGAATATCACGCGGATGCCGAACTGGAGGCCATTCGCTCAAGCTCGCGCACGCACTGGGACGGCGCCCTGCATCTTGCAACTTCGATGCGCTCCTTCCGATCGGAGCGAGTGTCTGAATTCGTAAACCTACTGCTGGCGCTGGAGGTTGAATCGGCCCGCGATGCGCTTGCGAAGGTGCTGCCGAACTTCCCGATCCGTCTGACACGGCATCTTGGTCACGCCAAGGAGTGGCTGCGGCAGCAAGCACGCGGTAGCGAACGTTACGGCATCGTCGTTTCGTCGCAGGCCCAGCGGCTCAAGCCGCACGCCATCGACATTCGCGTCAAGGTCGACCCCGTCCAATGGTTCCTCGAAAGCAAGGAAGACGTGCGGTCCTCCTACTACCTCGAAGATGTGGCAACCGAGTTCCAGGTGCAAGGGCTGGAACTCGACTGGACCTGCGTGGTGTGGGACGGCGACTT
Source organism: Lysobacteraceae bacterium (assembly GCA_021372495.1). Lineage (GTDB taxonomy): Bacteria > Pseudomonadota > Gammaproteobacteria > Xanthomonadales > Rhodanobacteraceae > Mizugakiibacter. The sequence continues at coordinate 52,488 of JAJFUF010000040.1, forward strand.
GCGCCTCAACCGCAACCAATGGGAGCACTTTAGCTTCAAGGGCAAACGTTGGGAGCGTATACACAAGGACGTTCGCCAGCGGTATCTCCTGAATGCGTACCGTGTCTTGCTCACGCGCGCGCGGCAAGGCATGGTCATTGTGGTGCCAGAAGGCAGCGCCGACGATCCGAGCCGCGCGCCGGCCTATTACGACCCAGCATTCAAGTTGCTTGCCAGTCTTGGCATCCCCGAGTTGTAGCCAGGGCAAGATTCGGAGCAACTTTCCTGCGGATCTCAAACATGCCGTCTGATGAAGACCTCATTTCGGAACGCGAGTTCGATGAGGTCTGGGGTGCGTACCTCAAGGCATCCGGCGATCTTTTCGCATTCGAAGATGTTCGCGACCAGTCACCCAACTACGTCTGGACTATCCTCGAAACCGGCGGCGGCCGTGATGGGAGATGGTACGCGCAACCCGGATTCCATATCGTCAACAAGCTCGGCTACGTAATGACGCGGAAGCCTTGGCCGGACCCAACGCCGGACGCGATCTACCTTTTTTTTACTTCGAGCACGAGCCAGACGAAGCCTCGCAATTTCAACTACCGCTGCCGCCGTAACACTCTTCGATCGCCGCCATGATCCTGCGCCGCTGCGGCTCGGATAGCGGCTTGCCCTTGCTGTCAGCCATGAAGTTGCACATCTTTGGATTGATGACATGCATGTCTGGTGATAGCACTGAATTGCTGACAAACCAGCCCGGTAGTGCCAATACAGGTTTGACGGATACACGCTCGCCCGTTTTGCGGTACAGGTAATCGTTCAGCCATCGAGTCTGCGCGCGTGTCTGATCAAGCATCTTCGTTTCGCGCCAACCAGGAAACTCGAGCGTTTTACCATCGAACCTGACCTCCGCGCTTGCCTTGCCGCGCGCCGCTGGCTTCCGCCGCGACTTCGCTTCAATCATGAAAACGCCGTCAGGCCCCACCACCACGTGGTCAAGGTTGAACATCCCGGTAGGTATGTCGTGATAGATCGCGCACCCTTTGGAGATCAGTGGCATCAGTGCCTGAGCGGTAGCGCGCTCCGCCGCGATCCCATCCAGATAGTTCCACCGATCGCGCAGCCTCTTTCCGGCAGACCAAATGGCCCAGCACGCCACAGCAACAACTATTATGAGCAGTGCGATTTCTGCCGGGCCAAACCGCAGCAGATGCTTGTCGATCTTTTGGAGCGCCCATGCGGCCAGCGCGAGCGGACCCACCAACACGGCAATCATCAACCGATCACCTGCTGATTCCGCCAATCGCTCCGCTTCTCGTCGAGCCTGCTCACCAGGAAGATTGTGCAACTCGGTGGTCAACGGAGAGCGACGACGATCGGTGCGACGGTGCCACCAGACCCACAGGGCAAGTATCCCAATGGGCAACAATCCGACCGCAATAGCAGCCAATACCAATAGTTCCGAAAGCAGCATCCGACCCACCCTCCCAGCAATCCGCGGCCTTACTACTCCGACTGAATTACTTCCGCCGCCTGTTCTGTCCCATCACCGAAACCGACGAGACCCGAAAAAGTCGACTCTGACCACCATTTTCAGCGAAAAGACCGTGCGCAACCACCTGATCCGCATCTTCGAGAAGCTCGGCGTCAGCAACCGCGCGCAGGCGATCGTGGTGGCGCGGGACTCAGGTTTTCGCGGTAGTTGAGGCGCCAACGTCGGGCAAGGTGAGCCCCCTTTGGGTTGCCTCCCTCGACAGCAGCGCCCCGCCCCACTGGACTGCTCAGCTGATCCTCGTCCCATTCACAAGCACCAGTGGTCCCGGGCAATCGAGCAGGCGCTCGCGGACCGGTTCGGGCAAGGCGCACTGGAGCGAGGCGTATTTCTCGATCACGAAATGACGGAGCGGGTCCCAGTGCGCGCTGGTCGATTCGAACGGCTGGTCGGTAGTCACCTGCACCGCCAGGGCAACGACTGGCTTCCCGCCGACGATCACCTGTCGGAATTCGATGGTCACGTCAGCTTCGGGATTTCCTGTGACCGAGACCAGCGTTCCGGTTTCGTACAACTTGTCTTCGATGGCGCGGAGCAGGTCGATCACCTGCTCGTCGGATGCAGCGCGCAGAACGTCGATCGCCATGTCATCCACGCGGCCCAAGGCCAAGGGTCTGGCACATCTTTCGCCAGTCCTCGTACGTACGCCTCGGATGCTTGCGATTGCGATTATTCTGGCCCAGGACGCCCGGGTGCGCCTGCCCCCAGACGGCCGCGCTCCGCCCCGCTCCAAGATCGATACCGAACGGCGAGTCGATTGCGCTGTCCATGTCGCGGCATCGCGTGTGATGTGCAGCGACCCGGAGTGCATTGAACGTGCTCTTGCCGAGGCAGATCACCAGCTTCGGGGCCACGATATGGATCTGGGGCAAGGCGAAGGCCTTTGCCGCATACACCAGATCCCCGAAGGGGATTCGGGCAGAAAGCCCGCCCAACTTGATGTAGGGAAACAGGTTGGTCGCGTAGGTCTCGGCAAGCTGCATCCCGAGGGAATGCGCCAGCAGGGCCTCCAGGTTCTTGTTCGTGGGTAGATTCGGATCACGACCGAGCTCACTCGGTCCCTCGCTGCGTGCGAGCACGTCATCCGAACTCCAGTCCTGAAGCAGAATCATGACCTCCGCATTCAGGTTGTGTGCGCCCTTCGAGTACGGGGAGACGAAGTCGCACTCAAACCCCGGATAGTCCCCGAGTCGCTTGTAGTGTTTGAACGTTTGCCGCCTTGCCTTAACGAGCTCTTTGATCTGCTCTTGTTTTGACACGTGTGCGCTCCTGCCGTTTCCGGCGGTCGCCGGAAGCATCAATGCTGGGCCAGCTCAACCTGACAGCGCTAAGCTGCAGTTGCGCCACCCGTTTCGTCCAGCACGAAGAACCCTCTCTCGCTCCCACCAGACTTAATTGGCTACGCCCCCAATTCCTAAAGGCGCGGCTCAGTTGGTCCGCCAATTTATACAGTTTCTCTCCAAGAGTCTTCTGATGGAGGAATCATTCATAGCGGGAAATCTGTACGAAGAAACCCCGCTGGGCAGGACTGAAGACCACATGTACCTCGGCAGATCAACGTCAACACTAAACCAGCCGTTGCGGTTCATATAAGACCATAACTCGTCTCCACGCACCGCAAAGATTATGCGCAACTTGCTGTTCACCACCTTCGCCTTAAAAGTGTGTACTACAACCGATCTTTCTTCTAAATTCTTCAAGAGATTCTGTAGCCCAGGCATAGGATGACTAATCAAGGGCTGGCTTATCGATATAGATTTGATGCTATCTGTAATATTACGCTTTACATCGACGGGCGCTTCAACATAAATAAGAACTGAACCAGGATCCTTAAAGCACATAATCTCGATATGTGCATTCACAATCGTGTCCGGCTGTCTTTGGTCTAAAAAGGCAGCCAAACCGTCTCCATGAGAGGAAGGCATCAATGACCATTTTCCTGCTGCTGGCTTGGATGTATCTACATTCAAGGCGGAGAGCTCGCTCTTCCCAAGCCACAGGATGGCGTCCGGAGAAACGGTAGAAGCAAAACCTATAATTTTGGGATCCACACCCATCATCGATGTGTACGCATACAGCATAGCAACAATGACTTGACTGGAGGACATTACATCTGTAGACGGCTCACTATCAAAGGTCATTGCGGGCCGGAACTGATGCACACCGAATCGCGAACCATCCAACACGTGTCTGGATATTCCACCCAAGAAAGCGTAAGCGCAAGACGATGCACATATACCAGGCCCCGTATCGCTAAAGGAAGAAGATTCTTTGTCTCCCGTTGGGGACGTGTGAGCCACATATGTAGTGAAGCCATGCTTTCGTAACACTAAGCCGAGCTTTATGCCTGCGACCAAATCTCCACCCGATGAATTCAAGGCGATGACCTTAGGGGCATGCATTTTCTGAAGAACGTTTTCGAAATCGATCGGTGTCGATGAGGTGATAACACCCTCCGCCGCGATCCACTCGCAATCATCGCAATTTCCACCATTCGCCGCGAGCGAAAACGTCATCGGCGTAGAGGGTGGATCAAGGAGTGCCGCTGCGCTTGCTGACGGCGTCGTGACAATGAGCGTGAAGACAAAAGATGCGCCAAGCAGTCTGCTGAGCTTGAAGAGCATAGTAATTGCCCCATGGGATTGTCGCTCAAAAACGCAGCATGGTCCGCGGCTCTCTTTGGCGCACTCCCAATGGCTGCCCATTCGGTGTAGCAACACGAATCCGCCGACGAATAAAAACAGGGGTCAGAGTCGACCTTACAGCACCATCATGGCGTGAGCTCCGCGGTCTGTTCCGCCCTACCTGTATCGCCACCGTCGACCCCAAGCCTCCGCGCGACCTCGGATTTGAAGAGGCACCACAGCAGCCCCCCGTCGATCAGCACGCAGACCGGCACCAGCAGCAATCTGAGGCCACCAACGCCTTCGTTGCTTGCATTGGGAAGGAAGCGAACGACGCAGCCGACTAGGAAGTTGGCGCACATCAGGGCGAGAAATCGCTTGCGCGACGCCCGCGCCATCATGCGATAGGCGACCGCGGCAATGGCAGCAGGGATAAGGGTCCAGAGGAAGTAACCGTGCACGGCGGGGAACGCCAGCAGGCCGAGTGCCGCAGAAAGGGCCGCGTAGTGGACCGGCAGCGCTTGCCGCTGCACCTGCTGCAACCCGGATTTGTCGCGCGCGTCCGACACGCTTCCCCCTGATCCCTGGACGGGGACGGGTTCTACCCGTCCGTTCTCCTGCTCTATATACCAGAAGGCCCGCACGATGGCGGGCCTTGGGTGGGCGGCGATATACCGGAGCTATGCGTGGATCGAGGGGTGATGAGCGGGCTGCGGCGGAGCGAGCTTCGGTGCATTCCGAGGCGCGCTTCGCGTCCCCCTCACCCCATCCCTCTCCCCGGTGGGGAGAGGGGGACAAGCGTCGCTACTCGAGCGTCGCCGGGCGAGCGGCGTTACATGTTGCGCCGGTACTCGCCGCCGACTTCGTACAACGCGTGGCTGATCTGCCCCAGCGAGTTGTACTTCACCGCTTCCATCAGCGCCTCGAACACGTTGCGGCGGTCGCGGGCGGTGGTTTGCAGGCGGCGCAGGCTGTCGGGGGCCAGCGGGTTGCGGGTCTGGCCGTAGGCCTGCACGTTGGCGATCTGCTGCTTCTTCTCCGCCTCGGTGGAGCGGATCAGCTCGATGGCGGTGGTGATGTCGCCGGCGTGTTCCTTCGGCAAGAATGTGTTGACGCCGATCAGCGGCAGCGAGCCGTCGTGCTTCTTGTGCTCGTAGTACAGGCTCTCTTCCTGGATCTTGCCGCGCTGGTACATGGTGTCCATCGCGCCGAGCACGCCGCCGCGCTCGCTGATCGCCTCGAACTCCTTGTACACGGCCTCCTCGACCAGGTCGGTGAGCGTCTCGACCACGAAGCTGCCCTGCCACGGGTTCTCGTTGAAGTTGAGGCCGAGCTCGCGGTTGATGATCAGCTGGATCGCCACCGCGCGGCGCACCGATTCCTCGGTGGGCGTGGTGATGGCCTCGTCGTAGGCGTTGGTGTGCAGGCTGTTGCAGTTGTCGAACAGCGCGTACAGCGCCTGCAGCGTGGTGCGGATGTCGTTGAACTGGATCTCCTGCGCGTGCAGCGAGCGGCCGGAGGTCTGGATGTGGTACTTCAGCATCTGGCTGCGCGCGCTGGCGCCGTAGCGCTCGCGCATGGCGCGCGCCCAGATGCGCCGCGCGACGCGGCCGATCACGGTGTACTCCGGGTCCATGCCGTTACTGAAGAAGAACGACAGGTTGGGCGCGAAGTCGTCCACCTTCATGCCGCGCGCCAGGTAGTACTCGACGATGGTGAAGCCGTTGGCGAGCGTGAAGGCGAGCTGGCTGATCGGGTTGGCGCCGGCTTCGGCGATGTGGTAGCCGGAGATCGACACCGAGTAGAAGTTGCGCACGCCGTGGTCGACGAAGTACTGCTGGATGTCGCCCATCATGCGCAGCGCGAATTCGGTGCTGAAGATGCAGGTGTTCTGCGCCTGGTCCTCCTTGAGGATGTCGGCCTGCACCGTGCCGCGCACCACCTTGAGCGTGGCTTCCTTGATGCGCGCGTAGGTGTCGGCGTCGACCACCTGGTCGCCGCTGACGCCGAGCAGGCCGAGGCCCAGGCCGTCGTTGCCGTCCGGCAGCGTGCCTTCGTAGCGCGGGCGCGCGCGGCCGGCGTACAGCGCCTCGATCCTGGCGTGCGCGGCGTCCCAGCGCTTGCCGTCCTCGCGCAGGTACTTCTCCACCGCCTGGTCGACGGCGGTGTTCATGAACATGGCAAGGATCATCGGCGCCGGGCCGTTGATCGTCATCGACACCGAGGTGGTGGGATCGGACAGGTCGAAGCCGGAGTACAGCTTCTTCATGTCGTCCAGCGTGGCGATGCTGACGCCGGAGTTGCCGATCTTGCCGTAGATGTCCGGGCGCTCGGCCGGGTCCTCGCCGTACAGCGTGACCGAGTCGAACGCGGTGGACAGGCGCGCGGCCGGCTGGCCGAGGCTGAGGTAATGGAAGCGGCGGTTGGTGCGCTCGGGCGTGCCCTCGCCGGCGAACATGCGCGTCGGATCCTCGCCGCTGCGGCGGTACGGATACACGCCGCCGGTGTACGGATAGTGGCCCGGCAGGTTCTCGCGCATCAGGAACGCGAGCAGGTCGCCCCAGTCGCGGTACTTCGGCGGCGCCACCTTGGGGATCTTCTGGTGGCTGAGCGACTCGCGGTAGTTCTCCACGCGGATGGTCTTGTCGCGCACCTTGTATTCGTTCACCTCGTCGGTGACCGCCTTGGCGCGCGCCGGCCACTCGCGCAGCAGGTGCACGGCCTCGGTGGAAAGCTCCTTCAGCGCGGCGTTGTAGCGCTGGCGCAGCACCAGCAGGCTGCGGTCGACGCCTTTCGGCGTGCCGTTGGCGGTTTCCCAGTAGGCGACTTCGCCGTCGCTGTCGCGCACCGGATGCGCGCCGGCGGCGGGGTGCACGTCCTCGGCGTGGTAGCTGTCGAACGGCTTCGGCAGGCGCGGATCCTCGAGGTCCTTCAGCGCCTCGTAGTAGTGCTGCGCCTTGCTGGCGGCCTCGGCCTGGCGCTCGATGCCGGTGTTGACGCCGCGGCCCTGCTCGGCGATCTCGGCGAGATAGCGCACGCGCGCGCCGGGGATCAGCACGGTGGCGCGCGGCTCCTTCAGCGAGGTGTCGACCTCGGGCGTCCAGCGCTCCGGCGGCAGCGCCAGCTTCTCGCGCAGCAGCCGGCACAGGTTGGCGAACATCCAGGTGACGCCCGGATCGTTGAACTGGCTGGCGATGGTCGGGTAGACCGGCACGTCCTCGTCCGGCGTCTTGAACGCGGTGTGGTTGCGCTTCCACTGCTTGCGCACGTCGCGCAGCGCGTCCTCGGCGCCGCGGCGGTCGAACTTGTTCAGCACGATCAGCTCGGCGAAGTCCAGCATGTCGATCTTCTCGAGCTGGCTGGCGGCGCCGTAGTCGCTGGTCATCACGTACATCGGGAAATCGACCAGGTCGACGATCTCGGAGTCGCTCTGGCCGATGCCGGCGGTCTCGACGATCACCAGGTCGTACGCCTGGCCGCGCAGGAAGGCGACGCAGTCCTTCAGCATCGCGCTGGTGGCGGCATGCTGGCGGCGCGTGGCCATCGAGCGCATGTACACGCGCTTGGAGCGCAGCGCGTTCATGCGGATGCGGTCGCCGAGCAGCGCGCCGCCGGTGCGGCGGCGGGTGGGATCGACCGCCAGCACGGCGATGCGCATCTGCGGGAACGCGTGCAGGAAGCGCAGCAGCAGCTCGTCGACCACGCTGGACTTGCCGGCGCCGCCGGTGCCGGTGATGCCGACCACGGGCGTCTTGCGCCCGGCCAGCTCCCACTGCTTGCGCAACCGGGCGAGTTCGGCCGCGTCCAGCGTGCCTTCCTCGATCGCGGACAGCATCCTGCCGACGGAAATCTCGTCGTCCGGGCTGACCTTGGCCGGCTCGGCGGTGGCGAGGCGATGCGACTGCGCGCGCCGCACCACGTCCTCGATCATCGCCACCAGGCCCAGGTGCATGCCGTCGTTCGGGTGGTAGATGCGCTCGACGCCGTAGGCCTGCAGCTCGGCGATTTCCTCCGGCGTGATGGTGCCGCCGCCGCCGCCGAACACGCGCACGTGGCCGGCGCCGCGCTCGCGCAGCATGTCCACCATGTACTTGAAGTATTCGATGTGGCCGCCTTGGTAGGACGACACGCCGATCGCGTCGGCGTCCTCCTGCAGCGCGGCGCGCACCACGTCCTCGACGCTGCGGTTGTGGCCGAGGTGGATCACCTCCGCGCCCTGCGACTGGATCAACCGGCGCATGATGTTGATCGCCGCGTCGTGGCCGTCGAACAGGCTGGCGGCGGTGACGAAGCGCAACGGCGCGGTATCGGCCTGCGCTTCGTTCGCGGGTACGTGGGGGGCGGGGGTGCTCATGGGGCTGCGCGATCCGTATGCGTTGAACCCCCCGGATTGTAACGCGCACGGGCCGCCGGCCGCGGCGGCGGCACGCAGGTCGCAATCGCCGCGCCACGTCTCAGGCGACGCCGTACGGCAGGTTCGGCGAAGACACCACGCGCTCGCCGACCGCTTCGCCGTCGAGGAAACGCAGCACCGCGTCGACCACGTCGGGGTCGTCGACGATGCGGTTGTGCCCGAGCCCGCTGGTGCTGAGCAGGCGCGCGCCGGGCCAGTGGCGCGCGTAGCGCTCGCCCTCTTCCCACGGCACCTCGCCATCGTCGAGGTCGTGCACGACCAGGCCCGGCTGGCCGAACGCGGGCAGCAGGCGATGGATCTGCAGATCGCGCGCGTCGACCCCGGTGCGCCGCTTGAGCCAGCCCAGGAACGGCTCGCGCAGATGCCCGGCGAGCCGCACGTGGCGCATGAAGCGCCCGGCCGCGGCAAGCATGTCGGCCGGCGGCGCGATCAGCACCAGCCGCGCCGCACGCCACGCTTCGCCCTGCGCGAACGCCAGCGCGGTGGCGCCCAGCGAATGGCCGATCGCCAGCGCGGCGTCGCCGTAGTGCCCGCCCACCGCGCGCACGGTGTCGGCGAACTCCGGCAGCGTGCACAGGCAGCCGCTGCTGCGGCCGTGGCCGGGCTGGTCGAAGGCGACCACCGCGTAGCCGCGCGCGCGCAGCGCCGCCACCCACGGCAGGAAACGCAGGCCGAAGCTGGACCAGCCGTGCGCCAGCAGCGCGTAGGGCTGCGCAGCCGGGTCGCCCCACGCGTAGGTGGCGACGAACTCGCCCGCGACCGGCAGCTCGGCATAGCGCATCTCCGCGTCGGGCCGCGCCGCCTGCGCGCGGCTGCGGCTGGCGGCGAACGGCGTCGCGAACATGCGCGCGGCGCGGTCGGCCGTGCGACGCGGCGCCAACCGGCCGCCGAGCGCGTAGCCGGCGCGCAGCGCGGTCAGCGCGATAGATTTTCGAACGATCGTGCTTTTTTGCCGGACGGCGGCGTTCATGGCGGATACCTCGTGCAGGGGGATTACGCGCGGTAGCTGTCGAGCAGACGGTGCATGGCGCGCTCGGCGCGCGCCATCGCATCGTCCAGCCCGAACAGGCGGGCGTCGTGGTGCAGGGCCAGCTCGACGCCGTGGATCTCGAAGGCGAGCTGGCCGGGATCGCAGTCGGCGCGCAGTTCGCCGCTATCGATGGCCATGCGGATCGCGCGCGCCAACTCGGTGCGCAGTTGCGACTGGTAGCGCACGACGCGGTCGCGGATCGGGCCGGGGCGGTCGTCGTATTCGATCGCGGCGCTGACCATCGGGCAGCCGCCGCGCTCGCTGCGCAGCCACTCGATCCAGCGCCGCACGATGGCGCGCAGGCGCGGCAGGCCGCGGCGCTCGCGCAGCGCCGGCGCGAACACCTGCTCGGCGAAGCGCTGCGCGGCGGCGTCCAGCACCGCGAGCTGCAGGTCCTCGCGCGAGCCGAAGTGCGCGAACACGCCGCTCTTCGACATGCCCACGGCCTGCGCGACGCCGCCGATCGACAGCCCCTCGAAGCCGTCGGTGCGCGCGATGCGCAGCGCGCGCTCGACGATCGACTCGCGGGTGGCGGCGCCCTTGCTGGTGGCGGTGGCAGGATTCACGCGCCATAAATAGCACGATCGTTCGTTCTTGTCCAGCGAGCGCGCAAGCCTGCGCCAGGTCAGGTTGCGCGCCACCCGCGCCGGCCTATGCTGGCGGCACGCCGTCCAAGGGAGGATTCGTCATGAAGCGCACATGGATACTCGCCGGCCTCGCCTCGGCGCTGCTCGGCGCCTGCGCCACCAGTCCGACCGGGCGCAGCCAGTTGATGCTGGTCTCGGACGCGCAGATGAACCAGATGGGCCTGGCCGCGTTCAACCAGCTCAGGCAGCAGGGCAAGTTCGCCGACGAACCGCGCGAGCGCGCCTACGCGACCTGCGTGGCCGATGCGCTGATTCGCGTGCTGCCGGCGCCGTACAGCCGGCAAACCTGGGACGTGCAGATCGTCAAGGACGGCAGCGCCAACGCGTTCGCCCTGCCGGGCGGACGCATCGGCGTCAACGAAGGCATGTTCAAGGTGGCCACCGACCAGGATCAGCTCGCCGCAGTGCTCGGCCACGAGCTGTCGCACGTGGTGGCGCGGCATTCGGCCGAACGCTTCTCCGACCAGATGGCCGCGCAGGCCGGCATCGCCGCGCTGACCGTCTACGGCGCCACCCGCGGCAACGACGCCGGCCGCACCATGGCGCTGCTCGGCGTCGGCGCCGAGGTCGGCCTGCTGCTGCCGTGGTCGCGCGCGCAGGAAAGCGAAGCCGACGTGCTCGGCCAGCGCTACATGGCCGCCGCCGGCTTCGACCCGCGCCAGGCGGTCACGCTGTGGCAGAACATGCAGAAGAGCGCCGGCAGCGGCGGCGTGCCGGCGTTCCTCTCCACGCATCCGGCGCCGGGCAACCGCATCAAGACGCTGTCCGAGCAGGCGCCGAAGCTGATGCCGGTGTTCGAGCAGGCGCGCGCCGCCGGCAACGCGCCGCACTGTTCGCTGTAGCGGCGCGCCGCGAAGCGGCGATTGTTGCTTCCTCTCCCCCATGGGGGAGAGGAAGAGACTTTCCACGTACCGCCCATCCTCGCCGCAGATCCCCGCGGCTTGCACCCAACCGATGACGGTCCGCACGCATTCGCCTCGCGAGCCGTCTTGTCTCCCTCTCCCCAGCGGGGAGAGAGTCGGGGGTGAGGGGGTGCCGTCCGCAGGACGGCCGCTTTCGCTTCTGCAATAGCGACGGGCGCGCTCCGCGCGTCCCCCTCACCCTGCCCTCTCCCCGCGGCGAGAGGGGAAGAGTTTCACCACGCGCTGCAGCGACTCGTCCGCTTACCGTTCTGAGTACCTCGGAAATGCGTCCGCGTTGACCGCGCGCTGAATGCCGCGCCGCGCACCGTCAACAGCATCGGCGCCGGCACGTTTTCCAGGGTGCACGCCGCAGAGCCGCGGCGACACTTCGGGAGCCGCCATGTCGATCCGTCATCTCGTCTTCGCTTCGTTCCTCGGCCTCGCTGCGCTCGGCGCGGCGCACGCGCCCGGCGCCGCCGCGCGCACCTACGTCGACGTCCGCATCAACGTCGCGCCGCCGCCGCCGCGCGTCGAGCGCGTGATCGTGCGCCCAGGCTATGTCTGGGTGCCGGGATACTGGCGCTGGGACGACCATGTGCGCCGCCACGTCCGGGTGGACGGCTACTACGTGCACGCGCGCCCGGGCTATCGCTACGTGCCGGCGCGCTGGGTGCACGAGGGCCCGGCGTGGCGCTTCCACGCCGGTTACTGGGTGCATTGAACGTCGCGAGACTTCCGCTTGCGCCGCCCCGGCGCGCGCCGGCCGGGACCTTGCGAACTGTCGCTCGATCCCCCGAGGGGCTAGAATGCGCGCCGCACGAGGTAGCCCCGGATCGACCGGGGCTTTTCCTTTCCTTGGACAATCAGCCATTTGTCCGCGAGAGCTCAGGTGACCTCTCGTGCACGCCTTTACGCGCGCGCCACCTGCAGCCGCCATTTCGGGAGTTCGCGTTCGATGATTTTTGAAACCATCGCCACCTCGGGTCACGAGGAAGTCGTCTTCTGCCACAGCAAGGACGCCGGCCTGAAGGCCATCATCGCGATCCACAACACGGTACTCGGCCCCGCGCTGGGCGGCCTGCGCATGTGGCCGTACAAGACCGAGCAGGAGGCGCTCAACGACGTGCTGCGTCTGTCGCGCGGCATGACCTACAAGAACGCGGTGGCGGGCCTGAACCTCGGCGGCGGCAAGGCCGTGATCATCGGCGACCCGTCCAAGGACAAGTCGGAGGCGCTGTTCCGCGCGTTCGGCCGCTACGTCAACTCGCTCAACGGCCGCTACATCACCGCCGAGGACGTCGGCATCGACGTCAACGACATGGAGTGGGTGTTCCGCGAAACCGAATTCGTCACCGGCGTGCACCAGGTGCACGGCGGCTCCGGCGACCCCTCGCCGTTCACCGCGTTCGGCACGCTGCAGGGCCTGATGGCCTCGCTGAACCACAAGTTCGGCAACGAGGACGTCGGCAAGTACAGCTACGCCGTGCAAGGCGTCGGCCACGTCGGCATGGAATTCGTCAAGCTGCTGCGCGAGCAGGGCGCCAAGGTGTTCGTCACCGACATCAACAAGGACGCCGTGCAGCGCTGCGTCGACGAGCTGGGCTGCGAAGCGGTCGCGCTGGACGACATCTACGACGTCGATGCCGACGTCTACAGCCCGTGCGCGCTGGGCGGCACCGTCAACGAGAAGACCCTGCCGCGCCTGAAGATGAAGATCATCTGCGGCGCCGCCAACAACCAGCTCGCCACCGACGCGATCGGCGACGAGGTGGAGAAGCGCGGCATCCTCTACGCCCCGGACTACGCGGTGAACGCGGGCGGCGTGATGAACGTGTCGCTGGAGATCGACGGCTACAACCGCGAGCGCGCGATGCGCATGATGCGCACGATCTACTACAACCTCTCGCGCATCTTCCAGATCGCCAAGCGCGACGGCATCCCGACCTACCGCGCCGCCGACCGCATGGCGGAGGAGCGCATCAGCGCGATCGGCAAGATCAAGCTGCCGACCATGGGCAACCACGGCCCGCGCTTCCTCGGCCGCATGCGCGGGCAGTAAGTCACCGCATCGATGCAGCATCGACGAAACCCGGGGCCGTCCCGGGTTTCGTTTTTTGCGCCGCCGCACGACCCGCAAACCGGTCGGCGGCGAGCGGCGCCGCGCCAGTCGCGGCATAATCCCGCTGTTGCGCGGCCGCCGCGAAGCGCTGCGACCCGCCTGCCCACTGACGACGCCCGGAACCCGACATGCGCCCGTTTCCCCTCGGAGAAGACCTCGACCTGCTGCGCGAGAGCGTGCACGCCTTCGCGGAGAAGGAGATCGCGCCGCGCGCCGACCTGATCGACCGCGAGAACGCGTTCCCGCACGACCTGTGGCGCAAGCTCGGCGCGATGGGCCTGCTCGGCGTGACCATCCCCGGCGAGTATGGCGGCTCCGAACTCGGCTACCTCGCCCACGTGGTCGCGATGGAGGAAATCTCGCGCGCCTCGGGCTCGGTCGGCCTGTCCTACGGCGCGCACTCCAACCTGTGCGTCAACAACATCTTCCACAACGGCAACGAGGCGCAGCGGCGCAAGTACATCCCCGGGCTGTGCTCCGGCGAATACGTCGGCGCGCTGGCGATGAGCGAGCCGGGCGCCGGCTCCGACGTGGTCGGCTCGATGGCCTGTCGCGCCGAAAAGAAGGGCGACCGCTGGATCGCCCACGGCTCGAAGATGTGGATCACCAACGGCCCCGACGCCGACGTGCTGCTGGTGTACATGCGCACCGCGCACAAGCCGGCCGGCTCGCGCTGCATGACCGCCTTCATCGTCGAAAAGGGCATGAAGGGTTTCAGCACCGCGCAGAAGCTCGACAAGCTCGGCATGCGCGGCTCCAACACCTGCGAGCTGGTGTTCGAGGAGTGCGAGATTCCCGACGAGAACCGCGTCGGCGAAGTGAACGAAGGCGTGCGCGTGCTGATGAGCGGCCTCGACACCGAGCGCCTGGTGCTGTCCGGCGGACCGATCGGCCTGATGCAGGCCGCGCTCGACCTCGCCCTGCCCTACGTGCGCGAACGCAAGCAGTTCAACGCGCCGATCGGCACCTTCGGCATCATGCAGGCGAAGATCGCCGACATGTACACCGCGCTGCAGTCGGCGCGCGCCTATGCGTACATGGTGGCGCAGGATTTCGACCGCGGCGTGCGCTCGCGCATCGACCCGGCCTCCTGCCTGCTGCACGCATCGCAGAGCGCGGTACAGGTGACGCTGGAAGCGATCCAGTGCCTCGGCGGCAACGGCTACATCAACGAATACGCCACCGGCCGCCTGCTGCGCGACGCCAAGCTCTACGAGATCGGCGCCGGCACCAACGAAATCCGCCGCATGCTGATCGGCCGCGAGCTGTTCCACGGCAAGTCGTGAGGACGGTCGGGACTCGGGACTCGGAAAGGCTGATTCCGCCGGATAGCGTGGGTGGGCTTCAGCCCGCCATTGGGCTTTTCGCGACACGCGATCGGTGGGCTGAAGCCCGCCCTATGGCCCGCCCTACGCCACTCGTGGTCGCGGCGGCCGCCGCCATTGTCTGGTGATGCGGCGCAACGCGTTGTGCATCACGTCCGTACGCTGCCGCACGCGGCAGTTTGCCGCAATGCAGCATCCCCTGCGATAATCGCCGGCATGTCCCGTGCGGCCGCGGCCGTGCACGCACTTCGGAGATTCCATGTCTGCCATCGTCATCGTCGGCGCCAAGCGCACCGCCATCGGTTCCTTCCTCGGCCAGTTCACCGGCGTGCCCACGCCGACGCTGGGCGCCACCGCCATCCGCGCCGCGCTGGAACAGGCGCAGGTCGGGCCGGCCGACGTCTCGGAAGTGATCATGGGCTGCGTGCTGCCGGCCAATCTCGGCCAGGCGCCGGCGCGCCAGGCGGCGCTGGCGGCAGGCGTGCCGGTGTCGATCGGCGCCACCACCATCAACAAGGTTTGCGGCTCCGGCATGAAGGCGATCATGTTCGGCCACGACCTGATCAAGGCGGGCTCGGCGGCGGTGGTCGTCGCCGGCGGCATGGAGTCGATGACCAATGCGCCGCACATGATCCCGAACTCGCGCACCGGCAACCGCTACGGCAACTTCGAAGCGGTCGACCACATGGCCTGGGACGGCCTGACCAACCCCTACGACGGCAAGGCGATGGGCGTGTTCGGCGAGCAGTGCGCCGACAAGTACCGCTTCACGCGCGAGCAGCAGGATGCGTTCGCGACGGAATCGGTCCGGCGCGCGCGGGCGGCGCAGCAGTCGGGCGCGTTCGACGCCGAGATCGTCACGGTCAAGGTGGTGACGCGCAAGGGCGAGGTCGAGGTGAAGACCGACGAGCAGCCGGGCCGCAGCGACGTGGCCAAGATCCCGACGCTGAAGCCGGCCTTCCGCAAGGACAACGGCACCATCACCGCCGCCAGTTCCTCCAGCATCTCCGACGGCGCCGCCGCGGTGGTGCTGATGTCGGAGGACGAAGCCAAGCGCCGCGGTGCGGCGCCGTTGGCGCGCATCCTCGGCCACGCCACCCACTCGCAGGAGCCGCAGTGGTTCACCACCGCGCCGGTCGGCGCGATCGAGAAGCTGCTGAAGCAGGTCGGCTGGCAGGCTGCCGACGTGGACCTGTTCGAGATCAACGAGGCCTTCGCGGTAGTCGCGATGGCGGCCATGCACGACATCGGCATTCCGCACGAAAAGCTCAACGTCAACGGCGGCGCCTGCGCGCTCGGCCACCCGATCGGCGCCACCGGCGCGCGCCTGGTCGTCACCCTGGTGCACGCCCTCGAGGCCCGCGGTGCCCGCCGCGGCGTCGCCGCCCTGTGCATCGGCGGCGGCGAGGCGACCGCCATTGCGGTGGAGCGGGTCTGAACCGGCTTCAAAGCCAACGCCAGCCAAACGAAATACGGGAAAATGGCGAATTATCGGCCGCACATCTGGCGCCGGAACAATGAACGCGCTTTAATAATGCGGCCATCCATTGGCAATCCACGGCACAAGGAGAATCCCATGAAGTTGACCCGCATCGTTCTTGCTTCCGCGCTCGTTGCGCTGCTGGCCGCGTGCAGCGGCGGCAACAACGAGCAGGCCCCGGCCGAACAGGCCCCGGCTACGCAGCCGGCCGCCCCGGCCGAGCAGGCCCCGGCTCCGGCCCCGGCCGCGACCGCCGCGGCTCCGGCTCCGGCCCCGGCTTCGACCGCCGCCGCCACCCCGGCCCCGGCTTCGACCGCTGGCAGCCACTGAGCCGAACGGCACAGTACGCTGAAAGCCGGCCGCTCTGCGGCCGGCTTTTTTTTTGGCTCTTGTCCACGACCACGAGAGCGGCTTCAGCCGCGATGCCGCAGCGACGATGCCGGCGGAAGCCTCTCCCCCAATCATTGCGGTTCGCAACCGGAGCCGCTCCACCGCTTCGGCAAGAAACCTCTTTTGTTCGGCCTGTCGTCGGCTCCACGGACACCGTGTCGAGCTGCGGCGGCGGAATCGCGTCAGGGGGCGGGTTCCCGCAACAGCGCGGCGTCATCGCCCGCGCCGCCCATGAAAAAGCCCCGGCTCGCGCCGGGGCTTTTTGTCCTCTGCCTGGCAGACAACCGTCCGCTCAGAAGTCCTGGGTAAAGCGGATGCCGATAGTCCGGGGCTGGTTGGTGACGGTGTACACCTGTCCGTTCGGGTATTGCGGCACCACGTTGTGGGCGGCGCACACCGCCTCGGCACACTCGGTGTACTTGTTGATCTGCGCGCGCGTGTCGAACACGTTGTTGAGATAGACGTCCACTGCCCAACGATCCTTGCGGATGCCGGCGGAGAGATCCAGCGTGGTGTAGGCGTCGAGCGTGCCCAGCAGGCTGCGTTCGTACAACCGGAGGTCGGATTGGCGCTCGCCGACATGCACGGCCGCGGCCTGCAGGAAGGCTTCCTTGTCGCCGATGTCGAAGGTGTAGCGCGCGAGCAGGTTGCCCTTGAGCCGCGGCGTCACCGGCAACTGGGTGCCCTTCGGCGCTTCCGGGGCCGGGCAGTCGGTCACCGGGGTGCCGTTGGCATCGGTGAAACCGCAGTAGTTCGCGGTCAGCTTGGCGTCGTAGAAAGCCAGGCCGGCACCGAGTTGCAGGTTGTAGGTGGCCGCCCAGTTCAGCTCGCTCTCCAGGCCGTTGATGCGCGCCTGGTTGGCGTTCTTGATCTCGGTGAGGCCGTTGGCGCCGAGGATGCTGAACTGGAAGTCCTTCCAGTCCTGGCTGAATACCGAACCGTTGAACGACAGCCGGTTGTCCAGCCAGGTGGTCTTCCAGCCGGCCTCGTAGTTGGTCAGGAAGTCGGCCTTGTAGGGCGGCAGCGTGCCGCGGCGATTGATGCCGCCGGGGCGGAAGCCTTCCGAGCGGGTGACGTAGACCATCTTGCTGGGCGTGATCTGCCAGGTAAGGTTGACCTTGCCCAGCGAGCCGGTTTCCTTGACGCTCTTGTCGAAGTCCAGGCATGGCGCGCCGTGGAACGGCTCGGGCGAGATGCAGCCGGCCTCGCCGTAGCTGGAGCCCGGGAAGAACCCGGAGCTGAAGCCGAAGTAGCCGCCGAGGCTGTTGTTGGAACGGAAGTAGCGCCCGCCTACCGTCGCGGTGAGCGTCTCGGGAATCAGGTCGTAGGACAGCTCGCCGAACACCGCCTCGTCGCGGTCGATGCGCACCTGCTTGGTCAGCCACAGCGTGTTGGGCCAACCGGGGGTCGAGAGGCTGTCGGCCAGGTTGTTGACCTTGTACTCCTGCTGGATGTCGTGAAGCTGGCGCTCCCAGAACACGCCCGCGACCAGGCGCAGGCGCTCATCGGCCGGCGAGGCGATGCGCAGTTCGTGGCTCTTCTTGGTGTAGCGGTCCAGTCCTGGGATGTACTGCGACGGATTGATCAGGTTGCCGCTGTTGTCGTAGAGGTACGCGCCGTAGCCGTACAGGGTGTCGTACCAGAACGAATAGTCGCTGTAGTCGTTGTGCTCGTCCGTGGAGCGCCGCAGGAAGGCCCCGGAGTAAGTCACGTCGAAAATGCCGATCTTGCCTTCCACCGTCATCGCCGCCTGCCACCAGCGGTCGGTCGTCTTCTCGGGATAGAAGTGGTTGATTTCGAGGTCGCCGATCGCCGGGTCGAAGGCGAAGTTGCCGTTGACGACCGAGCGCTGTCCCATGACCGTCGGGCTGATCGACCAGTCGTCGTTGAGATTGATCTTCAGCGCCGCGCGCGCACCGGTGATGTCGGCGTCGTTGTAGTTGTTCCTGGCCAGCCCGGTGCACTCCAGTAGCGGCGTCGACGCACAGTTCTTCGCGTTGCTGACGGTGATGCCGGAGGTCGGGAAGGTGCGCGTGCCCACCGTGTTGTCGATGTAGCCGGCATCGTGCTCGTGCCAGCCGACCAGGCGGATCGCCGAGTTGGTGGAGATCGGGATGTTGACCATGCCCTCGGCGGTGTAGCCGACGCCGCCGCCGTCGACCGCGTTGGTGCCGACGCTGTAGTTGGCGGCGTAACCGCTCGGGTCGGGCTTGTTGGTGATGATGCGCAGCGCGCCCGCTTCCGCGCTGGCGCCGTACAGCGTGCCCTGCGGGCCGGCCAGGGCCTCGACGCGGGCGATGTCGTACATGTGGATGTCGAGCGGGCCCTGGATCGTGGTCACCGGCTGCTCGTCGAGGTACACGCCGACGCTGGGCAGCGAGCCGGAATGGTTGCCGTCGCCGCCGCTGGCCACGCCGCGCATGTAGATCTGGGCGAAGCCGGGACCGAACGTCTGGTAGGCGACGCTGGGCAGGTACTTCACGTAGTCGTCGAAGTTCTTGACGTGCAGTTCCTCGAGCTTCTCCGTGCCCAGCACCTGGATGCTGACCGGCACTTTCTGCAGGTTTTCGGTGCGCTTCTGCGCAGTCACGATCACCGATTCCAGCGTCGCGGCCTTCTGCTCCGCGGGCGGCGTCGTTGCCGGCGCCTGGGTCTGGCCGGCGTCCTGCGCGAAGGCCGGCGAAGTCATGGCGAGACAGATCGCCGCGGCGAGCGGCAGTCGGGTCAGCCTCGCCCGTTGCGTTCTGGCTGGTTGTCTGAACTTGGTGCTGTGCATCGGTTCCCCCACTCTGTGATGATCGTCAGTAGGAAGTGCTAGATCGCTTCAGATTCCGGCACGTCGGGATAACGCTCCAGTACGGACCCCAGTGCCGATTGCAAAGGCGCCAGCCATGGCGCGTAGTGCTGCCAGTGATCCACGCCTTCGCGATAGATCGGCCTGCGCACCTGTTCCGAACTCGCCGTGCGCACCGGCCGCGCGTTTTCGAAGAATCGCAGGCAGGATTCCTCGAACGGCAGGCCGCAATACCCGAGCAGGCGCCGCACCTCGCCCTCGGTGTCCTCGACCATGCGCTCGTAGAAGACGCGGTGGATGCGCCCCGGCAACACGGTGTCGAAGTGCGCCATCAGCGCGACGTAGTCGCGGTAGTAGCGGCCGAGATCCTCGAGGCTGTAGCTGAAGCTCTGCCCGCGCGCGAAGTGCTGCTTGAAGCCGGAGAAGCAGCAGGCCAGCGGATGCCGGCGCGCGTCGATGATCTTCGCGTTCGGCAGCATCAGGTGGATCAGGCCGACGTGCATGAAGTTGTTCGGCATCTTGTCGATGAACAAAGGCGCCGAGGTCTTGCGCTGGATGCGGGTGTGGGCAAGGTAGCGCTCGCCCAGCGCGCGCAGCGCGTCGGCGTCGAGCGCGGCGAGCGCGTCGTGGTAAGGCATGTCGCTGTCGACGCCGCCCTGCTCGCGCAGCGCGCGCGTGATCGAGGTGACCTCGGGCAGCTCCATCGTGCCCTCGACCTGGCTGTGGCTGGCCAGGATCTGCTCGATCAGGGTGGAGCCGGCGCGCGGCAGGCCGACGATGAAGATCGGATCGCGCGCCTGGCTGCCGGCGCCGGCGCGCGCGGCGAAGAACTCGCGCGTGTAGCGCTCGCGGATGTGGCGCACGCGCGCGCGGGTGTCGTCGGCGCTGTAGTGCAGTTGCGCGCGGCGGATCGCGTTGCCCTGCGCGTAGTGCCGGAAGGAAGGCTCGTACTCGCCGGCGTCCTCGAGCGCCTTGCCGATGGCGAACTCCAGGTGCAGGCGGTCGTCGTCGCCCAGGTCGGTGCGCGCCAGTTGCCGGCGCATCGTGGCGAGGTCGTCGGCGTCGAAGCGGAAGGTCTTGAGGTTGGCCAGGCTCCACCAGACTTCGCCGAAGGACGGCTCGAGCTGCAGGCTGCGGCGGTAGGCGGCGATGGCGCGCTGCGTATGGCCGGCGGTCTTCAGCGCATGGCCGTAGCTCATCCAGACCTTCGGGTTGCGCGGGTAGTGCTCCAGCAGGTCGGCATAGATGCGGATGGCGGGCTCGTAGTCGCCGATCCGGCACAGCACCACCGCCTTGAGGTTGCGGTAGCCGGGATGGGCCGGATCCACCGCCAGCAGGCGCTCGACCTCGGCCAGCGACTGCTCGGGCTGGTTGTTGCGGTGCAGGACCAGGGCGTAGTTCAGGCGCGCGGCGTGGAAGCTCGGCGCCAGCTCCAGGCAGCGCGCAAGCAGGTTGAGCGCGTCCTCGTTGCGGCCCAGGCGGGCGGCGACCTCGGCGAGCATGCGGATCGCGGCGACGTCGGTCGGCGCCTGCTTCAGGTGCTCGCGCAGCAGTGCCTCGGCCTCGGGAATGCGGTTCTCGACCAGCGCGGTGGCGGCGGCCAGCAGGCGCGGGTCGCGGGTGGAATGGCGGACGTGGTTGGCGTAGGCGGCGTCGGCGTCGGCGTGTTCGCCGGCGGCCATGAGGTGGTCGCCGAGCGCGCGCCAGGCCTGCGGCAGATCGGGCTTCAGCGCCACCGCGCGACGCAGCGCGTCGATCGCTTCCTGGCCGCGCCCGCTGAGCCCCAGGGCCAGGCCGAGGTCGAGGTGCGCGAGCGCCCAGTTCGGCTGGGCCCCGGCCAGCGGTTCGAGGATCCCGAGCGCGCCCAGCACATCGCCCTGCGCCGCGCGCGCCGCCGCCAGCAGTCGCAACGCGACTGGGTGACCCGCGGCCACCGCGAGGATCTCCGTCGCCTGTTCGGCGGCCAGCGCGGGATTGCTGTCCAGCAGGCGCGCCGCGTGGGCCAGCGCCTGCTCCAGCGTGCCGGTGGCGGCCGAGCTCGTCACGGTTCGCACGCCCGCGACGGCACGGCGCGCAGGTCCGCGCCGAGGGTCGGGCGATGCGACGGGTGTGCAGCGCGTTGCATGGGGCGGCAGCAGCTCCTTAAAGTTCCTTTAACAATCTATAGTCAAATTCCAGCGACCGGTAGTAGGCATCGACCAAAATACGTTCGTCCTGGCCGTGCGAACGGTCGTCGTCGACGTCGTAGGCGATCCCGTTGAAGACGTAGGACGGCATCCCCGCCGCGCGCAGGAACACGCTGTCGGAAGCGCCGGCGGACATATAGGGCGACACCGGGATCGGCCCCCAGAGCCCGCGCGCCACCTTGGCGACTCGTGCGAACAGCGCCTCGTCCACCGGACTGGGCGGGCTGGGCTGCGGCGGCGCGACGCGGGCGATCTCGACGCCGGGGTCGGCCACGGCCTGGCGCAGCGCCGCATCCACGCGATCCGGGTCCTCGTCCGGCAGCAGGCGGCAGTTGACCGTGGCGCGCGCCATCTGCGGCAGCGCGTTCTCGGCGTGCCCGCCCGCGAGCAGCGTCGGCACGCAGGTCGTGCGCAACTGCGCGTTGTTGTAGGCGGAGGACGCCGCCAGCCGCGCCAGCGCCGCGGGATCGGACGGCGCGCGGGCGACGGCGCGCATGTCGGCCGCCATCGCGCCCGTGTAGTCCTTCGCCAGCGTCGCGTAGTAGCCGCGCGTGGCCGCGTTGCTGCGCAGCGGGAACTGCAGCGCCGACAGCCGTTCCAGCCCCTTGGCGAGTCGATAGATCGCGTTGTCGGGCGTCGGCAGCGAACTGTGCCCACCGGGGTTGTGCACGGTCAGGGTGTAGCTCAGATAGACCTTCTCCGCGGTTTCCACCGACAGCACGGCCGGCTTGCCGCCGCGGATCTCGGGGCCGCCGCCGTCGACGTTGATCGAATAGGCAGAACGGATCAGCTCGGGCCGGTGCGCCAGCAGCCACTGCACGCCGTTGGCGACGCCGTCTTCCTCGCCGGCGGTGAGCGCGAGGATGTAGTCGCCCTTCGGCACGAAATGTTCGCGGTGCAGGCGCAGCAGCGTCTCGACCAGGCCGACGCCGGCGCCCTTGATGTCCATGGTGCCGCGGCCGTAGAAGTAGCCGTCGCGCTCGGTCAGCGCGAACGGGTCGACGTGCCAGTCCCCGCGCCGTGCCTCGACCACGTCGAGATGCGCCAGCAGCAGGATCGGCTCGCGTCCGCCGTGGCCGCGCAGGCGCACCACCAGGTTGCGCCGGCGCGGATCGTCGCCGACCACCTGCACGTCCGCCGGCGCGAAGCCGGCGTCGAGGAAGCGCCGGGCGAGCTTTTTCGCCGCCACCGTGGTGCTGCCGTGTTCGGCGGTGGTGTCGATGGCGATCAGCTCGCCGAGCAGCTCGCGGCCCAGCGTGCGGTCGGCCTGCGGCGCCGTGTCGGCGGCGTGGCCGGCCAGCGGCAGCAGCAGCGCCAGCGCAGCGACGATGGGCAAGGAAGCGGTTCGGTTCATGGACGCTCCAGTGCCAGGGCCAGCCCCTGGCCGACGCCGATGCACAGGCTGACCAGCGCGCGGCGCTGGCGGTGGCGGCGCAGGGCGAATGCCGCCGTCATCGCCAGGCGCGCGCCGCTGGCGCCGAGCGGGTGGCCGAGCGCGATCGCGCCGCCGTTGGCGTTGACGCGATCGGCGCCGTCGGGCAGGTCGAGCGCGCGCGTGCAGGCGAGCACCTGCGCGGCGAACGCTTCGTTGATCTCGATGCGGTCGAAGTCGGACAGGCCGAGGCCGGTGCGCGCCAGCAGCTTGCGGATCGCCGGCACCGGGCCGATGCCCATCACGCGCGGCGCGACGCCGGCCGAGGCCATGCCGACGACGCGCGCCAGCGGTTCGAGGCCGTGCCGCGCCAGCGCCGCCTCCGAGGCCAGCAGCACGGCGGCGGCGCCGTCGTTGAGGCCCGAGGCGTTGCCGGCGGTGATGCTGGTGCCGGGGCCGAGCAGCGGCTTGAGCGCGGCCAGCTTCGCCGCCGTGGTATCGGCGCGCGGATGCTCGTCGACCTGCACGACGACCGTTTCCCTGCCGCGCGGCGCGTGCACGGCGGTGATTTCCTCCGCCAGCCAGCCCTGTGCTTGCGCGTTCGCGGCGCGCTGCTGGCTGCGCAGGGCGTAGGCGTCCTGGCTGTCGCGGTCGATGCCGCGCTCGCGCGCAAGGTTCTCGGCGGTCTGCGTCATCGAGTCGATGCCGTAGCCGGCCTGCATGCGCGGGTTGACCAGGCGCCAGCCGAGCGTGGTGTCCTCGAGCTTCTGCCCGCGCGCGTAGGCGCCGTCGGCCTTGGCCATCACGTAGGGCGCGCGGGTCATGCTCTCGACGCCGCCGGCGATCACCAGCTCGGCCTCGCCGCAGGCGATCGCGCGCGCGGCCTGGCCGATGGCTTCGAGGCCGGACGCGCACAGCCGGTTGACGGTGACCGCGGAAACGCTCTCCGGCAGCCCGGACAGCAGCACGGCCATGCGCGCGACGTTGCGGTTGTCCTCGCCGGACTGGTTGGCGCAGCCCAGGATCACCTCGTCCAGCGCCGCTCCGTCCAGCGCGGGATGGCGCGCCAGCAGCGCCGCGATCGGCAGCGCGGCGAGATCGTCGGCGCGCACGCCGGCCAGCGCGCCGCCGAGGCGGCCGAACGGGGTGCGCGTCGCGTCGACCAGGTAGGCGCTACTCATAGGCATGCTTCATCGCCAGGTGCGGCAGCCAGCCGACGCGCCGGATCGCCTGCTCGATGGCCTGCTGAGCCTCGCGCAGCGCCGGCAGGATCTGCTTCACCGCGCGCGCGGGGGCTTCCTCGCTGTACGGCATGCCGACGTTCAGCGCGGCGACGACGCGGCCGTCGCCGGCGCGGATCGGCACCGCGATCGAACACAGCCCCGGCTCCAGTTCGCGCACGACCAGCGCGTAACCCTGTTCGCGCACGCGTCGCAGTTCCGCCTTCAGCGCGCTTGCGGTGCGGATCGTCTGCGGCGTGTAGGCGCGGAATTTCTGCGCGCGCAGCCAGCGCGCCAGCTCGACCTCGGACAGGTCGGCCAGCATCACCCGCCCCATCGAGGCCGCGAACGCCGGCAGGCGCGCGCCCACGCCCAGCGCCACGCTCATCACGCGGCGCACCGGCACGCGCAGCACGTAGACGATGTCGCTGCCGTCCAGCACCGCCATCGAGCACGACTCGCCGACGCGCTGCGCCAGCAGCTCCATGCTCTGCTGCGCCAGCTCGGTCAGGTCCAGCGAGCTCAAGTAGCTGTAGCCCAGTTCCAGCACGCGCGGAGTCAGGAAGAAGCTGCGGCCACGGCTGCCGACGTAGCCGAGGTGCTGCAGCGTCAGCAGCAGGCGGCGCGCCACCGCGCGCGACAGGCCGGTGCTCTCGGCGACCTGCGACAGGCTGGGGCTGGGTTGATCGCGGTCGAAGGCGCGCAGCACCCTGAGGCCGCGCGCCAGCGATTGCACGTAGTCCGCGCTGTCCTCGAAGGAGGTCGTTGTCATACGCCACGGAGGTCCATTGACAGGCCGAGCGTAGAAGGTTTCCAATGGGTTCGCAATACGAATTCCTGTTCGATTATCGAACAAATCGGATCCGGGGGAACACGCTTGGCAAGCGAACGCGACAGCGTCCTGCACAGCTGGTGCGTGCAGTCGGAATGGCGGGCGCCGACCGTGGTCGGCGGCCGCGGCGCGTGGCTGGAACTGGAGGACGGACGCAGCGTCCTCGACATGAGCAGCCTGGCCGAATGCAGCAACCTCGGCCACCAGCACCCGGCCGTGGTCGAGGCGATCCGCCGGCAGGCGCAGCAGCTTTGCTTCGTCACCTCGGCCTGGGGCGCGCAGCCGCGCGCGGCGCTGGCCGAGGCGCTGCTGGAAAAATCCGGCTTCGACGGCGGACGCGTGTTCTTCACCCTCGCCGGCGCCGACGCCAACGAGAACGCGGTGAAGTTCGCGCGCCAGGCCAGCGGCAAGCCGCGCGGCCGCATCATCGCGCGCGACCGTTCCTACCACGGCGCCAGCTACGCCTGCATGGCGCTCTCGGGCGACGCGCGCACGCGTCCCCAGGCCGATCCCGAAGCCTTCGGCGTGCTGCGCGTGCCGCCGCCGTATGCCTACCGCTGTCCGTTCGGCAGCGCGGACGCGCCGACCTGCGGAACGCGCGCGGCCGCGGCCGTGGCCGAAACCATCGATCGCCACGGCGCGGAGACGGTTGCCGCGGTGCTGATGGAAGCCGATGCCGGCACCAACGGTATCGTCGCGCCGGACAGCTACTGGCCCGCGCTGCGCGAAGCGACCCGCGCGCGCGGCGTCTGGCTGATCGCCGACGAGGTGATGAGCGGCTTCGGCCGCTGCGGCGAATGGTTCGCCTGGCAGCGCCACGGCGAGGCCGGCCGGCCGGACCTGATGACGCTGGCGAAGGGCCTGACCGGCGCGCACCTGCCGCTCGGCGCGGTGGTGCTGTCGGCCGCGGTTGCCGCCAGGCTGCAACACGAGATGCTCTACACCGGCCTGACCTACTGCGGACATCCGCTGTCCTGCGCGGCGGGGCTGGCGGCGCTGCGCGCCTACGAGGACGAGGGCCTGATCGCGCGCTCGCGCGCGCTGGGCGCGCGCATGCTGACCGAACTGCAGGCGCTGCAATCGCGCCACGCCGTCATCGGCGACGTGCGCGGCGGCCACGGCCTGTTCGCGGTGCTGGAACTGGTCGCCGACCGCACCACGCGCGAGCCGCTGGCGCCGTGGCCGCAGGCCGCGCCGGCGCTGCGCGCACTGGTCGAGGCGGCGATGGCCGAGGGCGTGTCCTTCGCCACACGCGGCAACCTGATCCTGCTGGCGCCGCCGCTGGTGATCGAGGAGCAGGCGCTGGCCGACGCGCTGGCGCTGCTGGATCGCCTGCTGGCGCGCTTCTTCCCTTCCGCTTCCTGAGGAGACGCCGATGAGCTTCCGCCTCACCTACGCCACCATGTACAGCCCGCCCGAGGCGATGCATGAGCGCTTCGATGCGGCCATGGTGCGCGCCGAAGCCGCGCTGGGCGCGCGCCACCCGCTGTTCATCGGCGGCGCCGACCGCGACGCCGCGCAGCGCATCGAGCGTCGCAGCCCGTTCGACCGCGACCTGCGCCTCGGCGAGTTCGCGCTGGCCGACAAGGCCGACGTCGACGCGGCGATGGCGGCGGCGCACGCGGCGTACCCGGCCTGGCGCGCGACGCCGGTCGCCGAGCGCGCGCGCCTGCTGCGCCGCGTCGGCGAGATCATGGCGGAGCGCGTCTACGACATCGCCGCCGCCATGGTGCTCGAGGTCGGCAAGAACCGCATGGAGGCACTCGGCGAGGCGCAGGAGACGGTCGATTTCTTCCATCACTATGCGGACGACTTCGAGCGCCACGCCGGCTACGCGCACGCGCTGCCCGACGATCCGATCGAAGGTTTCGCCTCGCACAACGCCAGCGTGATGCGGCCCTACGGCGTGTGGGTGGTGATCGCGCCGTTCAATTTCCCGCTGGCGCTGGCCGGCGGGCCGACTGCGGCGGCGCTGATCACCGGCAACACGGTGGTGCTGAAGGGCGCCAGCGACACGCCCTGGGCCGGCCGCTTGCTCGCCGACTGCATCCGCGACGCCGGGCTGCCGCCGGGCGTGTTCAACTACCTGTCCGGCTCCGGCCGCGAAATCGGCGAGGCGCTGGTGCAGCACCCGCTGACCGCCGGCATCACCTTCACCGGCTCGGTGCCGGTCGGACGGCACCTGATGCAGCAGATGGCCGGCGGCGCGTATCCGCGGCCGTGCATCGCCGAGATGGGCGGCAAGAATCCGTGCATCGTCACCGAGCGCGCCGACCTCGAGCGCACCGCTGCCGGCATCGTGCGGTCCGCCTACGGCATGGGCGGGCAGAAGTGCTCGGCACTGTCGCGGCTGTACGTGCATGAGCGCGTCGCCGACGCGCTGATCGAGCGCCTGCAGGCGCAGATCGCCGCGATCCGCATCGGCGATCCGCGCCGGCGCGAGTTCTGGCTCGGCCCGGTGATCAACGCCAACGCCTACGCCAGCTACGCGCGCTACGCCAGCGAGCTGCGCGACGGCGGCGCGCGCCTGCTGAGCGGCGGCGCGCAGCTCGGCGAAGGCAGCGGCGGCGATCCTGCGCTGGCGCGCGGCTACTACGTAGAACCGCTGCTGGCCGAAGTGCCCCTGTCCCACCCCCTGTGGCAACACGAGATGTTCCTGCCGATCCTGACGCTGCACCGCTACCGCGACCGCGACGAGGCGATGCGGCTGGCCAACGACACGCCGATGGGCCTGACCGCCGGCTTCTTCGGCGGCGCCGACGAGGTGGCCTGGTTCCACGACCACATCGAGGCCGGCGTGACCTACGCCAACCGCCCGCAGGGCGCCACCACCGGCGCCTGGCCCGGCTACCAGCCGTTCGGCGGCTGGAAGGGCTCGGGCTCCACCGGCAAGGCGATCGCCTCGTTCTACTACCTCGCGCAATACCTGCGCGAGCAGTCGCGCACGGTGGTCGAATGAGCGCGGCGATCCTGTCGCTTGCGGAAGCGATCGAGCACTACGTCGCCGACGGCGCCAGCGTCGCGCTGGAAGGCTTCACCCACCTGATCCCGTTCGCCGCCGGGCACGAGATCATCCGCCAGCGCAGGCGCGACCTGCACCTGATCCGCATGACGCCGGATCTCGTCTACGACCAGATGATCGGCATGGGCTGCGCGCGCAAGCTCACCTTTTCCTGGGGCGGCAATCCCGGCGTCGGCTCGCTGCATCGCCTGCGCGACGCGGTCGAGCACCAGTGGCCGCACCCGCTCGAACTCGACGAGCACAGCCACGCCGGCATGGCCGCGGCGTTCTGCGCCGGCGCGGCGCGGCTGCCGTTCGGCATGCTGCGCGGCTACGTCGGCACCGACCTGCCCGCGCACAACCCCAACATCCGCCGCGTCGAATGCCCGTTCACCGGCGAGATGCTCGCGGCCGTGCCCGCGCTCAACCCCGACGTCACCATCCTGCACGCGCAGCGCGCCGACCGCGCCGGCAACGTCGCCATCGACGGCATCGTCGGCGCGGCACGCGAGGCCGCGCTGGCGGCGAAGACGCTGGTCGTCACCGTCGAGGAGATCGTCGACGCGCTGCCGCCGGCGATGAACGCCATCGTGTTGCCGCACTGGGTCGTCGGCGCGGTGGTGCACTGCCGCGGCGGCGCGTATCCGTCCTACGCGCAGGGCCACTACGCGCGCGACAACGCCTTCTATCGGCACTGGGACGGGATTGCGCGCGAGCGCGGCACCTTCCTCGGCTGGATGGAGGAACACGTGCTCGGCACGCGCGACCACCGCGCGTTCCTCGCCGGCCTGCAGCAGGAGGCCGCATGAACGCCTGCACGCGCGACGAATGGATGACGGTCGCCGCCGCGCGCCTGCTGCGCGACCGCTGCGTGTGCTTCGTCGGCATCGGCCTGCCCAGCGCCGCCTGCAACCTCGCGCGGCTGACGCACGCGCCGGACATCGTGCTGATCTACGAGTCCGGCACGATCGGCACGCGCCCGGACGTGCTGCCGCTGTCGATCGGCGACGGCGAGCTGGCCGCGACCGCGGCCTGCGTGGTGCCGCTGCCGGAGGTCTTCAGCCACTACCTGCAGGCCGGGCGCGTCGACGTCGGCTTCCTCGGCGCCGCGCAGATCGACCGCCACGGCAACATCAACAGCACCGTGATCGGCCCCTACGACGCACCGAAGACGCGCCTGCCCGGCGCCGGCGGCGCGCCGGAAATCGCGCTGCACGCCAAGCAGGTGTTCGTGATGCTGAAGGCATCGAAGCGCAGCTTCGTCGAACGCCTGGACTTCCGCACCAGCGCCGGCTACCTCGACGGCCACGGCGCGCGCGCGCGCAGCGGCGCGCCCGGCGGCGGCCCGCGCGCGGTCATCACCGACTTCGGCATGCTGGCGCCGCACCCGCAGAGCGAAGAGCTGCAGCTCGTCGCTCTGTTCGCCGGCGCCAGCGTCGAGGAGGCGCGCGCCGCGGTCGGCTGGCCGCTGGCGGTCGCCGACCACATCGACACGATCGCCGCGCCGAGCGCGCTCGAACTCGACACCCTGCGCGCGCTGAACGCGCGCACCCGCGAGGCGCACGCCCGCCCCGTGCGCATTCCCCTCTGAACCGGAGCACCGACGTGAACGCCGCACCGAAGTCCGTCCACATCCAGACCGCCCTGCCCGGCCCGAAGGCCCAGGCGCTGATCGCCCGCGACGCCGAGGTGACCTCGCCCTCGTATCCGCGCGACTACCCGTTCGTGATGTCGCACGGCCGCGGCACCGAGGTCTGGGACGTCGACGGCAACCGCTTCCTCGATTTCGCCGCCGGCATCGCGGTGTGCTCGACCGGCCACGCGCATCCGCAGGTCGTCGCCGCGGTGAAGGACGCGGCGGACAAGTTCCTGCACATCTCCAGCGACTACTGGCACGAGCAGATGACGGCGCTGGGCGAACGCCTCGCGCGGCTGGCGCCGATGCGCACGCTGGCCGGCGAGCCGGCGATGAGCTTCCTGTGCCAGTCCGGCACCGAGGCGGTGGAAGGCGCGCTGAAGCTGGCGCGCTACGTGACGCGGCGGCCGCGCTACCTCGGCTTCCTCGGCGGCTTCCACGGCCGCACCATGGGCTCGCTGTCGTTCACCTCCAGCAAGTACACGCAGCAGCTCGGCTTCGCGCCGACCATGCCGGGCGTGACGCACGTGCCGTTCCC
This sequence comes from Lysobacteraceae bacterium, assembly GCA_021372495.1. GTDB lineage: Bacteria > Pseudomonadota > Gammaproteobacteria > Xanthomonadales > Rhodanobacteraceae > Mizugakiibacter. The sequence continues at coordinate 82,532 of JAJFUF010000040.1, forward strand.
CAATCCGTACCGGCCGCTGTTCGCCGGCGCCGACCAGGGCCAGGCGGTGCTCGACTACATCCGCATGCTGTTCGAGCGCAGCGTGCCGGCGGCGGAAGTCGCCGCGATCCTGGTCGAGCCGATCCAGGGCGAAGGCGGCTACCTGGTGCCGCCGGACGGCTTCCTCGCCGGCCTGCGCGCGCTGTGCGACCAGCACGGCATCCTGCTGATCTTCGACGAGGTGCAGGCCGGCGTCGGCCGCTCCGGCAAGATGTTCGCCTGCGAGCACTGGGGCGTGGCGCCCGACATCATGACGCTGGCGAAGGGCCTCGGTTCCGGCCTGCCGATCGGCGCGGTGGTGGCGAAGCGCTCGATCATGTCGCAGTGGAAGCGCGGCGCGCACGGCAACACCTACGGCGGCAATCCGCTCGCCTGCGCCGCGGCCAACGCCACGCTCGACCTGGTCGCCGGCGGCTTCGCCGACAACGCCGTGCGGGTCGGCGCGCACTTCATGCAGCGCCTCGCCGAGCTGGCGCGCGACTATCCCTGCATCGGCGAGGTGCGCGGCAAGGGCCTGATGATCGGCATGGAGCTGATCGAGCGCGACGCCGAGCGCACGCCGGCGCGCGCGCTGTGCGAGGCGGTGGTCACGCGCGCCTTCCACAACGGCCTGCTGCTGCTCTCCTGCGGCACCAGCACGGTGCGCTTCATGCCGCCGCTGAACGTCAGCACCGGCGAGGTCGACGAGGCGATCGCACTGTTGCGGCTCAGCCTCGACCAGGCGCTGAGCGGGAGCTGACGCCATGTCGCGCCGCCTGGCCGCCCTGCTCGCCCTCATCCTCCTCGCGGGCGCGGCGCAGGCCGCGCGCGAGCCCGTGCTCAAGCAGGTCGACCTGCCGCACAGCTACTACTGGCGCGAGCTGTACCTGCCGCAGCTCACCACCGGGCCCTCGTCGGCGACATTCCTGCCCGATGGCGACACGCTCATCTACAGCATGGGCGGCTCGCTGTGGCGGCAGCGCCTCGGCGACGACACCGCCACCGAGCTGACCCACGCCGCGCGCGCCTACGACTACCAGCCGGACGCCGCGCGCGACGGCCGCAGCGTGGTGTTCGCGCGCTACGACGGCAACGCGATCGAGCTGTGGCGGCTGGATCTCGCCAGCGGCCGCGAGCAGCGGCTGACTTCGGGCGGTGCGGTCAACGTCGAACCGCGGCTGTCGCCGGACGGCACGCGCATCGTCTGGGTGTCGACGCAGGGCAGCGGCCACTTCAACCTGTTCGTCGCCGACCTCGACGCCAGCGGCCTGCACGGCGCCCGCATGCTGCTCGGCGAGCGCAAGAGCGCGCTCGACCGCTACTACTATTCCGCGTTCGACCACGCGATCAACCCGTCGTGGTCGCCGGACGGCAGGACGCTCTACTACGTCAGCAATCCCGAGATCGCCTGGGGCACCGGCGACCTGTGGTCGGTGCCGGTGGACGATCCGACGCAGCGCCGCAAGGTGCTCAGTGAGGAAACCAGCTGGAGCGCGCGTCCGGAACTTGCGCCGGACGGCAAGCGCCTGCTCTACGCCAGCTACCACGGCCGCCAGTGGCAGCAGCTTTGGCTGACCACGCCCGACGGCGCGGCGCCGCTGCCGCTGACCTTCGGCGACTTCGACCGCCGCAACGCGCGCTGGTCGCCCGACGGCAGCCGCATCGCCTACATCGACAACCGCGACGGCAACACCGCGCTGCGCGTGGTCGAGGCGCTGGGCGGCGCGACGCGCGACGTCGTGCCGAAGCGGCGCGTGACCCGGCTGCCGCAGGCGCATCTGGTGCTCGACATCGTCGACGAACGCGGCGAGCGCACGCCGGCGCGCGTGGCGGTGCTCGCGGGCGACGGCCGCGCCTATGCGCCGGACGCCGCCTGGATGCACGCCGACGACGGCTTCGACCGCGCGCTGCAGTCGGCCGAGACGCACTACTTCCACTGCGCGCCGCCCTGCGCGCTGGACGTGCCGGCGGGCAAGGCCTCGATCTGGGTGCAGCACGGCTTCGCCTACGCGCCGTGGCGCGAGACGGTCCGCCTCGCCGCCAACCGCGAAACGGCGCTGCGCGCGCAGCTGCGGCCGCAGCGGCTGCCCGCTGCGTTCGGCGACTTCATCAGCGCCGACCTGCACATCCACATGAACTACGGCGGCCACTACCGCAACACGCCGGCCAACCTCGCGCGGCAGGCGCGCGCCGAGGATCTCGATCTCGCCTACGACCTCGTGGTCAACAAGGAGGAACGCTTCCCCGACATCGCCGCGTTCCGCACCGATGCCGATCCGGCCAGCACCGCGCGGACCCTGGTGCTGCACGGGCAGGAATACCACACCAGCTTCTGGGGGCATCTCGGCCTGCTCGGCCTGCGCGACCACTTGCTGATGCCGGGTTTCTCCGCCTACCGGCACACCGCGATGGCGAGCCCGTACCCGACCAACGGCGCGGTCGCCGACCTCGCCCACGCACAGGGCGCGCTGGTCGGCTACGTGCACCCGTTCGACACCCTGCCCGACCCCGCGCACGATGCGACGCTCAGCGACGAACTGCCCGCGGACGTGATCCAGGGCAAGGTGGACTACATCGAGATCGTCGGCTTCTCCGACCACAAGTCGACCGCGCAGGTCTGGTATCGCCTGCTCAACCTCGGCTTCCACCTGCCCACCGGCGCGGGCACCGACGCCATGGCGAACTACGCCTCGCTGCGCGGCCCGGTCGGCCTGAACCGCGTGTTCCTCGACACCGGCGGCAAGCGCGATGCGGCCGCGGCGATGGCGGCGCTGAAGGCGGGCCACGGCTTCGCCAGCAACGGCCCGCTGCTGGGGCTGCTGCTCGACGAGGCGAAGCCCGGCGACACGCTGGCCGCAGCCGACCGGCACCACTACCGCGTCGCGCTGCGCTCGCCGGTGGCGGTCGATCACCTGGAGCTTGTGCACAACGGCAAGGTGGTGAAGGCGTTCGCGCTGCGCGGCGACCGCCGCAGCCTCGATGCCGAAGGCGAGCTCGACCTCGCCGGCGGCTGGGTGCTGCTGCGCGCCTGGAACGACGGCGCCGATCCCGAGGTGCTGGACCTGTACCCGTACGCCACCACCAACCCGGTCTGGCTGGGCGACCACGTGCGCGCGCCGAGCGCGCGCGCCGATGCGGCCTGGTTCGCCGACTGGCTGACGCGCACCATCGAAGCGGCCGCCGCGCGCGACGACTACAACACCGCCGAGGAGAAGCGCGCGACGCTCGACGAGCTCGGCCGGGCGCGCGACGCGTATCGCGCGCTGGCGACCGGCGCACAGGGGTCCGAACCGCCGCACGGTGCCCGATGAACCGGCTCGGGCGCCTGCTGGTCCTGCTGGTCCTGCCGCCGCTGCTCGCGGCCGTGCATGCGCCGGCGCGCGCGGACGACACGCGCTTCACCGTCGCCGACATCAGCCGGCTCGCCGACGTCGGCGAGCCGGCGCTGTCGCGCGACGGCACCTTCGTCGCCTACACCGTCACCATCGCCAACCTCGAGCGCGACCAGCCGCAGTCGGACCTGTGGCGCGTGCGCTACGATGGCAGCGGCCGCACCCAGCTCACGCACACGCCGGACAGCAGCGAGTCGCAGCCGCAGTGGTCGGCCGACGGCAAGTGGATCGCGTTCCTGTCCGACCGCAAGCGCGACGCCGCGCAGGATGACGACGAGGCGACGACCCAGGTCTGGCTGATGCCCGCCGACGGCGGCGAGGCGCGCCGGCTCACCGACTTCCCGAGCGGCGTCGAGGATTTCGTGCTGTCGCCGGACGGCAGGCGGCTCGCGCTGATCGCCTTCGATCCCGAGTTTCCGCCCGGCGCGAAGAAACCGAAGAACCCGCCGCCGATCGTCACCGATCGCTTCCAGTTCAAGGACGACGCCAGCGGCTGGCTCGACCGCCGCCACAAGCATCTGTACCTGTCCGATATCGCCAGCGGCAAGGCCACGCTGCTGACGCCGGGCGCGCACGACGAGCAGCTTCCCGCATGGTCGCCTGACGGCAAGTGGATCGCCTACGTGACCAAGCGCGGCGCCGATCCGGATCGGCACCTGAACTACGACATCTACGTGATCGCCGCGCAGGCCGGCGCGCAGGAACGCCAGCTCACCACCTTCCCCGGCTCCGACCTGGATCCGTACTGGGAAACGCGTCCGGCGTGGAGCCCCGACGGCACGCGCATCGCCTACCTGCAAAGCGGCGAAGACAAGTGGATCTACTACGCGCCATGGCAGCTCGCGGTGATCGACGTCGCCAGCGGCAAGGCCACGCTGCCGGCGCCGATCGACCGCTGCTTCACCAAGCCGCGCTGGTCGGCGGACGGCAGGAGCATCTATGCGCTGGTCGAGCAGGCCGAGGTCACGCACCTGTCGCGCATCGACCTGCGCAGCGGCAAGGTCGCCGCGCTGACCGGCGGCGACCGCTTCGACGTCGATTTCGACGTGGCGGCCAACGGCCGCATCGTCGTGCTCGGCGGCGACGACCTGCACCCCTACGCGCTGGCCGCGGTCGAGCGCGATCGCCTGCGCGCGCTCGACGACCACAACGGCTGGCTGCGCGACAAGCGCCTGGCGCCCGCCGAGGCGCTGCACTTCCGCAGCGCCGACGGCACCGCGCTGGACGCGCTGCTGGTCAAGCCGCTCGACTACGTGCCCGGCCGCCGCTACCCGACGATCGTGCGCGTCCACGGCGGCCCGGTCTATCAGTTCAGCCGCGAGTTCATGCCCGACTGGCAGGTCTATGCCGCGAACGGCTACGCGGTGCTGGCGGTGAATCCGCGCGGCAGCTCCGGCCGCGGTTTCGATTTCGCGCGGGCCATCTATGCCGACTGGGGCAACAAGGACGCGCAGGACGTGCTCGCCGGCGTCGACCACGCGGTGCAGCTCGGCATCGCCGATCCCGCTCGCCTCGGCATCGGCGGCTGGAGTTACGGCGCGATCCTCACCGACCAGATCATCGCGCGCGATGCGCGCTTCAAGGCGGCCATCAGCGGCGCCGGCACCGGCAACATGTACGGCATGTACGGCGACGACGAGTACGCGCGCGAGTACGAGCTGGAGCTGGGCACGCCGTGGGGCAACCGCGAGGCATGGGACCGCGCCAGCTACCCGTTCCTGCACGCCGACCGCATCGCCACGCCGACCCTGTTCCAGTGCGGCGAGCGCGACTTCAACGTGCCCTGCATCGGCGCCGAGCAGATGTACCAGGCGCTGCGCTCGCTGAAGGTGCCGACCGAGCTGGTGGTCTATCCCGGCCAGCACCACGGCATCACGGTGCCGAGCTACCTGCGCGACCGCATGCAGCGCAACCTCGACTGGTACGACCGCTTCCTCAAGGCCGCCGGTGCGGACCCATGAGCGCGGCGGCGTCAGCGCGGCGGCTGGTAACGCCCGAAGCGCTTGAGCAGCTTGATCAGTTCCGGGTGCGAGATCGCCTTGGCGTAATGCCCGCCGTCGCCCCGCATGTCGCGCGCGGCGACCATCGCGTTGACGATCGACTCCTCGGTCGCCTGCGCGGTCGCCTCGAACAGGCCGTCGAGGTGGTCGTTGCCGATGAAGCTCGCCTGCTGCAGCGGCTGGTCGCGCAGCGCGCCGGCGTTGGCGGTGGAGAACGCGACGAAGATGTCGCCGGAGCCGTTGCCCGCGTAACTGCCCATCCGCGCCAGCCCCATGCCGGCGCGCTTGGCGATGCGCTTCAACTGGTGCGGCAGCAGCGGCGCGTCGGTGGCGACCACCACGATGATCGAGCCGGTGTCGCCCGCGGCCGGGTTCGGCGCGCTGTAGATGCGGTCGTTGCGCAGGTACTTGCCGACCGGCACGCCGGCGATGCGCAGGCTGTCGCGCAGGCCGTAGTTGGCCTGCACCAGCACGCCGAGCGTGTAGTCGCGGTCGCCGACGCGCACGCGCCGCGAGGCGGTGCCGATGCCGCACTTGAACTCGTGGCAGATCATGCCGGTGCCGCCGCCGACGTTGCCCTCGGCGACCGGCCCGCCCTTCGCCTCGTGCAGGGCCTGCGCGGCATGCTCGGGGCGCACGTGGAAGCCGTTGATGTCGTTGAGCTCGCCGTCCCAGGTCTCGGCCACCACCGGCAGCGACCACCAGTAGCCGGAAGCGTCCGCGCCGCCCGCGCGCACGCGCTCGGCGATCACCGCGTCGCGCACCACGCCGACGCTGTGCGTGTTGGTCAGCATCACCGGGCCTTCGAGCTGGCCGGATTCCTCCAGCCAGGCGGTGCCGGTCATCTCGCCGTTGCCGTTCAGCGCGAACCAGGCGCCGAACGCCGGCAGGTCGTAGCTGTCGCGCCCGCGTGGCAGGATCGCGGTGACGCCGGTGCGCACCTTGTGGCCGTTGGGGAGATCTTCGATCAGGGTCACCTGGCCGACCGTGACGCCGGCGACGTCGGTGATCGCGTCGAGCGGCCCGGGCGTGCCGTCGAACGGCACGCCGAGGTCGCGGGCGCGCGGCTCGGCGGCGGAGGCAAGGCCGCAGAGGAAGAACAACGCAAGCGCGAGGCGGAGACGGAACATGGATACTCCGGAAAGCGGCCGTTCGTCGCGCCAGTCTATCCCCTCACCGGAGCAAAGCATGCCGCCTGACACGATGATCGAAGACCTCGACCGCGCGCACGCGCTGCCGGCGCGCTACTACGCCGGCGACACGGCGCTGGCGATGGAACGGCGCGCGGTGTTCGCGCGCAGTTGGCAGTTGGTGGCGCACCGGGAGCAGTTGGCCGAGCCGGGCGACCACGTGGTCGAGCAGATCGCCGGCGTGCCGGTGCTGCTGGTGCGCGGCCAGGACGGCGCGCTGCGCGCCTTCCCCAACGTCTGCCGCCACCGCGCCGGCCCGCTGGCGCTGTGCAACGGCAAGGGCGCGCGCGCCCTGCACTGCAAGTACCACGGTTGGACCTACACGCTGGAAGGCCGCTTGCGCAGCGCACCGGAAATGGAAGGCGCCTGCGACTTCCGCGTCGAGGACATCCGCCTGCCGCCGCTGCGCGTGCACGAGTGGCAGGGCCTGGTGTTCGTGGCGCTGCACGAGGATGTACCGGCGTTCGAGAAGGTCTACGCCGGCATCGCCGAGCGCATCGCGCCGATCGACCTGGCGGCGATGCGCTTCCACCGCCGCGACAGCTACGACATCGCCTGCAACTGGAAGGTCTACGTCGACAACTTCCTCGAAGGCTACCACCTGCCGCACGTGCACCCGGGGCTGTCCAAGGTGCTGGACTACCGCGCCTACGACACCGAGCTGTTCCCGTGGCACTCGCTGCAGTCCTCGCCGCTGCGCAACAGCGCCGACCTCTACGGCGACGGCCGCGCGTACTACTACTTCGTCTATCCCAACGTGATGCTCAACATCATGCCGGGCCGCCTGCAGACCAACCGCATCCTGCCGCTGGGGCCGGAGCGCTGCCGCGTCGAGTTCGACTACTACTACGCGCAGGACGATGCGGCACAGGCGCGCATCGCCGCCGACGCCTCGTTCAGCGACGAGGTGCAAAGCGAGGACATCGCAATCTGCGAGGCGGTGCAGAAGGGGCTGGCGTCGGGCTTCTACGATGCCGGCCGGCTGTGCCCGAAGCGCGAGAGCGGCGTCTGGCATTTCCACAACCTGCTGCGCGCGGCCTACGCCGGCGCCGCCGGAGAAAACGCATGAAGCTGCGTCCGACCCTGCTGGCGTTGGTGCTGGTGACGCTGACCGCCGCACATGCTGCCGAGGACACCCACGCCGCCGCGCGTACCATGGTCCGCGCCGGCCACCTGCTCGACGTCGACAGCGGCCGCATGCTGGCCGACCAGGCGGTGGCGATCGAGAACGGCAAGGTCGTCGCGGTACGGCCGTGGTCCGCCGACGCCGCCAAGGGCGCGCGGGTGCTGGACTGGTCGGCCTGGACCGTGGTGCCCGGCCTGATGGACATGCACACCCACATCGCCGAGGAAGCCGAGACCGCCGACGCCGCCGCGCCGCTGAAGACCGGCCCGGCGCGCCAGGCCTTCATCGGCGCGATGAACGCGCGCAGGACCCTGCAGGCCGGCTTCACCACCGTGCGCGACGTCGGCGTGTACCGCGGCTTCGCCGACATCGCGCTGCGCGACGCGATCAACGACGGATTGATCCCGGGGCCGCGCATGTTCGTCGCCGGCGCCTACACCACCGTGCCCGGCGGCGGCGGCGAGATCACCGACGTGCCGCCCGGCACGGTGGTGCCGCCGGAGTTCCGTCGCGGCGTGTCCAAGGGCGTCGACGACGTGCGCAAACACGTCGACCTGATCCTCGACCACGGCGCCGACCTGATCAAGGTGATCGCCACCGGCGCCGTGCTCACCGCCGGCACCGAACCCGGCCAGCCGGAATACAGCGAAGCCGAGATCCGCGCCGCCGTTGAGGAAGCCGCCAGGCGCGGCAAGTTCGTCGCCGCGCACGCGCACGGCGCCGAGGGCATCAAGCGCGCGGTGCGCGCCGGTGTGCGCTCGATCGAACACGGCTCCCTGATCGACGACGAAGGCATCGCCCTGATGGTGAAGCACGGCACCTGGCTGGTCGCCGACATCTACGACGGCGACTACATCGATGCAGTCGGCCGCAAGCAGGGCTGGTCGGCGGAGATCCTGCGCAAGAACGAGGAAACCACCGAGGCGCAGCGCGAAGGCTTCCGCAAGGCGGTCAAGGCCGGCGTGCACATCGCCTTCGGCACCGACGCCGGCGTCTACCCGCACGGCGACAACGCGCGTCAGTTCGCCTACATGGTGCGCTGGGGCATGACGCCGCTGCAGGCGATCCGCTCGGCCACCATCGACGCCGCGCGCCTGCTCGGCAAGGAAAAGGAACTGGGATCGATCGCGCCGGACAAGGCCGCCGACCTGGTCGCGGTGGCCTGCGATCCGCTGCAGGACATCGAATGCCTGCGCCGGGTGCGCGGCGTGATCAAGGCCGGGCAACCGGTGCCTCTCGATTGATGACCGCGCTGCAGGCGACTGTTGCGATCAAGCGATGGAGTGCCGACTCCGCGCGCGGTGCCTGTCGCTTTCCCCCTCTCCCCGGCGGGGAGAGGGTCGGGGTGAGGGGGTGCCGTCCGCAGGACGGCCGCTACTCATCGCTGCAAAAGCCGCGCTGCGCGCGTCCCCCTCACCCTGTCCTCTCCCCCGAGGGGAGAGGGGACAAGATGCGGCGCGTCCACATCCAACCACGACGAGCCCTGCGAGTGCGTACATGAACGACGGCAGCAAGATCGGCTTCTGGACCTGCACCGCGCTGGTGGTGGGCAACGTGATCGGCATCGGCATTTTCCTGCTGCCGGCATCGCTCGCACCCTACGGCTTCAACGCACTGATCGGCTGGACCATCACCCTGGCCGGTTGCCTGGCGCTGGCGCGCGTGTTCGCGCATCTCGCCCACGCGCTGCCGCAGGCCGACGGCCCGTACGGCTACGTGCGCAGCACGCTCGGCGAGGTGCCGGCCTACCTGGCGCTGTGGGCGTACTGGGTCTCGCTGTGGCTGACCAACGCCGCGCTGGCGACCGGCGCGGTCGGCTACCTCACCGCGGTGTTCCCGCAGTCCGGCGCGATCCGCCCGGACCTGCTCGCGCTGGGCCTGCTGTGGACGTTCGTGGTCGTCAACCTGTTCGGCCTGCGCACCGGCGGCGGCGTGCAGATCGTCACTACCGCGCTGAAGCTGCTGCCGATGGCGGCGATCGCGCTGCTCGGCGGCTGGGTGCTGCTGACCTCGCCGGAAAGCTACGTCGCACATCCGCCGGCCACGCCGGTCACGTTTCGCGACGTGATGGCGGCCTCGACCATCGCGTTGTTCGCCATGCTCGGCATCGAGTCGGCCAGCGTGCCGGCGGCGCGCGTCGACAACCCGGGACGCACCATCCCGCGCGCGACGATGACCGGCACCGTGCTGACCGCGGTCATCTACATCATCGTCTCCGCCGTGCCGCTGCTGCTGATCCACCAGCAGGAACTCGCCGCCTCGAGCGCGCCGTTCGCGCTGCTGATGGACCGCTTCGGCGGCGCCGGCTTCGGGCGCTGGCTGGCGCTGTTCGTGGTGGTCAGCGGGCTCGGCTGCCTCAACGGCTGGACCCTGCTGATCGGCCAGCTCACCCGCACGATGGCCGACAACGGCGTGCTGCCGGCGGTGCTGGCGCGCGGCAACCGCCACGGCGCGCCGGCGCTGGCGCTGGTCGTCACCGGCGCGCTCGCCTCGGCGATGGTGTGGATGAGCTACAACAAGTCGCTGGTCGACGCGTTCACCTTCATCACCCGCGTGGTGACCGCGGCCAACCTGCCGCTTTACCTCTGTTGCTCGCTCGCACTGGCGGTGGCGTGGCGGCGCGGCGCGCTGCCGCAAACCGGGCGTGCGGCGCTGGCGGTCGCGTTCGCCGGCATGGCCTACGTGATCTTCGCCTTCGTCGGCATCGGCCACGAACCGTTCCTGCTGGCGCTCGGCCTGTGCGCGGCGGGCCTGCCGCTGTATGCGTTCATGCGCCTGCGCCGCAGGGTCGCAGCACCTGCCAAGGCCTGAGCACGATGAGAGACCCGCGCTACGACGTCCTGTTCACGCCGGTGCAGATCGGCCCGGTCACGGCGAAGAACCGCTTCTTCCAGGTGCCGCATTGCAACGGCATGGGCCACGCCATGCCGCTGGCGCACGCGGCGATGCGCGAGATGAAGGCCGAAGGCGGCTGGGCGGTGGTCTCGACCGAGGAATGCGAGATCCACCCGAGCAGCGACCTCACCCCCTACGTCGAGGCGCGGTTGTGGGACGACCGCGACATCCCCGCGCTGGCGCTGATGTGCGACAAGGTGCACGCGCATGGCGCGCTGGCGGCGCTGGAGCTGTCGCACAACGGCCCGACCGCGTCCAACCTGTATTCGCGCGAAGTGCTGCTGGCGCCCTCGCACCAGCCGACCAAGTACGGCTATCCGTCGCAGGCACGCGCGATGACCCGCCACGACATCCGCGAGTACCGGCGCTGGCACCGCGAGGCGGCGATCCGCGGCAAGCGCGCCGGCATGGACATCGTCTACGTCTACGCCGCGCACGACCTGTCGCTGCCGATGCACTTCCTGCAGCGCCGCCGCAACCAGCGCAGCGACGAATACGGCGGCTCGCTGGAGAACCGCGTGCGCCTGCTGCGCGAGGTGCTGGAAGACACCCGCGATGCGGTCGGCGACCGCTGCGCCGTGGCGCTGCGCTTCGCCACCGAGGAACTGCTCGGGCCCGGCGGCGTCGAGCTGGCCGAGGCGAAGGACATCGTCGCCATGCTGGCCGAGCTGCCGGACCTCTGGGACGTCAACCTCGCCGCCTGGTACAACGATTCGGTGCCCTCGCGCTTCGCCGCCGAGGGCGCGCAGGAACCGTTCATTGACTTCGTCAGGAAGACCACCAGCAAGCCGGTGGTGGGCGTGGGCCGCTTCACCTCGCCGGACACCATGGTGTCGCAGATCAAGCGCGGCGTGCTGGACCTGATCGGCTGCGCGCGCCCGTCGATCGCCGACCCGTTCCTGCCGCGCAAGATCGAGGAGGGCCGCGCCGACGACATCCGCGAGTGCATCGGCTGCAACATCTGCGTCTCCGGCGACATGACCATCTCGCCGATCCGCTGCACGCAAAACCCGACCATGGGCGAGGAATGGCGCAAGGGCTGGCACCCGGAACGCATCCAGCCCAGGCGCTCGGCGAGCCGCGTACTGGTGGTCGGCGCCGGCCCTGCCGGGCTGGAGGCCGCGCGCGCGCTCGGCCAGCGCGGTTACGACGTGAGCCTGGCCGAGGCGCGCAAGGAACTCGGCGGCCGCGTCAGCCGCGAAGCGCGCCTGCCGGGCCTCGCCGAATGGGCGCGCGTGCGCGACTGGCGCGTCGGCCAGATCGGCAAGCTGGCGAACGTGGCCGTCTACCTCGACTCGGCGATGAGCGCGCAGGACGTGCTGGACTTCGCCGCCGAGCACGTCGTGCTCGCCACCGGCTGCCGCTGGCGCCGCGACGGCTTCGGGCGCAGCAACGGCCTCGGCATCGCCGGCTTCGCGGACAACCCGCGCGTGTTCACGCCCGACGACCTGATGGACGGCCGCCTGCCCGAAGGCCGCGTGGTCGTGTTCGACGACGACGGCTTCTACTACGCCAGCGTCGCGGCGGAGGCGCTGCGCCAACACGGCTGCGAGGTCGCCTACGTCACGCCGGAGGACGTGCTGGCGCCGTGGAGCCAGAACACGCTGGACTACCGCCACATCCGCAAGCGCCTGGCCGGGCTCGGCATCGAGGCGATCGTCTCGCACGACATCGCCGGCTTCGAAGGCTCGATGCTGGCGCTGGAGAACGTCTGGGACCATCGGCGGCGCGAACTCGCCTGCGACGCGGTGCTCGCCGTCACCGCGCGCGTACCCGACGACGCGCTCCACCAGGACCTGCTGCGGCGCGAAGCGGAGTGGGCCGCCGCCGGCATCCGCTCGCTGCGCTGCATCGGCGACGCCGAGGCGCCCGGACTGATCGCGCACGCGGTCTACGCCGGCCATCGCTACGCGCGCGAACTGGAGGAGCCCGCCACCGGCGAAGTGCCGTTCAAGCGGCATTTCCACGGCGCCGGCGCGGACGACCTGCTGAATGGCGCGAAGCCGTAGCGGACGCTCGCGGCCGCCGGCACCGCGCGGACTTTTTTGGGCGGAGGCCGCGCGCGCCGCTATCATCGGCACTCGATCCCTTGTGGCAAGCCCCCACCATGAGCGTCATCGCGTCGCGCGTCGATTCCCGTTCGCCCGAATTCCAGGCCAACCACGCGCAGTTGCGCGCATCGGTCGACGACCTGCGCCGGGAGCTTGCGCGCAACGCCGAGGGCGGCGGCGAGAAGGCGCGCGCGAAGCACACGGCGCGCGGCAAGCTGCTGCCGCGCGAGCGCGTGCGCGCCCTGCTCGACCCGGGCTCGCCGTTCCTGGAGCTGTCGCCGCTGGCCGCGCACGGCATGTACGACGGCGCCGCGCCCGCGGCCGGCCTGATCGCCGGCATCGGCCGCGTGCACGGCCAGGAGGTGGTGGTGCTCGCCAACGACGCCACGGTCAAGGGCGGCACCTACTTCCCGATCACGGTGAAGAAGCACCTGCGCGCGCAGGAAGTGGCGCTGGAGAACCGCCTGCCCTGCGTCTACCTGGTCGACTCCGGCGGCGCCTTCCTGCCGCTGCAGGACGAGGTATTCCCGGACAAGGAGCACTTCGGCCGCATCTTCTACAACCAGGCGCGCATGTCGGGCCTGGGCATCCCGCAGATCGCGGTGGTGATGGGCTCGTGCACCGCCGGCGGCGCCTACGTGCCGGCGATGAGCGACGAGACGATCATCGTGCGCGAACAGGGCACGATCTTCCTCGGCGGCCCGCCGCTGGTGAAGGCGGCCACCGGCGAGGTGGTCGACGCCGAGGCACTGGGCGGCGCCGACGTGCACACGGCGGTTTCCGGCGTCGCCGACCACTACGCCGAGAACGACCAGCACGCGCTGCAGATCGCGCGCGACATCGTCGCCAGCCTGAACCGCAGCAAGGCCGTGCCGCTGGCGCTGCGCGAGCCCGCCGAGCCGCTGTACCCGGCCGAGGAGCTGTACGGCATCGTGCCGCGCGACACGCGCCGGCCGTTCGACATCCGCGAGATCATCGCGCGCATCGTCGACGGCTCCGAATTCCACGAGTTCAAGGCGCGCTACGGCAAGACGCTGGTCACCGGCTTCGCCCACCTCCACGGCTATCCGGTCGGCATCGTCGCCAACAACGGGATTCTCTTCTCCGAGTCGGCGCTGAAGGGCGCGCACTTCATCGAGCTGTGCAACCAGCGCGGCGTGCCGCTGGTGTTCCTGCAGAACATCACCGGCTTCATGGTCGGACGGAAGTACGAGAACGCCGGCATCGCCAAGGACGGCGCCAAGATGGTCACCGCGGTGGCGTGCGCGTCGGTGCCGAAGTTCACGGTGATCATCGGCGGCAGCTTCGGCGCCGGCAACTACGCGATGTGCGGCCGCGCCTACGGCGCGCGCTTCCTGTGGATGTGGCCGAACGCGCGCATCAGCGTGATGGGCGGCGAACAGGCCGCCTCGGTACTGGCCACGGTCAAGCGCGACGGCCTGGAAGCGGCGGGCAAGGACTGGCCGAAAGACGAGGAGGAGGCGTTCAAGGCGCCGATCCGCGAGCAGTACGAGCGCCAGGGCCACCCCTACTACGCCAGCGCGCGGCTGTGGGACGACGGCATCATCGACCCCGTCGACACCCGCCGCGTGCTCGGCCTGGCGATCTCGGCGTCGCTGAACGCGCCGATCGAACCGACGCGCTACGGCGTGTTCAGGATGTGATTGACGCTTCGTGCCCGCCCGTCATTCCGGATGCGGCGAAGCCGCGATCCGGAATCCGGTTTGATTTGGCACGCCCGCGCGACATCTCCGCTGTCGCAGGAACGACCTCAATAGAACTCGTACTCCAACTGCATCCGGAACGTGGTGTCGGGCGTCCCGCGCGTCAGCCCGCCCATCAGCGCGGCGTTGTAGCGCAAGTTCCTGCCGTTGCCCAGGCTGGTGACACCGAACAAGGCGGGGCCGATCTTCAATTCCTGCGAATGCAGGTGCGCGGGATCTCCGAGCGAGCCGAATGACTGCAGGCCGGGCTGGAAGCGCGGGTCCAGGTTGTATTTCCATTGCGCCTGGTAGACGACCTCGTTGCGCGCGCCGCCATCTTCCTCGCCGGCCTCGTCGCCCTCCGGCAGCGCACTCAGGCGCCGCTTGAGATAGATGTTGAGGTTGGTCTGGGTGTGCCCGGTTTCGGTCTGGAACATCGGGCCGAGCACGGCAGTGTTCATGTTCTCCAGCCGGTTGTGCTCCAGCTCGGCGAAGATGCCTGCATCCAGCCAGTGCTCGCCGTGCTCCGTCAACTGGAAGATGTTCTCGAACTCGAATTCCTCGACGTGCGCCACGTGGCCGGGCGTCTGCGAATATTCGGCCTCCACTTCCACGCCCCAGCGCGGCGCGACGCCGTAGCCCACCGCGAGCTTGGCGGCGCGCTCGCCCTCGTCGCGATTGCCCCAATCCTGCACGCCGCTCTTCAACTCGAACTCCCATTCGCGGTATTCCACGATCGGCGAATAGATGACGGAAGCGGGACCGGCGTACGCGCTCTGCGCCACGCCGACAAGCGAGCCCAATGCCATCGCGGCGGCCAACACGCGGGGCGCAAGAAGAACATTTGCAGGCAAACGCGTCACAGCAGGTTCCTTTCTCGGTTCGGTTGGTGTTGTTCGGAACGTCTGTTTTCCCGGATTCGGGCACGCGCGCGCTGTGCCCGATGCCGGCGGCACCAGGCCATGCAACGCGAGTGGAAACTTCAGGCGGTGCTGCGGTTGGTTTCGACGGTTGCGCGCGCTGCTGCGCGCGGCGGCACGCTGCCGAACAGACGCATGCCGGCCAGCAGCAGCGCCACGATGGCCGCGTAGAACAGCATCTGCATGCCGGAAGGCTGCGCGTCGTAGCCGACCAGGATATGCAGCGTCTGCCCGGGGATCGAGCCGTTGGAGAGCAGCCACGAGCTGTCCCAAAGCTGGTTGTGCAGCGCCGGCAGCAGGTTGGCCTGCACCAGGTAGCGCGCCGCGGTGGAAGCCAAGCCCGCGGCCAGCAGCACCAGCAGGCCGTTGGTGGCGCTGAAGAAGTACTTCAGCGGGATGCGCAGCAGGCCGAAGTACAGCGCGAAGCCCACCGCGACGCCGCCGACCACGCCGAGCGCGAGGCCGGTGCCCATGCCGGCGACGCCCGTGCCGCTCGCCGCCATGCCGTACAGGAACAGCACCACTTCGGAGCCTTCGCGCAGCACCGCCAGCGCGACCACCGCCAGCAGCATGCTCAGCGAGCTGGAGCCGGCGCGTACCGCCTGCCCAACCTGCTGCATGTGCTTGGCCAGCTCGCGGCCGTGCTTGGACATCCAGATCACGTGCCAGCCAATCATCGCCACCGCGGCCAGCAGCACGCCGGCGTTGAACAGCTCCTGGCCGACGCCGCTGGCCATGTCGGCGATCGTGCCGGCGAACAGCGCAACCAGCACCGCGCCGATCACGCCGAGCGTGATGCCGCCGCCGACGAACGCGCCGCGGCGAACCACGCCGCGCGTCGCCGCGCACACGATCGAGACGACCAGGGCCGCCTCGAGCACCTCACGGAATACCAGCAGCGCGACGCCGAGCATGACGGGTCACTCCACGATCAGCACACCGTTGCCGGTGTCCTGATGGAAATCGTCGAAGAACTTGTAGCTGCCCTTGCCGAGCGGGCCGACGAACACGGTGACGGTGCTGTTGGGCAGCACGATCTTCTCGCGGTTGAACTCGTGGCTCTCGAATTCCGACGGCGTCGAATCCTGGTTGCTCACCACCAGCTTGATCTTGGTGTCGGCCGGCACCTTCAGCTCGACCGGCTGGAACTTGTGGTCCTTGATGACCAGCTTGTATTCGGGTACGTCCGCCGCCTGCGCGGCAATGGTGGCCAGCGCGAGCAGGGCGCCGAGGAACAGCCGCTTCATGGAACCGCCTCCGATGTCGATGACCGAATGGTAATCGTTCTCATTTGTCTCCGCAAGCGTGAGGGAGGCCGCGCGGCGCGGCCGGTTATCATGGGCGTCTTGCCCAGGAGCCGCGCATGACCGCAAGCATCGCCCTCGCCCGCCGTGGCGCCGTCGCCGAGATCACCTTGCAGCGCCCGCAGGTGCACAACGCCTTCGACGATGCGCTGATCGCCGAGCTGACCGCCGCACTGCGCAGCCTGGACGACGACGCCACGGTGCGCGCGCTGGTGCTGACCGGCGCGGGCGCCAGCTTTTCCGCCGGCGCCGACCTGAACTGGATGCGCGGCATGGCGGCCGCCGGCGAGGAGGAGAATCGCGCTGATTCGCTGCGCCTCGCCGCGCTGATGCGCACGCTCAACTTCCTCTCCAAGCCGACCCTCGCGCGCGTCAACGGCGCCGCCTACGGCGGCGGCGTCGGGCTGGTCGCCTGCTGCGACCTCGCCATCGGCGTCGAGGGCGCCAAGTTCGCGCTGAGCGAGGTCAAGCTCGGCCTGGTGCCGGCGGTGATCTCGCCCTACGTGATCGCCGCGGTCGGCGCACGCCACGCGCGTCGCCTGTTCCTCAGCGGCGAGGTGTTCGACGCCGCCGAAGCAGCGCGCGTCGGCCTGCTGCACCAGGTCGTGCCGGCCACCGAACTGGATGCCGCCATCGACCGCGCCCTGCACTGGCTGGCCAAGGGCGGCCCGCAGGCGCAGCGCGAGGCGAAGCGGCTCGCGCTGCGCGCCGCCGGCATGACGCCGGAAGCGCAGCAGCGCATCGACGAGGACAACGCCGCGCTGATCGCGCGCCTGCGCGTCTCCGCCGAAGGCCAGGAAGGACTGGGCGCCTTCCTCGACAAACACCCGCCGCGCTGGGCGCGCGGCTGAAGCCCCGCCGAAGGAGCCTGTTCGTGGACACCACCCGGTCGCCCGTTCTCAACATCGCCGACGTCGAGCCGCAGCCATTGCCCGCAGCGTTCGCGCCCAAGGGCGGGGCCGCGCAGCGCTACGGCGCGCGCATGGGCTTCATCGGCCCGCGCGTCGGTGCGCAGAAGCTCGGCTACAACCTCACCGCGGTGCCGCCGGGCATGCGCGCCTTCCCGTTCCACAACCACCGCGTCAACGAGGAAATGTTCTTCGTTCTGGAAGGCAGCGGCGAGGTCCGCATCGGCGACAGGACCTGGCCGCTGCGCGCCGGCGACATCGTCGCCTGCCCGCCCGGCGGTCCGGAAACCGCGCACCAGATCACCAACACCGGCACGGGCGAGCTGCGCTATCTCGCCGTCAGCACCAAGCAGTCGCCGGAAGTCTGCGACTACCCCGACTCCGGCAAGTTCGGCGTGCTGGCCGAATGGTCCGGCCCGGACGGCAAGCCGCAGGCGTTCCGCGTGGTCGGCCGTCACGGCGAATCCGTCGATTACTGGGAAGGCGAATAAGTGGCCGCACCGTTCCATACCGTCCTGATCGCCAACCGCGGCGAGATCGCCTGCCGCGTGATCCGCACCTGCCGCCGGCTCGGCATCCGCACCGTCGCGGTGTATTCGGAAGCCGACGCCGACGCGCAGCACGTGCGCCTCGCCGACTGCGCGTACCCCATCGGCGGCCCGCGGCCGCAGGACAGCTACCTGCGCGGCGAAGCGATCCTCGAGGCCGCGCGCGCCAGCGGCGCGCAGGCGATCCACCCGGGCTACGGCTTCCTCTCCGAGAACGCCGCCTTCGCGCGCGCCTGCGCCGAGGCCGGCATCGCCTTCATCGGCCCGCGGCCGCAGAGCATCGAGGCGATGGGCTCCAAGGCCGCCGCCAAGGCGCTGATGGAGAAGCACGGCGTGCCGCTGGTGCCCGGCTACCACGGCGAGGACCAGGACGGCGCGTTCCTCGCCGAACGGGCGCAGGCGACCGGCTTCCCGCTGATGATCAAGGCCGCGGCCGGCGGCGGCGGCAAGGGCATGCGCATCGTGCGCGAGGCGCGCGAATTCGCCGACGCGCTGGCATCCGCGCAACGCGAGGCGCAGAGCGGCTTCGGCGACGCCCGCATGATCCTCGAGCGCTACGTCGAGCACCCGCGCCACATCGAGTTCCAGGTGTTCGGCGACGCGCACGGCCACGTCATCCACCTCAACGAACGCGAATGCTCGGCGCAGCGCCGCTACCAGAAGGTGCTGGAGGAGACGCCCTCGCCGTTCCTGACCCCGCAGCGCCGCGCCGCGATGGGCGCGGCCGCGGTGGCCGCCGCGAAAGCGGTGGACTATGTCGGCGCCGGCACGGTCGAGTTCATCGTCGGCCAGGACGGCAGCTTCTTCTTCATGGAGATGAACACGCGCCTGCAGGTCGAGCATCCGGTGACGGAAATGACGCTCGGCCTCGATCTGGTCGAGTGGCAGTTGCGCGTGGCCGCCGGCGAACCGCTGCCGCTGGCGCAGCAGGACATCCGCGCGCGCGGCCACGCCATCGAGCTGCGCCTGTACGCCGAAGACCCGCAGCAGGGCTTCCTGCCCGGCTCCGGCCGGCTGGAGCGGCTGCGCCTGCCGGCGCCGTCGGCGCAGGTGCGCGTCGACGCGGGTGTGGCCGAGGGCGACACGGTGACGATCTTCTACGACCCGATGATCGCCAAGCTGATCGTGCACGATGCCGACCGCGACCTCGCCCTGCAGCGCATGCGCGAGGCGCTGGCAACGTGCGAGGTGGTCGGGCCGAAGTCGAACGTCGAGTTCCTCGAACGGCTGGTGCGCCACCCGGCGGTGACCGAAGGCCGCATCGACACCGGCTACCTCGACCGCCACCTCGACGAATTCCTGCCCGGCGACGGCGAGGACGACCGCGCCGCGCTGTTCGCCGCCGCCGTCGCCTGCCTGCTGGACGAGGAAGCCGCAGCGCAGGCGCAGGCCGCGCGCAACGGCGATCCGCATTCGCCGTGGGCGCGCGCCGACGGCTGGCGCCTCGGCCACGCCGGCAAGCGCGTGATCGCGCTGGACGGTCGCGGCGGCCGCCACACCGTCGACGCCCACGGCCACGCCGGCCGCTACGCGCTCGCCAGCGACGGCATCGCCTGCATGGTCGAAGGCGCGCGCCTCGACGGCGAGGCGCTCAGCGCGCGCTTCGACGGCGTCGGCCGGCGCTGGCGCGCGACCCGCCACGGCAACCGCGTGGCGGTGCACGACGGCACGCGCCGCCACGGCTTCGCGCACGCGCCGGCGTTCGCGTTCGAGGCCGGCGCCGGCGACGCCGGCGACCGCGTGGTCGCGCCGATGCCGGGACGCATCGTGCTGGTCAAGGCCGAAGTCGGCGTGGTCGTGCAGGAAGGCGACGAGCTGCTGGTGATGGAGGCGATGAAGATGGAGCTGACCCTGCGCGCGCCGCGCGGCGGCACCGTCGAGGCCGTGCAGGCCGCGCCCGGCGAGTTCGTCGAGGCGGACGCGGTGCTGGTGCGCCTCGCCGAGGCTTGATTCGTCGCCGCGAGAATCGCACAGTCCCGCCATGAGCACTCCCGCCCGCGTACGCATCGTCGAGGTCGGGCCGCGCGACGGCCTGCAGAACGAGAAGGCCGTCGTGCCGACGGCGACCAAGATCGCGCTGATCGACCGCCTGTCCGCCACCGGCCTGCAAACCATCGAGGCGACCAGCTTCGTCAGCCCGAAGTGGGTGCCGCAATTGGCCGATGCGGCCGAGGTCTACGCCGGCATCGCGAAGCGTCCGGGCGTCGCCTACCCCGTGCTGGTGCCGAACGAGAAAGGCTACGAGCGCGCGCGCGCGGCCGGCGTGGCCGAGATCGCCGTGTTCACGGCCGCCAGCGAGGCGTTCAACCGCAAGAACGTCAACGCCTCGATCGACGAATCCATCGAGCGTTTCGTGCCGGTGCTGGCGCGCGCCCGCGCCGACGGCGTGCGCGTGCGCGGCTACGTCTCCACCGTGCTCGGCTGCCCCTACCAGGGCGCGGTGCCGCTGGCCGACGTGGTGCGCGTGGCGCAGCGCCTGCACGCGCTCGGCTGCTACGAGATCTCGCTGGGCGACACCATCGGCGTCGGCACGCCGGCGAAGGCGCGCGCGATGCTGCGCGCGGTCGCGGCGGAAGTGCCGATGCAGGCGCTGGCCGTGCACTTCCACGACACCTACGGGCAGGCGCTGGCGAACATCCTGGCCTGCCTGGAGGAAGGCGTGGCGGTGATCGACAGCGCGGTGTCCGGCACCGGCGGCTGCCCGTACGCGCGCGGCGCCACCGGCAACGTCGCCAGCGAGGACGTGGTCTACATGCTGGAGGGCATGGGCGTCGGCACCGGCGTCGACCTGGCGAAGCTGATCGAGACCGGGCTGTGGCTGTCCGCCGCGCTCGGCCGCGAAACGTCGAGCAAGGTCGCGCGCGCGCGCGCCGCGGCCTGAGCGCCGACCGGAGGCTGTCCCGCGCCGCCCGCGCGATCGGAATCGCGGCCTTCGCAACGCGGGGCCACGCAGACCCCGCCGGTCCTGGCCGGCCGTCCAAACCTGCATGGCCGCGTGTATCCTAGGCACCATTGCCGGCCACACCGCGTTGCCGAGGGATGGCATGCGACACGAGTCGCGCTCGCCCAATCCGAACGCCATCACCACCGACGCGGCGGCGGTCGAACCGCCGTTGCAACTCGCCTCCGGCATGCTTGCGGCGCTGGAAGCGCTGCGCAGCCGCAGCGCCGATCCGCCCCAGCGCCGCCACCTCGACCGGGTGATCGACAACGTCCGGCGCCTCGCCGCCGATGCCGACGCCTCCGCGACCCGCTTCCGCATCCTGCTCGACGCCGTGCCCGACGCCGTCACCCTGCACGACGAGGACGGTCGCATCCTCGACGCCAACGCCGCCGCCTGCCGCGACTACGGCTACACGCTCGACGAACTGCGC
This sequence comes from Lysobacteraceae bacterium, assembly GCA_021372495.1. Lineage (GTDB taxonomy): Bacteria > Pseudomonadota > Gammaproteobacteria > Xanthomonadales > Rhodanobacteraceae > Mizugakiibacter. The sequence goes on from JAJFUF010000040.1 coordinate 103,961, forward strand.
CGCATGAGCGTGCACGACCTCAATCCCGGCCTGCCGCACGATCACATGCGCCGGATGCTGGAGACCTTCGAGCTGGGCCACACCGCCACCGACGAGACCACCAACCGCCGCCGCAACGGCGACGTCTTTCCGGTCGAGGTGCATTCCAGCGCCTACCGCGACGGCAACCAGCGCCGCATCGTCGCCGTTGCCCGCGACCTCAGCGGCCGGCGCAACATCGACGCCGAACTGCGCACTTCGGAGGCGCGCTACCGCCTGCTGCTGCAGGCGATGGACAAGGGCGTGCTGGTGCAGGACACCAGCGGCGGCATCGTCTCGGTCAACCCCGCCGCCTGCCGCATCCTCGGCGTCAGCGAGGCCGAGATCCTCGCCATGCGCCGCGAGGACCTGCACGACTGGCGCTTCGTCGACGAGCACGGCGACGCGATCGACCTGGGGCAGTTGCCCGGCTTCCGCGCGATCAAGCTCGGCCGCAACGTCGAAAGCTCGCTGCTGGGCGTGTACCTGCCGCATCTGCACCTGTACCGCTGGCTGTCCGCCACCGCGGTGCCGCAGTTCGAGGCCGGACAGTCGCGCCCATTCCAGGTGATCTCCACCTTCAGCGACGTGACCGTGCTGAAGCGCCAGGCCGACCTGTTCGACAAGACCCAGCGCCTGGCCGGCATCGGCGGCTGGGAGCTCGACGACCTGCGCGGCCTGCTGTTCTGGACCGACGAGCTGTACCGCATCCACGACCTGCCGACCGGCAGCGCAGTCAGCGAGGCGCGCGCGCTCTCGTTCTACGACGAGGACGACCGCAAGCACCTGCGCCGCGCGCTGCAGGAAGCGCGCACTGCGGCGCGGCCGTTCGACCTGGAGCTGCGCCTGACCACGGCGATCGGCCGCGGCCGCTGGGTGCGCGCGATGGGCCAGCCGCTGGTGCGCCACGGGCGCATCTACGGCGTGGCCGGCACCGTGCAGGACATCACCGAGCGCAAGCTGGTCGAGGACCAGTTGAAGCGCCAGGCGTCCACCGACCGCGTGACCGGCCTGCCCAACCGCGAGACCGCGCTGGCGCAGCTCGGCCGCATGCTCACCGATGCCGACAGCGACGCCGGGCCGGCGGTGCTGTACGTCGACATCGACCGCTTCAAGCTGGTCAACGACGTGCTCGGCCACGTCGAGGGCGACCACGTGCTGAAAGAGTCGGCCGAACGCCTGCTACGCTGCGCCGCCGGCGCCCAGGCCACGGTGGCGCGCTTCGGCGGCGACGAATTCCTGCTGCTGGTGTGCGACATCTCCGACTTCGCGCTGCTGATGGCGCTGGCCGAACGCATCACCGCCACCTTCCATCGCCCGTTCCAGCACGGCGGCTCCGAGTTCCTGCTGACCGTGTCGATCGGCATCGCGCGTGCGCCTACCGACGGCGACAGCGTGCAGCAGCTGGTCAACCACGCCGAGGCCGCGATGCTGGAAGCCAAGCGCCGCGGCCGCAACACCTGGCAGCCGTTCGACCACGAGCTGGCGCGCGACCTCAGCGACCGCCTGCTGATGGAATCGCTGCTGCGCCGCGCGCTGGACAACGGCGAGTTCCGCCTGGTCTACCAGCCCAAGGTCGACCTCGCGCGCAGCAGCGTGATCGGCATGGAAGCGCTGCTGCGCTGGAACAGCCCGCAGCTCGGCGAGGTGTCGCCGTCGCACTTCATCCCGCACGCCGAGAACTCCGGCGAGATCGTGCGCATCGGCGCGTGGGTGATCGGCGAGGCCTGCCGCGCGCTGCGCACCTGGCGCGAGGCGGGACTGGGGCTGCGCCACGTCGCCGTCAACGTCTCGTTCCGCCAGCTGCTCGGCGGCTCGGTACTGGACGCGGTGCAGTCGGCGCTGCGCGAATGCGAGCTGCCCGGCAACGCGCTGGAGATCGAGATGACCGAGCGCGTGCTGATCGAGGACGCGGGCGACATCGTGGAGACGTTCAGCGCGCTGCGGCGCATGGGCGTGAGTCTGACCATCGACGACTTCGGCGAGGGCTACTCGTCGCTGAACTACCTGCGCCGGCTGCCGATCGACGGGCTGAAGATCAGCCACACCTTCATGCAGGGCATTCCGGCCAATGCGGTCGACAGCAGCATCTGCCAGGCGATCGTGCAGATCGCGCAGAGCCTCGGCATGAAGCTCACCGCCGAGGGGGTGGAGACCGAAGCGCAGCGCGAGTTCCTGCTGCGCCTGGGCACGCCGTTCGCCCAGGGCTTCCTGTTCAGCCCACCGCTCGAGGCCGCGCGCGTGCCGGCGTTCCTCGAGGCCTGGGGCGAAGCCGGCGGCTGAGTCGAACGGCACATGCCCGCATCCCGGCGCCTGCCGATAATCGGCGCCCGCCGCCGCAACGACGAGGCCCCCGCTTGAGCACGCCCTTCACGATCCGTCCGATCGCGCCCGCCGACGACGTCGCCGTCGCCGGGGTGATCCGCGCCGTCATGCCCGAGTTCGGCGCGGGCGGCCCCGGCTTCGCCATCCACGATCCCGAGGTCGACGCGATGTCGCGCGCGTACGCGCGGCCGGGCTGCGCCTACTTCGTGGTCGAGCGCGACGGCCGCGTGCATGGCGGCGGCGGCATCGCGCCGCTGGAAGGCGGCGAGGACGGCGTGTGCGAGCTGCGCAAGATGTACTTCCTGCCCGAACTGCGCGGCCAGGGCGCCGGCAAGGCGCTGATCCGGCTTTGCCTGGAAACCGCACGCACGCTCGGCTACCGGCGCTGCTACCTGGAAACGCTGACCGGCATGGATGCGGCACAAGGGCTCTACGCCAGCCAGGGCTTCCACCGCATCTGCGCGCCGATGGGCGCCACCGGCCATTTCGGCTGCGACCGCTGGTACCTGCGCGATCTGTCGCCGGCCCCGTAGGCGCCGCGCGCACCGCGATGGACGCGCCGCCACGCGGCGATCCCGCCCCGCGCCTCGCCTTCTCCCGCGAAACGCCTACTGCCATTCCCGACAGCCTGGCGAAAGACGGCCATTCCAGAGTCCGGGCGGCACGCGCCCAGCGCAGGGTTGATGCGCCGGCCGTCGCGTTATAAGTTGCGGGCGGCAAGAGGCTGGATGCCGCGCCGCCGCCCGACGACCGACGGCAACGGGAGCGACAGACATACGGCAGGACGCCGCCTCGCGGGTGGGCCACGACCAACGTGGTCGCGAGGCCGGCATCCCGGACAGGGGGGCGCCATGAACGCTCATGGGGATCGCTTCGTGCCCGCCATCGTGGTGGGCTTCGGGCAGACCGGGCTCGGCACGCTGCGCTGCCTTCGCCTTGCCGGCATTCCAGCCTATATCGCCTGCCCGGCCGGCGACCTCGCCGCGCGCTCGCGCTGGTACCGGCCGACACCGGGGCCGACCGCGTGGGACGGCAAGTGCGATGCGGCCGCGCTCGAGCTGCTGCGCAGCATGCCGCTGGAGCGGGCCGTGCTGATCCCCGGCGCGGACGACGCCGCGCTATGGCTGGCCGACCTGCCGCACGATCTGCGCGGACGATTCCTCGTCAGCAGCAGCTCGCCGCAGACGCTGGCGATCCTGCAGGACAAGGCGCGCTTCGGCGAACACCTGGCGCGCAGCGGCATTCCGCACCCGCGCACGTTCCCGATCCGCCGCCGCGGGGACATCGACGCCATTCCGTTCGGCGAGCTGGACCGCGTGTTCCTCAAGCCGGCCAACTCGCAGGCATTCAGCCGGATCATGGGCACCAAGGGCATCTGGGCGCGCAACCGCACCGAGCTGGAGGCGATCTGGCGCAAGCTCGAACGGCACGGGCTCGAAGTGCTTGCGCAGGAGTACGTGCCCGGCAGCGCCGCCGACCACTACTTCGTGGACGGCTTCCGCGATCGCCGCGGCGCGCTGACCGGCCTGTTCGCGCGCCGCCGCTGGCGCATCTTCCCGGCCGACTTCGGCAACAGCTCGTATTGCCGCAGCGTCCCGCTGGAGGACGTCGGCAACGCCGTCGGCAGCCTGGACGCGCTGCTCGCGGGCCTGGATTACCGCGGCATCTTCAGCGCGGAGTTCAAGCGCGATGCGCGCGATGGCAGCTTCCGCATCCTCGAGGTCAACACGCGCGCGTGGTGGTACGTCGAATTCGCCGCGCGTTGCGGCGTGAACGTGTGCCGGATGGCGTGGCAGGACGCCTGCGGGCTGCCGGTCGAGGCGTCCCCACGGACCTATCCCGTGGGCGCCGGCTGCGTCAATCTGCCCGGCGACATCATCACCGTGCGCACGCAGCCGCGGTCCGCACGCGGCCCGCTCTACCGCATCGTCGGCCAGTGGGCGCGCGCCCACTTCCACGTGTTCCGTCTGGACGACCCGCGACCGGGCCTGTCCGTCGCGTGGCAGATCATGGGTCGCCTGGTCCGCAACGCCGGCCAGCGCGTTCGTGCCGCCGAAGCCGCGCCCGCCGGCGAAACGGCCGCGACCGACGGCACCACCACGTAGCCGCCGCTTGCCCGACACCGGACGCCGGCACGCACGCGGGCCGCGCCGGGGGCGCTTCGGCTAGAATGGCCGGCTCGCGCACCCGTGGAGAATCCCATGCAGCTCGAACAGATCAAGGCCGTCGTCACCGGCGGCGCCTCCGGCCTCGGCTTCGCGGTGGCGAAGCGGCTGGTCGGCCACGGCGCGCAGGTCGCGCTGCTCGACGTCAACGACGAGAAGGGCCAGGCCGCCGCCGCCGAACTGGGCGCCAGCGCGCGCTTCTTCCGCGCCGACGTGACCTCCGAGGACGGCATCGCCGCCACCGTGCAGCAGGCGCAGCAGGCGATGGGCGGCCTGAACGCCGCGATCAACTGCGCCGGCATCCTCGGCGCCGGGCGCGTGCTCGGCAAGGAAGGCGCGATGCCGCTGAAGACCTTCGCCGGCACGGTGATGGTCAACCTGGTCGGCAGCTTCAACGTCGCCAAGGCCGCCGCCGCGCTGATGCAGCACAACGCGCCGGGCGAGGACGGCGAGCGCGGCGCGATCGTCAACACCGCATCCATCGCCGCCTTCGAGGGCCAGATCGGCCAGGCCGCGTATTCGGCGTCGAAAGGCGGCGTGGTCGGCATGACCCTGCCGATGGCGCGCGAGTTCGCGCGCATCGGCGTGCGCGTGATGACCATCGCGCCCGGCGTGTTCCACACGCCGATGGTCGACGGCATGCCCGAGCAGGTCTACCAGTCGCTGTGCGCGCAGGTGCCCTACCCGTCGCGCCTCGGCAAGCCCGAGGAATTCGCCGACACCGTCGCCTTCATCCTGCAGAATCGCTACCTCAACGGCGGCGTCATCCGCATCGACGGCGCGATCCGGATGCAACCGAAATGATGGGAGTTGGGAATGGGGAGTAGGGAGTAGGTGGAGCGCGGCGAGTGGTCGCGTTCGCCGCCTTGCCCCACTTCCCACTTCCTACTTCCCGCTCCCGCCCCGCAACTTCCACCACGCGAACCATGAAAGCATCCGAAATCAAGCGCGGCAACGTCGTCGAGCACGAAGGCAAGGTGTACCAGGTGCGCGAGGTGGAGCGCAGCGCGCCGACCGCGCGCGGCGGCAACGTCACCTTCCGCTTCACGCTGTACGGCGTGCCCGGCGGGCAGAAGTACGACCTCAGCCTGCGCGCGGACGACGACCTGAAGGAAGTCGACCTGACGCGCCGCCAGGCGACCTATTCGTACATGGACGGCGACGCCTTCGTGTTCATGGACGCGGAGGACTACACGCAGTACGTGTTGGGCCCGGAGCTGGTCGGCGATGCCGCCGGCTACATCACCGAAGGCCTGGACGGCTGCTACGTGCAGTTGATCGACGAGCAGCCGGTCGCCCTGCAGTTGCCGCAGTCGGTGGCGCTGACCGTGGTCGACACCGCCCCCGAGCTGAAGGGCGCCACCGCCACCAAGCGCGCCAAGCCGGCGCGCCTCGAGACCGGCATCGAGATCCAGGTGCCGGACTACATCACCAGCGGCGAGCGCGTGCTGGTCAGCACCGTCACGGGCGAGTTCAGCGGCAGGGCCTGACGCGCGCGCAGGCGGCGCGCATCCGCCCGGCCGCGTCGGGGCGGCGCGTCCGCCCCGCACGGCCGGGGCAAGATCGTTCCAGGCGAGGCCGCATCGCCCCGAGCCGCCCGCGCCTCACCCCGCGCGTTGCAGCCACTTCCCCGCCATCCGCCGCAGCGAGGCGTCGATGCCGGCGTCGCCGGCCAGCTCGTCGATGCGCCGCCACGCCAGCGCATGCGATTCCGCGCTGACGACGAACCGCTCGTCGGCCGTGGCGCGCACCACGTAGCGCACGTCGTAGTGCCAATGCGCGGGGTCGGCGCCGCGCGCGGGGATCAGGTGGCGGTCGAGGTCGAAGATGCCCGGCTCCAGCGCGAGCGCGCGGAGTCCCGATTCCTCCTCGGCCTCGCGCAGGGCGACCCGCCCCAGATGCGCATCGCCATCGGCGTGCCCGCCCAACTGCAGCCAGCGGTCGAGCTTGCGATGGTGGGTCAGCAGCACGCGCGCACCGTCGACGCCGACCAGCCACGCCGAGCCGGTGAAGTGACCTTCGACGGTGCTGCGCTCGAAGCAGCGCGGCTCGCGGCGCGCAAAGTCGAGGAAATCGCCGACCGCCGCCTCGCGCGGCCAGCGTTGCCGGTAACGATCCAGTTCCGCCAGCAGGGGCAGGGGCGACACGCGCGGACCTCGTCGGCGGAAGGAACCTTGCAGAGTGCCGCAGCGCCCCGGCCGGCGCAAGGATCCGCGCCCCGCGGGCAAAGCCATGACCTCGTGCGCTTGTGCCCGACCGGCGCATTTGGCAAGGTACAGCGCCGCCATGCTTCGGCATGGCCGCCTGCGACGTCCGCGCCAGCACCACAAGAGCGCCGTGCATCCGTGCCGATCCATTCGGGAGGGGGTTTCATGTTTCGAGATTTGTTCGTCACCAAGCCGGTGCTGTCGGCCGCCGAGGAGGCCGCGTCCGGCGAGGTCACGCTGCGCCGCGCGCTGACCGCGCGACATCTGATCATGCTCGGCATCGGCGCGGTCATCGGCGCCGGCATCTTCGTGCTGACCGGCCAGGCCGCCGCCGTGCACGCCGGCCCCGCCGTCGTGCTCAGCTTCGTGTTCGCCGGCGTGGCCTGCGCGTTCGCCGGCCTGTGCTATGCCGAATTCGCCTCGATGCTGCCGGTTTCGGGCAGCGCCTACTCCTATTCATACGCCACGCTGGGCGAGTTCGTCGCCTGGTTCATCGGCTGGATGCTGGTGCTGGAATACCTGTTCGCCGCGTCCACGGTGGCGGTCGGCTGGTCGGGCTACCTCAACAGCCTGCTCGTCGACTACAACCTGGCGCTGCCCGCCGCGCTGTCGTCAGCGCCGCTGACCCTGGTCGGCGGCTCGTTCCAGCTCACCGGCGCGATCATCAACCTGCCGGCGGTGCTGATCGTGGCCGCAATCAGCTGCCTGTGCTACGTCGGCATCACCCAGTCGGCGTTCGTCAACTCGATCGTGGTGGCGATCAAGCTGGTCGTGATCCTGATGTTCGTCGGCTTCAGCCTGCGCTACGTCGATCCGGCCAACTGGCATCCGTTCATCCCCGCCGCGCAGGGCGACGGCCACTTCGGCTGGGACGGCGTATTTCGCGGCGCCTCGGTGGTGTTCTTCGCCTACATCGGCTTCGACGCGGTTTCCACCGCCGCGCAGGAATGCAAGAACCCGCAGCGCGACATGCCGATCGGCATCCTCGGCTCGCTGGTGGTCTGCACCATCCTCTACATCATCGTTTCCGGCGTGCTCACCGGCATGCTGCCCTACCTGCAGCTCAACACCGCCCACCCGGTGACCACCGCGCTGGACGCCTACCCGAGCCTGCGCTGGCTGAAGGAGATCGTCGCCATCGGCGCGATCGCCGGACTCAGCTCGGTGATCCTGGTGATGCTGATGGGCCAGCCGCGCATCTTCTACACGATGTCGCGCGACGGCCTGCTGCCGAAGCTGTTCGGCAAGGTGCACCCGAAGTTCCAGACGCCCTACGTCGGCACGGTGATCGTCGGCATCGTCGCAGCAACGCTGGCCGGCCTGTTCCCGATCGGCGTGCTGGGCGACCTGGTGTCGATGGGCACCCTGCTGGCGTTCGCCACCGTCTGCGTCGGCGTGCTGGTGCTGCGCTACTCGCGGCCCGACCTGGCGCGCCCCTTCCGCGTGCCGGCGGTGTGGGTGATCTGCCCGCTCGGCGCGCTGGCCTGCCTGTTCCTGTTCGGCCGGTCGTTCATCGACAACTGGAAATGGATGAGCGCGTGGATCGCGCTCGGCCTGCTCGTCTATTTCCTGTACGGCTACCGCAACAGTCGACTGCGCCGCCGCTGAGCGGCCGCAAGGCCGGCGGGTCCGCCCGCCGGCCTTTTCGCATCGTCGCGCGGCGCTTCGGCCGCAGCCACCGGATTCCCCATGCTCGACCAACTGCTTGCCAAGAAGTCCCCCCGCGCCATCGCCGAAGACATCGAAGGGCCGGCCCTGCGCCGCACGCTCGGCCCCTGGGGCCTGACCGCGCTCGGCATCGGCGCCGTGATCGGCGGCGGCATCTTCGTCATCACCGGCCAGGCGGCCGCCGACCACGCCGGCCCGGCGATCATCATCTCGTTCGTCCTCGCCGCGATCTGCAGCGGCTTCACCGCGCTCTGCTACGCCGAGTTCGCCACCATGATCCCGGTGTCCGGCAGCGCGTACTCCTACGCCTACGCCACGCTGGGCGAGGTGGCGGCGTGGTTCATCGGCTGGAACCTGGTGCTGGAATACGGCGTCTCGGCCTCGGCGGTCGCGGTGAGCTGGACCGGCTACTTCCTCAGCCTGCTCGACCACTTCGGCATCCACCTGCCGCCTGCGCTGACCAATGCGCCGCTGGACTACGTCAACGGCCACCTGGTCGCCACCGGCGCACTGTTCAACCTGCCGGCCGTGGCGATCACGCTGGCGCTGACCTGGGTCTGCTACGTCGGCATCCGCGAGTCGACCGGCGCCAACATGGCGATGGTGATCCTGAAGGTCAGCCTGATCCTGATCGTGATCGTGGTCGGCGCGCGCTACGTCGACCCGGCCAACTGGCACCCGTTCATCCCCGAGCAGCAGGGCCCGGACAAGTACGGCTGGTCCGGGATCCTGCGCGGCGCGGCGATGGTGTTCTTCGCCTACATCGGTTTCGAGGCCACCTCGACCGCCGCCCAGGAGTGCAAGAACCCGCAGCGCGACATGCCGTTCGGCACGCTGGCCTCGCTGGCGATCTGCACGGTGCTGTACATCGCCATGGCCGCGGTGCTGACCGGCCTGCTGCCGTATACGCAGCTCGGCACCGACGAACCGGTGGTGACCGCGGTGCGCGCGCACCCGCAACTGGTCTGGCTGCGCTGGCTGGTCGAGGTCGGCGCGCTGATCGGCCTGTCCTCGGTGGTGCTGGTGATGATCATCGCGCAGCCGCGCATCTTCATGATCATGGGTCGCGACGGCCTGTTGCCAAAGGTGTTCACGCGCATCCATCCCAAGCACCGCACGCCGCACATCAACACGGTGATCACCGGCATCGGCATCGCCCTGATGGCGGCCGTGTTCCCGCTGAACGTGCTGGGCGACCTGGTCTCGATGGGAACGCTGATCGCGTTCTGCGCCGTGTGCGGCGGCGTGCTGCTGCTGCGCCGCACCGCGCCCGACCTGCCGCGCACGTTCCGCGTGCCATGGGCGCCCGTGATCTGCACCTGCGGCATCCTCAGCTGCCTCGTCCTGCTGGGCACGATGAGCTGGTACAACTGGACGCTGATGGTGGCCTGGACCGCGCTCGGCTTCGTGCTGTACTTCGGCTACGGCTACCGGCACAGCCGGCTGCGCGCGCGCTGACCGCACCTCGGCAATCGCCATCCATACCCGAAAGTATGGATGGCGATTGGATCGATTCCGAGCGAGGTTGAGTTCTCAAGTCATTGAAAGATCGAAAATGCTGTAAACGAGCATAAGCGATGGGCGCGATCTATTGGCCGGCCGAGGCCCTCCCGCGCTATGATCCGTGGTCCGCGGGTTAGTCACTTGGCAGTGGACCCCTCGGATTGCCGCTCGGGCGCGTCCAGGCGACCCAGCTCCTCGACCTGGGCGCGCTCGAGCAGCGATGTCTCGGGCGCCCGCCCGCATGCTCGCCTCCCCCTTCCGAACCATCCGCGCGCATCGCCGCCGAGGCCGTCTGCGCCGATCGCCGTTTTCGCGCTTCCCGGAAACGCGAAAGCCGGCCTTGCGGCCGGCTCTCTCGATCGCGCTGGAGCGGGCGATCAGGCTTTCGCAGCGTGCGCCGAGCACCAGCCCTTCGCGTTCACCGCCTTGCCCGGGAACAGCTGGCAGCCCGCATAGGCGTCGCCGGGCTTGCCCTGGAAGAACTTGCAGTTGGCGCAATTGTCGGTCGCCTTGTGATTGGCGTACTTCGCCTGGTCCACCTTGGTGGTGTCCTCGACGTAGCCCAGCGCCTTGGCGGCCGGGTCGGTCGGCGCGAGATGCGGCAGCGCCTGCGCGTTGGCCGTGCGCGGCAGCACCGCGGCGAGCGCGGCGGCGCCGGCCGCGCCGGCGGCGACCTTGAGGAATCGGCGGCGAGACGCGTTGTTCTGGTCATTCGACATTGGCAAACCTCCGTCGTGGGATGGTGGGATGAAAGTGCGGCACGGCCGCGTTTGTACCCTTGCCGCATATCCTACGCCGCGCAGCCCAACGGTGCATGACTTGAGTCAGCCGCACCCGGGCGCCGCGCGCACGCGTGCTATAGTGCCGCGCCACGTCTGGCCATCCGAACGCACCGTCGATGCCCCCTCCACCAGGCTACGACCGGACCCGTCTCGCCGCCTGCGCGCGCAGCATCGCCGATGCCGGCCGCGCGCTCGCCGCGCAGGGCTGGACGCCGGCCACCAGCAGCAACTTTTCCGCGCGCATCGACGCCGGCCACATCGCGATCACCGTTTCGGGGCGCGACAAGGGGCAGCTCGACGAGGGCGACGTGATGGTCGTCGACATGTCCGGCCGGCCGGTCGACACCGACGCGCGGCCCTCCGCCGAAACCGCGCTGCACGTCCAGATCTACCTGCGCTTCCCGGAAGCAGGCGCGGTGCTGCACACCCACTCGCGCACGCAGACCGTCGCCTCGCGCCTGTTCGCGCCGGCCGGCGCGATCCGCCTGCAGGGCTGGGAGCTGCAGAAGGCGATCGCCGGCCACACCACCCACGAAAGCGTGCTCGAGGTGCCGGTGTTCCCCAACACCCAGCACATGCCCGATCTGACCGCGCGCATCGATGCCTGGCTGGACGCGGGCAAGCCGCTGTATGCGTACCTGATCGACGGCCACGGCATCTACACTTGGGGCCGCGACATGGCCGAGACGCGCCGTCATCTCGAAGCGCTCGAATTCCTGCTTGCCTGCGAGCTGGATCTGAGGAGGTTGTCCGCATGAGCCGCCTGCGCATTTTCAGCGAAACCGACGGCGCTTCGCCGCTGCTCGCCACCGACGCCCACGCCGAGATCGTCCGCGAACTGGCCGCGGCCGGGGTGCGCTTCGAACGCTGGCAAACGTCGAAGCCGATCACGCCGGGCGCCAGCCCGGACGCGGTGATCGCCGCCTATCGCGGCGACATCGACCGGCTGATGGCCGAGGAAGGCTACCGGGCGGCCGACGTGGTCAGCCTGCACGCGAATCATCCGGACAAGGAAGCGCTGCGCCGGAAATTCCTCGAGGAGCACACCCACGCCGAGGACGAGGTGCGCTTTTTCGTCGCCGGCTCCGGCCTGTTCAGCCTGCACCTCGGCGACCGGGTCTACGAGATCCTGTGCACCCAAGGCGACCTGATCGGCGTGCCCGGCGGCACCCGCCACTGGTTCGACATGGGGCCGGCGCCGCACTTCGTCGCGATCCGCCTGTTCACCAATCCGGCCGGCTGGGTGGCCAACTTCACCGGCGACCCGATCGCCGCGCGCTTCCCGCGCTACGAGTGAGGACCGCGAGGCGGAGCCGCGCGGGCGCCACAACACCGCTCCGCGGCTTGGTACGCTCGTCCCGTCTCCCGTCTTCCGTCTCCCGGCCATGACCGAAACCCGCGCCATCGTCACCGACATCGAGGGCACCACCAGCTCGATCAGTTTCGTCAAGGACGTGCTGTTCCCGTACGCGCGCAAGCGCCTGCCCGCCTTCGTCGAAACCCACGCGGACCATCCCGAGGTGCGGCATTGGCTGCACGAGGCGGCACGGGAGGCCGACCTGATCACCGCCAGCCGCACCGAGGTGATCGACCTGCTGCTCGGCTGGATCGACACCGACCGCAAGGCCACGCCGCTGAAGGCGCTGCAGGGCATGATCTGGGAAGCCGGCTACGCCGGCGGCGACTACCGCGCCCACGTCTACCCCGAAGTCGCGGCGAAGCTGCGCGCGTGGCGCGCCCAGGGCATCCGGCTCTACGTGTACTCGTCGGGTTCCGTGCAGGCGCAGAAGTTGTTCTTCCGCTACAGCGAGGCCGGCGACCTGACCCCGCTGTTCGCCGGCTATTTCGACACCGAGACGGGCCCGAAGCGCGAACGCGATTCCTACGCGCGCATCGCCGCCGCGATCGGCGAGCCGCCCGCGCGCCTGCACTTCCTGTCCGACGTGGTCGAGGAACTCGACGCCGCACGCGCCGCCGGCTTCGGCACCACGTGGGTGTGCCGGCCGCCGCTGGCCTGTCCGGCCGACGCGCGCCATCCCTGCGTCGCCGACTTCGACGCCATCGCGGTCTGACCATGCGCACCCTGTTCGCTGCCCTGTTCGCCTTCCTGACCGGCGCCGCGCTGGCGCTGTCGCTGGGCCAGCACGCCGCGCCCGCGCAGCCCGCGGCCGCGGCCGCGCCCACGGATCAGGACGATGCCGCCGACAGCGAAGCCTGGGCCGACACCGACCTCACCCCCGAGCAGGCGCTGTACGTGCAGGCCGACCGCATGCAGGCGGCGCTGGCGCAGCTGAAGCCGCGCACGCCGGGGCAGGTCAACCTGTACGCGCTGATCTTCGCCGGCGACGGCAGCACCGACGCGTTCCGCAACGAGGCCGAGTACGCCGAGCGCATGCTCGGCCAGCGCTTCGCCGCCGCCGGGCACACGCTGGTGCTGGAGAACAATCCGGCCACCGTCGACCGGCGCCCGCTCGCCACCTGGAGCAATCTCGAGACCGCGCTGGACGCGCTGGCCAAAGTGATGGACCCGCAGCAGGACGTGCTGCTGCTGTACCTCACCTCGCACGGCAGCGAGGATCACACGCTGACGGTCGGTCTCGACCCGCTGCCGCTGGACCAGATCGGCGCCGAGGATCTCGGCGACATCCTCAAGCAGCGTCCGTTCAAGTGGAAGGTGGTGGTGGTCAACGCCTGCTATTCGGGCGGCTTCGTCCCGCCGCTGCGCGGCGACGGCACCCTGGTGATCACCGCCGCGCGCAGCGACCGCAGCTCGTTCGGCTGCGACAGCGATGCCGAGATCACCTTCTTCGGCCGCGCCCTGCTGGCCGACGCGCTGAACCGCACGACCGACTTCATCCAGGCCTACGGCTATGCCCGCGACGACGTCACGCGCTGGGAGCACCGCGAGCAGTTGACGCCGTCCGAGCCGCAGATCGACGTCGGCAGGGGCATCGCCGACCAGCTCGCCACCTGGCGCCATACCTTCAAGCCGGGCGTGCCGCTGCCGTTCGACACCCAGCAGATCGTGGTCACGCGCTGAAGGAAGGTTGCGGTCAGCGCCGCGCGAATGCCGCGCGTTCGGCCACGGCGGTGGCGGGAAAATCGCAGAACAGCGCATCCACGCCCAGCGCGAACGCCGCACGCAGTTCGGCGCGCACGTCGGCAAACGGCGCGTAGCCGAGGTCGTCGCGGAAGGTCCAGGCGTGCACTTCGAGGCCGGCGGCATGCGCCGCGTCGACCAGGCCGCTGTCGCGGCCGCGGCCATCCCACAGCAGGCGCTTGTCCGGCGCGATGCCGCGCGCCCAGGTCGCCAGCTCGCGCAGCCTGGCGTCGCGCGCGTCGGGCTGCGCCGGCAGCGCCTCGACCAGCGCGTAGCACGGATTGCCGAGGCGCTCCCGCGCCTCGCGCAGCACGTCGTGGTCGAAGCACTGCAGCCAGACCGGCGCCTGCGATCCGGCCAGGCCGCGCGGCAGCAATTCCGCCGCCAGCAGCGCCACCGGATCGAGGCCGCGCGCGCGGCAGCGCTGCGGATGCTTCAGTTCGGGATAGACCGGCAACACCTGGCCCTGCTCGGCACCGACGCGCGCGGCGAGGTCGAGCACGGCGGCGAAGCGCGGCAGCGCGTGGCGGCCGTCGTGCGCGTGGTCGCGCTGGGCGAACGGCTGCATCGCGCGCAGCGTGTCCAGTTCGGCGGCGTCGAAGTCGGTGATCCACCAGTCGCGCGCGCCGTCCACTTCGCGGGCGCGCGAGGCGAATGCGGGCCGCGTTGCCACGTCGGTGCTGCGCGCAAGCCCGTAGTCGTGGCGCGCATACAGCACGCCGTCGCGGCTGGGCAGCAGATCCGGTTCGAGCACGTCGGCACCCTGCTGCGCTGCCAGCGCGTATCCGGGCAGCGTGTGTTCGGGCAGGTAGCCGCTGGCGCCGCGGTGCGCAATCACGCGCGGTGGGCGGCCGTCCAGGGTGCGCCAGCGATGCATGGGCCAAGTCCGTCGGAACCCCGCGCAGCATGCCGCGCGCGGCGCGGCATGCCAAGCATGGCGCGGCCGCCGGCCGGCAGCCCGGCCGGCGAACGCTCAGGCCAGCAGCGCCCTGCTCGCCACCAGTGCGCAGATGCGCTGCACGTCGCCATCCATCGCGCGGTCGCGCGAGATGAAGCCGATGCGCTCGCGGATGGCGGCGAACGCCTTGCGCACGGCGGCGCCGGCATGGAAGTCGCCGGCCTCGGCCAGCGCCTTCTGCAGCGCGCGCACCTCCTCCTCGAACTGCGCGCGCTGCGGATGCGTGGGATCGGGCGCGTTGACCACCTTCGCCGCCAGCGCGGTCCAGCCGCCGCGCTCGGCGAGGCGGCGCGCCGCGTTGAGCATGTCCTGGCGGTACTCCAGCGCCTGCGCGGCGGTGTACAGCTCCAGCGCCAGCACGTGGCCGAGGTCCTCGCACATCTCCAGCACGTGGCGCGCCTCGTTGGCGCCCATCGACACGTGGTCCTCGGCGTTGGCGCTGGTCGGGATCGAGTACACCGAGGCCGGATGCGCGCGCGTGGCCAGGTCGTTGACCAGCGCCGCCGCGGTGTACTGCACGATCATGAAGCCGGAGTCGGTGGCGTCCTCGTTGCCGGTGAGGAACGCCGGCAGGCCGTCGTTGGTGGCGGGGTCGACCAGCTTGGCCAGGCGGCGCTCGGAGATCGAGGCCAGCACCGGGATCGCCGCCTTCACGTAGCTCATCGCCAGCGCCAGCGGCATGCCGTGGAAGTGGCCGGCGGAGATCACCTGGTCCTCGATGTGGCGCGGGTTCTCGGCGTCGGGGAACACCAGCGGGTTGTCGGTGACCGCGTTCAGCTCGACGTCGATCACGCGGCACGCCTGCGCCCAGGCGTCGCGCACCGCGCCGTGCACCTGCGGCATGCAGCGCAGGCAGTAGGCATCCTGCGGCTGGTGCTTCTTGCCGCCCCGGAACGGCAGGAAGCGGCTGTAGAACGCCTCGCGGCCGTGGCGGTGGTTCGCGGGCACCCATTCCCAGGCGATGTCGAAGCGCTGCGCCTGCTCCTCGGGCGTCGCCCACGCTTCGGCCGACCAGGTGCGGAAGCGCGGCACCAGGTGGTAGGGAATGTCGACCAGGGTGGAGCCTTCCAGCAGGCCGCGCACGCGCGCCGCGGTCTCGACCTGGCCTGGGTGCGGACGCAGCGCGTGCACCTCGGGCCGCAGCGCGCCGCTGCGGCCGGCGAACGCGTCGAGCGTCATCGCCGCGGCGAGGTCGGCGGTGCCGAGCAGCGCCTGCAGACGGTCCAGCGCCAGCACCGCGCAGGCCAGCATCTGCGTGGTGCCATTGTTCAGCGCCAGGCCTTCCTTGAACGAGAGCCGCACCGGCGCGAGACCGGCGCGTTTCAGCGCCTCGGCGCCGGCCACGCGCTCGCCGGCGTGGAACGCCTCGCCGCCGCCCAGCAGCACGATCGCCAGATGCGAGAGCGGCGCGAGGTCGCCGCTGGCGCCGACCGAACCCTTTTCCGGGATCACCGGGATCACGTCGCGGTTGAGCAGCTCGGCCAGCGCCTGCAGCGTCGCCGCGCGGATGCCGGAGTGGCCGCGCATCAGCGTGTTGATGCGGATCGCCAGCATGGCGCGCACCACCTCGGGCGCGAACGGCTTGCCCACGCACACCGCGTGCGTGATCACCAGGTTGTGCTGCAACTCCTCCAGCAGCGTGCCGTCCGTGACTTCCGGATTGCCGCCGGGCAGTTCGTCGCGTGCGCGGTGCGCACCGAGCAGCTTGTCGGCATTGCTGCCGAAGCCGGTGGTGACGCCGTAGATCGGCTCGCCGCAGTCGACCTTCTCGGCGAGGAAATCCGCGGCGCGCTGCACGCGCCCGAGCTGCTTCGCATCCAGCGCGACGCGCGCGCCGTCGCGGGCGATCGCCACTACCTGCCCGCGGGTCAGGCGGTTGCCGTCCAGAACGATCGTGTCTGCAGTCGTTGCCATGTCGCCTCGCCACGCCTCCATCGGATCGACGTCGCCGTCGCGCGCGCCGGCCTCGGCGCGGCCGTCGACACCTCGACGTCGGTGTTCATCCCATCGGCCATCCGCCGCCGCACGCGCGACCGGCGAATGGCGCTCACCCCATCGCCGCCGTCTGCTCCAGCTCGACGCGCAGCGTCTTGGCCAGATCGGCGCGCGGCACCTCGAACTGCTCCTGCCGGCGCATGTCCTTGACCGCGACCACGCCCTTGGCCAGTTCGTCCGGGCCCAGCACCAGCACGAAGCGGATGCCGGCACGGTCGGCATACTTGAACTGCTTGGACAGCTTGCCCGGCTCCATCACCACCTCGGTGGCGATGCCGGCCTCGCGCAACTGCGCCGCCAGTTCCAGGCAGGCCGGCAGCGGCACGCCCTCCATCAGCGCCACCAGCGCCTGCACCGTGCTGGCCGCAGGGCCGAGCAGGCCGGCCTCGCGCAGCTGCCAGAACAGGCGCGTGGCGCCGATCGAGATGCCGACGCCGGGCAGGTGCGACTTCGTGTAGTGGCCGGCGAGGTTCTCGTAGCGGCCGCCGGAGCAGATCGAGCCGATCTGCGGATGCTCGGTCAGGTGCGTCTCGTAGACGGTGCCGGTGTAGTAGTCGAGGCCGCGCGCAATCGACAGGTTCAGCGCGAAGTGCGTTTCCGGCACGCCGAACGCCTTGACCAGGTTCAGCACTTCCTTCAGTTCCGTCCTGCCCTGTTCGAAAGTCGCGCTGCCGGCGCCGAGCGCATCCAGCTTCGCGTGCGCGTCGGCCAGCGAAGTCGAGCGGATCGAGACGAACGCCATGATCCTGTCGGCGGTCGCGACGGACAGGCCGAACTCCGGCCCGGTCAGCGTGGCGCGCACGGCGTCGGCGCCGCGTTTGTCCAGCTTGTCCACCTCGCGCAGCACCAGTGTCTGCCGCTCCGCGTCGGCGATGCCGAGGCCCTCGAACCAGCCGCGCATCAGCTTGCGGTTGTTCATCTGGATCACGAACGGGCCGATCGCCAGCGCGCTGAACACGCTATGGATCACCGCCGGCAGCTCGGCGTCGTAGCGGATCGACAGCGCGTCCTTGCCGATCACGTCGATGTCGCACTGGTAGAACTCGCGGAAGCGGCCGCGCTGCTGGCGTTCGCCGCGGTAGACGCGCTGCATCTGGTAGCGGCGGAACGGGAAGCTCAGTTCATGCTCGTGCTCGGCCACGTAGCGCGCCAGCGGCACGGTCAGGTCGAAGCGCAGCGCCAACTCCGGCCTCCCGCCCTTTTCCAGGTCGCCGGTGGATTGCACGAAGTAGACCTGGCGCTCGGTCTCGCCGCCTTCCTTGGTCAGCAGGATGTCGGCGAACTCCATCACCGGCGTCTCCACCGGCAGGAAGCCGTAGCGCTCGAAGTTGCGCCGGATCGTGTCCAGCATGCCCTGGAAGGCGACCTGCTCGAGCGGAAGCAGCTCGAGCACGCCGGGCATGGTGCGGGCCTTCGACTGCGCCATGGTTTCCTCGGTAAGTTCGGGACGGCGGGAAGCCGCATAGCCTAGCAGATGCCGCCGCGCGGGCCGCCCGCGGCGAGCCGCGCGCGGCCGGACCGGCGCCTGCGGAAGTTGCCAAGCCGGGATGCCATCGCTATCATGCGCGGCTCCCGTCGGGGTGTAGCTCAGCCTGGTAGAGCGCTACGTTCGGGACGTAGAAGTCGCAGGTTCAAATCCTGTCTCCCCGACCAGTTTTTCGCACGCGAACGCCCGGCCCCGCCGGGCGTTCGCGTTTGCGCGCCCGGTCCCTCAATCCACCGCGCGCTGGCGTTCGTAGGCCGCGACGTGCGCGTGCGCCGCAGCCAGCAGCGGCGTGTCGAGGCCGGCGCGGTGGGCACGGGCGCGCAGGTCGCCGAGGATGTGCTCGCCCTCGGTGCGGCCGCCGCGCTCGAGGTCGCGCAGCATCGAGGCCTTCAGCGGCGAACCGGGCGCGGTCAGGATGCGTTCGGCCTCGGCGCGCGCCGCGGCGTCGATCGGACGGCCCTCGCGCGCGGCGACTTCCGCGCACTCGGCGTACAGGCGGCGCGCCAGCGCGGCGCCCTCGCCGCTCGCCGCGATCACGCCCACCGGCGCGCGCAGCAGGCAGGTGATGCCGCCCAGCGCGGCGATGAAGGCGAACTTCTCCCACATCGCGGCGAGGATGTCGGCGGGTTCGCGCACGTCGCCCGGCAGGCGTTGCAGCGTCGCGCGCAGCGCCGGCAGCGCCGGGTCGTCCGCGCGCCGCGCGCCCCAGGTCAGGCGCTCCAGCGCGCCGAACTGGCGGATCGCGCCGTCGGCGGTCAGGGTCACCGAGATATGGCACAACCCGCCAAGCACGCGCGGTGCGCCGAACGCGGCGTCCAGCGCGTCCAGATGGCGCAGCCCGTTCAGCAGCGGCAGCACGCGCGTGTGCGCGCCCACCGCGGGGCGGATCGCGTCGATCGCCGTGGCGAGGTCGTAGGCCTTGCAGGACAGCAGCACCAGGTCGTAGCGGGCATCGGCGGGCACCGCGCCGAGCGCACGCACCGGCGCGGCGAACGGGCGCGACGCGCTCTCGATGCGCAGGCCGTTCGCGGCCAGCGCGGCGGCGCGCGCGGGGCGCACCAGGAAATCGACGTCGGCGCCGGCCTCGATCAGCCGGGCGCCGAACCAGCCGCCGGTCGCGCCGGCGCCGAGCACCAGCACGCGCAGTGGAAGTCGCGGGGAATCCATGTGCGGAAAGTCGCCGTGCGTGCTGCGCTACATCGTGTGCGTGCTGCGCTCGGAGCCGAGGATGCCGGCCAGGATCGATTCGATCTTGGTGCGTGCCGCTTCGCCGTCGGCCGACTCGCTGAACTGGATGCCGATGCCGGCGGTGCGGTTGCCCTGCGCGCCGGCGGGCGTGATCCACACCACCTTGCCGCTGACGCCGAGGCGGTCCTTGTCGTCCATCAGCGTGATCAGCAGGAACACCTCGTCGCCGAGGCTGTAGCGCTTGGCGGTGGGCACGAACAGGCCGCCGCCCTTCACGAACGACATATAGGCGTTGTACAGGGCGCCCTTGTCCTTGATCACCAGCGGAAGGATGCCCTGGCGCGGCATGCCCGTGCCCGTCTGTCCGCTCATCTGCACTCTCCCCTCGGCCGGTGCCGCGTCGGCACCGGGCATCGCGCAGCTTGGGCCAAGCCGGCGCGGGCGGTCAAGCGACCCGGTCACTGCGGCGAAGGTCTCGGGAGGTCCCGTGGACAAGCGTCCAGGCACGGGGCGCGGGATGCGTGGCGCAGGGAGACCGGGATCGCCCCGCGGCTTCGCTTGCCCCGCGTTCCTTTCTCATTCCTCCGACGCGCGCCACCAGCCCCAGCGGTCGAAGATCCACGCGGTATCGAAGCGCGCCTCCAGTTTGACGAACAGCAGCCCCCCGCGCGCTGCCGCGGGCACGTCCAGGCGGAAGCCGGCGTCGGTCCGGTACAGCGGCGCCGACCGCCACGGCACGCGCTGCGCCCCGCCGCGATGCGCCAGCAGCAGGTCCAGGCGCGCGTGCAGCCACGCCGGCGGCCGCCACGGCAGCAGCAGGCTGTCGCGCCATGGGGTCGTCGTCGGGCCGTCGAAGCGGAACAGCTCGCGATCGCCGACGCAGCGCAGCAGGCGTCCCCGGCTGAGCGCTACCTGGGTGCGGTGGGCCAGCACCGCCGCGCGCTTGCGTTCGCGCATCGCCGCATCCAGCGCGATGACCACCGGCGTGCCGCGCTGCGCGGGCCGGCCGTGCACCAGGTAGCCCAGCAGCGGCGGGTACGGCGCGACGTCGGCGAGCGCCAGTTCCAGCAGCACGCGCGCCGCACTGTGGTCGGGATGGCGGTCGTCCAGCGCCGGCGCGGCAATCATGGTCGGCGCACACGCGCGCAGCCGAGCCGCGAAGGCGTCGCGCGCCGCGGCGAAGTCGGTGCACAGCCGCGCGGTCACGCCGAGATCGGCCCAACCCAGCGCCAGCAGCGCCTGCGCCGGCACGCCCAGCCCGGCCAGCGCCTCGCGCACCTCGCCGCGGCGACGTTCGCCCCAGCGGCGCCGCGCCGCGGCATCGATGCACAGGCGTCGTTCCAGCCAGCGCTGCGGCCAGGGATTGTTGTCGCCGTCGGTCAGCAGCAGCACGCGCACGTCGGCACCGAGCGCGCGCGCGCGCTGGATCAGGCCGCCGGCGGCAAGCGACTCGTCGTCGGGATGCGGCGCCACCACCAGCAGGCGCGCACCCGACCGGCGCAGCAGGTCGTCGACGTTCAGGGCTTGCTCCACCAACCGGTCTCCGATCGCAGTCCACGGTCGAGCGCGGGCGCCCATACGATGGCCAGCGCACCCTGCGCCGGCGTGGTCAGGGTATGCGTTCCGGCGGCCAGTGCCCAGCGCCGCGACGGCGACGCGCCGTCGACCCGCGCCGCCACGACGCCGTTCGCGTCGACCGCGGCATAGGTGCCGGGCAGTTCGAGCGTGAAGCGGCGCGGCGCGCCTGTCGCAGGCGGCAGGCGCAGCCCGGCCACGCGCACGTTGCCGTCGACCGGAAGATAGTTGCGCTCGACGAACGCGCGGCTGCGCGGCGGCAGCCGGCAGTCGATCGCGACCATCGTGCGCGTGCGCACCATGTCATCGGCAATGGCGTCGGGCAGCAGGCCCAGCGCGAGCCGGCGTTCGGTGATGGTTTCCAGCACGTAGTAGTACGGGCGCGGACGGAAAATGCTGGCGCCCTTCGGATCCATCACGAATTCGCCGGGCCGGGTCAGCTGCAGCACGGTCGCGACTTCGCGCTCGTGTTGGGCCAGACGATTGCGCCACGGCGGGCTGCCGGCCAGCAGCAGGGCCAGTTCGGACGCGGCGAGCACGCCGACCAGGATCGTCGGTTGCGCGGGCACGAGCGGCCGCCACCGCGTGGCGACGTAGCCGGTAAACACGAGGATCAGCGGCGGCAGCGCCGGCAGCATGTCCTGGCGCGTCACCAGCGGCCACCATGTGTAGATCGACAGCGCGTACAGCATCGCCTGCAGGAACAGCACGGCGCGACGCGCGGCGGCGCGTTCGCGGCGGCGCGCCATCCGCCACGCCAACGCCGCAGCGGCGAACGCGAGCGACAGGAACGCGGCCAACCGCCACGACTCGTGATGCCAGTAGCCGAGGCCCGGCAGCATGTTGTGCCGGACCAGGCAGTACACCGTGGCGTCCCACGCGCCGTGCGCGGCGAACCACGCGGCGAATGCGGCCGGCACCACCAGCAGGCCCGCGATTGCCGCCAGCGCATGGCGGGCGGCCGTCACCACCATCCCGATGCGCGGCCGCGCGCTCCACGTCACCGCGGCGGCGACGCCGGCGCAGCCGAGCAGCAGCAGGGTCTTCTGCGACACCGCCAGCGCCGCGCCGGCCAGCAGGCCGGCGGCGAAGCTGCGCAGGGCACGCGGCGGTCCGGCCAGCGCCACCGCACCGCCAGCGCCGCCAGCCACAGCGCCATCCACAGGTTGTCGGTGCGGAACTGGCCGGCAACCAGGAAGAAGCTCGGATACAGCGCGACCAGCGGCATCGCCGCGCGCGCCACGCCGTCGCCGTACAGCGTGCGCGCCAACCGCCAGGTCGCGGCCAGCGCCAGCAGGTACCAGGCCAGCATCGGCAGCCGCATCCACATCAGCGCGTCGGGCCGCGCGCCGACCAGCATCAGCAGCGGCGCGTGCAGCAGCCCGAACAGCGGCCCGTGGTTGTCGAACACGTCGCGGTACGGCAACAGGCCCTGCGTCCACGCCCACGCCACGTGCAGGTGCTGCGGCTCGTCGGAATTGAACGGATAGCCGCGCAGATAGAGTATGCGCAGGACGATCAGCGCCAGCAGCGCGCATGCGGCCGCGCCGCGCCCGCGTTCCGAGCGCCCTGCGGTCCAGGGTTGCGGTGTTGCCATGGAAAACAGCGGGACTTGGGAAGGCGCACAGCATGCAGGCGCCCGCTTGCCGCCAGCTTGCGCGGATCAGCCGCGGATCAGCGCCACGCCGCCAGCAGTTCGAGCAGCGCCAGCTCGGCGCGCAGCGGACCGCGCAGCAGCTCGCGCGTGCGGTTGGCGTGCGCGAACCAGGCGCCGAGCGCATCGCCGTCGGCGGCGGCCAGCCCCAGCGGGCCGCGCGCGCCTTGCGCCTGTGCGCGCGCCTCGTCGGCGGCGAGCGCGGCGGCGAACCACAGGCGATCGACCGGCGCGTCGTCTGCCCAGGAACGGGCCAGCGCGAACGCGTCGGCACGCCCCTGCGCCAGCGCGGCGAGGTCGCGCGCCACCTCGTCGCGTCGCGCCAGCGCGCCATCGCGGGCGAAGGCCAGCGCGAGGCCGGGGTTGCCGCCGGCGGCATCCAGCGCGGCCGCGGCGTCGGCGAGCCCCTGCGCGCGCAGCCAGGCCAGCGCCTCCTCGCGCGACGGCAGGCGGAAGTCGACGCGCTGGCAGCGCGAGCGGATCGTCGCCGGCAAGCGCCACGGCGCGTCGGCGACCAGCACGATCAGCGTCGCCGGCGTCGGCTCCTCCAGCGTCTTCAGCAATGCGTTGGCGGCGGCGGCGTTGAGCGCGTCGGCCGGATCGATGCTGGCGACCTGCCAGCCGCCGAACTGGCTGGCCATCGCCAGGCGCGGGCCCAGCGCGCGAATCTGGTCGACCACGATCTCGCTGCGCAGGCCCTTGCCGTCGGCGCGCTCGGCGAACGTGACCGCGACGCGGTCGGGATGGCTGCCGGCGGCGAGCAGCGCGCAGGCGCGGCACTGTCCGCAGGCTTCGCCGTCTACCGGCTGCTGGCACAGCCGCGCGCGCACGAAGCGTTCGAGGAATTCGCGCTTGCCCAAGCCGGTCGGGCCTGCAAGCAACAGCGCGTGCGGCAGCGCGTTGCGCTCGGCGCGCTGGCGCAGGATCGACCAGGGTTCGGCGTGCCACGCCGGCGCCGTCATCGCATGCTCCCGTCAAACAGCGGCGCCAGCGCGGCGATCGCATCGGCCAGCACGCGCTCGGGCGGCTGCGAGGCGTCCAGCACGCGGAAGCGCTGCGGGAACTCTGCGGCGCGCACGCGATAGGCCGCGCGCACGCGCTCGAAGAAATCGTCCTGCTCGCGCTCGATGCGATCGGCGTCGCCGCGTCCGGCGGCGCGCGCGCGCCCGTCCGCCACCGGCAGGTCGAGCAGCAGGGTCAGGTCGGGCTGCAGGTCCTCCGCGGCCCAGCGTTCCAGCTCGCGGATGCGCTCCGCCGGCTGGCCGCGGCCGCCGCCCTGGTAGGCGTAGCTGGCGTCGGTGAAGCGGTCGCACAGCACCCAGCGGTCGGCCGCCAGCGCCGGTCGGATCACCGCGCGCACCAGTTGCGCGCGCGCGGCGAACATCAGCAGCAGCTCGCTCTCGGCGCAGGTGTCGCGCAGCGCGGGATCGAGCACCAGCGCGCGCACCGCCTCGCCGAGCGCGGTGCCGCCCGGCTCACGCGTCAGCAGCAGGTCGACGCCGTGCGCTTCGAGGTGCGCGCGCAGGCCGGCCAGCAGCGTGCTCTTGCCGGCGCCCTCGCCGCCTTCCAGGGTGACGAAGCGTCCGCTCACTTTTTCCTTCCGAGCTGGTAGCGCGCCACTGCGCGGTTGTGTTCCTCGATGGTCGCCGAGAACTGGTGCGTGCCGTCGCCGCGCGCGACGAAGTACAGCGCATCGCCCGGCGCCGGATGCAGCACCGCGGCGATCGCCGCCTTGCCGGGCAGCGCGATCGGCGTCGGCGGCAGGCCGGCGCGGGTGTAGGTGTTGAACGGCGTATCGGCTTCGAGATCACGCTTGCGCAGGTTGCCGTCGTAGGCGCTGCCGAGGCCGTAGATCACGGTCGGGTCGGTCTGCAGGCGCATGCCGAGCTTCAGGCGGCGCTCGAACACGCCGGCGATTTCGGCGCGCTCCTCGCCGCGGCCGGTTTCCTTCTCCACGATCGAGGCCAGCACCAGCGCCTGGTACGGTGTCTGCAGCGGCACCGCGGGATCGCGCTGCGCCCACTGTGTCGCGAGGTACTTGCCCATGGCCTCGTGGGCGCGCTGCAGCAGGTCGAGATCGCTGTCGCCCAGCACGTAGGCGTAGGTCTCGGGCAGGAAGCGCCCTTCCGGCGCCTCGCCGGGGAAGCCGAGCCGGCGCATGATCCCGGCAGCGTCGAGATCGGCGGTCGCGATCGCCAGTCTGTCGGCGCGGTGCAGTTCGTCGCGCATCTGCCGGAACGTCCAGCCCTCGACGATGGTGAAACGGCGCTGCAGCACGCGGCCGGCCGCCATGCGCTCCAGCAGCGCGCGCGGGGTCAGGCCGGGATCGAGCGCGTATTCGCCCGCGTGCAGGCGCCCGGCCACGCGCATGCGCGCGGCCAGCGCGCGCCAGTACCACGCCGGCGCGGCGCTGACCTGCTGCGCGCGCAGCGCCTGCACGATCCCGTTGAGGCTCATGCCGCGCGCGACCTCGACGGTCTGCCCCTGCGCGCGGACCGCCAGCGGCGCGTCGGCGAAGCGCGACCAGTCGGCCCACAGCCAGACGCCGGCGCCGCAGGCGCCGAGCAGCAGCAGCGCCGCCAGCAGGCGGCTCAGCGTGCCGCCACGATCGCTGCGCCGGCGCGTCATGCGGCGCCCGCGTCGATCAGCCCCAGCGCGCGCCACGCATCCTGCAGGGCGCGCGCCCATGCGCCGGGCGCGAGTTCGCGGCCGGGCAGCGCGCGCACCGGCAGGATGCCGCGCACGCTGGAGCTGAGGAAAATCTCGTCGGCCCGCATCAGTTCCTCCACGCCGATGTCGCGCACCTCGGCCTGCGCATGGCGCGCCAGCACCTCCGCGCGCGCCACGCCGGCCACGCCGCAGCGATCCAGTGCCGGCGTCGCCAGCCGACCACTGCGCACGACGAACAGGTTCGCGGCAGTGGCGCACACGACCCGGCCCTCCGCATCCAGCAGCAGACCTTCGGCGATCTCCGCGTCGTCCCACTCGGCGCGCGCCAGCACCTGCTCCAGGCGGTTGAGGTGCTTGAGGCCCGCCAGCCGCGGCTGCGTGGCGAGGCGCAACTCGCAGAAGCGTACCCGGATTCCGCGCGCGTACCAATCGGCGGGGACCGCCGGCGCCGCGAAACCGGTCACGATGCGCGCAGATTGCGACACCGGCGGCGGCGCGTAGCCGCGCGCGCCGGCGCCGCGGGTCACGCTGATGCGCGCGACGGCGCACTCGATGCCCGCGGTCACGTCGGCCGCCTCGTACCACAGCGTCGGCTCCGCCGGCATCGGCAGGCCGAGCCGGGCGCAGCCCGCCGCGAGGCGCGCCATGTGCCGCGCCCACAGCGGCGCGCGGCCGCGCACGATCCGCACGGTCTCGAACAGGCCGTCGCCGTACAGCAGGCCGCGGTCCAGCGCGGACACGCGATCCGTCGCCGCGCCGTCGACCAGCACGCGCGGCGTCATCCCGCGGCCCCCAGCGCGCGCAGCGGGCCGCGCGCCTTGTGGCGCGTCTCCTCCAGCTCGCGCGCGGCGTCGGAGTCGGCGACGATGCCGGCGCCGGCGCGCAGGCGCGCGCGGTCGCCGCGCAGCAGCAGCGTGCGGATCAGGATATTGAGATCCAGGTCGCCATTGCGGTCGAGGTAGCCGAGCGCGCCGGTATACGGGCCGCGGCCGACGCCTTCGAGTTCCGCGATGATCTCCATGCAGCGCACCTTCGGGCAGCCGGTGATGGTGCCGCCGGGAAAGGTCGCCGCGATCACATCGCCGGGCGTGGTGCCGGCGCGCAGCGTGCCGCGCACGTTGGAGACGATGTGGTGCACGTGCGCGTAGCTCTCCACCGTCATCAGCTCGTCGACGCGCACCGATCCGGGCGCGCAGACGCGGCCGAGGTCGTTGCGCTCGAGGTCGATCAGCATCACGTGCTCGGCGCGCTCCTTCGGATGGCCGACCAGCTCGCGCACGCGCGCCGCGTCGTCGTCGCCGGCGAAGCGCGGCCGCGTGCCGGCAATCGGCCGCGTCTGCACCACGTCGCCGCGCACCTCGACCAGGCGTTCGGGCGAGGAGCTGACGACGGCCCAATCCCGCCACTGCAGCAGGCCGGCGAACGGCGCCGGGTTGGCGCGGCGCAGCGCGGCGTACAGCGCCGCCGGCGCCGGCGCGGCGGCGAATCGCGCGCGCCATTCGCGCGAGAGGTTGACCTGGAAAGTATCGCCGGCGCGCAGGTAGCGGTGGATGCGCGCGACGCCGTCGAGGAAGCGCGCCGGCTCGTCCTCCTCGATCTCCGCAGCGGGCAGCGTCGGCGGCACGGGCGCGGAAGCCGCGGCCAGGTCGGCCTCGATCGCGTCGAGCAGCGCCGCATGCCCGGCCTCCGCGACAAGCACCGTGCGGTCGCGCGCATGATCGACGATCGCCGCCGCCGGGCAGCGCAGCGCCAGCGCGGTCGGCACGCCGGCTTCCGGCGCCGCCGGCAGGCGCAGGCGCGGCTCGATTTCGCCGGCCAGTTCGTAGCCGAGGTAAAGCACCCAGCCGCCGGTGAACGGCAGCGCGGTATTTCCCGCCCCCTCCGGGAGCGGGTGGCCGAAGGCCGGCTGAGGGTTCGGGCGCAGCAGTGCGTCCCCGTCCATCCGCCCCCCCAATCCCTCTCCCGATGGGAGAGGGGAGCCGTCGCGCTCGGCGCGCCACGCCCGATCGAGCGCCTCGAGGAAGCGCGTGCCGAGCACGCGGTCTTCGTCGTCGCGCACGCGACCGTCGGCGTCCAGGCGCAGCGCCGCCTGCGGGAACGCGAACAGGATGTCGCAGCGTGCCTGCACGGTGCCGCGGGCGGCGCTTTCCAGCAGGCAGGGATAGCGCCGCGGCTGCGCCGCGGCCGGCGCGAGCAGGTCGCGCCGGCCGGGCAGGATGCGCGCGATCACGCCCACGCGCACCGCGTCAGATGCGACGGAACACCAGCGTGCCGTTGGTGCCGCCGAAGCCGAAACCGTTGGAGACCGCCACCGAGATGCGCTTCTCGCGCGCCGCGTTCGGCACGTAGTCGAGGTCGCAGCCCTCGCTCGGGTTGTCCAGGTTGACGGTCGGCGGAATCACGCCGTGGTGCAGCGCGAGGATGGTGAAGACCGCCTCGGCGCCGCCGGCCGCGCCGAGCATGTGGCCGGTCATCGACTTGGTCGAGCTGACCATCGCCTTGTAGGCGTGGTCGCCCAGCACGCGCTTCAGCGCCAGCGTCTCGGCGAGGTCGCCCAGCGGCGTCGAGGTGCCGTGCGCATTGACGTACTCGACCTGCTGCGGGCTGACGCCGGCGTCCTGCAGCGCCGCCACCATGCAGCGCGCCGGGCCTTCGCCGTTCTCGCTGGGGGCGGTCATGTGGAAGGCGTCGCTGCTGGCGCCGACGCCGGCCAGTTCGCAGTAGATACGCGCGCCGCGCTTCTTCGCGAACTCGTATTCCTCCAGCATCAGGATGCCGGCGCCGTCGGCGAGCACGAAGCCGTCGCGGTCGCGGTCCCACGGGCGGCTGGCGCGCGTGGGGTCGTCGTTGCGCGTGGACATCGCCTTCATGCTGCAGAAGCCGCCGATCGCGGTCGGCACGGTGGCGTACTCGGCGCCGCCGGCGACCATCGCGTCGGCGTCGCCGTATTGGATCAGGCGCATCGCCATGCCGATGCTGTGGTTCGAGGTGGCGCAGGCCGACACCGCGGAAAAGTTCGGCCCCTTGATGCCGGTCATGATCGAGATCTGGCCGGACACCATGTTGATGATGGTCGACGGCACGTAGAACGGCGAGATCTTGCGCGGGCCGCCCTCGTGCCAGGCCACCGTGGTCTTCTCGATGCCGGCGATGCCGCCGATGCCGGAGCCGATCAGCGCCCCGATGCGCTCGGCGTTGTCCTCGCGCACCTCCAGCCCGGCATCGCGCATCGCCATCAGCGAAGCGGCGACGCCGTAGTGGATGAAGGTGTCCATCTTCTTGACGTCCTTCGGCGCGACGAACGCCGCAGGATCGAAGTTGCGCACCTCGCCCGCGATGCGGGTCGGGAACGCGCTGGCGTCGAAGTTGGTGATCGGGCCGATGCCGCTGTTGCCGGCGGTGATATTCGCCCATGCGGTCGGCACGTCGTTGCCGACCGGCGAGACGATGCCGAGACCGGTCACTACCACGCGTCGCTTGCTCATAACTCGTATCCGTCTTGACGCGCGGCGACCATACGCCGCCGCAGGTTACGGACCCGCAAAACGAAAGCTGCGCCGGTCGGCGCAGCTTTCGGGGTCCCGCTCCAGGCACATGCACCGCCTCCGTCGCGCCGCCGGGGCGCGAGCGGGCGCCGCATCAGGCCTTGACGTGGGCCTTGATGTAGTCGACCGCCTGCTGCACGGTGGTGATCTTCTCGGCCTCTTCGTCCGGGATCTCGCACTCGAACTCCTCTTCGAGCGCCATCACCAGCTCGACGGTGTCCAGCGAATCCGCGCCGAGGTCGTCCACGAACGAAGCGCTCGGGGTCACCTCGTCTTCCTTCACGCCAAGCTGTTCGACGACGATCTTCTTGACGCGCTCTTCGATGGTGCTCATTGTGCGGGTACCTCCCAGGTAAAAGCCGGCGCATTGTAGTGGAGAAGCTGCGGGCCCGCCACCGGCCGGGCGGGCGCCGCGGGCGCGGTCGTGCCGCCGCCCGATGACGTTGTGACGAGCGCCCGCAGGACGCCCCGAACTGCTTGCCCCCACGCCCCTCGAGTCGAGGAGGCGAATCCCCTGCGCAACGGGGAACGGGCCGTGGAAGCTACCCCCCGTGTGTCCGCAGCGCCGTTCCCGGAGCCTGCGCGCCGGCGCTCAAGGCATGTACATGCCGCCGTTGACGTGCAGCGTCTCGCCGGTAATGTAGGCCGCCGCCGGCGAGGCGAGGAACGCCACCGCGCGCGCGATGTCGGCCGGCTCGCCGAGCCGACCCAGCGCGATCTGCCCTTCCAGCGCCTTGCGCTGGTCCTCGCCAAGCGCGCGCGTCATGTCGGTGTCGATGAAGCCCGGCGCCACGACGTTGACGGTGATGCCGCGCGAGCCGATCTCGCGCGCCAGCGACTTCGAGAACGCGATGATGCCGGCCTTGGCCGCGGCGTAGTTGGTCTGGCCCGGGTTGCCGGTGACGCCGACCACCGAGGCGATGTTGACGATGCGGCCCTTGCGCGCCTTCATCATCGTGCGCAGCACCGCCTTCGAGGTGCGGTAGACCGAGGTGAGGTTGGTGTCGAGGATTGCGTTCCAGTCCTCGTCCTTCATGCGCATCAGCAACTGGTCGCGGGTGATGCCGGCGTTGTTGACCAGGATCGACAGGCCGCCGCGCTCCTTGATGGTGGCGTCGATCAGCGCCTCGACCGCGGCGCCGTCGGTGACGTTCAGCACGCGGCCCGCGCCGCCGTGCGGCGCGAGGCGCGCGTCGATCGCGGCCGCGCCGGCTTCGCTGGTGGCGGTGCCGATCACGGTCGCGCCCTGCGCCGCCAGCTCGTCGGCGATCGCCGCGCCGATGCCGCGGCTGGCGCCGGTGACCAGCGCGATTTCGCCCTGCAGTGGCTTGCTCATGCGTGGGGTTCCTCCAGCAACGGGACTCGGGACTCAGGAAAGACTTGCCCGGTCGTCACGCCTGCACAAGCGGGCACGACGGCGGGATCGCGGCGGCGAACGTCAGACCCACGCCGCCAGCGCGGCGTCGAGATCCGAAGGCGCACCGAGCGCACGCCCTTCGATCGTCTTGTCGATGCGCTTGATCAGCCCGGTCAGCACCTTGCCCGGACCGCACTCGGCGACGCGCGTGACGCCGGCCGCGGCGAGCGCCTGCACGCATTCGGTCCAGCGCACCGGTAAGTAGAGCTGGCGCTGCAAGGCGGCGCGGATGTCGTCGAGCGCCGCATACGCCTTCGCCTCGGCGTTCTGGATCACCGGGATTTTCGGCGCGGACCACGCCAGCGCCGCCATGCGCGCGCCGAGCACGTCCGCCGCCCCGCGCATCAGCGCGCAGTGCGAAGGCACCGACACCGCCAGCTTGACCGCCTTCTTGACGCCCAGCTCGGCGAGGCGCGCCAGCGCGCGATCCACCGCTTCCGCGTGGCCGGCGATCACCAGTTGGCCCGGCGAATTGTAGTTGGCCGGCGCCACCACCTGGCCCTGCGCGACCTCCTCGCAAACCTTGGCGGTCTGCGCGTCGTCGCCGCCGAGGATCGCCGCCATCGCGCCGACGCCGGCCGGCACCGCCGCCTGCATCAGCCGGCCGCGCTCGGCGACCAGGCCGGCGGCGTCGTGCAGCGACAGCGCCTCGGCGCACACCAGCGCGGTGTACTCGCCGAGGCTGTGGCCGGCGAGGCGCGCCGGCAGCGCGCCGCCGCGCTTGCGCCACACGCGCCACACCGCCACGCCGGCGGCGAGCAGCGCGGGCTGGGTGTGCTCGGTGCGGTTGAGCGACTCCTCCGGCCCCTGCTGCGACAGCGCCCACAGGTCGACGCCCGCCCCCTGCGAGGCCTCGTCGAAGGTCTGCCTCACCTCGGGATGCGCCGCGGCCAGCTCGGCGAGCATGCCGACCGACTGCGAGCCCTGGCCGGGGAAGACGAAGGCCAGGTTCGGGACTCGGGACTCGGGGCTCGGGACTCGGCTCGATGCGTTCATGCGCCTGTGCGTATCTCGTGCGATTGAATGTGGCGGAAGCGGAAGCGGAAGCGAAGCAGGACGTCGAACACGCCGAAACTCGAGCCGCGAGCCTCGAGTCCCGGTTTCCGCGATTTCAGTAGCGGATCAGCGCCGAAGCCCAGGTGAAGCCGCCGCCGAACGCTTCCAGCAGCAGCGTCTGGCCGCGCTGCACCTTGCCCGAGCGCACCGCCTCGTCCAGCGCCAGCGGCACCGAACCGGAAGAGGTGTTGCCGTGGCGGTCGACGGTGACGATCACGCGCTCCATCGGCAGGCCGAGGCGCTTGGCGGTGGCCTCGATGATGCGCAGGTTGGCCTGGTGCGGGATCAACCAGTCCACCTGCGACTCGTGCATGCCGACCGCTTCGAGCGTCTCGCCGACGATGCGGTCGAGCGTCTTCACGGCCACCTTGAACACCTCGTTGCCGGTCATCAGCACGCGCACGCCGGCGTTCTTCTCGTCCAGCTGGAAGCCGGCGGACACGCCGACCGGGTTGTACAGCAGGTGCTTGTAGCCGCCGTCGGCGTGCAGCCGGGTGGTCAGGATGCCGGGCTCGTCGGAAGCTTCCAGCACCACCGCGCCGGCGCCGTCGCCGAACAGCACGCAGGTGGAACGGTCCGACCAGTCGAGCATGCGCGTCAGCGTTTCCGCGCCGACCGCCAGCACGCGCTTGGCCTGGCCGCTGCGGATGAACGCGTTGGCGACGCCGAGGGCGTAGACGAAGCCGGAGCAGGCGGCGTTGATGTCCATCGCCGCGCAGCCGTTGGCGCCGAGACGGTGCTGCAGCAGGCAGGCGGTGGAGGGGAAGATGATGTCCGGCGTGGTCGTGCCGAGCACGATCATGTCGAGCTCGGATGCCTTGACGCCGGCCGCGTCCAGCGCGTGCGTGGCGGCATAGAAGGACAGGTCGCCGGTGGTCTCGCCGTCGGCCGCCATGCGCCGCTCGCGAATGCCGGTACGCGAGCGGATCCACTCGTCGCTGGTCTCGACCAGCTTTTCGAGGTCGGCGTTGGTGACGACGCGCTCGGGCAGGTAGCTGCCGGTGCCGATGATGCGTGCGTATTTCAGGGCGAAGCCCTCATGTCCAGCGCCGCGCCGGGCGGCCGACCCATCCGCGGGCGTACGGCCCGGGACGCCAAACGCGAAGCGGCGCGATGAACGCGCCGCTTCGCCGCGTGCAGCTTACTGCGCCGCGCTCAGTCCTCGTCGACCACCGCGGCGGCGGTGTCGATCACCTTGCGGCCGCGGTAGTAGCCGTCCTTGGTGACGTGATGGCGGCGATGGATCTCGCCGCTGGTCGGATCGGTGGCGAGCTGGACCGCCTTCAGCGCGTCGTGCGAACGGCGCATGCCGCGGCGCGAGGGCGTCTTGCGGGATTTCTGGACGGCCATGATGTGTCTCCAACAGAAAGCTTCAGGTTTTCTTCAATGCTTGCAGCGCGGCAAACGGGTTTTCCCGCGCCGGCTCCTGTTCTGCCGCCGGCGCGGTGCTCCACGCGTCGTGCGGCCCCTCCGTGCCCGGCTTGGTCGGCACCAGCGGCAAAGCGAGGATCAGTTCGTCCTCGATCACCGCGGCGAGGCTCATCGCCTCGTGGCCGACCAGCAGCGGCTCGTAACCCGGCGGCAACGCCGCCTCGTCGCGCTCGTCGGCCAACAGTCCCAGGCGCATGTCGATCCGCACAGGCTGCTCGAAGGTCTCGAGCGTACGCTGGCAGGTGAGCGGCAAGACCGCATCGACACGCACGGCGAGAAAGGGCACGCCGAGCTTGTCCGTCCCGAACTCCAGATCGTAGGCCACCGAGCCTTCGGCGCCGGCGAGGCTGGGCGCCAGGCGCTTGAGGTCGGCGAGCGGAAGCGCTCCGTGGAACGTACGCCGCGCCGTGACCATGCGCCAAGCGTCCACGGTCTCTGGCAGGGGCGCGGACATAGCCGGGCGATGGTAGGTGCTGCATAGCGCAAAGTCAACCGCGGTGCGGGTTTACCCGGGCCGTACGGTCCGGCAGACTGTTCGCATTGCAAGGGGATCCAGCGACGTGAAGTTCGATATCACCCTGGCCGGCCTGGGCTTGGCCATGGTCGCCGCGCTGATCGCGGCGATCGCCGTGCTGCGCAGCCGCCGCGCAAGCCGGCGCGAGCAGGCGCTGCGCCGTCTGCTCGACGACGCCGACCGGATGGAGCAGGACCTGAAGGAGTGCCGCACCCGCCTGGACCGCGCCCACGCCAGCGTCACCGTGATGCCCAGCCTGCCCGCCCCGCAGCGCGCCGACGCGCACGCCGCGGTCGATGCCGCGCTGCGCGAGCTGCTGGCGCACCGCCTGTGGATCCGCGACCGCGCCCCCGCCGCCAGCCAGGCCGAGCTGAACCGCGCCGTCGCCGCGCTGGCGCAGGCGCGCGCGCAGTTGCAGAAGCAGCTCATCGTGCTCGGCACCGCGCAGCACGAGCTGGACGACGCCATGCGCGAACACCTCGGCCAGGAACCGACGGCGTGAGCGCGCCGGAAATCGTGCTGGCCTCGACCTCGCGCTATCGCGCCGGACTGCTGCGGCGCGTGCTGCCGGATTTCGAACAACGGGCGCCCGGGGTCGAGGAGGCCGCCCAGCCCGGCGAGGCGCCGCAGGCCTGCGCGGCACGGCTCGCCGCCGCCAAGGCGCGCGCGGTGGCGGCGCGCTGCGCGGACGCGCTGGTGATCGGTTCCGACCAGGTCGCGGAGCTGGACGGCGCCGCGCTCGGCAAGCCCGGCAGCGAGGCCAACGCGCGCGCGCAGCTCGCCGCCTGCGCCGGCCGCGAGGTGCGCTTCCACACCGCGCTGTGCGTGATCGACACGCGCGGCGCGCAGGCTCGCGAGCACGCGGCGCTCGACCTCACCCGCGTGCGCTTCCGCGCGCTGGGCGCCGACGAGATCGCCCGCTACGTGGCCCGCGAGCAGCCGCTGGATGCCGCCGGCAGCTTCAAGTGCGAGGGCCTCGGCATCGCCCTGTTCGAGCGCATCGACAGCGAGGACCCCACCGCGCTGATCGGCCTGCCGCTGATCGCGCTGTGCCGCATCCTGCGCAAGGCCGGCCTCGCGCTGCCCTGATCCCTGCCAGGCTTCGCTTGCAGGAACGGCCTGGCCGCGACCCGCGGCGTTTCGGTCGCGTTCCCGGCCGCTCCTGCGGCATGGCGATGCGGCGCACGCCGTCTTCGCCGCGGCTGCGGTACGCTCGCCGCATCGCCCCTTCGAGACCTCGCACCTCATGGCCGACCCCGTCCGCGCGCACGACGACGCGCTGCGCCAACGCCTCGACGCCGCATTGGCGCAGGTCAACGGCATCCTGCTCGGCAAGCAGCGCCAGGTGAAGCTGGCGTTCGCCTGCCTGGTCGCCGGCGGCCACCTGCTGCTGGAGGACGTGCCCGGCGTCGGCAAGACCACGCTGGCGCACGCGCTCGCGGCCACCTTCGACCTCAGCTTCCAGCGCATCCAGTTCACCAGCGACCTGCTGCCCTCCGACATCATCGGCGTCAGCGTGTTCGAGCGCGAGGCCGGCAGCTTCCGCTTCCACCCCGGCCCGATCTTCGCGCAGCTGCTGCTGGCCGACGAGATCAACCGCGCCACGCCGAAGACGCAGAGCGCGCTGCTGGAAGCGATGGCGGAATACCAGGTGACGGTGGACGGCCAGACGCATCCGCTGCCGCAGCCGTTCTTCGTCGTGGCGACGCAGAACCCGCTCGACCTCGCCGGCACCTTCCCGCTGCCGGACTCGCAGCTCGACCGCTTCATGCTGCGGCTGTCGCTGGACTATCCCGGCGCCGAGGCCGAGCGCGCGCTGCTGACCGGCGACGACCGCCGCGACCTGATCGTGCGCCTGAAACCGTGCCTCGCCGCGGCCGACGCCGAGGCGCTGCGCCAGCAGTCGCGCGCGGTGCTGGCCAGCCCCGCGCTGATCGACTACCTGCAGGCCCTGCTCGCCGCCAGCCGCCGCCACGCCGACATCCACGTCGGCCTGTCGCCGCGCGCGGGCATCGCGCTGCTCGCCGCGGCGCGCGCGTGGGCGCTGCTGAACGGACGCGGCTACGTGATCCCCGAGGACCTGCAGGCGCTGTTCGTGCCGGTCGCCGCACATCGTCTGATCCCCGGCAAGGGTGCCGGCCGCGAGGCGCTGGCGCGCGCGCTGCTGGCCGGGGTGCCGGTGGGCTGAGATGGCCGTCGCCGCGCTGCGCTCGCTGCTGTCGCAGGCCTACGCGCGCGCCGAGCGGCGCCTGCCGGCGCTGACACGGCTGAAGGCGCCCGAGCCGCTGCCGATCGCGCTGCACCGCCGGCGCATCTACATCGTGCCGACGCGCTTCGGGCTCGGCTTCGGCGCGATCCTGGCGACCATGCTGCTGAGCGCGCTGAACTACACCAACAACGCCGCGCTGCTGCTGACCTGCCTGCTCGCCGCCGCCGCGTTCAACAGCATGCTGCTGGCATTCCGCACGCTGGACGGACTGTCGCTGCAGGCGGTGCGCCCGGGTCACGCCTTCGCCGGCACGCCGTTGCCGGTCGACCTCGGCTTCACGGCCGGCGGACGCGCGCGCGCCGCGCTGCGCCTGGACGGCGCCGGCGACGCGCAGCACTTCGCGCTGGATGCGAACGCATCGGCCGACGTGCGCATCGAACTGCCGACGGAAACGCGCGGCCCGCTGCCGTTGCCGCGGCTGCGCGTCTCCACCACCTGGCCGTTCGGGCTGTTCCGCGCCTGGAGCTGGCTCAGCCCCGACACGCGCGCGCTGGTCTATCCGCGCCCGGAAGCGCACGGCCCGGCCGCACCCGGCGCCGACAGTGAAGGCGAGCGCGCGCAGGGCGGCGCGGCCGGCGACGCGCTGGCCGGCCTGCGCGAATACCGCGCCGGCGATCCGCTGAAGCTGGTGGCCTGGAAGGCCAGCGCGCGCCACGCCAACCTGCTGGTGAAGGAGTTTGAACACCCGCGCGACCGCGACGAGCGGCGGCTCGACTGGCACGCGATCCGCGGCCTGTCGCACGAGGCGCGCATCGCGCGGCTGGCGCGCTGGGTGCTGGAGGCGCACGCGGCGAGCGCGCGCTGGACGCTGGTGCTGCCCGCCGAAACGCTGGGCCCGGACGCCGGCATCGGCCACTACCACCGCTGCCTCGCCGCGCTGGCGCTGCTGCCGTGACCCCGCGCCCGTCAGCCGACGCGCACCTGCATCCGGCGACGGACGCGCAGCGGGCGCTGGACCGCCGCGCGTTCGACCTGCTCTGCCTCGCCGTCGCCGCGGTGCTGGCCGCGCACGTGCCGCACCTGCCGCTGTGGCTGAGCCCCGCGCTGGCGCTGGTGCTGGCCGTGCGCTGGGCGCAGCGGCGCTGGCGCGGCGGGCGCGTCCCCACGCTGCTCAAGCTGCCGCTGGTGGCGGCGCTGCCGCTGGCGATCCTGGCCGCCTACGGCACGCCGTTCGGGCGCGCGCCGGGCAGCGCGCTGGCGGTCGGCATGCTGGTGCTGAAACTGCTGGAGAGCGAGCGTGCGCGCGACGCGCGCAGCGCGATCGCGTTCGGCAGCTTCGTGGCGATGAGCGCGCTGCTGTTCGGACAGTCGCTGCCGATGACCGTGCTGGTCGCGCTGGCGCTGCTGCCGATGCTGGCCACGCTGCAGGCGCTGCAGCCGGCCGCGGCGATGCCGCGCTTCGCGCATGCGTTCGCGCGCCCCGCGCTGCTGCTCGCCGCTTCGCTGCCGCTGGCGCTGGTCGCGTTCCTGTTCGTGCCGCGCCTGTCCGCGCCGCTGTGGGGCGCGCCGGGGGCGGACCAGGCGCGCACCGGCATCAGCCCGCGCATGGCGCCGGGCGATTTCATCGACCTGCTGACCGACGACCGCCCCGCGCTGCGGGTCGCCTTCGACGGCGCGCCGCCGCCGCCCGCGCAGCGCTATTTCCGCGGCCTGGTGATGTGGCGTTTCGACGGCCGCGCCTGGACCGCGACGGACGCCGCGCCGTCCGCCGCGCCGGAGCCGCTGCGGCCGCAGGCCGCGACCGTCGCCTACGAAGTGACCCTGGAGCCGACCGGGCGACACTGGCTGTTCGCGCTGGACACGCCGCTGGCGCCGCCCGCGGACGCCACCATGAGCGCCGCGCGCGAACTGGCGCGCGCGCGGGCCATCGACGCGGTGCTGCATTACCGCGTGGTGTCGGCACCGCAGCGCGCGCTGGCGCCGACGCTCGGCGACGCCGAGCGCCGGCGCGGCCTGCAACTGCCGCCCGGCTTCGATCCGCGTGCGCGCGAGCTGGCCGAGGACTGGCGCCGCCGCTACGGCGGCGACGCGCACGCCGTCGCCGGCGCGGCGCTGGCGCTGTTCCACGACGGCGGCTTCGGCTACAACCTGGCCGCGCCGCCGCTGGGGCGCGACAGCGTCGACGATTTCCTGTTCGGCACCAAGGAAGGCTTCTGCGAGCACTACGCCTCCTCGTTCGTGTTCCTGATGCGCGCCGCCGGTATTCCGGCGCGCGTGGTCACCGGTTACCAGGGCGGCTACTGGAACGCGCTCGGCGGCTACCTGCTGGTGCGCCAGTCCGATGCGCACGCCTGGGCCGAGGTGTGGCTGCCGGGGCAGGGCTGGACGCGCTACGACCCGACCGCCGCGGTGCGCCCCGAGCGCGTCGTGCTGGGTGCGGCGGCCGGCGCGGCCGGCCAGGGCGCCTGGTACCAGGCCGACTGGCTGCAAGCCGCGCGCAACCGCTGGGACATCGTCAACCGGCTGTGGGACCGCACCGTGGTCGGCTTCGACAGCCTGCGCCAGCGCGGCCTGCTGACGCCGTTCGGCGTCGAGCGCGCCGACTGGGGCGCGCTGGCGGCGGCGCTGGCCGCGCTGAGCGCGCTGGTGCTGTCCGCGAGCCTGCTGCTGGCGCTGGCACAGCGCGATCGCCGCGATCCGCTCGCCGCGGCGCAGGCGCGGCTCGAACGCCGGCTGGCGCGCGCGGGCGTGGCGCGGCGGCCGGCGGAAGGCCCGCAGCACTATTTCATGCGCGCCGCGCGCGCCCTGCCCGCGCAACGCGCCGAACTGCACGCGCTGGGCGAGGCCTATCTGGCGCTGCGCTATGCCTGCGCGGCGCCGGCGGATGAACCGCTGCGAAATTATTTGATCCAGGTGCGCCGTTTCCGCCCGCGCCGCGTGGTCCAATAGGCGTGCGACGGACCGCCGCGCCGCGCCGTCCCGCCAAGACCGAACCGCCGCGTCCAAGGAGCATGGCCATGTGGAAGCCAATCGCCATTGTCGCCGCCGCCCTCGCCTTGGGCGCGTGTGCCACGATCCCCCAGCCGCTCGCCGGCGACTACCCCGCGACCACGCCGGACGCCGCGCACGCCGGCGGCGCCGAGGGCACACGGGTGCGCTGGGGCGGCGAGATCATCCTGACCCAGCCCGAGCAGCAGCAGACCTGCTTCTACGTGCTGTCGCACGCGCTGGACAGCCAGGCGCGCCCCAAGGAAGGCGGCGCCAGCGCCGGCCGCTTCGTGGCCTGCAAGGACGGCTTCTACGAGCCCGAGGAATTCGCCAGGGGCCGCGAGATCACCGTCACCGGCACGGTGCACGGTACGGTCACGCGCAAGGTCGGCGAATACGACTACACCTATCCGCGCGTCGTCGCCGACACGGTCTACCTGTGGGCGAAGCGGCCGCGCTACATCTACGCGCGCGATCCGTTCTACGACCCGTTCTGGGGACCGTGGGGCCCGTGGGGGCCGTGGTACGGCCCGTACTGGGCGCCGCCGCGCGTGATCGTGGTGCCGCAGAACCCACCGCCGCCGCCGAAGAAGAACTGAATCCGCGGGTCGCGAGCGCGCTCGCTCCTACGCGGGCCAGCTAGCCGGGCGGCCAGTGCATGGCACGCCCGGCGAGCAGGTGCACGTGCAGGTGGTAGACGGTCTGGCCGCCGTCGCGGTTGGTGTTGAGCACGCAGCGGTAGCCCTGCTCGGCGAGGCCCTGCTCGCGCGCGTACGCAGCCGCGGCCAGCAGCAGCTGGCCGAGCAGCGCGGCGTCGCCGGCTTCGGCCGCGTCCAGCGTGGCGATCGGCCGCTTCGGGATGAACAGCACGTGCACGGGCGCCTGCGGATTGAGGTCGCGGAACGCCAGCACGTCGTCGTCCTCATAGACGATGTCGGCCGGGATCTCGCGGCGCACGATCTTTCCGAAGATGGTGTCGGCCATGAGCGTCTCCTCGTCGGTTCAGTCGAGCGACTGGCGGCCGCCGAAGGCGTGCGCCAGCGTGCTGCGGTCGATGAATTCGAGTTCGCCGCCCAGCGGCACGCCGTGCGCCAGGCGGGTGGCGCGCACGCCGGCGTCGCGCGCCATCTGCGCGAGATAGTGCGCGGTCGCCTCGCCTTCCACGGTCGGGTTGGTGGCGACGATCAGCTCCTGCACCTCGCCCTCGGCGAGGCGCCGCCGCAACAGGTCCATGCCCAGCTCGTCGGGACCGAGGCCGTCCAGCGGCGACAGCCGGCCAAGCAGCACGAAATACAGCCCGCGGTAACCGGTCGCCTGCTCGATGGCGGCGAGGTCGGACGGCGACTCCACCACGCACAGCACGTGGCGGTCGCGCGTCGCGCCGGCGCACAGCGCGCACACCGGTTCCTCGCTGAAGGTGCGGCACTGGCGGCAGTGGCCGACGCGATCCATCGCCGCGGCCAGCGCGACGGCGAGCCGACGGCCGCCATCGCGGTCGCGTTCGAGCAACTGGAAGGCCATGCGCTGCGCGCTCTTCGCGCCCACGCCGGGCAGGCAGCGCAGCGCGTCGATCAGCTCGGCGAGGATTTTCGAACTGGCCGACACGT
The DNA here is from genome assembly GCA_021372495.1 of Lysobacteraceae bacterium. Taxonomy (GTDB): domain Bacteria; phylum Pseudomonadota; class Gammaproteobacteria; order Xanthomonadales; family Rhodanobacteraceae; genus Mizugakiibacter. The sequence goes on from JAJFUF010000040.1 coordinate 144,022, forward strand.
CAGAACGGCAGCTTGAAACCGGTCGGCAGGTTCAGGCCCGCCGCCATGCCGCCAAGCTTCTGCTGGCTCGCTTCGGCAACCTTGTTGACGGCGTCGTTGAACGCCGCGGCGACCAGATCCTCGGCCATCTCCGGGTCGTCGGCGAACAGCTTGCGGTCGATGGCCACGCGGCGCACCTCGTGCTTGCCGCTCATCACCACGCTGACCACGCCGCCGCCGGCGCTGCCGGTCACTTCCAGCCGGCCGAGCTCTTCCTGCGCGCGCTTCATTTCCTCCTGCATGCGCTGCGCCTGCTGCATCAGTTGTCCGAGTTGTCCGCGCATCGTCAGTTCCTCAGGAATCCATGGGCCGGATGCTCTGCGGCACCACGCGCGCGTCGAATTCGCGCTGCAGCGCCTGCACCACGGGGTCGTCGTTCAGGGCCTGCTCGGCCGCGGCGAACTCGGCCGAACGCACGCGCTCGGCGCGCTCGGCCGGCGTGTCCGCCACGTCGGTCGCGGCGATCAGGCGCACGCGGATCGCGCGGCCCAGCGCCGCGGCGACGCGCCGCTCGAGCTGGGCGATCATGCTGCCGGCGGCGAAATGCTCGTGCTCGGGCCGCAGCGCCAGCGTCATCACATCGCCCTCGATGCTCTTGAGCGCCGCGTGGCGCGCCAGCTCGCCGAGCGGCCCGCCGAGGCCGGCGGCCGCGATCAGCTCGCCCCAGTCCGGCAGGCCGTTGGCGGCGAGCGGGACCGGGGCGGGCGCGGCAGGCGGCGGCGTGGCGGTGCGCTCGCGTGCGGGCGAAGAAGGCGGCATCGGCGCGGCGGATGCCGTGCGCGCGCCGTTGGCCGCCGCGCCCGCGCCGCCGGCAGGCGCGGGCGCGGCGCCGGCGCTCCGTCCGGGCGACGCAACCGGCGCAGCCGCGCCGCCCTCGGCGGGGCGGAACGCCAGCATGCGCAGCAGCGTCATCTCGAAGCCGGTGCGCGCGTCGGGCGCGAGGTTGAGGTCGCGCCGGCCGGTCGCCGCCATCTGGTAGTAGAGCTGCACGTCCTCCGGCGCGAAGCGCGCGGCCAGCGCGTCCGCGACAGGGTCCGCGTCCTCGCCTTCCGCATGGAAGCCGGGCACGAGCTGGCGCAACTGGATGCGGTGCAGCGCGCCGGCGAGCTGGTCGAGCACGCCGGCGAAGTCCGGCGAGAAGCCGGCGATACGCGCGGCCTCGGCGAGCAGCGCCGTGCCGTCGCCGGCGGCCAGCGCCTCCAGCAGCGCGCCGACCTCGCCCTGGGCGATGCTGCCCAGCATCGCGCGCACGTCGGCCGCGCGCACCGCGCCGCCGCCGTAGGCGATCGCCTGGTCGAGCAGCGACAGGCCGTCGCGCAACGAGCCGTCGGCGGCGCGCGCCAGCTCGGCGATCGCGTCCGCCTCGAAGGCAATACCCTCGGCGTCGAGGATATGGCGCATCTGCGCGACGATCTGCGCCGGCAGCAGGCGCTTCAGGTTGAACTTCAGGCAGCGCGACAGCACCGTCACCGGCAGCTTCTGCGGGTCGGTGGTGGCGAGCAGGAACTTCACGTGCGGCGGCGGCTCCTCCAGCGTCTTCAGCAGCGCGTTGAAGGCGTTCTTGGAGAGCATGTGCACCTCGTCGACGAGGTACACCTTGTAGCGGCCGCGGGTGGGCGCGTACTGCGCGTTCTCGATCACCTCGCGCACGTCGTCGACGCCGGTGTTGCTGGCGGCGTCGATCTCGAGCAGGTCGACGAAGCGGCCGGCGTCGACCGCCGTGCACACCGCGCACTCGCCGCACGGATTCGCCGACTGGCCGCGCTCGCAGTTCAGGGACTTGGCGAAGATGCGCGCGATCGTGGTCTTGCCGACGCCGCGCGTGCCGGTGAACAGGTAGGCATGGTGCATGCGCCCCGATTCGAGCGCGTTGCTGAGCGCACGCACGACGTGCTCCTGCCCGACCAGCTCGGCGAACCGCCGCGGGCGCCACTTGCGGGCGAGAACCTGATAGGACATTCGGGCTACCTTGGGGCGAAACCGGATTGTGCCAAGCCGGCGCCGGCAGACCAAGCGCGGCGACGTCTTTGCTTGTGCCTGCGCCATGCTGCCGGTATGCTGTCGGGCTCCGATTCGGCGGCTCCATTCGTCGTTTCGAAGCGTTGCCAGGCGCGGAGAGGTGTCCGAGTGGTCGCACTTCACGCGCTTGGCCGATGCCTTGAAGGGCATCGGCCGCGTGGAGTGCGGGCGAGGCAGGATGCCGAGCGGCCGGAGCTCCACGGATGGATTGTTTGGCGAGTTTCCCAGGCGCGGAGAGGTGTCCGAGTGGTTGAAGGAGCACGCCTGGAAAGTGTGTATACGGCTTAACCCCGTATCGCGGGTTCGAATCCCGCCCTCTCCGCCATTTTTTATGGTGGCCCCGTCGGTTCCTCCGCGACGATAGCTTGTAAATCCCGCCAGGCCCGGAAGGGAGCAACGGTAGCAGGCGATTCGGGTGCCGGGGTGCGGCTGGCGGGGCCGCCGCCTTTCCTCGTCCGAACGACCCCGCCGGCGTGCGCGGTTTCGGCCCCATCCGGAAAGGATTTGCACTTCCACATCCCCGCGTCCGACGCGCCATGCGCGTCGAACGCGCCCCCTTGGCCCAAGAGCGCCGGCATCCCGCAGGCCTGCCCCCATCGTGGTCCCCGCGCAAGCCGGGATCGAGTGCATTTGCGTGCTCTTGCGGGAAAGATGCCGGATCCAGGCTTGCGCCGGCGGGATGACGGCGGGGAGGGGTGGCTGTTTACGCCACCGGCGTGTTGTCGGGATGCAACCAGCCGGAGGCGCCGTCGGCGTAGCGCTCGTTCTTCCAGATCGGCACGCGTCGTTTCACCTCGTCGATGATGTAGCGGCAGGCGGCGAAGGCGGCATCGCGATGCGCGGCGCTGACGCCCGCCCACACCGCCAGCTCGCCGATGGCGAGCTCGCCGACGCGGTGCACGCACAGCGCCTCGGCGATGGCGAAGCGCGCCCGCGCCTCCTCCAGGATCTTCGCGCCCTCGCTTTCGGCCAGTGCCGGGTAGCCCTGGTAGGCGAGCCCACGCACCGCCTTGCCGTCGTTGTGGTCGCGCACCCAGCCCTCGAAGGTCACGCAGGCGCCGGCATCGGCGCGTGCCAGCCGCGCGCGCAGCGCGGCGATGTCGATCGCGGTGTCGCTCAGGCGGAACATGCTCAGCCTCCGGACACCGGCGGCAGGAAGGCCACCTCGTCGCCGTCGGCGAGCGCGTGGTCCCAGCCGGTGAATGCGCCGTTGACGGCCACGCGCAGCCGCTCCGGCGCGAACGCGAAACCGTGCCGTGCAGCCAGCTCGGCGTACAGCGCGCGCGGGTCGCACGCCGTCGATTCCACGCGCTCATCGGCGCTGCCGGCGGCGTCGCGCAGCGAGGCGAAATAGAGCAGCCGGTAGTTCATCGCACCACCCTGCCCTTGCGCACCGTGCGCTTGCCGCCGGATTTCTCCAGCAGCCGCACCTCGGCGATGACGATCTCGTGCGACAGCGCCTTGCACATGTCGTAGACGGTCAGCGCGGCGACGCCGGCGCCGGTCAGCGCCTCCATCTCCACGCCGGTCTTGTGCGCGATCGCCACCTCGCAGCGGATCACCAGCTCGCTCGGCCCGTCGAACTCGGCGCTGATGTCGCAGCGCTCGATCGCCAGCGGGTGGCAGAACGGGATCAGCTCGTGGGTGCGCTTGGCGGCCATCGTGCCGGCCACGATTGCGGTGTCGATCACCGGCCCCTTCTTGCCGCGCATGCCCTCGCGGCGCAGCGTCGCGGCGACCTCGGCCGGGAAGCGCACGCGCGCCTCCGCCACCGCGCGCCGCGCGGTGGCGCGCTTGGCGCCCACGTCGACCATGCGCGGGCGGCCGGCAGCATCGACGTGGGTCAGTCGCTTCGGGGAGGCTTTCATCGCGGCCACAGTGGCTCCTGTACATGTCGTCATACGCCCGCCCGGCAGCCGGGCTCGCGCATCCACGCGCTCGCCAAGTCGTCCCGGCCCGCGACATCACGCCGCGGATTCACCCGCCGATCTTGAACATCTCGATGCGTTGCGGGTCGCCCTTGGCGCGCATCTCGGCGCGCTGCTCGCTGTAGCGGTCGCTGCGCCCCAGCCACACCTTGGCGATACGTTCGACCAACGCGGCGTCGTCTGCTCCGGAGCGCAGCGTGTCGCGCAGGTCGACGCCGTCGCGCGCGAACAGGCAGGTGAACAGCTTGCCGTCGGCGGACAGGCGCGCGCGCGTGCAGTCGCCGCAGAACGGCGCGCTGACCGAACTGATGAAGCCGATCTCGCCGCCGCCGTCGACGAAGCGCCAGCGTTCCGCCACCTCGCCGCGGTAGCCGCGCGCGACCGGCTCCAGCGGCCAGCGTTGCCCGATGCGCGCGATCAGTTCGGCGGACGGCACCACCTTGTCGGCGCTCCATCGGTTCAGGGTACCGACGTCCATGAACTCGATGAAGCGCAGCACGTGGCCGCTGCCGCGGAAGCGCTCGACCAGATCGAGCACCTGGCCGTCGTTGATGCCGCGCAGCACCACGCAGTTCAACTTCAGCGACTCGAAACCGGCGTGCTGCGCCGCCTCGATCGCCTCCAGCACCTGCCCAACTTCCCCGCGCCCGCCGGACATCTGCCGGAAGGTCTCCGGGTCCAGCGTGTCGATGCTGACGGTCAGGCGGTGCAGGCCGGCAGCGCGCAGCGGCGCGGCGAGCTTGGGCAACAGCACGCCGTTGGTGGTCAGCGCGATGTCCTCGATGCCCGGGACGCGCACGAGCATGCCCACCAACTGCGGCAAGTCCCGGCGCAGCAGCGGCTCGCCGCCGGTGAGGCGCAGCTTGCGCACGCCCAGCCCGGCGAACGCGCGCGCCAGCCGTTCTATCTCCTCGAAACTGAGACGGTCATGCTTGTTCAGGAACGGATGATGCTCCGGATAGAGATCTTCCGGCATGCAGTACGGGCAGCGGAAGTTGCAGCGATCGACCACCGAGATGCGCAGGTCGCGCAGCGGCCGGCCGAGTTTGTCGATCGGCGGGGCGACTACCATGCCGTCGGGAATCGCTCGGGTCATGTCTGCACTTCCGTGCCGGATGTGGGGGGCGCAAGCGGGTAGCATACGCCCGGCTCCGCGACGCGATAGCCGCGTGCGGCCATCGTCTGCGCGTCGTTGGCGCTGCCGTAGTGGTAGAGCAGCAGGCGCGCGCGCAGCTCTTGCGGGTATTCGCGCTCGATGTCGTCGAGCCCGGTGTGCGACGGGTTGCCGAGCAGCGCGCAGTCGTGCGCGACCAGCGCCGCGCCGCCGGCGTGCTGCAGCAGCAGCTCGGGGATCGGACGGGTGTCGCCGGTCCAGGTGAAACTGTTCGCCAGCGCCAGCCCGAACGAGGTGTTCGGTGCGTGGTGGCGGGTCGGGAACACGTCGAACCAGTGCCCGGCGTGCCAGAAGCCGCGCGACACCGGCACCAGGTGGAACGCGTCCCAGAAGTTGGCGCCGCCCTCGGCGAGCACGTTGGGATAGTCGGCGACGCGCCCCTGCAGCAGCGGCAGCAACGCGGCGTGCGCGTACAGGCGGATGCAGCCGCGTCGCGCGGGGTCGAAGTAGGCGCGATAGAACAGCCGCTCCAGGCCGCCGACGTGATCCATGTGCACATGGGTGATGTAGACCGCGGCCGGCAGCTCGCCGTAGGCGTCGAGATAGCGGGTCAGCGTGTCGGGGCCGCAATCGATCAGCAGCAGCGGCTTGCCGCCGCGCTCGACGACCGCGCCGGAGGAGCCCAGCTCGACCGCCTGTGCGTTGCCGACGCCGAGCACGTGCAGGGCCCAGTTCACGCGGCCTCCATCGCGGTCTCGTAGCCGCGCATCAGCGGCGTCCACCGCGTGGCATCGAAGTCGCCGGTGCCGGCGCCGTCCGCGCCGAGCACCTTGCGCAGCGAGCGCCGCAGTCGCGCCAGGTTCGCCCGCTGCCAGCCGCGCGCCGGTGCGCGCAGTTCGCCGCGGTCGAAGTCGATCAGGTGCAGGCCGTCCGGCGCGACCAGCACGTTGTGCGCGTTCAGGTCGGCGTGATAGACGCCGACGGCGTGGAAGCGCGCGACCAGCGCACCGACGCGCTGCAGCAGATGCGCGTCGGCGCTGTTCGCGTGCAGGCACTGTGCGAGCGTCTGCGCCGACTCGATGCGGCGGGTCAGCAGGTCGGCGGTGTAGTGCACGCCGCGTCGCCGGTAGCGCGCCGCCACCGGCGCCGGCACCGGCAGACCGCGTTCGCGCAGTGCGGCGAGCAGGCGGAATTCGGCGAAGCCGCGGGTGTTTTCCATGCCGGTCCAGAGGTAGCGGTCGCCGAGCGCACGCGCGACCATGCCGCCGCGATGATAATGCCGCAGCGCGCACGCGCCGAACGGCGCACGCACGAACGCCACCCGGCCGCGGCCGCCGCCGTGCCCTTCCAGCAGGCCGCGCGCCTGCCACGCGCCGGGATCGAACCAGGCCTCGTCGGCTTGTGCTGCAAGGCCTGCGTCGAACAGAATCGCGCCGCCGGCGCTCGCGTGGATGCGTGCATCGATCATCCGCTGGCCCGAACCGTGTGCGGCGATGTGCCGCATGTCTGAAGACCACCCTCTTCGCCCAAGTCTAACAAGCCCGCATGCACCCAGCGCCATCGCCGCCGGATTCGCTCTGTCTGCTGCGCACGTCCGCGCTGGGCGACGTCACGCACGTCGTGCCGCTGCTGCGTACATTGCAGCAGGCATGGCCGCAGGCACGCCTGACCTGGATCATCGGCAAGCTCGAACACCGCCTGCTCGGCGACATCGCCGGCGTCGAGTTCGTGGTGTTCGACAAGGCACGCGGGCTGGGCGGGATGCGCGCAGTGCGCCGCCAGCTCGCCGGGCGCCGCTTCGACGCGCTGTTGCACCTGCAGGTGGCGCTGCGCGCCAACCTGCTCAGCCTGGCGGTGCGCGCGCGCCGGCGCATCGGCTACGACCGCGCGCGCGCCAAGGACCTGCACGGCCTGTTCGTCAACGAGCGCATCGCCGCGCGCAGCGGCGAGCACGTGCTGGACGCGATGGCGAGCTTCCTGGAACCACTCGGCCTGCGCCAGACCGAGGTGCGCTGGGACATCCCGATTCCCGACGAGGCCGAAGCCTGGGCCGCCGCGCAGTTGCCCGCCGGCGCGCCGACGCTGCTGCTCAGCCCATGCTCCAGCCACGTGCTGCGCAACTGGCGCCCGGAACGCTACGCCGCCGTCGCCGACCACGCCGCGCGCGCGCTCGGCATGCGCGTGGCGCTGACCGGCGGCCCCGGCGCGGACGAGCGCGCGATGGGCGACGCGATCCGCGCGCAGATGCGCAGCGAGCCGCTGGACCTGATCGGCAAGGACACGCTGAAGCGCGCGCTGGCGCTGTACCGCCGCGCCGCCGTGGTGCTGACGCCGGACGCCGGCCCGATGCACATGGCCAACGCGGTCGGCGCCAAGGTGCTGGGCCTGCATGCGGCCAGCAACCCGCAGCGCTCCGGCCCGTATTCCGATCGTCGCTGGTGCGTGGACCGCTACGATGCCGCCGCGCGCCGCTTCCTCGGCAAGCCGGCGGCGGACATCCCCTGGGGCACCAAGATCGAATATCCCGGCGTGATGGACCTGGTGACGGTCGACGACGCGATCGAACGGCTCGAGGCGCTGGCGCGCGACCGCGGCATCGCATAGGGCGGGTTTCGACCCGCCATCGGCTCTTGCAACTGGAAAAGCGGCGGGTCGGGACCCGCCCTACGCCGATCGTTCAGGGCGCCGCGCGGTAGTCCTGGTAGGACTTTTCCTCGACCAGCTTCGAGCCGAGCTTGAGGTTGATCGCGCGCTTCACCGCCGCGCGCTCGTCGTTGCGGAAGTACACCGAGCGCGCCAGCTCGACGAATCCGGCGTCGAACGCCTGCGCCTTCTCCTTCAGGCGGATGCGGTCCTCGATGTCCCACAGCGCCTCGTTGACCGCCTTCAACTGCGCGCGCTCGGCGGCGATGTCGACGCGCGAGGCGGCGTCGTTGCCCCAGGTGGCATTGAGCAGGTCGAGCTCGGTGCGCACGTTGGCGAGCTTGGCCGCGTCGGCGATGCGCTCGGCCTTGATCTCGAGAATGGTGATCTTGTCGATCAGCTCGCCATAGGAAACGGGAACGGAAATCAGGCTCATGGCAGGCTCGGAGTGAACGTTGCGGCAAGTCTAGCAACGCCGCGGCGGCACGGCCGCGGCGTCGCCCGAAATCATCAGTCCGCGCGCGGCGCCCCGCCGCCGCGCCGCCGGCGCCGAGGGCGCGGCGCGGGCGCCTGCGCCTCGCGCGCGGCCGGCGCCTTGGCCGGGGCCCGGGTCGTGGCCTTGGCCGCGACCTTGCCGCCGCGCGTGCCGCCGCCCCTGCGCCGGCCGGCGTTTTCCGCCGTCGCGCCCGGGCGATGCCGGGACGCTGCGGCATCCTCGACGCGCGCCGCGCGCTCGGCCGGCGACGGCGCCGAGCCCGGCTCGAAACCGGCGACCGGCGACGACGGGATCTCCGCGCGCAGCAGCTTCTGGATGTCGCGCAGGTAGTCGCGCTCGTCGGCGCTGACCAGCGAGATCGCCTCGCCGCCCGCGCCGGCGCGGCCGGTACGGCCGATGCGGTGCACGTAGTCCTCCGGCACGTTGGGCAGCTCGTAGTTGACCACGTGCGGCAGGTGGTCGATGTCGATGCCGCGCGCGGCGATGTCGGTCGCCACCAGCACGCGCACGCGGCCCGCCTTGAGGTCGGCCAGCGCGCGCGTGCGCGCGCCCTGCGACTTGTTGCCGTGGATCGCGGCCGAGCCGATGCCGGCGCGCGCGAGCTGCTCGGCGAGGCGGTTGGCGCCATGCTTGGTGCGGGTGAACACCAGCACCTGGCGCCAGTCGCCGGTTGCGATCAGGTGCGCCAGCAGCGCCGCCTTGCGCGTCTTGTCGACCGGGTGCGCGCGCTGCGCGACGCGCTCGGCCGCGGTGTTGCGCGGCGCCACCTCGACGCTGGCCGGATCGTGCAGCAGGCCCTTGGCCAGCGCGCGGATCTCGTCGCTGAAGGTGGCCGAGAACAGCAGGTTCTGCCGCGTCTTCGGCAGCGCGGCGAGCAGCTTGCGGATATCGCGGATAAAGCCCATGTCGAGCATGCGGTCGGCCTCGTCGAGGACGAGGACCTCGATCGCGGACAGGTCCACGGTGCGCTGCCCGAGATGATCGAGCAGGCGGCCCGGCGTCGCCACCACGATGTCGACGCCGCGGCGGAAGCGCTCCACCTGCGGCTGCATGCCGACGCCGCCGTAGACCTCGGTGGTGGAAAGGCGCAGGTGACGGCCGTAGGTGCGCATCGACTCCGCGACCTGCGCGGCCAGCTCGCGCGTCGGCACCAGCACCAGGACGCGCGGCTTGCGGCCGCCCGCGGGCGCGGCGGCGAGGCGCTGCAGGATCGGCAGCGCGAAGGCGGCGGTCTTGCCGGTGCCGGTCTGCGCCGCGGCGAGCAGGTCGCGGCCGGCCAGCACCAGCGGGATCGCGCGCACCTGCACCGGGGTCGGCGCGTCGTAGCCTTCATCGGCCAGGGCACGCAGCAGCTCGGCGTTGAGGCCGAGATCGGAAAAACTCATGACTGGAACTCCTGAAACCGCCTCGCCGCGCCGAGCGCGGCCGCCGGTTCAGGCCGAGACGTGGGTGATCGCCGCGCGAGGCTTCCGCAGAAATCGGAACGCGCAGGCGAAAGGCGGGAGCGCAACCGGAGCGCCGTGAACGAACTGGCGGAGAGGGTGGGATTCGAACCCACGGTACGGACGAGCCGTACACCGGATTTCGAGTCCGGCGCATTCGACCACTCTGCCACCTCTCCGCGGCCCCTCGCCCACGGCGCGGACGCCGTACGAGGGCCGCGAATGATACGGCGCGGCTCCGATCGTGACAACCGCCGAGGCTTGCGGCATGCTCGCGGCAACCGCCACGACGCCAGGTCATGATCGAATTCGGACACGGCACCCACGTCGGCCTGCGCCGCGAGCACAACGAGGACACCTACTACGCCGACGACGCGCTCGGCCTGTGGCTGGTGGCCGACGGCATGGGCGGGCACGACCACGGCGAGGTGGCGAGCGCGCTGGCGCGCGACCACGTGCTGCGCGAAGCCGGCGCCGGGCGCGACCTGGCCGACGCGGTGCGCAGCGCCGACGAGGCGATCATCCGCCACTCCACGCGGCGCGCCGAGGCGCTGCCGATGGGCACCACCATCGCCGCGCTGCGCATCCGCGACGGCAGCTACGAGGTGACCTGGGTCGGCGACAGCCGCGTGTATCTCTGGCAGGGCGCGCTGCGCCAGCTCTCGCAGGACCATTCCTTCGTGCAGCAACTGCTCGACCAGGGCGCGATCACCAGCGAGGAAGCGCGCGCGCACCCGCAGCGCAACCTCGTCACCCAGGCGCTCGGCGTGACCGATCCGCAGCAGTTACGCGTGGAGACCGTGCGCGGCGCGGTCGAGCCGGGCATGCAGTTCCTGCTGTGCAGCGACGGCCTGACCGAGGAAGTCGACGACGCCGCGATCGCGCGGGTGCTGGCGCGCACCGAGCTGACCGCGCAGGAGTGCGTCGAGCACCTGATCCTGGCCGCGCTGGACGGCGGCGGCAGCGACAACATCACCGCGGTGCTGGTGCGCGTGCGCTGATCCGATCCCGGCGCGCGGTCGCTCAGGCGCCGCCGCCCACCCTGCGCCACACGCTGCCGTTCTTGGCCGCCTTGTCCAGCGCATCCAGCCGCGCCTCGTGCGCGGCGCATTCCTCGGCACTGGCGCGCAACACGCGGGGGCGCGTCAGCGGCACCGCGGCGGCGCGCGCCGCCGCCGCCGCACCCGGCCCCTCGTCCAGCGCGAGCGCCAGCGCGGCCTGGCCGGCGGTCATCGCCAGGTAGACCTCGGCCAGCAACTGCGCGTCGAGCAGCGCGCCGTGGAACTCGCGGTGCGAGTTGTCCACGCCGAGGCGCTTGCACAGCGCGTCCAGCGAATTCTTCTGCCCGGGATAGCGCGCGCGCGCCAGCGCCAGCGTATCGACCACCTCGGCATGCTCGGCGACGCGCCCGTAGTGCGCGCCGGCCAGCGCCAGCTCGGCGTCGAGGAAGCCGACGTCGAAGGTCGCGTTGTGGATCAGCAGCTCGGCGCCATCGACGAATGCCAGCCATTCCTCCGCCAGTTCGGCGAACGCCGGCTTGTCGGCCAGGAAGTCGGCGGTGATGCCGTGCACCGCCACCGCGCCGGGATCGATCGCGCGACCGGGATTGCAGTAGCGGTGGAAGGTGCGGCCGCTGGGGCGGCGCTCGATCAGCTCGATGCAGCCGATCTCGATGACGCGGTGGCCCTGGCTGACCTCGAGGCCGGTGGTTTCGGTATCCAGCACGATCTGCCGCATGCCTGCTCCTGGTTTCGCACGGCCGCGCCGTCCGGGCCGCGGCGATCTAGGCCGACTGCGCGCGGACGCGCTCGGCCGCCTCGCGCGCGGCCTGGTCGACGCGCTCGTTCTCGGCGTGGCCGGCGTGGCCGCGCACCCATTGCCACGTCACTTCGTGGCGCGCCGCCGCCTCGGCGAGGCGCTGCCACAGGTCCTGGTTCTTGACCGGCTTGCGGTCGGCGGTGCGCCAGCCGTTGGCGCGCCAGCGCGGCAGCCATTCCTCGATGCCCTGCTTGACGTACTGCGAGTCGGTGGCGAGGCGCACGCGGCACGGGCGCTTCAGCGCCTCCAGCGCGGCGATCGCCGCCGACAGCTCCATGCGGTTGTTGGTGGTGGCCGGCTCGGCGCCGTCCAGCAGCCGCTCGTGGCCGTTCCAGCGCAGCAGCGCGGCCCAGCCGCCCGGCCCGGGGTTGCCCAGGCAGGCGCCGTCGGTGAACGCATCGACCGTCCGCGCCGCGCTGCTCATGCGCAGGCCCGGTGCGCGCCGGGCGCGAGCGTGCCGGCGCGCGCGCCGACATGCACCGATCGCGGGCGCAGCCGCAGCGGAATCGTCGCCATGCGGCGCTTGCGCGCGATCAGCACGTAGCCGCCGCCAACGGCGTGCAGCCAGCGCGGCTGCGAACGCGAGGTTTCCGCGCGCGGCCACGCCGCGCCGCAGCGGCGCACGGCGTAGACGTCGACCCCGCGCGCGGCCAGCGCGCCGCGCCAGCGTCCCGGCAGGGCCAGCGTCAGCGCCGCGCCCGCGCGCCGCGCGAGCCACGGCTGCCACAGGCTGAGCGGATGCAGCGCGGCGATCAGCGCGATGCCCTGCGGCGCGAGCACGCGCGCCAATTCGTCGGCGATCGCCTCGGGACCGCCGATCGCCTCGGCGGCAAGGCGCACGACCACGGCGCGGAAACTGTCGTCGGCGAACGGCAGCGCGTCGGCGCTGCCGAGCAGATCGCCGCTCAGCGCGCCCGCGTCCACGCGCAATCGCGCCCAGGTCGCCAGCAGCGGCGTCGGCGGCAGCGCCGGCGCGACGCAGGCGTCGACCAGCAGCGCATGCGGCCCGGCCAGCCCGGCCAGCTCCGGCGCGAGCGCGGCGGTCGCGTCCGCGCACAGGGCGCGCAGCGGCGGCGTGGCGTACAGGGCGGCAAGGGTTTCGGGCATGAGCGGAAGCGGTGAGCGTCGTCACGATTGTGCGCGAAAGCGGCCGCAAGGTTAACAGGCGGCTAACTGGCCGGCCGCGGCGCGTTGCTATAGTGCGACGCCTTCACGTCCCGGACCGCCACGTGCTGCGACTGTCCGCGCTGCCCGCGCTCAGCGACAACTACATCTGGCTGCTCGCCGACGCCGCCGGGCAGGCGCTGGTCGTCGATCCGGGCGAGGCCGCGCCGGTCGAGGCGGCACTCGCGCATGACGGCCTGCGCCTGCGCGCCATCCTGCTGACCCACCACCACAACGACCACATCGGCGCCGCCGCCGAGCTGGCGGCGCGGCACGCGGCCACGGTCATCGCGCCGCACGATCCGCGCATCCCGTCCGCCGACCGCCGCGTGGGCGGCGGCGACCGCGTCGCGCTGCCGGCTCCGGCGGCGGATTTCGAGGCGATCGCAGTCCCCGGGCACACGCTCACGCACATCGCCTACGCCGGCGAAGGCGTGCTGTTCTGCGGCGACACCCTGTTCAGCCTCGGCTGCGGGCGCCTGTTCGAGGGCACGCCCGCGCAGATGCTGGCGTCGCTGGATCGCCTGGCGGCGCTGCCCGACGCCACCCGCGTCTGCTGCGGCCACGAGTACACCCTCGCCAACGCCGCGTTCGCGCTCACGGTCGAGCCGGACAACCCGGCGCTGCACGCGCGCATCGCCGAGGCGCGCGCGCAGCGCGCCGCGGGCCGCCCCACCGTGCCGAGCACGCTGGCCGCGGAGCGCGCGGCCAATCCGTTCCTGCGCACGGACGCGCCCGCCGTCGCGGCATGGGCCGCGCCGGCAGGCACGCGCGTGGCGCGCTTCGCCGCGCTGCGCGCGGCCAAGGACACGTTCCGCGCATGATCCGCCGCCTGCTGGCCACGACCGCATCGGCGGCGCTGCTTGCGGCCTGCGCACAGGCGCCGACGCGCGCGCCGGCCCCCGCGCCCGCCGCGCCGCCATCGACGCCGCCGGCGCCGTCCGGCACGACGGCGGCGCCGACGCCAGCGCCCGCCGCGGCCGACGCCTGGGAGCGGCTGCGCCGCAGCTTCGCCATGGACGATTGCGACGGCGACGCGGATATCGCCGCATGGGCGCGCCGCTACGCCGCCGCGCCCGACCGCCTCGAAGCGCAACTGCAGGCAGCGCTGCCACTGCTGCGCTACGTGCAGGAGCAGGCGCAAGCGGCCGGCGTGCCCGGCGAATTCGTGCTGCTGCCATGGGTCGAAAGCGGATACCGCGCCGTGCCCGGCCGCCGCGGCGGCCCAGCCGGCATCTGGCAGATCATGCCGGCGACGGCGCGCGCGACCGGCCTCGCCATCGGCCGCGACTACGACGGCCGCCTCGACGCGCATGCCGCCACGCAGGCAGCCCTGCGGCTGCTGCGCGGGTACGGCGACGAGTTCCGCGATTGGCGCCTCGCCGACCTTGCGTTCAACACCGGCGAGTACAGCGTCAAGCAGATGCTGCGCCGGCATGGCACGCCCGACCCGGCGTCGGCGATCCCCGACCTGCCGATCGGCCCCACCACCCGCGAGCACCTGACCAGGCTGCTGGCGATGGCCTGCATCGTGCGCGAGCCGGCACGCTTCGACGTGCAGTTGCCGCAACTCGACGACGATGCGCGGCTGACCCTGGTGCCGCTGCCGGCGCCGCTCGACCTGCGCCTGGCGGCGCGGCTCGCGGGCGTATCGCTGGATGCGCTGCGCGCGCTCAACGCCGGCTACCGCGGCACGCGCATGGCGACGGATGCGCCGCACCACCTGCTGCTGCCGCGGGATGGTGCCGGACGGTTCCGCGCCGCCTACGCGCTGGCCGACGCCAGCGCCTGGCGCGACTGGGTCGACGCGCGCGTGCGCGCGCCGACCACGCTCGCGGCGCTGGCCGCGTACGGCGACGTGCCCGCCCCCGCGCTGGCCGCGGCGAACGCCGGGGACGCGGACGCGACGCTGGCGGCGGGGCGCACGCTGCTGCTGCCGCGCACGCTGCTCGCGCACGCCGGGGCGCTGCTGGCGCCGATCGAGGCACGCGCGCCGACGCACACCGTGAAGCCGGGCGAAAGCCTGTGGAGCATCGCCCGTCGCTACCGCGTGGACGTCGAGGACCTGCGCGCCTGGAACGGCCTGGGGCAGGCCGCGCTGCGCCCGGGCCGGACGCTCCGCCTGAACGCGCCGGACTGAAACGCACCGTACCCGCGCGCACGGCGGCCCATCCCGCTAAACTTCGCCGGTTGCGGTCCCTGCCGCAGCCAGACCGTATTCGGGAGGAAGCATGGGATTTCTGCACGGCAAGCGCGCCCTGGTCGTGGGCATCGCCAGTCAGCGTTCGATCGCCTGGGGCATCGCCAACGCGATGCATCGCGAAGGTGCGCAGCTCGCCTTCACCTACCAGAACGACAAGCTGAAGAGCCGCGTCGAGGAAGCCGCGGCGGAGTTCGGCTCCAGCATCGTGCTGCCCTGCGACGTCGCCGACGACGCCCAGATCGACGGCATGTTCGACGCGCTGGGCAAGCATTGGGACGGCTTCGACATCCTGGTGCACTCGGTGGCGTTCGCGCCGCGCGAAGCGATCCAGGGCGACTACCTCGACGGCCTCACCCGCGAGGCGTTCGGCATCGCCCACGACATCTCCAGCTACAGCCTGGCGGCGCTGGCCAAGGCGGCGCGGCCGCTGATGAAGGACCGCGCCGGCGCGATCGTGACGCTCACCTATCTGGGCGGTCCGCGCGTAGTCGCCAACTACAACGTGATGGGCCTGGCCAAGGCCAGCCTCGAGGCCAACGTGCGCTACCTGGCCGCCAGCCTCGGCCCGCACGGCACGCGCGTCAACGCGATCTCGGCCGGGCCGATCAAGACCCTCGCCGCCGCCGGCATCTCCGGCTTCCGCAAGATGCTGGAATACGCGGAGAACAGCGCGCCGCTGCGCCGCAGCGTGACCATCGACGAGGTCGGCAACGTGGCCGCCTTCCTGTGCTCCGACCTCGCCTCCGGCATCACCGGCGAAGTCACCTACGTCGACGCGGGCTACAACATCCTCGGCATGGCGCTCTGAAGAAGCCGCGGACGGGCAAACGCGAAGGGGCCGCGCACGCGCGGCCCCTTCTTTTTCCGCAACGCGCGCGTACCGCGTTTACTGCAGGCGGTCTTCGGCGGTCTTGATCTTGGCGGCGCCACGCAGCGCGGCGACGAACTCGCGCACCGCTTCCGCGCCGTACATGCGCCCGAGCTGCTGGCGCAGCATGCTGCGCTCCTGCTGCGCGGCCTTGGCCGGATCGCCCGCGTGCACCGCGTCCAGCGCCACCAGGGCGTAGGCGCCGTGCTCGAGCGGCACCAGCGCGGTGCTCGGCTTGGCCGCGGCCGGATGCGGCATGCGGAACACCGCATCCAGCAGCGCCTGCTCCGGCTGCTGCGCGTCGCGGCCGGTGCCGGCGGCGGTTAGCATCTGCGCGCCCGCGTCGGCGGCGATGGCCTGCAGGTCGCCGCCCTGCTGCAGCTTCGCGTACAGCGTCTGCGCGCGCTGCTTGGCCGCCGCCTCGGCGCGCTCGGCGAGCACGCGCTGGCGGATCGCGTCGCGCACCGCGTCCAGCGGTTTCGGCGTCGCCGCGGTGTGCTTGGCGTCGCGCAGCACGACGATGTGGTTCGGGCCCAGCTCGACCGGATCGGAGGTATTGCCTTCGACCAGCACGGTGTTGGAGAACGCCGCCTCGACCACCTTCGGATTCGCGGCGATGCCCTGGCCGCCGCTGCGCGGGAACGCGTCGGTGGTCTGGATCGTCAGGCCCAACGCCCGGGCCGCGGGCTCGAGCGAGCTCGGATCCTGGTAGATCAGGTCGGTCAGCTTGCCGGCCACTTCGCTGAACTTGCGTTCGCGCTCGGAATCCAGCATCTGCTTGGCCAGTTCGCCCTTGACCTGCTCGAACGGCTTGGCTTCGCCGGCGCGCTCGTCGCGCAGCCAGATCACGTGGTAGCCCTCGCTGGACAGCACCGGATCGGAGACCTGGCCCTTGTGCAGCGCGAACAGCGCCGCCTCGAAGGCGGGGTCGGTGTCGCCCTTGCTGACCCAGCCGAGGTCGCCGCCCTGGCGCTTGGAGCCGAGGTCGTCGGAGTTCTGCTCGGCCAGCTTGGCGAAGTCCGCGCCCGGCGCCTTGGCCTCGGCGTCCAGCTTCTGCGCCTTCTCCAGCGCCGCCTTCTGCTGCGCCGGCGTCGCGTTCGCCGGCACCTTCACCAGGATGTGCGACGCCAGGCGCTGCTCGGGCAGCACGAAGCGCTGCTTCTCGTCCTCGTAGCGCTTCTTCAGCGACTCGTCGTCGATCGTGGCGTCGACCTTGAGGCTGGCGGCGTCCAGTTCGAGGTACTGCAGCGCCACCGTCTCCGGATTCATGAAATCGGACCGGTGCGCATTGTAGTAAGCGGCGATCTCGGCATCGTCGACCGCGCCCTCGCCCTCGCCCGCGCCCGGTGCGGGCAGTTGCACGTAGCGGAAATCGCGGGTCTGCAGTTTCAGGCGCAGGTAGGCGTCGACGTCGGCATCGGTGGCGAACGCGCTGGCTTCGACCGCCTGCGGCAGGGTTTCCGCCTCGAGGTCGGAACGCACGCGTTCCTGGAACGCCAGTGGCGACATGCCTTGCGCCGCCAGCACCGCACGGTAGGCGCCATCGTCGAACTTGCCGTCGACCTGGAACGCGGGGATCGCGGCGATCGCGTCGCGCACCTGCACGTCGGACACCGTCGCGCCGAGTTCCTCGCCGGCCTGCATCACGACCTGGCGATCGATCAGGGCGTCGAGGACCTGGCGCTTGACCTCGGGCTTCTCGAAGTAGCTGCCGTCCAGCTTGTTGCCGCTCTGCTGCTGCGCGCGCTGGCGGTAATTGTCCATCGCGGTGCGGAAGTCCTGCTGGCTGACTTCGTGGCCGTCGACCTTGGCCACGAAGGTATCGGTGCGGGCGACGAAGTACGACTCGATGCCGAAGAACGAGAACACGAAGACCAGCAGGCCGAAGAAGATCTTCGCCAGCCAACCCGACAACAAATTGCGCATTTTGCTCAGCATCGTTCTCGCCCGCTGCAGCGGCCGCCTCGCGGCGGCATATCCGTAAATGGCAAGGGCGCCCCGCGGGCGCCCTTGTCGGTAGGTGGCGGAGTGGACGGGACTCGAACCCGCGACCCCCGGCGTGACAGGCCGGTATTCTAACCGTCTGAACTACCACTCCGCGGCTTGGTGGGTGCTGAGGGGATCGAACCCCCGACCCTCGCCTTGTAAGGGCGACGCTCTACCGCTGAGCTAAGCACCCGACAAAGCGGCTCAGTTTATTGCGTCCTTGAGCGCCTTGCCAGCCTTGAAGGAAGGGACCTTCGAGGCCTTGATCTTGATCGTCTGACCGGTGCGCGGGTTGCGGCCGGTGCGGGCGGCGCGCTTGCGCACGGTGAAGGTGCCGAAGCCAACCAGCGATACGTTGTCGCCCTTCTTCAGGGACTTCTTGACCACCTCGAGCATCGCCTCGACGGCGCGGCCGGCATCGGCCTTGGTCATCCCGGTGCTGTCGGCGACAGCAGTCACGAACTCGGCTTTGTTCATTTAAGACTCCTTCTCAGGATTGTGCGGCCCGCTATGCATGCGCTTCGGGAGAAGCGGCATCCGCCAACGCGCGTCGGGCCCCCATCGGATGCCACTTCGGATCCCCGCAATCGCTCGAAGACGGCGCCTCGGCCAGATCGCGGTCCAACCTTTATACCAGCGCCCCAAAAACCGCGCAACACAAGGCGTGGCGCGCCTTTCAGCGATTCGGCGCCGCGCGCCGCGCGCACGCGCGCAAGGACAAAAAGCAAGTGCCGACGGCAGGATGTCCGCGCGGAAAACGCCATCGCGCCGCATCGCGCACGCGGACGTGCGCGATGCGGCGCGATGCGTATCAGTGGGTGCGCGACGGTGCGCCTTCGCCGGTGCCGTCCTCGTGCGCGGGCTCGATCGGCTTGCCCTCGCCTTCGGCGCGCTGCGGCGCGGGGCCCAGCGGCCGCTCCAGCGCCAGGTCGAGCACTTCGTCGATCCACTTGACCGGCCGGATCTGCAGCGACTCGGTGACGTTCTTCGGAATGTCGGCGAGGTCCTTGCGGTTCTCTTCCGGGATGATCACCGTGGTGATGCCGCCGCGATGCGCCGCGAGCAACTTCTCCTTGAGGCCGCCGATCGGCAGCACGCGGCCGCGCAGCGTGATCTCGCCGGTCATCGCCACTTCGGAGCGCACCGGCACCCGGGTCAGCGCGGACACCAGCGCGGTGCACATCGCGATGCCGGCGCTGGGGCCATCCTTGGGCGTGGCGCCCTCGGGCACGTGCACGTGCAGGTCGTGCTTCTGGTGGAACTCGGGATCGATGCCGAGCCGGTCCGCGCGCGCGCGCACCACCGACAGCGCGGCCTGGATCGACTCCTGCATCACGTCGCCGAGCTGGCCGGTGTGGATCAGCTTGCCCTTGCCCGGCACCACGGTCGCCTCGATGCTGAGCAGGTCGCCGCCGACCTGGGTCCAGGCGAGGCCGGTGACCAGGCCGATCTCGTTCTGCTGCTCGGCGCGGCCGAAGGTGAACTTGCGCACGCCGAGGTAGTGGTCGAGGTTGCGCGCGCTGACGTGCGCGTGCTTCGGCTTCGCCGCCTTCTTCGGCGGCTTCGCCTCGGC
This sequence comes from Lysobacteraceae bacterium, assembly GCA_021372495.1. GTDB lineage: Bacteria > Pseudomonadota > Gammaproteobacteria > Xanthomonadales > Rhodanobacteraceae > Mizugakiibacter. The sequence goes on from JAJFUF010000040.1 coordinate 163,315, forward strand.
TTGCGCGGCCGCGGCCTTGGCGGGCTTGCCCGCCTTGACCGGCTTGCCCGCAAGCGACAGCTCCTTGACCACCTTGCGGCAGATCTTGGCGATCTCGCGCTCGAGGTTGCGCACGCCCGACTCGCGCGTGTAGTAGCGGATGATGTCGCGGATCGCGCTCTCGGACACGGCCAGCTCGTCCGGCTTGAGGCCGTTCGCCTTGAGCTGCTTGCTCAGCAGGTAGCGTTGCGCGATCGCGACCTTCTCGTCCTCGGTGTAGCCCGGGATGCGGATCACTTCCATGCGGTCGAGCAGCGCCGCCGGGATGTTCAGCGAGTTGGCGGTGGCGATCCACATCACCTCGCTGAGGTCGAAGTCGACTTCGAGGTAATGGTCGTTGAAGGCGTGGTTCTGCTCGGGGTCGAGCACTTCCAGCAGCGCCGCCGAGGGATCGCCGCGGAAGTCCATCGCCATCTTGTCGATCTCGTCGAGCACGAACAGCGGGTTCTTCATGCCGACCTTCGACATGTTCTGGATGATGCGGCCCGGCATCGAACCGATGTAGGTGCGGCGATGGCCGCGGATCTCCGCCTCGTCGCGCACGCCGCCCAGCGACATGCGCACGAACTTGCGATTGGTCGCCTTGGCGATCGACTGGCCGAGCGAGGTCTTGCCGACGCCGGGCGGACCGACCAGGCACAGGATCGGGCCTTTCATCTTGTCGACGCGCTGCGGCACGGCGAGGTACTCGAGGATGCGCTCCTTGACCTTCTCCAGGCCGAAGTGGTCGGCGTCGAGCACCTCCTGCGCCAGGCGCAGGTCCTTGCGCACCTTGGTGCGCTTCTTCCACGGCACGCCGACCAGCCAGTCGAGGTAGTTGCGCACCACCGTCGCCTCGGCCGACATCGGCGACATCTGCTTCAGCTTGTTCAGCTCCTGGCGCGCCTTGGCCAGGGTTTCCTTGGGCATGCCCGAGGATTCGATCTTGCGCGCCAGTTCCTCCAGCTCGCTGGGACCTTCCTCGAGCTCGCCGAGCTCCTTCTGGATGGCCTTCATCTGCTCGTTGAGGTAGTACTCGCGCTGGCTCTTCTCCATCTGCGTCTTGATGCGGCCGCGGATGCGCTTCTCGATCTGCTGCAGGTCGATCTCGCCGTCGACCAGGCCGATCAGCATTTCCAGGCGCTCGGCGACGTCGATCGTTTCGAGCACGCGCTGCTTGTCGGCCAGGCGCACGGTCAGGTGCGCGGCGATGGTGTCGGCGAGCCGCGAGGCGTCGTCGATGCCCGACAGCGTCGACAGGATCTCCGGCGGCAGCTTGCGGCTGGTCTTGACCAGCTGCTCGAACAGCGACACCAGTGTGCGCGAGACGACTTCCAGCTCGCGCTGCTCGCGCGTGTAGGTCGACTCGATCACCCGCGCGCGTGCGGTCAGCATGCCGTCGCGTTCGACGTAGTCGGCGATGCGCACGCGGTTCTGTCCCTCGACCAGGACCTTGATGGTGCCGTCCGGCAGCTTCAGCAGCTGCAGCACGCCGGCCAGGGTGCCGATCTCGTGCAGATCCTCGACCTTGGGATCGTCGATGTCGGGGCTCTTCTGCGCCACCAGCAGGATCTGCCGCTCGCCCTCCATCGCGATCTCCAGCGCCTTCATCGACTTCTCGCGGCCGACGAACAGCGGGATGACCATGTGCGGGTAGACGACGACGTCGCGCAGCGGCAACACCGGCATCGCGGCGAGCAGCGGTTCGGGCGCGACGGGGATCGGCGAATTCTCTTGCATCACGGCTCCGGAAAAACCCAAAAAATGACGTGCGACACGAGCCTGCGCCCGTGCCCCTGCATCGTCAAGTGGAGGCGGCCGCAGCCGCGATCAAGTGCGCGAAATCAGGCCGCGCCGCTCGCGCCTTCGCCGGCGGCACGCTGCTGCTGCAGATTGCCGCGGTAGATCAGGTAGGGCTCGGCCTGGCCGTTGATCACGGCGTCGTCGACCACGACCTTGCTGACGTGCTCCAGCGATGGCAGCTCGTACATGGTGTCGAGCAGCACCTGCTCGAGGATGGTGCGCAGGCCGCGCGCGCCGGTCTTGCGCTTGAGCGCCTTGCGCGCGATCGCGTTCAGGGCCTCGGGCCGGAACTCGAGTTCGGCGCCTTCCATGTCGAACAGCTTCTTGAACTGCCTGGTGATCGCGTTCTTCGGCTCGGTGAGGATCTTGACCAGCGCCTCCTCGTCGAGCTCGTCCAGCGTCGCCACCACCGGCAGGCGGCCGACGAACTCGGGGATCAGGCCGAACTTGACCAGATCCTCCGGCTCGACTTCCGAAAGCAGCTTGCCGACGTTCTGCTTGCGCTCCTTGCTGCGGATCTCGGCGCTGAAGCCGATGCCGGTGGTTTCCGAGCGCTGCTGGATGATCTTCTCCAGCCCGGCGAACGCGCCGCCGCAGAGGAACAGGATGTTGCGCGTGTCGACCTGCAGGAATTCCTGCTGCGGATGCTTGCGCCCGCCCTGCGGCGGCACCGAGGCGATGGTGCCCTCGATCAGCTTTAGCAGCGCCTGCTGCACGCCCTCGCCGGAGACGTCGCGGGTGATCGACGGGTTCTCGCTCTTGCGCGAGATCTTGTCGATCTCGTCGATGTAGACGATGCCGGTCTGCGCCTTCTCGACGTCGTAGTCGCACTTCTGCAGCAGCTTCTGGATGATGTTCTCGACGTCCTCGCCGACGTAGCCCGCCTCGGTGAGCGTGGTGGCGTCGGCGATGGTGAACGGCACGTTCAGCAGGCGCGCCAGCGTCTCCGCCAGCAGCGTCTTGCCGGAACCGGTCGGACCGATCAGCAGGATGTTCGACTTGGCCAGCTCGACGTCGTCGCTCTTCTGCCGCGACTCGAGCCGCTTGTAGTGGTTGTAGACCGCCACCGCCAGCGCCTTCTTGGCGCGGGTCTGGCCGACCACGTACTGGTCGAGGGTCTCCATGATCTCGCGCGGCTTGGGCAGGTGGCTGCGGCCGGACGCGGCCTTCTCCTCCAGCTCCTCGCGGATGATGTCGTTGCAGAGCTCGACGCACTCGTCGCAGATGAACACCGACGGGCCCGCGATCAGCTTGCGGACCTCGTGCTGGCTCTTGCCGCAGAAGGAGCAGTAGAGGATCTTGCCGCTGTCGTTGGATCGGCCTTGCCGGTCGTCGCTCATGCTCCGCCCCGAAAATCGTGGTGCGCTGCGAGGATAGCATAGCCTCCCGGGCCTGCCTGGCAAGCCCGGAAAGCCACCCAATGTGAAAACGCGCGCAGGATCAGGAAGATTTGACCGTCTCGACGGGGCGCTTCTCCAGCACCGCGTCGATCAGACCGTACGCCTGCGCATCCGGGGCGCTCATGAAGAAGTCGCGCTCGACGTCGCGGGCGATCCTCTCGATCGGCTGGCCGGTGTGCCTGGCCATCGCCTCGTTGAGGCGCTCGCGGATGTACAGGATCTCCTTCGCCTGGATGGCGATGTCGGAGGCCTGGCCCTGCGCGCCGCCGGAAGGCTGGTGGATCATCATGCGCGAGTTCGGCAGGGCGAAACGCTTGCCCTTGGCGCCGGCGGCGAGCAGGAACGCGCCCATGCTGGCCGCCTGGCCGATGCACATCGTGCTGACGTCCGGCTTGAGGAACTGCATGGTGTCGTAGATGGCCAGGCCGGCCGTCACCGAGCCGCCCGGGCTGTTGATGTACAGGCTGATGTCCTTGTCCGGGTTCTCGGACTCGAGGAACAGCAGCTGCGCCACCACCACGTTCGCCATGTAGTCGTCGATCGGGCCGACCAGGAACACCACCCGCTCCTTCAGCAGGCGCGAGTAGATGTCGTAGGCGCGCTCGCCGCGCGCAGTCTGCTCGACGACGACGGGCACCAGGTTCAGGTTCTGGATCGGCTCGACGGACCGGCTCATGCGGATCTCCAGGGGCGCGGCCGCCTCAGGCGGCCTGGTTCGGGCGCATCACCTCGTCGAAGCTCAGGCGCTTCTCGGTGGTCTTGGCGTGTTCCGCCACCCACTCCGCCACCTGATCCTCGAGGACGCGGTTCTGCAGTCCGTTCATCAATTGGGGATCCGCATTGTAGAGTTCAATGACCTTGTGCGGCTCCTCGTAGGTCGAGGCGATCGCGCCGAGCAGCTGGGAGACGCGCTTGCCGTCCACGCGCAGCTGGTGCTGACGAGCGATCTCGCCGATCAGCAGCGAGGCGATCACGCGGCGGCGCGCCAGCGGCTCGGCGCCGACCAGCGCCTCCGGCGGCAGCTGCGCGCCCTGCGGCAGGCTGGCGCGGACGATCGCCTCGGCCTCGGCCTGCACCATCACGCGCGGCACGTCCAGGTCCGGGCGCGTCGCGGCCAGCTTGCCGGCGACCTCGTTCTTCAGGCGCGCCAGCAGCGTGTTGGCCAGCTCGCGCTCCAGGTTGGCGCGCACCTCGGTGCGGAACGTCTCCAGGCTGCCGTCGGCGATGCCGAACTGCCGGATGAAAGCGGTGTCCAGCTCGGGCACCTTCGGCGCCTGCACCTTGGTGACCTTGAGGCTGACGCGCGCCAGCTTGCCGGCCAGGTCCGGGTTGCGGAATTCCGCCGGGAAGGCGACGTCGACCTCCAGTTCGGCGCCGACCGCCTGGCCGGTCAGCGCGGCGTCGAACTCCTTGAACAGGGTGCCACTGCCGAGCACCGAACCGGCGCGCTCCAGGCCCTGCTCCGGCCAGCGCCGGTCCGCGGTCTGCGCGGCATATTCGAACAGCACCAGGTCGCCCGCCTGCGCGGCGCGCTCGACCACCTCGAAGCCGCGGCGCTGCTGGCGCAGGGTCTCGATCATGGTGTCGACGTCGGCCTCGGTGACGGTCGCCACCGGGCGCTCGATCTCCAGCGCGGCAACGTCCACGCCGCCGAGCTCCGGCAGTACCTCGAAGGTCGCGGTATAGGCGATCTCGCCGGCCTCGGGGGCACCGGTGGTATCGATCGACGGCGGCGCCACCGGGCGCAGGTTCTCCTTGGCCACCGCCTCGCGGAACGTGCTGCCGATCAGCTCCGAAAGCGCCTCGCCGCGGATCTGCGCGCCGTAACGCTGCTCGATCACCTTGGCCGGGACCTTGCCGGGGCGGAAACCCTTCAGGCGGGCGCTGCGCCCCATCTGCACGATGCGCTCGCGCACCTGCGATTCCAGCTGCTCGGCGGGGAACCTGACCGTGAGCTTGCGCTCCAGCTTGCCGACGTTCTCGACTGAAACTTGCATGCCGACTCCCGAAACTGCGAAAGGCCGCCGCCGGCTTACGCCGCCGCCGTGCGGGTTGGTGCGAAAGGAGAGACTCGAACTCTCACGGGTTGCCCCACTGGAACCTAAATCCAGCGCGTCTACCAGTTCCGCCACTTTCGCAGCGTCCGAACATCACGATGCCGCCGGACACGAAACTCTGGGGAACCACGCGAGCCGAGGGAAGGATGGTGGGCCGTCTAGGACTCGAACCTAGAACCTACGGATTAAGAGTCCGCTGCTCTACCAATTGAGCTAACGGCCCACTGATTTGTGCGTTCAGTACATGGTACTGAATCTGGGGTGGGCGATGGGACTCGAACCCACGACAACCGGAATCACAATCCGGTACTCTAACCAACTGAGCTACGCCCACCATAAAGCTTGCGACCACGTTTGGCGCGCCCGACAGGACTCGAACCTGCAACCGTCGGCTTAGAAGGCCGATGCTCTATCCGGTTGAGCTACAGGCGCAGTCTCTGGCAAACACAGCCGGGTGGTCGGGGTAGAGGGATTCGAACCCCCGACTTTTGCGTCCCAAACGCAACGCTCTACCAGGCTGAGCTATACCCCGTCGCTTTCCGGACCCCTCGGCAGAGCAGTGTCCCGAAGATCCGAAATAGTACGGACGAGCCTTGCAGCAGTCAATCGGTTTCGTCGCGGCGACGGACCGGACGACCCGCCCGCCGCGACTCCGCGCATCGACCTGCGGAGCCAAACAAAACGGGGCGCCGGGCACCCCGTTCCGTCGAAAAATGGCGCGCCCGGAGAGATTCGAACTCCCGACCACCAAGTTCGTAGCCTGGTACTCTATCCAACTGAGCTACGGGCGCGCACGAAAACCTTCCGCCGGCTTGCGCCGCGCTGCAACCGCCAGCGCGCCGTTCGGCGAGACGCGAGATTATTCCGGCCCGCCGCGCGGGCGTCAAGCCCCCGCTGCGTCGCCCCGACGCCATTCCGCAACGCCGCCGCGGAACGCGTCCCGCGCAACCGCGAGCGTCGTCGCGGCCATCGGAACGAATAGCCGTCTGGACGTCTATTCGCGAACAACACCTGCTTCATGCAAAAGAGCCGCGGCGCATGCGTCGCGGCTCTTCGGATCAACTGGCGGAGAGAGAGGGATTCGAACCCTCGATAGAGCTTTTGACCCTATACTCCCTTAGCAGGGGAGCCCCTTCGGCCTCTCGGGCATCTCTCCGTGTAACGAGCGTGCACGCGGCATCCGCTGCCGCAGACCGCGAAGGATAGCGGCTGGTGCCAGGAGCGTAAAGCCTCAGTCGGACTCCGATTCGGACGTCGGGGTGTCCGGGTGCTCCTGTTCGCGTTTGATGCGCTGGTAGATCTCTTCACGGTGCACGGCCACGTCTTTGGGCGCGTTGATGCCGATGCGTACCTGGTTGCCTTTCACGCCGAGCACGGTGACCGTCACCTGGTCACCGATCATCAGGGTTTCCCCCACCCGGCGAGTCAAAATCAGCATGTCGATACTCCTAATCGCTCATGTCGTCAGGCCGCGTACCCTGCCCTCGCGACTCACCCCGGCCGCACTTGCAGGAAACGGTCCGGCGAACTGCTCGCCGCTGACGCGCCGATCTGGGCGCTTCGACGGTGGCGTGGCCTCTCCCGCGCGCCCGTCGACCGCAGCGGCGACTCCCCATGCCGCCACGGCCGGGCGATACTATCCGAGGGCCCTTGCCCGCGCAATTAATGCAACGTGATTTTCGCGTTTAGACCGCAGCGCGCGGCGTTCGTTCGAATCACGCCAGGCGTGCGGCGATCCACTCGGGCAGGGAGCGCAGCGCGGCGTCCAGCTGCGGCGTGTCGTTGCCGCCGCCCTGCGCCATGTCCGGGCGACCGCCGCCCTTGCCGCCGATCTGCCGCGCGACCTGCGCGACGACGTCGCCGGCCTTGACCCTGCCCAGCGCGGCGCCGTGCACGCCGCCGACCAGCGCGGCCTTGCCGTCGACGCCGGCAGCGAGCAGCACGATGCAGTCGCCGAGCTTCTGCTTGAGCGTGTCCACGCCTTCGCGCAGCGACTTGGCGTCGAGACCGTCGACGCGCGCGGCGACCACGCGGATGCCGCCGACTTCGCGCGCCTGACCGACGAGATCCTGCACCGCCGAGCCGGCCGCCTTCGCCTTCAGCGATTCCAGTTCGCGCTCGGCCCGCTTCTGCCGGTCGAGCAGTTGGCGCAGCTTGTCGACGACGTCACCGGCGCCGGCGGACAGCAGCCCCGCCGCCTCGCCGAGACGGCGCTCCTCGTCGACGACGAACGCCAGCGCGCCGGCGCCGGTCAGCGCCTCGATGCGGCGCACGCCGGCGGCCACGCCGCTCTCGCCGACGATCTTGAACAGGCCGATGTCGCCGGTGCGGCCGACGTGGGTGCCGCCACACAGCTCGGTGGAGAACCCGCCCATGCGCAATACACGCACCTCGTCGCCGTACTTCTCGCCGAACAGCGCCATCGCGCCGAACGCGAGCGCGTCCTTGTAGCCCATGTGGCGCACTTCCGCCTCGACGTTGCGGCGGATCTCGGCGTTGACCATGTCCTCGACGCGGCGCAGTTCGTCGGCGCCGACCGGCTGGAAGTGCGCGAAGTCGAAGCGCAGCCGGTCCGGCGCGACCAGTGAGCCCTTCTGCTGCACGTGCTCGCCGAGCACCTTGCGCAGCGCGGCGTGCAGCAGGTGGGTGGCGGAGTGGTTCAGCACGATGGCGCGGCGGCGCTCGGCGTCGACCTCGGCGCGCACGCGCGCGCCGGCGCGCAGCGGCGCGGCGCCGCGCCAGCGGCCGACGTGGCCGTGGAACGCGCCGCCGAGCTTCTGCGTGTCGGCAACCTCGAAACGGCCGCCGCCCGCGACCAGCGCGCCGGCGTCGCCGACCTGGCCGCCGGACTCGGCGTAGAACGGCGTGCGGTCGAGGATCACGACGCCCTCCTCGCCCTCGCCCAGCGCGTCGACCTTGCGGCCGTCGCGCACGATCGCCAGCACCTCGCAGGCGTCGGCTTCGAGCGATTCGTAGCCGAGGAACGCGGTGGGCGCCAGCGCGCTGGCGAGTTCCGCCGGCATCTGCCCCTTCGATTCGAACTGGCTGGCGGCGCGGGCGCGCTCGCGCTGCGCCTCCATCGCCGCCTCGAAGCCGGCCATGTCCACCGACAGGCCTCGCTCGCGGGCGATGTCGGCGGTGAGGTCCACAGGAAAGCCGTAGGTGTCGTAGAGGCGGAAGGCCAAATCGCCTGACACGACCAAGTCCGAGAAAATGAACTTGGATAATGGCGCTGGACCTTCGCGCCCTCTCTCGACTGCAAAAATCCCAATCTCTCCATCTCGCATGGGCTTGGCTCGCAAGGTTCGTTGCCCATTGCCTTCACGAAAGACAACATCCAAGTGACTTTGGCGTTCTTCGTTCGCCTCGGCCAAGGTTGTCCCTATCCCAAACGCCCCAAAGCTTGCTGTAGACAACGCACTCGCCGGAACCACCTCCTCAAGCGCAAGTCGTTCAGGCCGAGCGAGAGTGTTGAAGAGGCGCATGCCGTGCTCCAGCGTCTCGCCGAAGCGCTGCTCCTCGGCGCGCAGCGCCTGCTCGACGACATCACGCTTCTGCGCTAGCTCCGGATAGGCCCCGCCCATCTGCTCGACCAGCGGCGCGACCATCTTCCAGAAGAAGTCGCCGCGCACGCCGAGCATCCAGCCGTGGCGCAGCGCGCGACGGATGATCCGGCGCAGCACGTAGCCGCGGCCCTCGTTGGACGGAAGCACGCCGTCGACGATCAGGAAAGCGCAGGCACGGATGTGGTCGGCGATCACGCGCAGCGACTTGTTCTCGTGGTCCGCCGTTGCGGTCAAGCCGGCGGCGGCCTTGATCAAATGCTGGAACAGGTCGATCTCGTAGTTGGAGTGCACGCCCTGCAGCACCGCCGCCAGGCGCTCCAGGCCCATGCCGGTGTCGACGCACGGCGCCGGCAGCGGCGAGAGCGTGCCGTCGGCGGCGCGGTCGAACTGCATGAACACCAGGTTCCAGATCTCGATGTCGCGGTCGCCGTCCTCGTCCGGCGAGCCGGGCGGGCCGCCGGCGATGCCGGGGCCGTGGTCGTAGAAGATTTCCGTGCACGGCCCGCACGGGCCGGTGTCGGCCATCTGCCAGAAGTTGTCGGAGGCGTACGGCGCGCCCTTGTTGTCGCCGATGCGCACGATGCGCGCGGCGGGCACCCCGATCTCCTTGCGCCAGATGTCGTAGGCCTCGTCGTCGGTGTGGTAGACGGTGACCCAGAGCTTCTCGGCGGGCAGCCCGAGTTCGACGGTGAGCAGCTCCCACGCCCAGGCGATCGCCTCGCGCTTGAAGTAGTCGCCGAACGACCAGTTGCCCAGCATCTCGAAGAAGGTGTGGTGGCGCGCGGTGTAGCCCACCGCATCGAGGTCGTTGTGCTTGCCGCCGGCGCGCAGGCAGCGCTGCACGTCGGCCGCGCGCACGTAGCCCGGCTTCTCGCTGCCGAGGAACACGTTCTTGAACTGCACCATGCCCGAGTTGGTGAACAGCAGGGTCGGATCGTTGGCCGGCACCAGCGTGCTGGACGGCACGATGGCGTGCCCGCGGGCGCGGAAGAATTCGAGGAAGCGCGAACGGATCTCGGCGGTTTTCATGGAGTTGCGGCAGTTAGCTCGATTCGGTTCTACGGTGGACACGGGCGATGCGGCCACGCCATCAGCCGGAAATCCCGCCTACGCCCGGACGCCCCGTATGTGCAGGGAGACGTGCGCGTCGGAAGCGGGATCCCGCCGAGGCAGGTTCGGGTCGTGCACGCCGCACCGGCCGGAATCAATCCTCGGCCGTGCCGGCATCGTCCACGTCGGCGTGGGTGACGGCTCTTACTGTGGCGGCATCGAAGCCGCGGCGCAAGAGGAACTGGGCGCGGCGGTCGCGCTCGGCGCGGTCGCCGGCGGCGCGGCCGTAACGGCGCCGCAGCAGTTGCAGCGCCAGCGCCGCCCAGTCGGCGTCGGCCTGCGCCAGCAGCTCGCGGATCGCCGGCTCGGCGATCGCGTGGGTGCGCAGCTCGGCGCGGATGCGCAGCGGCCCGTAGCCCTGGCTGACGCGCGTGCGCACCAGCATCTCGGCGAAGCGCTCGTCGCTCTGGTACTGCGCGCGCCCCAGCCGGTCGAGGGCGGCTTCGGCCTCGGCCTCGTCGTAGCCGCTGCGGTCGAGACGCGCGCGCAGCTCGCGCCGCGACTGCTCGCGGCGCGCCAGCCAGCCCAGCGCGCGGTCGTAGGCGCTGCGCTGGGGCGCGTTGTCGGCATCGGGGGGATCGCGGCGGCGTCTCATGCGGCACCCCGGGTCCGGCGGTACGCCCGGCCCGGAGAAGGCGCGCGCGGGCACGCCGCGCGCGCCGTCGTGGATCAGGCCTCCTCGGCCTCGACCGCTTCCGCCGCGGCCGCGCGACCGCCCGTCGGCATCAGCTGCGCGCGCAACTGCGCCTCGATCTCGGCGGCGATCTCGGGATGCTCCTTGAGGTACTGGCGGGCGTTGTCCTTGCCCTGGCCGATGCGCTCGCTCTTGTAGCTGTACCAGGCGCCGGACTTCTCGACCAGCTTGTGGTCGGCGCCCATCTCGATCAGCTCGCCCTCGCGGCTGATGCCCTCGCCGTACAGGATCTCGGTGACGATCTGCTTGAACGGCGGCGCCATCTTGTTCTTGACCACCTTGATCTTGGTCTGGTTGCCGATGATCTCGTCGCCCTTCTTGACCGAGCCGATGCGGCGGATGTCCAGGCGCACCGAGGCGTAGAACTTCAGCGCGTTGCCGCCGGTGGTGGTTTCCGGGTTCTGGCCGGGCATCATCATGCCGATCTTCATGCGCAACTGGTTGATGAAGATCACCAGGCAGTTCGACTTCTTGATGTTGGCGGTGAGCTTGCGCAGCGCCTGGCTCATCAGGCGCGCCTGCAGGCCGGGCAACTGGTCGCCCATTTCGCCCTCGATTTCGGCGCGCGGCGTCAGCGCTGCCACCGAGTCGACCACGACCATGTCGACGGCGTTCGAGCGCACCAGCATGTCGGCGATCTCCAGCGCCTGTTCGCCGGTGTCCGGCTGCGAGACCAGCAGATCGTCGATGTTGACGCCGAGCTTCTCGGCATAAGTCGGATCGAGCGCGTGCTCGGCATCGACGAACGCGGCGGTGCCGCCGTTCTTCTGGCAGTTGGCGATCGCCTGCAGGGTCAGCGTGGTCTTGCCGGACGACTCCGGGCCGTAGACCTCGACCACGCGGCCGCGCGGCAGGCCGCCGATGCCGAGCGCGATGTCCAGCGCCAGCGACCCCGTCGACACCACCTCGGCAGCCTCGGCGGTACGGTCGCCCATGCGCATCACCGCCCCCTTGCCGAACTGCTTCTCGATCTGGCTCAGCGCGGAGGCGAGCGCACGACGCTTGTTGTCATCCATTGCCGATTCCTCGATGGGGCGTAAGCTTGCGGTGACTGTCTCCGGCGCCGATCTCAGCGACTGCGACGCCGGTACACGACGCGATTATCCCACAGCGGCACGGGCGCCACGCGTGCGCAGCGCCGCGTCAGTCCGTCAGGATTTTCCGCACGCCGGCGAGGGCCTGCGCCACCGTCTGCCGGCGCACCGCCTCGCGGTCGCCGTCGAAATGGAACAGCTCGGCGCGCGCGTAACCGCCGCGACGCTTCCAGGCGATCCATACCGTGCCGACCGGCTTGTCGTCCGTGCCGCCGCTCGGCCCGGCGATGCCGGTGACCGCCACCGCGACCGCCGCGCCGAAGCGCGCCAGCGCACCCGACACCATCTCCACCGCGGTTTCCTGGCTGACCGCGCCGGCGTGCTCCAACGTGTGCGGGTTGACCCCGAGCAGCGCCTCCTTCGCCTCGTAGCTGTACGCCACCACGCCGCATTCGAACCAGTTCGAGCTGCCCGGCAGGTCGGTCAGGGTCTTGGCGATCCAGCCGCCGGTGCACGACTCCGCCGCCACCATCGTCTGGCTGCGCAGGGTCAGCGCCTCGGCCACCACCTGCGCCAGCGCATGCAGTTCCGCGTCGCTGGGCATCTGCGGCTTGTGCATGGGAGACTCCACGTTCACGATTCGCGACTCCACGTCCCGCCCGACCCACGCCGAGCATGCAACGCGACGATCTCGCCCAGCATACGCCGATGATGCGCCAGTACCTCGCCGCCAAGGCGGAGTACCCGGACACGCTGCTGTTCTTCCGCATGGGCGACTTCTACGAGATGTTCTACGAAGACGCGCGCAAGGCCGCGCGCCTGCTGGACATCACGCTCACCCAGCGCGGCCAGTCGGCGGGCGCGCCGATCCCGATGGCCGGCGTGCCGGTGCACGCGGTGGAGAATTACCTCGGCAGGCTGGTGCGTCTGGGCGAGTCGGTGGCGATCTGCGAGCAGATCGGCGACCCGGCCGCGAGCAAGGGCATGGTCGAGCGCAAGGTCGTGCGCGTGGTCACGCCGGGCACGGTGACCGACGAGGCGCTGCTGGAGGAACGCCGCGACAACCTGCTGCTGGCGATCGCCGCCGGCAAGACCGGCTACGGCCTGGCCTGGGTGGACCTGGCCGCCGGCCGCTTCCTGCTCGCCGAAGCCGCCGATGCCGAAGCGCTGGCCGCCGAGCTGGCGCGCCTTGCGCCGGCGGAGACGCTGGTCGGCGAGGACGTCGCCTGGCCGAAGCTGGTCGCCACCCTGCCCGGCCTGCGCAAGCGCCCGCCGTGGCATTTCGACCTCGACAGCGCGCGTCGTTCGCTGTGCCGCTTCTTCGGCACGCGCGACCTGTCCGGCTTCGGCTGCGAGGGACTGCCGCTGGCGATCGGCGCGGCGGGCTGCCTGCTCGGCTACGTCGAGGAAACGCAGAAGAGCGCGCTGCCGCACCTGACCGGGCTGGCGGTGGAGAGCGCCGCCGAGACCATCGCGATGGACGCGGCGACGCGGCGCAACCTGGAACTCGACACGCACCCGGCCGGCCGCGGCGAATACACCCTGCTCGGCGTGCTCGACCGCAGCATCACGCCGATGGGCGCGCGCGCGCTGCGCCGCTGGCTGCACCGCCCGCTGCGCGCACGCGAAGTGCTGCGCCGCCGCCACCAGGCGGTCGGCGCGCTGGCGGAAAACCGCCGCCACGAACCGCTGCGCGAACGGCTGCGCGCGATCGGCGACCTCGAGCGCATCCTCGCCCGCGTCGCGCTGCGCTCGGCGCGGCCGCGCGACCTGTCGACGCTGCGCGACGGTCTCGCCGCCGCGCCAGCCATTTGTGCGATCGTCCTTGATCGCGAAGATCAGGAAGCGGCCATGCATGGCCGCACTCCCCGGATTGGGCACAGTCCCCTGTTGACCGAGTTGGTCGAGCGCATCGGCGAACACGCCGACACGATCGAGCTGTTGCGGCGCGCCGTGGTGGCGCAGCCGCCGGCGCTGCTGCGCGACGGCGGCGTGATCGCCGAGGGCCACGACGCCGAACTGGACGAGCTGCGCCGGCTGTCCACCCACGCCGACCAGTTCCTCATCGAACTGGAGGCGCGCGAGAAGGCGGCCAGCGGCATCCCGACGCTGAAGGTCGGCTACAACCGCGTGCACGGCTACTACATCGAGATCAGCAAGGGCCAGGCCGATCGGGCGCCCGCGCACTACACGCGCCGGCAGACCATCAAGGGCGCCGAGCGCTACATCACCGAAGAGCTGAAGGCGTTCGAGGACAAGGTGCTGTCGGCGAAGGAACGCGCGCTGATGCGCGAGCGCGCGCTGTACGAGGCGCTGCTGGACGCACTGACCGAGCGCCTCGCGGCGCTGAAGCAGGCCGCTGCGGCGATCGCCGAACTGGACGTGCTGGCCAACCTCGCCGAACGCGCCGAGTCGCTCGACTGGAGCTGCCCGGAGCTGAGCGAGGCGCCCGGCATCCTGATCGAGCGCGGCCGCCATCCGGTGGTGGAACAAGTGCGCGAGGAACCGTTCGAGCCGAACGACCTCGCGCTCGACGACGCGCGCCGCATGCTGGTGATCACCGGCCCCAACATGGGCGGCAAGTCCACCTACATGCGCCAGTGCGCGCTGATCGTGCTGCTGGCGCACATCGGCAGCTACGTGCCGGCGGCGCGCGCGGTGCTGGGACCGATCGACCGCATCTTCACCCGCATCGGCGCCGGCGACGACCTCTCGCGCGGGCAGTCCACCTTCATGGTGGAAATGAGCGAGACCGCCAACATCCTGCACAACGCCACGTCGCAGAGTCTGGTGCTGATGGACGAGGTCGGCCGCGGCACCTCCACCTACGACGGCCTCGCGCTGGCGCAGGCCTGCGCGGTGCACCTGGCCACGGCCAGCCGCGCGTTCACCTTGTTCGCCACCCACTACTTCGAGCTGACCGAGCTGGCGGCGCAGTACGCCGGCATCGCCAACGTGCACCTCGACGCTATCGAGTACGGCGAGCAACTGGTGTTCATGCACGCGGTCAAGGAAGGCCCGGCCAACCGCAGCTTCGGCCTGCAGGTCGCCGCGCTGGCCGGCCTGCCGAAGGCGGTGATCGCCGACGCGCGGCGCACGCTGGCGACGCTGGAACAGGGCGTGCACGCGCTGCCGCCGTCGCGCGCATCGGGCCCGGCCGCCGATCCCACGCCGCAGCTCGGCCTGTTCGCGCCGCCGCTGCCGTCGGCCGCCGAAGAGGCGCTGCGCGCGCTGGATCCGAATGAGCTTTCGCCGCGCGACGCGCTGGACGCGCTGTTCCGCCTGCGCGCCATGCTGGACGGCTGATCGCTCGAGCGCGCAGCGGTTGCCCTCGCGAAGCTGGCCAGCTCGCGCTGCCCATTGGGCAGGACATCCTCGTCCTCCCGGCCTCGACCCGATAGCCGCGGGCTATCGGGAGCATCGGAACAATCGAATTCTTTCGGCGGCCTCCGACGCATAGATTGCGGGACGTCAAGCCAGCCCACGCCGGCAAGGCACATCTTTCGTGCCTCGAAATCTGGCCCGTGCGCGGTCGTGCATCCGGGATCGCCCGACGAACGCGGAACGCCCCGCGTGCGGACTGGATCGACACTCCGGCACCCCGCCTCCAGGAGGAGATCCCATGTCAGCCGAAGCCAAGTGCCCCTTCCATCCCGCCTCGACCGGCACCACCAACCGGGACTGGTGGCCGCACCAGTTGCGGCTGGAACTGCTGAGCCAGCATTCGGAGAAATCCGATCCGCTCGGCAGCGCGTTCGACTACCGCGAGGAGTTCGCGAAACTCGACTACGCGGCGCTGAAAAAGGACCTGCTGGCGCTGATGACCGACTCGCAGGCGTGGTGGCCAGCCGATTTCGGCAGCTACGCGGGCCTGATGATCCGCATGGCCTGGCACAGCGCCGGCACCTACCGCGTCGGCGACGGCCGCGGCGGCGCCGGGCGCGGGCAGCAGCGCTTCGCCCCGCTCAATTCCTGGCCGGACAACGCGAGCCTCGACAAGGCGCGCCGGCTGCTGTGGCCGATCAAGCAGAAGTACGGCCAGAAGATCTCCTGGGCCGACCTGATCGTCCTGGCCGGCAACGTCGCGCTGGAGTCCACCGGCTTCCGCACCTTCGGCTTCGCCGCCGGCCGCGAGGACGTGTGGGAGCCGGACCTCGACGTGTCCTGGGGCAGCGAAAGCGAGTGGCTGGCGACCAGCGAAAAACCCGGCAGCCGCTACGCGCGCGGCAAGCCCGGCGAGCGCACGCTCGACAATCCGCTGGCCGCGGTGCAGATGGGCCTCATCTACGTCAACCCGGAAGGCCCGGACGGAAAACCTGACCCGGTCGCCGCCGCCCGCGACATCCGCGAGACGTTCGCGCGCATGGCGATGAACGACGAGGAGACCGTCGCGCTGATCGCCGGCGGCCACACCATCGGCAAGACCCACGGCGCCGGCACCGCCGACCACCTCGGCCCTGAGCCGGAGGCGGCGCCGCTGGAGCAGCAGGGCCTCGGCTGGGCCAGCAGCTTCCGCAGCGGCGTCGGCAAGGATGCGATCACTTCCGGCCTGGAGGTGACCTGGACGCGCACGCCGGTGCAGTGGAGCAACGACTTCTTCAAGTTCCTGTTCGACTTCGAGTGGGAGCTGGAGAAGAGTCCGGCCGGTGCCCACCAATGGGTGGCCAAGGGCGCCGACGCCGTGATCCCGGGTCCGACGCCGGACTCGCCGAAGCGCCGGCCGACCATGCTCACCACCGACCTGTCGCTGCGCTTCGACCCGGCCTACGAAAAGATCTCGCGCCGCTTCCGCGACGATCCGCAGGCCTTCGCCGAAGCCTACGCGCGCGCCTGGTTCAAGCTCACCCATCGCGACCTCGGCCCGAAGGCGCGCTACATGGGACTGGAAGTGCCGAAGGAAGACCTGCTCTGGCAGGACCCGCTGCCCAAGCCGGTGCACCGGCCGAGCGCCGCCGACATCGCCGACCTCAAGGCGCGGATCGCCGCCTCGGGCCTCGGCGTGCCGCAGCTGGTCTCGATCGCCTGGGCCTCGGCCTCGACCTTCCGCGGCGGCGACAAGCGCGGCGGCGCCAACGGCGCGCGCATTCGCCTGGCCCCGCAGAAGGATTGGGCGGTCAACGCGCTTGCC
This sequence comes from Lysobacteraceae bacterium, assembly GCA_021372495.1. Classification (GTDB taxonomy): domain Bacteria; phylum Pseudomonadota; class Gammaproteobacteria; order Xanthomonadales; family Rhodanobacteraceae; genus Mizugakiibacter. The sequence goes on from JAJFUF010000040.1 coordinate 180,125, forward strand.
GTCAAGGCGCTGCCCAAGCTGGAGGACATACAGAAGGCGTCCGGCAAGGCCTCGCTGGCCGACGTGATCGTGCTGGCCGGCGGCGTCGGCATCGAGATGGCGGCCAAGGCCGCGGGCATCGACATCGAGGTGCCGTTCGCGCCGGGCCGCGTCGATGCCGGTACCGAGCAGACCGACGTCGAGTCCTTCGCCTACCTGGAGCCGTTCGCCGACGGCTTCCGCAATTACCTCAAGGCGGCCTCGGACGTCCCCGCCGAGCACCTGCTGGTCGACAAGGCCCAACTGCTCACCCTGACCGCGCCGGAGATGACCGCGCTGGTCGGCGGCCTGCGCGTGCTGGGCGCCAACTTCGACGGTTCGAAGCATGGCGTGTTCACCGACCGCCCCGGCGTGCTCGGCAACGACTTCTTCGTCAACCTGCTGGACATGGGGATCGAATGGAAGCCGGCCGGCGACCTCTACGAGGGCCGCGAGCGCAACACGGGCAAGCTCAAGTACACCGGCACCCGCGTCGACCTGGTGTTCGGCGCCAACGCGGTGCTGCGCGCGCTGGCCGAGGTGTACGCCAGCGCCGACGGCAAGGAGAAGTTCGTGCGCGACTTCGTGGCGGCGTGGGTCAAGGTGATGAACCTCGACCGCTTCGACCTGCGCTGACGCGCGGCGAAACCGCGCGCGCCACGGGCGGGCCCGTCACGCGGCCCGCCCGTGCGCCATCCCCGCGCCGCGCTCAGATCGCCGTCCACAGGAACACGAACAGCGTGTCGTTGTCGCTGGCGTTGCGGCCGAAGCCGTCGTAGTTGTGGCTGGCGCCGTTGAACTTGTCGTAGATCGTGTACTGCACGCCGATGCGCAGGTTCGCCCACGGCTCGGCCCAGGAATCGCGCTTGCCGAACGGCGTCCAGTCGAGCTGCACGATCTCGCCGCGCGAAGCGGGGTTGCCGGTCACGCTGCCGTCGTCCGGATCCGCGCTGAACAGGATCGCATCACGCGTGCCGCTGGTGTCGAACCAGCCCAGCGTGGCCCCGTAGGTGTCGGCGAAGTAGTACGAAGCATCCAGCGATGCCGCGTTGAGCGTGTGCGAGGCGCGCTCCGCGCCCGCATCCGCGAAGGTCGCATCGAGGGTCTGCTTCTCGTGCACGTAGCTGGCGTTCACCGTGAACGCATTGCCGCCCTCGAAATAACGCTGGTACGCGCCGTCGATGCCGACGTCGCGGAAGCGGTCGTCCGGCGTGCCGGCACCATCCGGCTGCAGGCGTGCGGTCAGCCCGACCAGGCCGAACATCAGCGTCTGCCCGTTCCAGTCGTGGCTCCAGGTCAGGCGCCAATAGGGCGCGGCGCCGGCCAGCCTGCCACCGTAGTCGACGTTGAACGTATCCAGCAGCGAACGCGAGAGCGTGCGGTACGCCCCGACTTCACCGTAGTAGCGGCCGTCCAGCGAAACGTAGGCGCCGGCGCCGATCACCTGCTGGCCGAGGCCGCCATAGATCAGCGGACTGGCGGACGGCCCGGGGGCCAGCTCCGGCGCCACGTAGGGGAATTTCCACGCCGGCAGCGTGTTCCAGAGGTCGGACACGGTCGGGTTGTTGTTGACCGTGATGCCGAACACGCCGCCGTGGCCGCCGCGGCTGAAGTTGCGCGCGTAACGCACGTCGACATTGTCCATGGCGACCTTGCGGTCGATGTCGGAGTAGGTCACCTGCCCCAACATGCCGATGTGCTCGCTGAGGCGCCCCGCAGCGAACAGCGAGAGCTGCTGCAGCGACCAGTTGTCGTTGCTGTTGTCGTGCGGACCGGCGGGACCAGACAGGTCCTTGCTGGTGTGCGTATAGGTTTCCACCAGCATCGCCGACAGCGGCGCGTTGAAGCCGCTCTGCGTGGACAGCGTGTATCCGCCCAGCTTGAAGGCGCGGCCGAATGCGGTGAGCTGCGGGCCGAAGCCACCGACATGGCAGGCGTTGCACGCCTGCCCGGTCTGCCGGGCGAATTCCGGCACCGCGCGTGCCATATGCGCCCACGCGAAGGGCAGGATGGCGAGTGCGAACCACTGCCACAGCGCACGCGCGGCGAACGATCCCTGACGAGCTTGAGTGTACATGGCGTACCCCCTTGCCATTGTGGATTCGAGCGCCAAGGCCCCCCCTGGCGGTACGATGCGAGCCTAGGGGGCGAGCCTCCGCCGGGTTTGATGCTCGTCAAGAGACGCGGATGTGGCGCGGCGGCTGCGGCATCGGGCCGCAGTGCATTTCTCGCGCAACCGCAAAGGATCCGGTCGGCGACAGCGCGACGACAGCTTCGCTCAGTTTCGTGCCTTCAGCCGCATCAGCTCGCGCCGCGCCTGCTTGTCGGGACGCGAGGACGGCGCGGGCACTGCGCCCGCCAGACGGCGCTGCTCGCGCGCCACCTCGCGGGCGGTGCGGCTTTCGTCGGATTCGCGATAGAGCGTCTGCGCGACGCTGGCCGGGCCGCGCTGCTCGGCGAGCTGCAGCACTTCGATCTCGAAGCGCTCTTCGCCACGGCTGACTTCCAGGCGATCGCCGACGTGCAGCGTCTTCGCCGGCTTGCAGGGCCCGCCGTTGACGCCGACCTTGCCGCCGGCGATGGCCTGTTTGGCCAGCGCGCGCGTCCTGAAGAAGCGCGCCGCCCACAGCCAGAGGTCGGCGCGCACCGCACCGACCGGTTCGGCGGCCATCGTTTCAGGCCGTGGCGCCACCCAGCAGCACCCGGTTGACGCGCTGCACGAACGCCGCGGGGTCGTCGAGCTGCGCGCCCGCCGCCACCTGCGCCTGTTCCAGCAGCAGCAGCGCGAGGTCTTCGGCGCGCGCGGCGTCGGTCTCGCCTTCCAGGCGCCGCAGCAGCGCGTGCCGCGGGTTGATCTCGAGGGTCGGCGCGGATGCCGGCACCGCCTGCCCGACCTCGCGCAGCAGGCGCTGCATGTGCGGCGCCAGCTCGTACTCGTCCAGCGCGAGGCAGGCCGGCGACTCGGTCAGGCGCTGGCTGACGCGCACCTCGCGCACGCGTTCGCCGAGGATGTCCTTGAGCTTCTTCAGCAGGCCCTCGGCCTCCCGCTCGGCCTGCTTGCGCGCCTCGGCGTCGGCGCCGGACACGTCGCTGCCGAGCTCGCCCTTGGCCGCGTTGCGCAGCTTCTTGCCGGCGTAGCTGTCGAGGTAGCCGACCATCCACTCGTCGATGCGGTCGTACATCAGCAGCACCTCGATACCCTTGGCGCGCAGCGCCTCGAGCTGCGGGCTGCCCTTGGCCGCGGCGTAGGTGTCGGCGGTGAGGTAGTAGATCGTCTCCTGGCCGGCGGGCATGCGCGCGATGTAGTCGTCCAGCGACACCGTGCGCTCGGCGCCGTCGCTGCGCGTGGAGGCGAAGCGCAGCAGCCTGGCGATGCGCTCGCGGTGGGCGGGATCGTCGGCGACACCCTCCTTCAACGTGTTGCCGAACGCCCCGTAGAACGTCTTGAATTTCTCGGGATCGTCCTTGGCCAGCCGCTCGATCAGGTCGAGCGTGCGCTTGACGCAGGCGGCGCGGATCTGCGCGACCAGGCGGTTGTGCTGCAGCAGCTCGCGGCTGACGTTCAGCGGCAGGTCGTCGGAATCGACCACGCCGCGCACGAAGCGCAGCCACGCCGGCAACAACTGCTCGCTGGCGTCCATGATGAACACGCGGCGGATGTACAGCTTCAGCCCCTTGCGCTCGTCGCGGCCGTTGAACATCGCATCGAACGGCGGCCGCTCCGGCAGGTACAGCAGCAGCGTGTAGCCCTGGCTGCCCTCGACGCGGTTGTGCGTCCACGCCAGCGCGTCGTCGAAACCGTGGCCGAGCGACTTGTAGAACGCCTGGTAGTCCTCGTCCTTCAGCTCGGCCTTGGGCCGCGTCCACAGCGCGGAGGCGTGGTTGACGGTTTCCAGCTCGTCGGCGGGTTTGCCGTCCTTCTGCTTCGGCAGGCGGATCGGAAAGGCGACGTGGTCGGAATACTTGCCGATCAGCTCGCGCAGCTTCCAGCCGTCGAGGAACTCGCCCTCGTCCGCCTTCAGGTGCAGGGTGATCGCAGTGCCGCGCCACGGCTGCTCGACGCTCTCGACGCTGTACTCGCCGCTGCCGGTCGATTCCCAGCGCACGCCCTCCGCCGCGGGCGCGTCGGCGCGGCGGGTGGTCAGCGTCACCTTGTCGGCGACGATGAAGGCGGAATAGAAGCCGACGCCGAACTGGCCGATCAGCTGCGTGTCGCGGCGCGCGTCGCCGGTCAGCGACTCGAGGAACCGGCGCGTGCCCGAGCGGGCGATCGTGCCGATGTTGCCGATCACCTCCTCGCGGCTCATGCCGATGCCGTTGTCGCGCACGGTCAGCGTGCGCGCCTCGGGATCCCAGTGGATCTCGATGCGCAGCTCGGCGTCGTCCTGCGCCAGCTCGGGCCGCGACAGCGCCTCGAAGCGCAGCTTGTCGCAGGCATCGGAGGCGTTGGAGATCAGCTCGCGCAGGAAGATCTCCTTGTGCGAGTACAGCGCGTGGGTGACCAGGTGCAGCACCTGGTCGACTTCGGCTTCGAATTTGCGGGTTTCCGCGGCGGTCGCGTTCATGCGGGTGCTCTCCGGGCCCCGCGCCGCGGATGCGGCGTGGGGGTTCGAGGGTGGATCAGGCGGCGCTGCGCAGCGCGGCGATGCGCTCTTCCAGCGGCGGATGGCTCATGAACAGGCGCGCGAAGCCGCGCGCCAGGCCGCCGGAAATGCCGAACGCCTGGATCGACTTCGGCAGCGTGCTCTCGCCGCGGTTGCCGGCCAGGCGCTCCAGCGCGGCGATCATCGCGCCGCGGCCGGCCAGGCGCGCGCCGCCGGCGTCGGCGCGGAACTCGCGCCAGCGCGAAAACCACATCACGATCATCGAGGCGACCAGGCCGAACACCAGCTCCAGCGCCATCACGATCATGAAGTAGCCGAAGCCCGGGCCGCGCTCCTCGCGGTTGCCGCTGAGCGCGCTGTCGATCACGCGGCCGACCACGCGGGCAAGGAAGATCACGAAGGTGTTCAGCACGCCCTGGATCAGCGTCAGCGTGACCATGTCGCCATTGGCGACGTGGCTGATCTCGTGGCCGAGCACCGCCTCCACTTCCTGGCGGTCCATGCTCTGCAGCAGGCCGCTGCTGACCGCCACCAGCGCGTGGTTCTTGCTCATGCCGGTGGCGAAGGCGTTCATCTCGGGGCCGTCGTAGACCGCCACCTCGGGCATGCCGATGCCGGCGCTGTCGGCGTGGCGGCGCACGGTATCGAGCAGCCAGCGCTCGGCGGCGTTCTGCGGCTCGGCGATGACGCGCGCGCCGGTGCTCATCTTCGCCATCCACTTGGAGATGGCCAGCGAGATGAACGCGCCGCCCATGCCGAACACGGCGGCCATGAGCAGCAGGCCCTGCAGGCTCATGCCGTTGCGGTAGGCCCAGGCGTCCACGCCGAAGATCTTGCAGACGACGCTCAGCAGCAGCAGGACGGCGAGGTTGGTGGCGACGAACAGGACGATGCGTAGCACGGCTGTCTCTCGGGCGGTCATGGAGGAGGGCACGGGGCGTGCCGCCTCCGATTGTTCGGGGCGGAGGGCTCCACTTTCAAGCGTGCCGGCTGGCATGATCGGCGCATGCGCTACCGCGGCCGCTTCGCCCCCTCGCCTACCGGGCCCCTGCATTTCGGCTCGCTGGTCGCCGCGCTGGGCAGCTGGCTGCGCGCGCGCAGCGAGGGCGGCGCCTGGCTGCTGCGCATCGAGGACATCGACCCGCCGCGCGAAGTGCCCGGCGCCGCGGCGGCCATCCTCGAAGCACTGGCCGCGTTCGGCATGACGCCGGACGAGCCGCCGCTGTACCAGAGCACGCGGCTCGGCGCCTACGCCGCCGCCCTCGAGCGCCTGCGCGCCGGCGGCCACGTCTATCCCTGCTGGTGCTCGCGCGCCGAGGTGGCCGCGCGCGGCGGACTGCATCGCGGCCCGTGCGCGGTGCCGCCCGACCCGGCGCGCGAACCGGCGTGGCGGCTGCGCGTCGGCGACGCCGTGGTGGCGTTCGAGGACCGCCTGCAGGGGCCGCAGCGGCAGGCGCTGGCCGAGGCCGCCGGCGACTTCGTGGTCAGGCGCGTCGAGGGCCTGTACGCCTACCAGCTCGCGGTCGCGGTGGACGACGCCGCGCAGGGCATCACCGAGGTCGTGCGCGGCGCCGACCTGCTGGATTCCACGCCGCGCCAGATCCACCTGCAGCGCCTGCTCGGCCTGCCGACGCCGGCTTACCTGCACCTGCCGCTGGCGCTGGACGCCGAGGGCCGCAAGCTGTCCAAGTCCGAGGGCGCGCTCGCCGTGGAGCCGGGCGATCCCGTGCCCGCGCTGCGCGCGGCGCTGGGCTTCCTCGGCTTCGGCGAGGCCGCCGGCGCGAGCGGCGTCGCCGCCATGCTGGCCGCGGCGGTGCGCGATTTCGACCTCGCCCGCCTGCCGCACGCGCGGGCGCTGCCGGCGCCGCACGGGGCGGCGCTGCCCGCCTGCGTCCCCTTCGCCTGAGCGCGCTGGCGACGCAATCGAATGCGCGTGGCCGCGCAGGCTCCCTCTGCTCGCACTTTCCGTGGCCTCGCCTAGAATGCGGACAGGCTCGACATGGAGGGCGGCAGATGAGGCAGCGTATCGCGCTGGTCACTGGCGGCTGCGGCGGCATCGGCACGGCGATCGTGAGGAAGCTGGCGCGGCTCGGCCATCGCGTCGCCACCAATTACCGCGACGAGGCGCGCGCGCTGGCCTGGCAGGCACGCATGCGCGGCGAGGGCATCGAAGCGACGATCGCGGCCGGCGACGTCGCCGATCCGCTGGCGTCGGAAGCCATGGTGCGCGCGGTCGAGCGCGAGCTGGGCCCGATCGACATCCTGATCAACAACGCCGGCATCACCCGCGACGCCACCTTCCACAAAATGAGCTACCAGCAGTGGACCGAGGTGGTGAACACCAACCTCAATGCCTGCTTCAACGTCACCCGCCCGGTCATCGAGGGCATGCGCGAGCGGCGCTGGGGGCGCATCGTGCAGATCAGCTCGATCAACGGCCAGAAGGGCCAGTACGGCCAGGCCAACTACGCCGCGGCCAAGGCCGGCATGCACGGCTTCACCATCTCGCTGGCGCAGGAAAACGCGCGGCTCGGCATCACCGTCAACACCGTATCGCCCGGCTACGTCGCCACCGACATGGTGATGGCCGTGCCAGAGGAAGTGCGCGCCAAGATCGTCGCGCAGATCCCGATGGGGCGGCTCGGCGAGCCGGACGAGATCGCGCACGCGGTCGCCTTCTTCACCGGCGAGGAAGCGGGCTGGGTCACCGGAGCGAACCTCGCCATCAACGGCGGGCACTACATGGGGTGGTGAGGCGCGCCTGCCTCGGCCTTGGGCGACGGATAGCGCCTTTCATCGGGATTCGACGCCTCCGCTCCGAACCGTTCGCGCCGCATCGAGCGGCGCGAACGGGGCCAGCGCCGTACGCTTCGACTTCGACAGCGCTTTCGTGAACTGGGCGGTGCCGGTTTCGAACTGGTGCGCCGCCGCACCCCGTGCTAGTTTTGCCGCATGGCACAACCGCGCGTCATCAAGAAGTATCCCAACCGGCGGCTGTACGACACCGAGATCTCCAGCTACATCACGCTGGAGGAGGTGCGGCAGTTGGTGCTGGACGGCGAGGAATTCGAGGTGCGCGATGCCAAGACCGGCGAGGAGCTGACGCGCTCGGTGCTGCTGCAGATCATCGCCGAGCACGAGGAGCGCGGCCAGCCGATGTTCTCCACCCGGCTGCTGTCGCAGATCATCCGCTTCTACGGCGATTCGCTGCAGGGCTTCATGGGCCCGTACCTGGAGAAGAGCCTGCAGGTGTTCCTCGACCAGCAGCAGCAGTTCCGCACGCAGTTGAACAGCCTGATGGGACAGACGCCCTGGTCGATGCTCAACGAGCTGACCGAGCGCAATCTCGACGCCTGGAAGTCGCTGCAGCGCGGCTTCCTCGAGGCCGCCACCAGCCAGGCGGCTCCGGGCAAGGACACCAAGAAGCCCCGTTGAGGGCAGCGACGCGGGTCGCCGTCCCCGCGCGCGAGCGGGAATGCTGGCCGTCGTTCCGAGGGATGTCCGGCCCCGCGGGCAGGACGTCGAACGGCCGCCCGATCCGCCACGAACCCGTTTGACAGGCTACGCACCCGCTCCTACCATGCGCGCCGTTTGTTGCGGCGCACCATGTATTGCCGCGCCGCATCGCTGCAGGAGCCTTCCCGCATGACTACCCGCATCGCCGTCGTCACCGGCGGCATCGGCGGCCTCGGCAGCGAAATCTGCCGCTTCCTCGCCCGCGCCGGCCGCCGCGTGATCGCCGCCGACCTCGGCGCGCGCGCCGAGCGCATCGACGCCTTCCGCGCCGAGATGGCCGAGTTCGACGGCCGCATCGACTTTGAACCGGTCGACGTGGCCGACTTCAACAGTTGCGCCGAACTGGTGCGTCGCGTCGAGGCGACGCACGGTGGCGTCGACATCCTGGTCAACGCCGCCGGCATCACCCGCGACGCCTCGCTGCGCAAGATGGCGCCCGAGCAGTGGCACGCGCTGATGCGGGTCAACCTCGACGGCGTCTACAACATGAGCCGCCAGGTGATCGACGGCATGACCGCGCGCGGCTTCGGCCGCATCGTCAACATCAGCTCGGTGAACGGCCAGACCGGCCAGTTCGGCCAGACCAACTACGCCGCGGCCAAGGCCGGCATGCACGGCTTCAGCATGGCGCTGGCGCGCGAGGTGGCGAGGAAAGGCGTGACCGTCAACAGCGTCTCGCCCGGCTACTGCCGCACGGCGATGGTGATGGCGGTGCCCGAGGACATCCGCGCCGGCATCGTCGCGCAGATCCCGGTCGGCCGCCTCGGCGAACCCAGCGACATCGCGCGCACCGTCGAATTCCTCACCGCCGACGACGCCGGCTTCATCACCGGCGCCAACATCCCGGTGAACGGCGGCTACTTCATGAGCTTCTGAGCGAAGCGCCGGCACCCGTTTCGGGTAGGGCGGAAGCCGCAACGCGGCTGCCGCCGTCCACCGCGAACGCGGTCCCGAGGCGAGGCGCCGCGGCGCTGCGAATCCGCCTTACGCGGACTGCGCGCCGTCGAGGGCGTCGAGGCGCGCGCGCAGCACGTCCAGCCCGAGCTCGGCGGCGCCGCCCGGCGACACGCGCGCGGCCAGGCTTGCCTCCGGCGTACGTCCCTGCCCCGCCTGCTGCGCGGTTTCCGCTGCGCGACGGTAGGCCTCGCGGAACGGCACGCCGGCCGCGGCCTGCTCGATCGCCGCGTCGGTGGCGTACATCGCCGGCTCGATCGCCGCGCGCATCGCGCCCTCGTTCCAGCGCATGCGCGCCAGCAGGTCCGCCAGCAGCTCGAGCGCGCCGAGGCCGTGGCGGAAGCCGTGGAACAGCGAGCCCTTGCTCGGCTGCAGGTCGCGCTGGTAGCCGCTCGGCAGCGACAGCAGCGACTCGATCTCGACGCGCGCCGCCGCTACGCTGGCGTAGCTCGCGCGCATCAACTCGATCACGTCGGGATTGCGCTTGTTCGGCATGATCGAGCTGCCGGTGGTGTACTGCGGCGGCAGCGCGACGAAGCCGAATTCGGCGGTGGTGAACAGCGACAGGTCCCAAGCCAGCCGACGCAGGTCGAGCAGCGCCGCGCCCAGCGCATCCAGCGCGGCGATCTCGAACTTGCCGCGCGAGAGCTGCGCGTAGACCGGCGACACCTGCATGCGCGCGAAGCCGAGCGCGCGCGTGGTGTGCGCGCGGTCCAGCGGCAGGTTGACGCCGTAGCCGGCGGCGGTGCCGAGCGGATTGGCGTCGATCCAGTCGCGCGTCTGGCGCGCGCGCGCGGCGTCGTCGATGAACGCTTCGGCGAAACCGGCGAACCACATCGCGGTGGACGACACCACCGCGCGCTGCAGATGCGTGTAGCCGGGCAGCGGCAGCGATTCGGCCGCGGCGCGCTGCAGACAGACCTGCGCGATCGCGCGGCAGTGCGTCTCCGCCGCCGCCAGGCGCTCCTTCAGCCACAGCCGCGTCGCCACCAGGATCTGGTCGTTGCGGCTGCGCCCGGTGTGCACGCGGCGACCGGCGTCGCCGAGGCGCTCGGTCAGGCGCGCCTCGATCGCCGAGTGGCCATCCTCGTAACGCGCGTCCAGCACGAAGCGGCCGCCGCGGAAATCCTCGGCCAGCGCGTCCAGCTCGCGCTGCAGCGCCGCGGCCTCCCCGGCCGCGATCACGCCGATGTTGGCGAGGCCTTCGACGTGCGCCTTGCTGGCGGCGATGTCGTGCAGGAAGAACTCGCGATCCAGCAGCACGTCGTCGCCGGCGAGGAAGCGCATGATGCGCGCATCGACCTGCGTATCCGCTTTCTTCCACAGCACGTCGCTCATGGCGTCGACTCCGCTTCGGCAGGCGCGGGGATGCCTTCCATTTCCGGCAACCCGAGCGCGCGGTTGAGATTCTGCATCGCCTGCGTCGCCGCGCCCTTGAGCAGGTTGTCCAGCGTCGCGACGACGACCACGCGCTTGCCGCCGGGCGCGACGGCAAAGCCGCCGACCTCGGCGTAGTGCCTGCCGGCGATGCGGCTGACCCAGGGCGCGTCGCCGACGACGCGCACCAGCGGCTCGTCGGCGTAGCGCTCGCGGTAGCGCGCCTCGATCGCCCCCGCGCCCATCGGCTGCCGCAACCACAGGTTGGCCGTCAGCGTGATGCCGCGGAAGTGCGGCGCCACGTGCGGCATGAACTCGACCGGCAACCCGAGCCGATGCGCGGCCTCGCGCTCGTGCACGTGGCCGACCAACTGGTACGGCATCAGGTTGTCGCGCAGCTTGTCCGGGTCGTTCTTGTCGGACGGCGCGGTGCCGGCGCCGGAATAGCCGGACACGCCGAAGCAGGCCGGCGGCGCCGCCAGCTCGTCCGCGAGCGGCGCGATGGCGAGCTGCATCGCGGTCGCGTAGCAGCCCGGGTTGCTGATGCGCGTCTCGCCGCGGTACGTCGACCGCGTCAGCTCGGGCAGGCCGTAGTACCAGCCGCCGTCGAAACGGTGATCCGCCGACAGGTCGACGATCACCGTGGCCGGCGCGTGCGCATCCAGCGCCGCGACGAACGCCGCCGAGGCGCCGTTCGGCAGCGCCAGCACGACCGCGTCGGCGCCCTTGGCCGCGACCGCCGCCGCGTCGAGGTTCTCGTAGCGTAGTTCGCCGGCGCAACCGTCGACGTGGTCGGCGACGCGCTGTCCGTCCAGCTCGCGCGACGACACGAACGCCAGGTCGAGATGCGGATGCGCGGTGATAAGCCGGATCAGCTCCGCGCCGGTGTGGCCGCGCGCTCCCACGATGCCGATCTTGCGAACGTTCCGAGTACTCATGTCTTCATAGCTCAATGATGGGCCACAATGGCGACTAGGTTCGGCATCCATGCCTCACCAAGTCGCCCCGACCTTCGCTCCTGCTCCGGGCGCTCGCCGGCGCGCGATGCGCTTCAACGCATCGCGCGTCGTTCCGGCTCGCCCGCGCGCTCCCACGATGCCTACGGTCTTCTTGCTCATCGGTTCGTCCATCATCGCTCAGCCGATCAGCGTCGCCGGCCGCGTCGCGCAGTGCGCCACGCAGCGGGCAATCGCGTCGAAGCCGTCCAGCCCGTACCAGAACACCTTCCAGCGCTCCTGCTTGCAGCAGCCGTCGGACTCGGCGTAATAGAAGTGGTTGATCACGTTGCCGTGGCGCGAGCGCCAGAACAGCCGCGGGTTCTCCGCGCGCATCACCTGCCAGACCGCGCGCCCCAGGCCCTCGCCCTGCGCCTCGTCCAGCACCGCGAACTTGTCGAGGTAGGCATCGCCGCCCTCGTCGGTCAGGATCATCGCCGCACGGTAGTTCTCGCTGACGTAGACGCGGAACGCCCGCGTGCGCTCGAAATAGTCGGGCACGACGCGGCGGCCGAAGCTCGACTCGATCAGCGCGCGCAGGCGCTCGCGGTCGATGCCGTCCCAGCCGTCGAAGCGCAGCACCCGCTCGCCGCGCCGCACCAGCGTGCCCGAGCCGCGGTGGGTGAACAGCTCCTTGGCCAGCTCCGCCGGGCGCGTGATCGACACCGACGACGCCGGCGGCAGGTCGTCCAGCAGCCGCTTGATCTGTTCGATCTTCAGGCGCATGCCGCCGTCGAGCCACGGTTGCGCCATCAGGTCGTCGTACTCGGTGCTGAGGTTGATCGAGTCGATCACCTTGCCCTGTCCGTCCAGCAGCCCGCCGGTGCCGGTGAGGAAGATGATCTTGTACGGCTGCAGCGCGCGCACCAGCGCGTTGGCGGCGAAATCGGCGTTGACGTTGACGATCTGCCCTTCGGGGGTTTCCCCCAGCGAGGCGATCACCGGGATCGAGCCGACGCGCAGGCTGGCCTCGATCGGCGCCAGGTCCACGCGAACCACTTCGCCGACCATGCCGAGGCGATCGCGGTCGACATACGCCGCTTCGAACACGCCGGACTGGATCGAGGTCGCGCGCACGTCGACCTCCTGCAGCGCCTCCACCAGCTTCATGTTCTGCGCCTGCAGCACGCGGCGCACGATCGCCAGCGCCTGCGGCGAGGTCACGCGCAGTCCGCCGATGGTCCGCTTCTCGATGCCGGCGGCGGCCAGCTCGGCGTCGAGCTGCGGGCCGGCGCCGTGCAGCACGATCGGCGTCAGGCCGACCTGCTGCAGGAAGGCCAGCGACGAGGTCAGCGCGTCGAGATCGTCGCGCAGCACCGCGCCGCCGACCTTGACCACGGCGAAGCGCTTGGCGTCGAGCTGCGAAAAACGCTTGAGGTATTGCTGGATTTCCTTCGCGCTGCCCATGCTGGAGAGCAGGCGCACGATGGTCTGGCGCAGTTGCTTGTGCGCGTCCACGTCAGGCGAGCCTCTTGTCGATGATGCGATGCACGCTGGCGGCATAGGCCGCCAACTGGTCCAGCGCGACCCATTCGTCGGCGCTGTGCGCCTGCGCGATGTCGCCGGGGCCGTACACCAGCGCGGTATGGCCGGCGGCGGAGAACAGCGCGGCCTCGGTCCAGAAGTCGACCGCGTTGCCGATCGGCAGGTCCAGCGCGTCGGCCAGGTCGCGCGCGGCGAGGCGGCGCGCCTCGGCGCCGGCGATGTCGCCGGCCGGCAGCGGCGGGCCGCGGAAGGTTTCCTCGAACACCGCCGGCGCGGGTTCGGCGCAGGCGCGGAAGCGCGCCAGCAGCGCGTCGGTGTCCATCGACGGCAGCGGACGGAAGCCGAAGCGCGCTTCGGCCTCGGGCGCGATCACGTTGGCCTTGATGCCGCCCTCGATGCGGCCGATGTTGAAGCGCAATCCGGTCAGCCCGCCGAAGCGCTGGTGCGCTTCGGCGCCGACCACGTCCAGCGCGTTTGCGCCCCAGCGCACCGCCTGATGCAGCGCGCTGTCGGCGATGTCCTGCTCGCCGGAGGCATGGCCGGCGCGCCCGGCGAAGCGCATGCGCACCGAGCTGATGCCGCGGTGCGCCAGCACCGCCTCGGCGCGAGTCGGCTCGGCCACCACGACGCCGGCGAATGCGCGACGCCCGTGCAGGAACGCCGGGACGCAGCGCGCGTCGTTGGCCTCTTCGTCGGTGGAAAACAGGAACGCGCAGGCGCCGTCGGTACGCGCGGCAGCGGCCAGCAGCGCGGCGGCGGCACCCTTGATGTCGCAGGCGCCGAGGCCGACCGCGCGTTCGCCGTCGACGCGCAGCTCGAACGGGCTGGCGCTCCAGCGTGGCGAGTCCGGCACGGTGTCGAGGTGCACGTTGAACAGCAGCCGCGGCGCGCCGCGCACGGCGAGCAGGCTGACCGCGCCGGCGCCGTGGTCGGCCAGCGTGCAGTCGAAACCCGCGAGCTGCGCGCGCAGGTAGTCGAAGATGCCGCCGGTGCCGATCGCGCGCGGCGGATTGCGCGTGTCGCAGGCGACCAGCGCGCGCAGGTGTCGCAGCGTCGCATCCAGCAGTTCGCTCACGCGATCTTCCCCCGGTTCACCTCGGCCCACAGCGTCGAGCTCATGCCGTACAGGCGGATGAAGCCTTCGGCTTCGGCCACGCCCCAATCGGCGGACTGCGCGTAGGTGGCCCCCTTGGCGTTGAGGATGTGCGGCGAGCGCACCTCGACTGCGTCGACGCGTCCGCCCGCCGTTTCCAGCACCACCTCGCCGCCGACGCAGCGCTGGCTGGAAGCGAGGAACGCCTCCAGGTCGGCCTTCAACGGATCGTGGAAGAAGCCTTCGTAGACCAGCTCCACCCACTTGCGCGCCGCTTCCGGCTTGAAGCGGTTCTGCTGCTTGGAGAGCACCGCCTCCTCCAGCGCGCGGTGCGCGGCCAGCAGCGCGGCCAGGCCCGGCGCCTCGTAGACGATGCGGCCCTTGAGGCCGATGGTGGTGTCGCCGGTGTACAGGCCGCGGCCGACGCCGTAGCGCGCGAACGCCGCGTTGAGGCGCGCCAGCAGCGCGTGGCCCGGCATGCGCGCGCCGTCCAGCGCGACCGCCTCGCCGCGTTCGAAGACGAGCGTCGCACGCAGCGGTTCGGACGGCCATTCGGCGCGCGGCGCGCACCAGCCGCGCGCGCCCTCGCCCGGCGCCTGCCAACGGTCGACCTCGCCGCCGGACAGGGTCACGCCGAGCAGGTTCTCGTTGATCGTGTAGCGCTTCTGCCTGGCGCGCACGCCGAAGCCGCGCGCCTCCAGATAGGCCTGCTCGTAGGCGCGCGTCTGCGTGTGCTCCTTCTGGATCTCGCGGATCGGCGCGACGATGGCGTAGTCGCCCAGCGCCTTCACGGTCAGGTCGAAGCGCACCTGGTCGTTGCCCATGCCGGTGCAGCCGTGCGCGATCGCGCGCGTGCCGAGTTGGTCGGCGCGCTTCAGCGCCGCCTCGACGATCAGGTAGCGGTCGGACACCAGCAGCGGGTACTGGCCCTGGTAGCCTTCGCCGGCCCACACGAACGGTCTGACGAAGCCGCTCCAGAGCGCCGGGCCGCCGTCGACGGTGACGTGGCTGGCAACCCCCAGCTCCTTCGCGCGCGCCTCGATGTAGGCGCGCTCCTCCGCGTCGACGCCGCCGGTGTCGGCGAACACGGTGTGCACGGCATAGCCGCGTTCCCTCAGCCAGGGAATGCAGAAGCTGGTGTCGAGGCCGCCGGAGAAAGCAAGGACGATGTCGTTCTGTACCATGGGAGTCTTCCGTAGGGCGGGCGCCGGCCCGCCGTTTGCGTCGTTCGGTGGAGTGCCGGCTCAGCCGGCCAGCGCGGCCATGATCGCCTTCTGCACGTGCAGGCGGTTCTCCGCCTCGTCGATGGCGATGCAGGCGGGGGAATCCATCACTGCGTCGGTGGCCTTGACGTTGCGCCGCAGCGGCAGGCAGTGGCTGAACGCGGCGCCATCCGTGAGCGCCATCTTGGCCTCGTCGACGATGAAGTGCCGGTGCGCGTCGCGGATCGGTTTTTCCTGCTCCCAGCGCCCGAAGTACGGCAGCGCGCCCCAGCTCTTGGCGTAAACCGCGTGCGCGCCGCGGTAGGCGCTCTCGATGTCGTGGCTGACGGTGAGCGAACCGCCGTTCTCCGCGGCGTTCTCCCGCGCGAACGCCATGTAGCGTTCGTCCAGCGCGTATTCCGGCGTCGGGCACAGCAGGGTGACGTCCATGCCGTAACGGGTGGCGATCAGCAGCGCCGAGTTGGCCACCGCGGTGTTCAGCGGCCGCGGATGCCAGGTCCAGGTCAGCACGTATTTCTTCCCGCGCAGATCCGTCGTGCCGAAGTGCTCCTGCAGCGCCATCACGTGCGCCAGCTCCTGGCACGGGTGGGTGATCGTTTCCATGTTGATCACCGGCACGGTGGCGTACTTCGCGAAAGCGCGGATCACCTTGTCCTCGCGATCGACCGACCAGTCCCGGAACTTCGGGAACGCGCGCACGCCGATCAGGTCGACGTAGCGGCTGAGCACGCGCGCGACTTCGGTGACGTGCTCCTCGGCCTCGCCGTCCATCACCGCGCCGGTGTCGAACTCGATCGGCCAGGCGTCCTTGCCCGGCGACAGCACGATCGCCTTGCCGCCGAGCTGGTGCGCGCCCAGCTCGAAGCTGGTGCGCGTGCGCATCGAGCTGTTGAAGAACAGCAGCGCGATCGACCTGCCCTCGAGCTGGCGGCCAAGGCGCGCGCGCTTGAAGGCGGCGGCCTGCGCGAGCAGCGCGTCCAGCTCGGCGCGGCTCCAGTCCTGGGTGGTGAGGAAGTGGCGAGGGCTCATGGGCGATGCTCTTGGTGAATGGCCGGCCATGGACGGCCGGCTCGTTCCTTGCGCGCATGGAGGCGCGCGGGAAAAAACCAAACAAAAAACCCGGCGCAGGGCCGGGTTTTCGTCGGATTCGATGAAGAATGTGCGACAGCCTACCCGGCCGATACTGGGGGCAGCGGTCGACGCGCGCGCGAGGTCATGCCGGCGGCCATGCGGGCGCTGGTCAGGACGGGGACGTTGGCGTGGCGGTGGCTCATGGATGTCATGGCGCGGATCAGGCGGCCATCATGGCACGGATGTTTTTCTTGCCGCAACCGACGCTCGCAGGCGGCACCCGGAAATGCGACGGCGGCCGCATGGCCGCCGCCGCGGGTTCATGCCGGGACGCCGGTCACTCGGCCGGGGTGACGCTGACGCGCACGCGCAGGCGTTCGCCCGGATCGTAGTCCAGCCGCGACACGTAGGTTTCGCCGCGGAAGCGGTATTCGACGTCGTAGCCGACGACGCGGCGGTCGTCGCGCACGGCGCTGACGTCGCGGCAAACCGTCTGGTTGTCGGTATAGGTGCCGCCACGGCCGGCGCGGTTGCCGATCGCGCCGCCGATCACGGCGCCGCCGACCGTCGCGGCCTTGCGGCCGTCGCCCTTGCCGACGGTGTGGCCGAGCGCGCCGCCGACGATCGCGCCGATCACGGTGCCGGCCGTGCTGCCGCCGCTGTCCTGGCGCACCACCGGCTGGTCGTAGCATTCCTGGCGCGGCTGCTCGACGCGCACGCTCTCGTACACGGGATCGACGCGCAGCACGTCCGCCCATGCGTAATGGGCGTTGTCGTCCTGGCGGTAGTAGCCGGGCGACTGCGCCTGCGCCGCCGCGGCGACCAGCAGGAACAGAGCCGGCAACATCAGTTTGCGCATGGCGGCCTCCATCGGGGCGTTGCGGGGCACTCGCATGCCCTCTCTGGCCGATATTCCAGCAAAACCACGCTGAATCGGGGCTAAGGGCCGCCGCGCGCTGTTAAAATCGTCCGTCCGCCCGCATCTGGAACGGGTGGGTCCCTACCCGCACGCAGGCCCAGGCATGCAGATCAGGCTCTACAACACCCTCAGCCGCCAGCTCGAACCGTTCGTCCCGCTCGACCCCGAACGGGTGACGATGTACGTGTGCGGACCGACCGTCTACAACTACGTGCACATCGGCAACGCGCGGCCGCCGGTGGTGTTCGGCCTGCTGGCGCGGCTGCTGCGCCGGCACTATCCGCACGTGCTGTACGCCCGCAACGTCACCGACGTCGACGACAAGATCAACGCCGCCGCGCACGCCGCCGGCCTGCCGATCGCGGCCATCGCAGAACGCTACGCCGCCGCCTACCGCGAGGACATGGCCAGGCTCGGCGTCGATCCGCCGGACCTCGAGCCGCACGCCACCGCGCACATCCCGCAGATCATCGCCATGTGCGAGCGCCTGATCGCCGACGGCCACGCCTACGTCGCCGACGGCCACGTGCTGTTCGACGTCGGCAGCTATCCGGAATACGGCCGGCTGTCGCGGCGCTCGACCGAGGACATGATCGCCGGCGCGCGCGTCGAGGTGGCGCCGTACAAGAAAAGCCCCGGCGATTTCGTGCTGTGGAAGCCGTCCACGCCCGACCTGCCGGGCTGGGACAGCCCGTGGGGCCGCGGCCGCCCGGGCTGGCACATCGAATGCTCGGCGATGTCCGAGGCGCACCTCGGCGAGACCATCGACATCCACGCCGGCGGCAACGACCTGATGTTCCCGCACCACGAGAACGAGATCGCGCAGAGCACCTGCGCGCACGGCGGCAAGCCGTTCGCGCGCTACTGGCTGCACAACGGCATGCTCACCTTCGACGGCAGGAAGATGTCGAAGTCGCTGGGCAACGTGCTGGTCCTGCACGAGCTGCTGCAGCGGCACCCCGCCGAGGCGCTGCGCTTCCTGCTGCTGAAGGCGCACTACCGGCAGCCGCTGGACTGGTCGGACGCGGCGCTGACCCAGGCGCTGCGTACGCTGGACGGCTGGTACGGCGTGCTGCGCGACCTCGCCCACGTCGCCACGACCGCCGCCGACCGCGAGGTGCCTGCGGCGCTGGAAGCCGCGCTGTGCGACGACCTCAACACGCCCGAGGCGTTCGCCGTGCTGGCGAAGCTCGCCGAGGACGCGCGCCAGGCGGCCACGCCCGCCGCGCAGCGCCGCGCCAAGGGCGCGCTGCTCGGCGGCGGCGCGCTGCTCGGCCTGCTGCAGCAGGATCCCGAGGTCTGGTTCAAGCAGGCCGCGCCCGGCGCCGCGGTCGACGCCGCCGCGGTGGAATCGCTGCTGGAGCAGCGCCGCGCCGCGCGCGCATCGCGCGACTGGACGCGCGCCGACGCGATCCGCGACGAACTGGCCGCGATGGGCGTCGCCATCGAGGACGGCCCGCAAGGCACCCGCTGGAGAATGGCAAACGCATGAACACCGAAGCCACCGCGCTCGAGGCCGAGCGGGCCATCGTCGATGAGTTCGCCTACTTCGGCGACTGGACCGAGCGCTACCAGTACCTGATCGATCTCGGCCGCAAGCTGCCGCCGCTGCCGGCGGAGCTGATGACCGAGGCATACAAGGTGCACGGCTGCCAGTCGCAGGTGTGGGTGGTCGCCGAGGGCGACGCGCAGCGGATCGAATTTCGCGCGGCCAGCGACTCGGCGATCGTGTCCGGCCTGATCGCGCTGCTGCTGCGCGTCTATTCCGGACGCTCCGCCGCGGAAATCCTCGCCACCGACCCCGGGTTCGTGCAGGAGATCGGGCTGGCCAAGCACCTTTCGCCGACGCGCTCGAACGGCCTGGCCGCGATGCTGAAGACCGTGCGCGCACACGCCGAACGCGCGCTGGCGGCCGCTTGAACGCCGGTTGCGCGTCGCCGCATCCGGCCGGCGCGGCATCCCGGGCGCGCGCGGCGGATCCACCGCTGCACGGCTTGATCCACCCTTCCAGGTAGCGCCCGGCGAAGGCGACGGGAAACAACTGCGGGCGCCTGCGTGCAGGCGCCCCATCGCAACCGCCTGCGGCATCGCCTCCGACGCGGCCGGAAGGCAAGACGTCGAGGCCCCGCGTTGCGGGGCCCCGGACGCACATCGCGCTTGGAAGCGGGATCAGTCGCCCATCTGCTTGCGCAGATGCTCGCGGCGCTCCTGAGCGTCGAGGCTCAAGGTGGCGATCGGGCGCGCTTCCAGGCGCTCCACGCCGATTTCCTCGTCGGTTTCCTCGCAGAAGCCGTAGCGGCCTTCCTCGATGCGCCGCAGCGCCTTGTCGATCTTGGCGATCAGCTTGCGGTAGCGGTCGCGGGTGCGCAGCTCCAGCGAGTTCTCGGTTTCGCGGGTGGCGCGCTCGGCATCGTCGCCGACGTCGCGCACTTCCTCGCGCAGGTTCTCCATGGTCTGCCGCGATTCCTCGACCAACTGGTCGCGCCAGTCGCGCAGCTTGTTGCGGAAGTAGGCGAGCTGCGCGGGATTCATGTACTCCTCGTCCGGCGAGGGGCGGTATCCCTTGGGCAGTTCGATGTTGACCGTGGCCGGCAGCGCGTAGCGGCCGTCCTCACGGGTGACGCCAGGTTCGTTGTTGGGGGCGACGATCGCCACCCGCGGTTTGGCTAGGGCGTTCTCGGACTTCACGGGCTTCTTGATCTGGGGAGATACGGTCTCGATCGGACGTGCCTTGGCGACGACGGCGCCGGCACGCGTTGCTGCCGCCTCCTTGCGTGCGGGTCGGGCTGCCGGCACGGGCTTCGCCGGACGCTTCGCCGCCGGCTTCGAAACCCGCTTCGCAACCGGCTTCGCCGCGACGCGCGGCGCGGACCCGGCCGCCTTCACCGGTTTCTTCTTCGCCGCCGCCACGACCTTTTTTGCCGCCGGACGGGCCGCCTTCAGCGGCTTCTTCGCGGCCGGCTTGGCCTTCGTGGCCGCCGGCTTGACCGCCTTGGCCGCCTTCCTCGGCACCGACCTGGGCTTGGCCGCCGGTTTCGCCGGTTTCCTCGCCGCCGGCCTGACCGGCTTCTTCGCGGCCTTGGCCGGACGCGCAGCAGGCTTCGCCTTTTTCGCGACCTTGGACACGACGCGGGTTTTGGTCTTCGCGGCCTTGCTCGATGCGGTGTTGTGCTTTGACTTCGCCATTTCCCTACACCATTGTGGCTCGGCGGCGGGGTGTTATAGCCTAGAACCTTGGCACCAGCAACCGCCTTGCAAACCCGCGTCGCATCTGGGCTGGCGAAGGCTTACGGCGCGCCCGTGACGCGACTCATCCTGTTCCTGATCGCCTGCTACAAACGCCTGCTCAGCCCGCTGCTGGGCGCGAACTGCCGGTTCCATCCGAGCTGTTCGAGCTACGCACGGGTCGCGGTCGCGCGCTTCGGCCCGCTGCGCGGGTCGATCCTCGCGACATGGCGCATCCTGCGCTGCCAGCCGCTGTGCACGGGCGGTCTCGATCCCGTGCCCGAACGCTTCACTTTGGCGCGCTGCCGCGCGCACGGAGACAACACACATGCATGATGCCTGGCTGATCACCAACGCGGAGCTGGTCAACGAAGGCCGCCGCTTCCACGCCGATTTGCGCGTGCGCGGCGGCCGCATCGAGGCGATCGCGCCGACGCTGGCGGCGCGCGCCGACGAGCGCGTCTACGACGCCGCCGGCCTGTGGCTGCTGCCGGGCATGATCGACGACCAGGTGCACTTCCGCGAGCCGGGGCTGACCCACAAGGCCGACATCGCGCACGAATCGCGCGCCTGCGTCGCCGGCGGCATCACCAGCTACATGGAGATGCCGAACACCCGGCCGCCGGCGACCAACCGCGAGGCGCTGGAGGCGAAGTACGCGCGCGCCGCGGAAGTCTCCGTCGCCAACTACGGCTTCTACCTCGGCGCCACCAACGACAACCTCGACGACATCCGCACGCTCGATCCGAAGGCCGCGCCCGGCATCAAGGTGTTCATGGGTTCGTCCACCGGCAACATGCTGGTGGACAATCCGCAAACGCTGGACGGCATCTTCCGCGAGGCGCCGACGCCGATCATCACGCACTGCGAAGACACCCCCATGATCGACGCCAACCTCGCCCGCACGCGCGAGCGTTTCGGCGACGCCATTCCCGTCGAGCAGCATCCGCTGATCCGCTCGCGCGAGGCCTGCATCAAGTCCACGCGGCTGGCGATCGAGCTGGCGCGCCGCCACGGCACGCGCCTGCACGTGCTGCACATCTCCACCGCCGACGAGCTGGCGCTGTTCGAGCCCGGCCCGGTCGCCGGCAAGCGCATCACCGCCGAGACCTGCGTGCACTTCCTGCATTTCTGCGACGCCGACTACGCGCGCCTCGGCCACCGCATCAAGTGCAATCCGGCGATCAAGACCGCGGCCGACCGCGAGGCGATTACGCGCGCGCTGGCCGAGGGCCGCATCGACGTGCTCGCCACCGACCACGCCCCGCACCTCGCCAGCGAGAAGGCCGAGCCGTACGTGCGCGCGCCGTCCGGGTTGCCGCTGGTGCAGTACGCGCTGCAGTGCGCGCTGGAGCGCGTGTTCGACGGCAAGCTGACGCTGGAGCGCGTGGTCGAGGCGGTCACGCACGCGCCGGCGACGCTGTTCAACGTGCGCGATCGCGGCTACCTGCGCGAAGGCTACGCGGCCGACCTCACGCTGGTGGACCCGCAGCGCCCGCACACGGTCAGCGCCGCCGAGGTGCTGTCGAAGTGCGGCTGGTCGCCGTTCGAGGGCGAGACCTTCCGCAGCTCGATCGCCGCCACCTTCGTCAACGGCCGCCTGGCCTGGGACGGCCAGCGGGTCGACGACGACGTGCGCGGCGAACGGCTCGCCTTCGCGCGCTGAGCGCACTGCGGCCGGCGGCGCGTTCCGTCCGCCGCCACGAAAAACGCGCGGCCAGGCCGCGCGTTTTTCGTTGCCGCACGCAGGACCGATCAGCGCGCGCGCAGCGGCGCCAGCGCGTGATCGGCCGGCCCATAGCCACCTTCCACGCCCTTGGTGGCGATCGCCACCGCGTTGTGCGGGTGCAGGCTTTCGTAATGCGAGGCGCGCAGCCAGAAATCGGCGATGCGCTCGTCGGCGTCCAGCGCCTGCTGCATGCGCCGCGCGGCGTCCTCGCAGAACATCAGGTTGGTGCCGTTGAGCAGGGCGAAGCGCTGCTCGTCGACGCGCTTGACCGCGGTCTGCACCGGCGTCTGCAGCGCGTCCTCGATGCGGTCGATCAGGTCGATCAGCGGGAAGTCGAAGCCCGGGTTGAGGCGTACGCGCACCTCGGCCGCGCTGCGCTGACTGTGCGGCGTGGCGCGCATGCCCCGCTCGCTGCCGAGCCAGGCCAGCACGGCGTCGCGGTCGAGCGCACCGTCGGCGGGGAAGTCCTGCGCGAAGCCCTCCTGGACCAACTGCCGCGCCAGCGCCGCCGAGGCCGGGCAGGTGGAGGAGTACAGCACCTCGGTGGCCAGCTCGACGCCGAACTGGCCGCGCTCCATGCCCGCCGTGATCGTCACCGGATAGGATTTCCAGCCACGGTTGTCGCTGACCAGTGCCGGCCGCCGCACCAGGTGCTCGAACGCCACGCGCACCATCGCGCGGTCGGACAGGTCGGCGTGCGAATCGAGGAAGCCGCGCAGCAGTCGGCGCAGCGAGCTCGGCGTCAGCGGCTCGGCGGCGAGCGCCTGGTCCACGTGCAGGTACAGGCGCGACATGTGGATGCCGCGCGCCTCCGGCCTGCCCAGGTTGACGTAGGCGGCGACACGCGCGCTGGACTGCACGGTGCCGCCGTCGGCGGCGGCCAGGCGCACCGGCACCTCGATCTCGTCCATGCCGACCCAGTCGAGCCGCCCGGCCACGTGGGGCGTGGCTTCGACGGCGACGTCGGGCATCTCGCGCACGGTGTTGTCGTCGGTCGGCATGGCAGGTTCCCGCATGGATGGGCGGGCCGCGGCCCGCCTGAAAGGTCAACGATACGCCAACTGGGGCCGGATGCAGGCCGCGTCAATGGTTCCCGTGGGCGAACGACGCGTTCCGTCTCAGCGCGCCGCCCGCCAGACGCGCGCCGCGCGCCACAGGTGGAAGGCGTCGCCGAGGCCCGGCCGCGTCGGCGCGCGCAGCGCGGCCAGCGGGTCGGCGGCGCGCTGCGCGCGCGCCAGCACGGCCCGGTCCCCGCGCGCCCGCAGGCTGCGGAACAGCGACAGCGGGCCGGGCAGGCGCCGTGCCGCGTCCATCGCCGCCGCCAGCGCGCGCACCTGGTCGCGCAGCGCGGCGCTGCGCGCGGCGGACGGCCGCGTCAGATCCTCGCGGGTCAGCTGATGCCGCGCCAGCAGCGCCATCGGCAGCGGCAGGCGTTCGTGGCCGCCCTCCGCATCCAGCGAGGCCAGCGCGGCGCCCAGATGGCCCAGCGCCGCCAGCCGCGCGGCGCGCGCCGGCGCAGCCTCGGGGCCGTACCAGAACGCCGTCTCCAGCGCGGCCAGCGCGCCGTGGAAGCGTTCGGCGGCGGCGAGCTGGGCGTCGAAATCGGGCACGCTGCCCTGCCCCAGCCGCTCCAGCGCGGCCGTCACCGGCGCGACGTACAGCGCCGCCGGCAGTGCCGCCGCGCGCGCATCGGCGAACAGCGCCTGGGTGAGCGGGTGCAGCGCCTCGCCCTGGCGCGCGCGCGCCAGTTCCTCGCCCCACCAGTTCAGCTTCACCGCCGCCACGTGCGGCTCGCGGATGCCGTAGGTGGCCGCGATCAGCTCATGCTCCAGGCAGGCCAGCGCGCAGCAGGCGTCGCGCTGCGCGGCGCCGAGGTAGCCCAGCGCGATCGCCTGTCCGGGCTCGGCGGTCAGCCACTTGCCGAGGAAACTTTCGAAACCCGAATCGCTCATGCGCAGTCCAGCCAGTCGATCAGGTCGGTCGGCGCGAGCGCCACCGCGTCGGCGTTCCAGGCGTGCGGGTCGCCGCCGTCGAGGTAGCCCCAGGCGGCCGCCACCGTGTAGGCGCCGGCGGCACGGCCGGCCTCGACGTCGCGCAGGTCGTCGCCGACGAACAGGCAGCGCCGCGGATCGAGCGCGATCTGCGTGCAGGCGTGCAGCACCGGCGCCGGATCGGGCTTCTTCACCGCCAGCGTGTCGCCGGACACCACCACCGCGGCGCGCTGCGCCAGGCCCAGCCGCTGCAGCAGCGGCGCGGTGAGGAAGCCGGGCTTGTTGGTGACCACGCCCCAGTGCACCCCGCATCCCTCCAGCGTGGACAGCAGCGCCTCGACGCCGTCGAACGGCCGCGTGCCTGCGCCGAGCACTTCGGCGTAGAGATCGAGATAGCGCGGCAGCAGCGCCGCGATCGCGTCGTCTTCGGCCGCGGGGAAACCGCGACGCAGCACCGCGCGCGCGCCGCGCGAAACCACCGCGCGCACCGTCGCGTACGGCGGCGGCGCCACGCCGCGCTCGCCGCACAGCGCATCCAGCGCGGCGGCCAGGTCGGGAGCGCTGTCGAGCAGGGTGCCGTCGAGGTCGAACAGCACGCCATCGACGCGTTGCGGCAGCGGCTTCATGCGGGCTTGCGCGCGCACAGCAGATAGTTCACGGCGGTGTTCTCCACGAGGCGCGCCTGGCGCGTCAACGGGTTGTAGGACAGGCCTTCCACTTCCTCGAGTTCCAGCCCGGCCCGGCGCAGCAGCGCGGCCAGTTCCGACGGGCGCAGGAACTGCGCATAGTGGTGGGTGCCGCGCGGCAGCAGGCGCAGCAGGTACTCGGCGCCGACGATCGCCGCGGCGAAGCTGGCCGGGGTGCGGTTCAGCGTGGACAGGAACAGGCGCGCGCCGGGCTTGAGCAGGCGCGCGAGGTCGGCGACCAGCGCCGCCGGGTCGGGCACGTGCTCGATCAGCTCCATGCAGCAGACCGCGTCGAAACCTTCCGGTTCGGCCGCCGCCAGCTCGGCCGAGCCGCACACGCGGTAATCGACCTCCAGTCCGGATTCGTGCAGGTGCAGGCGGGCAACGTCGATCAGCGCCGCGCCGAGGTCGATGCCGACCACCGTCGCGCCCGCGCGCGCCAGCGCCTCGCTGAGCAGGCCGCCGCCGCAGCCGACGTCGGCCACGCGCGCGCCGCGCAGCGCGACGCGCGCGGCAACGAAGTCGGCACGCACCGGATTGAGATCGTGCAGGGGGCGGGACTCGCCGTCGGGATCCCACCAGCGTGAGGCGAGCCGCTCGAATCGCGCGATTTCTTCGGGGCTGACATTGGCCGTTTGCATGGCGTGTACCGTAGGGCGGGTCCCGACCCGCCGTCGTGATTCAAGTCATCGCAAGCGCCGGGCGGGAGCGGCGGATCGAAATCGTGTCAAACCGCGACGATGCGCTCGCGCCAGGCGCGCGCCTTGGCGCGCAGCGCGTCGGCGTCGAGGCCGGTCAGCGCGCGCGCGGCGAGCTGGCGGCGGCCGTCGATCCAGACGTCGCTGACCTGCTGCCGGCCCGCGGCGTAGATCAGTTGCGAGATCACGTTGTACAGCGGCTGCGTTTCCAGCGCATCCAGCCGTACCGCGGCCAGGTCGGCGCGCTTGCCCGGCGCGATCGAGCCGATGCGCTCGCCCAGGCCGAGCGCGCGCGCGCCGTCCAGGGTGGCGGCGCGCAGCGTCGCGGCGGCGTCGAAGGCGCTGGCGTCGCCGGCGACGCCTTTCGCCAGCAGCGCCGCGGTGCGCATCTCGCCGAACATGTCGAGGTCGTTGTTGCTGGCGCAGCCGTCGGTGCCCAGCGCGACGGTCACGCCGGCGCGGCGCAGCTTTTCCACCGGGCAGAAGCCGGACGCCAGCTTGAGGTTCGACTCCGGACAGTGCACCACCGACACGCCCGCCTCCGCGCACAGCGCGATCTCGGCGTCGGTGAGCTGGGTCATGTGCACGGCAATCAGACGGTCGTTGACGATGCCGAGCTTCTGCAGCCGCTGCAACGGGCGCAGGCCGGTTTCGCGCTTCGCCTCCTCGACCTCGTGCGCGGTCTCGTGCAGGTGCAGGTGCACCGGGATGTCGAGCTGGTCGGCCAGCGTGCGGATGCGTTCGAACGCCTCGTCCGACACCGTGTACGGCGCGTGCGGCGCGAACGCGGCGCCGATCAGCGCGTCGCCGCGGAAGTCGTCGTGCACGGCCAGCGCGCGCTCGAAGTACTCGTCGCGGCTCTTCGCCCAGGCGCTGGGGAATTCGATCAGCGGCAGGCCGACCACGGCGCGGAAGCCGAGCCGGCGGTAGGTCGCGGCGATCACGTCGGGGAAGAAGTAGTTCTCGTTGGCGCAGGTGGTGCCGCCGCGCAGCATCTCGGCGACCGCCAGCTCGACGCCGTCGCGCACGTACTCGGGGCCGAGCACGCGCGCCTCGACTGGCCAGATGTGCTGCTGCAGCCAGACCATCAGCGGCAGGTCGTCGGCGAGTCCGCGCAACAGCGTCATCGGGTTGTGCGTGTGCGCGTTGACCAGGCCGGGGATCAGCGCGTGCTCGTCGAGCACGACGCTTTCGCGCGGGGCGAAGGCCGCACGCGCCGCCGCGCCCGGCAGCACGGCGACGATCGCGCCGCCGTCCACCGCCACGGCGTGCTGCTCGAGCACCGTGCCGTGCGGTTCTACCGGCACCACCCAGCGGGCTTCGATCAGCAGATCGATCTCGCGCGGTGCGCTCACGCCGGCCTCACTTCACGCGGCCGACGTACTCGCCGGTGCGGGTGTCGACCTTGATCACCTCGTCCTGCCCGACGAACAGCGGCACGCGCACCACCGCGCCGGTTTCCAGCTTGGCCGGCTTGCCGCCGCCGCCGGAGGTGTCGCCGCGCACGCCCGGATCGGTTTCGACGATCTTCAGCTCGACGAAGTTCGGCGCCGTCACCGACAGCGGCACGCCGTTCCACAGCGTGACGATGCACTCCTCCTCGCCCTTCAGCCACTGCGCGGCGTCGCCCATCGCGGCCTTGTCGGCGGTGTGCTGCTCGAAGGTGTCCGGCTGCATGAAGTGCCAGAACTCGCCGTCGGTGTAGAGGTACTGCATGTCGGTGTCGACCACGTCGGCGCCCTCGACGGACTCGTTCGCCTTCAGCGTCTTTTCGACGGTGCGGCCGTTCCTGAGGTTGCGGATGCGGATGCGGGTGAACGCCTGCCCCTTGCCGGGCTTGATGAACTCCGCCTCGACGATGGTGTAGGGATCGCCGTCGACGATGATCTTCAGGCCGTTCTTGACGTCGTTCAGTCCGTAGGTCGCCATGGGGGTGCTCCGATACGAAAAAGCCGCCCCGGGAAGCGGCTAGAATGGGATGTTCAGCGGGGCACGCCGCCCCATCCGAGACCGCGCATGATAACCGCAAGCCCCGCTCCCGCGCAGCCGTCGCCGGCCCTGGCCGACTGGCGCCAGCTCTGGCGCGAGGCGGTGACCGATGCGCGCGAGCTGCTCGCCCTGCTCGACCTGGACCGGCTTGCCGGGAAGTTGCCGGCGGACGATGCCGGCTTCCCGCTGCGCGTGCCGCGCGGCTTCGTCGCGCGCATGCGCCGCGGCGACCCGCGCGACCCCCTGCTGCTGCAGGTGCTGCCGCAGCTCGCCGAGCTGGACGCCGCGCCCGGCTACAGCCGCGACGCGGTCGGCGACCTGGGCGCGCTTGCCGCGCACGGCGTGCTGCACAAATACGCTGGCCGCGCGCTGCTGATCGCCAGCGGCTCCTGCGCGGTCAACTGCCGCTACTGCTTCCGCCGCCACTTCCCCTACGCCGAGGAGATCGCCGCGTCCGCGCACTGGCGCGAGGCGCTGGCGCACCTGCGCGCCGACACCTCGCTGTCGGAGGTGATCCTGTCCGGCGGCGATCCGCTGTCGCTGTCCACGGCCAAGCTGGCCGACCTGACCACCGGGCTGCGGGAGATCCCGCACGTGCGCCGGCTGCGCATCCACTCGCGCCTGCCGGTGGTGCTGCCGGAACGGATCGACGCCGAGTTCTGCGCCTGGCTGTCCGCCCTGCCGCAGCAGCGCGTGGTCGTGCTGCACGCCAACCACCCGGCCGAGATCGATGCAGGCGTCGCCGCCGCCTGCGCGCGCCTGCGCCAGGCCGGCGCGACCCTGCTCAACCAGTCGGTGCTGCTGAAGGGCGTCAACGACGACGACGCGGTGCTGGCGGCGCTGTCCGAACGCCTGCTCGAGGCCGGCGTGCTGCCCTACTACCTGCACCAGCTCGACCGCGTCGAGGGTACCGCCCACTTCGAGGTCGACGACGCCCGCGCCCGCGCGCTGGTCGAGGCCTTGCGCGCGCGCCTGCCCGGCTACCTGGTGCCGCGACTGGTGCGCGAGGTCGCCGGCGATCCGGCCAAGCGTCCGCTGTGAGGCGGCCGCCCGCCGTCGTTGTGGAAATGGGCGGTGGGTTCGGGTAAAACCGAACTGCCGCGGTTTACGCTCGCAACGGAACGGCGGCCCGTTTGCGGCCGTACCGCGCCCTGAGTCCCACGCATGAAGCAGGACAACGTCACCAAGATCCTTTTCATAGAGGACGCCCTCGAAGACGCCGAACAGGTCACCGGCATGCTGCGCAACGGCGGCATCGCCGTGCGCCCCGCGCGCGCCGGCAACGAGGCAGAACTCGAAAGCGCGCTGGAGAGCCTGGCCCCCGACCTGGTGCTGGCCAACCCGGCCACGCGCGACCTCAAGCTGGGCGACGTCGCGCGCATGCTCGACGCCACCGGCAAGGACATCGTGCTGATCGCGATGGTCGCGCACGCCGACGACAAGACCATCTGCGACGCCTTCCTCGCCGGCGCGCGCGCGCTGGCGCTGCGCAGCCGCCCCGACCAGATGCAGGCGATCGTGCGACGCGAGGCGGAGGCGCTGGTGATGCGCCGCAGCGTGCGCCGGCTGGAGGCCGCGTTGCGCGAATCCGAGCGCCGCTGCGACGCGCTGCTGGATTCCTCGCGCGACCCGATCGCCTACGTGCACGAGGGCGTGCACGTGCGCGCCAACAAGGCCTACCTCGAGATGTTCGGCTTCGAGGACTTCGAGGAGGTGCAGGGCCTGACCCTGCTCGACCTGGTCGCGCCCGCCAACACCGAGGATTTCAAGGCGCTGCTGAAGCGCCTGTCGCGCGGCGAGAAGCCGCCGCCGCGGCTGGAGCTGAAGGCGCAGCGCGCCGACGGCTCCACCTTCGACGCGGTGATGGAGTTCGCCCAGGCCACCTTCGAGGGCGAGCCCTGCATCCAGATCGTGTTCCGCCGGCAGGAGGCCGATTCGGCGCTGGCCGAGCAGCTCGACGCGCTGCGCTCGCGCGACCCGGTCACCGACCTGTTCAATCGCAGCCACATGCTCGACGTGCTGGACGAGGCGGTGGCCGCGGCCGCGGCCGGCAACACCAGCCGCGCGCTGCTGCTGATCGAGCCCGACAATTACCGCAACCTGGTCGACTCGGTCGGACTGGGCAGCGCCGACAGCCTGCTGCGCGCGCTGGGCGCCCGGCTGGCCGCGCAGCTCGACGCGCACGACATCGCCGGGCGCATTTCCGACCACACCTTCGGCGTGCTGCTGGGCGGCGCGGAGGCGTCGGCGCAGGCCGTCGCCGAACGCATCCGCGGCGCCGTCGAAACGCACATTTTCGAGGCCGGCACGCAGTCGATCAGCCTGACCATCAGCATCGGCGGCAGCCTGATCGGCGAGAAGAACGCCAACTCCCCGACCGTACTCGCCCAGGCCACCAGCGCGCTGCGCAACGCGCAGAACACCGGCGGCAACCGCGCCGACATCCACGACCCCGCCGCCAAGGACAAGGCCGAGGCGGAAAAGGAGCGCCACTGGCTGGCGCTGGTGCAGCACGCGCTGGCCAGCAACGGCTTCGTGCTGTACTACCAGCCGGTGATCAGCCTGCAGGGCGCCGAGGGCGAGCACTACGAGATCCTGCTGCGCCTGCGCGGGCCGAAGGGCGAGGTGCTGCCCGGCTACTTCCTGCCGATCGCCGAACGCCACGGCCTGCTGCCGGCGATCGACCGCTGGGTGATCGGCAACGCGATCCGCGTGCTCGCCGAGCGCAAGCGCGAGGGTGCGCTGGCCACGTTCTTCCTCAAGATCACGCCGCAGTCGCTGGAGGACGAGACGCTGGCGCCGTGGATCGGCCAGCAACTCGCCGCCGCCGGCGTGCCCGGCCGCGCGCTGGTGCTGGAGATGCCGGAGAGCAAGGTAGTGACCAGCCTGAAGCCGGCGCGCGCGTTCGTCGACGCGCTCAAGCAGTTCGGCTGCGGCTTCGCGCTGGAGCAGTTCGGCTCCGGGCTGAACTCGTTCCAGTTGCTCAAGCACATCGACGCCGGCTATCTGAAGATCGACCGCAGCTACATGGCCGAGCTGCCGAAGCACCCCGAGAACCAGGAGCGCGTGCGCGAGCTGTGCACCCAGGCGCAGGCCGCCGGCAGGCTGACCGTGGCGGAATGGGTGGAAGACGCCGCCAGCATGTCGATCCTGTTCACCTGCGGCGTGGCCTTCGTGCAGGGCAACTTCCTGCAGGAGCCGGAGAAGGTGATGGCCTACGAGCTGGCCGGCTAGGCTCGCGGCGGGCGACGCGCAACAAAAGAAGCCGCGCGGGTCGCCCCGCGCGGCTTCTTCGTTTCCGCAGGCCCGCCGGCTTACTTGGTGACGGCGCCGATGTCTTCCTTGATGCGCGCCGCCTTGCCCTCGAGACCGCGCAGGTAGTACAGCTTGGCGCCGCGCACCTTGCCGCGACGCTTGACCGACACCGACTCGATCGCCGGGCTGTGGGTCTGGAACACGCGCTCGACGCCGGTGCCGTGCGAGATCTTGCGCACGGTGAAGGCCGAATTGAGTCCCCTGCTGCGCTTGGCGATCACCACGCCCTCGAAGGCCTGCACGCGCTCGCGGTTGCCTTCCTTCACCTTGACGTTGACCACCACCGTGTCGCCCGGGCTGAACTCCGGCAGTTGGCGGGTCATCTGCGCGGCTTCGAACTGCTCAACGATCTTGTTCATGGCACACCACCGATAAGTATCAATCCGGCCGGGCCGTTCGGGCCTCAGCATGTCGCCGCACGATGCTCGCGGCAGAATTCCTCAAGCAGCCGACGCGCTTCCGCGTCCAGCGCCAACCGCGCCAGCAGGTCCGGCCGGCGCAGCCAGGTGCGGCCCAGCGACTGCTTCAGGCGCCAGCGGCGGATCGCCGCGTGGTCGCCGGACAGCAGCACCGGCGGCACCGATCCCAGCACGTCCTGCTCGGGCCGCGTGTAGTGCGGGCAATCGAGCAGGCCGTCCGAGAACGAATCCTGCTGCGCGGACTGCGCGTCGTTCAGCGCGCCCTCCTGCAGCCGGCCGACCGCGTCGATCAGCACCGCCGCGGCCAGCTCGCCGCCGGACAGCACGTAGTCGCCGATGGAGATCTCCTCGTCAACCGCGTGCGCCAGCAGGCGCTCGTCCACGCCCTCGTACCTGCCGCAGAGCAGCGTGCAGCGCGGCATCCGCGCCAGCTGCGCCACCCTGCGCTGCGTGAGCCGCGTTCCCTGCGGGCTCAGGTAAATCACGTGCGCCGGCTCCGGCGCCGCCGCCCGCACCGCGGCCAGCGCCGCGCGCAACGGGTCGATCATCATCACCATCCCCGGGCCGCCGCCGTAGGGGCGGTCGTCCGCGGAGCGGTAGCTGTCGGTGGCGAAGTCGCGCGGGTTCCAGGTCTCGACCTGCAACAGCCCGCGTTCCTGCGCCCGACCCACCACGCCCACGCCGGCGCACTGGCGCACGAATTCGGGGAACAGCGTGACGACGTCGATGCGCATCGCCCCTCGTCCGTGCCGGCGGTCGCCCGCCGCCTTCAGAAATCCGGATCCCAGTCCACCACGATGCGGCCCGCGTCGAGATCGACCGACCGCACGTGCTGCCCGGGCACGAACGGGATCAGCCGTTCGCGATCGCCGTCCCGCACCACCAGCACCGGATGGACGCCGGTGTCGAACAGGTGGCTGACCCGGCCCAGCGCCGTGCCCTCCACCGTGACCACCTCGAGTTCCTCGAGGTCGGTCCAGTAGTACTCGCCCGTGCCCAGCGGCGGCAGCGCCGCCCGCGGCACCCAGATCGGCACGCCGGTCAGGGCCGCCGCCTGGTCGCGATCGGCGACGCCGGGCAGCTCGGCCACCAGGCCCTTGCCCTGCTCCCGTCCGCGCGCACCGCGCAGTTCGCGGAACTCGCCCGGGCCGGTCTCGAGCAGCCAGGGCTGGTAATCGAAAATCGCGAGGCGCGGCTCGGCCCAGGATTCGAGCTTCACCCAGCCGCGCACCCCGGACACCCCGACGATGCGCCCCATCCGGACGCGCCGTTCGCCGGGCATGCCGACCTCAGGCAGCCTGCTTCGAGGCTTCCTTGACCAGCGCGCGCACCTTGTCGGTCAGCTGCGCACCCTTGGCCACCCAGGCCTGCACCTTGGCCACGTCCAGCTCCAGGCGCTTCTCCGCGCCGGACGCCACCGGGTTGTAGTAGCCCACGCGCTCGATGCTGCGGCCGTCGCGCTTGTCGCGCTGGTCCGCCACCACGACGTGGAAGAACGGGCGACCCTTGGCGCCGGCGCGCGCAAGACGAATCTTCACCATACGATACGAACTCCAGAGTTGCCGCGAGGCCGGCAGCCGCTTTCAGGCCGGTGCGGGAAACGCGGCATTTTAACGGAAATCGGCGGAAAGGGAAGGGTTTGGCGCAAGCCGCGGCCGCAAAGCCGCCGCCACGCCT
Source organism: Lysobacteraceae bacterium (assembly GCA_021372495.1). Taxonomy (GTDB): domain Bacteria; phylum Pseudomonadota; class Gammaproteobacteria; order Xanthomonadales; family Rhodanobacteraceae; genus Mizugakiibacter. The sequence continues at coordinate 213,109 of JAJFUF010000040.1, forward strand.
CGATCGCGGGCGCCCAAGCGCCCGACGCCTGCGATCAGCGCATCGGCGGCACGCCGCCGCGTTTGAGCGCGCCCTGCATCTGCCGCATCAGGCCCTTCATGCCGCCCGAGGCCAGCTTGGACATCATCTTTTCCATCTGCTGGTACTGCTTCAGCAGGCGGTTGACGTCGGCCGGCTGCTGCCCGGCGCCGCGCGCCACGCGCGCGCGCCGCGAGCCGTTCAGCAGATCGGGGTGACGGCGCTCCTTCTTGGTCATCGACTGGATGATCGCGATCATGCGCTTGATCTCGCGGTCGTCGACCTTGGACTTGACGCTGTCCGGCAGGCTGCCGACGCCGGGCAGCTTGTCCATCAGCGCGCCCAGCCCGCCCATGTTGACCATCTGCTCGAGCTGGTCGCGCATGTCGTTCATGTCGAAGCGCTTGCCCTTGACCACCTTCTCGGCGAGCTTGGCGGCCTTTTCCTGGTCGACCTTGCGCTCGACTTCCTCGACCAGGCTGAGCACGTCGCCCATGCCGAGGATGCGCTGCGCGATGCGGTCGGGATGGAACGGCTCCAGCGCGTCGGTCTTTTCACCGGCGCCGAGGAACTTGATCGGCCGGCCGGTGACGTAGCGCACGCTGAGCGCGGCGCCGCCGCGCGCGTCGCCGTCGGTCTTGGTCAGGATCACCCCGGTCAGCGGCAGCGCCTCGGCGAACGCCTTGGCGGTGGTCGCCGCGTCCTGGCCGGTCATCGAATCGACCACGAACAGGGTCTCGACGGGATTCAGCGCCGCATGCAGCGCCTTGATCTCGTCCATCATCGCCGCATCGACGTGCAGGCGGCCGGCGGTGTCGACGATCAACACGTCGGCGACCTCGCGGCGCGCGGCGTCGACCGCGGCGCGGGCGATCGCCACCGGATCCTGCGCGCCGGTCGAGGGGAAGAAGCCCACCCCGACCTGCGCGGCCAGCGTCTGCAATTGCTCGATGGCGGCCGGACGGTACACGTCGCAGCTCACCACCATCACCTTTTTCTTCTTGCGCTCGACGAGGAAGCGCGCCAGCTTGGCCACGGTGGTGGTCTTGCCCGCGCCCTGCAGGCCGGCCATCAGCACGACCGCGGGCGGCTGCTGGGCGAGATTCAGTTCGGTGTTGACCGTGCCCATCAGCGCGGTCAGCTCGTCGCGCACCACCTTCACCAGCGCCTGGCCTGGGGTGAGGCTCTTCAGTACCTCCTGGCCGACCGCGCGCACCTGCACGCGCTGGATCAGCGCCTGCACCACCGGCAGGGCGACGTCCGCCTCGAGCAGCGCGATGCGCACCTCGCGCAGCGATTCGCGGATGTTGGCTTCGGTCAGGCGGCCGCGCCCGCGCAGGCGCTGCGCGGTGGCGGAAAGGCGCTGGCTGAGCGACTCGAACATGATCGGCAGGACGCAGGTCGGGAAAGCGCGCCAGTATACCAGCGGGTCCAGGGAGCGTTTGCGGACACCCCGCGCTGTGCCAAACTCGCGCGCATCATGCCGATCATTCCGACCTCCCTGCTCGCGATCGCCGGCTACCTGGGCGCTGCCGCCCTGCTGGCCGCTCCGCTGACCGGCTGGCCACGCCGGCCGCGTACCTCCGCCCTGCTGCTGGGCGCGCTCGCCGCGCTGCTGCACTTCGCCGCGCTGCTGGGCATGCATCGCGGCGCGCTCGACCTGCACTTCTTCGCCGCGCTCTCGCTGGTCGGGGCGCTGGTGGCGGCGCTGACCTTGCTGGTCAACCTGACCCGCCCGGTCGCCGGGCTCGGCGTGATCGTGTTTCCGCTGGCCGCCGCGCTGCTGGCGCTGGACGTGTTCGTGGCGCCGCCGACCGCACCGGTGGCGCTGGGCTGGCAGATCAAGCTGCACGTCGCCGTCGCCCTGCTCGGCTACGGCGTGCTCTCGATCGCGGCGCTGCTGGCGCTCCTGCTGGCCGCGCAGGAGCGCGCGCTGCGCCTGCACCGGCCCGGCCGGCTGGTGCTGGCGCTGCCGCCGCTGACGCAGACCGAGGCGCTGATGTTCCGCCTGATCGGCGCCGGTTTCGCGCTGCTCACCCTGACCCTGCTCAGCGGCCTGCTGTTCATCGAGGACATCCGCGCCCAGCACCTGATCCACACCACCGTGCTGTCGATCGCCGCCTGGCTGGTGTTCGGCACGTTGCTGTGGGGACGCTGGCGTTGGGGCTGGCGCGGCCGCCGCGCGGTACGCTTCACGCTGGCCGGGATGGCCGTGCTGCTGCTCGCCTTCTTCGGCAGCAAGTTCGTGCTCGAGCTGGTGCTGCAGAGGGTGCGCTGAGCGCCGGGCTTGAACCGTACGGCAACGCACGCGCAGAATCCGCGCCGCAGGGGAGCGAGGGGACCATCGACATGGACACGGACTCCGGTCAGCCCGAAGCAGACCGCCGACGCTTCCGGCGCGTGCCGCTGGAAGGCAGCGTGCGCCTCTACTCCGGCAGCACGATGTGGGAAACCGACCTGCTCGACCTTTCGCTGAAGGGCGTCCTGGTCGCGCGGCCGGCCGCGTGGACGGGCGCGTCCGGCGCGCGCTTCCGCATGGACCTGCGCGTCAACGGCACGCTGGTGATCAGCATGGGCGTCGAGGCCGCGCGCATCGAGGCCGATCGCCTCGCCTTCGCCTGGGACCGCATCGACCTCGACAGCTTCGCGCGCCTGAAGCGGCTGATCGAACTGAACCTCGGCCGCCACGAGCAACTGCACCGCGAACTGGCCGCGCTGGGCAGCTAGCTAACCCGCCGCGGCCAGCGCCTCGGCCAGGCGTTCGACCGCGATCACCTCCAGCTCGCCGTAGCGGCCCTTCTTCGGCGCGTTGGCCCGCGGCACGATCGCGCGCGCGAAGCCGTGCGTCGCCGCTTCCTTCAGGCGCTCCTCGCCGTTCGGCACCGGGCGGATCTCGCCGGACAGGCCGACCTCGCCGAAGGCGACCGTCTTCTCCGGCAGCGGCCGGTCGCGCAGGCTGGACAGCACCGCCAGCAGCACCGGCAGGTCGGCGGCGGTTTCCTGCACGCGGATGCCGCCAACCACGTTGATGAACACGTCCTGGTCGTAGGCGGCGACGCCGCCGTGGCGGTGCAGCACCGCCAGCAGCATCGCCAGCCGGTTCTGCTCCAGGCCCAGAGCGACGCGGCGCGGATTGCCCAGCGAGGACTGGTCGACCAGCGCCTGCACCTCGACCAGCAGCGGCCGCGTGCCCTCGCGCGTGACCATCACCGCGCTGCCCGGCGTCGGCACGCTGTGCGCGGAGAGGAAGATCGCCGAGGGGTTGGGCACCTCGCGCAGACCCTTGTCGCCCATCGCGAACACGCCGAGCTCGTTGACCGCGCCGAAGCGGTTCTTGAACGCGCGCAGCACGCGGAAGCGGCTGCCCGACTCGCCCTCGAAGTACAGCACCGCGTCGACCATGTGCTCGAGCACGCGCGGGCCGGCGATGCCGCCCTCCTTGGTAACGTGGCCGACCAGGAACACGCCGGTGCCGCTCTCCTTGGCGAAGCGCACCAGCTTCGCCGCCGATTCGCGCACCTGGCTGACCGAGCCGGGCGCGGCGGTCAGGAGTTCCGTCCAGATCGTCTGGATCGAGTCGATCACCAGCACGCGCGGGCGCGCCTCGACGGCGCGCTCGAGGATGCGTTCGACGCAGGTCTCGGCCAGCGCCTGCAGCGGCGCCAGCGGCAGGCCGAGCCGCTGCGCGCGCGAGGCCACCTGCGCCAGCGACTCCTCGCCGGTCACGTACACGCCGCTCATGCGGTCGCCCAGCGCACCCAGCATCTGCAGCAGCAGCGTCGACTTGCCGATGCCCGGATCGCCGCCGATCAGCACCACCGAGCCGTCGACCAGGCCGCCGCCGAGCACGCGGTCCAGCTCGCCGATGCCGACGCGGCTGCGCGATTCCTCGCCCGCCGCCACCTCGGTCAGCGGCGTGATGCGCGCTGCGCCTTCCGCGGCGCCGGCATAGCCGCCGCGGCGCGCGCCGCTGGCCGCCGCCTTCGCCGGCTCGACCACGAATTCGGACAGCGAATTCCACACGCCGCACTCCGCGCACTGGCCCTGCCACTTGTTGTGCTCGGCGCCGCACTCGGCGCAGACGTAGGCGGTCTTGGCCTTGGCCATGGATGTCCTCGAAGTCATGGCGCCGTGCGCCCCTGCCCTGCGGCGGCGGCGGCCGCAACCCGATTGCAGGCGTCGGCCGCCCGCGGCCGAAACCGCGCCCACACGATATCCCGGCCGTGTCGCAAGAAGCGATACGGCGCGGGCCGCATTCAGGCCTCGTCCTCGGCGAACAGCACGCGGCGGGTGACGCCGCAGGTGAGCTCGTAGCTGATCGTGCCGGCGTGCGCGGCGACGGTTTCGACCGGCAGCGCGGGGCCCCATAGCGTCACGGCATCGCCGACGCGCGCAGCGGGCGCTGCGCGCAGGTCCACCGTGAGCAGATCCATCGACACGCGGCCGACGATCGCCGCGCGGCGGCCGCCGACCAGCACCGGCGTGCCGGCAACGGCGCTGCGCGGGTAGCCGTCGCCGTAGCCGATCGCGGCGACGCCGACCGGCATGTCCTCGGGCGCCTCCCACGTCGCTGCGTAGCCGACGCGCTCGCCCTTGCGGATGCGGTTGACCGCGACCAGCCGCGTCGCCAGCGTCATCGCCGGGCGGAAGCCGAAGTCGGCGCCGCACTTGCCCTCGACCACCGCGAGTCCGTACAGCAGGCCGCCGACGCGCACCCAGTCGCCGCGCGCGTCCGGCCAGCCCAGCACGCCCGCCGAGTTGGACAGCGCGCGCTCGCCGGCGAGGCCGCGGGTGGCGGCGACGAAGCGCTCGATCTGCCGCGCGGTCAGCGCGTTGTCGAACTCGTCGGACGCGGCGAAGTGCGTCATCAGCGCGATCTCGGGATGCGCCGCCGGCAGCGCGCGCAGGCGCGCATGCACCTCGGCCGCGCGCTCGGGCGAAAAACCGAGCCGGTGCATGCCGGTGTCGAGCTTCAGCCACACGCGCAGCGGGCGCGGGTCGCGGTCGGCGGCCAGCCAATCGAGCTGGCTGTCGTGGTGGATCACCGCCTCCAGGCCGAGCCGGCGCATCTCGGCGAGATCGGCCGGCGCATCGGGCCCGCTGAGCACGATGATGCGCTGGCGATGCCCGGCCGCGCGCAGGCGCAGGCCGTCGGCGATCGCCGCCACGCCGAACGCCTCGGCCTCGTCCAGCGCGCGCGCCACGCGTTCGAGGCCGTGGCCGTAGCCGTCGGCCTTGACCACCGCCATCACGTGCGCGCCCTGCGCGCGTTCGCGGATGCGCGCGAGGTTGTGGCGCAGCGCGCCGAGGTGGATGGTGGCGAGGGCGGCGCGGCTCATGCAGAGCGGGACTCGGGGCTCGGGACTCGGGACTCGGCAAAGCAGGCGCGTCGAGCCTTGGCATGCCGCGGCCGACACGCCGGCTTTCTTGGCGAGCGATGCGGTGAAAGACCGGACGGCCTGCCCGCCGCGGCCACAATCGCGGCCGAGACATCCCGAGTCCCGAATCCCGAGTCCCGAGCCCCGGTCATTCCATCATCCCTGCGTACGCGTCCCCCGCGTGGTTCTCGAACTTGGTGTACTGGCCGAGGAAGGTCAGCTTGACCGTGCCGGTGGGGCCGTTGCGCTGCTTGCCGATGATCACCTCGGCGAGGCCCTTGTCCGGCGATTCGGGGTTGTAGTACTCGTCGCGGTAGATGAACAGGATCACGTCGGCGTCCTGCTCGATGGCGCCGGACTCGCGCAGGTCGGCCATCACCGGACGCTTGTCGGTGCGCTGTTCCAGCGAACGGTTGAGCTGCGAGAGCGCGATCACCGGGATGTCCAGCTCCTTGGCCAGGGCCTTCAGTCCACGCGAGATTTCTGAAATTTCGGTGGCGCGGTTCTCCTTGTTGCCGGGCACCGCCATCAGCTGCAGGTAGTCGATCACGATCAGGCCGAGGTCGTGCTCGCGCTTGAGCCGGCGCGCGCGCGCGCGCAGCTCGCCGGGCGACAGCGCCGGCGTGTCGTCGATGAAGATCTTGGCCTCGCTGAGCAGGGTGATGGCCTGGGTCACGCGCGGCCACTCCTCCTCGGCGAGATCGCCGGTGCGCAGGTGCTGCTGGTTGATGCGGCCGAGCGAGGAGATCAGGCGGAACGCCAGCTGCGAGGCGGACATTTCCATCGAGAACACCGCCACCGCCTTCTTCGTCTTCATCGCCGCGTACTCGGCGAGGTTCAGCGAGAACGCGGTCTTGCCCATGGCCGGGCGCGCGGCGACGATGATCAGGTCGGAAGCCTGCAGGCCGGCGGTCATCTCGTCGAGGTCGACGAAGCCGGTCGGCAGTCCGGACACCGAACCGCGGTTCTCGTAGCGCTGGTGCAGGATCTGGAACGCGTCCTTGACCGCCGAACGCATCGACACGAAGCCCTTGCGCCCGCGCGCGCCGGCCTCGGCGATGCGGAACACGCGCTGTTCGGCGGTCTCGACGATTTCCTGCGTGGAGCGGCCGTCCGGGCGGTAGCCGTCGCCGGCGATCTCGGTGCCGGCGTCGATCAACTGCCGCAGCACCGACTTCTCGCGCACGATGTCGGCGTAGGCGACGATGTTGGCCGCGCTCGGCGTGGCGTTGGCCAACTCGATCAGGTAGGCGGCGCCGCCGACCATCTCGGCCAGGCGCTGCGACTCGAACCACTCGCCCAGCGTCACCGCGTCGCAGGGCATGCTCTTGTTGGACAGCTCGCTGATCGCGCGGAAGATCAGCCGGTGGTCCTTGCGGTAGAAGTCGTCCTCGCCGATGCGGTCGGCGACGCGATCCCAGCTCTCCGGCGCCAGCATCAGGCCGCCCAGCACGGCCTGCTCGGCCTCGATCGAATGCGGCGGCACGCGCAGCGCGTCGATGCGCGGTGCGGGATTGCGATCAGGCGAGACGGCCATGGCACACCTTGGCGTTCGGGGCGGACAGCGGGCGAAGGCTACGCATCATACGCAGCGCAACCGCGGCTGCCGATACAACAACCCTGTGCGAAAACCCGCCGGCCGCGGTGGGCAACCTGTGGACAAACTGTGTGCGGATACGGTCGCAGGCCTTGCGACGCCGCCAAAAAACGACGGGCGCCTGTTGGCGCCCGCCGGGGTACCCGACCGCATGGTGCAATCACTGCTCGGCGACGATCGCCACCTTGACCGTGGTCTGCACGTCGGCGTGCAGCGCGACCTGCACCTCGTACTCGCCGACGTTGCGCAGCGGGCCTTCGCCCAGGATCACCTCGCTCTTCTCGAGCTCGAGGCCCTGCGCGCTGAACGCCTCGGCGATGTCGCGCGGGCCGACCGAGCCGTACAGCTTGCCCTCGGGGCTGGCGTTGGCGGTGATCGTGATCGCGGCGTTCTCCAGCTTCGCCTTGCGCGCCTCGGCGGTCGACAGCAGCTCGTTCGACTTGGCCTCGTACTCGGCGCGGCGCTTCTCGAAGTCGGCGAGGTTGGCCGCCGTGGCCGCCACCGCCTTGCCCTGCGGCACCAGGTAGTTGCGACCGTAGCCGGGCTTCACCTTGACCTTGTCGCCAATGGCGCCCAGGCCACGCACTTTCTCAAGCAGGATCAGTTCCATCGTGGATTCCTCATTCGTTAGCGCCGGCCGTGCCGGCGCAACTCACGCTGTCCGAATGACGGCCCCGCCGAAGCGGGACCGGCAAGGCGCGTCGATCAATAGAAATGGTTGTCGCTGTACGGCAGCAGGGCCAGGAAGCGCGCGCGCTTGACCGCGGTCGACAGCTGGCGCTGGTAGCGCGCCTTGGTGCCGGTGATGCGGCTCGGCACGATCTTGCCGGTCTCGGTGATGTACTGGCGCAGCGTGTTGAGATCCTTGTAGTCGATCTCCTTCACGCCCTCGGCGGTGAAGCGGCAGAACTTCTTGCGGCGGAAGAATTTGGACATGGTCGTCTCCGGTCTCAGGCGGCTTCGTCGCTGGCGCCGCTATCGGCGTCGCCGCCGAGCCCTTCCTCGTCGCGACGACGGGAACCCTTGCCTTCCTCCTTCTCCTTGCTCTTCATGATCGGCGAGAGCTCGGTGACGGCCTCGTCGCGGCCGATGATGAGGTGGCGCAGCACCGCGTCGTTGAAGCGGAAGCCGGATTCCAGCTCGTTGAGCGCGGTCTGGCCGCACTCGATGTTCATCAGCACGTAGTGGGCCTTGGCCAGGTGCTGGATGGGATAGGCGAGCTGGCGACGGCCCCAGTCCTCGAGGCGGTGGATCGTGCCGCTGTCGGCCTCGATCAGCGTCTTGTAGCGCTCGATCATGGCCGGCACCTGCTCGCTCTGGTCCGGATGGACCAGGAAAACGACTTCATAGTGACGCATGGTGGCTCCTTGTGGATGCGGCCCTCGCGGGCCCCGCAGCCTCCCGTCGCGGCGGTGAGGCAAGGTTCGCCGGCGCAAGGCGCGGCGAGCCGGCTATGTTAGGGCGAAGCCGCCCGCCGGCGCAAGTTCAAGTGTTTGAATGCGGAGCGGTTGGCGCCGCGCCCGATCCGCAACCGGGCCGGAGGCGCCGCCTCGGCCGGCAGGCACAGCGGATCGGGGCCGCGCCGCGCCTGCCGCGCCCCCGCGCTCAGCCGACCGTGAAGCTCTCGCCGCAGCCGCAGGCGCCGGTGACGTTGGGATTGTCGAACACGAAGGCGGCGTTGATGCCTTCGCGGCGGAAGTCGATCTCGGTGCCGTCCAGCAGCGGCAGGCTCTCCGCATCGACCACCAGGTGCACGCCGCTCACCTCGAACACGCGGTCGTTGGCGCCGATCTTGTCGGCGAGGTCGACGCTGTAGGTGTAGCCGGAGCAGCCGGACGGATGCGCGCCGAAACGCACGCCCGCAGCGCCGGGCTGCTTGGCGAGGAACTCGTGCATGCGTTCGCGGGCGGCGGCGGTGATGCGGATGGTCATGATCGCGGTGCCTTCTGGGGGGTTGGAAGGACCGCGATTGTACTGCACGCGGCGCGGGGCTTCGCTATCATCGCGACCTTTGCCAGGCCCGCGAACGCGGCGCCGAATCGGGAGTTTTCATTCATGGCGGTGACCAGCGTGAAGCAGGCGCTGTCGGGCGCGGTGGCGCCCGGCACGGAGGTGACGGTGCGCGGCTGGGTGCGCACGCGGCGCGATTCCAAGGCCGGCCTGTCCTTCGTCAACGTCAGCGACGGCTCCTGCTTCGACCCGATCCAGGTGGTCGCGCCGGCGACGCTGCCGAACTACGCCAGCGAGGTGCAGCACCTCGGCGCCGGCTGCGCGGTGGTCGCCACCGGCACGCTGGCGCCCTCGCAGGGCAAGGGCCAGGCGTTCGAGATCCAGGCGACGGCGATCGAGGTCTGCGGCTTCGTCGACGATCCCGAAACCTATCCGATCCAGCCGAAAGCGCATTCGCTGGAATTCCTGCGCGAGGTGGCGCACCTGCGCCCGCGCACCAACCTGTTCGGCGCGGTGGCGCGCGTGCGCCACACACTGGCCGCGGCGGTGCACCGCTTCTTCCACGAGCGCGGCTTCCTGTGGATCAACACGCCGATCATCACCACCTCCGACGCCGAGGGCGCCGGGCAGATGTTCCGCGTGTCGACGCTGGACCTGGCGAACCTGCCGCGCGACGCCAGCGGCGGCATCGACTTCGGCAAGGACTTCTTCGGCAAGGAGACCTTTTTGACGGTCTCCGGCCAGCTCAACGTCGAGGCCTACTGCCTGTCGCTGAGCAACGTCTACACGTTCGGCCCGACCTTCCGCGCGGAGAACTCCAACACGCCGCGGCACCTCGCCGAGTTCTGGATGATCGAGCCGGAGATCGCCTTCGCCGACCTCGACGCCGACGCGCGCCTGGCCGAGGACTTCCTCAAGTACCTGTTCCGCGCCGCGCTGGAGGAGCGCCCGGACGACATGGCGTTCTTCGCCGAGCGCGTGCTGCCGGAGGCGGTCGAGCGCCTGGAGAAGTTCATCGCCGCGCCGTTCGAGCGCATCGACTACGCCGATGCGGTCGAGATCCTGAAGAAATCCGGCAGGACGTTCGAGTTCCCGGTCGAATGGGGCGTGGATTTGCAGACCGAGCACGAGCGCTACCTGACCGAGCAGCACGTCGGACGGCCGGTGGTGGTGATGAACTACCCCGAGCGCATCAAGGCGTTCTACATGCGCCTCAACGACGACGGCCGCACCGTCGCCGCGATGGACGTGCTGGCGCCCGGCATCGGCGAGATCATCGGCGGCAGCCAGCGCGAGGAGCGTCTCGACATGCTCGACCGGCGCATGCAGCAGTTCGGCCTCGACCCCGCGCACTACCAGTGGTACCGCGACCTGCGCCGCTACGGCACCGTGCCGCATGCCGGCTTCGGCCTCGGCTTCGAGCGCCTGGTCTGCTACGTGTGCGGCCTGGCCAACATCCGCGACGCGATCCCGTACCCGCGCGCGCCGGGCCACGCGGAATTCTGAGGCCCCATGCGGTCCGGTGCCGCCCTCGCGATCCTGCTCGCCGCCGGCCTCGGCGCCGGCTGCTCGATCGTGCCCGCGCTGCCGCTGCCGCAGGCGCCGCAGGAACCGACCCTTGCCGAGGCCGGCGCGCGGCTGGCGCAGCGCACGCCGTGCTGCCGCGACTGGAGCGAACTCGCATTCCGCGCGCGCCTGCCGGCGGAGCCGCAGCGCTTCCGGTTCGACGATCCGATGCCGGTGGTCGAGATCGACGGCCAGCGCAGCTATGCGCTGGGGCTGCGCCTGCCCGCGGCCGACCCGCCCTACTCCGTGCTGTTCAAGGCCGAGCTGAGCGGCCGCTGGCTGCGCACCAGCTACCTGTTCGCGCCGACCGTGGTGCTGCTCGACGCCGACCTGCGCACGCTGCGCGTGGTCGACGTGCCGCTGTGCGAATCGATCGGCCTGACCGATGCCACCACCGGCGCCTTCGGCCGCGTCGACGTGGACGATCCGCGCGCGCGCTTCATGGTCGTCGCCAGCTCGGCGCGCCAGCTTGCCGCCACCACCTACTGGGAACAGTCGCCGGCCGGACTCGGCAACGACGTCCTGACCGGCGGCAGCGGCACGCTCGGCAAGCCGCCGACGATGGCATCCTCCGGCAGCTTCCAGATCCCGCACGGCCCGGCCGGCACGCTTCACGTCGGCCGGCTCACCCCGAAGTACGCGCGCGTGCTCGACGACGCCATCTGCGGCAAGCCCGGCCAGGGCCAGGGCCTGCTGAAGGACGTGCGCGACGTGATCCGCAAGCAGTTCTGAGCGCGGCGCGGCAACGCGCGGCCCGGCGAGGAGGACGCATGCAGCTCGATCTCAACGGCAGGCACGCGCTGGTCTGCGGCGCTTCGCAGGGCATCGGCCATGCCGCGGCGGTGGAATTGGCGCGACTCGGCGCCGACGTCACCCTGCTGGCGCGCTCGGCCGAAGCGCTGGCCGATGCGGCCGCCGCGCTGCCGCGCACGCACGCGGCGCAGCGCCACGGCGCGCTGGCCGCGGACATGGCCGACGCCGATGCGCTGCGCGAGCGCGTCGGCGCGCTGGTCGCGCAGCGCCCCGTGCAGATCCTGGTCAACAACAGCGGCGGCCCGCCCGGCGGGCCGGCGCACCTCGCCGAACCCGACGCCTACCTCGCCGCTTTCCGCCAGCACCTGATCGGCGGACAGGTGCTGGTGCAGACGCTGCTGCCGGGCATGCGCGCGGCGCGCTACGGCCGCATCGTCAACGTGATCTCGACCTCGGTGAAGGAGCCGATCGCCAACCTCGGCGTGTCCAACACCGTGCGCGCGGCGGTGGCGAGCTGGGCGAAGACGCTGGCGTCCGAGCTGGCCGCCGGCGGCATCACCGTCAACAACGTGCTGCCCGGCTTCACCCGAACGCAGCGCCTCGCCGGCCTGATCGCCGCCAACGCCAAATCCAGCGGCAGAAGCGAGGACGACATCGCGCGCGGCATGCTCGCCCTGGTCCCCGCCGGCCGCTTCGGCGAACCGGAGGAAGTCGCCGCGGTGATCGCCTTCCTGTGCACGCCGGCGGCAGCTTACGTCGACGGCGTCAGCATCGCCGTGGACGGCGGGCGCACGCGGACGCTGGCGTGAGCGCCGCGCACACCCTTCCGCCGCGCACCGGCAGCGCGGATGCCTGAAGGCCCCGAGATCCGCCGTGCCGCGGACGCGCTGGCCGCCGCCGTGGTCGGCGTGCCGCTGGCCGGGGCCTGGTTCGCCTTCGACGCGCTGAAACCCTACGCGCGCCGGCTGCGCGGACGCCGCATCGAGGCGATCGCTCCGCACGGCAAGGCGCTGCTGACCCGCTTCGACAACGGCCTCACGCTGTACACGCACAACCAACTGTACGGCGTGTGGCGGGTGGTCGATGCCGGCCAGCGCCCGGCGAGCTCGCGCGCGCTGCGCGTCGCGCTGGAAACCGCGCACAAGGGCATCCTGCTGTACAGCGCCTCGGACATCGAGATCTGGCCGAGCGCGCGCGTGCACGAGCATCCGTTCCTCGCCCGGCTCGGCCCCGACGTGCTCGATCCCGCGCTGGAGGAAGCGGCGGTCGCCGCGCGGCTGGTCGCGCCGCGCTTCGCGCGCCGCGCGCTGGCGGGCCTGCTGCTGGACCAGGGCTTCCTCGCCGGGCTGGGCAATTATCTGCGCGCGGAAATCCTCTGGCAGGCGCGGCTGGCGCCGTCGCGGCGCCCCGTCGACCTCGACACCGACGCGTGCGCCGCGCTGGCGCAGGCGCTGCTCGGCGTGCCGCGCCATTCCTACCGCACGCGCGGCCGTCCGCGCGGCGGCCAGCTGCAGGACACGCCGTTCCGCTTCCGCGTCTTCGAACGCACGGGCGAGCCCTGCGAGCGTTGCGGCACGCCGATCGAGAAGCGCGCACAGGGCGGGCGGCCGCTGTACCTGTGCCCGCGCTGCCAGCGCTGATGCGCGCGCGTACGGTTCCCCTCGCCCGCCGCCAGCCGCTAAGCTCGTGCGCATGACCGCGCCGCTCACCCTCGCCAACCTGATCGACGGCCACCTGCAGCCGCCGCGCCACGGCCGCTATCTCGACGTGATCGAACCCGCCACCGGCGCCGCGCTCGCGCGCTGTCCGGACAGCGACGGCGCCGACGTCGACGCGGCGGTCGCCGCCGCGGCGCGCGCCGCGCCCGGCTGGGCGGCGACGCCGGCCGGCGCGCGCGCGCGCCTGCTGGATCGCCTGGCCGACCTCGTCGAGGCCAACCTCGACGCGCTGGCCGCCGACGAGTCGCGCGACAGCGGCAAGCCGCTGGCGCTGGCGCGCAGCCTCGACATTCCGCGCGCGGTGTCCAACCTGCGCTTCTTCGCCGACGCGATCACGCAATGGTCCAGCGAGGCGCACGCGATGGAGGCGGGCGCGATCAACTACACGCTGCGCCAGCCGCTCGGCGTGGTCGGCTGCATCAGCCCGTGGAACCTGCCGCTCTATCTCTTCACCTGGAAAATCGCGCCGGCGCTGGCCGCCGGCAACGCGGTGGTGGCCAAGCCCAGCGAGATCACCCCGCTGACCGCGTTCCGTCTCGCCGAGCTGGCGATCGAAGCGGGTTTTCCGCCGGGCGTGCTGAACGTCGTGCAGGGCACCGGCCCGGCGGTCGGCCAGGCGATCGTCGAGCACGCCGGGGTGAAGGCGATCTCGTTCACCGGCTCGACGCGTACCGGCGCGGCGATCGCCGCGGCCGCGGCGCCGAAGTTCAAGAAACTGTCGCTGGAGCTGGGCGGCAAGAACCCGACGCTGGTGTTCGCCGACTGGGACGGCAGCGACGCCAGCCTCGACACGCTGGTGCGCTCGGCGTTCGCCAACCAGGGCCAGATCTGCCTGTGCGGCTCGCGCATCCTGGTCGAGCGTCCGGCCTACGCCGAATTCCGCGAGCGCTTCGTGGCGCGCGCCGCCGCGCTGCGCGTCGGCGACCCCGCGGCGGCGGACACCGATCTCGGCGCGATCGTCTCGCCGGCGCAGTACGACAAGGTCATGGGTTACATCGACCTCGCCCGCGCCGAAGGCGGCCGCATCCTGTGCGGCGGCGCGCCGGTGCGCGTCGAGGGCCGCTGCGCCGAAGGGCGCTTCATCGCGCCGACCGTGGTCGAAGGGCTGCCGGCCGACTGCCGCGTCAACCAGGAAGAGATCTTCGGCCCGGTCGCCACGCTGATCCCGTTCGATCGCGAGGACGAGGCGCTGGCGATCGCCAACGGCACGCCCTACGGGCTCGCCGCCTCGTTGTGGACGCGCGACCTCGCGCGCGCGCACCGCGTCGCGGCGCGGCTCGAATCCGGCATCGTCTGGATCAACTGCTGGCTGCTGCGCGACCTGCGCACGCCGTTCGGCGGCGTCAAGCAATCCGGCGTCGGCCGCGAAGGCGGCACCGATGCCCTGCGCTTCTTCACCGAAGCCAAGAACGTTTGTATTCGCTACTGAGGACCGGAATGTACTCACTCAGGGATCTGCTCGAGAACAACCGCCGCTGGTCGGAAGCCATCCGCGCGCAGGATCCGCAGTTCTTCAAGCGGCTGTCGCAACAGCAGGCGCCGAAGTACCTGTGGATCGGCTGCTCGGACTCGCGCGTGCCGGCCAACCAGATCATCGACATGGCACCGGGCGAGGTGTTCGTGCACCGCAACGTCGCCAACGTGGTGGTGCACACCGACCTCAATTGCCTCAGCACCATCCAGTTCGCGGTGGACGCGCTCAAGGTCGAACACATCATCGTGGTCGGCCACTACGGCTGCGGTGGCGTGCAGGCGGTGCTGGAACAGCGCCGCCTCGGCCTGATCGACAACTGGCTGCGCCACGTCGGCGACGTGATGCAGAAGCACGCCGGCGCGCTGGCCCCGCTGGAACTGGCGGCGTTGCGCCACGCGCGCCTGTGCGAGCTGAACGTGGTCGAGCAGGCGGCCAACGTCTGCCAGACCACGATCGTGCAGGACGCCTGGGGGCGCGGCCAGAAACTGGCCGTGCACGGCTGGTGCTACGGCCTGGCCGACGGACGCATCCGCGACCTCGGCATGAACGTGGCGCGGCCCGACGACCTGGCGGAGGTCTACGAGCGCACGCTGGAGCGGCTGGCCGCCCCGCCGGGACTTGCCGGCTGAGCGCGCCGTGCCCAGGCGCACTACGCGCCCGCCGGATTTTCGTGTAGACAGTCGCCAGGCAAACGCGGGAACGGGAGGATGCCGCCGATGCTGCGCAAGGTCGTGGTGGGCGCCGCCGTGGCGCTGTCGATATGGGCGCCGGGCGCGCCCGCACAGGCTTCGTCGCAGTCCGCATGGCTGGCGAAGCAACGGGCGGCGACGGCAAAATCCGAGGACATCCTGCACGAGGCGGAAAAGCGCGAGGGCCTGCTGGCGCAGTACCAGTACATGCTCGACGCCTACGTCTCCGGCAAGGACGAGGCATTCCTGCTGATCTTCGGCCAGTACGTGTCGTGGTACCAAACCTACATCGGCGCCTATGACGCTGCCCGCACCAGTTTCTCGATCCGGCAGCCCGCGGAAAAGGACGACAATCCGTCGCCGCTGGCGGATCCCGACTATGTCGCACAGCCCGCCACCGAGGCGATCGCCGCGCTGGCCAAGGACCGCAAGGCGGTGTTCTTCAACGAGGCGCACAACGCGCCGGTGACGCGCACGCTGACCGTGCAGATGCTGGCGAAGCTGCGCGCGGAAGGCTTCGACACCTTCGCCGCCGAAACGCTGTACGCGACCGACAAGGACCTCGCCAAGCGCGGCTACCCGACCGCCGACAGCGGCTTCTACACCGAAGAACCGATCTACGCCGAGATGGTGCGCACCGCGCTCAAGCTCGGTTACCGCGTGATCGCCTACGAGGCCGAGTCCGACGCCACCGGCGACGCGCGCGAGGCCGAGCAGGCGCGCAACCTCTACCAGCGCGCGTTCAAGGGCCATGCGGACGCGCGCCTGGTGGTCAACGCCGGCTACGCGCACATCGTGGAAAGCGGCGTCTACCTCGGCGGGCAGTCGATGGCGCAGCACTTCCGCAAGATTTCCGGCATCGACCCGCTGACCGTCGAACAGACCATGCTGATCGCGCATGACGCGCCGGACAAGGATCACCCTTACTACCGTGCGGTCGTGGACAAGCTGCACCCGACCGTGCCGCTGGCATTCGTGCGCAAGGATGGCACGCCGTGGTCATTGAAACCCGGCTACGACGTCAGCGTATTCTTCCCTGAGGACGTACTGCAGCGCGGTCGCCCGACCTGGCTGGCACTGGGCGGCCTGCGCTCCCCCTACTTCGTCTCAAGCGACATGTGCAACAAGAGCTTTCCATGCCTGGTCGAAGCGCGCTACGCCGACGAAGGCGACGACGCCATCCCGGCCGATCGCCTGGTGCTCAATCCGATCCCCCCGAATATCGCCGCGTCGGAACGTGCGCGCCGCACTCAAACCGAGCCGACGGGGGATCTGTACCTGCGTCCGGGCCGTTACAGGCTCACTGCCACGGGGATCGACAACCGCGTGCTGAGTCGCCAGGACATCACCATCCGCACCGACGGCGCATCGTCCCCATGAGCCCAACCGTCCGCACCGACAGCGCCCCCGCCCCGATCGGCGCCTACCCGCACGCGCGCCGCGTCGGCGACCTGCTGTTCCTGTCCGGCGTCGGCCCGCGCGTGCCGGGCAGCAACGCGATCCCCGGCAATGTCTACGACGACGGCGGCAAGCTGGTCCGCTACGACATCGAGGCGCAGTGCCGGCAGGTGTTCGCCAACGTGCGCGCAGTACTGCAAGCGAGCGGCGCGCGCTGGCAGGACCTGGTCGACGTGACTGTATTCCTCACCGACATGGCGCGCGACTTCGCCGCCTACAACCGCCTCTACGCCGAGCACTTCGCCGGCGTGGACGCCTGCCGCACCACGCTCGGCATCACCGCGCTGCCGACGCCGATCGCGATCGAGCTGAAGTGCGTCGCGTGGATGGGCGCGCGCCCGGTGCCGTAGCCGGGGCCGGCGCGTCCCGCGGCTCCTCGCGGACACGAAAAACCCCGGCCGGTCGCCCGGCCGGGGCCGATGCGGGCAACGGTCCGCGCTTACTGCTGGGCGCCGTCGGCCTTGGCCGGCTCGGCGGCCTTCTCCGTGCCCTTCTTGGCCGCGTGATGATGCTTGGCGTGATGCTTGTGCATCGCGGCCTTGTGCTCGGTCGCCGGCTTGGCGGCTTCCGGCGCAGTGGCCTGCCCGGTCGCCGTCGGCTGCGCCGGCTGGGCCTGCCCGTTGTCCTGCGCGAAGACGAAGCCGGAGAACGCAAGACCCGCGGCCAGCAGGGCCGAAATCGCGAACGTACGCATGGAGGTTCACCTCGTGGAATGGGTGCCGCGAACCCGGCCGGAACCCGGCGTCACGGGGGCGCGGTGGCGACAACTTGCGCTCGTGCCGTGATACCGAAGCTGAACGATCCGCGCGCGGCTCGAGGCGCGATTCAGCCCACGCCGGCAAAGGCGAGCGCGGCTTCCAGCAGGCGGCGGATCAGCGCCTGGGTCGGACCGGCGAGGTCGGCACGCCAGGCGAAGCTGTCCTCGTCCATGTAGTTCAACTGCGCCAGCTCGAGCTGCACGGCGTGCACGTCGTCGGCCGGCGCGCCGTAGCGGCGGGTGATGTAGCCGCCCTTGAAGCGGCCGTTGATCGCGAAGCTGTAGTGCCGCTGCGCGCCCAGCGCGTGCGCGAGCGCGGTTTGCAGCTCGGGCGCGCAGCTCGCGCCGTCGGCGGTGCCGAGGTTGAAATCGGGCAGTCGGCCGTCGAAGAACATCGGCACGACGCTGCGGATCGAATGCCCCTCCCACAGCACGACGCGGCCGTGTTCGGCCTTGAGCCGCGCCAGCTCGGCGACCAGTGCGGCGTGGTATGGGCGCCAGTACGCGTCGACCCGCGCGGCGATCCCGGCGGCGTCGGGCTCGTGGCCTTCGCGATAGACGGGCGCGCCGGCGAAAGTGACGGTGGGCACCAGCCCGGTCTCGCGGCGCCCCGGATACAGCGCGGCGCCGTCGGCCGGACGATTCAGATCGACCACGTAGCGCGACCAGTGCGGGCGCAGGATCGACGCGCCAAGCTCCTGCGCGAAGGCGTACAGCCGCGCCACGTGCCAGTCGGTATCGGGCACGCGTCGGGCGGCGGGCGTCATGCGCGCGGCGAGTTCGTCGGGCAGCGAGCTGCCGTCGTGCGGCAGGCTGACCAGCAGCGGCGCCGTGCCGCGGTGCAGGGCGAATGTGTCCATGCGCAAAGTCTAGCCGGAGCGGCAGGGCGGCGGCGCGGGGACCGCGCTCAAAGGCCGAAGCGCGCCGGCGCGTACGGCGCGGGATCGAGCGCCGGCGCGATGCCGCCGGCCAACGCCGCGACCAGCTCGCCGGTGGCCGCGGACATGCTGACGCCGAGCATGCCGTGGCCGGTGGCCAGCAGCAGGTTGGTCCAGCGCGCGCTGGGACCGACGATCGGCACCTCGTCGACGCTCATCGGCCGCCAGCCCCACCATTCCTCCTGCACCTGCGGTCCTTCCGGTTCGTGCAGGAACCCGGCCGCGCCGCGGCGCAGCGCGTCGAGGCGCACGCGGTTCAGCGTGGCGTCGTAGCCGGAAAACTCCATCGTGCTGCCGAGGCGGAAACCGGAGCCCCAGGCGGTGACGCACACGCTCGGCTCGCGCAGCACCAACGGCCGGCGCGGCGCCAAGGCCGGCCGCGAATAGGTGATCGAGTAGCCCTTGCCCGGCTGCATCGGCAGGCGCAGGTCGAGGCTGCGCGCGGTCAGCGGCGACCACGCGCCCAGCGCGAGCACCACGCGCGTGCCGACGAACTCGCCGCGCGAGCTGCGCACGGCGGCGATGCGCGAGCCATCGAAGGCAAAACCCTCTACGCGTGCGCCTTCATCGATCGCGCCGCCCAGCTCGCGTACGCGGCGCGCCAGCTCTGCCGCGTAGCGGTCCGGACGCAGGCGCGCGTCGCCGGGATGCAGGACGCCGCCGGCCACGCCCGGCTTCAGCGCCGGCTCCATCGCCAGCACCTCGTCGGCGCACTTGCGCTCGACGGCGATGCCGAGCCGCGCCAGCGCGTCCAGGTGCGACTGCTCCTGCGCGAACGCGCGCGCATCGCGGAACACGTACAGCGTGCCCTCGCGCGCGTACTCGCAGTCAAGGCCGTCGTCGGCGACCCATCGTTCCAGCAGCGCGCCCGAGCGTTCGAGGATCGCGGCGCGCGCTTCCGCGGCGCGCCAGAAGTCGCGCGGGTTGCAGCGCCCGGCGAAGCCGAGCAGCCAGCGGAAGCGCTCGAAGTCGGGGCGCGGGTTGACGTACAGCGGCGCGTCGCGCTTCAGCATCCAGCGCAGCGCCTTCATGGTCATGCCGGGCTCGTTCAGCGGCGGCGCATGGCTGGGGGTGATGGTGCCGCAGTTGCCGTGCGAGGCGCCGCAGCCGACGCTGCCCTGCTCGAGCACCCGCACCGTCGCGCCCGCTTTCAGCAGGTGGTAGGCACAGGCGAGTCCGATGACGCCGCCGCCGAGCACGAGGGCGTCGCTGCGCGTGGATGACATGCGCGCATTCTACGGCGCGCGGCGGCCGCCGTGCAGCGCGCTCAGCCCAGCGCCAGCGGCGCGAACAGCACGTTCCAGTGCGCCAGGCCGGCGACGGCGACCAGCATCGTCAGCACGACCGCGCTGTGGTGCAGCTTGCGCATGGCGCCCCAGCCGCGCGCGCGCCACACCGCCGGCATCTGCAACAGCGCGATCGCGCTGACGGCCGCGCACAGGTAGGCCAGCGCCACCGCCACGCGCAGCAGCGGCGTCGGATAGGCGTAGATCGCATCCGGGCCCATCGCCCCGAGCTGGGCCAGCGCGGCCGCGCCGGTCGCGATGAAGGCCAGCCACAGCAGCGCCGCCAGGATCACGATGAACGTCGCGCCGAACGGCCCGCGCGCGCTGCCGTGGATGCGCCGACCGCGGCGCGCCCACGCGGCCACCAGCGCGCCGATGCACAACAGCGCCAGCACGCCCAGCAGCAGCGCGAACTGCGACGGGTCGTCGAGCGGGCCGATGCGATCGAACACCGTATGGCCGTACGGGCTGACGAAACCGGAGATGCGCCCGCGCGCATCCTGCAGGAACACGAGGCGGTCGCCGCCCTCGGCCGCGCGGAAGGTAAGCGGCCCGTCCTGCACCCAGCGCGTGGGCTCGGCGCCGCCGCGGAGCACGAGCTGGCCGTCGCCGGCCAGGCCCACCGCCGCGGTGGCGCCGGCGGCGTCGAGCAGCTTCTCCAGCGTCGAGTAGTTGCGGCGTTCGGCGAGGTAGCGCCCGGCGAAACGCGCGTCGCCGCGCACAAAACCCCGCGCCGGCGGCAGCGCCGCCGGGCGCGCGTCGGCGAGAAAGCGCTCGAAGATCTGCCGCGGCAGTTCGGTGGCCAGCTCGCGGCCGGTGTCGGTGTTGGTGGAAACGAACACGCCGACGCCGGCATCCGGCAGCACGACCATGTCGGACTGGAACCACAGCGTCGCGCCGCCGTGTTCCAGGCTGAGATAGCGCCCGTAGGCATGGCGGAAGAAGCCGTGCGCGATGCCGGCCGCGTCCGGCGCATTGCGGAAATCGACGCCGGCCATCGCCGCGAAAGTCTGCGGACGCAGCACCGCGCGGCCGTCCAGCGCGCCGCCGTTCAGCAGCATGCGCATGTAGCGCGCCATGTCGGCGGCGCTGCTCGCCGCCGCGCCGGCCGGCGCGATCTGCGCGATGTGCTCGAACGGCTGCGGCGCGAAGCCGCCGTCGACGTAGCGGAAGCCGGTGCTGTAGGCGTGCGCCAGCGCCGCGCCGACCGCGCGCGGATCGTTCGCCGGCAGCGGTTCGCGGAACGTGGTGCGGGTCATGCCGAGCGGCGCCAGGACGTGCTGCTCGACGTAGGCGTCGAACGGCTGCCCGGACGCCTGCTGCACGATCGCGCCGAGCAGCGCGACCGCGTAGTTGGAATAGTCGGCGTGCACGCCCGGCGCGCGCACGCGCTGCGGGCGGTAGCGCGCGAGATAGTCGTCCAGCGTCGGTACCGGCGTGCCGGGCCGCGCGAACAGGTGGCCGAGCGCGCTGTCCTCGAAGCCGGCGGTGTGCGTCATCAGGTGCCGGACCTTGACCGGCGGGTAGCCGGCGTCGGGCAGGCGCAGCGCGGGCGGCAGGTAACGGTTGGCGTCGGCGTCGAGGTCGAGCCGGCCCTGCTCGACGAGCTGCATCGCGGCGATGTAGGTGAACGTCTTCGAGATCGAGCCGATGCGGAACAGCGTGGTCGCCGGGTCGACCGCGCGCGCCGGACGCTGCGCGGCGATGCCGTAACCGCGCTCGAGCAGCGTGCCGTTGCGATCGACCACCGCCACGGTGACGCCGGCGACGCCCTTCTCGCGCATATAGGCGCGCACGACGCCGTCGACGAAGGCGCCCAGCTCGGCAACCGGCAGCGCCGGCGCGATCGCGGGAGCCCCGGTCTGCGGCGGCGGCGCGGCCGTCTGCGCCGATGCCCCGGCCGCTGCCGGCGCGGCCGGCGGTTCGGCCCGCACGCCCGGCGACAGCGACAGCAACTGCAGCGCCAACCCCACCCCGAGCACCCGCCCCAGCACCCCGTGCATGCGCTTCCCCTTCACGTCACTTCCTGACCCGCTGTCGCCGGCCGCGGCGTTCGATTTGACCAGATCGGCCCAAAAGCGGCCAGCCGCGGCGGCGGCGCCCATGGCACCGTTCCTGCATGAATTTTCGCTACGTTACCGGAGGACTCGCCATGTCCGTGACCACCACCGAAACCGTCTTCGCCCTGCGCGCCCCCGGCTCCGGCTGGCTGGCGACGCTGATCTGCGCGCTGGACGAGGCCTCCCGCGACCCCGATTTCGACGAGTACCACCGCCGCCTGCTGGTGCAACTGCTGCGCGAGGGCGCGCCCGGCGCCGCGGTGGTCGCCGCCGCGCACCGGCGCATGGCCGAATTCGAGTCCGTCCTCGCCGATGGCCGCGACGCCCTGCCCGCATCCCCGGCCCTTCCGTCGGCGTCGGCGCCGCCGCCTGCGCGCCAGCGTCCCTCACTGAGCCTGGTCGGCGGCTCGCTCTGACCCCCAGCCGGTCCAGCCCGGGCCGCGCACCACGCGCCCCGGCAACGTGCCGGTCGGCCGGCCGTCGGCCAGCACCTGCTCCCCGTTGACGAACACGTCGCGCACGCCGGTGGCGTACTGGCGCGGCGCGGCGTAGGTGGCGCGGTCGGCGATCGTCGCCGGGTCGAACACCACGATGTCCGCGTAGTAGCCGGCGGCGAGGCGGCCGCGATCGCGCAACTTCAGATTCTCGGCGGGCAGCGCGGTCAGGCGGCGGATCGCATCGGGCAGGGTGTCGACGCTCTCGTCGCGCACGTAGTGGCCGAGAAAGCGCGCGACGTTGCCGTAGGCGCGCGGATGCGGCTGCGACTTCAGGAACACGCCCTCCGGCGCGTACGAGCCCTCGTCGGATCCGAGCGTGACCCAGGGCTGCTCGAGGCCGAGCTTCACGTTGGCCTCGTTCATCAGGAAGAACGCCGCGTCGATGCGGCTGTGGTCCTCGACGATCAGGTCGATGATGGTGTCCTCGGGACTCCTGTGGCGCATCGCCGCCACCTCGGCCAGGGTCTTGCCGGTGAGCGGCTTGAGCTTGTCGGTCCTGAAGCCGATCAGCAGGATGTTGTCGGCGCTGCCGGCGGCGACGCACAGGTTTTCCCAGCCCTTGCCCGGGCGGCGCATCTCGCGCACCAGCTTCCTGCGCACGTCCGGTTTCTGCAGGCGCGCGATCCACGCGTCCTGCCCGCCCGCCTGGATCGCCGGCGGCATGCAGGCATACAGGCCGGTCGCGCCGGCGGTGTAGGCGTACATGTTGGCGCTGACCGACAGGCCCTGCGCGCGCGCCTCCTCGATGCGCGCGATCGCCTCGCGCATCTTCGGCCAGTTCGCCTTGCCGGCGGCCTTGAGGTGGTAAGCCTCGGCGTGCACGCCGGCGGTGCGCGCGATCGCGATCAGCTCGTCGATGCCCTGCAGCAGCCGGTCGCCTTCGCTGCGCATGTGCGAGACGTAGGCGCCGCCGAACGGCGCGGCGGCCTGCGCCAGCGCCACCAGCTCGTCGGTCTTCGCGTAGGCGCCGGGCGCGTAGATCAGCGCGGAGCCGACGCCGAGCGCGCCCTCGCGCATCGCCGCGCGCACCACGTCCTGCATGCGCGCCAGTTCCTCGGCCGTGGGCGCACGGTCGGCGTTGCCCAGCTCGTGCTGGCGCACCGTGGTGGCGCCGACGAACGAGGCGATGTTGGGCGCGATGCCCTTCGCCGCCAGCGTGTCGAGAAATTCGCCCAACGAGGTCCAGGTGATCGGATAGCGGATGTCGCCCTGCTGGGCGGTCATCTCCTGCTTCATCGCGTCGGTCAGGGGACCGTACGACCAGCCTTCGCCGAACACTTCCAGCGTCACGCCCTGCTTGATGTCGGACAGCGAGCGGCCGTCGGCGATCAGCGCATCCGGCGCCCACGACAGCATGTTGACGAAGCCCGGCGCGACCGCCAGGCCGCTGGCATCGACCTCGCGCCGCGCCGCCGCCGCGTCGAGGTTGCCGACCATCGCGACGCGATCGCCGCGCACGCCGACGTCGGCGACCGCACCGGGCGCGCCGCTGCCGTCGTAGACCGTGCCGTGGCGGATGATCAGGTCGTAGACGGGCGCGCCCCGGGCCGGCGCGGCGGCCGTGGATCCGCGGGGCGGCTGAGCGGCACAGGCGCAGAGCAACAGGGCGAACGCGACGACGGTCGTTTTACGCAGCATGGTGATCCCTCCCCGGGACCGTCCGACTATCGCCAAGCCGCACCTGCGCGGCAAGCGACACAGGTCACGCTGCGACCAAAGCCGGTTGCGCTCCCCGCGCGCCCGGCTCGAGCCGGGCGCGCGGCGGCTTCACGTGCGGCGGCTGTGCCGCTACCCTCGGCGCATGCAGCACCGAGGATGTTTCCAGACCGAGCCCGCATCCGCGCGCTGCGCCGTCCGCCCGCAGTGGATGCGCGCCGACCCGCATCTCGGCGCACTGACGGCGATGGTGTTGGCGCTCGCGCTGGCCGCATGCTCCAGCGCACCGCGGCGCCCGGCGCCCGCGGCCGGTTCGTCGACGGCGGCTGCCGCCAACAGCGTGCTGTTCCGCGCGATCGGGCTGGTCGGCACGCCCTACCGTTACGGCGGCAACACCCCGAGCAGCGGCTTCGACTGCAGCGGGCTGGTCGACTACGTCTACCGCACCGAGGCCGATCTCGCACTACCACGCACCGCCCACGAGATCGGCGCGCTGGACGCGCCGCAGATCGGCCGCGGCGGCCTCGCGCCGGGCGACCTGGTGTTCTTCCACGGACGCGGCCGCCGCATCACCCACGTCGGCATCTACGTCGGCGAGGGACGCTTCGTGCATGCGCCCAATACCGGCGGCACCGTGCGCCTGGACGAACTCGACGGGCCGTACTGGCGCCAGCACTTCCTCTACGGCAAGCGCGTCCTCGACTGAGCCGCCGGCGAACCGCGCAGGCGATCGCGCCGGCCATTTGTATTGTGCACAACAAAGTTGTATAAGGCACATATGCCGGCCGCCGCCATGCCCTCGCCGCTGCACCTCGACCAGCAGTTGTGCTTCGCGCTGTACAACGCCTCGCGGGCGATGACGGCCGCGTACCGTCCGCTGCTGGAGCCGCTGGGGCTGACCTACCCGCAATACATCGCGATGCTGGCGCTGTGGCAGCGCGACCACGTCAGCGTGGGCGAACTCGGCGAGGCCCTGCTGCTGGACTCGGGCACGCTGACGCCGCTGCTCAAGCGCCTCGAGCAGGCCGGCCTGGTCAGCCGCCGGCGTCGGCGCAGCGACGAGCGCGAGGTGGAGATCGCGCTGACCGCGGCCGGGCGCGCGCTGCGTCGGCGCGCCGCGGGCATCCCCGAACGCATGCTGTGCCGCACCGGCATGGCGCCCGCGGACTTCATCCGCCTGCGCGACGCGCTCGGCGCGCTCGCCGCAAGGCTTTCCCCCCGTCCCCTCCAAGGAGCTACGCCATGAGCACCCAGATCCTGTACACCGCCACCGCCACCGCCCACGGCGGCCGCGAAGGCCACGTGCGTTCCAGCGACGGCCTGATCGACCTCGACCTCAAGCTGCCGAAGGAAATCGGCGGCCCCGGCGGCGCCGGCAGCAATCCCGAGCAGCTCTTCGCCGCCGCCTACGCGGCCTGCTTCGAGGGCGCGGTGCGCCTGGTGGCGCGCGAGAAGAAGGTCGCGCTGAAGGATGCCTCGGTCACCGCGCACGTCGGCGTCGGTCCGCGCCAGCCCAGCGGCTTCGGCATCGGCGTGCGGCTGGACGTCAGCCTGCCCGGCATCGACCGCGCCGTGGCGCAGGACCTGGCCGACACCGCGCACCGCGACATCTGCCCGTACTCGCACGCCACCCGCGGCAACGTGGACGTGCAGGTCAAGGTGGTCTGAGGCGAACCGTACCGGCACGCCGCGCCCCGAAGCGCGGCGTGCTGTAATGGGCCGGCGGGCGTCGGGGGACGCCATGAAGGGAGCGCCGCGATGAAAGACCTCACCGTACTGCTGGGCCGCATCGGTCTGGCGCTGATGTTCGTCGTGTTCGGCTGGGCCAAGCTGCACGACATGGCCGGCACCCAGGCCTACATGCAGTCGGCCGGCGTGTCCGGCGCGCTGTACCCGCTGGTGCTGCTGGCCGAGCTGGGCGGCGGCCTCGCCATCCTGACCGGCACGCTGACGCGCATCGCCGCGCCGCTGCTGGCGCTGTTCTGCCTGGCCAGCGCCTGCCTGTTCCACTACCCGCACATGGCCACCGACCCCGGCCAGGCGATCAACTTCTGGAAGAACGTCTCGATCGCCGGCGGCTTCCTGGTGCTGGCCGCACACGGCGCGGGCGCCTGGAGCGTCGACGGCTGGTGGGCCAGCCGCAAACGCTAGCCGGGCCCGACGCGCGAAGTCGATGCCGCGAGCACGGGGCGCGTCCAGCCGACGCGCCCCGCCGGCGGCTTCTCGCCGCGAATGCGCGCGCCCATGCGCTCGTAGAACGCGCGCGCCGGCGGGTGCGCGACGATCAGCACCTCGGCGAAACCACGCGCCGCGGCCTCATCCAGCATGTGCCGGAACAGCGCGGCGCCGACGCCGCTGCCCTGCTGCACATCGTCGACGAACAGGTAGTCCAGTTCCGCCTCGCCGGGGCGGCTGAGCAGGCTGTAGAAGCCGGCCAGGCGGCCGTCGCGTTCGGCGACGCGCACTACGTCGCGCGCGATCTGCTCGGGCGTGATCGCGACCGTCTCGACGATGCGCCGATACTCGCCCGCATAAGCCGAGGACCCGCGCACCAGCGCGGTCAGCGCCGCGCAATCGGCATCCCGCGCGGGCCGGATCCGCGGCGCGGCGCCGCGCTCAGGCGTGCGCGTGGCCGTCGGGGCCATGCGCGTGGCCGTGCGCGATCTCCTCGGCGGTGGCATCGCGCACCGCGGTGACCTCGACGTCGAAGCCAAGCGTCTTGCCGGCCAGCGGATGGTTGAGGTCGACGTCGACCGTGCTCATGCCCACCTTGTGCACGGTCACCGCGCGCTGGCCGCCTTCCTTCAGCGCCAGCACGGTGGTCACGCCGGGCTTGAGATGCTTCGCGTCGCGGAAGTACTTCTTCGGCACGCGCTGGATCATGCCTTCGCGACGCGCGCCGTAACCTTCCTCCGGCTGCACGCTGACCTGGAACTTGTCGCCCGCCTCGCGGCCGTCGATCGCCTTCTCGACGCCGGGGATCAACTGGCCGTGGCCGAGCAGCACGGTCAGCGGCTCGCCGCGTTCGCGCGAGCTGTCGACGGCGGTGCCGTCGGCGTCGGTCACCGTGTAGTGGAAGCTGACCACCTTGTCCTTCTCGGCCTTCATCGCTGTGTGCTCCGGGGCAAAGCCCGTCATGGTAGCGGCGGGCGCGGCGGGCGTCATCCGCCCGCGCGGCTCAGGACGCGGGTTCCGCAGCGCGCGCGCCGAAGCGCACGCCGCGCGCCTCCGGCCCCAGCCAGGTCACCGCGGCCAGCAGCACGGCGACGGCGGCGATCCACGCACCCAGCGCGAAGGCGTAGTCGCCGCCGCGCGCCTGCGCCAGCCAGGCCTGCAGGGTCGCGGTCAGCGCCGCCAGCAGGTTGCCGAGCTGGTAGGCGAAGCCGGGCAGCGTGCCGCGCACGTCGTCGGGCGCCAGTTCGTTGAGGTGGCTCGGCACCACGCCCCAGGCGCCCTGCACCATCACCTGGATCAGGAACGCGCCGGCACCGAGCAGCAGCACCGAGCCGCCGAACGCCCACAGCGGGATCGCCGGCAGCGCCAGCAGCGCGGCGGTGGCGATCGCGCGGCGCCGGCCCACCTGCTCCGACCACGCGCCGAACGCCAGCCCGCCGACCAGCGCGCCGAGGTTCAGCACCATCGTCAGCGCGCCGACCGTGGCCGTGTCGAAGTGGTGCTGGGTCTTGAGGAAGGTCGGGTAAAGATCCTGCGAGCCGTGGCTGAACATGTTGAACAGCGCCATCAGCACGATCAGGTAGGCGAAGCGCCCCCAGTGCCCGCGCATCGCCGCCAGCGCGCTGCGCGGCGCGCCCGCTGCGCGGCGCGCCTGCCACACCGGCGACTCCGGCACCGCGCGGCGGATGTACAGCACCAGCAGCGCCGGCAGCGCGCCGATCATGAACATGCCGCGCCAGCCGATGTGGTCGAACAGCAGCCAGTACGCCGCGGCACCGAGGAAATAGCCGCACGGATAGCCGCTCTGCAGCAGGCCGGACACCAGCCCGCGCGAGCGCGCCGGGATGGATTCCATCGCCAGCGAAGCGCCGATGCCCCACTCGCCGCCCATCGCCACGCCGAACAGCGCGCGCAGCACCAGCAGTGCCGACAGCGATGGCGCGAACGCGCAGGCGAAACCCAGCGCCGAATACAACACCACGTCCAGCATCAGCACCGGACGCCGGCCGTAGCGGTCGGCCAGGCGGCCGAACACGAACGCGCCCAGCGGGCGCATCGCCAGGGTCAGGAACAGCGCGAAGGTGACCGCCGGTATGCCGACGCCGAACTCGCGCGCGACCTCCGGCATCACGAACACCAGCAGGAAGTAGTCGAACGCATCCAGCGTCCAGCCGAGGAAGCTGGCCAGCACGGTGTGCCGCTGGGCGTGGTCCAGTTCGCGCAGGGGAGCCAGGAACGCCATCGTCGCCTCCGTCGCGGCGGACGCAACCGCCGGCGCCGCGCAGGCTAGCACGGCGTCGGCGCGGCCCGGCGGCGCGCTATTTCGCCGGCGGCGGCGCGTAGCGCAGGTTGTCGAGCAGCGGCGTGCGCGGGCGCTGGATCACCAGCATGGGATTGCCGGCCAGCTCGTGGCAGCCGGTACAGGCGGCGGAGAGATCGTCGTAGGCCCTGGCGAACGCCGCCCTGTCCTGCCGGGCGAGCGCATCCTGCACGCGCGCGATCGCCGGATTCATCACCGAAGGCATCACCTCGGAGAGCTTCTGCGGCTGCAGCTCGGCGGCGTCGCCGTTGCTCTGCTCGATGCCGCGCAGCGCCTCGCCCAGTTCGCCGACCATGAAGTAGGCGAGATTCCAGTTGCCCGCCTCGCCGGCCCACCACAGGCGGTCGTGGCGCAGCTGCAGTTCCAGCATCTGCTGGCCAAGCTCTGGCCCCCGCACCTGCGTCTGCAGCGCGGCGACCTGCGCCTTCAATGCGGCGATCTCCGCCGC
Organism: Lysobacteraceae bacterium; assembly: GCA_021372495.1. Classification (GTDB taxonomy): domain Bacteria; phylum Pseudomonadota; class Gammaproteobacteria; order Xanthomonadales; family Rhodanobacteraceae; genus Mizugakiibacter. The sequence continues at coordinate 241,847 of JAJFUF010000040.1, forward strand.
CAGCGCGGCGGCATCGTCGCGTTTGTCCGAGACCGCGGCGGGCGCGGCGCAGCAGGCGCACGCGGCCACCACCGCCATCGTCGACAGCAGCCAGCGGGAACGGATCGACATGGTGCGCCCTCAATGCGAACGATTATGATTTGCGCATGATCGCCGCTGCGCCGATGCGACGCAAGGCCGGCCGCTGCGACGCGCGTCGCGGCTGCCGCCAGGCGCGTCCACGGCATCGCCGCCGGCGTTCGGAACTGCGCGGACTTGTCCACGTTGCGAAAAATGCGCATCCGGGTTGCGCGCCCGGACGCGGCCCCGTATGGTGCGATCCACATGGGGATCAGGGTGCAGCCTTGGCGACACGCAACGCGGAACTCGCGGGCGGAAGCCGCGGTACACGCGTGCCGCGCCGGCGCTCGGCCTGGTGGCGGCTGGTCTGGGTGCTGCTGGCCTGGCCTGTATTGCTGCACGCGGCGCAGGCGCAGTCGCAGTCGAATTCGCTGCGCATCGAGCGGCTGACCCAGCCGCTGACGCCGGGCGAGATCCGCGCCGACCGCGGCACCCTGCCTTGGCAACCGGTGGCGGAATCGCCGGTGCGCGTCGGCGAAGGCTGGCTGCGCCTGACCGTGCTCGGCCCGCTGCCGGTGTCGCGGCCGCTGTACCTGGCGATGCCGCGGCGCGGCACGGCGCACATCGAGGTGTACCTGCCGAATCGCGTCGAACCGCTGGTCAGCGACGACTACGACGGCCCCTATCGTGCGGATGTCTCCACCCGCATGCACGTGTTCGAGATCGACAGGCTGGCGGCCGGCGATCGCCTCTACGTGCGCGCGACCGGCATGCGCGTGGCGCTGCTGCAGCCCGCCCTGCTCAGCCACGACGCGCTGCTGGATCGCGACCGCCTGCCGGCGCTGCTGACGCGCGTCCTGCGCATCCTGCTCGGCCTGGCCGGCGCAACGATGCTCGGTTGCGCGATCCTGCGGCGCGAGGGCGTCTATCTGGCCGGCGGTGCCTACCTGCTGCTCTGGCTCGCCTTCCTGAGCGCCAACGACGGCAGCCTGTATACGCTGCCCGGCACGGGCTGGCTCGCGGCGTTGCGCGTGACCGGCCCCTGGCTGTTCGGGCTGGCGGCGACGATCGCGCTGACCGCGTTCGCGCGCCCCCTGCTGCGCCTGCCGCGCCGCACGCCGCGCCTGGACCGCCTGCTGGTCGCGCTGATGCCGGCGTTCGCCGCGATCGCCATCGGCGCGCAACTGCCGGCGATACGCCCCTGGCTGCTGCCGCTGGGGAACGCAGCCAACGCGCTGCTGATACTCGACACGCTGGCGCTGCTTGCCGCCGCGGCGCTCGCCGCGCGCCGCGGCGCGCGCTACGCGAAGGTCTTCCTGCTGGCGTGGACGCCGACCGCCGCCAGCATCGTCGCCGACGCCATGGCGGCGACGCGCCTCGTCGACCTGTCGCAGGACATCGGGCTCGCCCTGATCGGCATCGCCGCGTTCGGCGGCGTCCTGTTCGCCGCGATCGCGGTCGATCGCGCCACGCTGCGCGGGCGCATGCTGGCGGCCGGCGCCGCGATGCGGCGCGGGGACGCGTCCGCGGAAGCGCTGGATGCCGCCCTGCAGCGCCTGTGCATGCTGGCCCGCGAGGGCGTGGTGCGACGCTTCGCCTTGCTGCTGATCCACCCGGGCGAGCCGCAGCCGAACGGCGAGCCCTTCCGCGCGGATGCGCACGCGGCGGCGCTGCGGCATACGGCAGCGCTGCTGCACGCCGAGCTGCGCGCGAACGACCGCTTCGGCACCTGCGGCGACGGCGTGCTGATGGCGCTGCTGCCGGATGCCGATCGCGCCGCCGCGGACGCCGTCGCCGGGCGCCTGCGGGCGCGCGCGCGGCATGCGCCGCTGACCGTGGTCGGCGTGGACGTGAACGTCTCGCCCAGCGTCGGCAGCGCGATCGGCAGCGCTTCCGCGGCCGATCCCGCGACGCTGCGCCTCGCCGCGGAACGCGCGCTGCAGGAGGCGCGCCAGGCCGCCGGCGACGTTGCCGCCGCCAAGCGCTGAACCGCACCCGGAACCTGCATGGCCGGCCGCGACGACGGCGCGGTTTCGCGCCGCAGCGCGACAAGCGCGCGCGGCTGGGCTATGGTCGCGTCATTGCCGTTGCCGCAGAGCAACCGTGCCCCCAGCCGACCTCGCCATTGCGCGCATCGTGCGCCGCCTGCCCTCGCGCGGGCTGCGCGGCTATGCCAGCGGCAAGCTGCGTATCGACCCGGTCTACGCCGAGGCCACGCGCATCCTCGCCGGCAGCCCGCTCGGACTGCTCGACATCGGCTGCGGCATGGGCCTGCTCGGTGCCTACCTGCGCGAACACGGCTGGCGCGGCGACTACCTCGGCATCGACAACGATCCGCGCAAGATCGCGGCGGGCCGCGCCGCGGTCGCCGGCGTGCTGCCGCCGCTGCGCCTGGAAGCGGGCGACGACCGCGCGCTGCCGGCGTTCAGCGGCCACGTCGCCCTGCTCGACGTGCTGCACTACCTGCCGGCGCCGCGCCAGCGCGCGCTGCTCGCCGCCGCCGCGGCGCACGTCGCGCCGGACGGCCTGCTGCTGATCCGCAACGTGCTGCGCGACCGTTCCTGGCGCTACCACGCCACCGTGTTCGAGGAACACCTGCTGCGGCTGTCGCGCTGGATGCGCACCGGCGCCACCTATTTTCCCAGCCTCGACGAGATCCGCGGCCCGCTGCAGGACGCCGGGCTGCGGGTCGAATGCCGTCCGCTGTGGGGGCGCACGCCGTTCAACAGCCACATCGTGACCGCGCGCCGCGCCTGAGCCGGCGCGACGCTCAGCGCCCGTCGCCGGCAGCCGCCGCGGGCGCCGGCGCGCCCAGCGCGTCGCCGCGCTGGCGCATGCGCCGCAGCAGCGCCACGCGCCGCTGCGCGAGCTTGCGCGCATAGGCGGTGCGCTCCGCGGGCGCCTGCGGCAGCGGGCCCAGCGCGGCGCGGTAGGCGCAGAAGCCGTCGTAGGCGCCGACCACGTGGCGCAGCCGGCGCAGCAGCAGCTCCAGCATGATCGCGTCGTCGAGCAGGCCGATCACCTCGACCTCGTCCGGGATCATGTCGTCGGGGTCGCCGAAGTACACCAGCGTCCTGACCACGTCGTCGCGCTCGGGCGACGGCAGCGCCCACGCCTCGTCCTCGAGCATCACGATCAGGTGCTGCACCTCGACGATGCGCTTGCGCACGTAGCCGGGCGCGCTGGCGATCGGCAGGTGGTCCAGCGCGTGCTTGGCGGCGTCGAGGATGTCCGTCTCGTCGGCGCAGCACACCAGCCGGTGCGCGCGCGCCAGCGCCTCGTGGAAACGCCGGATGTCCGCGTCTTCCAGTTCGATGGTGATGCGCATGCCGTTTCCCAGGTGCGCCGCGGCCGTCGCGCCGATGCGCAAGCATGCCGCAAGCGATCCGCGGCGTCATCCGGCGCCGCGCAGCGCGGCTGGCTCATCGCTCCGGCGCCGCCTGCAGCGCGCCGAGGATGCGCGCGATGGTGCCGGGAAAATCCTTGTCCCAGCGCAGCACGACGACCAGGTCGTGCGCGCCGTCGACGTAGATGTAATGGCCGCCGAAGCCGGCCGCCCAGTAGGCCGACCCGGGCGCCGCGGGCACCGCCTTGCGGCCGGTATTGAGCCACCACAGCAGGCCGTAGTCGTCCTTGGCCGGCGAGGGCCGCTGCACCTGCGGGATCCAGTCGGCCGGCAGCACCTGCCGTTCGCCCCAGCGCCCGCCGCGCAGGAACAGCAGGCCGTAGCGCGCGTGGTCGAGCGCGCTGACGAACATGCCGCCGCCGAAGTGGCCGCCGCCCGACACCGACTGCATGCGCAGGCCGTCCAGATCCACCCAGGAATCGTCGTAGCCGGTCCAGCGCCAGGTGGCGGAGGCGCCGATCGGGTCCATCACGCGCTCCTTCAGCACCTGCGGCAGCGGCTTGCGCCAGACCTGCAGCAGTGCGTAGGCCAGCGCGTTGATGCGCACGTCGTTGTACTTGAAGCGCGTGCCGGGCGCGTACAGCGTGCGCTGCGGCCAGCGCGCGCGGTCGGCGCCTTCCGGGCGATCGGCCCAGTCGGGGATGCCCCACAGCGTGCCCTGCCAGTCCGAGGTCTGCGTCAGCATGTGCCGCCAGGTGATCGGCGCATTGTGCGGCGAGGCGTAGGAACCATCGTCGACGGTGTCGGCCAGGCGGTCGTCCAGCGAACCGATCAGGCCGTCGGCCAGCGCCAGGCCGGCGACGCTGGAAAGGTAGCTCTTGGCCACGCTGAAGGTCATGTCGGCGCGCGCCACGTCGCCCCACTGCGCGACGATGTAGCCGTGGCGCACCACCACGCCGGCGGCGCCGACGCGCGGCTTCGTCGGACCGTGCACCCGGTAGCCCGGCTCGCGCGGGCCGTAGTGATCGAGCAGCACCTGGCGCATGTCGGCCGGCTGCACGTCGGCGTGCGCCTGCGCGTAGGCGACCGCCTCGGCCAGCCGCCGCGGATCGAAGCCGGCCGCGGCGGGCTCGCGCCGTTCCCAGTGCTGCCGCGACGGCACGTAGTCGGCCGCGCCCGCCGGCGCGGCCAGCAGCGCGAAGGCCAGCGCGAGGCCGGAACGCAGGAATCGCATGGCTTTCCCCCTGTCTGGAGCGGACCCGACGCGGACCGGTGCGCAGTGTCGCAGGCCGGCGCGGCGGCGCAACCCGCAAAGGTCACGCCGGCGGCGCGGTGCGGCGCGCCCTACAATGGCGCGTTTCCGCTGCGCGCGCCGCCATGCCCTACACGCCCATCGCCGCCACCCTCGGCTACGTCCTGTCGGCCGACCGCTCGCAGGTGCTGCTGATCCACCGCAACGCGCGCAAGGACGACCACCATCTCGGCAAGTACAACGGCCTTGGCGGCAAGCTCGAAGCCGACGAGGACGTGCTCGCCGGCATGCGCCGCGAGATCCGCGAGGAGGCCGGCATCGACTGCGTCGAGCTGGCCCTGCGCGGCACGATCAGTTGGCCCGGCTTCGGCAAGCGCGGCGAGGACTGGCTGGGCTTCGTGTTCCTCGTCACCGCCTTCACCGGCACGCCGCTGGAACGCAATCCGGAAGGCACGCTCGAATGGGTGCCGGTGGCGCGCATCCTCGACCTGCCGCTGTGGGAAGGCGACCGCCACTTCCTGCCGCTGGTGTTCGATGCCGACCCGCGCCCGTTCCACGGCGTGATGCCCTACCGCGACGGCCGCATGCAGTCCTGGCGCTACAGCCGCGCCTGATCCGCGCGGCGCGCGGCGCGCGGCGGCCCGACGCGCTACCATACCGCCCCGCCGATGCGTCCGCTCCGGCGTTCCACCCGCCGTCGAGCCCATGTCCAGCGATACGCCATCCCCCAGTTTCCGCGATCTCGGCCTGCCCGCGCCCCTGCTGCAGGCGCTGGACGCGGTCGGCTACGAATCACCCTCGCCGATCCAGGCCGCCACCATTCCGCCGCTGCTGCAAGGCCGCGACCTGCTCGGCCAGGCGCAGACCGGCACCGGCAAGACCGCCGCGTTCGCGCTGCCGATCCTGGCGCGCCTCGACGCGACGCAGGGCAAGCCGCAGGCGCTGGTGCTGGCGCCGACGCGCGAGCTGGCGATCCAGGTCGCCGAAGCGTTCCAGCGCTACGCCTCGCACCTGCCGGGCTTCCGCGTGCTGCCGATCTACGGCGGGCAGGCCTACGGCCCGCAGCTCGGCGGCCTGAAACGCGGCGCGCAGGTGGTCGTCGGCACGCCGGGGCGCGTGATCGACCACCTCGAGCGCGGTTCGCTGGACCTCTCGCAGCTCGCCTGGCTGGTGCTCGACGAGGCCGACGAGATGCTGCGCATGGGCTTCATCGACGACGTGCAGAAGGTGCTGGAGAAAACGCCGCCGACGCGCCAGGTGGCGCTGTTCTCGGCGACCATGCCGGCGCCGATCCGCCGCATCGCGCAGACCCACCTGCGCGAGCCGGTCGAGATCACCATCAAGGCGAAGACCACCACCGCCGCCAACATCCGCCAACGCTACTGGTGGGTCGACGGCATGCACAAGCTGGACGCGCTGACGCGCATCCTCGAGGCCGAGCCGTTCGAGGCGATGATCGTGTTCGCGCGCACCAAGCTGGCCACCGACGAACTGGCCGGCAAGCTGCAGGCGCGCGGCTTCGCCGCCGCCGCGATCAACGGCGACGTGGCGCAGCCGCAGCGCGAGCGCATCATCCAGCAGCTTCGGGACGGCAAGCTCGACATCCTGGTCGCCACCGACGTCGCCGCGCGCGGGCTCGACGTCGAGCGCATCAGCCACGTGCTGAACTACGACATCCCCTACGACACCGAATCCTACGTGCACCGCATCGGCCGCACCGGCCGCGCCGGGCGCAGCGGCGAGGCGATCCTGTTCGTCACCCCGCGCGAGAAGGGCATGCTGCGCGCGATCGAGCGCGCCACCCGCCAGCCGATCGCCGAGATGGAGCTGCCCAGCGTGGAGGCGGTCAACGACCGCCGCGTCGCACGCTTCATGCAGCGCATCACCGACACGCTGTCCGCCGGCGGCCTGGAGGCGTTCCAGGCGCTGATCGACCGCTACGAAAGCGGCCACGACGTGCCGACGCGCGAGATCGCCGCGGCGCTGGCGCGTCTCGCCCACGGCGAGGCGCCGCTGCTGCTGGAAGCGCCGCCCGTGGCGAAGCGCGCGCCGCGCGCCGCGGACGAGCGCGGCGCGCACGGCGCCGGCGCACGCCGGGAGGCGCCGTCGGGCAAGCCGCGCCGCGACGAACGCGGTGCGCGCCCGCAGCGCGCGCACGCGCCCGAGGCGGGCTTCGAGACCTACCGCATCGAAGTCGGCCACGCGCACCGCGTCAAGCCCGGCAACATCGTCGGCGCGATCGCCAACGAGGCCGGCCTCGACAGCCAGTACATCGGCCGCGTGCGCATCGAGGACGACTACAGCCTCGTCGACCTGCCCGAAGGCATGCCGTCCGAACTGCTGCAGCACCTGAAGAAGGTGCGCGTCGCCGGGCGCATGCTGCGCATTGCGCGCGTCGAAGCCGACGGCGCAGCCTCCGTGCCGGAGCGCGCGTCGCGCAAACCTGCACACGGTCGTCCCGGCGGCAAGGCGCCGCCGCGCCGCCCGCGCGAGCGGCGGTGAGGTGGTGTGGCGGGGATCGAGAAGCAGGATGCAGGGAGCGAGGCCTCCGCGCCCGCCGTCATTCCCGCGCAAGCGGGAATCCATTTTGCTTTTGCGGGGCGCCAGGAAGATGGATTCCCGCTTGCGCGGGAATGACGACCGAGGGGGACGCTTCCCGGTCCCCACTTTCCAATCCCTGCTCCCCCCCCCCTTAACACCCCCTCTACCATCACGCGCCCAGAATGACGCTGCCTCACCTTCAGGCGGAGGTGGCCCATGAAACAGCGCTGGGCGTTCTTCAAGGAGGCCGACCGCTCGTTCGGCCTGTTCTATCCGCGCCACTACGTGGTCGCCGGCTTCGACACCTACGAACGCGCGCAGACCGTCGCGCGGCAATTCATCGAGGCCGGCTTCGCCCACGACGACGTCGCCGCCGCGACCGGGCCGTTCGTGGCGCAGCGACTGGAGTCGCGGCGCAGCGCTAACTGGCTGCAACGCATCGAGGCGTCCATCGCCGAGGCCGTCGGCACCGAGGCCGGCTACATCGAGGACGACCTCAAGCTGGCGCGCCGCGGCGGCGCATTCCTGTTCGTGTACGTGCCGGACGCGGCGGCCGGGAAACGCGCCCGCCTGCTGCTCCGGCGCAGCCATCCGGTCTATGCGCGCCGCTACCACCCGCTGGGCATCGAGCGGTTGATCTATCCGCCGCAGTCGACGCTGTAGGCGATCGCGGCGGCGGCACCTAGCCGACCGCGCCGGCGAGGCGGTCGCGGACTTCCTCGCCCAGCGCGAGGCTGGCGGTCAGGCCGGGCGACTCGATGCCGAACAGATTGACCAGGCCGGGAACGCCGTGCACGGCCGCGTCATCGATGCGGAAATCCGCCATCGGTTCGCCCGGTCCCGCCAGCTTCGGGCGTACGCCGACGAAATCCGGCGCGAGATCCTCGTCGCGCAGCGCCGGCCACCACGCGCGCACCGCGTCGGCGAAGCGCGTGCGCCGGCTGTCGTCGAAGCGGTAGTCGGGTGCCGCGAGCCAGCGCACGTCGGGGCCGAAGCGCGCGCGCCCGGCCATGTCGAAGCCGAGATGCACGCCTAGTCCCTGCTGCTGCGGCAGCGGATAGATCAGCCGCGCGAACGGCGCGCGGCCGTGCAGCGCGTAGTAGTGGCCGGCGGCGTAATGCAGCGCCGGGACGTGCCGCGCATCCAGCCCCTCGACGCGCCGCGCAAGCTCGACCGCCCCCAGCCCCGCCGCGTTGACCAGCACGCGGCAGCGCGCCGCGCCGCCGTCGGCGGTTTCGACGCGGAAACCGTCCGCCTCGCGCACCGCGCGCCCGACGCGCGTGCGCACGAGCACCTGCCCGCCGGCGTGCTCGATCGCGCCGAGCAGGCTGATCACGTAGGCCGGCACGTCGACGATGCCCGAACTCGGCGACTCCAGCGCAGCGGCGCAGCGCAGCGCGGGCTCCAGCGCCTGCGCCGCCTCCGCGTCCAGCCAGCGCAGGCCCTGCGCCCCGTTCGCCTGCGCACGCGTCTGCAGCGCGCGCAGCGCATCGACTTCGCCTGCGGAGGCTGCCACCACCAGCTTGCCCAACCGCCGGTGCGGCACCGCGTGCGCCTGGCACCATGCGTACAGCAGCGCGTTGCCGCGCACGCACAGGCGCGCCTTCAGCGAACCGGACGGGTAGTACAGGCCGGCGTGGATCACGCCCGAGTTGCGGCTGGAGATGCCCTCGCCCGCCTTCGGCTCGGCTTCCAGCACCCACACCTCGCGGCCCGCGGCAGCGAGCGCATGCGCGCAGGCCAGGCCGACCACGCCGGCCCCGACCACGATCGCCTCGACGTCGTACGCCGCCTCCATGCCCTCGACCTCACTGCATGCGCGCGAACAGCACGCAGATGTAGGTGACGAATACGACGAAGTACGTCATCGCCAGCGTCGCCTGCACGGCGACGCGGCGTGAGACGAAGCCGGGGATCGCCAACAGCACCCACAGCAGGCGCATGGCGGCGTCGAAATCGAATTGAAGCCGGCCGAGCATCCATTGCTGGAAGAAGCTCGCCAGCGGCACCAGCGCGACGATCGCGTAGAACGGCCGGCGGCGTTCGATGAACTCCCGCACCAGCTCCTTGCCGTCGAGCATCAGGTCCGCCGGCAGGATCAGGTAGGCCAGCAGGTACAGCAGCATCGGCAAGACCATGAACGCGGCGTAGCCGAGGAAGGTCCACGCCTGCACGTAGCGCCAGACGAACGACGCCCACCACACCTGGAAGTGCACCAGCAGCAGCGTCGCCACCATCACCATCAGCCACCACGCAGGCGCCAGCGCGCGGCCGTCGCGCACCAGCCGGGCGATACCGGACAGCAACTGGGTGATGCCGAGGCCGAGGATGATCGACAGCAGTACCGAGATGTATTCGAAGTCGCTCATTTCCTGCCCGCTTGCTCCGGTGGCGGCGGCAAATTAGCAGGGTGGACGTCGTCGCGCGACCGGCGCGGCTTCCCGCGAGTGATGCGGCCGTGCCACGATGGCGGCACGCCACGTCCTGTCGAAGGAGTCGTCGATGCCGACCGCCGTCTCGCGCCTGCGCTGGCTGTTCCTCGGACCGGATGGGTTGCGCGCGGGCTGGCGCTTCCTTGCCTTTCTCGTGCTGTGGCTGCTCGTCGACAACGGGCTGCGCTGGGCGGTGCTGACCGCCACCCGCTACACCCCGCCGCCGGGCTTCGACCCGAAAGACCTGCTGATCGCCGACACCTTGATGGCGATCTCCGTGCTCGCGGTGAGCTGGGCGCTGGTCCGCGCCGAACGCCGCGGCACGGCCTGGTTCGGCCTGCCGCTGCGCGGTGCGTTCGGGTCCCTGTTCTGGGAAGGCGTGTTGTGGGGAGCGCTGCTGGTGTCCGCACTGTTCGCGGCGGCCTGGGTCGGCGGTGGCGTCGGCGTGAGCGGCTTCGCAGTGCACGGCGCCGAACTGGCGCGCATGGCCGTGCTGTGGATCGCGGCGATGGCGATGGTGGGACTCGCCGAGGAAAGCCTGTTCCGCGGCTATCCCTTCGTGGTGCTGGCGCGCGGCCTGGGCTTCTGGCCGGCGGCCTGGCTGCTGTCGCTGCTGTTCGGCGCCGACCACTATTTCTTCAAACCGATGGAGACCGTCGCCGACGGCCTCAGCGTCACCCTGCTCGGCCTGTTCTGCTGTTTCACCTTGTTGCGCACCGGGCAGCTGTGGTTCGCGATCGGCTTCCACGCGGCGTTCGATTTCTTCGCGTTAGGCCTATACGGCGCGCCCAACACCGGCAACAGCGGCAAAGCACTGCCCGGCCATCTGCTCGACACGCACTTCGCCGGGCCGACCTGGCTGACCGGCGGCCCGCAAGGCCTGGAAGCGAGCTGGCTGATCTTCCCGCTGCTCGCGTTGATGGCCTGGGCGTTCCACCGGCGCTACCCGCGGGCGTGGCTGGAAGCCCTGCCGCAGCGCGCTGCGGCATCGCCCGTCATGGCGAGCGGCGAGACGCTACCCTAGCGGTGCCGGGCGGATCGTCGTGCCCGCCGCCAGCGGAGGGCTGCCCCCATGACGTCCACGCCGATGCAGCGCTACTTCGCCCACCGCTGGGCCTACCCGGCCACGCTGCTTGGCGCGTTCGCGCTGTTCTGGCTCGCGCTGGCGATCCGCCCGCTGTACCGCCAGGACTGGCTGCTGGAAAACCTGCTGGTGGTGGTCGCGGTGCCGCTGTTCGTGGCGACGTTCCGCCGCCTGCGTTTTTCCAACGGCGCCTATGTCGCGCTGTTCGTGTTCTTCGTGCTGCACGAGGTCGGCGCGCACTACACCTACTCGCTGGTGCCCTACGACCGCTGGTTCGAGGCGCTGACCGGGCACGCGCTGAACCATGCGCTGGGGCTTGAACGCAACCACTACGACCGCCTGATCCACTTCGCCTACGGGCTGCTGATCCTGCCGGCGTCGGTGGAATTGCTCGACGCGGTGGCGCCGCCGCGCGGCGTGTGGCGCTGGCTGCTGCCGGTGCTGTTCGTGATGTCGCACTCGACCATCTACGAGCTGGTCGAATGGGCCGCCGCGGAAGTCTTCGGCGGCGAGCTCGGCCAGGCCTATCTCGGCACGCAGGGCGACATCTGGGACGCGCAGAAGGACATGGCGCTGGCGACGCTGGGCGCGGTGCTCGCCCAGCTCGCCGTGCAGTGGCGCCGGCGGCGGCGCGCGCGCTGAGCCGCCGGCGCCGCCCGCTCAATATTGCGCGGTCTTCACCAGCAGCTGCTTGGCCAGCGCGCCGTGCACGTGGCCGATGCCGCGCGCGAGATGCAGCAGCGCGCAGAACAGCACCACGCCGAGCACCAGCGTCAGCGGCTCCAGCCACAGCGGGATGCCGTAGGAGACGTCGTCGAGATTGATCACGCCGAATCCGGTGGTCGCGTACAGGATCGGCCCGACCAGCAGTTCCAGCGACAGCGCCACGCCGACGATCGCCACGGTGAAGTAGAGGATGCCCAGCGGCAGCATCAGCACCATGTAGAACAGCGTCGACCAGGTGCGCGGATCGACGAACATGCCCTTGATGCGCGCCATCAGCGGCTTGCCGCGGTCGGCGTACAGCGGCCGCCGCGGCATGCGCACGCCGAACATGGCTTCGATCAGGCGCCCCTCGACCAGCGACAGCGCGCGCACGGTGGCGATGAACAGCGTCGCGAACGGCAGGCCGAAGATCAGCACGCTCAGCCCCAGCGACAAGCTGGTGCCGGTGACCGCCCAGGTGAAATAGAAGATGCCGGTCGCCAGCGACAGGATCATGTAGAACAGCGCGGCCCAGGCGCGCGGATCGGCGCCGACGCCGAAGAAGCGCGCCAGCAGCGAGCGCCGCGCCGGCGGCGGCGGCGGGCGCAGCGCCTCCTGCACCTGCGCTTCCTTGTCGCGGTAGATGTCGGCCACTTCCTCCGGCGCCCCGTAGCTGGTCGCCACCTCGGCCAGCAGCTCGGCCTCGCCCCTGCCCGGGTTCTCGGCCAGCTCCGAGCGCAGGTATTCCTCGGCGTCGTACAGCGCGTCCTGGATCAGCGCCGCGTCGGCGCCGGCCAGCGCTTCGCGCAATTGCTCCAGGTAAGCCTCGATGGTCTTCGGGATGGCGGCGGTCATGGCGGTGTCCCCTGCAGGATGGCGTCGACGAATTCGCGGGTGTCGGACCAGGCGGCGCTCCAGGCGCGCAGCACCTCGCGGCCCAGCGGCGTGATCGCGTAATAGCGGCGCGGCGGCCCGGCCACCGACGGCTCGACGTGGCTCGCGGCCAGCCCGGCGGCGCTGAGGCTGCGCAGCACCGGGTACAGCGCGCTCTGCTTGCCGGCCAGCACGCCGCCGCCGCTGCGCTCGAGCCGCTTGGCGATCTGGTAGCCGTACATCGGCTCGCGCGCGCGCGCCAGCACCGCCAGCAGCACCATCGCCACGGTGCCGGCGGCCAGCTCCTTCTGGAACTTCTTGAGGTGGACTTCGCTGGAGATCACGACCCTGTCCGCAGGCAGCTAGGCACGGATCGACAATAGTACTAACTTATTGTTAGTGGATCGGCCGGAAGTCACGCCTGCGGCGGCGCCCGGCGTCCGCGGGGCGGCCTCAGCGCACGACCAGCACCGGCACCTTGCTCTGCGCCAGCACCTTGGTGGTCACCGAGCCCAGCAGCAGGCCGCGCAGGGCGCCGTGGCCGTGCGAGCCCATCACCACCAGGTCGTAGCGGCCGCGCCGGGCGAGCTGGGCGATCGCTTGCCCCGGCGCGCCGACCATGGCGATCGGCTTGATCTCCATGCCCGCCTTCTGCGCGGCCGCCAGCGGTGCCCGGAACGCCGCGTTGGCGTTGCGCTCGTAGTAGCGATCGACGTTGCTGCGCCCGAGCGCGCGGGCGATATGCGGCGGCAGCGGCGTGTCGACGTAGACCATGTCGACTTCCGGCTTGCGGCCGAAACGGGTCATGTGTTCGAGCACGTAGCGCACGGCGCGACGGGAAAACGCGCTGCCATCGACGGCGATCAGCACTTTCATCGGACACCTCCGCTGCATGGGGTCGCCAGCCGTGGCGACCATGTCATGCTCGCATGCTGGCGCAGCGGCCGCGTGCGGCATTGAGGCGCATCAAACGCCGCCGCTTGACGCGCGCGGCGCGGGCGGGCCTGATGCCGCCATCGATCGCAGCATGAGGGAGTCCGCGATGCGCGCCACCGCATGGTCCACCGCCCTGTCCGCCGCCATGCTCGTCGCGCTGGCCGCCTCTGCGCCCTCGGCCGCAGAGGCGCCCCGTCCGCGCACCATGCAGGAAGTGCTGGACGCCTCGAAACCGTCCGACTGGCGGCCGCTGGATCCGGCGCACACGCTGTACATGGACCTTGCCGCGGGGCGCGTGGTGATCGAGCTGGCGCCGGCGTTCGCGCCGCTGCACGCGGCCAACATCGAGACGCTGGCGCGCGCGCACTACTGGGACGGCCTGGCGATCCTGCGCGTGCAGGACGACTTCGTCGCGCAATGGGGCGATCCGGAGGCCGAGCACGCCGACAAGCGCCGTCCGCTGGGCGAGGCCAGGGCGACGCTGCCACCCGAGTTCACCCGCACCGCCGCCGGCCTGCCGTTCACGCGCCTGCCCGACGGCGACGTGTACGCGCCCGAGGTCGGCTTCAGCGACGGCTTCCCGGCGGCGCGCGACCCGCGCAGCGGCGAGGCCTGGCTGGCGCACTGCTACAGCATGGTCGGCGCCGGCCGCGACAACGACGTGCAAAGCGGCCCCGGCACCGAGCTGTACGCGGTGATCGGCCAGGCGCCGCGCCAGCTCGACCGCAACATCGCCGTGGTCGGCCGCGTCGTGCAGGGCATGGAGCTGCTGGCGGCGTTGCCGCGCGGCGGCGGCGCGCTCGGCTTCTACGAGCAGCCGCGGCAGCGCGTGCCGATCCTGCGCGTGCGGCTCGCCGCCGACGTGCCGGCGCCGCAACGCACGAATCTCGAGGTGCTGCGCACCGACACCGCCACCTTTGCCGCGCTGGTGGAATCGCGGCGCAACCGCCGCGACGACTGGTACAAGGTGCCGGCCGGCCGCATCGGCCTGTGCAACGTGCCGATCCCGGTGCGCGCCGCGCCTTCCCGCTGACCCGGCGACGCGGCCCCACCGGCGCGCCGCCGCGCGACAATGCCGGCGACGACGGAGGCGCCGATGGGCGGGACCGTGCGACTGCTGCTCGGCGGCGATGCGATGCTCGGACGCGGCGTCGACGCCGTGCTGCGCGAACGCGGGGCCGCGTACCCGTTCGCACCGCTGGCGCCGCTGCTGGCAACCGCCGATCTGCGCTTCGTCAACCTCGAATGCGCGATCACGCCGCGCCGCACGCGCTTCCAGGGCGCGCCCAAGGCGTTCTACTTCCGCGCCGATCCGGTCGCCGCCGACGCGCTGGCCGCCGCCGGCGTGGATCTGGTCGGCCTGGCCAACAATCACGCCCTCGACGCCGGCATCGAGGGGCTGCGGGACACGTTTGACGCCCTCGCGCAGCGGCACATCCGCTGGGTCGGCGCCGGTGCCGATCTCGACGCCGCCGCGGCACCCTGCGTCCTCGACTGCAAGGGGCAGCGCCTCGGCATTCTGGCCTGCTGCGATCACCAGCCGGACTTCGCGGCCGCCGCCGGCCGGCCCGGCATCCACTACCTCGACCTCGGCAACCCGCGCGATCGGCAGGCGCTGCTGGACCGCACCGCGGCGCTGGCGAGTCGCGTCGACCACGCCGTCGTCTCGCTGCACTGGATGCCGAACTGGGTGCCGGCGATCGCGCCCGAGCGCCGCCGGTTGGCCCGGGAACTCGTCGCCTCCGGCGCGCGCGTGGTCTGGGGGCACAGCCCCCACCACGTGCTGGGCGCGGAGTGGATGGGCGGCAGCGCGGTGCTCTACTCGACCGGCGACCTGCTCGACGACTACGCGCTCGATCCGCACTACCGCAACGACCGCCAGTGCCTGTACCTGCTCGAACTCGAGCCGCACCGGCTGGCCTCGCTGCACGCCCATCCGCTCGAACTGGAATACGCGCGCACCGTACCCGCCGGCGCCGCGGCGCGCCGCTGGCTGGCGCGCCGGCTCGCGGCCGCCTGCCGCCCGCTCGGCAGCCGCGTCCGCCGCGACGGCGAGCGCTTCGCGATCCTCCCCGCCGCCGCCCCCGGGACACGCCGCGCCTGACCCAGGTCAGGGCCGCGGCGCCGCGCGGGGCGCATGCTGGCGGTCCCGCAACCGTCGAGAGTCCGACCCCCATGAATGCGTGCGCCACGCCCTCGTCCGAGACCGCCCACCTGTTCGACGCCCGCGGCGTCGCCCGCCGCTTCCGCCATTCCGCGATCTTCGGCGCGCTGAGCGCGCTCGAGCCGGGCGAGACCATGCGCTTCGTCAACGACCACGACCCGCTGCCGCTGCTCGACCAGTTGCGCCAGCGCTTCGGCGAGCACCTGACCGTCACCTATCGGCAGCGCGAGCCGGGCGCGATCGTGATCGATTTCGGCATCGTCGCCTGAAGTGCGCCGCGCCGGCGCCCTGCTGCACCTGTCGCGCGAACACCACACCACGCTGGCGATGGCGGCGCACGCGCGCCGCGTCGCCGACGCTGGCGACGCGGCGGACTGCGCGGAGGCGCTGGCGCGCCTCGATGCGCACTGGCGCAGCATGATGAACGCGCACTGCGCGGCCGAGGAGCTGCTGCTGCGCCTCGCCGCGGACGCGGTGGGCGCGGCCGATGCCGCGCGCATCGTCGCCGAGCACGCCGAGCTGCACACGCTCGCCGTCGGCCCCTGCGCGCTGGACGCGCCCGCGCGCCTGCGCCGGTTCGCCGAACTTACCGTCGCCCACGTCCGCTACGAGGAACGCGAGCTGTTCCCGCAGCTGCAGGCCCATCCCAGCGTCGCCGCGCCGGACGCCGCGGCGGACAGTCCAAGGCCATCCGCATGAGTTTCCCCTCTTTCTTCGAACAGGCGCCGGTCGTGCGCATGCGCGACCCGCTCGCCGCCCTGCTCGGTGCCGCCGCCGGCGGCGTGATCGAGTACCACTACGCCGACGCCGTGCGCCTGGCCGGGCATTCCTGCCCCACCGTCGCCGGCGCGTACCTGATGGGGCGCGCGGCGCTGACCGCGCTGTACCCGGACCGCTTGCCCGAGCGCGGCGGCATCGCCGTGCGCATGCCCGCACCGCAGGACGAGGGCACCACCGGCGTCATCGCCCAGGTGCTGACCCTGCTCACCGGCGCCGCGGCCGACAACGGCTTCCACGGCATCGGCGGCCGCCACGTGCGCCACGGCCTGCTCAGCTACGCCGAGCGCAACGACGGCGACGCCGTGATCTTCCGCCGCCTCGACAACGGCACCGCGGTGGCGGTCGAACTGGACACCTCGCCGGTGCCGGCCGATCCGAGCCAGCGCGCGCTGCTGACCGCGATCCTGCAGGACCGCGCCGACGCCCGCCAGCAGACCGCCTTCGGCGACGCCTGGCAGGACCGCGTGCGCCGCCTGCTGCTGGAGTTCGCCGACGACCCGCGCGTGGTGCGCGTCGCCCGCGTGCCGGCCTGATCGGCAGCATCGGCCGCCGCGAACCGGCGGCCCCGTCCCCGCCAAGCCGCGCCGGCGCTGGAACGCCGGCGTATGCTGGCCCGCATGCCGGAAAGGATCCGACATGCGCCGTGCCGCCAAACCTGAGCCGCGGGCAACGCTGGAGGCGAAGGTCGCCTTCCTGAAGCGCGCCGACGCCTACCCCGGGCGGCCGGCGCGGGTGGAGGCGATCGAGACGCACTTCTCGTGGGTGTTCCTGACCCCACGCCACGCCTACAAGCTGAAGAAGCCGGTCCGCTTCGCCGCGCTCGACTACCGCTCGCTGCGCCTGCGCCGGCTGAACTGCATGCGCGAGGTGCGCCTGAACCGCCGCCTCGCGCCCGACGTGTATCTCGGCGTGGTGGCGCTGACCCGCGACGCGCGCGGGGCGCTGCGCCTCGGCGGCCGCGGGCGCCGCGTGGACTGGCTGGTGAAGATGCGCCGCCTGCCGGCGACGCGCACCCTCGCCCATGCGATCGCCGCCGGCCGCGTGCGCGACGCGGACCTGCGCCGCATCGCCGCGCACCTCGCCGATTTCTTCCGCACGGTGCCCGCGGTCGCGGTCGCCGCCGAAACCTACCGCCGGCGCTTCGCCCACGGCGTGCGCACGCACCGGCGCTACCTGCTGCGCCCCGCGTTCCGGCTGCCGCGCGCAGCCGTCGAGGCACCGGCCGCCGCCCTGCTGGATTTCCTGGCGCGCCGCGGCGACCTGCTGGAAGCGCGCGCCCGCGAGCGCCGCATCGTCGAGGGCCACGGCGACCTGCGGCCCGAGCACATCTACTTCGGCACACCGCCGGTCATCGTGGACTGCCTCGAATTCGAGCGTGCGCTGCGCACGCTCGATCCGGCCGAAGAGCTGGCGCTGCTCGTCGTGGAGTGCGAGCGGCTGGGCGCGCCGGCGGTCGGCGCGCGGCTGCTCGCCGCCTGGCGCAAGGCCGCCGCGGAGCGGGCGCCGCAGGTATTGTTCGAATTCCACATGGCCTGGCGCGCCTACCGGCGCGCCGTCGCCGCGGCCTCGCACCTGGATGCGCCCGCCCCGGCCGATCCCGCGAAGTGGCGCAGGCGCACGCGGCAATACCTGCGGCTGGCGCGCGACCACGCGCGCCGACTCGCGCAGCCCGCCCCGGCCCCCGACACGGCCGACGGCGCGCTAGCCGCAGCCGGCCGGCGCGCCCGCCGCGGCTGAAGGCGCGCGCGACCTGCGTTCCTTCCGCGTCAGCCGGCGCCTTCCGCCTGCAGTTCGACCAGCGAACCGCCCGCATGGATGCGCCGGATCGCCTCGGCGAACAGGCCCGCCGCATCGACCACGTCGAGCTTGCGCGCGGCCAGCGCGGGGTCGAGCCGGAACGGCGGCACGGTGTCGGTCACGGCCACGCGGTCGAGCGCGTCGTCGGCCAGCACCTCGCCCGCCGCGCCGAGGAACAACCCGTGTGCGGCGGCGACGCGGACGCTGCGCGCGCCCTGCGCGCGCGCTGCACGCGCCGCGCGCAGCACGGTGGTGCCGGTGCCGATCAGGTCGTCGACGATCAGCACGCTGCGCCCGCGCACGTCGGCGAACAACGCCTCGCCGGACACCACGCCGCCGCTGCGCTGCTTCTCCATGAAACCGAGCGGCAGCGGCCGCCGCAGCGCTTGCGCCAGCGCCTGGCGGAACGCGTCGGCGCGCTTGATGCCGCCCGCGTCGGGCGACAGCACGACGACGTCGTCGTCGCGCAGCAGCGGCGCGTAGTGCGCGACCAGCAGCGGGCGCGCCTCGAGGTGCTCGGTGACGCAGCGGAACGCGTTCTGGAAGGCGGCCAGGTTGTGCACGTCCAGCGTCACCACGCGGTCGACGCCGACCGCCTCGAACAGCGCGGCGACGTAGCGTGTGGTGAGCGGGTCGCGCGGCTTGGTGCGGCGGTCCTTGCGCGCGTAGCACAGGTACGGCAGCACCGCGGTCACGCGCGCGGCGGAGGCGTCGCGCAGCGCGCCGAGGAAGAACAGCAGCCGGCACAGCTTGTCGTTGACGCTCTGCGCTGCGTCGGCGTACAGCGACTGCACGACGAACACGTCCGCGTCGCGCACGCTGGCCAGCGGCCGCGCCTTGTGCTCGCCGTCCTCGAACTCGCGCTCCTCGTGCGGCGCCAGCGCCACGCCCAGGTGCGCGGCGATGCGCTCGCCGTAGGCGCGGCTGGCGTCCAGCGCGAACAGCCGAAGCTCGGTGCCGGGCATACGCGGTCTCCGCGGCGCGCGTCGTGGTGCAGGCGGATGCTGGCAGCCGCCGGCGGCGACGTTTCCGACCCAGATCAAATCCGCGCCGCGGCCGTGCCGGCTTGCGCCGCAACCGGCGGCGCATGTTGACGCACGTCAACACGCGTCGGCGACGGCGCGCCAATCTGTGCCGCAGAACTTCCGGGGCATCGCCACACGCGTACCGCTCACCGCACCGTCCGGAGATCCGCCATGAAGCTCAACGTCGGCATCACCGACCGTTTCATCCGCACCATGCTCGGCTTCGCCCTGCTGAGCCTGCTGCTGATGCCCGGCAACGCGCGCTGGCTCGGCCTGCTCGGGCTGATTCCGCTGCTGACCGCGCTGGTCGGCATGTGCCCGCTGTACACGCTGCTCGGCGTCGACACGCGCAAGCGCAAGGCGCACTGAGCGCTACGACCATGCCCGTGACCATCCACATCCGCATCACCGGCAGTGCCGACGACGCGCGCGCATTGGCCACCACGCTCGAGGGCCTGCCCGGTGTCGAGCGCATCGAGGAAGTGGCCGACATGATGCCGCACCTCGATGACGAGGACTCGAGCTCGGCCGGCCTGTCCGACGACCTCGGCCCCGGCGTGCACGCGCTCGAGGTCGAGGCACCCGACCGCGAGAGCGCCGAGCGCGTGCGCGAGCTGGCCGAGGCCGCCGGCATCGATCTCGGCGTGCCGATCGAGATCGTCGACGAGTTCTGAGCGCGGCCCCTCTTTCCAACGGCGCCGAAACGTCGCACGCTGTGCGGCTTCCGCCCCGTTCGCGCCGCCCCGATGCCGACCCAGCGCAAGGCCCTGCTGCAGATCCACCTGTGCGTGCTGCTGTGGGGCTTCACCGCCATCCTCGGCAAGCTGATCACGCTGCCGGCGCTGGCGCTGGTGTGGTGGCGCATGCTGATCGTCAGCGCGGCGCTGCTGCTGGCGCCGCGCGTCTGGCGCGGGCTGCGCGCGATGCCGATGCGGCTGCGCTTCGCCTACGCCGGCATCGGCGTGCTGGTGTCGCTGCACTGGCTGACGTTCTACGCCGCAGTCAAGCTGGCCAATGCCTCCGTCGGCGCGACCACGATCGCGCTCGGTCCCGTATTCCTTTCGCTGGTCGAGCCCTGGCTGGCGCGCCGCCGCTTCGATCCGCGCGAGCTGCTGCTCGGCGTCGCCGTGCTGCCCGGCGTGGCGCTGGTGGTCGGCGGCATCCCTGCGGGCATGCGCGCCGGCGTCGCCGTGGGCGTGGTCTCGGCGGTGTTCGTCGCCCTGTTCGGCGCGCTCAACAAACGCTTCGTCGAGCACGCCGACCCGCTGACCGTGACCTGCCTCGAACTCGGCGCCGGCACCGTGTTCCTGACCCTGCTGGCGCCGCTGCTGCCGCACGCGGGGCCGCTGCTGCCGCTGCCCGGCCTGCACGACGCCGTGCTGCTGCTGACGCTGGCGCTGGGCTGCACCCTGCTGCCATTCGCGCTGGCGCTGGTGGCGCTGCGCCGGCTGAGCGCGTTCGGCGTGCAGCTGATCACCAACCTGGAGCCGGTCTACGCGATCCTGCTGGCCGCGCTGCTGCTGGGCGAGCAGCGCGAGCTGTCGCCGGCGTTCTATGCCGGCGTGGCGATCATCCTCGCCGCGGTGTTCCTGCACCCGCTGCTGACGTGGCGCAGCGCGCCGGCCGACCACCCGGAAGTGCTGGGCACGGCGGAATCGAAAGGCATCGCCGACTGAATCCGCGCCGCCGCGCCGGATAGGAATCTTTTAGGAAAGGCTTAGCGGCGATTTAGCAACGCCGGCGGCAACGCCCGACTACGCTGGCGGGCTGTTGCCGGGCGCTCCCGCGCCGGCCTTCCCACGAGTAGACGGACCCGCAACGCATGAACGCCGCCAACATCCGCATGAACATGTACGGCCCGATCCACAAGGGCCTGCGCTCCCGCATGGCCGAAACCATGACCGCGCTGGGGCGCATGGACTGCAGCGATGCCGCCCAGGTCGAAGCGACCCTCGATCTGCTCGGCGACCTCCTCGATCTTTGCCGCGACCACCTCGAGCACGAAAACCGTTTCGTGCACACCGCGATGGAAGCGCGCGCGCCGGGCTCCGCCGACGCTGCCACCGTCGAGCACGCGCACCACCAGGCCGAGATCGCGGCGTTGCAGGCGCTGTGCTCGCACGTCGCCGGCAGTCGCGATCGCGAGCGCGCCGAGCTGGCGTACCGGCTCTACCTCGCGTTCTCCAGCTTCGTCGCCGAGAACCTGACGCACATGCGCTTCGAGGAGGAGCACAACAACGCCGTGCTGTGGTCGCACCACAGCGACGAGGAGCTGCTGGCGATCGAGCAGGCGCTGGTCGCCTCCATCCCCGAGGCGAAACGGCCGCGCGCGCTGCGCCTGATCGTGCCGGCGCTGGCGCACACCGAACGCGTGCAGTTCCTCGCCCATATGCGCGAGGGCATGCCGGCACCGGCTTTTGCCGGCGTGCTGGCCATGCTGATGCCGCTGCTGGATGCGCGCGAACAGGACAAGCTGCGCACGGCGCTCGGCCTCGACGAGGGGGCGGCCGGCATCGCCGCGTGAGCGCGCCGCGCGCTCAGCCCGCGGCCTGCTCGACCAGCCGCAGCGGGCGGGTGACGCGCAGGCGGAAGCGGCCGCGTCCGGTCTTGTCGATGCCGAGCCAATCGGCGCGCTCGGACAACCGCTTGGCCAGCAGGATCAGGCGCGCCTCCAGATTGTCGACCACGTCCGGCAGGCCGATCGCAGGATCCAGGCGCAGCTCGCGGTTGCTGTAATCGACGCGGCCGTCCCGCACATAACCACTCAGCAGCCGCCACAGGATCGCGCCGGCGACGCCCTTGATCAGGTAGTCGTCGCCGAGAAAGATGCTGTTGTCGCGCCGGTAGCGCCGTACCGTCACCGGCGTCGCACCGACGGCCGGCGCCGCCGGCGCGGCGGGCTCGCCGGCTTCCTCGCTGTCCGCCTCGTCGCGCAGCGCGCGCACGGCGACGCCGAGCGCGGCGGCGACCGCGCCCAGCGCGTCCTCGTCGTCGTGGCTGAAGCGCAAGTCCTGCGCGCTCTCCGCGTACAGCACGCCGAGCAGCTCGCCGCCGGCCTCGATCGGCACGGCCAGCTGGCTGCCCGGCTCGGCCAAACCCGGGAACGGGATCGCCGTCTCCAGCGTGTCCGCCGCGCCCTCGCCCAGCGCCGACTCGCGAACCGCGTGTCCGTAGGCGTACTCCGCGGCTTTGTGGTTGATGCGGATCGAGGTGCGGTACTGGGCGACGACGCCGACGATGCCGGCGCCGAACGGGATCTCCGAACCGACGCCCGAAGCCGCATAGCCGCGGCTGGCCACCGTGTACAGCCGCGTGTGCGCGCGGTCGCACAGCAGGAGCATCGCGTGCTCCACGCCGAACTGGCGGCCGAGCCCGTCCAGCGTCTGTTCGAACAGCGCGTCCATCGCCGACGCCGCGGCGATCCGCTGCGTCAGCAGGCGCACCGCCGGCAGCAGGTTGCGCTCGGCGTCCTGGCGGCGGCGCTCCTGCGCGTCGATGCGCTCGATGCGCAGCACGCGGTAGATGTCCGCGCCGAGCAGGCGGAACACGCCGCTCATGCCGGTGTGCGAGGCGATGCCGGCAAGACGCGCCTTCATGCGCTGGAACAGCGCGCCTTCGGTCTCGGTGCGTTCGAAGCGGAGATACAGGCGGTAGCACGCCGCCGTCTGCGGGTGGATCACCAGCACCGTCGCCAGCGGATGCGCCAGCACGTTCGCGTGCGTCTTGTTGAAGAACTGGAACGACAGCGCGACGTGGTCGCAGTCGACCAACTCGACCTGCGAGGCGTAGGCGACGTTGGGCGTGCCGTCCGGCGCGCAGGTGGCAATCACGGCCGGGATCACGCCGTCCAGGCAGGCGCGGATCGCGTTCAGCGTGGCGCTCACGGCGCGCTCCCGATCTTCGAACCGGCCCTCGGTCCCGGCGTCTGCAGGAACGCCTCGCTGGGCACGAACGCGACCACGCGCAGGTCGTCGTCGGCGTAATCGAAGTATCCGGCCAGCAGGCCCGGTGCGAAGCCGAGCGCCGCAAGGTTGCGGCTGAAGCTCTCGCGATAGTGCCGGGCGCACTCGCGGTCGGCGGCGTCCGGTATCTCCACGCGCGCGCCGCTGCCCTTGAGTTGCAGCGCGCGGTGCGTGCCGACCTCCGAGTAGACCGCCGCCACCGCGCCGCCGGTCTCGATGTCGCGCAGCAGCTCCACCGAATGCGAACCCACCACCAGGATGCGTACGCCGTGCTCGCCGTCCAGCGCGCGGCAGCCGTAGCCCTTGGTCAGCGTCGGCACGTTGGCGGCGTCGCGCGAGGCGACGGTGATGGAGACGCCGCCCTCGATGAAGCGCACCCAGTCCGGATCGAGCCAGGCGGAAACGGGGATCGGCGGCATGGGCGTACCGGCAGTCGGATCGTGCGAAGCCTCGGCGACAGCATAGCCGAGCGCCCGGCGGCCGTCGCCGCCGGCCGGCGTTTCGCGCCGGCGCGCGGCGATGCCAGAATGGCCGGCGTCTTCGACCAGGGAGCACTCGATGGACATGCCGCAACCCGGTCCCGCGCACGCGCAGTTCGCCCGCGTCGTCTTCCGCCCGCACGGCGTGATGATGCCCGACCCGGCCGACGGCGACGTGCTGCACCTCGCGAAACGCACGCCGCGCGGCGAGGCGCGCCATGCCTATCGTGCCGAAGGCGCCCGCCTCGGCTTCGCCGTCGAGACCCGCCTGCCCGGCCAGGACGCCTTCGGCGCCCTCCTGACCGGCGCCTACCGTCGCCGCGCGGATTGAATCGCCGCGCCGCATCGCATCGCTTCGAACTGGGGAGATCCGCATGAAACGCCTGCTCGCGCTCTGTCTCGGCCTGCTGCTCACCGTCGGCGCCTCGGCCGCGCCCGACCAGCCGCCCGGCGTCGATCCGCACAGCTTCGTCGCCTACGGCGCCAACGTGCTGGCGCTGACCGGCGCGCAACTGATCGACGGCACCGGCGCCGCACCGCGCCCGCACGTCACCGTGCTGATCCGCGACGGCCGCATCGCCGCGGTCGACGAGGACGGCAGCGTGGCGATCCCCGCCGACGCCAAGCGCATCGACCTCGCCGGCAAGACCCTGCTGCCCGGCTACGTGATGCTGCACGAGCACCTGTTCTATCCGACCGGACGGCTCTCCTACGCCAGCATGCCGTACAGCTTCCCGCGCCTGTACCTCGCCGGCGGCGTCACCACCATGCGCACCGCCGGCAGCATCAATCCGTACGCCGACCTCGGCATCAAGCAGTGGATCGACAGTGGCCGCGCGGTCGGCCCGCACATCTTCTTCACCGGCCCTTACATCACCGCGGCCAGCCCCGAGTTCCCGATCATGCAGGTGCCGGACTTCGGCGCGCCGCGCGCGGCGCGCGCGGAGGTGCGGCACTGGATCGACCTCGGCGCGCGCGACTTCAAGACCTACACCACGATCAGCCGCAAGACGCTGAAGGCGGTGATCGACGAGGCGCACGCGCACGGCGCGCGCGTCACCGGGCACCTCTGCTCGGTGACGTTCGCGGAAGCGGCGAACCTCGGCATCGACGACCTCGAACACGGCGTGTTCGTCGCCACCGACTTCGTCAAGGACAAGCAGCCGGACCGCTGCCCGCCCAATGCCGAAGTGGCGAAGTCGATCGCCGCGCTGGACGTGCAGGGTGCGCCGGCGCAAGGACTGATCCACACGCTGATCGCGCACCACGTCGCGCTGACCTCGACCCTGCCGGTGATCGAGGCGTTCACGCCCGGCCGCCCGGCCCTGCCCGCCGACGTGCTCGACCTGATGTCCGCGTCGGCGCGCGACAACTACCTGCGCGCCTACGCCGCGGTGGCGAGCGCGCATTCGCAGACCGCGATCGACGCCTTCAAACACGGCATGGCGTTCGAGAAGGCGTTCCTCGACGCCGGCGGCCTGCTGGTCAGCGGCACCGACCCGACCGGCAACGGCGGCGTGGTGCCGGGCTACTCCAACGCGCGCGAGGTCGAGCTGCTGGTCGAGGCCGGGCTCACCCTGCCGCAGGCGGTGCAGGTGGCGACGCTGAACGGCGCCAGGTTCCTGCACATCGACAAGGAGACCGGCAGCGTCGCGGTCGGCAAGCGCGCCGACCTCAGCGTGATCGACGGCGATCCGACCCGCAGCCCGAGCGAGCTGCGCAGGGTGCAGGTCGTGTTCAAGGACGGCGTCGGCTACGACGCGGCGAAACTGCGCGACAGCGTGCGCGGCGATGTCGGCACGCGCTGAAACGCGACGGGCCGCGCGGCTTGCGCCGCGCGGCCCGGGGTGCCGCCATGAAACAGATCAGAACTTGACGGTCACGCGGGCCCAGTAGTAGCGCCCCAGCGTGTCGTAGGTGTTCACGTCCGTGTTCGCGTTCTGCACGTTGTTCTGGAAGAACATCGGCGGCTGCTTGTCGAACGCGTTGTCCACGCCCACGTCGAGGTGCGTGTTGAACGCCTTCAGGTCGTAGCCCGCGCTGAGGTTGTTGTAGGCCTGGGCGCCGTACTTCAGCTCCACGCCCGGCACCATCTGGTCCGCGGAATAGCCCTGGCCCAGGTCGGCGCTGCCCACCGTCAGCGGACCCACGTAACGCACGTTCCACGCCGCCGACCACGGCCCCTGGCTCCAGGTCACGCCAGCCAGTGCGCGCCAGCGGGCATAGTTGCCGTACTGGCTGTTGTAGTGACCGGCCACGTGGCTGACCACGTCGCCCGGCAGACCCGGCGTCTGGTCGTTGTCGTACTGCAAGATGTAGCTGCTGTCGAACGTCAGCGCGAAGTTGCCGAAGCGGGTTTCCGGCAGGCGGTACCTGAAGCCGAAGTCCACGCCGCGGGTGTCGAGGCGGCCGAGGTTGGTGTACGGCGCCTTGATCGTGTTGATCGAGCCGTTGCCGAGCAACGCGATGCCGTCGCAGTACGGGCTGTTCGGGTTCGAGTAGCACATGTTGAACACCGTCTGCGCGGTCGGACGCACGATCAGGTCGGTCAGGTAGATGCGCCACAGATCGACGTTGACCGAGAAGCCGTCCAGCCAGCTCGGGTCGTAGACGAAGCCCCAATCGAAGGACTTGCCCTTCTCCGGCTTGAGCGTGCCGCCGGCCGCAATCGCGCCGGAAATCAGCGTCTGCACCTGGTCGCCCGAGCGCGACAGGCCGCCGCCCTGGCAGGCGCGGCCGTGCACCGGATCGGTGGCGTCGCCTGGGCCGCAGGGATTGGCGTACTGGTCGAACGAGGTCGCCGCGCCCGCATACAGTTCGTTGATGTTCGGCGCGCGGAACACCTCGGCCACCGTGCCGCGCAGCAGCAGGTCGTCGATCGGACGCCACTCGACGGCGAGCTTGCTGTTGGTGGTATTGCCGGCAGTGTTGTAGTCGGAGTAGCGGCTGCCGAGGGTAACGTTCACGGCCCGCGCGAACGGCAGATCCTTCAGCACCGGCACGAACAGTTCCGCGTAGGCTTCCTTGACGCTGAAGCCGCCCTGGTTGGGCGTCGAGCACGCCTCGGACTGGATCTTGCAGTTGCCGGTCTGCGGATCGGCCACGGCGATGTAGTCGACCATGTAGTGCTGGTATTCCTTGCGGTAAGCGCCGCCCGCCGCCAGGCTGACCGCGCCCGCGGGCAGATCGAACAGCTCGCCGTTCGCACTCACCTCGGCCTGACGCATGGTGTACAGCGTGTTGTAGAACGGATTCGCCGCGTACAGCTTGAGCAGCGTCGCGGTGGTCGGATCGTGCTGGTCGAAGATGTTCAGGCAGCCGCCCTTGGTCGAGCTGCCCTGCACGCAGCTGTCGCCCAGCGAACCATCGGCGCCCAGGCCGGCGGTGTCGAGATAGCCGAAAGACTGGTTCAACTGGCTGTAGTGGCCGTAATTGAGATCGGCTTCCCACTGCCAGCTCGTGTCGCCGACGCCGCCCTTCAGGCCGGCCACTGCCTGGTCGGTGGTGGTGGTGTAGTGCAATTGGCGGTTGCCCAGCGCGAGCATGCGGATGGCCAGATCGCCGAGCGAGCCATCGCCGCCGATCGGCACGCCGAACGGGTTGTTCGGATTGCCCGCGGACAGGGTGATGCCCTCGCCGGCGAGGTCGAGCGGCTCCGGCGCCAGTTCGGCCTCGGACGTCGTCTTGTTGTGGAAGACGTCCAGGAATGCCTCGATGTCGTCGTTGAGCCGGTAGTCCGCCAGCATGAACGCGTGCGCGCGCTCCTGCGGCGTCATGATCAGGTTGACCGCCTGGTAGTTGTAGGTGTCGCCCGGACCGGAACCCGACGGATCGACGTAACAGCGGTAGCCGGCCGGAATGCCGTTGCCGCCCGCCGCGGTCGGGTCGTAGGTGCCCGCGCCGAACTGGTTCGGGCAGTTCGCGAACTGCGGGGCGAAGATCAGGCCGCCCACGGACGCGAACGACCCCGAAGTGACCTTCTGCCCATTGCGGTAGTTGTAGGTGGCCTTCGAGTAGTCGCGGCTGGCGGCGCTGACCGCGTCGAAGCGGTTGTAGCTGACGCCGCCGATCACGCTGCCCTTGTCGCCGGTCTGGCCGAAGGTCAGGCCGAAGCCCCGGCGCGCGCCGTCGCCGCGCGAGGACACGCCGTAGTCGGTGCTGAACTCCGCGCCCTGGTAGTTCGAGCGCAGGATGAAGTTGACGACGCCGGCGATCGCGTCCGAGCCGTACACGGCGGAGGCGCCGTCCTTCAGCACTTCGACGCGCTCGACCATGTTCGCCGGGATGGCGTTGATGTCGCCGTCGACCACGCGCTGGCCGTTGACCAGGATCAGGGTGCGTTCCGCGCCGAGGCCGCGCAGGGAAACCTGCGAAGCGCCGTCGCCGCCGCCGTTGTTCACCTGCGGATTGTTGGCGGCGCCCGAGATGGAGGGCATCTGCTGGACGATGTCGCCAAGCGTCAACTTGCCCGACTGCTGGATCTGCGCGCGGTTGATCGAGAACACGGGGCTGGCGGTTTCCAGGTCGACGCGGCGAATGCGCGAACCGGTGACCACGATCGTCTCGAGCGCCTGCGGCTTCGCGGCGGGCTGGCTCTGCGCGGCGTCCTGCGCCATGGCGGCGAACGGCACGGCGGCCGCGAAGGCGGGGATGAGTAGCGGAATCTTGCCGAGGCCACGCGACGCGAGGGCGTGACGGATCGACCGCTGGATCAGCGGATTCGACATGGAGTTCTCCTGCTGTCTATCAAGGAATGCCGGAACGCTTCCGGCCGAAGAAGTTTAGGTTTCGTAAAAACGCGACGATCCGCCGCAAGTGACGTGAAGCGTGGCGATAATTGCCAACATCACTCCGCGACCTCGACATCGCCGCACGCGGTGCTTGCCAGCGCTTGCATCGCAGCGGCGTGCGGGCGTCTGCGCAGCTCGACCGAGGACACGCCGAGGCGACGTTTGATCGCGCGCGTCAGCGATGACTGGCTGTCGAAGCCGGTCGCCATCGCAACGTCGCCGACGCCGAGCGTGCCCGTCTCGATCATGCTGCGCGCGCGCTCGATGCGTCGTCCCATGAAATGCGCGTACGGCGTCTCGCCGAATACCGCGCCGAACGAGCGGATCAGATGCCAGTTCGAATAGCTCGCCATGCGCGCGAGCCTGGCGATGTCGAGTTCGCCGTCGGTATGCGTGGAAATGCAGTGCCGCACGCGCTGCAGCCGCAGGAAGGTCTGCTTGCGGTGCGCCAGCGAACGGCCGCGGCAGCGCGCGACCAGCTCGTCGTAGGGCGCCTGCAGATCGTGCAGCGCGTGTGCGAGCCAGGCGATCCGCGCCGCCGGCCACACGGTCGCCGCGCCGGAACCGATGGCGCCGGCCAACGACGCAAACGATGCGCCGAGCGCTGGCGGAACGTCGTGCAGCGCGGGGAACACGGCCGGTTCCGGCGCGATGCGGCCGCTGGTGATCGACGCCAACCTCGCCCAGGTGCGCTGCTGCGCGATCACGCCGATGCAGCGCGCGCCGGCGCTGGTCGCGATTTCCAGCGCACGCTCCGAATCCGAAGCGAACAGGCACTCGCCGCGCAGCGCGAGCTCGCCATCGGCGCTCGATGCCTGCACGCGACCCGCAACCGGACTCCACAGGCCGGCGAACTTGTGCGGCACGGCGAGCGCGGCGCCTTCGCCGATGTCGACGACCAGCAGGCCGGACGCCAGCGCGGCCACGGCGGATTCGTCGCGATCGAGCCTTTGCCGGCTGCCTGCCGCGATCCTGCGCGCGGCGAGCTTCATCGCCGCCATCCGGCATCGCGCCCGGCGCGGCGCCGACGCACGAAAGATGGCAGCCACCGGGGTCCCGGTCCCGGTGGCGTGCCAAGGGCCCTTCTTGTCGCACTTGCACAACACTGCCCGTTGGAGGGCGGGCAAATGCTATCGGCGCGCACGTCGGCGCGATCGGCACTTGCGGCGCGTTCGCGTGGCAGGAATTGCGCGCCCATGCCGCAGGCGCCGATACGGCGCCCCCGGCGGGCCGCCGCACGGACGCACGCGCCGGCGCGACGCACGCCTTCCGGCACATCCGGGGAAACAGGGTTCGGCAGCATGATGATGGGTGGTTTCATCGGGAAACGCACGCCACGGTGCGGCGTGGAACGAGGCGCGGCCGATCGCGCGCGGCCGGTTCGCGGCGCGGGCGGCACACCAGCGGTGCGCCGTGCGCGTCTGCGTGCCATCGTCCTGCGGCGCCGTCGCGCGATGAAGCCGGGTGCGAGCACAACACTCTTGTCGCCGGAGCAATGCCAACATGGTTGCGGATGAGCTTTCCCTGATCGTGACGTTCTCGCGCGTGGCCGAGACGGGCACCTTCTCGGCCGCCGCGGAACACCTGCACGTCGCCCCATCGGTGGTCAGCCGCCACATCGCCCGGCTCGAGGCCGAGCTCGGCGCGCGCCTGGTCCACCGCACCACGCGCAAGCTCGCGCTGACCGACGCCGGCCACGCCTACTACGCGCACTGCCGCCGCATCCTCGAGGAGATGGAGCTGTCGCGCGAAACCGTCGCCAGCCTGCAAGGCGAGCTGCGCGGGCAGTTGCGGGTCAACAGCACCGTGGGCTTCGGGCCGCTGGTGCTGACGCCGCTGTTGCCGGCGTTCCGGCGCCGTTATCCGAAGCTGGAGCTCAAGCTGTCGTTCACCGACCGCATGATCGACCTGGTCAAGACCGGTCACGATCTCGCCCTCCGCTTCATCGACGCGCCGCCGCCGAACATGGTCGCGCGCCGCCTCGCGCACGAGCCCGACGCGATCTGCGCGGCGCCGGCCTACCTGCGCGCGCACGGCGTGCCGACGTCGCCGGCCGAGCTGGAACGGCACGCTTGCCTGGTGCTCGAATCCCACGACGAATCGCACGACTGGCGTTTCCGCCGCGGCGCCACCGAGTGGCACGTGCGCCCAAGGCATGGCTACCGCATCAACTACGCCGCCGCCCTGCTCGATCTGGCCGTGCGCGGCGAAGGCATCCTGGTCCTTCCCGAATACATGCTGCGCAGCGACCTCGAGGCCGGCCGCCTGGTCCGCGTGCTGGAGGACTGCACCTTCATCGACGACAACACGCTGCACGCGATCTATCCGCAGAGCCGACAGACGCCGCAGAAGGTGCGCGTCTTCCTCGACTTCCTCGCCAGGCACCTGCAACCGGATGCGGCACGCGCCGCCTGAACCGGCGAGCGCGCACCGCACCGACCGCGCGCTTCCGCGGATACCGCGACGCGACGCAACATCGCCAGCGTGCCGCGCGCTCCGCTACGCTAGGTGCGACCGGGGCACGCGCACGACTTCCCATGATCACGAGACTGCTGCCTGGACTGCTCGCGGCGCTGTCGCTCGCCGCATGCAGCACCACGCCGGTGCGGCCGCCGGCGCCTGCGCCGACGTCGCTGGCCGCGCGCATCGACGCCTACCTCGCGCAGCCGCGCTTCGCCGCGGCGTCGTGGGGCATCCACGTGGTCTCGCTGGACAGCGGGCGCACGCTGTACGCGCACGGCGCCGACAAGCTGGCCGTGCCCGCATCCAACGCCAAACTGTATACGGCGGCATTGGCGCTGGACGCGCTGGGCGCGGACTACCGCATCGCCACCACGCTGTACGCGACGCGCTCGCCGGGCGCGCACGGCGTGCTGCGCGGCGACCTGCTGCTGGTCGGTCGCGGCGACCCCGGCTTCGGCGCGGCCGACGGCCCGACCGCCGACTGGGCCGAGCGCTTCGCCGAAGCCGTCGCCGCGCGTGGCATCGTCCGCGTGCGCGGCGATCTGCTCGCCGACGCCACCTTCTATCGAGGTCCGGAATTCGGCAGCGGCTGGGAGGCCGGCGACCTGCAGAGCGGCTTCGCCGCGCCGGTGTCGGCGCTGGGCGTCGCCGACAACACCGTGAAGGTGGCGGTCAGGCGCGACGGCACGCGCTGCTGCGCGGTGGCGGTGACGCCCGCGGCGGCCGGCCTCGCCGTGGTCAACCTCACCTCCGCCGCGTCCGACGCCGCGCTTGGGCTGTACCGCGCCCCCGGCACGTCCACGCTGTACGCGCTGGGCAGCCTGCCCGCCGGCGTCGACGCGAGAAACTACACGCTGTCCGCGCCGGATCCCGCGGCATGGGCCGGGAACCTGCTGCGCGAGGCGCTGGCGCGGCGCGGCGTCCGCATCGACGGCGAAGTGCGTACGCTGCGCTGGCCGCAGACGGATCCCGCACTGGCCTCGGCGGACCTGCAGCCGCTCGCCGAAGCCGCCTCGCCGCCGTTGTCCGAACTGGTGCGCCGCGCGCTGAAGGATTCCGACAACCTGTACGCGCAGCACCTGCTGCTGCAGGTGGGTTTGCAGGCCGCGCGCCGCGGCGTCTGCGCCGACCGCGCGCCGCCGCCCGACACCACCGACGGCTGGGGCCTGTGCGTGCTGCGCGCGCTGCTGGCGCGCATCGGCATCGCGCCGGGCGCGGCGACGTTCGAGGAAGGCAGCGGCCTGTCGCGCAAGGATCTGGTCGCGCCGCGCGCTACCACCGCGCTGCTGGCGTGGGTGCGCACGCAGCCGTTCGCGCAGGCGTATCTGGACGCGCTGCCCGTCGCCGGCGTCGACGGCACGCTCGACCACCGCTTCGCCGGCACGCCTGCCGACGGCCGGCTGCAGGCCAAGACCGGCACGCTCGCGCACAGCTACGCGCTGGCCGGCTACGTCACCGACGCGGCCGGCAAACGTCTCGCGTTCGCGCTGATGCTCGATCGCTACGTGCGCCCGACCGATGCGCGGGGCGAACCGACCGGCCCCGCCCCCAGCGCCGACCTGGACGCGATCGCCGCGATGCTGGCCGGGTCCGCCGAAGCGCCGCGGGGCCGTTAGCGCAGCGCGCGGCTGGATCGCCGCGGCGCATGCGGGCTATCGTGGGCATCCCCGCGCCACACCGCCGCCGCCATGAAAATCTCCGCATCCACCGGCAGCGACCTGTTCGCCGCCGCGTCCGCCGCGCCGCGCATCCGCGTCGGCATCGGCGGCTGGACCTTCGCGCCGTGGCGCGCCAATTTCTATCCGGCCGGCCTGCCGCAGCGGCGCGAGCTCGAATACGCCAGCCACCAGCTCACCGCGATCGAGATCAACGGCACCTGGTACGGCGCGCAGAAGCCGGCGACCTACGCAAAGTGGCGCAGCGAGACGCCGGACGGCTTCGTGTTCTCGCTGAAGGCGCCGCGCTACACCACCGAGGCGAAGAAGCTGGCCGGCGTGGGCGGCACCGTCGCCGCCTTCGTGTCCGGCGGGCTGGCCGAACTGGGCGACCGGCTCGGCCCGATCCTGTGGCAGTTCCCGCCGACGCGCCGCTTCGAGCGCGACGACTTCGCCGCGTTCCTCGACCTGCTGCCGCGCGAACTGGACGGCTCCCCGCTGCGCCACGTGCTCGAAGTGCGTCACCCGAGTTTCCTCTGTGACGCCTACCTCGACCTCGCCCGCGCGCATCGCCTGCCCAGCGTGTTCACCGATTCCGACGAATACCCGTCGTTCGCCGATCCGACCGGCGACTTCGTCTACGCGCGCTTGATGCGCAGCCGCGCCGGGGAACCGGCCGGCTACGCGCCGGACGCGCTGGACGCATGGGCCGCGCGTGCGCGGCAGTGGGCCGAAGGCGCGGCGCCGGCCGATCTGCCGTACGTGCAGCCCGCGCCGAAGACGCGGGCGCCGCGCGACGTGTTCGTCTACTTCATCAGCAGCGCCAAGGCGCGCAATCCGGCCGCCGCGCAGGCGCTGCTGGCGCGCCTCGGCGCGTAAGCGCGCCCGGCGACGCGGCGCGTCACGGCGCCAGCCATTCGCGCAGGCGCGCCGCCACCCGCGCGTCGCCGAGCAGGTCCATGTGGCGCATGCCGCGGCCGACCCAGGTCTGCGCCGTCGGGAAGCGCAGATGCCGCGCCGGATCGGCGTGCTCGCCCAGCGCGCTCGGCAGCGGCACCAGGCCATCGCCGAACGTGCGCGCGGCGCGGTCGTCGCGGCGACGCGCGACGACCGCGGCGACTGCGCAGCAGCGCACGTCCGCCGGCAGCGGCAGCGGCGTGCGCGTGTCCGCACCGTCGGCGAAGCGGTCGCACCGCTGCCAGTCGGCATCGAGCAGGTTGCCGTGGCGCAGGTCGGTGATCGCGGCGCTGCGCATGCGCCCGAGCCGCGCCAGCGGCGCCGCGTAGGGCACCCGTCCGAGCAGCGCCTGCAGCCCGTGGCCGCCGCGCTCCAGCCATGCGCCGTGGTGCGGCGTGCCGAGGCAAGCCAGGACGCGCAGCCGCCGCCGCCACGCGTGGCCGTCGCGTTCGCCGACATGGCAGGCGCTGCGCGCGACCAGGCCGCCCATGCTGTGGCCGACGATCGCCAGCGTCTCGAGCGGATGCGGCCACGCCTGCACCAGCGCCTCGAGCAGATGCGCGAAGGCGCGGCCGTTGGTGGAGACATGCAGCCCGCTGTTGTAGTGCAGGTAGAGCGGCGTGTAGCCGTGCGCACGCGCCAGCATCGCGCCGTAGTCGCCGCCGTCGCGCCGCCACTGCAGGTCGCCGAGGCACAGCCCGTGCACCAGCACCGCCACGCGTCCGCCGGCATGCGGCAACGCCGCCGCCAGCGACGCGGCATCGAGCGCGAGCGGCACGCCGTCGTGCCGCAGCGTCATCGGAATCGCCAGCGGGTTGGCGCTCGCCAGCAGGTGGTCGCCAAGCACGCCGTTCAGCGCCGCCTGCAGCGCGGCACGCGCCTCCGACTGCGGCCGTTCGCGCGCCTCCGGCAGCCAGCGCGCGGTGGTCGCCGCCGCCGCGCCGACCGCGCGCGTCACGCCGCGCACGCTGGCGTAGACGAGACCGCTGATGCCGCGCGTGCGCTGCGCCGCCGCTGCGCCGCCGCGGTCCCGCGGCCGCACGATGCCGGCGTGCATGGCCTCGACGATGTCGGTGGCGCCGAGGGTGGCGTCCGCGGCCAGTTGCGCCAGGGCGGCGAAGTCGGCGAGACGGAAGTGAGCGCGGTCGGTGGATGCGATGGACATCGGGGCTGCGCGTGGTCGCTGCGGCGCCGCAGGTCGCTCCAGCGTAGCAGCACGCGCGCCGGTTCGATATCGGGCCCGGCCGCGGCGGCGCCGGATGCGGGTGCTGCGGCTTGACCTGCATGGACACTGCGCGAATGATGCGCGTCACGTGTACAGCCTCGGCAAGGGAGACGCTCATGGCAGTCGTCGATCGCACGACCGATACGGAAGAAGCCGCGCTGTCGCCCTGGTGGATGCGCGCGGTGCTGATCGTGATGGTGGTCGGCTTCGCCGTGCTGCTCGGCGTCACCACCCTCGCCTACCGCAACGCGCCACCGATTCCGGACCGCGTGGTCGATGCGCAGGGCGCCACGCTGTTCACCGGCGACGACATCAGCGCCGGCCAGGCCGTCTTCCTCAAGTACGGCCTGATGGACAACGGCAGCATCTGGGGCCACGGCGCCTACCTCGGCCCCGATTACTCCGCCGAAGCGCTGCACCGCATCGGCCTCGACACCGCCGACGCGCTGGCGCAGCGCCAGTACGGACAGCCGGCCGCCGCGCTGACGCCGATGCAGCAGGCAGCGCTGCAGGGCGAGGTGGCGCTGACGCTCAAGACCAACCGCTACGATGCCGCCACCGGCACGCTCGGCCTGACCGACGCGGAGACCGCCGCCTACCGCCAGCAGATCGGCTACTGGACCGACTACTTCAAGCACCCCGCCGGCAACGGCGGCCTGAAGCCGGACCTGATCAGCGATCCGACCGAGCTGCGCCAGTTCACCGCCTTCGTCACCTGGGCGGCGTGGGCCTCGGTGGCCAACCGGCCGGGCGCCGACTTCTCCTACACCAACAACTTCCCGTACGACCCCAGCGTCGGCAACCGGCCGACCTCGGGCGCGCTGCTGTGGAGCGCGCTCAGCCTGGTGGTGCTGCTGGCCGGTATCGCCGCGGTGCTGCTGGCGTTCGGCAAGTTCGACTACCTCGGCTGGGTCACCCACGGCCACCACGTGCATCCGCAGATGCTGCCCGGCGAGGCCAGCGCCGGACAGCGCGCGCTGGTCAAGTTCTTCGTGGTGGTGGCGCTGCTGTTCCTGGCGCAGACGCTGGTCGGCGGCGCGACCGCGCACTACCGCGCCGAGCCCGGCAGCTTCTACGGCATCCCGCTGGAGAAATTCCTGCCCAGCAACCTGCTGCGCACCTGGCACCTGCAGACCGCGATCTTCTGGATCGCCACCTCCTACGTTGCCGCCGCGCTGTTCCTCGGCCGCTCGCTGCGCAGCGACGAGCCGCGCTGGCTGGCCGGCGCGACGCACCTGCTGTTCGTCGCGTTCGCGGTGGTGATCGCCGGCAGCCTGCTCGGCGAATGGGCCGGCATGTCCGGGCTGCTCGGACGCTGGTGGTTCTGGCTCGGCAACCAGGGCTGGGAATTCCTCGAGCTGGGCCGGATCTGGCAGTACCTGCTGGTGGTCGGCCTGCTGGCCTGGTTCGCGATGCTGTGGTGGCTGGCGCGGCCGCGCACGGTGACGAACCCGAACGCGCGGCCGCTGGCGCGCATGTTCCTGTGGGCGGCGCTGGCGATCCCGGTGTTCTACATCCCCGCGCTGTTCTTCGGCGCCAAGACCAACTACACGGTGGTCGACACCTGGCGCTTCTGGATCATCCACCTGTGGGTGGAGGGCTTCTTCGAGTTCTTCGCCACCACGGTGGTGGCGCTGGTGTTCTTCCAGCTCGGCCTGGCCCACCGCAACACCGCGCTGCGGGTGATCTATCTCGACGCGATTTTGTACTTCCTCGGCGGCCTGGTCGGCACCGGCCACCACTGGTACTTCACCGGCCAGACCCACGTGAACATGGCGCTGTCGGCGCTGGTGTCGGTGCTGGAAGTGGTGCCGCTGACCCTGCTGACGCTGGACGCCTGGGACTTCGTGCGCACCACGCGCGGCCAGTGCAACGAATGCGGCATGAAGGTTTCCATCCCGCACAAATGGTCGTTCTACTTCCTGATGGCGGTGGGCTTCTGGAACTTCGTCGGCGCCGGCATGTTCGGCTTCCTGATCAACCTGCCGATCGTCAGCTACTACGAGGTCGGCACCATCCTCACCCCGAACCACGGCCACGCCGCGCTGATGGGCGTGTTCGGCATGCTGGCGATCGCGCTGCTGGTGCTGGTGCTGCGCCAGACCAGCGACGACGCGCGCTGGCCCGGCATCGAGAAGTACGTCAAGGTGGCGTTCTGGGGCACCAACATCGGCCTGGCGATGATGATCGTGCTGAGCCTGTTCCCCGGCGGCGTGCTGCAGGTGTGGGACGTGGTCCAGCATGGCTACTGGCACGCGCGCAGCCTCGACTACACCGCCACCCGCACCGCGCGGCTGGTCGAGTGGATGCGCCTGCCCGGCGACATCGTGTTCATCGCCTTCGGCGCCGTGCCGCTGGCGATCGCCTCGATCAAGGGCTGGCTTGGCGTGCGCGCGACGCGCACCGCCTGACGCCGCACGGGGCGCGGCCGGGCACCGCCGCCGGCGTGCCCGCCGTCGCCCTGCAGCGCACCGCCCCGCTACTTCGCGCGCGAAGGCAGCTTCAGCTCGCGGCCCGCGACCATGAACACGCCCCTGCCGCGGTGGTGCAGCGTGCGCGGCTGGCGCACCGCCGGGTCGATCCACGCCTTCACCACTTCCAGCACGAAGAAGTTGTAGCGCGCCACCCAGCGCGCGTCGGCCACGCGGCATTCGAGGTTGGCGTAGCACTCGCCGACCAGCGGCGCGTCCACGTTCGCGGCAGCGACCGGCGTCAGCCCGAACCGGGCGAACTTGTCGACGCGGCGCCCGGACACGTTGCCGCAGCCGACCGCCTGCGCCGCGATCTTCGCGGTGGGAATGTTGATCGTGCATGCGCGCGTCGCCCGCAGCGCCTCGAAGCTGAAGTTGCGCGCGCTGACCACGCAGCCGACCAGCGGCGGCTCGAATTCCATCATCGTGTGCCAGGACATCGCCATCACGTTGGTGCGGCCCGCGCGGGCCGTCGCCAGCAGCACGACCGGCCCCGGCTCGAGCAGGCGGTAGACGCGCGACAACGGCAGGGATCGCTTCTTCATCGGCACGCTCCCGCGGCGATGCCCGGTGTCCTCGCGCGGAGCCGCAGCCGGTCGCGCGCGCAGCCTCAATCGCACCACACGATCCGCGGCGTGTGGCGCGCCGTCGCGTCGGGCCAGGCCTGCGGATAGCCGACGACGATCGGCGCAACCGCCACGTGCTCCGCCGACAGGCCGAACTCGTCCTTCGTCGCGGGCAGGTCGAGCCACGGCCGCGCGAATCCGATCCAGCAACTGCCGAGGTTCATCGCGCGCGCCGCGAGCATCAGGTTCTGCGCGGCGAGGCAGCAGTCCTGGTCGGGGCGCACCAGCGCGGCGGGCGCGTCCGATACCGCGGCGTAGACGACGATCAGCGCGGGCGCGCCGTACAGGATGTCGAAATGCGGGTCGTGCAGCATGTCGGTGCGGCGCAGCAGGCCGGGCCCCGTGTCGAGCGACGCGACCAGATGCGCCTTGGCGCGCCGCGCGATGTCGGCGACCCGCTCGCGGCCGAGCGCGACGAGGAAGGTCCACGGCTGCAGGTTCATCGCGCTGGGCGCCTGCACCGCGGCATCGACCAGCACCTGCACGGTCGGGCGATCCAGCGCCTCGTCGGTGAACGCGCGCACCGCCCGGCGCGCGCGGATGGCCTGCAGCACGTCCATCGGCCGTCTCCGTAGGCGATGGCGGCAGCCTAGGTCACGCACACACGCGAACGCTGACGCAGGTCAAACTGATGGCTCCGCGGCGAGGCGACCGCTAAGCTTGGCGCGCGCCCGCCGTCGCCGGCGCAGCGGCCGCCCCACCACGGAATCCCATGCAGACCATCGACTTCGAACTCGACCGCGACCACGTCGAACTGAACCAGTTGCTCAAGCTGGTCGGCCTGTGCGACAGCGGCGGCGCCGGCAAGGCGATCGTCGCCGGCGGCGCGGTGACGGTGGACGGCGCGGCCGAGCTGCGCAAGACCTGCAAGATCCGCGCGGGGCAGACCGTCGAGGTCGACGGCACCACGATTCGCGTGCGCGCGGCGCCGTGACGCGCCGCGGTGCGCGCCCTGCAACGGAACAGACGGCATGATGACCCACGCCCCCGACCCCACCGACGTCGCCGCCGCCTACGACCGCTGGTCGCAGGTCTACGACACCGACGAGAACCGGACCCGCGACCTCGACGCGGCGATGCTGCGCCGCCAGGACTTCGACCTTCGCGGCCGCGACGTGCTGGAGATCGGCTGCGGCACCGGCAAGAACACCGCGTGGCTGGCCGGGCGCGCGCGCAGCGTCGTCGCCGTGGACTTCTCCGCCGGCATGCTGGCGCAGGCGCAGCGGCGCGTCGCCGCGCCGCACGTCCGCTTCGTGCGC
The DNA here is from genome assembly GCA_021372495.1 of Lysobacteraceae bacterium. Lineage (GTDB taxonomy): Bacteria > Pseudomonadota > Gammaproteobacteria > Xanthomonadales > Rhodanobacteraceae > Mizugakiibacter. The sequence continues at coordinate 280,729 of JAJFUF010000040.1, forward strand.
CACGACGTGCGCGAACCCTGGCCGCTGGCCGACGCCAGCGTGGACCTGGTGATCGGCAACCTGGTGCTGGAGCACGTCGAGACGCTGGACGACGTGTTCGCGCAGGCATTCCGCGTGCTGCGCGACGGCGGCGAGTGCTACTTCTGCGAGCTGCACCCGTTCCGCCAGATGATGGGCAAGCAGGCGCGCTTCGCCCACCTGGAAACCGGCGAGACGGTGCGCGTCGCCGCCTTCCTGCACGACGTCTCCGACTACGTGAACGCGGCGATCCGTGCCGGCCTGCGCGTCGTCGCCGTGCACGAATGGCGCGACGAGACGCCCGCGTCGGCGGCCGCGATCCCGCGCCTGTTCGCGCTGCGCTGCCGACGCGAGCCGCGCTGAGCCGCGGCGCCGGTGTGCGGGCGCCGGTCAGGCCGCGAGGGCCGCGGCCCTGGTCAGCGCGATCCAGCGCGCGAACGCCGACAGCAGCGCCGCCAGTGCCTTGCGCGTTGCCGCAGCGCTTCCGGCCCGCCCTGCGTCGCCTGCTCGAGATCCCCGTCGAACAGCGGCAGCGCCGGCGCGTCGCCGATTTCGATCGCCATGCCGGCGGGCGCCAGCGCGGCCACGCGGGGCATCTCCTGCGGAAAGCGACTGCACCGGCTGGACCCATCGGTTTCCCCTGCTAGGCTGATGCCCTTGATCGGCGCGGGAGCCTCGCATGCAGACCATCCTCGGTGCCGGCGGCGTGATCGGCCGCGGACTGGCGCGCGAACTGCCCGCGTACGGCACGCGCGTACGCCTCGCCAGCCGGCATCCTGCGGCGGTCAACGCCGACGACGAGTGCGTGCCCACCGACCTGCTGGATCCTGAGCAGGTGGAGCGCGCGGTCGCCGGCAGCCGCGTGGCGTATCTCGTCGCCGGCCTCGCCTACGACGCGCGCGTGTGGGAGGCGCAATGGCCGCGCGTGCTCGGCAACGCCATCGCCGCCTGCGCGCGCCACGGCTGCCGGCTGGTGTTCTTCGACAACGTCTACTGCTACGGCCGCGTCGACGGGCCGATGACCGAAGCGACGCCGATGCGTCCGGTCAGCCGCAAGGGCGAAGTGCGCGCGCGCCTCGCCGATCGCCTGCTGGACGCCGCGGCCTGCGGCGAAGTCGACGCGCTGGTCGCGCGCTCGGCCGACTTCTACGGCCCGGAGGCGACCCACACCTTCGTGCATCCGATGGTGTTCCAGAAGCTGCTGCGCGGCGAACGCGCGGCATGGCTTTGCAACGACGCCGTGCCGCACTCGATGACCTACACGCCGGACGCGGTGCGCGCCACCGCGCTGCTCGGCAACAGCGCCAACGTCTCCGCCCAGGTCTGGCACCTGCCGACCGCCGCCGATCCGCCCGACGGCCGCGCCTTCATCGCCGCGGTTGCCGCCGCTTGCGGCGTCGAGCCGCGCCACTACGTGCTGAAGCCGTGGCTGCTGCGCCTGATCGGGTTGTTCAACCCGCTGGTGCGCGAGTCGATGGAGATGCTGTACCAGAACACGCATCCGTACGTCTTCGACAGCCGCAAGTTCAGCGCCCGCTACTTCGCGCCGACGCCCTACGCCGAAGGCATCCGCGCCACCGTGGCGGCACTGCGCGAGACCACGACGATTCGCTGACACCGAACGACACGTCACCCCACGAGTACGATCGCCGCCATGGCCGAGATCCCGATCCGCTGCACGATGGCCTCCGTGGTCGCGGTGCGCGACGCCGAAGGCGACGCGCAGGTGCTGCTGCTGCACCGCGCCAGCCCCTATCTGCGCGGCGTGTGGAGCTACGCCGCCGGCCACATCGAACCCGACGAACGCGCCTGGCAATGCGCGCTGCGCGAGCTCGCGGAAGAAACCGGGCTGGCGCCGACCGCGCTCTACTCCGCCAACCGCTGCGAGCAGTTCTACGACCCGCGCGAGGAATGCATCGCGGTGGTGCCGGCCTTCGTCGCCTTCGTCGCCGCCGACGCCGCGGTGCGCCTCAATCGCGAGCACGACGCGTTCCGCTGGCTCGGTTTCGAGGAAACGATGCCGCTGCTGCCGTTCGGCGGCCAGCGCGAGCTGTTTGCGCACGTGCGCCGCGAGTTTGTCGAGCGCGCGCCGCAGGAGCGGCTGCGCATCGCACTCGACGGCCGCGCCGATGTGCATTGACTGACCCGCCTGCCCGGAAGCCGGCGGCCGGAACGCCCGCGGCCATCCCGGCGACCACGGAGATCCGCCATGCTTGCGAAGTTGCTCCTGTCCACCGCCCTCGCCGCCGCCCTGTTGCCGGCCGCCGCCGCGCCCGCGCACTACACCGTCGATCCCAACCACACCTATCCCAGCTTCGAGGCCGACCACATGGGCATCTCGTACTGGCGCGGCAAGTTCAACCACACCACCGGCACGGTGACGCTGGACCGGGCCGCGGAGACGGGGTCGGTGAACGTGGCCATCGACCTCGACAGCGTCGACTACGGCCAGGACGAGTTGAACAAGTGGGCGCGCGGCCCGCAGTTCTTCGACACGGCGAAATACCCGCAGGCCACCTATGCAGGCACGCTGGCGGATTTCGTCGCCGGCGCGCCCACGCGGGTGGTGGGCACGCTGACGCTGCACGGCGTGAGCCGGCCGCTCGACCTCGCCATCGGCCGTTTCAAGTGCATCCCGCACCCGCTGTACAAGCGCGAACTGTGCGGCGCCGACGCGCAAGCCACGTTCCGGCGCGACGCGTTCGGGCTGGACGCCGGCAAGGACTACGGCTTCGACATGGACGTCAGGCTGCGCATCCAGGTCGAGGCGTTGAAGGACGACTGAGCGCCGTCGAGCGCAATCCGGGCCGGCCGGACCGCTGCTGCAAGCAACAAGCGCCGCTCGTGCCGGGCCGGCCCCAACCCTGGTCGAGATCGGGAGGACTTATGAACTACGTCGACGGTTTCGTGGCGCCGGTACCGAAGAAGAACCTCGCCGCCTACCGCCGCATGGCGCGGCGCGCCGGCAAGATCTGGCGCGAACACGGCGCGCTGCAATACACCGAGTGCGTCGCCGACGACGTGAAGCCCGGCAAGCTCACGTCGTTCCCGCAGGCGGTCAAGCTGAAGCCGGGCGAAGTCGTGGTGTTCTCGTGGATCGTCTACAAATCGCGCGCCGCGCGCGACCGCGCCAACAGGATGGTGATGGCCGACCCGCGCCTCGCCGACCTGATGGACCCGAAGAAACTGCCCTTCGACGGCAAGCGCATGTTCTGGGGCGGCTTCAAGCCGTTCCTCGAACTTTAGCCGCGCAAGGTCCGCGGGATGCGACCAGCCACGGGCCGGTCGCATCGCCGCGCGATTCAGGCATCGAACAGATGGCGTGCGCTCCGCGTCCGGTGCGGCCTCGCATCATGATTCCCCTTCGCTCAGCGCGGTGCGTGAACTCAGCCGCCCTTCGGCGCAGCTGCGGACGAGCCGCCGACGGGAATGCTCTGCTCGGCTGTGACCGCATGGCCCCCATCGCTGTCGCCCACGATCTTGAAGACGGCATCGTCCTTCGTCGCGGCTCGGTGGGAGGTCAGCGCCTTGTCCATGATGTTCACGCCCGAGAAGACGATGACATCGCCGAGCTTCGGGATGAAGTAGACCGACCGGTCGTCCTCGTCCAGCTCATAGCCCACGGCTTGGGCGCGCTCCTTCAGATAGGGGAAGTAACCCTGGACCGTGGTCAGCTTGGTGTCGTCCCTGACGTAGGGATGCGACACGTCCTTGAGCATGACTTCAATGGCGCGCCGCAGATCTTCGTAGACCGCGCTTCGGAGAATCGCACCTCCATCAGCGGTCCAGCTGTTGGCGCCCGAAAGCGGTCGCGGTTGCCCGGAGGAAGCGATGTAGCGCGTCTCCCAGCTCTGTTTGGCGCCCTTGGCGGTCGCAAGGTCCGCCTTCAACAGCACGTAGGGGCGAGCATCCGTCGCGTTGACGAACGTCAGGATCACGGCGCTGGTCACATCCAGGGTCGGTCCTGCTGCATCGGTCGACTGGGTGAACTTTCCTGAAAACCGGTCGGACGCGAGCAGATCCTTGGTGACCCGTTGCGCCTCACTCGTCAGTGAAATGCGCAACGCATCCTCCACGTTCTTTGTCGCGTCCTTGCCCGCGGAGGAATTGATGGCGCTCTGTACCGCCACGCCAACCACCCCGAACAAAAAGCCGGTGGCCCCGCCCTTCTGGTGGCCGGAAACGACGACCTGGCTGTCGGGAACGCGGTAGACGCCGGCCGGCATGTCCGACCAGGCAGACAACTCGGCCCCCGTGAACCTCACCGCGATGGGTTGCTGTTGTGCCGGCGCCGGCTTGGTCCTGTTGAAGCTGGCGCAACCGCCCAAGCCCATGGTGGCGACGGCAAGTACCGCCAAAGCACGCGTAGCGAAACTCATGTTTCCCCCTTCATCCATGTTGATGCAGCGAAGTCGTTCAACCAGCGACAAAGGAGCAGCTCGGACTGCCCCGCTTGCGATCTTCCGTGCTAGCGCGGGCACACCAACGGTGCGACCGTCGCGTCGAAGGCGAGCCCGGCGCGACTGGTCTTGTCCTCGCGGTAGATGGCCAGGCTGCACTTCTCCGCGCGCACCTCGAAGTCGGCGTAATAAACGACGTTCTCGTAGGCGTCGAAGCTCATGCCGGGCGAGCAGTGGTACGTGACCTGGTAGCCGGACGCGACGTAGGTGTGCCAGAGGCTCACGCGCTGATCGGCCGGCACCTCGACGTAGCCGTCCTTCACCGGCACGCGGTACTGCCCCTTGCTCGTGCACATCCCCAGCGAGCCGCTGGCGATGTTGGGCGAGAGCTTCACCCGCGCGAGCGGCTCGTGCGGTTCCGGCACGTAGGTCGGCAGGCCCACGCACGCCGCGAGCGACGACAGGGCGGCACTGGCCAGCAGCAATCTGAGCGCGCGCCTCACGACTGCTTCTCCTGGCTGTGCAGGAACGAGGCGTAGCGCGCCAACGTGGCGTCGGTCGCAAGATCGCCGGCCTGCTGCGCGTCGTCGAACAGCACGAACACCCAGTCGCCGAGCTTGCCGCCGACGCGGCCGATCGTCGCCACTTCCACCGGCCGGTTGCGGATAGCGTCCGACAGCGCGGAATAGACGCGGAAATACGGCTTGTGCCGCTGCTGGGCCAGCTCGGCGCAGTGGTACATCAGGTAGGCGGTGATCGTCTCGCGGTCGATGTAACCGTTGCCGGCGAACCCCACCTTGAGCAACTCGCCAGGGCCCGGCTCGTCCCAGTAGCCGCCGGTGAAGCCGCGCAGCGGATCCGCGGCGCTGTGGTAACCGGTCGCACATCCCGCAAGCATCAGCGCCATTGCGGCGCCGAGCCACATCCTTGTCGCCTTCATCGATCGCCCCATCCGAAGTGCGCCGCGCATCCGTCACGCACCGAAGCGCCCGGCCCATGCATGGCCGGTGGGCCGGAGCCCGCGGCTGAATTCCCCGCGCCATCATGCACGCGCGGAGCGACAGGTGTCGAGAGGCCCGGCCGTAGCTGCGAGCGGATAGTGCGCTCTGGCCCCTGTTTTGCCGCTCCGCGCACGATGCGACGGCAAGCCGTGCCGCGACCGGACTCGTCGGGCCTGCCCGCGGCCTCAGGCCCCGGAAGTGAACCAGGTCCCGTTTTCGCCGTCCCCGGCTCAAGTTCCGCACGGGAGTGTCGAACAGACCTCCGAAGGCGCGAATCAGGTGGACCGGCCCGCCGCCACCTGCGACGCACCCGGGCACACCATCACCGTGGAGGTCCGGATGGACGGCAACGCAGGCCGCATGCGCGCGGCGATCACAGTGGACATGCACGCCCCTCGCGAAACGGAATCGATGCCGACGGACGACGCGCTCGATCTGCCGCTCGTCGCAGATGCGGTCCTGGTTCTCGTCTGGACCGCAGGCGTGCTCTACGCCTTCGACGGCGTGGCGCCACGTCTCGCCCTGCTGATCTCCGGCGCCGTCTCCGGCGTCTCGGGCGTCCTGGTGCGTCGGGGCATCGCCGCCTTGTTGCGGGCCCTGCTGCTCCTGGTCCGCGTCTGGGCGCGCGCACATGATCCCCGCTCCCACCTGACGCCCGCGGCCCCGGGCCTCGAAAATCCAGAGCCCGTTTTCGACCGGACCCAGCAGCTCCGCGGGAATATCACCGGCGCAACCGTCGCGGCGAAGGCGAGCCCGACGCGGCTGGTCGGATCATCGCGGTAGATGCTCAGGCCGCACTTCTCCGCGCGCACCTCGAAGTCGGCGCGGTAGGTGACGTTCGCGTACGCGTCGGAGCTCATGCCCGGCGCACGGTCGACGCCCCCCGGTTTTGAACAGCACTGTGGTTTGGAGTCCAATCCCTCCTTCCTTCGCCGAAGGAACGAGAGGCCAGCCGCCGCCCTGTAACCGGAGAGCCGACATGGTCAGCAAGAACAGGATTTGTCTTTGGTACGACGGCACCGCGCTGGAGGCGGCCACGTTCTACGCGGCGACGTTTCCCGGCAGCGCCGTGGGCGCCGTGCATCGGGCGCCAGGCGACTACCCCTCGGGCAAGCAGGGCGACGTGCTGACGGTCGAGTTCACCGTGATGGGCATCCCGTGCCTGGGGCTCAACGGCGGGCCCGCGTTCCGCCACAGCGAGGCGTTCTCGTTCCAGGTGGCGACCGACGACCAGGCCGAAACCGACCGCCTGTGGAACGCCATCATCGCCAACGGCGGCCAGCCCAGCGCCTGCGGCTGGTGCAAGGACAAGTGGGGCCTGTCATGGCAGATCACCCCGCGCGCCCTGACCGCCGCGGTCACTGACCCCGATCCCGTCGCGGCCAGGCGCGCGTTTGAGGCGATGATGGAGATGACCAAGATCGATATCGCAGCGATCGAGGCGGCGCGACGCGGCTGACGAAGGCCACCGTCAGCCGCGGTAGCCAAGCAGGAATCAGGGGCGAGTCGTCGAAACGGGCACGCTCGCCCTTCCCCATCCCGTCGCACTGTCGCCAGGGGCCTTCCCATGCTCCCCACCATCACCGCCTTTGAACGGTCGCCCGACGGCGGCAAGGGACTTGCGCGCGATACGCGCGTTCGCTGGGCGCTCGAGGAAGTCGGCCAGCCCTATGTGGTCCGCCTTGTTTCGTTCCACGCGATGAAGGAACCCGCGCACCTTGGCCTGCATCCGTTCGGTCAGATCCCGACCTACGAGGAAGGCGATCTCGCCCTATTCGAGAGCGGCGCGATTGTCCTCTATATCGCCGAGCGCCATGCAGGTCTGTTGCCGGACGATGCCCATGCCCGGGCGCGGGCGATCACATGGATGTTTGCCGCACTCAACACGGTGGAGCCGCCGATCCTCGAACTCGTCACCGCGAAGATCCTGGAGGGCGACAAGCCATGGACGGCGGAGCGCCTGCCTCTGGTCGCGGACCGCGTCCGCCAGCGGCTGGGCCAGCTCTCCGCCCGCCTGGGCGATGCCGACTGGCTTGATGGCACGTTCAGCGCAGGCGACCTGATGATGGTGTCGGTGCTGCTCAGGCTGAGAGTCTCGGGCATCCTGGACGAATTTCCGAACCTGGCGGCTTATGTCGCACGCGGCGAAGCACGGCCCGCATACAAGCAGGCGTTCGCGGCACAGCGCCGCAGGTTGGGTTGAGCGCAGCGAAACCCAACGCGTCGCGCAGCCACGGTGGGTTTCGCTGCGCTCAACCCACCCTACTCGACTGGGCTTGCTTGCCCGGCCGACTTAATTGCCTCCGACTTAATTGCCTCCGTCCCCAAATCGGCAAAATCCTCCAGCCTCAAACCGCAGCCCTTAGGCGGCGGCGTCAGTCAGCCCTTCCGGCAGCACCATCTTGGGGTCCAGGATCATGAGTTCGACGCCAACGCGTTTGACCTGAGCTGAATAGTTAAGATTGAGATTCATAGTTGGAAGCTTTCGGTAGAGCTTCAGAATCTCCGGCGCGTCATCGTACGTGACCATCCAGTGTTGACGAATTTTTGGAATGACTCGCGATAGATTCACGTGGTCAGCGTGGTCGTAAAAGCTGCAGTAAAGATCGCGACCTTTACCGTAGTACGGCGGATCGATATTGACCAACGCTTTCGCGGCAAGGCGCGGAAGGGTCTCGAGGATGAACGCCCTGGCGTCCATTCGCGTAAGCGTGATCTGGTCCTTGTACTTGGCGATACGCAGGATCTTTCGGATGAGCTCAGCCTTCTTGAACCGACAATCCAAGGGATAGGCGCTCCTCTGCGCTTTGCCACCGATGACGCCACCTTTGAGGATGCCTGATCGGTTGGTACGGTTCAGGAAGAGCGTCGAGAAACCTAAATCAAGCTGTCGCGGTCGCCCCATGTGCTGAACGGCTTTCTGCCGATGCCACTCGTCCATGGTGATTTCCGCGCGCTCGATCCGCTCACACAGGTCATCTGTATAACGCAGTACCGATGCCCAGAACGCGTAAATCGACGGGTCAATGTCATTGATGTGGATTTCGGAGACATAGTTGTTGAGCAACAGCTTCCAGGCGATACCGCACCCCCCGGCGAATGGCTCAATGTATGCACCGTAGAACAGGTTATTGGCTCGAAGGATCTCAATGACAAAGGGCGCAAGCTGGGTTTTCCCGCCCGGATAGCGTAGCGGTGAATCGGTCGTGGGCACGGCGACGCTCCCCAAAAGTTGGCCGTGAATCTAACGAAAATGAGCCGACTTGGCCAACGTCAGGCAAGGCCGTCTGCCAGAAGCTTGAGCCCCGGTTCCAAGGTGTCCCAGCGGCGGTTGATCTCTGCGCGGCTGGGAATGCTGCTGCCATGCACCCAGCTTCCCAGTGTGTCGGGCGACGTTCGCCCGTAGCGGTCGCTCACCATGCCTCGCAGCGGTTGCAGCGCGGATTTGAAGGCCTTACTTCCCATGGACGCCTGCAGCGCGTTGTTCTTCTCCAGGTGTTCGATGCAGCGGCCGATGATCTGACGCAGCTCGCCGTCCATGCCGAGCCGGTGTCGCTTGGCGTAGCATTTTGACAAACGCTCAATGAATGCTCGAAAGAGATACGCTGCTGCGAAAGAGTACGCGTGCGCATCGATGCTGCGCAGTTCTCGGCACAACCTGCTCAGAATGGCATCGCTCGCAAAACTGTATCGGAAGGTCGAGCCAACTACCGATGACCGCTTATCGGGGTTTGCGAGCTTGGGGGCCACCTTCAACGACCCAGGTTTTGGCGCTTTGAGCGGGACGGTTTTCGTCAATCGCGTCTTTGGACTATGTCCCGCCGCGCCGAGCTCTTTGGCGTAGTTTTTCCAATCAGCAGCGTTGCTTCGCGAGTGAACCCTGGGCTCGACACCCGTGACGGACCTAGGCAGCGAGTCTCTCAGGAAGATCCGCAAGACACCATAAAATTCATTCTGCGGCACGTCAATCTGTAGCTCCTTACTAGATGCCAGACCGATGGTGTGACGAAGGATGGGATTGCCGAGATAGCGCGTGATGGTCGTAAGTGGTATCTGCGCCTTCTCTTCCTCGCTAAGCAAGCCCGCCTTAGCGGCGTGGTTGACGAGATTCACTGCGAGCTGATTCACGTTCTGCCCGCCTACTTTCGCTGCGTGCCTGTTTTTCCCTGACACCGTCCAAGGCCGCAGCCCGACTCCGCCGTCTTCGCCGCTATGACGCATGCTGATCCACGGCGCCGCCTCTTCTTCGCTATCAAAAAGCACTACTTCGATCTGCGATGGCACCGTACGGCCTTTCGCCTTGTAACCGAGCACCTGCTTTTTTATGGCTTCGGTAGGTGCCTTGTCCGGATCATGCAGCATTTTGAGAGCGCTAACCCGGCGATTACCTTCGATTACCGTGTAACCCCCTCTGATGGTCGGGTGCGCGACCACCCCGACCCGTTCAAGTGGATTGAGCGCCCCCGCTTCGGCGATACTCTTGGCAATCGCCCCAGCCTTTTCCTTCCTCAACAACTGATCGATGATCTCTGGTTCGTTGTCCAATGGGTCATGCCGAGCGTTGTCTTGGTCTAGGTACAACCGATTGATCGGTACTTCGATCGTCTTATGCGCCATGCCGAAAACTCCCCTGTAAACGGTGGAAAAGCCCACTCTGGCGTTAATCATGCAGGCCTGCCGTGTGGGCGCAGCACGATGACGTAGGTTGGTTCAAGCGTAGCGAATCCCAGCGCGCGCCGCAGCCACGGCGGGTTTCGCTGCGCTCAACCCACCCTACGCCGCGACCTGCCTTCAGGTCAGCGCGAACGTCACCGCGAACTGCACGGCGCGGTAGGCATAGAGATTGAACAGCACGATCGAGGCGATCATCGCGGCGGCGGCGATCAGGGCCTTGGGCCAGCCGACCGCGTAGGCGCGCCGCAGGGCGAGCACCGCGTAGAGGGCGAGCAGCGCGCGCATGACCCAGTCGTAGACCGTCTCGGGCGGCTGCCAGGCGGGCGGCAGCCAGTGGATCAGGTGGATGGCCTGCGAGATCAGCGTCAGGGCGACGATCCAGAACGCGAAGTAGTGCAGCACGACGACGAAGTGCTCGGCGTAGTAGCGGCGCTGCCGCCAAAACGCCAGCATCAGCACCAGTGCCGCCAGCGGCACGTGCAGGATCACCAGCGCCTTGCTGACGTCGTCGGCCCGGGCCTCGTAGACCGCGCGGTAGTCGCGCACCGTGTAGCCGGTGGCGCCGTTCGACGCCGCGCGCGCCGCCGCGTCGCGCTGCGCGACGCGCCGCTCGACCCAGCGCGATGCGTAGGCCGAATACCACTGCCCGCTCGCCGCGCGCTGCGCGGGCGTCAACGTCTCGCCCGGCTCCAGGGCCTGCGCGCGCACGTCGGGCGACACCTGCTGGATGAACTGCAACGTCAGGTCGCCGCCGCGGATGGGCGCGAGGAAATAGACGACGCTGATGGCGAGAAACAGCGACACCGGCGGCAGCCAGCGCGCGCGCCGGCCGGCGAGGTACTCGCGCGACAGCAGGCCCGGCGCGAACAGCAGCACGCGCAGCGTGCGCCAGACGCGGCCGTCGAGGTCGGTGGCGCTCTCGATGAACGGAACTAAGGGGACGGAGGGAATTAAATCAGCACTCGGCGGCATTATGGCTCGTTTGCGTGATCAAGACGTGGCCGTCCCTGTAGCCACACTCGATGCCTCCTCCGCGCAGCGTCCCGGGTTCGGTGGAGCGTAGCGAAACTCAACGCGCGGCGCAGCCACGGTGGGTTTCGCTGCGCTCCACCCACCCTACGGGTCACCCGGCATCCAATGCGGCCTCGCCTTCCTCACACCATCGGCAGCTTCAGCCCCTGCTCTTTCGCGCACTGGATGGCGAGGTCGTAGCCGGCGTCGGCATGGCGCATCACGCCGGTGCCGGGGTCGTTCCACAGCACGCGGGCGAGGCGCTGGTCGGCGGCGTCCGAGCCGTCGCAGACGATCACCACGCCGGCGTGCTGGCTGTAGCCCATGCCGACGCCGCCGCCGTGGTGGAAGCTGACCCAGGTGGCGCCACCGGCGGTGTTGAGCAGCGCGTTGAGGATCGGCCAGTCGGAGACGGCGTCCGAGCCGTCGCGCATCGCCTCGGTCTCGCGGTTGGGGCTGGCGACGGAGCCGGAGTCGAGATGATCGCGGCCGATCACGATCGGCGCCTTCAGTTCGCCCTTGCGCACCATCTCGTTGAAGGCGAGGCCGAGCTTGTGGCGCTGGCCGAGGCCCACCCAGCAGATGCGCGCCGGCAGGCCCTGGAAGCTGATGCGCTGCTCGGCCATGTCCAGCCAGCGGTGCAGGTGCGGATCGTCGGGGATCAGCTCCTTCACCTTCTGGTCGGTCTTGTAGATGTCCTCGGGATCGCCCGACAGCGCCACCCAGCGGAACGGGCCGACGCCGCGGCAGAACAGCGGGCGCACGTAGGCCGGCACGAAGCCGGGGAAGTCGAAGGCGTTGGCGCAGCCTTCGTCCTTGGCCATCTGGCGGATGTTGTTGCCGTAGTCGAAGGTGGGCACGCCCATCTTCTGGAAGGCCAGCATCGCCTCGACGTGCACCCGCATCGACTTCTTCGCCGCGTCGCGCACGCCGTTGGGATCGCTCTTGCGGCGCTCGAACCACTGCTCGACGGTCCAGCCGATCGGCAGGTAGCCGTTGACCGGATCGTGCGCGCTGGTCTGGTCGGTGACGGCGTCCGGACGCACGCCGCGGCGCACCAGCTCGGGCAGCACTTCCGCCGCGTTGCCGAGCAGCGCGATGGAGACGGCCTTGCCTTCCTTGGTGTACTTGGCGATGCGCGCCAGCGCGTCGTCGAGATCCTTGGCCTGTTCGTCGACGTACTTGGTGCGCAGGCGCATGTCGATGCGGCTCTGCTGGCACTCGACGATCAGCGAGCAGGCGCCGGCCAGGCTCGCCGCCAGCGGCTGCGCGCCGCCCATGCCGCCGAGGCCGGCGGTGAGGATCCACTTGCCGGCGAGGTTGCCGCCGTAGTGCTGGCGGCCCATCTCGACGAAGGTTTCGTAGGTGCCCTGCACGATGCCCTGCGAGCCGATGTAGATCCACGAGCCGGCCGTCATCTGGCCGTACATCATCAGGCCCTTCCTATCCAGCTCGTTGAAGTGCTCCCAGTTCGCCCACGCCGGCACCAGGTTGGAGTTGGCGAGCAGCACGCGCGGCGCATCCTTGTGCGTGCGGAACACGCCGACCGGCTTGCCGGACTGGATCAGCAGCGTCTCGTCGTCGTCCAGCTCGCGCAGCGAGCGCAGGATCGCGTCGAAGCACTCCCAGTTGCGCGCGGCGCGGCCGATGCCGCCGTACACCACCAGCTCGCTCGGCTTCTCGGCGACGTCCGGATCCAGGTTGTTCTGGATCATGCGGAACGGGGCCTCGGTGAGCCAGCTCTTGCAGCTCAACTGCGCGCCGCGCGGCGCGCGGACGATGCGGGAGGTGTCGATGCGGGTGGGGGCGTTCATGGCAGGCCTCGGAATGGCGAGGCGGCCATTATAGGCACCCGTCCCCGGCGCCCGGCGCTGCGAAGGCCGAGCGCCGGCCGGCGCGCTCAGGCGCGCGGGCAGGTCGCCGGCGCGGTCGCCATGATGCGCTCGACCGCAACCCTGTCGGCGGCCGGTTGCGCGCCGCTGCCGGCGTCGAACATCACGCGCCAGACGCCGTCGTCGCCCTTCACCCAGAACGAGCTGAAGGTGCCGACGAGGTAGCGATGCTTCGCCTGCGGCGAGGTGTCTTCCATCCAGTACGGACCGCGCGAGACGGCGAGGCGCGGATCGCTGCCGATGGCGACCTCGCGCGGATGCCAGTGCAGCTTGACGCCGGTGCCGGCGACGATCTCCGCCCAGCCCTTGGCCACCGCCTCGCGCCCGCGCAGCGGCGCACCGCCGAGGAACACCGCGCCGGGATGCACGTGCTCGGCGAACGCCTTGGCGTCGTGGTTTTCCACCGATTGCGCGAAGCTGAGCTCGCGCGCCCACACCGCGCACTCCTCCGCGCTCATCGGCGCCGGCCCCGGCGCGACGGGCGGCGCGGCGACGGCGGCAGCGGACAGCAGCAACGGCAGGACCAACATCGAAGCGGGGACACGCATGGCATCGACCTCGGCACGGGGCGGACCGGGACGGCCGCCCGTGCGGTCACGCTAACGGGCAGGTCGCCATGCCCGCAAGATGTGCAGTCGAAGCGCTCGGCGGACCGCGCCGCGGGCGCGCCGAACCGGTGTGCCAGCCGTGACCTAGTCGCGTGCCTTGGTCGCGTGCCTTGGTCGCGTGCCCTGGTCGCGTGCCCTGGTCGCGTGGCCGGGCGGCGTGCCGGTCGCGGCGCGCGGCGCCGACGCCATGGTCGATGGTGGCTCTTTCCTTGCCTCCCTCTCCCCAGCGGGGGGAGAGGAAAATCACCAACGCCACGATGTGACGATCCCGCACCGCCAAGCCCGCCGGCAACGCCGCCTCGCAACTCTTCCTCCCTCTCCCCATCGGGAAGAGGGTTGGGGTGAGGGGGTGCCGTCCGCAGGACGGCTGTGCTCTTGCCTCGGGAATACTGCACGCGTGCTGCGCGCGTCCCCCTCACCCGGCCCTCTCCGCGGGGAGAGAGGGGAAAATCACGAAGGCAGCGTCGTCACAAATCACAGCGCGCGTCTGCCAACCTCACAGCGGGCCGCCATCGCCGGCGCTGCCCGCGGGCGCCGGCGCGCCGCTCTCCAGCTGCAGCAGATCCTGTTGGCGCTTGCGCTGGCGGTCCTCGTAGGCGCGCTGCTCGGCCTTGTCGGCGGCGTCGACCTGGCGCGCCGTGGCCGGATCGGCGGTCTGCTCGCGGATGGACTGTTTGGCGGCGCGATCGTAGCTGCGCTGCAATGCGTCCTTCTGCATGGTGTCGCGCAACAGCGCCGCCTTCTGCGCGCGCTGGATCGCCGGCGAGGGCTGCGTCCCCGCCGGCGGCGGCAGGGGACCAGGCGGCGCGGCGTGTGCGAACGCCACGAAGGCGGCGACAGCGAGCGGTGCAGCGCGGACCAGGGAACGCGGGGACATGGATGCCTCCACAGGGCAAGAAACGCCACGCATCCGGGCAACACCGGCGCGTGCAACCGCCACATATGGCCGCTAGCTGTGATCTCTCAGTAGGTTGTTCACCCGGGGCGAACCCGGGATTCTGGCGGTGCGACCCATTCAGCACCCACAGGAGCCCCGGATGAACCTGCATAAACATGCCCGTCTTACGCCGCGAGGTCGAGCCCTGCTT
>JAJFUF010000017.1 GCA_021372495.1 Lysobacteraceae bacterium
TGGGTGCGCATCTTCAACCCACCCGCCGAAGGCAAGCTGCTGGTGGCGCGCGGGCGCAAGATCAACGTGGGCGACAAGGTGCGCGTCAAACTGCTGTCCACCAACGTCGAGCGCGGCTTCATCGATTTCGAGATGCTGGGGTAAATCACCCCTGAGTCGCCCTCGACGCCATCACCCCCAGGAGGGACAACGCCGTGGCCGGGGCGACCCCTGCCACGGCGTTCCCGCATGGCCCGCTCCGCGGCCTTTTGCGTCTTTTGCATCGCCAAATTCAACTGGCCGCTGCACAATGCAGCCACCCCACAGGAGGCTGGCATGAGCGTCATCTCGTTCTACATCGATCAGGACACCCCGGGCTTTCGCACCACCACCGGGCTGCTGCCAACGCCCGACTCGGACATCCCCCTGTGCGCTTTGAGCGTGGGCGACACGGTGAGCTTTCCCAACCACCGCAACCGCGTCTACCGCGTGGTCCGCCGCCACTGCAACGCGGGCGCCGACATGGGCGAAGCGGAATGGTTGGTGCGCATCGATCCGGTGCGCTGATTGCTACATCAACGATAGCTGCTCGCGCTTGATGGGCAAGCGCTACAGCCTGATTTGATTCAAAAACCAGCGCCCGGCTGCGCCAGGTAGGCCTGCTCTTCGGCCGTGCTGGCACGCGCCAGAATCGCGTTGCGATGTGGAAAGCGTCCAAAGCGCGTGATCACGTCCTGGTGCTTGTGCGCGTAGTCCAGCGTGCCGTCGAAAAATGCCTTCGGCTCAGCGCCCGGCGCATCGCGCAACGCAGTGAACAGCGCCACACTTCGAGCCTGCATGGCGGCGTCTTCCGCGTGCTCCAGCGGCAGGTAGCAGAAGATGCGCGCCATCGGCGGCACGCGCTGGTCATCGCCACGTGCGATACCGGCTTGGGCGATCGCCAGCGCCTGCGCATCGCCCGCAAAGCCCTCCGGCTGGCCGCGAAACGCGTTGCGGCTGAACTGGTCGAGCACGATGAGCAGCGCCAGCCAGCCGTCGGCGTCGCGCGCCCAGTCGTCCAGCCGACCGGCGCGCGCGGCGGCGAGGGTGGCACCAAAGCGCTGGCGCAGCTCGGCATCGAAAGCGTCGTTCTTGCTGAACCACTGTGCCTGCACGCGCTGCATGGCGGCTTGATCAATCGGCCACGCGCCAAGCCAGAAGGCCAGCACGTCCTGCGGGGTAGCGATGGACTCGGTCATGCGGGTCAGCATAGCGCACGCTGCGCAGTCTTATGATGGCAACGTGAGCCATTCGCCCTACAAGAGCGAGGAGACAAGCATGATTCGACGGCAATACGCCTGCGCCCGCTGGGCCGGGCTGGTCTGCGCCTGCGTGAGCGCCGGCGCCCTGGCCCAAACGGCGCCCCCACCCGATGCGCAGGCATCGGACCCGGCACGGCTGGGCTGGATGGTCGGCTCGCCCCCGCCGGCCGACAAGATCGTGCGCAAGGAAGACGGCAGCTTCTACCGCTTTCCGCAACTGCGCTGGACTTTCTCCAACGCGCGCCAGCTGGGTGCCACCACCAACGTCTCGCGCGGGCTGGACTCGCCGTCTGCGCTGCCGCGCGCCGAGCGCGCCGACCTCGCCGCCGTCACCTTAGTGCCGCTGGGCATGACCGAGCCCATGACCTGGGGCCAGGCCTTCGACGCCAACTACACCGATGGCGTGGTGGTGCTGCACAAGGGCCGCATCGTGTACGAGCGCTACGCCGGCGTGTTCAAGCCCGACGGGCAGCATCTGGCGCAATCGCTCACCAAGTCCTTCTTCGGTACCATCGCCGCCATGCTGGTGGCCGACGGGCAGATTGACCAGAACGCCCTGGTGACGCAGTACGTGCCCGAGCTGAAGGGCAGCGCCTTCGCCGACGCCACCGTGCGCCAGGTGATGGACATGCGCACCGGCCTCAAGTACAGCGAGAACTACGCCGATCCCAAGGCCGAGATCTGGATGCACGCGCGAGCCGGCAACGTGCTGCCGCGTCCGCCCGGCTACCAGGGGCCGCAGAGCTTCTACGAGTTCCTGCAGATGGTGCAAAAGGAAGGCGAGCACGGCGGCGCGTTCGCTTACAAGACGGTCAACTCCGACGTGCTGGGCTGGGTCATCCGCCGCGTCACCGGCAAGTCGGCGGGGCAGGTGCTGTCCGAGCGCATCTGGTCGCGCCTGGGCATGGAGCAGGACGCCTACTTCACCGTCGACTCGGTGGGCACCGAGTTTGCAGGCGGTGGCCTCAACACCGGCTTGCGCGATCTGGCCCGCTTTGGCGAGCTGATGCGCCGCGGCGGCCGCTGGGGCGGCCCGTTCGACGGCCGGCAGGTGATCCCGCAGGCGGTGGTGGACGACATCCGCCGCGGTGGCGACCGCGCTGCCTTCACACCGGCTGGCTACGTCACCCTGCCCGGCTGGAGTTACCGCAACATGTGGTGGGTCACGCACAACGAACACGGTGCGTACATGGCGCGCGGCATTCACGGCCAGGCGATTTACGTCGATCCGACGGCGGAAATGGTGACCGCGCGCTACGCCTCGCACCCGCTGGCGGCCAACGCCAACAACGACCCGACATCGCTGCCGGCCTATCACGCGCTGGCCAGGCAACTGATGGGCGCCACGCGCTGAATGCCAGGCGCCGCTGACCCGCTATCAAGCCCAAGTGTCGCCAGCGTCGCAGCGCCCGGCCCAGCACCGCCAGTCATTATCAGGAGTCACGCCATGCCCAACACCACATCGGCCACGCCGGCCGTCGGGAACATCCGAACCCTGGCCCTGGTTGGCCCCGCCGCCGCCGGCAAGACCACGCTGGCCGAGGCCTTGTTGCAGCACACCGGCGCCATGGGCGCGGCCGGCAGCGTGGAGCGCGGCAGCACCGTCAGCGACCACGACGCGCTGGAGATCAAGGCCGGGCATTCGCTGCAATCGTCGGTGATGCACCTCGATCACGGCGGCTGCCGCATCCACCTGATCGACACGCCCGGCGCGCCCGATTTCATCGGCCAGAGCCTGCCGGCGCTGGAAGCGGTGGAAACCGCCGCCATCGTCATCAACGCCGCCGCCGGCATCGAGCCGATGGCCCAGCGCATGATGGCCTACGCCGCCGAGCGCGGGCTGGACCGCCTCGTCATCGTCAACCGGATCGACGCGCAAGACGTGGACCTGTCCGCGCTGCTGGCCGACATCCAGGCCGTCTTCGGCAAGGAATGCCTGCCCCTGAACCTGCCGGATGCCGGCGCCACCCAGGTGGTCGATTGCTTTTACAACCGCGAAGGCCACTGCGACTTCGGCGCTGTGGCCGATGCGCACCGTGCGCTGGTCGAGCAGGTCGTCGAGGTCGATGGCGACTTTGTCGACCGCTACCTGAACGACGGCGACATCGACGCCAACGAGCTGCACGCGCCGCTGGAGCAGGCGCTGCGCGAGGGGCACCTGATCCCGGTCTGTTTTGTCTCGGCCCGCACGGGTGCCGGCGTGCCCGAGTTGCTGGACGTGATCGCCCGCCTGCTGCCCAACCCGACCGAGGGCAACCCGCCCGACTTTCTCAACGGTGAAGGCGCCGACGCAACGCTGATGCACGCCAAGCCCGACCCGGCGGCGCACGTGCTGGCGCACGTGTTCAAGGTCAGCATCGACCCCTACGTCGGCAAGCTGGGCTTCGTGCGCGTACACCAGGGCAGCATCACGCCCGGCACGCAGCTGTACGTGGGCGACGGGCGCAAGCCGTTCAAGGTCGGGCACGTGTATCTGCAACAAGGCAAGACCCACGTCGAGGTGCCCAGCGCCGGCCCGGGCGACATTTGCGCCGTGGCCAAGATCGACGAACTGCACTTCGACGCCGTGCTGCACGACGCGGCGGAAGACGACCACATCCACCTCAAGCCCCTGCCCTTCCCCGTGCCGGTGCACGGCGTCGCCATCAGCCCGAAGCGGCGCGGCGACGAACAGCGCATGTGGGACATCGTCGGCAAGCTGGTGGCCGAAGACCCGTGCCTCAAGCTGGAGCACCTGGCGCAGACCAACGAGACCGTGGTCTACGGCCTCGGCGAGTTGCACCTGCGCATGCTGCTGGAGCGCCTGCGCGAGGTGCACAAGTTCGAGGTCGACACGCGCCCGCCGCGCATCGCCTACCGCGAGACCATCACGCAAAACGCCGCCGCGCAATACCGCCACAAGAAGCAGTCCGGCGGCGCCGGCCAGTTTGGCGAAGTGCACCTGCGCATCGAGCCGCTGCCGCGCGGCGCCGGCTTCGAGTTCGTCGACGAGGTCAAGGGCGGCACCATCCCCAACCAGTTCATCCCGGCGGTGGAGAAAGGCGTGCGCCAGGTGCTCGAGCACGGCGCGCTCGCCGGCTACCAGATGCAGGACGTGCGCGTGATCGTCTACGACGGCAAGTCGCACCCGGTCGACTCCAAGGAAGTCGCCTTCGTCAGCGCCGGCCGCAAGGCGTTCCTCGACGCGATCGGCAAGGCGCGCCCGCAACTGCTGGAGCCGATCGTCAACCTCGAGGTGTCGGTGCCCGACGCGCACATGGGCGACGTCACCGGCGGGCTGGCCGCCAAGCGCGCGCGCATCAACGGCACCGACACGCTGCGCGGCGGCGGGCTGGTGATCAAGGCGCAGGTGCCGCTGGCCGAGGTGGTCGACTACCAGACCGAGCTGAAGTCGATGACCGGCGGCCGCGGCCGCTACGCGATCGAGTTCAGCCACTACGAGCCGGTGCCGCCGCAGCTGCAGAAGCAGCTTGCCGAGGCGTACCGGCCGAAACCGGAAGAGGATTGAGCGCGGCGGGAAACGCGCCGCCGCGCGCGCATCGTCTCGCGTCCGTCGGACGCATGTGAGGAGGTAGCAGCCATGGACATCACGACCCTGATCGTCAACCTGATCGCCGGCCTGGTCGGCGGCAACGCCGTCGGCGCCGCGGCGAAGAGCACCAGCCTCGGCGCGGTCGGCAACTCGGTCGTCGGCGCAATCGGCGGCGCCGGCGCCGGCTGGCTGATGCCGCTGATGGGCGTGCTCGGCAGTGCCGCCGCGCAAGGCGGCGGCACGGACATGGGCGCGCTGATCGGCAACGCCATCGGCGGCGGCGTGGGCGGCGCGGTGCTGACCGCGATCGTCGGCCTGATCAAGAACAAGGTCGCCGCCAAGTGAGCTCCCGCCGGCGGGCCTCGGCCCGCCGGTCCCGGCCGGTTCCGCACGCCGCGGCCGGTATCGTTGATCGCGATCAACATCGCGCGGTTCGACCGCGCCAACGATGCGCAGGAGCGGACACGCGGGAATACCGTCACAGACACCAAGCGGTGCGGCACGCCGTCCGGCATGCAGCGCCGCATCTGTCGCGGGCCCGCGTGTTCGCACCACCCCACGCATGTGGAGGTCGCCATGAACCGATCGATCGTGTTCGCCGCCGTGCTCGGCATGCTTGCGGGCGGCACCGCGCTGGCTCAGCCCGCCACGAAGGCGACGTCCGCGCAGGCCGAGGCTTCGCCAATCTACGGCTGCGAGCTGATGACGCCGCAGGAGCGCATGGACTACCGCGCGCGCATGCACGGCGCCAAGACGGCGCAGGAGCGCGAGGCCATCCGCGTCGAGCATCACAAGCAGATGCAGCAGCGCGCCAAGCAGCGCGGCGTCACCCTGCCCGCCATGCCGGCCGCCGGCCGCTGCCCCGGCATGACGGAACCGGGCGCAGGCAAGGGCATGGGGCCCGGCATGATGGGACCGGGCGCGGGCAAAGGCATGGGCCCCGGCATGATGGGGCCGGCGCGCGGCGCCAGCGCGGCGATGCCGCCGGCCACGGCCACCAGCACGCCCCCGCCCGCCGGCGGCTGACCGCGCACGACCGTTCTTCACGCCGCCTTCGCACCGTTTGTGCTAACGATGGCGGCGGCACCCGCGGCGGGAGGCTTGCCCGCGTGAACGCGATGACGACGACCGATCCGCGCCGACCGCGCCTTCCGGCGCGCCGCGCTGTCGCGATGGCGCGGCGGCCACGCGCATGAGCCGCGCCTTCGTCAAGGAATCCGACGCCTCGACCGAGCTGCCCGAACTGCCGCTCAGTCCGCACCCCAATTACGTCACGCCGCGCGGGCTGGAGCTGCTGAAGGAGCGTCGCGAGCGCGTGCGCGCCGAGACGGAGCGACTGGCCGAGCAGAACGTCGGCGCCGACACGCTGGCGCTGGCGCACGCGCAGCGCGAACTGCGCTGGCTGGATGCGCGCATCGGCAGTGCGCTGCCGGTCGACGCGGCGGCGCAGCCGCCCGGCCGCGTCGCGTTCGGCTGCACGGTGGACGTCGAGGACGCCGACGGCCATCGCGCCAGCTATCGCATCGTCGGCGAAGACGAGGCCGACGCCGCGCACGGCCTGGTCAGTTGGGTTTCGCCGCTGGCGCGCGCCCTGCTCGGCGCGCGCGTCGGCGACGAGGTGATCTGGAAGCGCCCCGCCGGCGACCTGTCCATCGAGGTGCGGGGCATCCGCTGCGGCGACGCGCCCGGTTGAGCCGCCGCCCGTCACCGCCGGAACGTGCGGTCCCGTGATCGAGCACCTGCCCGCCGCCGCTGCCGCGAGGCTGGCCGATGCGCTGGTGCTGGCGCATGCGGGCGTCGTCGCCTTCGTGGTCGCCGGGGAAGCCGCGTTCCTGCTCGGCGGCGGGCGCGGCTGGCGCTGGGTGCGCAACCTGCCGCTGCGCCTCGCGCACCTGGCGCTGACCGGCTTCGTTGCCGCGCAGACCTGGCTGGGCGAGCTGTGCCCGCTGACGCTGTGGGAGCAGGCGCTGCGCCAGCGCGCCGGCGAGGCGACCTACCGCGGCAGCTTCGTCGGCTACTGGCTGGATCGCCTGCTCTACATCGACGCGCCGTGGTGGGCGTTCGTCGTCGCGTACACGGCGTTCCTGGCGCTGGTCGCGCTGACCTGGCGCCGGGTGCCGCCGCGGCGCAGGCCGCACGCGTGAGCCGGCAGCCGCGCCGCGTGCGCGCGGCGATTACGCGGCGCGCTTCCCGCGCTTGGGCTTCAGCATGGTGCCGGCGCAGGTGCGCGCGCCGCAGCGGCACGCCCACAGCGCCTTCAGGCGCGGCGTCTGGCGCACCTCGAGCGTGATGCCGTAGTCGTAGGTCAGCTCCTCGCCGGCGCGGATGTCGCGCAGCGCCTCGATCAGCACGCGGTCGTGGCGCGGATCGCCGTCGGCGGCCTCCTCGACCAGCGCCTGGCAGTTCGGCGCGCAGCCGTGGTTGATCCAGCGCGCGATGTTGCCGCCGACGTTGCCGTCGATGATGTAGCGGTCGTTGAGGGTGAACAGGAAGGTATGGCCGGTCTCGGCGCCGTCGGCGTACAGGCGATCGGCCTGCCGGTGCGTGATGAGGCGGCCGCGGTACACGGCGACGGTGGCGCCGGCCTTGATGTCGGCGACGGCGAACACGCCGTTGCCGTGGATGGGCGAGCGGCGCAGGGCGATCTTGCGGGGCATGACGGCATTCGTGGGAGGAAATCCGCCGATATTGTGCCGCGCCGCGCGTGCGGCGCAAGCGGCTTGATACCGCGCGCGGAAAGTCCACACTCGACGGCCGGTCCCACTTCGCCGGAGTCCCGCCATGAACATCCTGCTCAAACGCACCACCGAAGCCCCCGCGCGCGGCGACGGCGCGCGCGTGCTGGTGGATCGGCTGTGGCCGCGCGGCAAGTCGAAGGAAGCGCTCAAGCTCGACCTGTGGCTGCGCGACGCCGCGCCCAGCACCGAACTGCGCCAGTGGTTCGGCCACGATCCCGCGAAGTGGGCGGAGTTCCGCCGCCGCTATCACGCCGAGCTGGACGCCAACGCCGCCGCGCTGGCGCCGCTGCGCGAGCTGCTCGGCGCGCGCACCGTGACCCTGCTGTTTGCCGCCGCCGACACCGAGCACAACAACGCCGTCGCCCTGCGCGAGTGGCTGCTGCGCGCGCACAAGCACTGACGACGCGGCGCACGCGGGGGTCCGCAGTCTAGAATCGGCACCGGTTCCCCGGAGACGCCCGATGCTGTCGCGATGGCTGGTCCTGCTGCTGGCGCTGGCGCTGGCGCCGTCGGGCGCGCACGCCGAGCCGCCGCTGCTGTTCGCCGCGGCCAGCCTGAAGCCGGCGCTGGACGCGCTCGCCGCCGAGGGCGCGCTGGGCGCGCCGGCGCCGACGCGGGTCTACGCCGCCAGTTCGCAACTGGCGCGGCAGATCGCGCAGGGCGCGCCGGCCTCGGTGTTGGTTTCGGCCGACCGCACCTGGATGGACTATCTCGCCGAACGCAGGCTGATCGCCGCCGACAGCCGCGTCGACCTGCTCGGCAATGCGCTGGTGCTGGTCGCGCCCGCCGGCGCGAAGCTCGCGCTCGAACTGACGCCGGGTGCGGACCTGGTCGGCGCGCTGCGCGGCGGACGGCTCGCCGTGGCCCTGCCCGACGCGGTGCCGGCCGGGCGCTACGCGAAGCAGGCGCTGGCCGCGCTCGGCCTGTGGGACGCCGTCGCGCCGCGCCTCGCGCCGGCGCAGGACGTGCGCGCCGCGCTGAACCTGGTGGTACGCGGCGAGGCGCCGCTCGGCGTCGTCTACCGCTCGGATGCGGTATCGGAGCCGCAGGTGCGCGTGGTCGCCACCTTCCCGCCGGACAGCCACGCGCCGATCGTCTATCCGGCCGCGGTGGTCGCCGCGCACGACGATGCCGCGGCGCGCGCGCTGCTGGCCGCGCTGCGCGCGCCGGCCGCGCAGGCGACGTTCCGCCGCTTCGGCTTCGACGCGCCGCCCGCCCGATGAGCCTGCTTTCCGCCGACGCCGCGCAGGCGCTCGCGCTCAGCCTGCGCGTGGCCGGCGTCGGCATCGCCGCCGGCCTGCCGTTCGCGGTGGCGCTGGCCTGGCTGCTGTCGCGGCGACGCTTTCCGCTGAAGGTGCTGGTGGAGACGCTGGTGTACCTGCCGCTGGTGCTGCCGCCGGTGGTCACCGGCTACGGCCTGCTGCGCCTGTTCGGCCACGCCGGACCGCTCGGCCGCGTGCTGGACGCGCTCGGCATGAGCGTCGCCTTCCGCTGGACCGGCGCGGCGATCGCCGCCGCGGTGATGGGCCTGCCGCTGCTGGTGGTGTCGCTGCGCACCGCCTTCGACCAGGTCGACCGCCGCTACGAGCAGGCTGCGGCAACGCTGGGCGCGCCGCCGTGGCGCATCTTCGCCGGCGTGACGCTGCCGCTGGCGATGCGCGGCCTGATCGCCGGCTGCGTGCTGGCGTTCGCGCGCGCGTTCGGCGAGTTCGGCGCCACCATCACCTTCGTCTCCAGCATCCCCGGGCAGTCGCGCACGCTGCCGGTGGCGATCTACGAGTTCCTCAACGTGCCCGGCGGCGAAGCGGATGCCGCGCGGCTGGTGTGGGTGGCGGTGGCGGTGGCGTTCGCGGCGACGCTGGGCGCCGCGCTGTTGCAGCGCGGCGGACGGCAGCCATGATCGACATCGACATCGCGCTCGCGCGCGACGGCTTCGTGCTGGAGGCGACGATCGCCTCGCCGGCGCGCGCGCTGGCGCTGTTCGGCCCGTCCGGCAGCGGCAAGACCACCCTGCTGCACGCGCTGGCCGGGCTGCTGGCGCCCGAGCGCGGGCGCATCGCGCTGGACGGCCGCGTGCTGTTCGACCGCGCCGCCGGCGTCAACCTGCCGCCGGCCGCGCGCGGGCTGGGCGTGGTGTTCCAGGACCTGCGCCTGTTCCCGCACCTGTCCGTGCGCGACAACCTGCTGTACGGCGCGCGCCACGCCGGCGCGCGCAGCCGCGTGGCCGAGTTCGACGCGGTGGTCGCGCTGCTCGGCCTGGGCGCGCTGCTGGCGCGGCGGCCGGACTCGCTGTCCGGCGGCGAGGCGCGGCGCACGGCGATCGGCCGCGCGCTGCTGGCGCAGCCGGTGGCGCTGCTGCTGGACGAGCCGCTGTCCGGGCTGCACCGCGAAGCGCGCGCCGAGGTGCTGCACCATCTCGCCGGCTTGAAGCGCGAGCTGCGCGTGCCGACCCTGCTGGTCAGCCACCAGGCCGACGAGGTCGCCGCGCTGGCCGAGGAAGTGGCGCTGATCGAGGACGGCCGCATCACCGCCACGCTGCCGGTGGCGGCATTCCGCGCGCGCTACGCGGCCGCAGCGGGCTGACGCGCGCCGTCGCCGCGGGTACGCTACCATTCAAACGACCGTTCGAGGAGCGCCCATGCAACGGCTGTCCGCTTCGCTACTGCTCGTGTCGCTGTTTGCCGCGCTGCTCGGCGGCTGCGCGCAGACCCACCCGCTGCAGCCGCCGGCGGCGAGCGTGCAGCAGTTGCGCGTCGGCGCCGACGGCGAGTGGGGCATCGTGCTGCGCATCCAGAACCAGAGCTTCGCGGCGATGCACGTGACCAACGTGCGCGTCGAGCTGCGCGTGGCCGCGCAACTGGCCGGCACGCTGGACGCCAGCCCCGCGCTGGACATCCCGCCGCTGTCCGCCGACGTCGTCGAGATGCGCCTCAAGCCCGCCGCCGCGGCCGCCGCCGCGCTGAACGGGCAGAGCGTGGCCTACGCGCTGGCCGGCGAGATGCGCGTCGGCAAGAAGGCCGAACACACCACCACCATGCCGCTGGAGAGCAAGGGCTGGCTGTCGCCGGTGCCCGGGCTGAGCGGCGTCTACCGCTGACGGACATCGCCATGAGCACCTATACCGCACCGCTGGCCGACATGCGCTTCGCGCTGTACGACTTCCTCGGCGCCGAAGCGCTGTACGCACGCCTGCCGGGCTGCGAGTCGGCCACCCGCGACGTGATCGACGCCGTGCTGGACGAGGCCGCCAAGCTGTGCGGGCAGGCGCTGGCGCCGCTGAACGCGGTCGGCGACCAGGAAGGCTGCCGCTACGACAAGGCCACCGCGAGCGTGGCCACGCCCACCGGCTTCAAGCAGGCCTACGACCAGTTCGTCGAAGGCGGCTGGTCGGGGCTGACCGCGCCGGCCGAATTCGGCGGGCAGGGCCTGCCGGAAAGCATGGGCGCGCTGGTCAAGGAGATGATCGACTCGGCCAACCTGGCCTGGGGCACCTACCCGCTGCTGTCGCACGGCGCCACCGAGGCGCTGAAGCAGCACGGCGAGAAGTGGCAGCAGGACGCGTTCCTCAAGCCGATCGTCGAGGGCCGCTGGACCGGCACGATGTGCCTGACCGAGCCGCACTGCGGCACCGACCTCGGCCTGCTGAAGACGCGCGCGGAGCCGGCCGGCGACGGCGTCTACCGCATCAGCGGCACCAAGATCTTCATCACCGCCGGCGAGCACGACTTCACCCAGAACATCGTGCACCTGGTGCTGGCGCGCCTGCCGGACGCGCCGGCCGGCACCAAGGGCATCTCGCTGTTCGTGGTGCCGAAGTTCAAGGTCGCGCGCGACGGCACGATGGGCGCGCGCAACGCGCTCGCCTGCGGCGCGATCGAGCACAAGATGGGCATCAAGGGCTCGGCCACCTGCGTGATGAACTTCGACGGCGCCGAAGGCTACCTGCTCGGCCAGCCGCACCGCGGCCTCGCGGCGATGTTCACCATGATGAACACGGCGCGCCTGGCGGTCGGCCTGCAGGGCCAGGCGCTGATCGAGCGCGCCTACCAGAACGCGCTGGCCTACGCGCGCGAGCGCCTGCAGATGCGCGCGCTGTCCGGTGCCAAGTTTCCCGACAAGCCGGCCGATCCGCTGATCGTGCATCCCGACGTGCGCCGCATGCTGCTGACGCAGAAGGCGTTCTCGGAAGGCGGCCGCGCGCTGGGCGTGTACGCCTACGCGCTGGTCGACATCCAGCACCACGGCGCCGACGAGGCCGAGCGCAAGCGCGCCGACGAGCTGGTTTCGTTCCTCACCCCGATCGTCAAGGGCGTGCTGACCGAGGCCGCGGTCGAGTGCACCAACCACGCGCTGCAGATCTACGGCGGCCACGGTTACATCGCCGAGAACGGCATGGAGCAGTTCGCCCGCGACGCGCGCATCACCACGATCTACGAGGGCACCACGCAGATCCAGGCGCTCGACCTGCTCGGGCGCAAGGTCATGCAGCAGCAGGGCGTCGGCCTGCGCCACTTCATGGAGGAGATCAGCGCGTTCTGCCAGGCGCACGCCCGGAACGACGCGCTGGTCGAGTTCATCGGCCCGCTGGCGGTGGCGACCAAGGAGTTGGGCGACCTGACCATGGCGCTGGGCAAGCGCGCGATCGCCGATCCCGAGGAGGTCGGCGCGGCCGCGGTCGATTATCTTTTCTACTCCGGCTACGTCGCGCTGGCCTACGTGTGGGCGAAGAGTGTCGCCGCCGCCGACGCCTCCGCGCACGACGCCGACTTCAAGGCCGCCAAGCGCCACACCGCACGCTTCTACTTCGCCCGCATCCTGCCGCGCACGCGCGCGCACCGCGCGGCGATCGAGGCCGGCGCGGACAGCCTGCTGGCGATGCCGGACGCGCTGTTCGGCTGAGGCGGAACACCCGCGATTCGGGGCCGAAGCCCTCCCGCAACCGCGCACTCCGCCCGCGCGCCCCCTTGCAGGAGCGGCTTCGTCCGCGGACGACGTACAGTTCGGGCCGAGGCCCCTGCCTCGGGTAGCGCGGCGCACGGACGGGGTCATGCCCTTCCCTTCCGCGATCCGCTCAGGTAAGAAACGCAGCGCGCACCGCCGCACGTCCCTTACGCCTGCCACGCGGGAATTCATGATGAACGACGCGCCCATCCGTATCCGCCTCGCCGAAGCCGAGGACGACGCCTTCATTCTCGGCCTGGCCGAGCGCTTCACCGGCTTCGATCTGCCCGGCTGGCGCAAGCGCGGCGAAACCACCGCCGGCATCCGCCGCGACCTCGAGCGCCACCTGCGCGAACAGCCGCCGAACTCCTACATGTTCGTGGCCGAGGACGACGACGGCGCGCGCGTCGGTTTCCTGCACCTGCAGAAGGTGGTCGACTTCTTCACCGGCCAGCCGAACTGCCACATCTCCGACCTCGCCGTCGCCCCCGACCGCGAGGGCCGCGGCATCGGCCGCGCGCTGCTCGCCTACGCCGACGACTGGGCGCGCGAACACCATTGCAGGCTGGTCACGCTGGCCGCCTTTCCCGCCAACGAACGCGCACGCGCGCTGTACGAGAAGGCCGGCTTCGGCATCGACCTGCTGCGCCTTGCCAAGCCTTTGAAATGACGGGATCGCTTTGCTGAAACCGTGATTCAATTCACATTCATGTGCTAGGCTCCCCCCTCGCCCGACCGGCGCGGCATCGGGGGTTATCCGAGCCGCACCCGGCCCCGCGAACGTTCCCGGTGTTCTGGTCATCCGCGCGCGGATGAAAGGGGCGTCGCATGCCGGAGTCCGCTGCGAATCGCGGGTTCGCCTACCGCGCCTTCATCAGCTACAGCCACCGCGACAGGGCGTGGGGCGACTGGCTGCACAAGGCGCTGGAAACGTACCGCGTGCCATCGCGCCTGGTCGGCAAGCGAACCGCGGCCGGCCCGATCCCGCGCCGCCTCGTCCCGGTGTTCCGCGACCGCGAGGAGCTGGCCAGCGCCACCGATCTCGGCCGCAAGGTCAACGAGGCGCTGGCGCAATCCGAAAACCTGATCGTGATCTGCTCGCCCGCCTCGTCCGCGTCGCGCTGGGTCAACGAGGAAGTGCTGGCGTACAAGCGCATGGGCCGCGCCGAGCGCATCTTCTGCCTGATCGTCGGCGGCGAACCCGGCGCCGGCGACCTGCCCGGCCGCGAAGCCGAGGAATGCTTCTGCCCCGCGCTGCGCCACAGGCTGGACACGACGGGCCAACCGACCGGCGAGCGCGCCGAACCGATCGCCGCGGACGCGCGCCCCGGCAAGGACGGCAAGACCAACGCCAAGCTGAAGCTGATCGCCGGCCTGCTGGATGTCGGCTTCGACGCGTTGAAGCAGCGCGAACTGCAACGCAGCACCCGCCGCATGACCGCGATCGCGGCGCTGGCGCTGACCGTGATGGCGGTGACCAGCGGGCTGGCGATCGCCGCGCTGATCGCGCGCCACGAAGCCGTGACCGCGCAACAGGCCGCCGAGCGCCGGCAGAAGCAGGCCGAGAACCTGGTCGACTTCATGCTCGGCGATCTGAGCGACAAGCTGAACCAGGTGAATCGGCTGGACATCCTGCAGGCGGTCGACGACAAGGCGATGGCCTACTTCACGTCGTTGCCGTCCGCCGACGTCACCGATGCGGCGCTGGCGCAACGCATCAAGGCGCTGGAGCAGATCGGCAGCGTGCGGATGCAGCAGGGGCAGACGCCTGCCGCGCTCGACTCCTACGGGGCGGCATCGGTGCTGGCCCGCGAACTGTCGCGGCGCGCGCCCGGCGACGCGGCCCGCGCGGCCGACTACGCCGACAGCCTGAAATGGGTCGGCCAGGCTTATTGGTACCAAGGCGACCTCGAGCATGCGTTGCGGAACTTCCAGGCCGCGGCCGGATTGCTGCAAACGGCGCACGCGGCCATGCCGGGCGACAACGACTTGACCTTCAAGCTCGCCCTGGCGCGAAACAATATCGGCCACGTGCTGGAAACGCGCGGCGATTTCGCCCACGCCCACGCCGAATACGCGGTCACGCTCAAGCTGTACCAGGCATTGGCCGCGCGCGCCCCCGCCAACCCCAAGTGGCAGTCGTACATCGGCGATGCCTGGGACAATCTCGGCAAGCTGGCGCTGGAGCAGGGCGGGCTCGGCGAGGCCCTCGCGGACTACCGCACGGACCAGCGCATCAAGGCCGCGCTGGTCGCGCGCGATCCGGCCAATCACGATGCGCAGGAAAACCTGCTGGTCAGCAACGCGATCCTCGGCCGGACCTTGGCCCTGTGCGGGCGAATCGACGCCGCACTGGCCTACACGCGGCAAGCCGTCGACAGCGCGCGGAGATTGACCGGATTCGATGCGGCCAACGCCTACTGGCGGGAATATGTCGGCCTGTACAGCCAGCAACTCGGCGGCCTGCTGCGGCAGCAGGGCCGACTCGACGACGCCGCGGCAGCCGATGCCGAGGCGGCGCGCGCCTTGAGCGAAATCGTCGCCAGGGACCCATCCAACAATCAGTGGCAACGCGAGCTTGCGCAAAGCCGGCTGGAATTCGCGCGCCTCAAGCTGCGCCAGGGCGATTCGGCGGCAGCGGAGGCATTGGCGCGCGCTGCGGCGGACCGTCTCGCCGCATTGCGCGGGAAGCACGCGTCCGACTTGCGGCTGGCCCTGCTCGCGGCGCAGGCGGACACGCTGCTCGGCGATCTTGCGGCCAGCCATGGCGACGACGGCGCGGTGCGCGGATTCCGGTTGCGGGCGCGCGATGCGATCACGCCCGCGCTGCATGCCGGCGACGATCCGGGCGCGCTCGCCGCCGCGGTCGCCATTCTGCTGAAGCTGGACGAGACCGATGCGGCGAAGCCGCTGATCGCGAAACTCGCGGCCATGGGCTATCGCACGCCGGATTTCGAGGCGCTGCTTGCAACGGAACACATCGACTACGCGGTGGACGCCGCCGCGGCACGACGCATTGTCGACGCGATGCAATGAACCAAGGCGATCACGGCCCGCCTTTCCCGTGCCGTCCGTTCGAAGCGAAGGAGCATTGCCATGAGCACCGTGCAAGTTTCGCTGGACACCAGCGCCGATCCCCCGGTGACCTGCAATCCGCACAAGACCTCCGTCAACCGGGGCAACCAGACCATCGACTGGGTGCCGGCGCAGAACCAGACCTTCAGCTTCACGTCGTTGACCTTCGCCGGCAGCCCGAGCTGCTTTTCGACGCCGACCGTCACCAATTCGCAAATCAGCGTGACGGACGACGATCAAGCCGCCGGGGACTACGCGTACACCATCGTCGTCACCCGGAACGGGGTGCCGTACAGCTCGACCGCATCCAGGATCACGGGCGGCGGCGGCGGCGATCCGTCCATCAAGAACAACTGACCCGATGCAAGCGGACGCCTTGACGCCGCTTGTCATCGGCGTCACCAGCCATCGCCATCTTGCCGCCGGCGAGATCGAGGCGATCCGCTTGCGCGTGCGGGACTTCTTCGCGCAAATGCAGCGCGAGTTTCCCGAGTTGCCGTTGGTCGTGTTGAGCGCACTGGCCGAAGGCGGCGATCAATTGGTCGCGGAAGAAGCCCTGTCCATCGGCGCGCGCCTGATCGCGCCGCTGCCGTTGCCGCGCGCGCTGTACGCGGAGGATTTCGCCGACGCGGCCCGCACGGCATTCGCCGATCTGTGCGGCCGTGTCGAAGTGCTGCAACTGCCGCTGCTGCCCGGCAACACCCTTGCCGATGTCGCCGCGCCGGGGCCGGCGCGCGACCACCAGTACGCGCAGGCCGGCGTGTTTGTCGCCAGCCACTGCCACATCCTGCTGGCGCTATGGGACGGGCGCGACTCGGAGCTGCTGGGCGGCACGGCGCAGATCGTGCGCTATCACCTTCACGGCATCATGCCGGGCACGATCGAACGCCGGCATGCGCGTCACACCGTACTGGACAGCGGCGACGAGAGCCTGCTGTATCACATCGCCTGCTCGCGGACCGACGCCGATGGCGCGGTGCGGCCGCCGCGCCCCCCGCTGCAGCCGGCGCAGGTGCGCTGGGTCAGCCAGGAACACGAGCGAGACGCCGCCGAGGGCATGCCGGACGAATTCCGCCGCATGTTCGACTACCTGCGGCAATTCAACGCCGACGCGCAACGCCACGCCGGCAGCATCTTCACGAGCGCGATCCCGCCGGCATCCACCGCAACAGGCAGCGCCTCCATCGACAAGCTGTTTGCCGCCGCCGACTGGCTGGCGGTGCACTTCCAGAGACAGGTGCTGCGGGCGATGGCCGGCCTGTCCGTGCTGGCCGCGCTGATGGGCATCGCCTTCATCGGCTATTCCCACCTGCCCGAAAACCTGCCGTACCGGGACAACGCCATCTACGTGTTCGTCATCCTGTTCGCCGCCGGGGTGTTGCTGGCAAGGGTCGCGCAGCGGCGCGGCTGGCATCGCAGATACATCGACTACCGCGCGCTCGCCGAAGGCTTGCGCGTGCAGTGCTACTGGCTGCGCGCAGGCGTCGATGCGACGACTTCCGGCGCATTCGCGCACGACAATTTCCTGCAGAAGCAGGACGTCGAACTCGGCTGGATCCGCAACGTGATGCGCACGGCCGGCCTGTACGCCATCGGCGCCCCGGCACGGTCGAACGACTTGTCGCAGGTCGTTGCCGAGTGGATCGGCGAACCCGGCGGCGACGGGCAGCTTGGCTACTACTCGCGCAAGGCCGAGCAATGCAGCCGCGCACACCACCGGATGCAGAGGCTCACCCACCTCCTGCTGGCCGTCGTGATTGCCCTCAGCATCTTCCTGGCCGCGTTCCACCGCCGGCTCAGCGCCGATGTCACCGCAAGCCTGGTGGCGGTGATGGGTGCGCTGGCAATCGTCGCCGCGGCGCGCGAATCGTACGCGCACCGCAAGGCTGACAAGGAACTGATCAAGCAGTACCGCTACATGCGCGGCATCTTCGCCAACGCGCACAGGAAACTGGACGCCGAGCCGGACCCCGACGGCCGCCGCGACATCCTGCGCGCGCTGGGCGAGGCGGCCCTGGCCGAACACGCGGAATGGGCGCTGATGCACCGCGAGCGGCCGCTGGAACACGGGAAGCTTTGAGCATCCCCGGCGGCGATTTACGCCCGACTGCCGGACACGGGCGGCCGCGGCATCGGCCGCGCTGGCCGCCTATCCCGCCGATGGACGCGCGCGCTGCACGAGAAGGTCGGCTTCGGCATCGACCCGCTGCGCCTGGCCAAGCCGGTCGAGAGAGCGCCGGCCGCCCGGCGCGGCCGCCTTCCCGTCGATTCAGCCGGTCCGGCGCGGCCGGCCCGTCCGCGCCCGCGATTTTCCTGTCGCCGAAATTTTGTTCTATGCTGAGCCGGTTCCAGGGAATGATGGCGGCTGGATCGCCCGTTTGGCCCGTTTTCACTGGAGGCATGCATGTTGGTCGTCGAGCCATGCAGATCGGCTGACATCCACAGTACCCGCGTCCTGTCGCTCGACTCCGCCGGGCGCATCCTCGACTGGATGAGCTGGCAGGATGCGGTCTGCCTGTACGTGCGCGGCGCGGTGGCGTGGACGCTGGGCGACCCCTGCCTGACCATCCACGGCGGCACCAGCCGCAACACCGGCCTGCAGAGCACGCTGCAACTGCACCCGATCGTGGCCAGCACCGGCCACTGCCGCGAGCACGCGCTGGATCCCTCGCCGGCGCTGACCAACGCCGCGCTGTTCGCGCGCGACCGCCACGTCTGCCTGTACTGCGGCAGCCACTACGCGCGCGGCGAGCTGACCCGCGACCACGTGGTGCCGCTGTCCAGGGGCGGCCGCGACCTGTGGGAAAACGTGGTCACCGCCTGCCTCGCCTGCAACATCCGCAAGGGCGGGCGCACCCCGCAGCAGGCGAACATGCCGCTGCTGGCGGTCCCGTACCGGCCAAGCTGGGTCGAGCACCTGATCCTGTCCAACCGCAACATCCTCGTCGACCAGATGGAATTCCTGGTCAACCACCTGCCGCGCGATCGCCGGCCGAGCTGATCCCCCATCGCGGCGCGAGAACGCCGTCATGCCCGCGCAAGCGACAACCGGGTAGGGTGCGCGCTGCGCGCGAAGCCAGGGGTCGTTCGGGCCGCGGCTGCCGTCACGCCGTTTCGCAGCCACCGCGCGAAGTCGCGTCGTGCGCGCAGCGCACGCTGCAGCATGCCCACGATGTCGCGACGATGCAGCCGCGCACGCCGTGGGCCGTGGTTGCGCAGGGCGCATCGCGCGGCGCGAGCTGGTGCCATCGGCCGGGCGACGCTATGCTGCCGTGCTGCTTTGCAACAAACCGAGGGAGTACAAGTCCGCCGTGAGCACGTCCCGCGCCGAGGATTCCTCGCACCCCAGCGTGCGCACCGAAGGCAGCACCGACGCGCTGCCGTTCGCGCCGGAGCTGGGCACGGTGCTGGACGCCGCGCGCATGCCGCGCGAATCCACCCTGGTCGACCGCCGCGTGCTGCTGATCACCGCGGTCGCGATCGTGATCGCGGCCGGCGCGGCACTGATCGCGCGCGTGCTCACCGCGCTGATCGGGCTGATCACCAACCTTGCCTTCTACGGCCGCTGGTCGGTCGAGTTCGTCTCGCCCGCCGGCCACCACCTCGGCGCCTGGGTGATCGCGGTGCCCGTGGTCGGCGGCCTGATCGTCGGCGTGATGGCGCGCTACGGCTCGCAGGCGATCCGCGGCCACGGCATCCCCGAGGCGATGGAGCAGGTGCTGCTGAACGAATCGAAGATCGCGCCGCGCATCACCTTCCTCAAGCCGGTGTCCTCGGCGATCGCGATCGGCACCGGCGGCCCGTTCGGCGCCGAGGGGCCGATCATCGCCACCGGCGGCGCGATGGGCTCGTTCCTCGGCCAGTTGCTGCGCGTCACCGCCGCCGAGCGCAAGACCCTGCTCGCCGCCGGCGCCGCCGCCGGCATGGCCGCGGTGTTCGGTTCGCCGGTATCGGCGCTGATCCTCGCCGTCGAGCTGCTGCTGTTCGAGCTGAAGCCGCGCTCGCTGATTCCCGTGGCGCTGGCCGCGGTCACCGCGACCGGCGTGCGCTACGCGCTGGTCGGTTCGGCGCCGGTGTTCCCGATGCCCGACGTGGTCGAGCCGGGCGGCGCCGCGCTGGCCTGCTACATCGCGCTGGGCGCGCTGATCGGCCTGGTCAGCGTCGGCGTGACCCGCATCGTGTACGGCATCGAGGACGCGTTCGAGAAGCTGCCGGTGCACTGGATGTGGTGGCCGGCGATCGGCGGCCTCGCGGTCGGCGTGGTCGGCTACTTCGCGCCGCTGACGATGGGCGTCGGCTACACCAACATCGAGGCGATCGTCGCCGGCCACCTCGGCGCGGCGGCACTGGCCTCGCTGTGCCTGATGAAGTTCCTGTCGTGGTCGATCGCGCTCGGCAGCGGCACCTCGGGCGGCACGCTGGCGCCGCTGTTCACCATCGGCGGCGCGCTCGGCGCGCTGGCCGGCATGGCGCTGGCGGCGCTGGCGCCGCGGCTCGGCATCGATCCGCGCATCGCCGGCCTGGTCGGCATGGCGGCGATCTTCGCCGGCGCCTCGCGCGCGCTGCTGGCCACCATCGTGTTCGCCTTCGAGACCACCCAGCAGCCGTTCGGCCTGCTGCCGCTGCTGGGCGGCTGCGCCGCGGCGTACCTGATCTCGGCGCTGACCATGCGCAACACGATCATGACCGAGAAGATCGCGCGCCGCGGCGTGCGCGTGCCCAGCGAGTACACGGCCGATTTCCTCGAACAGGTCACGGTCGGCAAGGCGTGCACGCGCGACGTGATCTCGCTGCACACGGCCGATGAGCTGGGCGAAGTGCGGAGCTGGCTCAATTCCGGCAAGCCCGACGCGCAGCACCAGGGCTATCCGGTGCTGGACGACCAGGGCCGCGTGCGCGGCGTGGTCACCCGCCGCGACCTGCTGAATCCCGACGTCCCGGAACTGCGCCACATCGGCGAGATGCTCGGCCGCGAGCCGATCGTGGTGCGCGAGGACCACTCGCTGCGCGAGGCCGCCGACCACATGGTCGCGGAGAACGTCGGCCGCCTGATCGTGGTCAGCACCGAGCCGCCGCAGCGCATGGTCGGCATCCTCACCCGCGGCGACCTGCTGGCCGCGCACGCGCGCCGCCTCAAGGAAGCGCACCAGGCCGGGCGGCACATCCGCATCCGCCAGGCGATCAGGCGGCGCATCGGCGTACCGGGCTGAGCGCGGCGCACCGGCTCCCCTCGCCCCGCCGGAGCGGGGGCGCCGTCCGCAGGGCAGCCGTGCATGCGCCGCCGCGCGCCGCCCCACCCTCGCCCTTGCCCCGCCCGCCGCGTCGGCCAACAATACGCCGATGATCGACCCCGCCCGATACCCGCGCCTGGCGAACGTCGCCACGCCCGCCGACCTCAAGCGCCTGCCCGAAGCCGAGCTGCCCGCGCTGGCCGACGAGCTGCGCCGCTACCTGATCGAATCGGTCGCCACCTCCGGCGGCCACTTCGGCGCCGGGCTGGGCGTGGTCGAGCTGACCGTGGCGCTGCAGTACCTGTACGACACGCCGCGCGATCGCCTCGTCTGGGACGTCGGCCACCAGTGCTATCCGCACAAGATCCTCACCGGCCGCCGCGACCGCATCACCACGATCAAGAAGAAGGACGGCCTGGCGCCGTTCCCCAAGCGCGACGAGAGCGAGTACGACGCCTTCGGCGTCGGCCATTCCTCGACCTCGATCTCGGCAGCGCTGGGCATGGCGATCGCCGCGCAGCGCCGCGGCGACCACCGCAAGATCGTCGCCGTGATCGGCGACGGCGCGATGACCGCCGGCATGGCCTTCGAGGCGCTGAACCACGGCGGCGACGTCGAGCCCGACCTGCTGGTGATCCTCAACGACAACGGCATGTCGATCAGCGAGAACGTCGGCGGCCTGACCAAGATGCTGGCGCGGCTGATGGCCAGCCGCACGCTGAACGCGATCCGCGAGCGCGCCAAGCGCGCGATGCCGAAGGGCGGCCACGCCTGGCGCTTCGTCAAGCGCTGGGAGGAGCACGCCAAGGGCATGTTCGTGCCGTCCACGCTGTTCGAGGAACTGGGCTTCCACTACACCGGCCCGATCGACGGCCACGACCTGCCGCTGCTGCTGCAGTCGCTGCGCACGGTCAAGGACCTCAAGGGCCCGCAGCTCCTGCACGTCGTCACCACCAAGGGCAAGGGCTACCCGCCGGCCGAGCGCGAGCAGATCGAGTACCACGCGGTCGGCCCGTTCGACCCGGCCAAGGGCGTGGTCAAGAAGCCCGGCGCGGCGAAGCCCACCTACACCGACGTGTTCGGCGCGTGGCTGTGCGACATGGCCGCCGCCGACGAGCGCCTGATGGGCATCACCCCGGCGATGCGCGAAGGCTCCGGCCTGGTGCACTTCTCGCAGCTGTATCCGCAGCGCTACTTCGACGTCGCCATCGCCGAGCAGCATGCGGTGACGCTGGCCGCCGGCATGGCCTGCGAGGGTGCCAAGCCGGTGGTGGCGATCTATTCCACCTTCCTGCAGCGCGCCTACGACCAGTTGATCCACGACGTCGCCCTGCAGAACCTCGACGTGCTGTTCGCGATCGACCGCGCCGGTCTGGTCGGCCCGGACGGCGCCACCCACGCCGGCAGCTTCGACCTCAGCTACCTGCGCTGCATCCCCAACATGCTGGTGATGGCGCCGGCCGACGAGAACGAATGCCGGCAGATGCTGACCACCGGCTTCCGGCACCACGGCCCCGCCGCGGTGCGCTATCCGCGCGGCATCGGCCCGGGCGTCGCCCTGCGGCCGGAGCTGGACGAGCTGCCGATCGGCAAGGCCGAGCTGCGCCGGCGCGGCCACGGCCTCGCCATCCTCGCCTTCGGCAGCATGGTGGCGCCGTCGGCCGCCGTCGCCGGCGAGCTGGACGCCACGCTGGTCAACATGCGCTTCGTCAAGCCGCTGGACGAGGCGCTGGTGCTGGAGATGGCGCGCAGCCACGCGGCGCTGGTCACGGTCGAGGAAAACGCCATCGCCGGCGGCGCCGGCAGCGCGGTGGCCGAACTGCTGGCTGCGCACGGCATCGCGATCCCGGTCCTGCACCTCGGCCTCGCCGACCGCTACCTCGAGCACGGCAGCCGCGCGGAGCTGCTGGCGATCGCCGGCCTGGATGCCGCCGGCATCCGCGCCGCCACCCTCAAGCGCTTCCCGCAGTTCGCCCCGGCGTCCGCGCCGCGCGGCGCGGTGGGCTGAGCCCGCCCGCGCCGCGCTCACTCCCTTTGATCGTCGTCAAACCGCGCCGCGTCCGGCGCGCGATCCTGCGCCGAGGCATCGCCGGATGCCGCACGCTGGGGAGGCTCCATGGACACGCTCAGCCGCGACGAAGTCTTCGAGATCGTCGGCGAACTCGACGACGGCATCCTGCTCGATCTGATCGCCACCGGCGCCACCTACGGCGAGCTGCTCGAAGCCTGCACCTGGCTGACCAGCGACGACGCCATGGGCGAAACCCTGGAGCATCCGCCGCAGGGCCGCGTCGCCGAACTGTGCGACATCCTCAGCCGCATGGACTGGCCGGACGAGCGCGACTGAGGCGGCTCGCGATTCGCAACGTAGGGTGGGCCTTGGCCCACCATGACTTCTGCCGACGGCCAGGATCGGTGGGCCAAGGCCCACCCTACGCACGATAAGTTTCATGGGTGTGTGCCGGCGGTACGCCTCGCCGGCACACACGCAATGCTCTACTTGCTGCCATTCACGCAACGAAACGTGATTGTGGCGGATGCCGTGGTTGCCGGATGCGCACCGGCAAAGCCATTGTGGCCATAACCCACCACACCCGTGCCGGGTCTGGCTTCGTTTCCGCTCGCTTGGGCCAGCTCTGCCGTGCCACCCTTCTGAGCACAAAAAGCGTTGGCTTTCCCCATTAACTCGGCAACCTTTTCCCCTTCGGAACCGAAGATCGTCGCATTCCGGCCCGCAACCATATAAAGGTCGTTGCCGATTGACGTGATCGGCGACTGCGTAGCGCAGCCCGCCAAACACACGACGCCGACGATGCCGTACCTCGCCATTACTTTGAGCATGATTTCTCCCCCTTTTGCGATGCATGCGCATGACCACAGAGCGGCCAGCGCGGGGAAATTACCCCCCCCCCCCCCGAATTGCAACCCGGACGGCGCGTTAAGAATGGAACGTCACGTCACAAGCTGCCGCCGCTGACGCGCTCGCGCCCTTCGAGATCGCGCGCGGTGAACACCTCGCGGTAGCCATGCGCGGCGAGCAGCGCGCGCACGGCGGCGCCCTGATCGAAGCCGTGCTCGAACAGCAGCCAGCCGCCGGGGCACAGGTGCGCGCGCGCGTCGCGCACGATGATGCGGATGGCGTCGAGGCCGTCGGCGCCCGAGGCGAGCGCGGTCGCGGGCTCGAAACGCAGGTCGCCCTCGTCGAGATGCGGATCGCCGGCGGCGATGTACGGCGGATTGGCGACGATCAGGTCGAGGTCGCGCGCGTCGCCCAGCGCCGCGCACCAGTCGCCCTGCGCGAAGGCGACGTTGGCGATGCCGAGCCGCTGCGCGTTGCGCCGCGCGACGGCCAGCGCCTCGGCGCTGGCGTCGGTGGCAAGCACGCGCGCGCGCGGGCGTTCCCGCGCGATGGCCAGCGCGACCGCGCCGCTGCCGGTGCCGAGGTCGGCGACGCGCGTCTCCGCATCCGCGGGCAGGCGCGCCAGCGCCAGCTCGACCAGCAGTTCGGTTTCGGGGCGCGGGATCAGCGTCGCCGGCGTCACCTCGAGTTCCAGCGACCAGAAGCCGCGCGTGCCGACGAGGTAGGCGACCGGCTCGCCCGCGGCGCGGCGTGCCAGCAGCGCCGCGAACGCCGCCTGCTGCGCGGCGTCCACCGCATCGCCGGCGTGCGCGTACAGCCACGCGCGCGGCCTGCCCAGCGCGTGCGCCAGCAGCAGCTCGGCTTCCAGCCGCGCCGCGTCGCCCAGCAGGCGCAGAGCCGCGTCGGCGAGCAGCGCACGCACCTCAGCCACGCGGCGCACCCGGTTCCTCGGCGCCCACCTGCGGCCACGCGCGATCGCCAGTCGGCTGCACGGTCCGGCTTTCCGCAGCGAACGCGAAGCACGCGGCGCGCGGCGCCAGCGGCAAACAGGCGCGCGCCGTCGTGGTCATCCCCGGCACCGGCGATCTCAGGCTGCGCAGCACGGCGTCTCCCTTTCGGCTCGCATCGAGAGTGTAACCGGGCCGCACGCTTCCTCACGCCGCCGCCGGCATACGGCCGCGGAACGGCATTCGCGCAGCGGTGAGCGCGCGACACCGCTGCTTTTCCCCGTTCCCCGACGGGGAGCGGGTGGAGTGAGGGTGCCGCCCGCAGGACGGCATGTGGCGATCGATCGCACAGCCCGCGTTGCGCGCGTCCACTCGCCCCATGTCCTCCCCGGGAGGACATGGGGCGCCGCTATCCGTGGCGCGGTCCCCTACGACCGCCGCGACGGCGGCTCAACGCAGGACCGCG
Source organism: Lysobacteraceae bacterium (assembly GCA_021372495.1). Classification (GTDB taxonomy): domain Bacteria; phylum Pseudomonadota; class Gammaproteobacteria; order Xanthomonadales; family Rhodanobacteraceae; genus Mizugakiibacter. Next base: position 25,071 of record JAJFUF010000017.1, read on the forward strand.
GCGGGATCCTGCTTCGCGCGCAGCGCCGTGCACAGCTCGATCTGCTCGCGCGTCTGCGCCAGCCCGCGCGCGGCGCCGCTGACTTCATCGAGGCGCGGCTGGAAGAACGCCTGCAGGCGGTCGGCCTCGGCTTGCGAGCAGCCGCCGCGGGCGAACAGGCTCGGCAGTTCGCCGCCGGCGAAGCTGCCGGTGCGCTTGACCACCGCGTCGTAGTTGGCGGTGAACCACGTCCACAGCGATTCGCGGCCGGCGCCCTTGTCGCGGCTGGAACGGATCAGCATCGCCATCTCGCCAACCTTCACCTTGGGGTCGAGCGCGAAGTCGCGCACGCGGGTCGCCAGTGCGGGATCGGTGACGGCGCCGACGCCGCCCAGCATGGCGTTGCGCTGCGCCGCCTCGCTGTTGCGCGTGAGCTCGCCGAGCAGCGCGTCGACCGCCGGCTTGCCGCGCTCCTGCGCGCCGACCGCGAGCGCGGTGCCGAGCAGGTCCGGGTTGGCGGCGGTGAGGTCGAGACGGCCGTCCGCCTTGGCGCGCAGCGCCCTGTCGGCCTGCGCCAACAGCGCGGCGCGCACTTCCGGCAGCTTCACCTCGAGGCCGAGGAAGCTGGCCAGCGCGCTGCGCAGCAGCGCGTCGTCGTCGGCCTCGCCGGCGCGCCGCTCGTAGCCGAGCGCCTGCAGGCGCGGCAGGTAGAGGTCGCGCGCGACCTCGGCGAGGCGCGCGCGCTGCGCGTCGTCGCGCGCCTCGTAGCGCCAGATCCACTCGAAGGTCGGCAGCAGCGCGACGGCGACCTGGCGCGTCTTCGACGGCGCCAGCGTGCGCATCGCCGCCAGCGCCGCGGAAGCGTCGAGATCGCCGCGGCGGAAGGACGCGTCGACGGCGTCGGCATAGGCGAGCTGCTCGCGGTCGGACAGGCGGCCGACGGCCGCGGTCAGACGCGCGAAGTCGGCCTGCGGCATGCTGAAGCGGTAGTAGCCGGCGGCGTCCGCGTTCGGCATGTACCAGACCGGGCACTGCGCGCCGGCCAGCGCCATGCGGCCCTCGCGCCGGTCCAGCAGCTCGCACTGCGTGCGCGCACCCGCGCCGTCGCCGTAGCGCACGCACACCGGCACGCTCCACAGGCGGTCGGTTTCGCCGGTCGAGCCGAGCGGCAGGTAGCGGCTCTGCTTCAGGCGCAGCGCCGGCTCGCCGTGGTCGCAGTCGAGCCGCGTCTCGACCAGCGGCACGCCGGACTGGTCGAGGAAGCTCTTCATCGCGCGCTCGAAGCGCTCGCCCTTGCCGGACGCCTTGGCCAGCGCGGCGACCAGGTCGTCGGCGGTGGCATTGGCGAAGGCGTGCTCGCGCACGTAGGCGCGGATGCCGCGCTGGAACACGTCGGCGCCGAGATAACGCTCGAACATGCCGAGCACCGCGGCGCCCTTCTGGTAGGTGATGCCGTCGAAGGCGGTCTCGATGTCGCCGTTGTTCCCGATCGGCTGGCGGATGCGGCGCGCGCTGACCAGGCTGTCGTTGTCCATCGCGTACTCGGCGCCCTCGACGCGGTCGAGGTCGGCGCGGTACTGCGGGCGCAACTGCTGGGTGATCTTGCCCTGCATCCAGGTGGCGAACGCCTCGTTCAGCCAGATGTCGTTCCACCACGGCATGGTCACGGTGTCGCCGAACCACTGGTGCGCCAGCTCGTGCGCGCTGACGTTGAACGAAGCGCGCACGTAGTAGGCCGGCGACTGCGGATCGAGCAACAGCAGCCAGTCGCGGAAGGTGACCAGGCCGGGGTTCTCCATCGCGCCCGCGCTGAAATCGGGCGCGGCGACCAGCGCCACCTTGTCGAACGGATAGGCATAGCCGAAGTAGTCTTCCAGCGCGGTGACGATCGCCGGCGTCTGCTCCAACGCGCGCGCCAGCCGCTTGCCCTCGCCCTGCGCGGCGACGCCGTACAGTGGCGTGGCGTGGCCGCGCCACTTCGTCGCCGGGATGTCCGGCCCTTTGACCACGTCCCACGGGCCGGCGGCGAAGGCGACCAGGTAGGTCGGCAGCGGCTGGGTCGGCGCGAACTCGTAGCGCGTCCAGCCGTCGGCCTGCTTCTGCTGCTTCACCGGCAAGGTGTTCGCCACCGCGGTCTGGCCCTGCGGCACGCTGACGCTCAGCTTGAACGGCGTCTTGAACGACGGCTCGTCGAAACCGGGGAACGCGTAGCGCGCGCTGATCGGCTCCATCTGCGTGACCGCGTACGGCACGCCCTCGTGGCTGACCTTGTACAGGCCCTGCAACTGGGCGTTGAACGGCGCGCTGAAGGCGATCGTCAGCGTGTAGCGCCCCGGCTTCAGCACGCGACCGAAGCCCACCTCGGCGACGCCCTCCTTCTCGGCCACCGCGCGGTACTGCGCCGCGTGCGACTCGCCGGCGCTGTCGGCGATCGTCGCCTTGCTCACGTCGAGATCGCGGCCGTGCAGCCACAGATGATCCGCCGGCTGCTTCAGGTCGACGGTGATGGTCGCCGTACCGGCGTAGGTGGTCTGGCGCGGATCGACGCGGAAGTCGAGCGTGTAGCCCTGCGGCACCGCCCAGCGCGGCAGCTTGCCGAGCGGCGGCACGTCGTTGGGGGTGGCGGCGAAGGCGCCGCTCGCGCAGACGGCGAGCGCGGCGAAGGCGAGCAGGCGAAGGCGATGGAGCACGGGACGTCCCTCCGTGGCGGCAAAACCGCAGCACAGCACCCGCGGGCGGCGCGCGTCAACGCCCGATGGTCACGGCGGGCGTTCGGCGGGAAATTCGCGCCCACGCGAGCGCGGACGGCGGGAAATCAAGTCCGACGCGGACGCCAGCCGGAGGCGAGACCACACCGCCGCGCTGCGCGCGGCTCTGTCGGCGTCGCGCTACTATCGATCGACACGATCGTGGGGTCTCGGATTTAATTGCCTCCGTCCCCTTATCGCCAATGGCGACCCGGGCACGCGGCAGGCGTACCACACCGGCTATCTCAAGCGCGACGGCTACCTCACGCAGACGGTGAGCGGCTCGAGCCCGGACGACAGCAACTTCCGGCCGACCACCTCCACCACCGCCTACGACGCCTTCGGCCGCACGCTGTCGGTGACGGAGCACACCACCTACAGCTCGCCCATCGACGACCGCGTGCGCTACTTCGGCAACGACGCCGCCGGCGAGATCCTCAGCCGGCGCGACGGCACGATCGACCACACCTCCGGCGCCTTCACGCAAACAGACGCCGGCGCGCAGACCAGCCACAACTATTTCGTGGA